>JAVKCL010000001.1:0-11900 GCA_040222775.1 Pseudomonadales bacterium
GGGCTGCGAACCAGCAATGGTAAGCGAATCCCAAAAAGCCGATCGTAGTCCGGATTGGGGTCTGCAACTCGACCCCATGAAGTCGGAATCGCTAGTAATCGCGAATCAGAATGTCGCGGCGAATACGTTCCCGGGCCTTGTACACACCGCCCGTCACACCATGGAAGTTGGTTGCACCAGAAGTAGGTAGTCTAACCCTCGGGAGGGCGCTTACCACGGTGTGGTCAATGACTGGGGTGAAGTCGTAACAAGGTAGCCGTAGGGGAACCTGCGGCTGGATCACCTCCTTAAAACGATCGACCTTGATCTAATCCAGCTTGAACACCCGCTCTCCAGGAATATTTCCTGGTGCACTCGAAAGGGTGATTCTTAGCGCGCAAGCGCCAGGTAAAAAGAGCAAAAATCGTTCTTGTAATGAGATTAGAAATAGTAGGTCCACCTCTACAACGGATTATGTTGTTCCTACACGAATGGATTGTCTGCTGAGCCAGCTCGGCGTTCTTTATCAGTAAAATGATAGGTAGCGTACGAAGGTTCATGTCTAACTCACTTTGTTTAAGTCAGACGTACGGCTTAAACACTCATAAGAGAACAGAGCACCTGGGTCTGTAGCTCAGTTGGTTAGAGCGCACCCCTGATAAGGGTGAGGTCGGTGGTTCAAATCCACCCAGACCCACCATTTTCGAGCGAATCAGGCCCGCAGTAACGCACTGGTGAGATGAGTATTGCGACCCTCGCTAGTGTGCAGTTTGCGCAGCAAACTGCCTAAGTGTTTCACTGAAGTGAAACACGACCGGGGCCGTAGCTCAGCTGGGAGAGCGCCTGCCTTGCACGCAGGAGGTCAGGAGTTCGATCCTCCTCGGCTCCACCAATACAACTCGCTCCGCGAGTTGTTGATCGAGATTTCGCGCTTTCGCGCAAAACTCGCGGAACCATCAAGGTATTCAGGGTATTTAGGGTGTTCAGGGCTTGTCTGTCAGAGCTTACATCGAAGCGATTATTGATCCCTTCTATGTAAGCTTTCGCCTCTCGGAGGCAAAAGCTTCGTTCTTTAACAATTCAGAGATTGATGAATAATCGAATAGCTTTCGATTTGTATGCATCCGCAGTTTGTGGCGTAAGCCGCATGTGTTGCAGGCAGTAGAAAGCTACATACGATTAGCCGCATTGTTATCTCCAATTCTTTCGAGATTGGAAAAACAACGCGGGTACATATGGTCTGTATGCATTTCCGTGCATACAGATAACTAAATGAATTCTTTCAATGTGATAGTTGTTTGCCAGCCAAGCAATTGGCGAAGCAGCAACATTCAATTTAAAGATGTGTCTTTGTATTCATTGTGCGATCACTGTTCTTTGGTTGTAGTCCCATCACTGAGGCTGCAGCTTGTTCCTGGAATAAGTGTGAAACACAAAAAAAGATGGCGATATTGTTGCCGTTAACAAGGTTTACCTTGATAGCGGGTCAGCAACAAACTTTTTATGTACATATAGTCGACCAATCGGGACCCAAGCTGCTTAAAAACAGCTGATACAAAAGGGGGAACCGGTGATTCGTTTTCTTTGAGCTGACTTGTCGGCTCAAGTAGTAGAAGTTCTTTGAGATAACTTGTTAGCTCAAGCAGTGAACAGAACGAGATACGTTGGATTATATGGTCAAGCATAGAAGTGCATCTGGTGGATGCCTTGGCAGCTGAAGGCGATGAAGGACGTTGTAGCCTGCGATAAGCTTCGGGGAGTCGGCAAACAGACTTTGATCCGGAGATTTCCGAATGGGGAAACCCATCCCACTTGTGGGATATCTGCACCTGAATAAAATAGGGTGTAGAGGCAAACCCGGGGAACTGAAATATCTAAGTACCCGGAGGAAAAGAAATCAACCGAGATTCCCCAAGTAGCGACGAGCGAACGGGGAACAGCCCTTAAGTTTATGGTTTGTTAGTGGAAGCTTCTGGAAAGTTGCGCGATACAGGGTGATAGCCCCGTACACGAAAACGAGCCGTAGATGAAATCGAGTAAGTCGGGACACGTGAAATCCTGATTGAATATGGGGGGACCATCCTCCAAGGCTAAATACTCTCAGCTGACCGATAGTGAACTAGTACCGTGAGGGAAAGGTGAAAAGAACCCCTGTGAGGGGAGTCAAAAGAACCTGAAACCAGATGCATACAAGCAGTGGGAGCTTCTTCTTCGGAAGGGGTGACTGCGTACCTTTTGTATAATGGGTCAGCGAGTTACTTTTTGTGGCAAGGTTAACCGTATAGGGGAGCCGTAGGGAAACCGAGTCTTAATAGGGCGTCTTAGTCGCAAGGAGTAGACCCGAAACCGGGCGATCTAGCCATGGGCAGGTTGAAGGTGCCGTAACAGGCACTGGAGGACCGAACCCACTAATGTTGAAAAATTAGGGGATGACCTGTGGTTAGGAGTGAAAGGCTAATCAAGCCCGGAGATAGCTGGTTCTCCTCGAAATCTATTTAGGTAGAGCCTCTCGTATTACCGTCGGGGGTAGAGCACTGTTTGGGCTAGGGGGTCACCTAGACTTACCAACCCCATGCAAACTCCGAATACCGACGAGTACAGCGAGGGAGACACACGGCGGGTGCTAACGTCCGTCGTGGAAAGGGAAACAACCCAGACCGCCAGCTAAGGTCCCAAAATTACAGTTAAGTGGGAAACGATGTGGGAAGGCCCAGACAGCCAGGAGGTTGGCTTAGAAGCAGCCACCCTTTAAAGAAAGCGTAATAGCTCACTGGTCGAGTCGGCCTGCGCGGAAGATGTAACGGGGCTAAAACTGTATACCGAAGCTGCGGAGCGTACACATTAGTGTGCGTTGGTAGAGGAGCGTTCTGTAAGCCGTTGAAGGTGTGCCGGAAGGCATGCTGGAGGTATCAGAAGTGCGAATGCTGACATGAGTAACGATAAAGGAGGTGAAAATCCTCCTCGCCGAAAGACCAAGGGTTCCTGCGCAACGCTCATCGGCGCAGGGTGAGTCGACCCCTAAGGCGAGGCCGAAAGGCGTAGTCGATGGGAAACAGGTTAATATTCCTGTACCGCGCATAACTGCGACGGGGTGACGGAGAAGGCTAGGCTGGCCTGGTGATGGTTATCCAGGTTTAAGCACGTAGGCTTAGGGACTAGGTAAATCCGGTCCCTTTTAAGGCCGAGATGTTATGACGAACCGAACCTATAGGATCGGGAAGTAGTCGATGCCACGCTTCCAAGAAAAACCTCTAAGCTTCAGGTTATGAGCAATCGTACCCCAAACCGACACAGGTGGTCGGGTAGAGAATACCAAGGCGCTTGAGAGAACTCGGGTGAAGGAACTAGGCAAAATGGCACCGTAACTTCGGGAGAAGGTGCGCCGCTGACGGTGATGGGACTTGCTCCCTAAGCTATTGGCGGTCGAAGATACCAGGTGGCTGCGACTGTTTATTAAAAACACAGCACTCTGCAAACACGTAAGTGGACGTATAGGGTGTGACGCCTGCCCGGTGCTTGAAGGTTAATTGATGGGGTTAGCTTCGGCGAAGCTCTTGATCGAAGCCCAAGTAAACGGCGGCCGTAACTATAACGGTCCTAAGGTAGCGAAATTCCTTGTCGGGTAAGTTCCGACCTGCACGAATGGCGTAACGATGGCCACACTGTCTCCACCCGAGACTCAGTGAAATTGAAATCGCGGTGAAGATGCCGTGTACCCGCGGCTAGACGGAAAGACCCCGTGCACCTTTACTATAGCTTCACACTGGACTTTGATTTAACTTGTGTAGGATAGGTGGGAGACTTTGAAGCAGCCACGCCAGTGGTTGTGGAGTCGTCCTTGAAATACCACCCTGGTTACGTTGAGGTTCTAACTTAGACCCATTATCTGGGTTGAGGACAGTGTGTGGTGGGTAGTTTGACTGGGGCGGTCTCCTCCCAAAGAGTAACGGAGGAGTACGAAGGTACACTCACCATGGTCGGAAATCATGGAATGCGTATAAAGGCAGAAGTGTGCTTGACTGCGAGCCCGACGGGGCGAGCAGGGACGAAAGTCGGTCTTAGTGATCCGGTGGTTCTGTATGGAAGGGCCATCGCTCAACGGATAAAAGGTACGCCGGGGATAACAGGCTGATACTCCCCAAGAGTTCACATCGACGGGAGTGTTTGGCACCTCGATGTCGGCTCATCTCATCCTGGGGCCGAAGCCGGTCCCAAGGGTATGGCTGTTCGCCATTTAAAGAGGTACGCGAGCTGGGTTTAGAACGTCGTGAGACAGTTCGGTCCCTATCTGCCGTGGGCGTATGAGATTTGAGAGGAGCTGCTCCTAGTACGAGAGGACCGGAGTGGACGAACCTCTGGTGTTCCGGTTGTCACGCCAGTGGCATTGCCGGGTAGCTATGTTCGGAAGGGATAACCGCTGAAAGCATCTAAGCGGGAAGCCCCCCTCGAGATGAGATCTCACTAATCTAGCGATTCTAAAGGACCCTCGAAGACTACGAGGTTGATAGGCAGGGTGTGTAAGCGCTGTGAGGCGTTGAGCTAACCTGTACTAATTGTCCGTGAGGCTTGACCATATAATCGAGCGTAAACTCGTTTCTTCTTTTAACAAGAGAAGCAAATGCTGAATACGAAAGGTTATAGGTACATAAAGCCGCCATCTTTGCACTTCGCCAGCATGGGCTGGGTAGTGACAAGAATAGAATTGACATGTCTTTAGTGAATGATCAGAAGCGAACTGCTCTGCAGTTTGCTTTAAAAAGAAAGCTTCAAATAACTCATATGTAGACGAGTTTGCACAGCAAACTCCATTCATCAATCTTTGGATCTGTTAAAAGAATTCTTGAGCCTGAAAAGGACTCGATGAAGTGCCCTTTTGGGGACTTCAGTACGGAATCCGGACGGAGTTTGCGTAGCAAACTCCACACGGCTTGGGCTTTGCCCAAGACGATTTGTCCTGACGACAATAGAGAGTTGGTACCACCTGATCCCATATCGAACTCAGAAGTGAAACGACTCATCGCCGATGGTAGTGTGGGGTCTCCCCATGTGAGAGTAGGTCATCGTCAGGCTTTAATTCAAAAATGCCCGGTCCTTTGGACCGGGCATTTTTGTATCTAAACCCTGACTCTTGAACTAATCCCGCACCTGAGAGTAGGGCGCCGCGCATGCGCGGCGCCGGCGAGCAGCTGCGCGCGTGCAAGCGCGCAGCGGAGATGCGAGCCGTGGGGCCAAAACGAACTGAAAGTGCCGCGCCAGGGATGGCGTGCACCCAATCCAAGTCCAATTCTTCCAAACCAACCCGACGATCGCCAATCTCTCCCACCAAGCTAGTCCTCTTCTTAATAAAACAACTTCCGACGCCCCACCCCACCACCACGCCAAACAAAAAAATAAACCCCAACATTCACCCCAACCACCCCCACACCCAGCAACACCTGAATCTCCCCTGTCAGCCCCTGGGGATAAATCACCGGAATCAGATAATGCTCCACAAACCCACCTGAATACCCCGCCGCCCCGCTGGCCTCACGCAACGTATTCTCCAGCGGTGTCAGCGGACACACCCAGTGAAAGAACTCAATGGCGGCCCCCCAGGCCACCGCCGGCAGGTGCAACCACATCACCCACCGCCAGCGCAGCACCAGCAGACCACCGAGCACCACAAAGCAGATGAAGCCCAGATGGATGACCACCACCAGGTCGGCCAGTACGCGCATCAGCATCGAATCGTTCCGCTGGCTTCAAAAAGCCTGCTTGAAGGCCTGTTCAAGGTCGGCAATCAGATCATCCGGATGTTCCAGTCCCACCGAGATACGTATCAGACCTTCGCTGAGTCCAATTTCCGCACGAATGTCCTCGCTGACCCCGGAATGGGTGGTTGAAGCCGGATGGCAGACGAGGCTTTCGGTGCCACCTAAACTCACTGCGGATTTAAAAAGCTTGAGCGAATTGATCAATTTAAATGCCCGTGGGCGGCCGTCTGCCAGCACAAACGAAAACGTAGAACCGGGCCCGCTGGCTTGTCGTTTAACGGTGGCCTGGTAAGCGGGATCTTCGATCAGTTCCGGGTGCAGCACATCCACCGGGGCATGGGGGTTATCCGCCAGCCAGCGGGCCACCTGCGAACCTGATGTCGCCGCCTGGCGCATGCGCAACACCAGGGTTTCCAATGAACGGCCAATCATCCAGGACGAGTGCGGATCGAGTTGCGAACCGTAGGCGCCGCGGATGGTTTTGATCTGACGGATCAGTTCACTGCGGCCGACCACGCCGCCGGCCACCAGGTCACTGTGACCCCCCACATATTTGGTGAGTGAGTACACACTTAGATCGAAACCGTGCTGCAGCGGTCGCTGAAATACCGGTCCGAGCATCGTGTTATCACACACCAGCAGCGGTCGCAGGCCCTGTTCGGCTTCTAAACGATCCGCTTCGGCAGTGATCAGCGCAAAGTCGATCATTGAATTGGTCGGGTTGGCTGGCGTTTCGACATATATCATCTTCACCGGCCCGAGGGCTCGCCCGCGTTCCACCGCCGCATGCACCGCATCGGTGTCTACACCATTATGAAAATCCGCCGCTTGAATCCCGAATTCAGGCAGCAGCTTGCGAATCAGCGTTTCGGTGCCGCCATAGAGTGGTGAGCTTTGCACGATGACGTCGCCGGGCCGCAGAAATGTCAGGAATACTGCGCTGATCGCCGCCATACCGCTGGCGTGCACGGCACAGGCCTCACCGCCGTCCAGGAGGGCCAGTCGATCCTCCACGATTTCCAGGTTGGGGTGATTGAAGCGGCTGTAAATCAGGCCGGCATCACCCTTGCTCTCCGCCCGCCCCGCCAACTGGTCAAAGAAATCGGCGCCCGCTTCTGCGGACTTGAAGGCAAAAGTCGAGGTCAGAAAGACAGGTGGTTTGACCGAGCCCTCAGACATGAAGGGATCGTAACCGTAAGACATCATCTGCGTTTCCGGATGCAGTGTGTGCCCACCGATCTTCTTGCGCATGTATTTAGATCTATCCATCAGGCCTCCTTGGTTGAGCACCCTTTGTACTCTGATAGGGCCACATGGGGAAGCGGTCAGCGCGGGTCCAGCGTGTCTTCTACCAGTTGCTTCAGGGTGAGGTCTGCCAGCGCGTTGCTGCGAGCTTCGGCCAGCGTGTTTTCGAGGCTGTCCAGCTCCTTGTCAGTCAGCCCCGGTGGGTTGTGGGATTCGGGGGGTTGATAGTTCTCCAGCCGGGTCAGTACGTCGACCAGGGTCGTCGTGTCGTAAGGCACTGCAGGCACATACGTGGCCCCGGACGGTGCAAGTAACCCGACTTCCACCAACTCATCGATACACCGTTGCATCACGTTGCCATGCACGCCGTGCTCTGCGGCGAGATCCTCCAGGGTTGCTGCTGGCTCACTGTTGTAGAAACGATGGCCAACCGAGGTCAGCACAGATAGCGAATAGCGACGCAGCTGAACCGGGCTGAAGGCCACCTCTTTGAGACCGGTGGCGACCAGTTCGCTGTGCTGGCGGTAGTAGCAGATACTTGCGCCGATCAGCAGGATCAGCCAGTTCAGGTACAACCAGATCATGAAGAAAATTGCCGTCGCAAAGGTGGCGTAGACCAGTTGATAGTTCGAAGCGCCGGAGGCGTAGGCCGCAAATCCCAGGCTCAGCGATTCCCACAGCACCCCGGAGACAATGCCGCCGGTCAGTGCCGCACTGACCTTCACCCGTGTGTTGGGTATGGCCGCGTAGAGAAAGGTGAAGGCGCTGATGATGAGCACAAAAGGCAGCAGCCGAATCGCCAGATCGATGGCCTCACCAAGTAGCGCCATATCACGTAAGTAAGTCATCACTGACGTGTTCATAACCGAGCCGGTGGCGGCGATAGCGGACAGCACCAGTAGCGGGCCGACGGTGATGGCGGACAGAAATGTGGTGAAGCGTTCACCAAAGCTGCGGGGTGTGTTGATACGCCAGGCCTGGTTAAAGGCGGCTTCGATCTTCTGAGTCAACGAGATGACCGTGAACAACAGAAAGCCCAGGCCCACGGTGCCGAGCACGCCCACATTCATGTTGTTGACGAAACCGATCAGACTTTCGGTCAACTGCTGTGCCTTGTCCGAGCCCAGCGGCGCGAGTGCGGCCTGCAACGTCTCATCCAGACGATTCTGTACACCGAAACCTTTGAGCACGGAAAAACTCAGAGCCAGCAGCGGCACAATAGACAGCAGGGTCGTATACACCAGGCTCATGGCGCGCATGCTGAGATCGCCCTGAGACAGATCCCGGCCAACCAGAATGGCGATCCTTACCGCATCGATACCAGCCCGCTGCCAGATCGGCGCCGAACGCCAGTCACGTTCCCACAGTGTGGCGTGTAATTTCTCTGCCAGTCCTGTTTCAGCCATCGTGGTTCTCTATCCTTATCGGTCTTATTGCTGCTTGCGAATGCCAGCGGTCATCGCGTAGCGCATGGCGGCTTCTACCGTCATGTTGGAGTCATGAACGCGTGTGCGCGGCACCAGCACGGTGTAACCGCCCACGTTGTAGCTCATAGGCAGGTAAACTGCGATCAAATCGGTTGAGTTACCGATCGGAAATTCCGGATTGTTGTCCGTGATGAGACCGATCAGATTAACCTCATTGCCCATGTCGATGGTCACCACCTTGGCAGCCTGCTTTTCGATCCCGGTGCTGGAGAAAAAGTCGAGAAAGTCACGGATGGCGTTGTAGACAGTCTTGACCAGCGGAATGCGTTCTAAAAGCGACTCCATCCAGTTCCAGAACTGACGCAGAAAGAAAATCTGCGCCAGCAACCCGGCTGCAAAAATGACCGCAATCCCCAGCGCCACGCCCAGGCCCGGCAGGTACAACTCTGGCGGCAGAAACCACAGGAACACGGAGCGCAGCAGGTCTTCGGTGCCGGTTGCCAACCACACCACAAACCAGATCGTGAGCGCGATGGGCAGCACCACACTCAGACCGCGCAAAAACGTTGTCACCAGAGATTTCATCGCAGCTCCACTTAAATTGCGCACAGTGTACTTGGATCTCCCGCTCGATCTACAATCGCACACCTTCGGAGCACAGCAGATCCAGCATCTTGTTCATTCAACACCACCACCGATACGAACCACAGGAGCCACAGTGACTGACCTGTTGCAGGCAGATCTGATCAAAGCAGCCTTTCCCAACCTGCGCGTGCGGATCTTTGACGAGGTTGAATCCACCAACACCTTGCTGATGGACGACGGCCAACAGGCCGCTGGTCAACTGGTGCTGGCCGAAGGCCAGAGCCAGGGTAAGGGGCGCCGCGCAAAAGTCTGGTTGTCGCCCTATGCTCGCTCGCTGTCCATGAGTCTGGCGCGTAGCACGCGACGGTCACTGCTGGAACTCGGCGGACTGAGTACAATCATCGGCGTAGCCCTGTGTGAGCAGATTCGACAAATGGGTGCGCCGGCAGAGCTGAAGTGGCCCAATGATGTACATATCAAAGGTGCCAAGCTGTGCGGCATATTGGTGGAGCTATCCCGTCAGGACGATGGCGTGGTCGTGGTTATCGGTGTAGGCGTGAACGTAGACCTGCAGGATGCAGAAATCAGTGCCATCGACCAGCCGGTCACCGACCTGCGCCGCCATGGCGTGACGCTCAACCGCACTGAACTGGCCATCCGTCTCATGAGCGCGGTAGATCAGCTGGTGGATCAGTTCGAAGTGGCGGGATTCGCGACTTTCGTCGAACGCTTCGATGCACTGCATGCTTTGCACAATGAGCCCTGCACGGTACACATCGGCGATCGCCAGGTGCACGGTACCGTGCTCGGTATTGCCGATGATGGCGCGCTGAGGGTGTCGACTGAGCAGGGTGCTGAGTTGTACCACGGTGGTGAAGTCTCCTTGCGCAGAAAGGATTGATCCACCGCCACTGAATTGCGAAACTGGGCGTGATGACCGCCATAGGCAAATTGATTGGCTAATCGCGCAACCGACAGACGGCAGTGGATGACCATCCACAGCGGTCGACTGGTGCTGGCAATTGTGGCTGCCAATATTCTGCTCGCCGTCATGGTGCTCAGTTCAAATCCGCGTCCTGTGCCACGTGCCATAGAACCCCTGGCTCTGCTGGGCGAACAACCGCTGCATCTGTTGTCTGAGGTGGCCAGCGAGCCGGTTGCGCCACAGCCAGCGGCACAACCCCCCGCAGCGGCGCTGGAGTGTCGCGTATGGGGGCCGACTGCAGATGCTGCAGAACTGGAAATTGTCCACACTGCCCTCTCAGCGCAGGGTTATGCGGTTGATCAAACGGCCACCGAGGAGCAGATTGGCACGACGTTTCTCGTTTTCATTCCCTCCACACAAACCGCAACGACCAATCAGGTCGCGCAGTCCTTAACCGCCGCGGGTATCGAAAACTACGTGATGGGCGGCAACGCTGGAGCACGCGTGTCGATCGGGCTGTTCAGCAGCCAGCAAGGCGCCTTCGCCCGGCAACAAGCGGCGAGCAAGCTCGGATTAAGCGCGGAGATTGAAATCCTGCCTCGATATCGCAAAATGTATCGGCTCAGTGCCTGGGTAACCCCCGACAGCAGTGAATTTTTAAGCTCAAATTCACCTTGCGCAGCGTTTGCACACTCAGCTTAGATTCTATAGAATCCGCCTCCCATTTTGGCCGCCATAGCTCAGCTGGTAGAGCAGCTCACTTGTAATGAGAAGGTCCAGGGTTCGACTCCTTGTGGCGGCACCATTACGGTGACGAAGTAGTTTGAGAGCCCCTTAAACGGCGACAAAATATCGCTGAAAAGGCGGCGGGACGCTGGTAGACAGCAGGCGGTGGCGCTAAAATGGTAAGGGTTAGAACACATGGTTTAGCCCTTCGACATCATAGAGCAAGCGATTCAGCAGCATGCAGATCGATTGCTCTATGGTGTTTTTGTGCTTGTAAAAATTTACTGCGGACCACAAGAGCGAGTTTGATCGAGGATTGAGTTGAAAAAGTTTGGGTGGGGTTCCCGAGTGGTCAAAGGGATCAGACTGTAAATCTGACGGCTTAGCCTTCGAAGGTTCAAATCCTTCCCCCACCACCATCAACTTGATTGCTGGAGCGGGTTGAGACAACGGGTAGCGGCGAGATACTGCGGGTATGGTTCAATGGTAGAACCTCAGCCTTCCAAGCTGATGATGCGGGTTCGATTCCCGCTACCCGCTCCATGTCGGTTTCGGCTTTAGCCGAAACCTTAGCGAGTTTTCACCGTTGGTGAAAACTCGGTTTGGTAGCGGACAGCAATGGCAGTTTTGGTGTGGTTTGGTTAGCGAGACTGCAAGGCACGAAAGAGATTGAGGAACGTTTGTTGAGCGATAGCTCAAGCAGGAATACAGGATACGGTTGAGTTTTAAGACCGAGTTTTCGGCGCAGCCGAAAAGCTCGCTAAGCGTTGGCCTAAAGGCCAACGCGACGCTCACATAGCTCAGTCGGTGTCGTGCCGCTGGGGCGGCACTTAGGCAGTTTTGCTTTGCAAAACTGCATAGGTAAGGAGACGATTGAGATGCAGTTTCGCGTAGCGAAACTGCCTAAAGGTTGCGGAGCAACCTGACGCTCACATAGCTCAGTCGGTAGAGCACTTCCTTGGTAAGGAAGAGGTCATCGGTTCAAATCCGATTGTGAGCACCATAGTTGTTGTCATGTTGGTTAATTCCGGACATGGCAACCGAGTAGTAAACCCAGCAGGGGTGCCGCCAGGCTGCTTGCTGAACATTGTAACGATCTGGGCATGTTTGAGGAAAAGAAATGGCCAAAGAGAAATTTGAGCGTAATAAGCCACACGTGAATGTTGGCACGATAGGACACGTCGACCATGGTAAGACGACACTGACAGCGGCGTTGACGCGTGTTTGTGCGGAAGCGTTTGGTGGCGAGACAAAAGGCTT
>JAVKCL010000002.1:0-16232 GCA_040222775.1 Pseudomonadales bacterium
GCTGCTGGACGAAGGTCGTGCAGGTGAGAACGTGGGTGTTCTGCTGCGTGGTACCAAGCGTGAAGAAGTTGAGCGCGGTCAGGTGCTGTGTAAGCCGGGTGCGATTACGCCACACACGAAGTTTGAGGCTGAAGTGTATGTCTTGAGCAAAGATGAAGGTGGCCGTCATACGCCGTTCTTCAAGGGCTATCGTCCGCAGTTTTACTTCCGTACGACGGATGTGACGGGTGCGTGTGAGTTGCCGCAGGATGTCGAGATGGTGATGCCGGGTGACAACGTGAACATGGTGGTTGAGCTGATTGCGCCGATTGCGATGGACGAAGGTCTGCGCTTTGCGATCCGTGAAGGCGGCCGCACGGTTGGTGCTGGTGTTGTGACTAAGGTGATTGAGTAAGGCGACTGCGCAGGGTCAGGGTCAGAGACCGTGTCTCTGACCCCGGATTACGGACCCGGTTAGGGCAGTCACCGAGAGATTGAGTCAGAGACGATGTCTCTGACCCAGGTTAGGAAGAGAGTCATCTCTTCGGGGACAGAACGTTGTTCTGTCCCGCTTTGTTTCAGCAGCCATTGAGGCTGCTGAAAAAAATTAGGCCAGTAGCTCAATTGGTAGAGCAGCGGTCTCCAAAACCGCAGGTTGGGGGTTCGATTCCCTCCTGGCCTGCCAATATAGGTCATCCAACAGAAGTTGGGAGAGAATGAGTACGAATACAGAAGCAACTGAAGGCGCAGGACTGGACTGGCTCAAATGGCTGGTGGTCGCGGCGCTGCTCGGCAGCGGCGTTTATGGCAACTGGTATTTCCAGGATGAGTCATTGCTGTTGCGTGTGGTTGGTCTTCTGCTCATGGCCGGGCTGGCAGGGTTTATTGCAATACAGACAGAGCGTGGTCGAAACACGTGGACGCTGATTAAAGAGTCTCGCAGCGAAGTGCGACGCGTCGTCTGGCCGAGCAATCAGGAGACGACGCAAACAACCCTGGTTGTACTGCTGTTGGTCCTGTTTTTCGCCTTCATTCTATGGCTGCTGGACCTCGGGCTTGGCAGCCTGGTGAGCTCCATCATTGGATGAATATGGCTTCGATGAGTGCACGTTTAAAGTAGGTATATAAGACGCATGTCAAAAAAATGGTTTGTTGTTCATGCCTATTCGGGCTACGAAAAGCATGTAGCGCGTGCCTTGCAGGAGCGCGTAGAGCTTTCCTCTCTGGGTGAGTTCTTTGGCGAGATTCTGGTGCCCACTGAAGAAGTGGTCGAGATGCGCGGTGGTCAGAAGCGTCGCAGCGAGCGCAAATTTTTCCCTGGCTATGTGCTGGTGGAAATGGAGCTCAACGACGAAACCTGGCACCTGGTGAAAGAAACGCCAAGGGTGATGGGTTTCATTGGTGGTAAAGCTGACCATCCTGCCCCGCTTACTGAGCGCGAGGCTGCAGCCATTCTGGACCGGGTCGCAGCAGGTAGTGAAAAGGCGACACCGAAAACAGTATTTGAACCTGGCGAGATTGTCAGGGTCATAGATGGTCCGTTCAATGACTTCAACGGTGTTGTTGAAGAAGTGAACTACGAAAAGAACCGCTTGAATGTGGCGGTTACGATCTTTGGTCGCTCTACCCCGGTAGAGCTGGATTTCGGCCAGGTCGAAAAAGGTTGATTTAGCGCAGTGTTCACTTGGGTGAGCGCCGCGATTTTAAAACGGGGAGCTGTTGGATTGTGAGATATCCCAGCGCTGGCACCCAAACAGGAGATGACAATTGGCTAAGAAAGTAGAAGCCTATATCAAGCTGCAGGTCCCTGCAGGTCAAGCAAATCCAAGTCCGCCGGTGGGCCCTGCGTTGGGTCAGCACGGTGTGAACATCATGGATTTCTGTAAGGCATTTAATGCACAGACCCAGTCAACCGAACAGGGCCTGCCCATTCCGGTGGTGATTACCGTTTATGCAGACCGTTCGTTTACCTTCATCACCAAGACGCCGCCGGCGTCAGTCTTGTTGAAGAAAGCAGCTGGTGTTGCCAAAGGCAGTGCCACGCCGAACACCGAAAAAGTGGCGAAGGTCACCCGTGCTCAGTTGGAAGAAATTGCCCAGATGAAGATGCCTGACCTGACTGCCGCGGACATGGATGCAGCTGTGCGAACCATCGCAGGTACCGCGCGGGCTTCCGGCATTGACACAGAAGGAGTCGTGTAATGGCTAAACTCACCAAACGACAACGCCTGTTCGCAGAAAAGATCGAGCCGGAAAAAGCCTATGCCATCGACGAGGCGGTCACCCTGCTGAACGAGCTTTCCAAGACTAAGTTTAAAGAATCGTTCGACGTTTCGATCAATCTGGGTATTGATCCGCGTAAATCTGACCAGGTTGTGCGTGGTGCGACCACCCTGCCACATGGTACGGGTAAGGACATTCGAGTAGCTGTGTTTGCACAGGGCGAAAATGCCGAAGCAGCCACTGCAGCCGGCGCTGACAAGGTCGGCTTCGAAGATCTGGGCGAAGAAATTAAAGCGGGCAATCTGGATTTTGACGTACTGATTGCCACCCCGGATGCCATGCGCATCGTCGGCCAGCTCGGCAAGATTCTCGGCCCACGCGGTCTGATGCCGAACCCGAAAACCGGCACCGTCACACCGGATGTGGCGCAGGCAGTACAGAATGCCAAAGCGGGTCAAGTGCAGTTTCGTACCGACAAAGGCGGCATCGTGCATGGCAGTGTCGGCCAGGTTGGCTTCGAGCCCGCCGCAGTTAAGGCCAATCTTGAGGCGTTGTTAGTCGACCTTAAGAAAGCCAAGCCCGCAGCGGCGAAAGGAATTTATTTAAAGAAAGTCACACTGTCGACCACGATGGGTCCGGGTGTGGCAATCGACCAGGCTTCGTTAGAAGTCTGAGGTAGAAAAAGTTTTGGAGACCTCGCCGTCCTTCACGGGATGGGCGGGGGCTGTCAAAAACCGAACCAGGGGCGGTTCGCTGCGCGAACCTTAGCGAGTTTTGACTTCGTCAAAACGTCGATTTGGTAGCAACGCTTACCTGGCGACCGAAAGGAAGCCATTCAGCCTTAATAATTGGACCTGGCGTAGACGGCGTGCTGGCAACAGCTATCAATGGTGGGCGGTGACACGTCTGTCATAGTCTTCGAAGTAACAGGATGGCACTGCTATCTGTCACTGCGAGACACGTCGAAAAGTAACGGTGTTGAAAACACCGAGTGCCGTAAGGGCTCGGGGTTGGATACACATAAGGAGAAGCAAAGTGGCATTAAGGCTCGAACAAAAGCAACAGATTGTTGCTGAAGTGAATGAGATTGCCGCATCTGCTTTGTCGGCTGTCGTAGCAGACTATCGTGGTCTCACTGTCGCAGAAATGACCGACATGCGTGTTAAGGCGCGCGAATCGGGCGTTTATGTGCGCGTAGTCCGCAATACGCTGGCAAGAAGGGCTGTGGAGGGTACCGAATATGCGTGTCTTGATGATGCGTTTGTTGGTCCCACTCTGGTTGCGTTTTCGCAACAGGACCCAGGCTCAGCTGCCCGCTTATTGCAGGATTTCGCCAAAGAGCACAGTAAGTTGGAAGTGCGGGCACTGGCCATTGGTGGTGAAAAGTTGGGTGCCGATCAGATCGATCGCGTCGCCAAGCTGCCCACCCTTGATGAAGCCCGTGCTTTGCTCATGGCGTGCATGCAGGCGCCGGTGGTCAAGTTGGCGCGTACTTTGAACGAAGTACCAGGCAAGTTGACCCGCACAGTCGCAGCCATCAGAGAACAGAAGCAGGCAGAAGCTTAAAACTGATCAGATTACTGATCAGGCATGAAAGTTTAGTTATTTAGGAGAAGATAGAAAATGGCATTGTCCACAGATGATATTTTGAACGCCATCGGCGAGATGAGCGTAATGGAAGTTGTTGAGCTGGTCTCGGCAATGGAAGAGAAGTTTGGTGTATCCGCAGCCGCCGCGGTTGCTGCAGCCCCTGCTGCAGCTGCTGACGCAGGTGGCGCCGCTGCTGAAGAGAAGGACGAATTCGACGTCATGCTCACAGCTGCAGGCGACAAGAAAGTGAACGTGATCAAAGCTGTTCGCGCAATCACCGGACTCGGTTTGAAAGAAGCGAAAGCACTGGTAGACGAAGCACCTTCCGCAGTTAAAGAAGGTGCCACTAAGGACGAAGCTGAAGACTTCAAAAAGCAGCTGGAAGAAGCTGGCGCAACTGTCGAACTCAAGTAACCGCAACGCACTCGTTGCCAAATTTGAGTTTCGCAGTTTCCATGAGAGCAGGCCGCTCTGGGGTAGTAGTCCCGGAGTTGGCCCGCTTTCCTGTGGTTGGGCGAAAAAGCTCAACCCTAATTCGCAAATGCATCGCTGAGTAAGCGTGGGAGAATCGCATGGCGTATAGCTTTACTGAAAAAAAGCGTATTCGTAAGGACTTTGGAAAGTTAGGAGAATCGATGGAGTTGCCGTATCTATTGGCAATTCAGACCGAATCCTACAACCGGTTCTTGCAGGTTGGCTCATCCGCAGAATCACGCGCGGAGGCGGGATTGCATGCCGCATTCCGGTCCGTGTTTCCGATTGTCAGCTACTCTGGCAATGCGGCGTTGGAATATGTGGATTATCGCCTCGGCGAGCCCGCTTTCGACGTTAAAGAGTGTGTCCTGCGCAGCATCACCTATGCAGCTCCTTTGCGCGTCAAAGTACGACTGATTATCTACGATAAAGAGTCGTCCAATAAGGCGGTCAAGGACGTCAAAGAACAGGAAGTCTACATGGGTGAAATACCACTCATGACAGACAACGGTACGTTCGTGATCAACGGCACCGAGCGTGTGGTTGTCTCCCAGTTGCACCGTTCTCCCGGTGTGTTCTTCGACCACGACCGCGGTAAGACCCACTCTTCAGGTAAGCTGCTGTATAACGCTCGCGTTATTCCCTATCGTGGCTCCTGGCTGGATTTTGAGTTCGATCCGAAAGACTGTCTGTTTGTTCGCATCGACCGACGTCGCAAACTCCCTGCGACCATTATTCTGCGCGCGCTGGAGTACACCAGCGAGCAGATCCTGGATACCTTCTTCGATACCAATACGTTTTTCATCAAAGGTGACACGGTCTCCGCAGAACTGGTGCCGGAACGCATGCGCGGTGACGTTGCCAGCTTTGACATCATGGATGACAAAGGCAATCTGATCGTCGAAAGCGGTCGCCGCGTAACGGCTCGCCATGTGCGTGAGCTGGAAGAAAGCGGCATGACCAAGCTGGAAGTACCCCGTGAGTATCTGCTCGAGCGGGTTACCGCCAAAGACCTGGTGGATGAATCCTCCGGCGAAGTTGTCGTGCCCTGTAACACCATTATCACTGAAGAAGTGCTCGAAACCCTGTTCGAGCAGAACGTCAGTGAGCTGGAAACGATCTACACCAACGATCTGGATTGTGGCCCGTTTATTTCAGACACGCTGCGCATCGATCCGTCGCGCAACAAGCTGGAAGCGCTGGTAGAAATCTATCGCATGATGCGTCCCGGTGAGCCGCCCACCAAGGAAGCGGCAGAAAACCTGTTTAACAACCTGTTTTTCTCTAACGAGCGCTATGACCTGTCGGCTGTTGGTCGCATGAAGTTCAACCGCCGCCTCGGTCGCGAAGAGATCGAAGGTGAAGGTATTCTGGACGTCACCGACATCGTTGCCGTAATGGGTACCCTGCTCGACATTCGTAACGGTAAAGGCTCGGTCGACGACATCGACCACCTGGGTAACCGACGCGTGCGATCGGTGGGTGAGATGGCTGAGAACCAGTTCCGCGTCGGCTTGATTCGAGTCGAGCGCGCCGTGAAAGAGCGCCTCAGCCTGGCTGAATCCGAAGGCCTGATGCCGCAGGATATGATCAATGCCAAGCCGGTTGCTGCGGCGATCAAAGAATTCTTTGGTTCTTCGCAGTTGTCCCAGTTCATGGATCAGAACAACCCGCTCTCAGAAGTGACTCACAAGCGCCGTGTTTCGGCACTTGGACCGGGCGGTCTGACCCGTGAACGTGCGGGCTTTGAAGTACGCGACGTGCATCCGACCCACTACGGTCGAGTCTGTCCGATTGAAACGCCGGAAGGTCCGAACATCGGCTTGATCAACAGTCTGGCGACCTATGCCCGAACCAATCACTACGGCTTCCTGGAGTCTCCTTACCGCAAGGTGGTTAACGGCAAAGTAACCGACGAGATCGAATATCTGTCGGCCATTGATGAGGCCAACTACGTGATCGCTCAGGCGAGTGCCATCATCAACGCCAAGGGTCAGTTTGAAGAAGAACTGGTGGACGTACGTCACCAGAACGAATTCACCAAGACCGCTCCGGAAAACGTCAACTTCATGGATGTATCACCCAAGCAGGTGGTCTCGGTAGCGGCGTCACTGATTCCGTTCCTGGAGCACGACGACGCCAACCGCGCGTTGATGGGTTCCAACATGCAGCGCCAGGCTGTGCCGACCCTGCGTGCTGACAAGCCGCTGGTAGGAACCGGCATGGAACGCGACGTGGCTCGCGATTCGGGTGTCTGTGTCATCGCCAAGCGTGGTGGTGTGGTGGACATCGTCGACGCCGCGCGTATCGTTGTGCGTGTGTCAGATGAAGAAACTGCTGCCGGCGAAGCGGGTGTGGATATCTACAGCCTCACCAAGTTCACCCGTTCCAATCAGAACACCTGTATTAATCAGCGACCGCTGGTTAAGCCCGGTGATGTGATCGCCCGGGGCGATACCCTGGCAGACGGTCCTTCAGTGGACATGGGTGAACTGGCGCTGGGTCAGAACATGCGCATCGCCTTTATGCCCTGGAATGGCTACAACTTTGAGGATTCGATTCTCGTTTCAGAACGAGTGGTCCAGGAAGACCGTTTCACCAGTATCCACATTCAGGAACTCACCTGTATTGCTCGCGATACTAAGCTCGGGCCGGAAGAAATCACCTGCGATATTCCTAACGTAGGTGAAGGCGCACTCTCCAAACTGGATGAGTCGGGCATTGTCTACATCGGTGCTGAAGTTGGTGCCGGTGACATCCTGGTCGGCAAGGTCACACCCAAGGGTGAAACCCAGTTGACCCCGGAAGAAAAGCTGCTGCGTGCCATCTTTGGTGAGAAAGCGTCTGATGTGAAAGACACCTCTCAGCGCGTGCCCACCAGCGTCAAAGGTACCGTCATCGATGTGCAGGTCTTCACCCGCGATGGGGTAGAGAAAGATCAGCGCGCCAAGGACATTGAACGTGCGCAACTGACCCAGATCCGCAAGGACCTGGATGATGAGTACCGTATCGTTGAAACCGCTACCTTCGAACGCCTGCGCCGTGCGATTATCGACCAGGAAGCAGCTTCTGCGCCGGGTCAGAGCAAGAAGTTTACCGTCGACCAGGAATACCTCGACAGCATCGCGCTGGACGACTGGTTCAAGCTGCGTATGCAGGACGATAACCTCAACGCACTGTTGGAAAGTGCCGAAGCGCAGCTGAAAGAGCGCAAAGAAGCCCTGGATGCGACCTACGCGGACAAGCGTGCCAAGCTGGAAAGCGGCGATGATCTGGCACCTGGCGTGCTCAAGATTGTTAAGGTCTATCTGGCCATCAAGCGTCGTATCCAGCCCGGTGACAAAATGGCTGGACGACACGGTAACAAAGGTGTGATCTCCGTGATCATGCCGGTCGAAGACATGCCCTTTGACGAAAAGGGTGAGCCGGTCGACATCGTGCTGAATCCGCTGGGTGTGCCATCGCGTATGAACGTTGGACAGATTCTGGAAACCCATCTGGGTTGGGCGGCTCGGGGTGTGGGCAACCGCATCAACGAAATGCTTGAAGAGCAGAAGAAAGTCGCCGAAATACGCAGCTTCCTGGAAGAGGTCTACAACAAAGTCGGTGATTCAGGTGTCGATCTGAAGAGCCTGAAAGACAATGAAATCCTTGAGATGGCCAACAATCTGCGCGGCGGTGTGCCTATGGCAACACCCGCGTTTGATGGTGCCACCGAAGAGGAAATCAAAGGCATGCTGGAGCTTGCCGGATTGCCAACCAGTGGCCAGACCCAGTTGTGGGATGGCCGTACCGGCGACGCTTTCGACCGACCGGTCACGATTGGCTATATGTACATGCTGAAGCTGAACCATCTGGTCGACGACAAGATGCACGCCCGTTCCACCGGCTCTTACAGCCTGGTGACCCAGCAGCCGCTGGGTGGTAAGGCGCAGTTCGGTGGTCAGCGCTTTGGTGAGATGGAAGTCTGGGCGCTGGAAGCCTATGGCGCTGCCTACACCCTACAGGAGATGTTAACGGTGAAATCCGATGACGTTGCGGGCCGTACCAAGATGTATAAGAACATCGTGGACGGAAATTATGAAATGGAACCTGGCATGCCGGAATCCTTCAATGTACTGGTCAAAGAGATTCGCTCTCTGGGCATCAACATTGAACTGGAAACCGAGTAACCCTGGTCGCTTTTAATTAAAGGAGAAGCTCTTGAAAGACTTACTTAACTTACTAAAGGCGCAGGGTAGCAACGCAGACGAATTTGATGTGTTGCGTATTGGTCTGTCCTCGCCGGAGATGATTCGCTCGTGGTCTTTTGGCGAAGTGAAAAAGCCGGAGACCATCAACTATCGTACCTTCAAGCCGGAACGTGATGGCTTGTTCTGTGCCCGTATCTTTGGCCCGACCAAAGACTATGAGTGCCTGTGCGGCAAGTACAAGCGTCTCAAGCACCGTGGTGTGATCTGTGAAAAGTGTGGTGTTGAAGTCACCTTGACCAAGGTGCGTCGTGAACGCATGGGCCATATTGAACTCGCCTGTCCCACCGCCCACATCTGGTTCCTGAAATCACTGCCTTCGCGCATTGGTCTATTGCTGGATATGACCCTGCGGGACATTGAGCGGGTGCTCTACTTCGAATCTTTTGTGGTCATCGACCCGGGTCTGACCGATCTGGAAATCGGTCAGCTGCTGACTGACGAAGAGTACTACAGCAAGCTGGAAGAATTCGGCGATGAATTTGACGCCCGCATGGGTGCCGAAGCGATTCAGCAGCTTCTGATCAACATGGATATGGACGGCGAGATCGCGCATCTGCGTGAAGAAATCCCTGCCACCAATTCAGAAACCAAGATCAAGAAATTTTCCAAGCGCCTGAAGCTGATGGAAGCTTTCGTCAAATCAGGCAACAAGCCTGAGTGGATGGTGATGACCGTGCTGCCGGTACTGCCGCCTGATCTGCGCCCGCTGGTGCCGCTGGATGGGGGTCGCTTTGCCACCTCTGACCTGAACGATCTGTATCGTCGCGTGATCAACCGCAACAACCGCCTCAAGCGACTGTTGGATCTGTCCGCGCCGGATATCATCGTGCGCAACGAAAAGCGTATGTTGCAGGAGTCTGTTGATGCGTTGCTGGATAACGGCCGTCGTGGTCGCGCCATCACCGGTTCCAACAAGCGCCCGCTGAAGTCGCTGGCTGACATGATCAAGGGCAAGCAGGGTCGCTTCCGTCAGAACCTGCTGGGTAAGCGAGTCGACTACTCGGGTCGTTCAGTGATCGTGGTTGGACCGACCCTGAAACTGCACCAGTGTGGTCTGCCTAAGAAGATGGCACTGGAACTGTTCAAGCCGTTTATCTTCGGCAAGCTGGAAGATCGCCAACTGGCGACCACCATTAAAGCGGCCAAGAAGATGGTTGAGCGCGAAACCGCAGAAGTCTGGGATATCCTCGCTGATGTGATCCGCGAGCATCCGGTTCTGCTGAACCGTGCGCCTACCTTGCACCGATTAGGCATTCAGGCGTTCGAGCCGGTGCTGATTGAAGGTAAGGCGATTCAGCTGCACCCGCTGGTGTGTGCCGCCTATAACGCGGACTTCGACGGTGACCAGATGGCGGTACACGTACCGCTGACGCTGGAAGCACAGTTGGAAAGCCGCGCGCTGATGATGTCCACCAACAACATTCTGTCACCTGCCAGTGGCGAGCCGATTATCGTGCCGTCCCAGGACGTGGTGCTGGGTGTCTACTACATGACCCGCGAGCGTGTGAACGCACCAGGCGAGGGTCGGATATTTGCCGATGCGGAAGAAGTGCATCGTGCCTATAACGCAGACCAGGTGGATCTGCACGCCAAGGTCAAGGTCCGGCTCGAAGAACACTTCACTAACGACAGTGGTCAGGTGGAAATGAAGCGGACTCTGTACGACACAACGGTTGGTCGTGCTCTGCTGTTTAACATCGTGCCCAAGATGCTGCCGTTCAGCATGGTCAACAAGACCATGGATAAGCGTGCCATCTCCAATCTGATCAACGACTGCTACCGTCGTTGTGGGCTCAAGGATACGGTGATCTTCGCTGACCAGTTGATGTATACCGGCTTTGCTCATTCAACATCGTCAGGCGCATCAATTGGTGTGGATGACTTTGTTATTCCTGAGGCGAAAGCCACCATCATTGGTGAAGCAGAAGCTGAAGTAGCCGAAATCGAATCGCAGTACGCATCCGGTCTGGTTACCCAGGGCGAGAAGTACAACAAGGTTGTTGATATCTGGTCACGAGCCAATGACCTGGTTGCGCGCTCCATGATGGAAGGTATTTCCAAAGAAAGCGTCACTAACAAAGATGGTGAAGAGGAACAGCAGGATTCGTTCAACTCGGTGTTTATCTATGCCGATTCAGGCGCTCGGGGCTCCCCCGCGCAGATCCGCCAGCTGGCTGGCATGCGGGGTCTGATGACCCGTCCTGATGGCAGCATTATCGAAAATGCCATTACCGCGAACTTCCGCGAAGGCCTGACCGTGAATGAGTACTTCATCTCTACCCACGGTGCACGCAAGGGTCTGGCTGACACGGCGCTGAAAACCGCCAACTCAGGTTACCTGACGCGACGTCTGGTAGACGTTGCCCAGGATGTAGTCATCACCGATGACGACTGTGGCACAACTGCCGGCCTGCACACCACTTCAATCATTGAGGGTGGTGATGTGGTTGAGCCGTTGGGCGATCGTGTGCTCGGTCGTGTTGTTGCGCAGGATGTGCTGGATGCCGACGGCAAGACCGTACTGGTACCCGCGGGCACCATGATCGATGAAGCCTGGATCACCCGTCTGGATGAGATGGGCATCGACGAGATGTACGTACGCAGCGCAATTACCTGTGACACCACTTATGGTGTTTGCGGCAAGTGTTATGGACGTGATCTGGCCCGGGGCCATCAGGTCAATCGCGGCGAGAGCGTCGGTGTAATCGCAGCTCAGTCCATCGGCGAGCCTGGTACTCAGCTCACCATGCGTACCTTCCACATTGGTGGTGCGGCATCGCGGGCAACTGCCGTGGACAACATCCAGGTCAAGCATGGCGGCACCGTTCGTCTGCACAACCTGAAGACGGTTGAACGCGAGTCAGGTGAACTGGTCGCGGTATCCCGTTCTGGAGAGATCGCGGTTGCCGATGACCATGGTCGTGAACGCGAGCGCTACAAACTGCCTTATGGTGCTGTGATCTCTGTCGGCGAAGATGATGCCGTAGAGGCAGGCCAGGTCATTGCCCAATGGGATCCGCATACCCACCCGATCGTGGCGGAAGTGGCTGGTATTGTGCAGTTTGTTGAAATGGAAGAAGGGCTGTCCGTCAATCGCCAGACTGACGAACTGACCGGCTTGACCAACATCAGCGTACTGGATCCGAAAGATCGTTCCAGCGCAGCCAAGGACCTGCGTCCTGCGGTGCGTCTGGCCGATGCCAAAGGCAATCAGTTGGATCTGCCGGGTACCGATGTACCGGCGAACTACTATCTGCCGTCCAACGCAATTCTGAACCTGGAAGACAACGCCCAGATCGGCGTCGGCGATATCATCGCCAGAATTCCGCAGGAAGGCTCCAAGACCCGCGACATCACCGGTGGTCTGCCGCGTGTTGCTGATCTGTTTGAAGCACGTAAGCCGAAAGAACCGGCCATTCTTGCTGAAGCCACGGGTACCGTCAGCTTCGGTAAGGAAACCAAGGGTAAGCGCCGCCTGGTGATTACTCCGGTAGACGCTGATCCGGTTGAAACGCTGATTCCCAAATGGCGCACCATTGGTGTGTTTGACGGGGAACAGGTTGAGAAGGGCGAGACCGTCTGTGATGGACCGCTGAGTGCCCATGACATTCTGCGCCTTAAGGGTGTTGAAGAACTGGCCTGGTACATCGTTAACGAGATCCAGGAAGTTTATCGCCTGCAGGGTGTGAAGATTAACGACAAGCACATCGAAGTGATCGTGCGCCAGATGCTGCGCAAGGTTGAAGTCACCAGTTCCGGTGAATCTCACCTGATCCGTGGCGAGCAGCTTGAATACACGGCCATCCGTGAAATCAATGCCACTCTGGAAGCTGAGGGCAAGGAGCCGGCTGGCTACCAGCGTATCCTGCTGGGTATTACCAAGGCATCGCTGGCCACAGAGTCCTTTATCTCGGCGGCGTCGTTCCAGGAAACCACACGCGTGCTCACCGAAGCTGCTGTCACCGGCAAGCAGGATTGGCTGCGCGGCCTGAAGGAAAACGTCGTCGTTGGACGTCTGATTCCGGCAGGTACCGGCCTCACTTATCACGCCGAGCGTAAGCGTCGTCGTGAAGATGAGGAAGTGGCCGCTCAAGGGCCGTCGGCAGATGATATTGAAGCAGCGCTGACCGAAGCACTGTCCGCTCAGGACGACGCTTCGAACGAAGAGGAATAAGTGCGGAGGGGCCATACGGGATACCGTATGGCCCTTGTATTACCGCGCTTGCTGAATATAATGCACCGCCCCGATGCAGATCGGTGGGGTAAAAGTTAACGGCGCCGCATGAACGTGCGCCGCAACAGTAAACGGAAAGATTTATGGCAACAATTAGCCAATTGGTTCGCAAGCCACGTAAGCGCAAGGTCGCGAAGAACATCGTGCCCGCCCTGCAGGCGTGTCCACAACGCCGCGGAGTTTGTACCCGTGTCTATACCACGACACCGAAAAAACCAAACTCAGCACTGCGCAAGGTGTGTCGTGTGCGCTTGACCAACGGTTTTGAAGTGACCTCCTATATTGGTGGTGAAGGCCATAATCTGCAGGAACACTCGGTTGTGCTGATCCGTGGCGGTCGTGTTAAAGACCTGCCCGGTGTGCGTTACCACACGATTCGCGGCACATTGGATACGTCCGGTGTGGCAGATCGTAAGCAAGGCCGTTCCAAGTATGGGACTAAGCGGCCTAAATAGGTCGGTTCTGGCTTCAGCCAGAACCTTAGCGAGTTTTGCAGGCAAAACTCGGTTTAGTTTGGAAGGTTTGCTGGGGGATAGATCTCAGTAAGCGTCGGTTTCGGCTTTAGCCGAAACCTTAGCGAGATTTTCACCGGAGGTGAAAACTCGGTGTAGAAATTAGCATTCTCAGTAAGCGATCGGCATTGGGTTCGGTCAGGAAGCTGAAGCAAGGAGAAATATATGCCACGTCGTCGTGTCGTCGCGAAGCGGGAAATCCTTCCCGATCCTAAATTCCACAACCAGACGGTTGCCAAATTCATTAACCATGTCATGGTCAGCGGCAAGAAAGCGGTTGCTGAACGCATTGTCTATGGTGCGTTCAACCGTATTACCGAGCGTGGCGCGGGAGATCCTGTTGAAGTGTTCGACAACGCGCTGGAAGCGATCGCACCGCTGGTGGAAGTAAAATCCCGCCGCGTCGGTGGTGCGACTTATCAGGTGCCGGTGGAAGTCCGTACTTCCCGTCGTCAGGCACTGGCCATGCGCTGGTTGGTAGACAGTGCGCGCAAGCGCAGTGAAAAATCCATGGCTGCCCGTCTGGCTGCCGAGCTGATGGACGCTGCCGAAGGCCGCGGTACAGCTGTGAAGAAGAAAGAAGACACCCACCGTATGGCAGAAGCGAACAAAGCCTTCGCTCACTACCGTTACTGATCTTAAGCGGGTAAGCCACCTTCTCTAACGGTAAACATACACACAAGAGCCAGCAGTCATGCCACGTTCTACACCCATAACGCGCTACCGAAATATCGGTATCGTCGCGCATGTGGACGCGGGCAAAACCACGACCACTGAGCGGGTGCTGTTTTACACCGGTCTGTCGCACAAGATTGGCGAGGTCCATGATGGCGCTGCCACCATGGACTGGATGGAGCAGGAACAGGAACGCGGGATCACCATCACCTCCGCGGCAACCACCTGCTTCTGGCGCGGCATGACGCAGCAGTTCGATGAGCATCGCGTCAACATCATCGATACCCCCGGACACGTTGATTTCACGATTGAAGTGGAACGCAGTTTGCGCGTGCTGGACGGTGCCGTGGTTGTCTTCTGTGGTACCTCCGGGGTAGAGCCCCAATCCGAAACGGTCTGGCGACAGGCCAACAAATATCACGTGCCACGTATCGTGTTCGTCAACAAGATGGACCGCCAGGGTGCAGACTTTCTGCGCGTGGTCGAACAGATTCGTAAGCGCCTGGGCTCAACACCGGTACCCATTCAACTGGCCATCGGCGCAGAGGAAAAATTCCGCGGCATCATCGACCTGATCAAGATGAAGGCCATCATCTGGAACGAAGCCGACCAGGGCCTGACCTACGAAGAAGAAGATATTCCCGCCGAACTGCAGGCTGAAGCCGACCAATGGCGAGAAAAGCTGGTGGAAGCCGCGGCCGAAGCCAATGATGAATTGATGAACAAGTACCTGGAAGGCGAAGCGCTCACGGTCGAAGACATCAAAGCCGGCATTCGCGCGCGTACCCTGGCCAACGAGATCGTGCCTGCGCTGTGTGGTTCTGCCTTCAAGAACAAAGGTGTTCAGGCGATGCTGGATGCGGTGGTGGAATATCTGCCTGCACCCACCGAAGTTAAGCCTATTGATGGCATGCTGCCCGATGGCGAACACGACACCCGTCCGGCCGACGATGACGCCCCTTTTGCCGCGCTGGCATTCAAGATTGCGACGGATCCGTTTGTGGGCACGCTGACCTTTTTCCGGGTCTATTCCGGCGTGCTCAAAACCGGTGATCAGGTCTACAACCCGATCAAAGGACGCAAAGAACGGATTGGCCGCATGGTGCAGATGCACTCCAATCACCGCAATGAAATCAAGGAAGTACGGGCCGGTGACATTGCGGCCGCCATCGGCTTGAAAGATGTCACCACGGGTGAAACGTTGTGTGCACAGAATGCCCAGATCACGCTGGAGCGGATGGAATTCCCGGAACCTGTCATCTCGGTCGCGGTAGAACCCCGGTCCGTTGCGGATCAGGAAAAGATGGGTGTCGCGCTCAGCAAGCTGGCTCAGGAAGATCCTTCCTTCCGGGTAGAAACCGACGAAGAGACCGGCCAGACCATCATTTCAGGTATGGGTGAACTGCACCTCGACATCATCGTCGATCGCATGAAGCGCGAATTCTCGGTGGAAGCCAATATTGGTAAACCTCAGGTCGCCTATCGCGAGACCATCCGCGCGGTGCGTGAGCAGGAAACCAAGTTTGTGCGCCAGACCGGTGGCCGCGGACAGTATGGCCACGTCTATATCAGATTCGAGCCGTACAAAGACGAAGACGGCAACTACGCCTATGAGTTTGTCGATGAAATCTCCGGTGGTGTGATTCCCAAGGAGTTTATCCCGGCGGTTAATAAAGGCATACAGGAGCAGATGCAGAACGGTGTGGTCGCCGGCTATCCGTTGATTGGTGTGCGCGCTACGTTGTATGACGGTTCCTTCCACGATGTGGATTCGTCAGAAATGGCTTTCAAGATTGCCGGCAGCATGTGCCTGCGCGAAGGCGCGCAGAACGCCAAACCAGTGCTGCTGGAGCCCATCATGAAGGTGGAAGTCGTGACCCCGGAAGAATACATGGGTGATGTGGTTGGCGATCTGAATCGTCGCCGCGGACTCATATCCGGCATGGATGAAAATCCTGCCGGTAAAGTGGTGCGTGCCGATGTGCCGTTATCCGAAATGTTTGGTTACTCAACCGATCTGCGGTCTTCGACCCAGGGGCGGGCAACCTACACCATGGAATTCAGTGACTATGCCGAAGTGCCGGATCAACTCGCTGAACGACTGACTAATAAGTAAAACCAATACACCCAACCAACCCAGAGGAAGTTAGCAATGGCCAAAGAGAAATTTGAGCGTAATAAGCCACACGTGAATGTTGGCACGATAGGACACGTCGACCATGGTAAGACGACACTGACAGCGGCGTTGACGCGTGTTTGTGCGGAAGCGTTTGGTGGCGAGACAAAAGGCTT
>JAVKCL010000003.1:0-61665 GCA_040222775.1 Pseudomonadales bacterium
CCACAACCATAAGTAACCAGCAGGCGATCAGCACACCACCCGTGTAAAAAAACCACGTCGATAAGACGATGGGTTTAGGCCACTGTAGCCAGTAGGCTGAGAACCCCGACTCCCAGCCCATAAACGCTGCGACTGCCACCAGCAGCACACCGCTCCGCCAGACGATGTCCAGCGGCTTACCGTCAATGATAAGCTGTCGAAACCAGGTACCAACGGCCAGACCGACCATGACTCCCGCCGTCATTTCGAAGTAGTTGTAGTAAGCCGTGAACCACAGGATCAGGGTTTGCAGGATCGGGTTTTGCGACGCGGTTGAAATAGTGGCCTCTATAGCGAGATGAATCACGTACGCAGATACCGCTGCCGTCAGGGCAGGAATCCACATGTCTGCATACCTCGACAGCACACGCAGCCAGATGGGAATAGAAAGTACGGCCAGAAAATAAAAGGTCAGAACACCGTAGAACGAGTTTGAATAATCCACCGGCCGCATGTCTTCACCCATGGCCCATGCGGCTGCGATACGCGTTAAGCCCATTGCCATGATGCCCAGGGCCAGCAGAATGGCGTTGCGAAAAACCAGTGGTTTCACGGACTCGGGGTTACGCAGGTAGCGAGGCAGGTATGCAAAGCCCAGCCCCATGCCGAAGATAATGGCAAACCCCGGCGTGCCTGCACTGTAAAACGGTGAAAGAAACTGATTGATGTATGCGAACACGCCCGGTAAACGTTCAACCACGCCAGGCATCCAATGGCCTCCAATGACGCACAGTACGAGCAAACCTCTGACTGCATTTACCGCTAAATTGCCATTCGCCAGCGGCGTGCCGCGCTTGGAACTGGTTGCTCGACTAACGATTTCAGCGATGCTCCTGCCTTCCAGGATCTCGCGCGCAACATGCTGTGGAATGCCCTCTTTCTGAAATTTCATCACCACGCTGATAGCGGAAAGGGAATCGCCACCCAGATCAAAAAAGCTGTCGTGAATACTGATCGGGCTGATACCCAATGCTTCCTCCCAGATTTTGACCAGCGTCGCCGTTTGCGCCGAATCGGCCACATCTGTCGCTTGCTCAGACTGCTCCGCCGCTGGTAAGGCTGGTGAAGCCTGTTCGGACAGATATCGTTCAGTTAGTTGCGCACGGCGAACCTTACCGGTCTCGGTAACCGGCACGTCATCACAGGCAAAGAAACGCACTGAGTTTCCTGCTTGTACGCCGTGAGACTCCAAAACGGCCTCGAGCGCCGGTCGAATATCGTCAACTGCCACCTGTTCAGGGTGCGCAACGAGTACTGCATCACCACGAAGTGGATCTGGCACCCTGGCAATGTGAACCTTTGCAACCTCAGGAACGCGCGCCCGCAGCTCCTGTTCCAGTTTCTCCGGGGCTAGCTTTATGCCGCCACAGTTGATGACATCATCAATTCGACCATCAAAATATAGATACCCGTCCTGCAAGTGCCCTCGGTCGTTTGTCACCAGCCAACCAGACGTATCCAAAAGTGGCTGCGTTTCGCCATTGTGCAGTACGCCTGAGGCGGTATGCGGACCTTTAATCCTGATACGACCAGAATCGTCGATGTCGACAGTCACGCCATCGTACGTCTTGCCAACGCTTTCGAGATGGCTACCATCAGTTTCGTGGATCTTAAGGAAGGTGGTACGTGATGCTTCCGTCAGGCCATAGTGTTGAACAATTCTGGCGTTGGGAAAGATTGCTTTCAGACCCTCTTTCTCGGCTCGACTCATGTACTGGCTGCCGATCTCAAGCCACTGCAAGTCACTTCCACAGTCGACAAAAAGATCAGGGTTTTCAAGGATCAAGCGTAGCAGTGACGGTACCGCAGAAAGCGCGTTGATCTCACGAGCACCCAGCATAGTGGCAATTTCGATGGGGTCGAAGCCGTTAGCAGGAACGAATGCGTGCCCACCTGCAGCACTGACCGCTCGGCAACGTCCGAATCCGAACGAGTAATAGACCGGCACACCAACATATTCACGGACACTTTCATCAAGTTCCATGATCGAGATAAGCCGGTCGGTGGTTGTGGCCAGGGCATTGTGAGAAAGCTCAATCGCTTTTGGCTGCCCTTCAGTACCGGAGGTAAATTGAAGCTGCGCGATACGATCGTCATAAACCTTGTCGTAATTCAGCGAGCGCATCCAACCGGTTTCTGCAGTTGGCGTAACAATTTCGTCCACACCCGCAAGATCAAGTCGCTCGTGGTCATCTGCACTCCGTAAAGTAACCACAATCTCACCGGCATTGAGGCGCTTGAAAACCTCATCCACATAGCCAGTTGAATTGCGTGCAACGATCGCGCAAACGCGAGCAGCATTGCTCATTCTGAATCTTCCCTAATGTCTCGTATAATCCGTTAAGTATACCGGCCCGCCTCAGTTTAACGTCGTAAATTTACAACTCCGGAACAAGTTCACGCTTCAGGGTGTGCAACCCGGTGTATGCTAGATTGGTGTGCTGCTGGACGGCGCTATGCGTTATTTACGACCGTCGTTCGGACTCATTTTTGATGATCAATCTAAAGGATAAATGGACTAAGAATGGATACTAATACCGGGACAAAGCGAATTCTCATTACCGGCGGTGCTGGTTTCCTCGGTTCACATTTGAGCGATGTTCTGGTCGGCCAGGGCCACGAGGTTCTGGTGGTGGACAACTATTTCACCGGTAACAAAAAGAATCTGACACAACTCTTCGACCAGCCCAACTTTGAATTGATGCGCCATGATGTGACATTCCCGCTCTATGTCGAAGTGGACGAAATTTATAATCTGGCCTGCCCTGCTTCCCCAGTTCACTATCAGCACGATCCGGTCCAGACAACAAAAACCAGCGTGCACGGCGCGATCAATATGCTTGGGCTCGCCAAGCGCGTTGGAGCGCGCATTCTACAAGCCTCCACATCCGAGGTTTATGGAGATCCAAGCGTTCACCCGCAGACCGAAGACTACTGGGGCAACGTGAATCCGATTGGATCACGGTCCTGTTACGATGAAGGCAAACGCTGCGCAGAAACCCTGTTTTTTGATTACCATCGCCAACACAAACTCGAGATCAAGGTTGCCCGGATATTCAACACCTACGGACCGAGAATGCAGCCCAACGATGGGCGTGTTGTCTCGAATTTCATTATGCAGGCATTGCAGAACCAACCCATTTCAATCTACGGCAAGGGCGATCAAACCAGATCGTTTTGCTATGTGGATGACCTTGTTGCAGCCTTTGTTAAACTCATGAACTCGCGGGAAGATTTTGTTGGGCCTGTGAATCTGGGCAATCCATCCGAATTTACAATGCTCGAATTAGCAGAGCTTGTACTTCAGATCACCAACTCCAAATCGGAATTAAAGTACTTTCCACTACCAGAGGACGATCCTAAGCAACGACAACCTGACATATCGTTAGCCAAGTCAGAACTCGACTGGCAACCGAAAACCCCACTTGCCGAGGGCTTAAAAGCGACCGTCTCCTATTTCGATAAACTGCTTCGCGGCACGCTCTAGGGAGATCCGTGCAGTGAGCGAAATCGCCACAGGTACGTGGACGGAAAAACTGCCTGAGTTACGCGTACCACAGGCTGTGATGATCGGTAATCCGTCCCGATTCACGAATATCTATATTCGGCAGCCAGAACACATTCTGCTTGCAGAAGAAATACTGCCTGAGCAGAGTGTTGAAATCCGCGTATTTGAGGGCAGCACGAAGTCGCTGCATGACTATGCCAGCGATCCTAAGCAAGCTCGGGAAGGCAGCCTCGGAGCGCAGTTACGAACCAGACTGGAAATGTTTCGCGATGGCCCCGTCAAACAACTGGGACAACGCCTGGTGTATGACGCGCGCTTTGTCTATAACGGCAACCTTGCCCATCTGGTCGGCCACCATCTGGCGCGCCTCGGATACGCCAAAGATAAGTTAGGCGTGGGCGCAAACGATGTACTCGTGATACTGGAAAAGAACTCACCTGGGATCTCACATCGCATCTTTGAAATGGTTGGTTATGAGACCTGCGAGACCAACCGGGTGGTATCGGCCAACGTGCTGGAGGTAGACATCGACCGATATGAGTCTTACCGGATTACACCCTATGTTGCACTGGTTGAGCCGACAGGTATCCCGACTTCAGCGCGCGAAAAAGTATTTATCTCAAGGCAATCGAGTCGACGCCTCACCAACGAGGCTGAAATCATTGAAGTCCTGGAAGGCCACGGCTACTCCACCCACTACTTCGAATCAATTCCACTTAAAGAACAATGGTCGATTGTTCGAGATGCTGGATCTATCGTCTCGATTCATGGCGCCGCGTTGGGTTACCTGTGCGGTAAGGGAAGTGCCGGCAGCGACTACACGCTGCTGGAAATCATGTCGCCAGGCCTGGTGGCTGATATCTTCAGGAAAACTACTGCAGCTCTCGGTGGCCGTTACATTTGCTGCCGGGGCCAGCTTTCTTCCGAATTCGTCAAAACCGTGGATGAGAGCGAAAACTATCGCACCATGGAAGCGGCCGACTTCTATCTGCACCCGGATGCACTGGAGCGCGCGTTAGCTGAAATGAGCTGACTGGCTCCGAAAGGCTCAAGTCGCCAATCGAGCAGCAATCTTGTCCGCGACACGCAGGGCATTGGCAGCAATTGTGAGACTCGGATTGGTGCCACCACTGCTTGGCATGAACGAAGCGTCCGCGACATATAGATTCTGCATACCATGGACGCGACAATCCTTGTCAACTACGCTGGTGAGCGGATCTTCACCCGCACGGCACGTTCCACAAGGATGACCATAGTTCAGCTCTATACCGGGATTGAGGACAGCCAGTTTGTGCGTATAGAGCGCTTCCCGGATGAGCTGCCGCTGCTTTTTGACGCGCACGACCAGTTCCTCGCGAAGGTGATACTCGACACTCATACCCGACGGCGAGTCGGCGTCGAGCTTAACCCTGTTGTCGGGATAAGGGTAATCCTCCACCAGCGCACTCATCACTGAGGCTTCTTTAAGCAGCTTGGCAGCAATATAGGCAGGTATCCTGGCAGCGTGCCGCAGAATTGGGAACCCACGTAAAATACTCCGGGCGAAGAGTGCGTGCAGGTAATTCAGGATGTCGTGATAACCTGCCGTCAGCCCCATGGACTGAATTTCACCGAGTTTCTGCTCACCGGTCTGATAGAAGTCCCTGAGCGCAATAGACTTGTTCATACCCTCGCGCGAATATTTGCCTTCAGGCCAGATCGCCAGCAGATCACCGGCATGAAACATGAGGTTTCTGCCAACCTGATCGTGATTGTTGCCCAGACCTTGAGGAAAAATTTCACTCGCCGATTTCATCAGCAGGACAGGAGAGAACAGCGCACCGGCTGCAAGTACAACGGTATGCGCCGTCATTTCGCGCGTAGTGGACCCCTGGCGTAGTTTTACACCCGTGACCTGCTGCTCATCGTGTAACAGTTCAACGGCCTCTGTCTGGTCAAGCACGGTCAGGTGACCAGTATTCTGAGCGGGTTCAATGAAGGTATTGCGCACGTCACTCTTGCATGCCATGGAGCATGGTCCAGAGGCGCACCACTGACAGTTAGCCGATTGTCTGAGACCGACATGCAGTCGAAAAGGATGCAGTCCGGCGTGATTCATCGCCCGAAACAGATGGGTATCCGATTCACTCATCTCCGGCGGGTCGAGCAGAGCATCGTTTGTGTCATTCTCGAGCGGATCACTGGTGCCGCAAACATTGAGCAATGCTTCCGCCTCAAGATAATAGGGTTCAAGCTCCTGATAGTCGTATGGCCAGCTGACCGTCTGGCCGTCTGGCCGGGTGCACACTTCAAAGTCTCCTGGGCGAAACCTGCCTAGCGTTGCCCCATAGTGAATAGAAGAACCCCCCAGGCCACAGCCGATCACAGGCCACGTTTCGCTCCTGTTTCCGTCGATGGAAATCGGAATCTTGGTCGGCCAACGACCCTCGGCGAGCTTATGCTCGGGGGATTCCGCGGCAGAGAGCAATGCACGATGTACCGCGTCCGACCGGCCCTTCTCTACTAACAGGACACGATAGCCGCGACGGGTCAGAGAAAACGCAACTGCCCCGCCGCCGAAGCCGCTGCCAATAACGATGGCATCCCAGCCCACTGGTTCTATCAGTTCCAAATCCATTGAGTTACGTCTTACCTCAGACTATCAGCAGATTACGCAACCCGGGGCCTTTCACCTCAATGGCAATAACGGCCAGAAACACGATACCCAGCAATACCAGACCAGAGGAAAACCACACAAAGGACATCAGTCGTTTGCGATTTTGTGCGTCTGTGCTGAACCTTGAAACTGCACCGATCACGGCGAAGTCCCCAGTCATCTGGGAGGTCTCCGAGTAGACAGGCATCAACTGACCCAGTGCGATGACCAGACCACCAGCAAGACCGACACCGAACACAAACACCAGGAAGTACTGGATCGGACGGTTGGGCGCAATCGGGTTCTGACCGGCACTTGGTGGGTCAAGAATCTGAAAATCAAACGGTGCTGTTTTTGAAACCTGACGGCTCAACCGCTCTCTTTCCAGGCTTTGCAATAACGCCTGATACTGTGCCTGAACGACTTCCGTATCGCGAGTGAGTTGTGCAAGCTCTGCCTCGACCGTTGGCATCTCGTCAATCAAGCCCCGCAACCGAGCGAGCCTTGTTTCTCGCTCTTCGACATTAGCTTCAAGCCTGGCAATCTCGGTCCTGGCTTCATTTTGAGAAATACGGATTGCTTCGTAGATGGGGTTGTTCGTGACCGCTACGAGATCACCTGCTCTGAGTTGTCTGGTTTGTTCTTCCTGCTGCAACTGCAAGCTTGCCAGTATCTCTCTTGCGGTGATCACCTCTGGATGTTCTTCTGTGAAGCGCAGCAACAACTCGTCCAGCCTTATTTGCGTACTTCGAATTCTACTCTCGAGACTGCCCTCAGCCACTTCTCCGGAAGTTAGAGATGCTGCCTCCCCACGCAACTGTTGATTGAGGCTTTCCAGATGTGTTCTAGCCAGTCGTAAATCGGTACGTGCTGACTCAAGCGCCGTCGACTCTTCTCGCAACTGCTGAAAGTACCCACCTTGCAAGCTCGGCAGGCGGTCAAAGTTCTCTCGGTTGAAGTCCGCCAATGCTTTTTCAGCGGCGCGTAGTCGCTCTTCGTATTCCTTTTTCTGTTCCAGCAGAAACTGCTCTCCAACGCCGGATTGATCTGCGCCGGTAATACCACGCCGAAAAAGTTCCAGGAGTTTACTTACTACCTCTACCGCACCTTCGCGTGACGGGCTGGTGTACGCAATCCTGTAGGTATCGTTAAAGAAGCGTTCGTTTGGTCTCACTCGACGTCGGCTGTCGTTGGTACTGTTGATATCGATTCGCAGGCGCAAAAGTTCAACCAGGCCGCGCATGTCTTCAGGTGTTTCTACAAAGTTCACCAGTTCTGTTTCGCGGATGAGTTGTTCGAGCCGCTCAGTACCAAGCATGGCGTCATGCACGAGTCTCAATTGCTGCACACCAGACGTATCGACGATTTGATCATCAAGAACCTGACGTAAATCTGAAGATGTATTAACGAGAACCCTGGCCTGAGCTTCGTAAATGTCACTTTGCGAGGCGACATACAACCATCCGGGCAGACAGACACCCCAGGCTGCGACCAACGCCCAGATGCGAAATCGCCACGCGCTTCGCAGCATGTTTAAAACTAGTTCTAGTGTTTCTTGCATTTCGAAAGGTATCTGCCGGGAAGTGGATTATGCAGTCTATGAAAATTGAATACACCGGAAATGTTCGCGACTTTGTACGGACGTCTCATTAACTCGTTCGAGAGATGTAATTGGGTCTATGCCCGATAACAACGGCATGCGATAATACCGCGTCTGCCCTAGCCCGGCGCAGCAAAGTGTCAAGGCGCTTGCTTCTCAACAAGCCTGAGAGCGCTGACACCACAGCGCTAACACCGCAGGCTGATAGCGCAAAAAATAGCGCAAAAAGAAGAAGCAAACACCCGGATGATTCAATGAGTTCTATTCCCGTGAACGAAGTCGTTCTGCCACTTTTGTTCGGCATGATATTGTCAGCATTCATCCTGACCGCAGCTTTGGCGGAAAAAGGATCTCGTCGCTGGCCTCTCGGCCTCACCCTTGCGGGTGCACTGCTGGGTCTTTTGTCGCTGGGGTTTGCGCTTACTGGTCAGAACTTTGTTATGGCCATGATTAAAGTTGTACTTAACGGCAAGCAGATGAGTCTGGCCGGTATGGCCATCGGGCTGAGTTGTGGCGCACTCGCCGCCTATGCGCTGGTCGGTTTCACCGACAGGCCATGGCAGCGAGTTATGACATCGCTAACATACCTGATCGCGGTCACGTTCCTGTGCGCGCTCGCCAATTTTACCTGGATTAGAGGCCTGGTCGTCGAGGAGGAACGCAGCATTGCGGTGACTCACGGTCCAATCGTTGCTGGATTCATGGTCGAGGAAGTACATACCCTGAATGTATCACCAACCAGCCTGGCCTTTGGACCGGATGGCCATCTGTACGTGGCGGGCTATTGGGGTGATGCCGACCATCGAGGCATGGTCGTCAAACTCGTTCCTCAGGCGTCTGGGGGTTTTACGGAACTTACCGTTGTGGACCGACTTAATCGGCCTCATGGCATTGCGTTTCACGGAGGGGATCTGTTTATTTCCCGCTCCGGGCAGTATTCACGGGCCATCGGCGGACGCATGCAGATTGTCAATACAGGCGCGATTACCCGCGCCACCGACTTGAACGGCGATGGCGTTTACGACCATTTGATTGACGTCATCGATGGCTTACCCGGCGCTAAAGGTGGCTTGCATCAGAACAACGGCCTGGCATTTGACGCAGACGGTTGGATGTACGTCACCAACGGCATACCCGATGACCACAAACCTCCCGTCCACCCTTATGAGGGAACGATCATAAGGGCAAAACCCGATGGCACGGAGGCGCAGATTTTTGCGCGAGGCTTCCGCAACCCGTACGACCTTGCTTTTGGGCCCGACGGTGAGTTGTTTGGCACCGACAATGACGATGACAACAAGTCAGCGCTCGGAGATAAATTCAATCACATCATTGAAGGTGGGCACTACGGTCACCCGTACGCCACTTTTTCAGAAACAATCGACGTCACGGGTTTGCAACAGCCCGTCCTTCGCGATCGGCACCTGCAGGGACTCGTCTACATCGCGCCCGGCGACTTCCCAGCAGGCTATGATGACAGCTTTTATGCGGCAACCTGGTTCAACGGTCAGGTTATAAAGATCAAACTGCAACCCAGTGGCGACGGCTATACAGGTACCTCTGAGTGGTTTGCGGACCTTCCACAGGTTATCGATCTGACTTTCGAACCAGAAAGCGGCGCAATATATGCGGCCAGCTACGGCTCTCGATTGATCTACCGGATTACGCCTCAATGAATCTGAAGGGCCTGCTTTTGGCCGGCGGCATTGGAATCGCACTGGCGCTGTTGGTCTCCCACCTGTTTTTTCCCGTTTCCGAACTGGTCCTGGATGCCTCCAGGGGAGAGAGACTTTTCTCTGAGAATTGCGCCGGCTGCCACAGTCTGGAACCAAATGCACCTTTGCTGAGAGGTCCATCACTGCATGGCATCGGCGAGTGGGCGGGGTCTCGAGTCGATGGCATGAGCGCCGAAGAGTACGTATTTGAATCCATCGTCGCACCAGATGCGTTTCGCACTGCCAGCGCTCAGGGCATGATGCCGGGCCGCTTTGCGGATGAACTGGCCCATCAGGACCTGCTCAATATCACTGTGTTTCTGCTGGCGCAGGATAAGCGCATTGATTACGCCGCGTTGCTGCGCAGTGAGCAACCAACCACTCGCAAGACTCAGCAGTCCAAGCCGTCGATTCCCATCGGCGAAATAGAGCGTGGCGAACACCTCTACCAGACCTTATGCATGTCATGCCACGACATCGAGATTGCCCAGAGTTACGATCTGTACTATCCAAATCTGCGGCAAATCGGTGTGCACAATAGGTCATATCTACGTGAAGCGATACTGGATCCCGGCAAGAGCATCACGCCGGGCTACGAAACTGCGACTTTACAGACTGTCGATGGTCAATCCTTCGTCGGCAGATTGGTCTACGAGGATGAAATCAGGCTGACCCTCGTCGTGTTACAAGGTAATGGCTTTGCGTATCACGAGTTCGCCAGAGATAGGCTGATACCTTTTGCAAACGGCGAACTTGTAGAGAAATCGCCGCTTTCCGGAATGCCGCCCCTTGGGCTTGCATTGTCCGAGCAGGACCTGGATGACCTGATCACGTTTTTAACATTCATGTAGTTCTCAACCCGATTCAGTTGCCAACGGTTACCAACGCCTATGCGAAAAATTGAACGAATTATTTCAACACTGCGTCTTGAACCCCTGATCGCAGGTTCACCCCAACTCATAAGAGATGTGGTCTCACGCAGAAGATACGGCGCTCGGATAACCCAGATGGCCAAAATGCGCACGGAAGTCACCGCCGACAACTACACACTGCAGGGCTACGACGAACACAATTGTATATTCATACATGTACCCAAATGTGCCGGAGTGTCGGTAACAAACGCGTTATTCGGTAACTATGCAGGCGGGCACCGTCCTTTATACCTCTATCTGGCACTCTACGGCAGTCGCCAGTTTGACCAGATGTTCAAATTTACCTTTGTGCGCAATCCTTGGGATCGCATCTCATCGGCATACTTTTTTCTGAAAAACGGGGGCATGACGGAGCGAGACGCACAATGGTCAAAAACGTGGCTGAGCGATTGTGTATCGCTGGACGATTTCGTGCAGCGCATCCTGCCGGATCCACAAGTACGTGGGATGATCCACTTTCAGACCCAGACCTCGTTCCTGACCGACCCTAGAACAGGCAAGATCGGTTGTGATTTCATCGGGCGTTATGAAACGCTGGCAGAAGACTTTGAATACGTCGCCTCGCAACTGGGCGGGCAAGCCACCTTGCCGAAGTTGAACACAACTAAAGACAAGCGTCTCTGGCGCGACGAAATGTCACAGGAGTCGATATCCGTAATTGGCGACCTGTATGCGCGAGATGTGAAAGAACTTAACTATGCAGACACGCTGTGAACAAAAGCCATCGCTTGTTGATCGCTACGGTGCATTGATCACCTGAACGTCGCATCATGCTGTGATTAAGCATCGAATTTACATTCGATTCGCTGATCACCCTACCCTGTCATGTTAGTATTGCCACACTCGTGATTTCCCAGGTGTCTTATGTCTCGCATCCGCAGTTTGTATCTGACAATCGCCGTTTTCACTCTGGTCGCCTGTGGTGGCGGTGGATCTTCGTCTGGCTCTGCGCCGAACCCCACGCCGACTAGCCCAAGCTTGACGGCCACTAATTCGACCATCGACGAGACTGCCGGCACCGTCACGGTAACAGTAACCGCAAGCGCAACTTCCAGGAGTGCCATGAGCCTGGAGGTCACGAGCAGCGATGGTTCCGCGTCTGCTGGCTCGGACTACCAGGCGATCAGCACGACACTGCAGATCCCTGCTGGCGCACGATCGGCGGACATCACTCTTACCATCATTGACGATAACGTAGCTGAATCAGCAGAAACGTTCAGTTTGACCTTCAGCAACCCGACCAACGCATCACTCGGCACGACTTCAATCACAATTACGATTACTGACAATGATCAGAACCAGAATTTGGGTATGGACAGTCGCCCCTCGAATACAACCTGCCTGGCCCCGACCCGAACCACCAGTGGCGGAACACTCGGCCTGGTAAATGCATTTCCGAACCTGCCACGCCTGGCATCTCCCTTAAAACTGGCTCAGGCACCGGGAGAAAATTTCCTTTACGTCAGTGAACGTGAAGGGGCAATAAAACGATTCGTCCACGACCCCGGCACCTCTACGCTGGACACCTACCTGAACGTCAGCGTAGATACCCGAGGTGAAGGTGGCTTATTAGGGTTCGCATTCGACCCGGACTGGCCTACCCGCAAGCATCTGTACGTGTCCTACACGTTTCACGATGGAAGTTTCAAATCCCGTCTATCCAGATTTATTGTCCAGAATGACACTACGCTGCCAATCACCTACGACGAAGAAGTTCTCATCGAAGTCAACCAACCAGATGATCACCACAACGGCGGTGATGTCGCCTTCGGCCCCGACCGCTCCCTGTATTGGAGCCTGGGCGACAGCGGCGACGATCGCGTCAGTCAGCGAACAGACAACTGGTTGGGCAGCATGCTGAGAATTGATGTACTTGGCGTAGCGCACCCCAGCCCTGGCTACAATATCCCTCCGTCGAATCCGTTCTCCACAAATTCACGCTGTTCGACAGGAGACAATGCGGACGACTGTCCAGAAATCTATGCCTGGGGTTTCCGTAATCCCTACCGTTGGAGCATCGACTTTCCCACCGGAGATGTATGGGTGGGCGATGTGGGTTGGCGCGATCGGGAGGAAATAAATATTGTAACGGCGGGTGGAAACTACGGCTGGCCCTGCCGAGAAGGGACGCTGGACAACGACACAACGGGTTGTGACCTGAGCAGTCTGATCGATCCCGCGTACGAGTACCCCAGTGGCGTAGTTATTGGCGGGTTTGTCTATCGCGGACCCTCAGCAGGGGCCCTTACCGGACGCTACGTTTATGCAAACTGGGCCGGCGAAGTGCGTTATTTGTCAGGCAGTCAGGGCACAGGATTCACCGCTGTGGATATCGTGGCACATAGTACCTCGATTGCAGGCTTCGGCATCGACAGTCAGGATGAACTCTACGCATTGGAATTCACATCATCGGCTCGCATCTACCGTCTCGACTCAAACGGCGGAACCGTGCAGGACAACGTAGCCGATGATCTTTCTGCAACGGGGTGTGTGGATCCCGCCAACCCACAACAGCCGGATACGGGTCTGGTGCCTTATGCACCTGTAGCACCATTCTGGTCCGACAATGCCGGTAAACAGCGCTGGATCGGATTACCCAATGGTTCGAATATCGATGTGCCCGGCGATGGCGACTTCACCTTCCCCCCTGGCACCGTGCTGATGAAAAACTTCTCGCTCGGTAGCCAACTGGTAGAAACCCGTTTGTTCATGCGTCATCCGGACGGCGACTGGGCAGGATATACCTACCAGTGGAATACCGCACAAAGCAGCGCAACCCGAGTACGCAATGGCACCACCGTTACCGTTGGCGGGCAAACCTGGATTATCCCCAGCGAATCAGACTGCATGACCTGTCACACGGATGTCGCGGGATTTTCCCTCGGGCTGGAAACTGCGCAGCTGAACAGTGATTTCCCGTACCCCGCGAGTGGTATCACTGACAATCAGCTCGAAGTCTTCAATCACATCGATCTGTTCAGTGTGGACGTTGCAGAGCCTGTCAGTGCGCTACCTGCTCTGGTAGATCCGTTCAATACCTCCGCAGATATCGACTCGCGCGCACGTGCTTACCTCCATACGAACTGCGCTGGTTGCCATCAACCCGGCGGGCCAGCACCTTCCGGTTTGGATCTGCGCTTCGATACCCTGCTCAATCAAACTCAAGCATGTGACGTTGCACCCTCTCAGGGTGATCTCGGCATCACGGATGCGCGCATCATCGCACCAGGCGATGCGAGCCGATCCGTACTGGTTTCCCGAGTAAATCGACGCGACAGTTTCGGCATGCCGCCGCTGGCCAGTAATATCGTCGATGCACAGGGCGTAGACCTGCTTTCTGACTGGATCAACCAACTGTCGAGCTGTATGTAAGGTAAGGGTTCACAGCCCGAACCCATGTTGGTGACAGCGCTTATTCTGGCCGCCATGTTGTTGGGAGATTGTATATAGCTCACCCAAACTCGCAGGCGCTGAGTATAATTGACAAAACAGACGGGCGTTGATCGTGAAAGTTGTCTTAGCTACTCCGGGCTGGCCCGCAAGAGCCTTTGCAAATGGCATTGCGTCTTACATCGGCAATCTCCATCAGGGGTTAGCGGCAGAGGCCGTCGACCCATGGGTTTTCGCGCAGGCGGTTGCAGGTGGCGAAACAGAAAGCCAGATCACGGACCTCAGCAAATTCAGCTACCGTCCTGGTGTGCTCCGCTCGATCTACAACTGGCTAAGACCCGACTCCAGCAACAAGACATGGACCGCCGAGGTCAGCGATCGCTCAGCTGCAGCTATGATTGGAGCGTTTCATGGTCTCCCGGACTCATTTAAGCCGGATCTCGTCGAAATGGATGAAGCTTTCGGAGTAGCTGGATTGGTGGCCGCGCAAATCAAGGTACCCATTGTGGTACGACTGCATGGCCCTTATTTCCTGACAGGACCCGCGATGGGCGCTGACCAGGACGAGGCATTTTCGCACCGACTCGAACTGGAACGTGAGGCTATCATCAACTCTGAAGGTCTGACCGCACCGTCCATGGACCTGTTACAACGCGTACGCCAGGAATACAACGTAACTCTGGAACATGCCAGAGTTATTCCCAATCCGGCACCGTGCGTGACAGCAGGAGATCTTTGGCATGCACAACCAAGTGACCCCAATCTCGTGCTGTTCGTGGGCCGCTTTGACCGCCATAAAGGGGGGGATCTTGCCATCAAGGCGTTTGTGCATCTGGCCAAAGAAAGGCCATCGTTGCGCCTGGCCTTCGTCGGGCCGGACCACAATTATTCTACCGACGATGGACGTCCACTCGACCTGCAGGGCTTTCTAGATGAAACCATCCCGGATGCCTCCATTCGCTCCAGGTTCGAATTCTACGATCAGCTGCCGGCTGCGGAAATTACACCCTTACGGCAACGTGCGGCTGTCACCCTGGTTGCATCACGTTGGGAGAACTTTCCCATGACCGTCCTTGAGGCTCTGGCGCACGGCAGTCCGCTGGTAGCCCCCGCCACCGGCGGGGTACCGGAGATGCTGGAACATGGTAGCAACGGTCTCCTTTTCGAGCCTGAGAACGTCCAGGCGATCGCTTCAAGCCTGGCACAGATGTTGGATTCACCTGACCTGGCGAAGCGTTGCGGAACTGGCGCGCTGGAAACGATCCGGCAGAAATTTTCTATCGAGGTCGTTGCCCGTGAAACCCGAGAATATTACGCAAGTTTACTGCGCACACACACTCAATAGCCGCAACTGACGTCACTAACGCCGCCCGATTCTGAGTCTGTGATGTGCGTCTGGACATCCGAGCTACATGTTGCCGACAATTGCCCACAAAAAACCCGTCGTGCGATGCGAAAATTGGCATCCATAAGCGGGCCGAAGGTCTTGCTTGGAAAACATGTCTACCGTCAATAGTCTTGCTGGTTGACGGAGCCGCTGCCAGCGTGCAGTGATTAGTTAACGGGCCACGAAGGTCCTTAAGAGAATGTGATTGTGGTGGCTATACGCTGGCACAACGAAACGCGGAGTAACAGGATTGACGACGTTCCAAGCTGGTGAAAACCTTGTTTGATACCGAACTGAAAAAGAAGATTCGTCAGGGCATGATCGTGGCCGGATTAGCGCTCGGTTGCTATCTATTTCTAGTACTGATCGCAGAAGAAGCGGTTGTCATCGACGCTATGCTGTCATTGCCTTGGCAGGCTTGGCTGCTTGTTGCGCTGTTGTCCTTTGTGAACTACGCGACACGTATGATTCGTTGGCACTTTTTTCTCCGCGAACTGGACACCCGCCTGACTTGGCATGTCGATGCGCTTGCCTATTTTTCCGGCTTTGCTCTGACAGCTACGCCAGCCAAAGTCGGGGAGGCGCTGCGCTGCGTGTTGCTCGCAAATCATGAAGTGCCGTATTCCCGCAGCATGGCAACCTGTCTGATTGAGAGAATGCTTGATCTTGTAATCATTGTACTGCTGGCCGCACCCCTGCTCATCCTGGGTAGTGACTACGCATGGTTTATGGCCGTGGGACTTCTGCTTGTGGTAGTCGTTGCGTTTGCTGTCGTAAAGACCGACACCCGGGCTGTACTACGCTTTCTTCCAAAGTTTCTGTCGCACAGACTTGATAGTTCCGTAGACGCAATTGACAGACTCCTCGTGCAAGCGCGCGGCTTGCTCACCGCACGTGTTATTTTCTACGGCTCAGTACTGGGCGGCATCGGATGGGCCGCAGAAGGGGTTGGGCTTTATCTAATCCTGGATTATCTGGGCGCAGAGCAACCATTGGTGTGGACAGTTGCCGTCTACGCAACTGCTTCTCTGGTTGGCGCAATCACGTTCATGCCTGGCGGACTCGGAACCTCAGAAGCCGCTTTGATCGTACTGCTCACCGCGAGTGGAATGGATTTCAGCGTCGCTACTGCAGCTACATTGATTTGCCGAGCACTGACACTGTGGCTGGCGATCGCACTGGGAATCGTTTGTCTGCTGGCGTATCAGCTCTTTGGAATCTCGCCGTCGAATTTGAAATTGGAGTCGCAACTGAAATGACAGAGCATCGTAATATCAGTATGCAAAAACCGTTGTTCGTTGATCTCGATGGATGCCTGGTCAGGTCTGACACGCTGTTTGAGTGCCTTGTGCAGATGATTAAAGGCGCACCCTGGCTGCTATTGTGGCTACCTCTATGGTTGCTGCAAGGTGGTAAAGCCCTGCTCAAGAAAAACATTGCCGATCGAACCACTCTCGATGTGAGCATTCTGCCCTTCACACCACAGGTACTTGCCCTCATCAAAACTGCACGCGCACAAGGTCGCCGCGTAATCCTGGCGACCGCTACTCACGAGAAGCTCGCGCACAAGGTTGCTGATCACCTTGGTTGTTTCGACGATGTGATCGCAACGACGGACGAACAGAACTTGCGCGGTCGCAGCAAGCTATCAGCTATCCAGGCTTACCTCGGCGGAAGCGGCGAATTTGCCTACATTGGCAACGATTCAAGTGACCAGGCCATCTGGCAGTCAAGTTCAGAGGCGCTCATCGTCAATGGTAATCACCGCTTAACTGAAAAGGTTAAACGTCAGGGCGGGACTTCTCTGGGTGAGCACCAGGGATGGATTCGTCCGTTGCTCAAAGGTCTCCGTCCTCAGCAATGGGTCAAAAATTTCCTCCTGTTCGTACCGCTTTTTTTCGCCCATCAGTATATGGATCTGAATTCAATATTCAGCGCTTTGTTAGGCTTCATCGCTTTCAGCTTTTGTGCCTCCGGTACCTACCTGCTGAATGACATGTTTGACATCGAAAACGATCGCAAACACCCTGAGAAGCATAAACGCCCCTTCGCCGCAGCGACATTGCCACTGCAGGTTGGCATTGCCGCATCCGGCGGATTTATCCTGGCCGGGTTGATTATCGGTCTGTTGCTGCCATTGAAGTTCCTCATTCTACTGGTCGGCTACTTGGTGATCACCTGCGCCTATTCCTTCCGCTTGAAAAGAGTGATCATGATGGACGTGGTCGTTCTGGCCGGGCTGTATACGATTCGTATCATTGCCGGTGCGGAAGCCATAGACGTACCCCTCTCCTTCTGGCTGCTGGCGTTTTCAATGTTTCTATTCTTGAGCCTGGCCCTGGTAAAGCGATTTTCCGAGGTTTCAAAGTTGCACGCCAAAGGCGGCGAGACAGTGAACGGGCGCGGTTATGTTGTGGACGACCGATGGGTGGTCAGTCAATTGGGCACAGCCAGCGGCTTAATTTCTGTGATGATCATGGCGTTGTACGTCAACAGCCATAATGTCGTCCAGCTCTACTCAAATCCGCGTCTCATATGGCTCCTCTGTCCGCTCTTCATGTATTGGATCGGCAGAATCTGGTTGCTGGCGACGCGTGGAGAGATTGATGAGGACCCGGTTGTATTCGCAGCGCGAGACCGACGCACCTGGTTGGTTGGTGCCGCCTGTGTTTCGATTGTGCTGTTGGCCGTTTGAATTCATGAATACCCTTAAGCCGTGGGGCGGGGTCCACGCCAACAAGCCAAGCAAGGTAACCCGCCCAAAGACGCAGGATGAAATTACCGGGGCAATGAGCCAGCGTCCGGCTCTCGCCTTTGGTAACGGCCGCAGTTATGGGGATCTCGCCTGCAATCAGGCGGGTTCTCTGGTAGACATGCGGGATTTGAACCGTGCAATGGAAATTGACGAGGTTAACGGTACGGCTACCTTCGAAGCAGGCGCACTGCTAGGCGACATCATGAAAACAATTGCGCCCAGGGGGTGGGTATTGCCAACCACGCCGGGGACGCAGTTTGTGACTCTGGGCGGTGCAATCGCCAATGACGTCCATGGCAAAAACCATCACTCGGCAGGCAGTTTCGGTTGTCATGTACTGGCGTTCGGCCTATACCGATCCGACGGTAGTTACACTCAGTGTTCCCTCAACGAAAACACGAGCCTGTTCAAAGCGACGATCGGCGGCCTCGGCCTGACGGGCATCATTGCCTGGGCTCGCATCCGCTTAAAGCGGACCAAGTCAACGCTTCTCGAAGTGAGTAGTCGCAGATTCGCAAACCTTGAGGAGTACTTCAGACTGGTGAGCGAAAGCCAGGCCTATGAGTCTACCGTCGCCTGGGTCGACTGTTCTGCAAAGGGCGCAGAACTCGGACGTGGCAGCTTCCAAAGAGCCAACCATGTTGATAAGGCGACAAACGGTGCAAGTGGCAAATCCTTTGCGGCATCTGTGTTCCTCACACCCCCCATATCATTGGTCAACCGGCTTTCCGTAGCGGTAGTCAACAAAATCAAGTACGCCTGCACGCCGAAAGACTGGGTAACGAAACTACAATCCTACCAGGCATTTCACTGGCCTCTTGACGGGATTCGTGACTGGAATCGACTTTATGGTCCCCGTGGTTTTTACCAGTTTCAGTGCGTTATACCGAACAAGGACGCAGAACACGGCTTGCGCCGACTACTGGAGACGATACAACGGTCCGGCAAAGGCTCATTCCTCGTGGTGCTCAAGAGCTTTGGAGAGACACGTTCGGCAGGGCTGCTCTCGTTTCCCCGGCCAGGCATAACACTGGCCATTGATTTCGCAAACCAGGGACAGACAACCGTAACTTTATTTCGTGAGCTGGAACGCATCGTGCTCGAATATGGCGGTGCTTTGTATCCGGCAAAGGATGCGCTGATGAGCAAAGAAGCACTACAACAACTTTCAAGCCACTGGGACGCATTCCATGCCGCACGCGATCCGGGTATCAGTTCGGACTTCGCGCGTCGTTTGCAGATGGTGTCATAACGATGAATTCCTATAAACACACCCTTACATCCAGAAACGGGATGACGATTGTTTTCATCCTCGGTGGCGTACTGGCCTATCTGCTTTATTGTCTGTTTGTCGATTTTGCTCAAGGCGGAGATTCGTGGAAACAAGGCGATTGGTTGATTAACGAGCTTACTGAGCCAACCCGCCGTGGCTTGTTTGGTTCTGCGCTGTTGCTAACCTCGGATGCACTGGGCTTGAGTCCGCTGTTGTTACTCGTGCTGTTTCAAGGCTTGGTTGTCACCGCAATCTTCGTCGTTTTAGGTTACGCAGCCATCGATCTGAAGGTACCGAACAAACTGCTCCTCATCCTGTTGTCGCCTGGTTTTATTGTCTTCTTCTGGTTCAACGACCCGCAGGGGTCGGTGCGCAAGGAAATGCTGACCTTCCTGGCTTTCCTGCCGCTCATGGTCGCTGCTTTGCGGGGCAGCGGCAGCCGAATCGCCTGCGTGTTGTCCTGCCTCGCCTATGCCCTCGCCGTTTTTTCGCATGAAGCAAATGTGTTTTTTCTGCCTTTCCTGTGGCTCGCCATGTGGATGGTATTACCCGACAACGCAAGCACGCGCCTGCGCGTCTCAGTCATCGCGGTCCCCTTTCTGCTGGCCTTCCTTGGTGGACTTTATGCAACGGCCTACAGCCATGTCTCGGATTGGACATTGATCTGTCAGCAGGTTACCGACAGGGGCTTAGACCCTACTGTTTGTGGTGGTGCGATTGAATACCTGGTCACCCCGCCGGATGAAGCCACTAGAAACCTGACCACGCTGGTGTCCATCTATTTCCGCAATTTTCTGATTCTCTATGGCATCTGCCTGCTCTCTTTCCGGGTTCTGTTTCAGGGCAGTGCCTGGGCAGAGTGGTGGTTTTTCGCCGTCATCGCGTCTGGCGTCGTATTCGTACCACTTTATATTCTGGCCGGGGACTACGGGCGCTGGCTCAACTATCACATCAGCGCGCTGGTTTTTGTTGCGCTGGTTTACTTACTCAAGTGGCGCCCTGCCTGGCTCTATCGGGATCTGAAAGCGATTGACTTCTCTATCCTGCTTGCATTGAGTTTGCTCGTCGGCATCCGACACGTCCCTGGCGAGTTGATCGACGGCTCACTGGTAAAAGTGCTGCTCGCCATTCATAACCTGCTGACGTCCTAAGGGGTATCGCCAGTATGAGCAACGTATCATCATCGATTACCAGCGAAGCCACTAACCCTCTCTCAATCTTGCCCACACAAACACCTTGCGAGCAAAGGGAGTTACCACAATCATGAAAGGAAGCAAAGTCAACCTGCTGGTCAATTCGACGCTTGCCCTGGGCGTCACTTTGTTATGCCTACTGCTTGTCGAATTTACTATTCTTCCCGTCTGGGCAACGGGCGGACTGCATCGTGATCTGGCACTACTAGGTTTCTATGCAACGCCCAACTCTACCGTCGGTGATACGCCCATCAACGCAGATGGTTTTACCGGCACCGAGCTCAGTGCGCTAGAGGCCAGTACCGAGGAGATAAACGTACTCACACTCGGCGGTTCGACGCTATTCAACAGGCGTATGACGGAACGCATGCTGTCAAACTGGCAACAAATGCACGGTGCTAACTGGACCGTCACCGGCGGAGCGCTGCGAACCCATACCACCCGTGCAAGCCTCATCAAGTATCAGGAAATATTCTCGCACTACGACTTTGACTATGTGGTTATCTACCACGGTGTCAACGACCTCTGGACAAACAACGTCCCAGCTGCGGATTTCAGGACCGACTACTCACACATGCAACCATGGTACAAACGAAATATTCTCCTCGAAAACAGTCTGGTTGCTCGATACCTCTACAACGGCTACTACCGCGGTACCGGTGTCTTTCCGCGCGACAATATCAATGCTGCTGATTTCGCGTCGAACGCGACTTTCGAGAGCAACCTGCAAGAGCTTATCGCAGCAATACGAGCAAACGGTGCCACACCAATCCTTATGAGCTTTGCCTGGCATATACCAGAAAATTATTCGCTGGATGGGTTTAAAGCCTACGAAGTCGGCTATAACAATCCGACACACTACGATGAATGTCCCGTCGAACTCTGGGGCACCACCTCCTATGTCCGTGCAGGCCTGAACCTGCACAACCAGACCCTCCGCAAGTTAGCTCGCAACACCCAGACTCACCTGATAGACCTGGACAGCTATTTGAGCGGCAACATTGAAAACTTTGGAGACGTCGTGCATTTGAGTGACATTGGCACCGACCGTCTGGTTGAACGGGTCGGGCGCGAGTTGGGCGTCCTGGCAGCCGATGCGCTTGATTAGGAGTTCCGTTGATTAGCAAAGCTCTCATATATGGTTTCGCACTGATCCTGGCATTGGGTGGCTTCAGCGCGGTATGCCTGCTCGCGCTGCGGTCGTATGCCGGTGCCAATCACGAACTCAGCACGGATCGACTGCGCTTTATCAAAAGCGTCAGGAAATGGCTGGCAAGATCACTCGCTCTCGCTATTGGCATAGCGGCCCTGGTATTGCTTCTGGAGTTGGCCCTTCGCGCGGCAACTTGGCCGGATAACTCTCCAGGCTATGCGATCAAACATCCAACCCGTGGCCATGCTCTGAGACCAGATTTTTCCGGTTATACCTACGAAGCACCACTGGAGATAAACAGCCTGGGGATTCGTGATCGGGATCGAGAGGTAATTCTTCATCCGAATAATTTCCGAGTCGTGGTGCTCGGCGATGCAATGACCTACGGGGTCGGGGTTCCTATTGAAAAGACCTACCCTCTGCTCCTTGAGGAACGCCTGCATCAGCAAGGGCGCTCGGCGCAAGTGTTCAACTTCGGTGTACCAAACTATAACACCGTGGACGAAGCGATCTTCCTCAAAGAGATGTTCGAACTTTATCAGCCCGACTTTGTCATTCTCCAGTTCGAGATGCTGGGCAATGACGTAGCCTACAAGCCACACCCGCTACCGCAGACCGGTTTCAGAAGCACCGCACTTTGGCAACAATTGAGAGATATTCCGAGGCGATCTTACGTACACTACTGGACGCAGCGTAAAACAGGTGAGTTGGTGTTTTCCTATCGCAGAAGACATGCGCCATCGGATCCGCTGGAGAAACTACAGAGCAGCATAGAGCATCGCCTGCACGGGGAGTACGCTGAAACGGCAATTGGCTGGCTTGAGTCGCAGCAAGCACTCACTCAACTTAACGAATTTCTGGCTGCAAGAAAGATACCCTTCATGGTTGCAATCAGTGTTAATTTCACCGACATGTCAGCAGAGGCACGAAACATCATCCAACCCCTCACTGATCAAGTAAGCAACAAAATAACAGGGTTGGGCATATCACCTGTCGTCGTCATCGATGAAGCATTCTATGGTTTGGCTGGTCGGGAATCCGAGTTGTTCCTGGCACCAGACGACGATCATTGGACCGTATTCGCGCATTCACAGGTCGCCGATTTTCTATTCGACCAAATGCAGTCGATTCCTGGATCAGCAGTTGATACACGGCCGGACAATTGAAAAAGCTCAGGAGGACGAATGAGATTTGAAAAACTTATCACCGGGCAGCGCCTACCCGCTGTTGTGACGCCAGACGATACCACGCACCTTGGGAAATTCGCTGCAACGCATCGTGGCGCCATCGACGAATTGTTGGTCGAAGCCGGGGCAATACTGTTCCGCGGCTTCGACATTACCAGCGCCGATGATCTGGATGAGTTTGTGCAAGCAGCATCCACCAGCAAGATGGACTATGTTTACGGCTCCACTCCACGCACGCACCTGGCCAAAGGCATCTACACCGCAACCGAATATCCGCCTAACCAGGAAATACCACTGCACAGTGAAGTCTCTTATCACACCGAATGGCCAAAACGAATCGCGTTGTGCTGCCTGCAACCCGCAGACGAAAATGGAGCTACACCGCTCGCCGACCTGCGGCGCGTCGGTGAGTCAGCTGGTGCCGCACTAGTAGATGAGTTTGCCCGGCGTCGCGTCATGTATGTTCGACACTACCATCCATATGTCGATGTACCCTGGCAGCAGGTCTTTCAGACAGAAAACAAGAAACAGGTTGCCCAGTTCTGCAAGAAAAACAATATCACTCTGGAATGGCTGGCGGATGACGTGCTGAGGACGGTCCAGATCTGCCAGGGCACCATCACTCACCCGGCACTCAACGAAACGTTCCTGTTCAACCAGGCGCACCTTTTTCATGTTTCGAGTCTTGATCCTGAAAAAGCAGAATCGTTGATTGAAATGTTCGGTGTGGATCGACTGCCCCGTAATGCTTTTTTTGGTGATGGTGCAGAAATCGAACCAGAGAAACACGATGCCGTACGCCGTGCTTATGCAGAAAATGCTGTGGACGTAGACTGGCAGGCAGGAGACGTCGCACTGGTAGACAACCTTCAGGCGGCCCACGGCAGGCGTACTTTCGTGGGTAATCGGAAGGTGCTGGCGGTATTAATGGATCAAACGTCTGAAGCTGACCTGTCCGGGAAAGTGACTAAAAAGCGCTGGTGGCAACGCGCATAGTTTGTTTGATCAATAGTGAATTAATCCTCGGTTAGACGCTCGGAGGCGGTAAGAGCTTCGTCAACGCCATCGAGGTACCGGGCAATGTTCTGCGCGACCCATGCGTTACCGGAAGATGTCATGTGTCCGGCGAACCCGCCTAAGAAGATCGCGGACTCCAGGGATGGATCGTTCTCCAACCGCTCCGCCAGCGCAGTGGTGAGGTCCAGAGCCGCTAACCCGTTCTGCTCAGCGCTCTCAAGTACTGGTTTCAGAGAATCAACGTCCAATGATCGATCTGCCTGCCCCAGAACTATGACCCTGATATTACGCCCATCGACCAGCTTCGCGAGACGAGCCATCAGCAGTTCTGCAACCTCAGTCCCCTGATCGTGGGCGCGCTTTTCTATACCCTGGTTATGCCACCAGTTGGGCGTCAGTCGTCGCAACAGGCCATTCGCCAGATAACTGTAACCCAGGGCGTCTCTGAGAGCGGGGTATCTCACTGGGCTGGCACGTTCAGGCACAGGTACGTTACGCAACTCGAGCGCACCATCCACAATGTCGAAATATGGTTTCCAACCGTATCGATAAGCAAGCTCGCTGCGTTTCAGATCGTCGGCGATCATGCTGACGATAAGAATCCGGGGTCGATAATTTGCAAGCAACGATTCGGCGCGGAGCACCGTCTGGTCGACACCGTAACCAAACACACCACCATTCAACACAGACATACCGGTAATGCGCTGCAGATGTGCAGGCCAGGTTTCATGATCATCTACCTCGTCGCCGAACGTAAACGAATCTCCAACCGCGAGGATGTCAGGTGCCGGGCCAAGATTTGCAGGATCACCGTGCAGGCGGATTCCGTGTGGCCCAATGGTAGAGGTGAACTCAGCGACTCTTATTCCCTGCTTAGGCACCCAACCGAGGTTTGCATCATAGACGGCCCTGGGTCCGCCAGTAACCTGGAAATCACTCGCGCGTGTTGTTTCGGCGGAAAAAAGCTTGCCATGGTAGAGGCGGACACCGATTTCGGCGAGCAAAACTGTAATCAGAATTGACACAGCTGCCAGTAGAAGATTTACCATCAAAGAACGCAACGAAGCTACAACGCTCATACCAATTCACTTATTTCCTGAGGACCTGATGCGCCGCTAAGTATAAGTGAAGTCCCACCTGAACATGAGCTGTTCAACAAAGAGATTACAATTTGGTGCAGTAGCAAACAGGCACTGTGCTACAGTTCACAGCTGCAAATTCTGCGCACCTAGTTGAGACACCCTACCGACAAAAATCGACGACTGGTGCTAGATTTAACACCGCAACACACGCAGGGAGCAACTGTTGGAACCACTACACGAAACAGAAATAGAGGTCGGATCGAGCCGCTCTTTCGGCATGGTCTTTGCCGCCGTTTTCGCGATCATCGCAGCATGGCCTCTGCTGAGTGGCGGAGACATCCGCTGGTGGAGTGCAGCGATCGCTATAGTATTTCTCGGGCTTGGCTTGTTTCTACCTGGCGTACTCGATCCACTTAACAGGGTCTGGTTCAAGTTCGGCATGTTGCTTGCCAGAATAGTCAACCCAATCGTAATGTTCGTAATCTACGTTATTTCCGTTCTGCCGATCGGTGCAATCCTCCGCTTGAGTGGTAAAGATCTTTTACGTTTACGCTTTGAGCCCGACTCGCAAAGTTACTGGATCGAACGAGACCCTCCAGGCCCTGAACGGCCCTCCCTCGAAGAAGTTTTTTAGTTGAAAGGATCCGACGAATGATCAAAGACCTGTGGAAATTCATGCGAGTACGCAAGAAATTCTGGCTGCTCCCTATTTTGCTCGTTATGGGAACATTAGGTGGCTTGTTAGTTCTTGCACAGGGCTCAGCTGTAGCTCCGTTTATCTATACGCTGTTTTAGGTCGAGTCATGAAGATACTAGGAATCTCAGCGTTCTATCACGACAGCGCAGCTGCACTGATTGTTGATGGAGAAATAGTTGCAGCTGTTCAGGAAGAACGATTCACTCGCAAAAAGCACGATCCGTCGTTTCCGAAACAGGCGCTCGAATACTGCCTGGATGTTGGCGGAATTACCTTAGGCGATGTTGATCATATCGTCTTTTACGACAAGCCTCTGCTGAAATTCGAGCGTCTGCTGGAAACCTATCTCGCCTACGTGCCGAGAGGATTTACTTCCTTCCGTATGTCCATGCCAATCTGGATAAAAGACAAGCTGTTCCAGAAATCCCAATTACGCAAAACGTTCAAAGAATACGACGACAGTGTGGACTGGGATAAGAAGTTGCTCTTCTCTGAGCACCACCTGAGTCACGCTGCCAGCGCGTTTTACCCCTCCCCTTTTGAAAAAGCGCTGGTCCTGACGATGGACGGTGTAGGCGAATGGACCACGACGTCAGCCGCAATCGGAGACGGCAACGATCTGAAAATCATCAAGGAAATCCACTTCCCTCACTCAATCGGCTTATTGTACTCCGCGATTACTTACTACATCGGGTTTAAGGTGAATTCCGGTGAGTACAAAGTCATGGGCTTGGCGCCCTACGGTGAGCCGATCTACAAAGATAAAATGCTCACCAACTTAATGGACCTGAAGGAAGACGGTTCATTTCGCCTGAACATGGAGTACTTTAACTATTGTACCGGTCTGACGATGACGAACGACAAGTTCGATGATTTGTTCGGCCAGCCCGTGAGATCCGAAGAAGCACAACTTGAACAGTTTCACATGGACATGGCAGCATCCGTACAAGCAGTCACCGAAGAAGTTGTCTCCCGGCTGGTCAAATCCCTCATCGCAGAGACCGGCATAAGAAACGTATGTCTGGCGGGTGGTGTAGCACTCAACTGCGTGGCCAATGGCAAATTGGTACGCGAAGGACTGGTCGACAATATCTGGATCCAGCCAGCGGCAGGTGACGCAGGAGGCGCGCTCGGCGCGGCTTTGTTGGCCTACTACTACTACAAAGACAATCCGAGAAACGTCTCCGGCACCCTTATGGATGGCATGAAGGGCTCATATCTAGGACCGGAGTACACACAGCAGGATGTAGAACAAAGACTGACGGCTGCCGGTGCCGTGTTCACCTCTTATAACACCAGCAGTGAAACGGTTGCCAAAACCGTCAAGTTGCTCGCTGATGAGAAGGTCATCGGCTGGTGTCAAGGCAGGATGGAATTCGGGCCTCGAGCCCTGGGTGCGCGATCGATTCTAGGCGATCCGAGGTCTGAATCGCTACAGAAAACGATGAACCTGAAGATCAAGTACCGGGAGAGTTTCCGACCGTTCGCGCCCTCCGTACTACGAGAAGATGCCGCCAGGTACTTTGAGACGGATATGGACAGTCCATATATGTTGCTGGTCGACAAGGTAAGCCCGAAGATATGTCGTGAAATGACGGCACAGGAATCCGAACTGTTCGGCATCGAAAAGTTGAATGTGAAGCGATCCGAGTTGCCCGCTATAACTCACGTCGATTACACAGCGCGGGTGCAGACAGTCCATGCGGAAACAAATCCCAAATATCATGAGTTATTGACTAAGTTCCGGGACGAGACCGGTTGCAGTGCCGTGATCAATACATCGTTTAACGTTCGCGGCGAACCACCTGTCTGTACGCCGGAAGATGCGTTTCATTGCTTTATGGGCACCGAAATGGACGTACTCGTTGTAGGCGACTGTATTCTGCTCAAAGAAGATCAGAACCCCGATCTGCAGACAGACTATAAAGAGGCTTTTGATCTAGATTAGATCAACTCAGCGAAAGTGGAACTTGAGAACAAAGTTGTATTGGTCACAGGCGCTACCCAGGGCCTGGGGCGAGCGCTTACGATAGAATTCGCTGCGGCTGGTTGTCGCGTTGTGGGCATTGGCCGTAACTTAGCTAAGCTGGAAGAGATTCGTGCGCAGATCGAAGGCGAGTTTACGCCCATTGAGTGCGACGTCAGCGACCATGAAGCCGTCTGCCAGGCTGTGCAACAGACGCTGTCGTTGTACGGCGGCGTTGACGTTTTATTCAACAATGCAGCCGTATATCCCAAGGTAAGCTTTCTCGAAGAAACACCGGAAGCGTGGACCAGCGCCATGGGCGCGAACGTTAACGGCGTGGCATATTTCTGCAAAGCCGTGCTACCGGTAATGATCCGTGCCGGTCAAGGACGGGTTTATAACCTCGGCAGCTGGGCTTATCTGGGACCGATTCCAAAGAGTGCAGCCTATTCCGCCTCAAAAGGCGCTGTCCATACACTGACGGGCGCAATCGCTCAGGACCTTGCCCAGTTCAACACTGATGTGCAGGTGCACGAATGGATTCCTGGGCATCTCAAGACCCAGATGAGCGACCACGGCGGAATTGACCCCCACGTGTCAGCCAAATGGGCAGTCGCTATGGTGCGCAATGACGCGGCTTCCAAGGCCAGCGTCATCTTTGAAAACGATTACGAATGGATTCCGCCGAAGAGGATCAAGGACCGGATTCTCGACTTGTTGCTCTTTCGTTGAGCGTCCCCTAGTTCACCTGAGACTGTCCATGGTTTCGCTGATAGGCCCGTATTTCCTCCAGATTGGTGACCGTAATACCACCTTCGCTGGACATGACTTTACGTGTGCCTGCAGTAACCTGCGCGCCTTTAACACCAAGGTATTGGCAAATGGCATCCACAGTGCCCTGGTGATTCTCCGCATCAGCCAGATCTGTTCGATAGTCCAGTTCCAACCGGTGGAAGTGCGTCATGATCCGCTGTTCGAACGCTAATTGAAATTCTGCGCGCTGAAAGTGATGAGCGAATTCAGCAGGATCAATCTCCAGGCTTGTTGCTCCTGGTTCTTGCGAACTGCGGTCTATAAAAGTGCGTGTCTTTTCCGCCACACAGTGGGAAAGCGTCATGTCAAATGTGTCGCGTATGATGTGTATGAATTTGACATCAGCCGCTGCCAGTTGACTGAATAGCGCCAGCGGATTTTGCATCCGATTGACGCTTAACAACTGATAGCTCAATAGCTTGAAGCCATAGGTACCAGTTCGGGAAGAACGTGCCAGTCGATCAACAAAGGATTGGGGTGAAAATACCCGATAATGCAGCACCTCCCCATCACAAGTCAGATCGGGAACTTGGTCGAGTAAATTGGTCAACAGAGTAGTGCCGGATCGACCGCGTCCGAAAATCATGAATCGCTTGTCCGCGCCCGGCCGAACATACTGTTTTATCAGACTTTTGGCCTCGTTGATCACGCCATTCAGGGACCTTCGGTCTCTACTCCCCAAATCAAACGAGTATTCCGCCATCGTGGGTAATCGTACTTCACCCATATCGGAATACGCAGACTCAGCTGTTCTTAATTTCATCCGCCTTCATCCTGCTGCGGAGATTGCTGTCCGAACCTGCGTACCTTGCGGACCAGCAGGTCGAGTTCTTCGTCGCTGAAGAACGTACCCCAACCGGGCATCAGCGGGCTCAGGCCGACAGCCGCACCACCATCGACGACGATCCGTCGAACCTGCTCATCGCTCACCTGTGATTGCCATGCCGGTGAGGTAAAGTCTGGGCGCGGTACACCGAGTTCAAGACCAGGTTCACCACGGCCATCTACGCCGTGGCAGCGTGCGCAGATCGCAACGTACGTCGTTTCAACTTTTTCAGCTAGCGGAGTTTCAACCGTATTTTCACGGTCCAGCGAGGATGCTTCACGCTCAGTGATCAGTCTGACAATCTCGCCTGAAGGGCGCTCCTTGCTACCCAGCAGAGTAAGGTAAATGTCACCTCTAGCGTCACTAACAATGCTGGTGATACCGAGTTGTCCGAATTGATCTGCACGCGCAATGATCTTCACTGAAGATTCCGGTGCAGCAGGATCAAGTGAATAGACGGTTCCCGCCTGATTATCGGCGAAGACATACAGACCCCGCAGCCCCTCGAATTTTGCACCGCGATAGACCAAACCGCCCACAGTTGCACGCGCCAGAGCGGTCTGTGCGTAATGATAGACGGGCAGTATTTCGCGACCCCACGGCCGCTCTGGCTTCTCGATTCTTCCGGTGATTGCAGGTCCTTCCATGTAGGCCCATTGTCCGTTATCGCCTTTCTGCACTCGATTGTGTTCTTCGTACAGGTCTGCACCGACATCGCCGAGCCAGATGTCTCCAGTGAGCGCGTCCAGACTCATCCGGAATGGGTTCCGAAAACCCAGCGCCCAGAATTCTTCCAATGCGCCGTCAACACCCACCCATGGGTTATCGCTGGGAATGAAATAGTTCTGAGTAACGCCGTCCTCAGGCTGGCGGCGAATAGGCGCGCTGACATCGCCGCCGCGCTGATCGACATCTATGCGCAGAATTCCCCCAAGCAACATCTTGTCGAGCAACTGCGAGTTGTAGTTCATGTGGAAATCTCCGAGGGAGAGATATAGGAAGCCCTCGGGTCCAAAAAGTACCGTACCACCGTGGTGCATCTCGGTCTTGGCGCGCCGCTGATCCAGCAGCAGCAACCTTGAGGCGTTGCGCGCCTCCAGCGTAGGTTGCGTCAAGTCAAAACGGGCCAGCCGATTGTGATGACCCGATTCTCCTACGTGCGTGTAATAAACGTAAACAAACCCCGCATTGGGAGAGCCGGCACGATTGAACTCTGGATGAAGGGCAAATCCCTGAGCACCCATTTCGACATCGATACTGTTGACTTCATCACTGATGTCCAGCAGGACTTCTTCGTTCCATTCTGGTGAAGTGACATAGCGAATAAGCCGACCGGGGCGTGCAAGCACAAGCATATGCTGCGGTCGTTCAGGTTCAAATCCCAGATACATGGGCTGCTCGAATCGATGCGGTGGATGCGCCGCTGCGAGCGTCCACTCCCCGTCCGTCTGTATGTTGAAACTTGCACGGGTCTCATTAACCAGGTTCGAGAAATCACGGTTCAGCTTGTACAGTCCAGCCAACACGACTGGCGACAGCACAAGGATGGCGGTCAGCAGTGTCCATGGTGACAAAATCAACCGCCGCAAGGGTGGTCCGCCCAGCCGATCGGCCTTATCAGTCAGTAGCAGTTGAACCATTGCGAAAAGCAATAGATAGCCTGTGCCCACCCCGATATACACCCAGGCATAGTAGTTCGCACTGAACGGTACTTCGGTAAAGAGGAACATAGAACAACTTGCCAGGCTCGTCGCGATCAGCGCGTAATAAACCTCCACGCCCAAACGATGGAGACTCGAGAACGGGGATTGCCGATTTGCGATCCAGGAGATCGCAAGCAGCAGGCTGTGGGCGATCAGAAAGTAGCTGATTATGGTTAAGGTATCGTCAACCCCCAGCGGATTCCGCTTTCTGAATGCCGCTGGAACAAGCCAGATCATCTCGTTGAAGCTTCGCGCCAGCAACAACGAAGATACAACGACGCCAAGCTGTGCGAAATAGGCTACGACTCTCTTCAACATGGGAATAGATACTCCGACAGCATTTCAGTTGTTTCTCCGCATTTTATCGTCTGCTTATGTGGGTCTTTTGACATTGGCCAGCTCGACATACGCCCCGCGGACGATGCTGGGTATCGTGCAGTGCATCGGATCTACAGGAGTTCTGCCTTGTACTGGACGCATTGCACCGGCGGTGCAGCCTGGAATCAACAAGGGGTCCGACAATCGAATCACAATTATACGCCAACGCTTTTGGCCTTGCGATTGTCCTGCCCGACCAGCTTGGGCGAACCCATAGTGGTCAGGGCTCTTGCGATCGCGAGGAGAATAATCAGCATCAAGGGCATAAGCGAGATGCCACTGGTGGTCGCCATTACAACCACGAACGCTCCAAATAAAGCAACGAAGTATCGAAAGAGCAGTTTTTCATCACTACCAACTTCGGACGACGAGCATTGGCGGTACAGCCAGCTGACCGTGATCAGCAGAGGTAGCGCAAACGAAAGCAGACCCACGAGGCCATACTCCAGTAATACCTGGAGATACCAGTTCACCACATCAATGAAACGCTCTTCTCTGACCCCAAAGCGTGAGAATGATTGACCGAGGTGATCGAAATAGTGATTAGCTGAAAAGTTAACCTGTCCGAAAAAAGGGTGATCGGCAAATTGCAGCATGGAGGCGCTGATCAGATCAGCGCGATAGGCAAAAGTTGGATCTATCGCGACCCAGTCGATCATGGGCCATATAATCAATAAGGCGAGCGCGCCACCGATCAGTAACAAGCGTCTGAACCCGACACCCAGCGTTTTCAAACCGAAGATAGCCATCAGCGCCAGCCCAAGCTGCAACTGGCCGCCTCGGTTCGCCGTTCCCAGCAAGGCGGCGATAAATACCAGATAGAGTATCCAGACCTGTAGCCTGGGCATCAGGGATTGCTTGCGGAAGTATTGCGCAATAACAAAGCCACAAACCGCTGCTGAACAGACTGAGGCCGTATTCATGGTCGTCGAAACCCGCAGCAACCCATGTCGAAAGGTGAAGCCCGGTGTGTCGTGTATGGTGTAAAACTCGCGCTGAATGAGGAATGAGAATGCTGTCGCCCACGCAGTCAGGACGGCCATGAATAAGAACCCCCACAGTGCTCGATCCACCGCATCTTTGGTCGTCAGGGTTCTGGAGATAGCCAGATAAGGCACCACAATCACGATAAACTGATCGACTACGACACGCAGAGTTGCCGTAAAAGATGCTTCGCGAAGGGTCATCAGCGCAACATAAACTGCAAAGAAGATCACGCAGCTGTCGACCAGATTCCAGTTAATCTGCGGATTCGGCTGCCGTTTTGACATCACGTTGGAAATGGCGATCGGTAGCAGAATCACCAGAATTGCCACTTTGAAGTAACTCAGCTTGATCAGATAGTTCATGCCGGGGAACGGCATATTGAAGGCATAGAAATCTGCTACGGCAGGAAACACCCCAATAAAGTACGCGATCTTCTCGACCGGATCTCGCGGCATCAGCACCAGCAATACGACTGCAGAAGCAACAATGGGGATTGGTCCTGGAGGCATCAGAATCGTGAGCGGAATACACGCGCCCCAGGTTAGAAATATTCTATTGCACAATCCGGTTTGCGCATTGAACAACACGCTCGCGCGTGAAAAAGTCAAGCTGATGAACGCCCAGGCAGCCGCACTCCACATACTAAACCTAGATCAAACCCATCTGATATACCAAACCCTGCATCAAGTCGCCTGCATAAAAGGCTAGCACGGCTACCAACAGATATACGATTTCCTTTTGTGCTCTGTACATTCGATCCCGGGCGGTGATGAACGCCAGAAAAATGGCTGCTGGTATTTCAGAAGTTACAAACGCCAGGATCAGGCCAACCGTGTCAAACATGGTGTAAGCAGGAAAAATAACTACGGCAATCCACACCAATCGAAGTAGATTGGCGATCAGTGTCGTTCTTATTTTCCCTCGCACCACCAACAACACCTCCAGCGGATAGGTATAAATACATAACAGTGACCGGATCAGCAGAAAGCCCAGAAAATAGGCTACCTGCGCGTAGCGGTCGTCATAGATGATATCCACCATAAGTTCGGCCACCCCTGCCAGTCCGCCGACTCCGGCAGCGATGAGCAGCATAATTGCATTCTTCGTTTGGTAATACCTGGTTGAGATGTCCTCCTGCCCACCGTGGATGGCCGCGGAGACAGCGGGACCGACAACTCGGCGGGCATAAGTCATTATCAAGCTGTTGGGTATGGCAGCCAGATTCGAAGCGAGGAAGTAAAAACCCAGCATCTCCGCCGAAACCAGCTTACCGAAAATGAACTTGTCACTTTCGAAGAGAAAAATAGTAATCATGCTGGATGGAATAATGAATTTGGCCCAGTTGATGATTTCCAGATAGGTGGGCTTATCAAAGGTCAGTTTGGGAAGCTGCTGTTCAAATTGGGTGAACGTCAGAACCAGATGGATAACCGGGGCATAGAGCAGTCCGATGACAATGCACCACTTCGACTCGAAAATAATCGTTGTCAGCACCGTGATGATAACGCCGACAACATGCGCCACAGTTTCGACAAGTATCGGTTTGATGGGTTTGTTGTTCCTGTCATCGACAAACGGTGCCAGTGAACGGGCACCATGCAACAGGAAAATAGGCGCTGCGACGTACAACGCAATCGCAAGATCAGGCATCTCCATCAAATTCGCAACCGGGTTGGCCAGCAGCAGTGCGAGCACGAATAAAATCAGGGAGCGGATCAGACCAAAGGTCCAGAGGCAATTTGTGATCAGTGGCTGATGCCCGTGCTCGTGCCTGAGGACAAAGCTCCTGGTGCCGGTGTCGCTCAGCATTTCAAACAGAAAGAGAATGCTTGCAGTCAGCCCAACCAGGGCAAACGCGCTGGGGTCGAGCAGCCGCGTGAGAATAACAGTCGACAGCAGGCGCAAGCCCAAACGGGTGACAGTCGATCCCGCAACGATGAAATTGGTTTTGGCGAGCTTCGAATCCATTGCGTTCAACCCACCTGCAGTTTAGAGCTGCGAGCATCTATCCAATGGAGTAACTGGCTAATCCCTGCTTGTGGTCGACTCATTTGGCTTTCCCTGCTGACACGTTCCCTACTCGCTACTGTCACCGAGTGTCATAATTCCGACACCTGGCATAGCTAACATCCGGCACCCGGACGGTAAGTCATCTTACGTTGACGCGCGCACTAGTAGAGTGTTGTTTTGCATGGTTTTGTAAATCCGCAAGACCCTCAAGAAAGTTGCCACTTTAGTACCCAAAATCGCCAATCGTATTGACCTACAATTCAGTTTCGCTGGATCGACTCTCTAGATTATTCGTTAAAGCCGGAGTAGCATCCGCGAAATATTCAAAAGTGACTGAATTGCGGTAGTTTGATGTAATCGACAGGCTGAGCAACGATCGAGTCACAAAGCAAATTCTGGCGAACGATTAAACTAACGGCATGCGAAGTGCTGCGTTTAATCAGTAGTTCGTGGGCATATTTTTAGAGACAACTTAGGTGAGAGTATGAGAGAGAACTCACGATTGAAATTAATTCCAGCTCTGTGCTGGCTAGCATTTATTCTTGCGAGTCCAGCGGCCTCAGCAGTGCCGCTGCCGCCGATTATACAATGTGACTCCTGTCCGACTGGCGGGCCTGCGTCGTACGAGCTTGGAAACGTTCCGTTTTCCTACAATTGGCCTGCGCAGCCGTCTACCACTTCGTCGCAAACTGTTACGACGATGTCGCAACTCCAGAGTGCGGTTAACGTTGACGGCAATCTGATCACGATCCCGGCTTCGTTTGGGACTCAGTCCGGCAACGTTACAATTACCGGAAGTGACATCGAAATTGTGATGTCAAACAGTGCAACCATCAACGGCGCAATTCAAATTGGCGCCGGCACCAACCGAGCGACAAGAATTCGCTGGACGGGTGGTAATATGACCGGCGGGCCGCTGGAAATAAACAGCGCTGACGATGTCCTGATCAACGACTTTCACGCGACCACTGACGGTGAGGCAAACGCCTGGACTGGTGGCGGTGGCACGGGCCAGGGCACCAGACGCCTTGCAGTCCTGAATTCCACGATCAGAGTTGTCAACGCAACCAACAATGCCTGGGCTATCTACACGTCGCCAACGCCGAACGAAGATTTCATATTTGCAAACCTTAAGGTTGTTGGCAGCGGCCAGAACAATCGATTGCAGAATATTCGAAATCTCATCATCGTGGACAGCATCCTGAACCCCGATGGTCAATCCGTGAACTCGTTCCGGACCCATGACGATTGCACCAACGTTTATGTGAGAGACACCATCATCGGACCGGGAGGCTGGCTTGCAGATCCAAGGAATGGCGCACTTGGGATTGCTAACGGTACGTTCGAGCGGGTCACAAAGTACAGCAACCTGTCAGCTTTTTTGACTGATTATGAGCAGACAGGAACGTTTAACAACGGCACGCTGTATTCGGTGAATGGAACACCCGGTCAGGAAGCAGGAATTGGCGGCTTCTCCGGTTCCAACAACCGCATCGTTAGTTGGGACGGATCATCGCTACACCACGACGCATCGCAATACGGCGCCGTTCGTTAGAGTTATCCGGCATACCACACCGGGCCGCAACTGGATTCGCGGCCCGGTCTGGATGCTGACCCCGGCGTATTACTCCGCCAGAACGTAAGTCACTGAAACTGTTCCGATCCACTCCTTAAAAGATGCCTGGGCGCTGTCCGAATCTCGCTCCTGATAGGCAATAGAGGACGAAAGCTGCAACCGTGAAGTGCGGTCCCAGCTGAAGCTCAACCGTCCGATGTAAAGATCGTCACTGCGATCAGTCACATCAAATTCCTGCTCAGAGACACTTAATTCCAGTTCGAGTTGCGTATTTTCACTTACGTTGCGGTCCAGACCGAATGATATGGTTCTGGTTTCCGTATCCAGCGTGGCGTTTTCGTAGTCGTTATCGGCTGTGTTAACCGCAGCCCGGAACAGATTCGGTCCTACGCGAGAGGCGACTGACAGCCGAAAAATAGTCTCGATGAACACGTTGGTGGAACCCGTATCTAACAGTTCCCCCTCATCGAAGAAATCAATCGTGCCTCGGTCCAATTGGCCTGACCGATCACTGATGTTACGACTTGCCAGAATGCCCCACTGAAAAGGTGCGTTGAGGCCCCGCTGCAGGTCGATAGAGCCAGTAACGCCACTGGTTTCATCTGCTATTCCGTCTGGATCCGTTTCGGTGTAGCCAGCTTCAATTTGCAGCGACCCGCTGGGCGTGGCTGAATAAAATCTCAATCCGCCCTTGCGTGAGTCATAGCCTGCGGATGAGAAATTATCGAACTCGGTAGAAGACTCTGCAGCAAAGACTTCATACCCGCGCACCTCGTTCAGTGGTATAGCGTATGCAACCTCGACCTCTGTCGTTTCGGAATCGTTGTCAGTTTCCTCGAAAGACTGGTCCGTGTAGGTACCGGTAAAGCTGAGATACTGACGCCCGATAGTCGGCTGTTGGTAGGTCACGCTGCCGCTGGCACGCGAGCTTTCCTGACGGTTGTCCGGCGTATTGCTGCGAATCGAATCAATGGTCGATTCCGTCTGAAAGTGTTCAAGATTCAGAATCAATCGTTCGGGCACCGCATTCCATTGCAGCTCAGTGGTACCCGTCAGCGCATTCTCATCGTCAAACCGATCCTGTTGATAGATCCGTCGCTGGTAGCTGTATGCTGATTCCCATTCAAGGGCTCGAGATTCATGGGTGACACCGACATCCAGAGAGGGGCTGAAGATCCACTGTTGGACCTCATCCATCGGTGCACGATCAGAATTGGTACTGTATGCAGCTTCAGCACCAACTGCGGCTGAGAAGTCCACGGCCAACGCTGGCGGCGCAATGGTCGCCACGCCGGAAATCACTCCTGCCATGGCGAGAATCTGGTTCGGCCTGTAGCGGATAGTTTTCATTAAAAAGTCCTTTCTGGCACGCTGATAACGTCACCGGGACGCAGACGAACATTGGTACTCAAGTCCCGACCGCTGAGGATATGGTCCAGTCTGACACCAATCGGCTCCCGGCCTTCGCGATACAGTTTTGCACGCGATGCGGCGGCAAATTCATTCAATCCGCCGGCTTCCAGGACGACGTCCATGACGGTCATACCGTTCTGAAATGCCACAGACTGCGGGTTAACGACAGCGCCGGTGATACGCACCCTGGATTGATAGTCAGCGCCCGAAATGCTGGTTACGGAAACCGTGACAATCGGATCGCGAATGTACTTTGACAGGGCAGTCTTAATTTCTGCCGCTACGGTTTCGGGAACTTCGCCACCAACCAGAATATCTCCAGCTATGGGCATCGTGATTTTGCCATCAGGTCGCACGCTGACCGTGGTGGTCACGTCCTCATGACCGTAAACATTGACAGTCAAGTCATCGCCGACACCAATCCGGTATTCTTCTGCGAAAACGAACTCGTAGTCCGAATCTTCAGGTGGAGGTGCACCGGTCGTGGCACACGCAGCCAAACCGCAAACACAAAGTATGATCAGGAAGTCTCTCATCGGCCCTCCGGTTATTCTCGGAAAAATTGTAACACCATATTATCGTCAGACCTCTATTGGTTTGTAAGCCGCTCAGCATACCTGGCGGGTCAACCATTCGCTCAGTACCGCGCACAGTTCATCCTGGCCATGCAGAGGTGACACAATATGGTTGGATTCGACAAGTAAATGCAAACTGCAGTTTTCAAGCTGTGATGGAGCATGCGCGGCCTCAGCAAGGAAGTCTTCTAGAATTGACTGTTTCCCCTGGTAAACCACCAGCGTTTTGGCGCCTCTCGCGTTCAAGTTCTGCAACCATCTGGCCAGCGGTGGCGCAAAAATTGTTGTTCTGATTTTCAGTTTGTCCGCGACGATTCTGCGCAGCTTGCGCAGACGACGAATAGGGTTGTGGTGATCGTGATGATAAAACCTCAGTAGCTCGACCAGCCATAAACCAACTACACGTCGATCCTTCCGCGCGGCCTGCATGGCCTGGAAAGCCCCTGCACACAGACCACCGACAATAAACTGGTCAATGCCATAGCGAGCCTGTACTGAGTCCATGATCATGCGGATGTCGTCCCGGGTCGCTACGCGATACAGGCGATTGAGGTTCGCCTCATCCTGAGGTGGACTATCCCCCAACCCGCGGATATCCATTCGCACGACGGTAAATCCCTTATCCGCCCAGATACGGGCCCACTCGGTATGGTTGCGGTTTATCCCGCAGCGGTGATTGTTGCCACCATTGACGATAATAATCCATGGCCCTCGACTGCGATCCGAGTCGTTAGGCCGCGTGACGATGGAAAATATCTGCTTCTGTGGACCAGAGTATTCGACAGCTTCTGCTATTCCATCCCTGCTATGTTTGCCCGTCAGGTTAACCTCTGTCATCAACCTGTTGCCTGGACAACCGCTGGTTTCCAGTTGCTCGCTATGTGGTGCTAAAAAAACCCTGCACTTTTCGATGATCGCGCGAGGCACGGCTTGCCTTTGGATGCACGCTTCCGAACTGTCGATTGGATGATCGACGTAATCAACCTCAATGCCCTGCTCTCTGCAGTGCGCCACCAGTTGAGAACTGTCTGCATGATCGTCCCATTCGAGAATGCACACGCGCTGCAGGCTCCCTCCTTGTAGAGCATCACGCAGATCAATTGCCTGCAGACTGTCGACAGTTTCAGCGGTGTGTAGAAAACCCACAACCTCCAGGTCTCCCTCCTGCCAATCCTGAGGACGATGCTTCTCAGGATTCCCCCCTGCCAGCCGCGCAAAAGCCTTAGCACTGCGCAGAAAGTCACGCCCTCGTAAGAATGGCCCCCACAATACCAGTTCTGTCACATCCGCCCGTTCAGCCGCCAACAGCGCTGCCAGGGTGCCACCGAAGTGTGCACCAAAGGCCGTTATCTCGCTGACCCCAGCGCGCTGTTTCAAGTAATCACAACCGGCATGCAGACTGTCCAACCAGGCGCGCAAGCGCTGCGGCTCTCTAGGGCCACCGCCAGAGTCTGCTGTACCATGGTAGTCGACCCTCAATACTGGAAAGCCTGCCCGGCAAAGTTCCAGGGCAAGATATCGGTAGGCCAGGTGCAAACTCATTCGTTCACTGCCCAACGTATCGCACAGAATAATGCCCTGCTTGCGACCTGGTTCATCGGGCTGGTGATACCAACAGAACACCTCCCCCGGTTTAGCTGCAAGCCATCCCGGTTCCGGTGCGTATACCAGCCTGGCTGATGATGCGTTCTCAACGCTCACTGCAGATTACGCTCCCAGCAGTTCTGCATGTTGCAGAACCTGTTTCAGTGGCAATTCGTTGGCCATGTTAAGCGCGCGCAGCACGCCAACATCTCTCGAAGGTACCTGAACGGAACGCCGGGTAAGTTGAATGCGTTTCGTGAAACCCGGTACGAGATGAAAGAAATTGTCCGTCAAGCTGTAACCGGGTATATCCAGATATACACCCTGCACCAGCTTTTCACTCTGCAATTCCATCGACAAGCCGTTGCTCGAAGTAGCCTCCGCCAGCGCACAGTGGATGGCGATGTCTTCACTGGGTAACAGGCCCAGGTTCTCACGCAGGCTCAGTGCCTGAAGGGCTCCTTCCCGGCCTCCGTTGAGCGTGGCCTCTGCCACCACCACGTCGAATTCAGCGGCGCCAAATCTGTATGCGTAGTCCGAATCTACAAATGTGCCGATGATTGATTCAATGGCAATTTCACGCTGCTGGCGCGCGGGAACATCAGTTGCGATTTCGCCACTGGCAATCTGCACGCCGTTGCGACGCATTAACTTAACGCCCAGCTGCACTTCTATCGGCTCTGCTGAATCGTTACTGATAAGAATGGTCAGACCATTCAGTCCTCGGTGAACAAAATTCAACGCCACCGGCTGCAAGACTCTCTTCAAGAAGTAGTAAGGGGCTTTCCATTCGCCTGCCGAACCAGCCAGGCCCCAGCCAACAGAAGGCCAGAGGTCTTTCATGGTCCATATCAGAGCTCCTTTACACCGACTGTCATTTCTACGCCATGTTGAGAGCACGGAAGACATCACCTCTCCCACGGCGACCTGAGATATCAAGTCAAAGCGCTCGACATTACCGTCGGCGTATTGAAGAGCATCGTCGCCGTATAGCTCTGCGACATAGTGTTCGGTCACATCACGAAAGCTCCAGCTCGCGCCTGCGTCTCGTACCAGAGGCAAATCTTCACGCTTACGCAGGGCTGACCGACCCGCTAAGCCGAAAGCAAGGCTCTCGCTGGCGAATACGGGTTCCGTGACGAAAGCGTCCAACAATGGCCTCTTATAAGCGCCAACACTGAAGCAGTGAGAGACCCCCTGGTTCGGATGAAAAGGCATGACCCCACCTTGCGGGGAGTTTGTCAGATAACACACATCCGGTCTGTGCTGTCGACACTGCTCGGCAAGCTCGTCCAGATACCAGTTGTTGTGCCAACTGGATTCGTCCAGCCCCATCATCGCCGCCGTTTGCATCACTTCGGTACCGCCGCAGAGGACGGCGAGGGAGCATCGATGACCCAGGCGCCGAAGCTGCTGGTCTACCTCGGCGGTGACTTCACGATGAAATTCAGTGACGTCGAACGGGTAGTCCATGCGAGCGAACATGAAATCCTGCCAGACCAACACTCCGAGTTCGTCGCACAAATCATAGAAGCGACTGTCTTCATAGATCGTATCACCACTGATACGGATCATATTCATGCCGGCCTGGCAAACGTTCTCAATAAACCGTCGGTAGTCCTCTTCAGTGCTTTTTAAGTGCGGATAATCGAGAGGCATCCAACAGGCACCGCGACAGAAAACCGATGTGCCGTTCACGACAAAACCACCGTCAGCTGGATGTTCGATGGTCCTGAAGCCGATGGGCTGGAGCTCGATTTCAACATGCTCAGCGCGGTAGCTGCCGGTGATCATCGTCGTATAAAGTTCTGGTTTCCCATGCGTGTGGGGCCACCACAGCCTTGGCCGCTCGATGGACAGCGAACCCTGCAGGACACATTCTCCGTTCACCAAACCATGACACTCAAGTTGTGTTGAATGCTCACCGACCACCACCCTGAAGTCGCCCAAATCTTCGGCAACGACCTGCGCAAGCCTCAATTCCAAAGCAACTTCGCCGGTACCACTGTCGTTCACATGCACTTTTACTGAGAGGTCTTCAATACGCGGCGCGGCGCTCGATCGAGACAACTGCGCTATAGGCTGCCATGGACCCACAATCGGCCAGGCCGGCCCGATACCCGGTGTGCGGCCCAATAAACTCGTTCGTACAAATCTCAGATTTTTGTGGGCCGCAAAAGTTGTTCGCCATCTAGCGCGAGGCTTTTTCTGGTTCAAGATACTCTGCAGCGCGACAACCCTTACGAAACAATCCAGATTCTCGTGGTTTGCGGAACCATCAAGATTGATCCGGTATTCACGGAACATATTGTGCGTCTGCAGAACGAGTTCGTTTTCCAGCCAGATTTCTGTTTCCGTAGCGAGACCCGCGAAGGCGATCTCATGCTCGCCTTGTTTGTCCAAGTTCGTACAATCCAGCACCAGATGAAACCAATGATCCTGCTCATCCAGCAAACCCTCCTGATGCCAGGGGAACGCATCACTGCTATGCATGGCTGATGCAATCGTGGTCGGAATATCCGTTTCGCGCCAGGCCGGGTGTTGCAGATCCGGGGGCCGAACGTGTTCTGCCGGCTCGCAGGAAAAGTAGCGAGCGCTGCTGATGGGCGTGTGCTTCAGCCATGGGTCAGAGGCCATTCCCAGCCTTAAAGACCTCATGCGCGCGACCTTTTCACAAACGCAATCAACGATAATCTATGCATGCAATTCAGGCACTCAGGCCCGTTTCCAACTTTTCATAGGCCGAATCCCACAGCGTAGCGATTCCCGCCATCGCCTCACTGATATCCTGGTATTGTCCTCGGGCGGACATTCTGGCCACTTTTAACACCAGCTTCTTTGCTACCGTACCGATTTCCATAAACTGCTGCGCAACATCGTCCAGCACCTTTTCGCGTCCATCACTGAGCCAGTTGAGATAGAGCGCGGCCAGTTCGTAGCCGGCGCCGAGTTGTCGCAGGTTAGAAAATACCCAGGCATGCGTGAGCGCATCACCATCTGAGACAACGCGAGACAGTGATGCTTCTATCTCTGCGGCCATCGCAGCAATAGGATTCCTTGCTGGCCGAAAAGCCATGTGCTCAACTGCAATCTGCCTGGAGAGTACCCGCAGTTCCTGCTGAGATTTTTGATGGCAGCGCGTGAGTTTGATCAACTCGCAATAGGGTGGAAGCCCGCTTTCTGCATGTGTTTGCGTTTCGCTGAAGATGCCATCGAAATCATCCCCTTCAAGCTGATAATAACCGGCGTTATGAAAATAGCCGAGAAAACGTCCGCTCCTGTCAATCTGATTGATGGCGATCGTGGTCTTGGTATGCACCCGCTGATAGTCACTCTGACTGGTATCGGGAAGGTAAAACGCATCGACTTCAGCGGTAACCAATCGTCCGGCTCGCACCTGATTTTCACAGTGGTCTATCAGTGGCAGCCAGACATTCATCTCCTCAACCACCAAGCCATACAAGCGCCTGAGGTCGACAAGTGGGGGCTTCAGAAAAGTCCATTGATCCTGTTCAAAGTCAGCCGTTAAAGAAAAGCCGAAACAAGCCAGAGGATCCAATTTGAGCGCATGGAGAATCTCAATCCACATGTCGATGTAGCAGTTGGACTCGATCCAGTTGCGGGTGTCCCGGTGCAGGCCGTTGGGGACAAATGACTCGGCGCTGATATCTAAAGTTGAGAGAAGCAAGTTAAATTCCGAGCGTGGCCAGAACTTCCTTTGGCCAGCTATCGGTCTCAGTGCCAAATTTTGCAAACAGCGCTAATGCACACCGCTCCAGGCCGAAGCCGACACATCCGGTCTGGGCCAGGGAGGTGTCGTCCATGGTGATGTTGTACACAGAGCTGAATTTTTCCTGATGATAGTTAAACGAAGCTATCGCGGTAGGAGAAGATTCCGAGGTAATTGCCGCCATCAGCTCAAACTTACCTTCATCTGCCCGCTGGTTAGCTTTCAACATTTTGCCCCCCCGGCCAAAGAATGGATCTGAGGCGATTTCAACCTTGACCGGAATAGACAACTGCGCGAACACCTGCTGAGCACGCTCTATCCACACCCGTCGCCAGGCCAGCAGATCTTCACGACGTCCGACGAAAACATTCTCTCTCATGCGGAAAGATTGCAGTCGCGCCGGGTCATCGGAGGGTTCGTGCCGGAATACGAAGGAACTCAGGCTGTAGATCTGTGCGTCGGCTAAAACATTATCCGCGAGTGTTGGATAGAGCGGGTAACAAACTGCTGGCGTCAGAGCGACCTCGGTGGCTGCAAGGCTTTGGCTCCAATCCTCTCCTCGATCGACCTTGCCCATCAGTTCAATGTGTGCTCGCTCGTCGCCCTGGAAGCTTGTTACACAGCCACACAGTTCGGGAAACGAACCCATATAGCCGGTTTCAGCCAGAACTTTGCGCGGCAGTACAGGCGGGAAATTGCGTTGTGAAGGATTGTCTGCACTACAGAGCTGCAAAATCAACCGGTCGATGCCCTCTACGACCTGTTCGAATTCCTCAGTATATCCAACCAGACCCGGCACTGAGCTTGGCACCCAGACACCACTATCGACCAGGCTGTCAGTCAAGGCGGATCGGTTGCGCCCGTCTTGTTCGCTGTCCCCGTCCAGTGGATTTGCCAAGCCCTTCTCCTTTCAATCGCGAACCGAAGTCTGCAATTCCCGGTTCAGTTCCATTAACCGGTCATTACTCACCATCAAGGGTGCGGACATCGCATCCCTGAGATGGCGCCCTAAACTCAGCGGTGAGCCATTACGATATGCACTGATACCCATCGCTTTTATTGCTTCGACGACAATGTCGATAACCCCTTCCGAAACAGCAACTTTAAGGTTATTCAAAGCCATCGAAAACTTAAAATTGAAGGCATTGATTTCACGCCCGCTCGCCAGCAGTTTAGCGTACCAATCCATAATGCCTGACAACTCAAACTCCAATGAATTCAGCCGTTGTGACAGCTTAGCAAGAGCGCTTCGGGCATGAGTTTTATTCTGGCCCGCTTTCGAGGCCTTGTTTACATGCTCACGTAGACGCGAGACTGCATCCGCCGCGATACCCAGCCAGACGGAAGACCAGAGGACGTGTGAGATCGGTACCATGCTATGTGAGGCGATCGTTGCAAACGGCGCATCAAGGATCTGCCAGTTACATCCGGAGACGGCAACTGTAGACGGGGGACTGCAGGTTCCTCGCATCCCCAGTGTGTCCCATTGACCAATGTTCTGCAGTTCAAACTGGCCGGCCAGAGCCAGCACCAGTATCTGATCGCTGGACGCTGAATCAGCAGATTTGCGCGCAGTGATCAGAAGGTCGTCAGCGTGAACCCCATAGGAAACGGTGGTCGCCTGTTTTGACAACTGAAAAGCGGCGCCTTCAAAGCTGGGCGCACAGACGCTACTGCGTAGATCACCATTGGTGCCAACTTCCGAGGTTACAGAGGCAATCAGCCTCTGTTCCTTGGCCAGACTTGCAAGGTATTCGGTGAATTCTGCAACGTCGGTCCGATGATTGACCAGGCAAACAATCTGAATGTAGTGCATCGCCAGAATCATACCCGTCGCCGGACAGCTTCGACTCAGCAGATTGCAGATTCTTGCCAGTTCACTGACTGTACAGCCCATCCCGCCATACTCCACCGGCACCGGCGCACTCATGGCACGGGCGCTTTGTAACGCACTGATGGCTTCCTGGGGAAAGCGCGCATTTGCGTCTACATCATCGGCATGTACTGCCGCGATCGAACGCGCAATCTCGGCGACCCTTTCCAGGAGTGCCTGGGTGGATGACTCAAGGTCGTCTCGTGAGTGTTTATCAAAAGGATTCGGCGGTAGATCAGCCACTCGCCAGTATCTCCTCTACGGACTTTGCGATATTGGCAATGGAACTGAAGGTTTCTCGCTCCAGCAATTCATCAGGAAATTCGATGTCGAAAGAATCTTCAACGCCAAGCATGAGTTTCACACTCGTGTGTGAGGACATGCCGGCATCGTACAGGTCTAAGTCTCGAGGGATTTCTTTCAGTTGCTCAGCAAAGTCGAGATCCTGAATCACACCGAGAATCTGGTGCTCTATTTGACTGAATCCCGCTCCGACTACTTGAAGGCTGTTTTGTCCAGGTAATGTCATCATCCGATCCTTCCGTGATTAATGTAGTATTCGCGTGCCTTCGGATTCCCGAAGGAAATCACCCAAACGATCATAGAATTCATCACCCGTGATCGTTGGCAGGTTGATATGGGTGCCACCTTCTACCAACCATAGCTCAGCTCCTTCTACCTGCGCAGCAATGCGCTCCTGCATGTACGGCGGCGTAACCCTGTCGCTGTCCCCGCCGATAACAAGCAGTCTCTGGCCCTCTAGGCGAATTGAACGTTCTAAATCCATTTCAGAAACCTCAACCCCCGACCAATAAGCCGCAGCGATAGCCCAGTATCCCATAGCAGGCACCCTACGCTTAAAAGAATAATGTAACTGTTCTGTCAAATTGGTGTATGAGGCCATGAGAATCAGGTCGCGAATTCTTCTATCCTTGGATGCAGCCCTGGCGACGACAACACCTCCCATGGAATAGCCGAACGCGCCGATGCTCTCCAATTGCGGGTCATGCTGCTGCAAAAAATCTATACCTTTGATGAGGCTCTCTGTATAGGCCGGCCCCCAAGTTCTAGATCCTTCACTCTCGCCATAGCCTGGCAAATCAAGCACCAGCGCACCGTAGCCCATTGCGGCCATTGCAGAGACCATCTCCGCAAAGCCACTGGCACTACCTGGAGATCCGTGAGCGTAAATCACACTGCTACCGTTGTTCGTGGGCAGCATGAAGGCACGTTGTCGAGAACCGTCCTCCAGCACCCAATAAACCGGTTCTGCGACAGCGCTGATTTTCTGGAACGCAGCTATCGATGCTGCACTTGCGTCATCGGGGGTGGCTTTAAAATCGATAAGTTCACGACGAAACACCGCGACCCCATATGACAGATACAACAAAAAAACCGCAACGAAAACGAAGCAGACAGCCGAAACTAGTAGTTTGGATTGCAAATAAAGCTCAATGTCCCGGTTGAGTGACCGTGAGGCACGTTACACCTCCCTCCAGCCAATATATCCTATTTCATCCCACAGCGGACCATACGCCGCAGTTGTGACCGTACAAGTGAACTATTTTTACGCTTCGCAGGCTGTAAACAGTTTGTAATAGCAGTGCCGCTGAAATTCTGACCCAGGTGCTCCCTTTAGCCCAACTCGACAATCCCAATATCCCGTCTACCTTTATATAGAGATCAAAGTGAGAAGACTCTCCTAATGCAACTGCCAGCAAAAGAGCGCGCCACATTCCCAGCCATCAAACACTGGGGACTAGCCCTTGCCCTACTTACCCTCACCGCCTGCTCCAACGAATTCTCCGACATCCCCGATGAAGAGCTAGCGGACAAAGCCTACGCCTGTAGGACCACCACTGAGCAGAGCCCGGGGTTTGCCATCACCTGTGACAATTACAAGCGTGAGTGCGAACGACGTCGCGAAGCGGGAAAATACGTGTGTTAAGCACGGCACAGAGCAGCCTCCTGGCCCTTGGGCTGTTGCTTGTTCTGCTCTCCCCCGTCACCCACTCGATCAGCGCTGAAAAGCCCATTCAGGGCGGTTTAGGCGTGGTTTTCGACGAACCACTGGATGCCGCAAAGCTCGGTTCGGAACTCGACATGCCTGAGATCGCCATCACCCCCGATAATCGCTCAGTAGCGGAAGAAATCGACCCCATACCCGGCCACACACGTCCCTGGCGCTATTTCCTGTCACCCAGTACGCCCCGCCCGCTGCGCAAGTACACCGGCACGACCTACGTCATGCTCGATGAAGAACAGAAGGTCATGCGGGTGGTTGCCACCTACCAGTACAGCGGCTGCGGCGATGAGGTGAAATGGTTAACAGACACCATCAGCAAGAAGTATCAGGTCAAAACCGATATGGCAGTTGCGCCTCCCAGCGGCTCAGACCAAGCCTATCGGGCTAAGTTTCTCGACAAACAAATTGATATTCGCTGCGGCAAAAAGCTGGTGCTCGATTACGCTGATTACCGCGCCATTGCCGCCTGGCACGAACGTGAGGCAGCCCGCGAACGAACCTACAAAAGGGAGCTTGCGGCCAGAAAGAAGCATCAGATAGTCCTCGAGCGACGTCGGGCGCTGCGTTTTGCTGACCTGTTTACCCTGGGCGACCGATTCCAACTGGCCGGTGCTTTCGGGGTGCAGTTCAGAGAACCCTTCGCCCGCAATTCAGTGCAGAAGTTTCCAGTAGATACGCCGTTCGTCGCCGTTTTACCGGGCCTGCCGGAAGAATTCGCCGACGGCGAGATCATTCTGGAGATCAGTCCGGAGCGCATGCCCATCGTCATACGCGGTCAGTTCAACAGCGTGCCGTTCGACAAGCTGGCCAAGGCGCTCAGGGCTAAGTACGGCACCCCGTTGAAGGCCTCATCGCGGCACATCATTCACAAGGTGGGTAAAGACCACGTCATCATCAAAAAGTTGTCCGCCGAGCTGGTGGAACTGGCCTTCATCGACACCACAGCGCAAGCCGAACAACGCAATCGACTATGGGAGCAGGAAAGTGAAGGCGTCTAACTCAAGGACTGAGTACCCAACAATAGAACTACCCACCATCGGCGACCGCCGCATCTATCGCGACCGTCGCCACCACCAGATAACGTTCTTCCACCCCGAACGCAGGCGCAGCGACCGCCGCCAGACCGCCACCCACGCCTTCATGTGGCATCAGCAGCGAACGCGCTAAAACCAAGCATTATCGCGCAGCGACCGAATCCTGAGAGTGGCATTGCCCGGCGCAGACCATTCCCGGAACAACTGATTACCCAGGCGCCGACCAATCTAGAACACCAGATTGAGGCAGGCTAGCGGGTGGTAATTTAAGTTTGACGGAGGCTCGCGGACAGGATGTCCGCGCGCCAGCGGCCATGGATGGCGAAAAGCGTTCCGGCAAACTTAAATTACCGCCCGCAAAGCCAGCCGGAGTCAATTATTCAAAATTGAACCAGAACTGAATCAACCAGTATCTTAAGCCGTAGAAGCAGAAAGCTTCTGCAACTCACCAACTGTGCAATACCCAGCATCTTGAAGCTGCTGATTGATAGGCCCATAAATCCCCCCAAGACGATCCAGCACAAAGCGATGAAACAGATCCTGCACCATGCCAATCGACTCCTGATTAATCTTCAGGCTGCGACACGACATGATGAAGTGATAGCTCACCTCTTCCGGGCTGACGGGCACAGACTTTCTGTCCATGTCCCGGTCTGTGGCATGAGCGACCCGCTCAGCGATGGTCTGCAGCAGAAAACCGAAATGTCCCGAACAGCGCGCTGCCAGAGCGTCTGCCTGGGCACGTTCTTCCAGATATTCCGTGGTGGTCAGATCTTCATCAAACCAGGACTGCACGCTGCGTTGCATACGCTTGCCGAAGGTCTTCAGCAGATGATCACGACGGAACCTGAGTTCCCGCATCAGCTCAATGGTTTTGCGCTGCTGGCCGTAATCTTCGTTGCAATATGCAAGCTCAAACAGGCCGTCTTCAATGTTGCTGTAGAACCCATCAAGCAATCGCATGAGTTCGCCAGAAGCCTGGAAGTGCATGGCGCTGATTAAGTTCCGGGGATCAACTGAGTGCTGCATCCCTACCCTCTTGTGTCTCTACTCTGCAACCTAGTTTAGGTTTCGCTGGCGAAAAAGCGGTGATCTATGTCCAGTTGAAATGCGAACCCTTTCTCGTTCGTGACAACAAACAGGATTTTTATTGCAGGCGGATCTGTGCGTTGACGTAGCCGGGATTTTCGACGCTGTCCATGCTGGCGCGTTCGACATTGACGCCATTGTTCTCTTCCATCTGCGCAATCCAGGCAACGATCTTGTTAAACGGCTGCTGCTGCAGCACCACGCTGATCACGCCATTGGATTCCGGCTGCAGGCGACTCACCGCAATGTCGTGAGCGCTGGCTGCGCGGGTCACGATGGGGGTCAGCGAGCGACTGCTGGCGGGCTGCGTGGCGGACTTGCGCGCGGCCGATTCATTGGCGCGCATCCAGTCATACAACTGCTGGGCGTTCTGGTGCCGGTTGGCTGACAGGTCACGCCAGTCAGAGATCGGCTGCCAGGCGAGTACCCACAGCAACGAGACGGTGATCAGCGCGGCAAGACCCGCGATGATGTACTGCTCGTTTTTTTCCCGTCCGTAGAACCAGCGGCCCGCAGCTGATCGCCTGAGCGATGCCATGTGTTCATTGATACTCATGATTCAGCGTACCTCACTCGGATGCGTGAGCGCACTTTCGTGCCTTCCTGCTCCGCGTTGGTGGTGTCCATAATGACGCCGTTGGCCGCCAGGCGCTCCTTGAGGCTGTCGATCTGGTCGTAGTTGGACAGCATCACTTCCATATTGAGTTCGCGACGCTGCTCGGCGTAGCTGACCGAAGTCACTGAATCGGCCGCGCTCAACACCTGAGCCATCTCACCCATCAGGCCGATAAAGGCACTGCGTTCGCCACCCACCGCGGTCTGGCCCAGTTTGGATGCCATGCGGCGGCGCAACTGGTCGACACTGACAGGCTGACTTTCACGCGGAAACAGCGACTGGTAAAAAGTGAAACTTTCCGCTTCCAGGCGCTCGGCTTCCGATTCTGCCCACCAGCCCTGCACGATCATGCCGACAAAGGCGACCAGCACCCACACGGCAGCCAGCGCGCCTACAGCCTGCCATCTGGCTGAATGCGCACTCTTGACCCGTTCGGCCTGATATTCACCCTGCAACAGGTTGATGTGCGGCAGCATCAGGCGGAAGCGGTCTGCCAGATAGCCCAGCAAACCCGACTCATCAAACGTCACCGCATCCACCGTGAGTTTGCTTTCGCTGTGGCTCATTTCCAGATCGGTGGGTGTATCACCCAGCGCCACAACCCGGTCGATGTCCAGGCCACCCAGCGCAAAACCCAGGGTATCGCGGTCGATGACCGCTGCCTGATCCTGATGGGCAACCAGTACCTGTCCCTCCTCAAACAACAGACAGGCACAACGCTCATCGGTGGGCAGCAATTCAGATTCGGCGATCATATGGCCGACTTTGACGCCTGCTGAGGCGAAACAGGCCAGCCAGTTCTCGATTTGCTCCCGCGCGATGATATTACATTGCACAGGTGTGCCGGCGCGTATGCCGGCATGGGCGATGTGCATCGATTCGATGTCGGTCGCCACGTATTCTTCCACGGCAAAAGGCAGGGCCCGCCGGATCTGCATGGTACTGCGGCCGGGGACTTCACAGGCCACTTTGAGGATGAAATGTGAAGGCACAAAGACCACCGTGTTGTCCGGGTCCTTGAGCCAGTCGACATTGGGGTCGGCAACATCCGCCAGACCGCGCTGGTCAGTCACCCCCAGCCCTCTGACCTCGCCATCATTCTCGGTCACCATCCAGGCGACGCGTATATCGTAGCCTTCGCCGTCCTCCAGCAGGGTGGCGTCGCTTAGGACTCTGAGAAACAGTTTAGGCATCGGTTGTACTGACCTCGACGTTCGAGCGGAAGAGTTTACCAAAATCTCGGCTCAAGACTGTGATCTTGCCATCGTTGGGATCGCGATGAATCTGGCTGTAAATAGTAAAGCTGGTATCCCCGACCTGAGCAATGGCGTGCAGGGCAAAGTATTCGCTGGTGACACTCAGTTGGGCCTGCACCGCCTGGAAATCCGGATAATCCGTCAGAAAGTCGGCCACGCTGGCGTAGGCACGCTCAGACTCGGTAAGCGCAACTAAATTGCCTGGCGCAATGGTATCGTCCAGCGCGGCCAGCGCCTGGACCTGAGCCGTGTTTACATTGAGCCTGGTTTCACTCTGGGGCAGCGCACAAACCTCCGGCAGCACCAGCGCGAGTTCCTCCGCGGTTACATTCTGCAACTGGCGTAATTCCGAAGTGTGGGTCACCAGAGTGTTCGGGGTCCGGTGCGGGACCTGGGCCAGCAGGTATTCAGAATCTTCGGCGCCAAAGCCGGTAATTGTGTCATCAGAGTCGACCCAGTCTTTCCAGCCATCGGCAATCTGCGGCTGCACCCCCAGATTGATCAGCAGGCGTCGCATCTGCTTGAGTCCGGCATCGCCAGAGCCAAGGACGTTGTTGATATTGAAGCAACCCTGCAGGTCGCTCACCTGTGCTTCCAGAAAGCCACCTTCATCCAGCTCAAAGGGCAAAACCGCCTGAGCCCACACCTCGCCGAAATGATCGATCTCCGGCCCGCCGGTGGAAAAGTCCTCAAACAACACCTGACGTGCCAGCGCTTCTGCACCGAGGGCATACTGCAGGGCCTGATTCTGGCTGTAGGTGTTCTGGTTCTGACTGATCACCAGACTGTGGCGGGTCATCAGATTGGCTGCGACAGCGAGAAGAATGGCCACCACCAGCAGCACGCTGATCAGCGCGACCCCACGATTGCGACTTGGCTCAAACACCGGCCGGCAACTCCCACACGCGTTCAACGACGCCATAGGGCGCCATTTCGATGCGCATGATCAGCCCCACGGGATAAAGATCTGCCGGCAGGCCGATCTGTGGCCAGAAGGTGTATTCATTGCCCTGGTTATCCAGCACGAAAAATTCCGCCCGGACGACCTCGGCTAACAGCGTCTGATGCAGCGCTTCGCTATCCTGGGCACGGTCCAGCACCGGCCAGTAGCCACGCACCAGCGTTTCATCCTGCACCACGTAGGAAACCCGTTGTACTTCTGCGCGCGGCAGTCGCAACGGATTGCGCCAGCCATTGCGGGAAAATTCCAGCGCGCCATCCGCGCCCACCAGCAGGTTGGGCTGCGGGTCGCCGAACTGATCACGAATGGGTCGCGCCGCCATCTGCATCACATCCCGCTGGATGATCTGCATGGCGCGGTGCACATCGCCGATACGTTCACCATGGCCTTTCAGCACTTCATTGGAACGTACGGTCTGCGACATCAACTGACTGGAAATCACGCCGACAATGGCAAACACCAGCAGCGCGACCAGAATTTCCAGCAGCGTAAAACCCTGGCGACGGCGCGACAGCTGAGTCACTGACTTAGTCGTCCTGAGCCGTTGCAGATTCACACTTAACATGTTCACCAACACGCCTCAGTGACGTCCGACAAAGCCGACCAGGCGGTCGTACGGTCCACGCCGCTGAGCCTGATCAAATTCATAGACTTCGACCTCCACCCGGCGTATAAGCGGCGAGTCTGTGGCAATGACGGTGGTCTCTACTTCCCATTCCCGGTCTGCCATGCGGATGCGCGTTTTGCTGTTGCCTTCGGCGAGCGAGCGCGGATTGGCGCGCAGATCCAGGCGCAGCCTGGTCAGCTCATTCTGGCTGATCCAGTTGGCCACCGTACGCCGTTCCAGACTGAACGTCTGGCTGGCAACACTGCCGATGGCGGTGGACAGAGTGGTGCCGACCACGGCAATGATCACCACCGCGATCAGCATCTCCAGTAAGGTAAAGCCACGCGTGCGCATCAGGGTCGCTCACGTTGGGCGGTAGCGCGGGAAAAGCCGTCACTGGTGATGTACCAGGGTTCTACATCGACCGCGCGGGGTGTGATCTGCAGGGTAAACGGCATCACCTCGCCACTGGAAAACAACCACAATTGTGGAATCTCCTCATCCTCATTATTATCTTCCGGCTGTACCACGCCGGCCAATTCTTCCACTTCCAGCCGGTATTCAAGCTCCAGCCCGGTGGCATCGGATTGAAATGCGCGTTCACTGCGCGTCACCCACTCGTCGTTGACCTCGTCATAGATGGCAAATGACAGGGCCTCTTCGCTGACGAAAACACCCCATTCACGGTTGGATTGCACCGCCCGGTCTCGCGCCATTTCGATACGCATGGCGATGCGGTTAACCAGCCCTTTAAGTTCCTGTTCGCGATCCGCCCCGGTGAAACCACCGACAATGGTGGCCATGATGACGGCGACCAGAATCACCACCACCAGCACTTCGATCAGCGTGAAGCCGCGCGCACCGCTGACGCTCACGCCACCCCACATGGCCTGAACCGCTTACAGGTCAGCCAGGCGGATGTCTGCATTCAGACCTTCGCCGCCTTCCTGGCCGTCTGCACCCAGGCTGTACAGGGCGAACTCAGAAGCGTCGTAACGCTCATAGACGTACTTTGAACCCCAGGGGTCCGTAGGCAACTTCTTGATGTAGCCGTCAGGGTTCCAGGCCTTCGGCTCCGGAAAGCCACTGGGTTTTTCCACCAGCGCTTCCAGACCCTGCTCGCTGGAAGGATATTGGAAGTTATCCAGACGATAAACATCCAAGGCGTTGGCCAGGGCGCGCAGATCGGCTGCCGCGGCTTGCACACGGGTCGCATCGGGCCGACTCATCAGGTTCGGCACCACAATTGCGCCGAGGATGCCGAGGATGACCACTACGACCAGGATCTCGATCAGCGTAAAGCCAGCAGTGTTAGTGCGCGTCCGAGTGGTTAACTTTCTATCTTTCATACTTAATGCCGATAAATTTCCAGGACTATACCAGTGTATTCATACTCAGGATGGGTAACAGGATTGCCATCACAATAAAGAGCACCACCGAACCCATCACCAGCAGCATAATGGGTTCTGCCATTTTGACCAGCGTTGAAACCAGACGTTCCACTTCCGCCTGCTGATAGGTGGCGACCCGATCCAACATGGTATCCAGTTCGCCACTCTGCTCACCGCTGCCCACCATATGCAGCAGCATGGGCGGGAACTGACCGACCTGCTCCAGACTTACTTTCAGACTCATGCCTTCACTGACGGTCTGGGTCGCATCCACCAGACGACGCCTTAGATAGGCGTTACCGATCACGTCGCTGGCGATGTTCATGGCCTCCACCAGCGGCACACCGGCACCGGTGAGAATAGACAGCGTGTTGGCATAGCGGGCGGCATTGGCACTGCGCGAGATGCGACGCACCAGTGGCATGGAAAATTTCCTGCGGTCCCAGGCCAGGCGAATGGCCGGTTGACTGAGCAGCCAGCGGATACTGGCAACCAGGATCACGACACCGGCCAGCAACAGCCACCAGTAATCGCGCAGTCCATTGGTGAGGTTGATCAGCACGACGGTAAACCAGGGCAATTCCTGTCCGGTGTCTTCGATGACGCCGATCATGTCGGGCACCACGTAAATCATCAGGCCGGCGACGATGATAAAGGCCATAACAAGCAGAGCAACGGGATAGAAGAGTGCCATCTCCACATTGCGGGTGGATTCAAACTGGCGATCCAGATAATCCGCCAGATTGTCCAACACCTTATCCAGATAACCGGATTGCTCTCCTGCTGCTACCGACGAGCAGTACAGATCGCCGAAACTTTTAGGGTACTCACGCAGGCTGCTGGCCAGTGAATGGCCTTCCAGCACCTTGCTGCGAATGCCCATGATCAGGCCGCTGACGTGCTGTTTTTCCGATTGCTGGGCGACCGCCTGCAGGGCTTCTTCTATCGGCAGGCTGGAGGCCACCAGCGTTGCCAGCTGCCGGGTAAACAGCACGCGATCCAGCGCCGACATGCGTCGACTGAAGGAAAACAGCTGACTGCGCTCGCTGCTGGATTTCTCGGTGGTGGGCGACACTTCCATGGGCATATAGCCCTGATCGCGCAACATCTGGCGCAATTGCCGTGCGCTGTCCGCCTCCATCACACCTTTTTTCGACTTGCCGTTGGTATCGAGGGCAATGTATTGAAAAGCAGCCATCAGTGGGTAGGGTCAGTCTTCAAGCGAAACGCGCAGGACCTCTTGAACCGAAGTTGCGCCGGCCAGTACCTTGGCTTTGCCGTCTTCGCGGATACTGGGTGCAACCCGGCGCGCATAGCCCGCCAGCTCCTGTTCGCTGACCCGGTCATGAATCAGCTGCCGTACCGTGTCGTCGACGACGACCAGTTCATAAATGCCGGTGCGACCACGATAGCCGGAGTGGCTGCAGGCATCACACCCAGGCGCATCATAAACCCGGGCCGAGGTTTCCTTGAGGAATTGCAGTTCGGCCTGAGTGGCCTCGCGTGGGGTGCGACAATCTTCGCACAGGGTGCGCACCAGGCGCTGGGCCAGTACGCCCACCAGACTGGAGGACAGTAGAAATGGCTCGACGCCCATGTCCATCAAGCGGGTTACCGCGCCTACCGCAGTATTAGTGTGCAGGGTCGACATCACCAGGTGTCCGGTCAAGCTGGCCTGTACCGCGATCTCTGCCGTTTCCAGGTCACGAATCTCACCCACCATCACCACATCCGGGTCCTGACGCAGTATGGCGCGCAGACCCCGCGCGAAGGTCATGTCCGCCTTGGTGTTAACCTGAGTCTGGCCGATACCGGGCAGGTTGTATTCGATGGGGTCTTCCACCGTCAATACGTTGATGGTCTGTGCGCTGAGCTCGGCCAGCGAGGCATACAGGGTGGTGGTTTTACCCGAGCCGGTGGGGCCGGTGACCAGAAAAATACCGTGGGGGCGATGCACCACGTCCTGCAGCCGGGCGAGACATTCCGCCTCCATGCCCAGACTGGTCAGGTTCAAACGCCCAGCCTGTTTATCCAGCAGACGCAGTACCACGCGCTCGCCGGATGAGGCCGGCATGGTGCTGACCCGCACATCCACTTCCCGTCCGCCGATGCGCAATGAAATGCGGCCGTCCTGAGGAATGCGTTTCTCAGCAATATCGAGTCGCGCCATCACCTTGATGCGAGACACCAGCAGCGGTGCCAGTTCACGCTTGGGTTTGACCACTTCGCGCATCACGCCGTCCACACGAAAGCGCACCACCAGGTCTTTTTCAAAGGTCTCGATGTGCACGTCTGAGGCGTTTTCGCGAATGGCTTCAGCCAGCAATGCGTTGATCAAACGGATGATCGGCGCATCGTCTTCCTGCTCGAGCAGATCTTCAGTTTCCGGGATGGTATTGGCCAGACTGGCCAGATCCATTTCATCGCCCAGATCTTCGACCATCTGTCGCGCGGCGGATGAGTCCCGCGAGTAAACCTCGGTGACGATGGCTTCGAATTCTTCAGCGGTGACGGTGGCCACGGTGTATTCCTGGCGCGCCAGCCGACGCACTTCGGCCAGCGTCGTCAACGCCGGATTGCCGGTGCAGTAGAGCACGGGCTTGATATGACCCGGCTTGGCGCTCAGGACCACGCCAAAGCGCTTGGCAAAGGCAAACGGCAAGGCGCTGACAGCCGCATCGGGCGGTACTTCTTCCCTGTTTATCAGCGGCGTTACATTACTCACGCTCGGTTCGACCATATCCATCTAGCCCAATGACTATATTTTGATTGCACATTCTACCAACAACTACCCCGATCGCTATGTGATCGAGGTCAGTTGCACAGCATAACCGGCAATTCTGACAACTATGTCACAATAACGTGGTGCTTACACATTGTGAGCTTTTCCAGGCTACAATGCGCCCCATGTCGCAACCTAAGACAGACAGCAAGCAGCAGTTCCTGGGCACCTTGTTCAAAGAGCAAGCTAATGGCCTGGTGCGTTATCTGACCTCCAGATTTCGCGACCGTGCCGATGCCGAGGAAGTGGCTCAGGAAGCCTGGCTGCGTATGTACGGCCTGGACCACCCCGAAGAGCTCAGCAATGCCAAAGCCTTTCTGTTTCAAACAGCATCTAATCTGAGCATAGATCAGATCCGCCGGCGCAACCTGGAGCAGCGGCATATTGCGTCTGCTGAAGAAGAGACCCGCTCGGTGGAAGACACCATTGGTTCACAGGAAGTCGTGGCACTGCTGGAACAGGCATTGCTCGAACTACCGCTCAAGGCCCGTCAGGCATTTGTTATGCACCGTCACAAGGGCCTTTCCTATGCCGAGATTGCGGAACAGCTCGAGGTCAGCACCAGCATGGTGGAGAAATACATCATTCAGACGTTGAAGCATTTCAGAAACAAATTGGAACAGAATAATACTGAGGTTTAATGTGTCTCCCTCGTTATATAACAGATCATTGAAAAACAATAAGAAGATCAGCGCAGCGCACTGACATGAACAACAAGCCACCCAGCGACACAGACAAGGACAAGGCAAAGGTCAAAAGACGCGATTCAGACGCGGTCCTGGCGCTGGACGACTATCGGGCTGATCCTTCCGTCGATGACCAGGCACTGCAGTGGCTGGTTAAACTGAGCGATCACCCGCACCAGACAGACCCAAAGCAGACAACCCGCATCGCCACAGAACGAGCCGCCCTTCTCGACTGGCTTGCCGAGGACCCGGCCCACGCGCAGGCCTTTGAAGACGCCACCGCGCTGTGGGCCATCAGCAAAGAAGTCGCGGCCAAGCCGGTTTTCCAATCCCAGCCTGCCTATCAACCCGCCTGGGTCAGTCTGGCTTCGGCTGCCGCACTGCTGGTGGTCACCTTTTTCATCTTCGCGCTGCAGCCCGACGTCTATGCCACCCAACCCGGTGAGCAACAGCGCATCATCCTCGCTGATGGCAGCACTGCCTTTCTGAACACTGACTCCGCTATTCAAGTCAGCATGCATGGTGACAAGCGTGCCGTCAGTCTTGAGCGGGGTGAGGTCTGGTTTGATGTGGCACACGACCCTGCACAGCCATTCGTTGTGCGTACAGGCGACATCACTGCACAGGCGGTGGGTACGGCATTTGCAGTGCGCAAGCAGGATGAACAGGCCGTTCTGATCACCGTAACCGAAGGCCTGGTTGACGTACGCGATGCCGAACGCGGCCTGCTGGCTGACGATCTGACCATCGGACAACAACTGAAGGTTGAGCTGACCGAGACACGTTCGCACGCACTGTTCAACGTAGACACCGCACGCGAACTGGCCTGGCAACGGGGTGTACTCGTCTATCAGGATGTCGCCCTCCAGGCACTGCTGACTGACCTTAACCGTTACGTCCAGCGCAATATGGCGCTCAGCGATGCGGCAGCAGGCCAGACCACAGTTTCCGCCGTGATTCAAATCGCAGACCAGGAAGCCATGCTGGATGCCCTGCAGGTTTCCATGGGGCTTAACTGGAAGGCAGTTTCCGACGAACTGATCCTCATAACCCCCCGAAAAATCAACTGATTTAAGCGCAGCACTGTTTTGTAAAGCGCGCAAACCTTGGCTAGCATGGGTCTATGCAGTCGCCCTCTTTTTCCTACCTGGCCGTCGCCCTCTTACTGTTCTCATTGAACGGCCCGCAGGCATTTGCGGCTTCCACCAGCGACCAGCAGATCGATGCCAGATTCAACAGTGGCGCACTTCGAGACAATCTCTTTAAACTTGCTCAAGATATTGAATTATCTATATTTTTTGCCGAGGAAACCGTAGCAGGACTGAGCGTGGACGGTGTCAATGAACAGACCACGGTGGGTCAGCTGCTGGAGACCTGGCTGGCACCTCACTGCCTGGCTGCAGACTTTATCCGCGAAAAGTTTGTCACTATTGCCCGCACGGAAAACTGTGCCTCGACCGAAATTGCAGAAATTGTGATCGCACCACCGCCCCAAGCCGCAGACCCACCGCCGATCATGGAAGAGTTACTGGTCCGGGAAGTGCCACCCACCGGTTCGCGCTTGCGCCAGGCTGACTTCAGTCGCGCCATGCCTATCGACATCATTGATCAGCAGGAGATCCTGCTGTCCGGGCTGCAGACCATCAGCGAACTGCTGCGTTATGTGCCGGCGGTATCCGGCAACAGCACCAGCACGCTGATCTCCAATGGCGGCGATGGTAGCGCCACCATCACCCTGAGAGGGTTACCGGCTTCGAATACCCTGGTACTTCTGAACGGTCGGCGCACCAACTACAACGCCTTGAGTGGCGACGCAGTCAATCTGAACACCCTGCCGCTGTCCATGGTGGAGCGCATTGAAATCCTCAAGGATGGTGTCTCGGCCATCTACGGCGCCGACGCAGTCGCCGGCGTGGTGAACGTAATCACCAAAAGCGGGCACGATGGTTTCAGTGCCGACATCTATCAGGGCCAATCCGCCGAGGGTGATCTGCAGACCACCCAGTTCGCGGTACAGGGCGGGTATATCGGTGACACCTGGCACGGGTCAATCAACCTCTCGGCTTACAAACAGGACGGCATCTTCAGCCGCGATCGCAGCCGCTCGGAAAGCTCAGATGACAGTTCACAAGGGGGCATCAACAAGCGCTCCAGCGCCACCGTTCCAGCGCTGGTCGTTGCGCCAACAGGCGTTGTACGACTCGCCGATGGTGCCAGTGGGACAAGCCCCGGCGATTTCATTCCATTCACCAGCGAAGACCTGTTCGAGTACCGGGATTACACCTCGTCCATCGTACCGCTGGAACGTTACAGCCTGTATGCCACACTCGGTGTGGGGGACGACCAGCCCTGGCAGCACGGCGTGGATGCGTTCCTCAGCCACACCGAAGCCGACACCTATTTCGCACCTGTCCCCATCTTCACCGGGTTTGAGTCCATTCCGCTGACAATTTCCGCCGCCAATCCGTTCAACCCCTTCGGCGTCGATCTGGAAGATGTGCGCCGCCGGGCGGTGGAGTTACCCACGCGCCGCAAACTCAATACCACCACCAGCTTCCAGTTCGTCCTGCACAGCAGATACCAGGCTGAGCGTTTTTCCTTCGCCGTCGCTTTGCAGCATGATCGCACCGAAGCCGAAGAAGAGCATACCAATGGCATACGTGCCGATCGCCTGGCTGAGTCACTGGGTGGCAACTGCAGCGCACCCTGCGTGCCGGTCAACCTGCTGGGCGCGCCTGGCAGCCTGACCGATGAGATGATCAGCTACATCAGTACTGACACCCGTACGGACGGCCGCAGCACGCTGACCGGATTGACCCTTGATTTCGACTGGCAGCTGGGCGACTCAGATATCGAAATTGCGGCGGGGATTGAGACCCGTAGGGAACAACTTGAAATCGATCCCGATTACGTATCCGCCAATCGATTGAACGTTGCGGGCGGCAGCCGCGGCGCAACTCGTGGCGGTCGCACTGTGGTGGAAGGCTACAGCGAGCTCTACCTGCCTCTGATTAAGGGTGATGCCATGGATACCCTGGGGGTGCAGGTGGCCACGCGCTGGTCGCAATACAGCGACTTTGGTTCAGTCAACAATCCACGCGTAGTGTTCAACTGGTTGCCTGACGAGCACTGGAGCTTCCGCCTGAGCTGGGGCAAGGGCTTCCGCGCGCCAACGCTGCCGCAGTTGCGTGGTTCAACGCTGCAGTCGTTTCAACAACTCAACGATCCCTGCTCTACGCCAGACCCTACACTAATCGGCTGTACTCAGCCCTCTGACCCCTCGCTCAATCAGTTTCTCACCACCACCGGCGGTAACCGTGACTTGAAACCCGAGCGCAGCGAAACCATGACCCTGGGCAGCAGCTGGCGAGACGACAATGGCTGGCTGAGCAAGCAGCTTTCTCTCGATCTCTTTGCCATTGATCAGGAAGACGTGGTGGACAGTTCGGCCCAGTTCATTGTCAACCGCAACGCCCACAATCTGAGCTTTGCTGATCGTATTGAACGCGACGCCAACGGCAACTTAACCGCCGTGTTAGCTACCCTGCAGAACATCGGCAGTCGGGAAGTGAAAGGCCTGGATATCGGCGCCAGAGTTGAAGCCGAGAATGAGCGTTGGGGTAAGCTGACTGTGGCGTTGAATGCCACGCATATTCACTCCTTCAAAGACAAGTTCGATCCTGAATCGCCCACGGTGGATAAAGCCGGGACCTTCAGCGATGAGGCCTCTCAGGGCTTGGGCAGCCTGCCGGACTGGAAGGTTTCTCTGGCCGCCAGTCTGCAACATAAGAACTGGCAGGCCCACTACAGCATCTACTGGATCTCGAGCCTTGAGGAAAAGATACCCTTGAGCAGTGAATTTCGGACCATTTCGGACTGGACCACACACAGCGTCAACGTCAGCTACTTCGGCCCGGCCACCTTCTGGATTCGTACCACGCTGGGCGTACAGAACCTGTTCGACGCAACCCCGCCCTTCTCTGCTGCTGCCTTCAACGACAGCTACGACGGACGGACTTACGACATCACCGGACGTTACTTCTACGTCAAACTCGACAAAGCCTTCTAACAAAATTGGGGTCAGAGACGTTGGTGCCAGAGAGCAGTAGCGAAGACGTTGGTGACATCGCGCATGCTATTGAGCGGGTGGCGAGGCCGGAATATTATTTAAAAAATGACCGGCGTGGCGCGGCAGGGAGCGCGCGCGCCCCATTAAAAGC
>JAVKCL010000004.1:0-13848 GCA_040222775.1 Pseudomonadales bacterium
ATCCACACCACCGCAGCCAGGCCAAATGCCGCGCCAGCGGCACCGAGCAGAAAGCCCGATGCCCCCAGCATTTCAGCGGTCAGCAGGATGAGACCTAACGCCACCCAGTGGTAAGCCGTAATATTGGTAAATAGTTCCATGGTCATCTCCTTAGCTAAAGCCTAACTCTTAAGAAGCCTCTTTGTGAATGATGTCTCTGGTGATCTCACCGATACCGGCGATCGAGCCGATGACGGAACTTGCTTCCAGCGGAATCATCATCACTTTGTTGTTGTTCGACTCAGCCAGCTTGCCCAGCGCATCGACATACTTCTGCGCGACAAAGTAGTTGATCGCTCGAGGATCACCCTTGGCAATGGCCTGAGAGACGCTCTCTGTAGCCTTCGCTTCTGCTTCGGCCAGTCGCTCGCGCGCTTCCGCTTCGCGGATGGAAGCCTGCAGTTCACCCTCAGCGCGCAGTATCGCAGACTCTTTCTGACCCTGAGCCACCTGTACCGCTGCTTCGCGCTCACCTTCTGCCTCCAGAATCTGGGCGCGCTTCTCGCGTTCTGCTTTCATCTGTCGGGCCATGGAATCCACCAGATCACGGGGTGGTGAAATGTCGCGGATCTCAACACGCGTTACCTTCACGCCCCAGGGGTCGGTGGCCTCATCAACCTTGTTCAACAGTTCGCTATTGATGCGATCCCGGTTAGACAGCATTTCGTCCAGTTCCATCGAGCCCAGTACCGCACGGATGTTGGTCATCACCAGGTTCTGCATGGCGCGTACCAGGTCATTGACTTCGTAAGAGGCTTTGACCGGTTCCAGCACCTGATAAAAACAGACCGCGTCGGTCAGTACCTGTGCGTTGTCGGAAGAAATGACTTCCTGGGGTGGGATGTCCAGCACCTGTTCCATCAGGTTCTGCTTGTGACCAATGCGGTCGACGAACGGAATGAGAAAGTTGAGGCCGGGGGTCAGGGTACGGCGGTACTGCCCGAATCGCTCCAGGGTCCAGCCGTAGCCCTGGGGGACTGATCTGACAGCACTCAGAATAAAAATAATGACAGCCAGAATGAGTGTCAGGGAAGTGATTAATTCACCCATGGGTTTGCTCCTTTTTGTGGGTCGCTAAGCCTTTTCAACAACATGCAGTCGTCAAAAGGATGTGGTGATTATGTTACGAAAGGTAACAACTGTCAATATAAGTTGAACAAAATAGACAAATGTTGATAATTAAGACTTCTGCATGGCAAGGCTTAAACGATGGCCAAATTGTTTGATTCACCTGATATGCGCGAAACCATTCGCCGTCTGATTCGTGCCCGCATGGCCTTCAAAGGTTATGAATACAAAGACTTAAGTCGCGCGCTGGCGGAGCTTGGCGTCGATCAGCAGGAGAGTAATCTGCGCTCCAAGGTGAATAATGGCTCGCTAGGCGCGCAATTGTTCGTCTATATTCTGCTGGCACTGGATGTTTCCCAGCTGGAAATGGACCAGGTGCGCGAAATTCTTGCTGATCTGAAGGAGTCTTCATGAGCGTAAAAGTCATCGGTGCCGGGTTTGGCCGCACCGGCACGCTGTCCCTTAAATTTGCCCTGGAAAAGCTCGGTTTTGATAAGTGCTACCACATGATGGAAGTAGCCCAGAACCCCTCGCACCGGCAGCACTGGCTGGACATCGCCGCCGGCAAACCGGTGGATTGGCATGCGCTGTTCAGTGGTTATCAGGCCACAGTAGACTGGCCCAGCGCCAATTTCTGGCAGGAACAGATGGCTGCGTTTCCTGACGCCAAGGTGTTGCTCTCACTCCGGGATCCCGATAAGTGGTACGACAGCGTCATGAACACCATCTGGAAATTTTCCCATGCCGGGGAGAGCAGCGATGATCCGGAACGGCAGCGCGGTGCTGAGCTGGCCTTCAAAGTCATCTGGGAGCCGGTCTTTGGCCGGCGCATGGATGATCGCGCGCACGTGATCAGTATCTTTGAGGCACACAATCAGAAAGTCATCGACACCGTGCCGGCGGACAAACTGTTGGTCTATCAGCCCGGTGATGGCTGGCAACCCATTTGTGAGTTTCTGCATGTACCGGTACCTGACGAAGATTATCCCCGAGTGAATTCAACCGAGGAATTCACCTCCCGTTGGGAGAAGGTCAATGAGCAGGCGAAAACGCAGGATTAAGCAGTCAACGTTAATCTTGTTCGCGCACGGGCGTGACAACCCAGTCCCCGTCCTCACAGGTCAGCTTCAAGGTGCTGTCGCTGGTGTAAACGTCTACCCACAGGTCACGCACGTCGAGATCTGTGACCGCTTGCGACAGCGTATACGCCGCTGCACATTGGGGATGTTCGATCGCTATTTCGCACGGGTTGGCATCAGGCGCGCAGTCGGTCGCGGTGTATGGCGATGATTTATCCTCGGCCGTTCGCATGCTGCCAGTGACGACGACCTCTTCGATGGCCATGTCCCGCCGCGATGACTGGGCAGGTTCGGCCTTCTGTATTGCAGACATCTTCGCCATGGGCGCGGCATCGACGTTAAAAGACTGATTGCGATCTTCCGGGATCGTGGTGGGTGGTGGTGCCGGTTCCACCGCCGCAGCCAACGGGGCACCCATCTGTCGATCTGCAAACAATGCTTCCTCAGACTCGCCGATTGATTCCGCGCGCAAGCGCGGCACCGCCTGGTCCTGCGCATCTGTTGTCGATGCGGCTGATTCAGGCGCTGCCGAAGTCGCTTCCCTGGCTGGCAGCACTTCGCGCGTGGTCTGCGCTTCGCTGGCAGGCTGTCTACGCGGGCGTGATTCTTTGGCAGATACTGATTCGTTGCTCGACTGCGCCTCACTTGCTGATCGCGCTTCACCTGCAGAGAAGGGCGGCGTTGTTGATTGGCTCAGGAATACGCCCACGGTCAATACCACTACTGCAGCGCTGGCCAGCGGGCCAGACCACCTGCGCCAGACCGGGGCGCTAGGCTTTTTTGCAGCGAGCGCCAGAATTGCCTGATCGAGCTCAGCGGGTGGTTGTGTCTTGTCACCCGACTGGTAGAGCTCAGTCAGGCTGAGATCGTCTAAATTTTCGGGGTCATGTTCTGACATATTTCTGCATTCCGGATTTAAGCTTCTGATTGGCGTAGCGCAGACGACTCTTAACACCTTCGAGCGTGCTGTTGGTCAACAGCGCGATCTCCGCCAGTCCCAGACCACTTTCCTGTTTCAAGATCCACACTGCTCGCTGGGCGATCGGTAGTTTGCGGATTTCGTGGTGCAGCTTTTCCACCAGCTGCGCCTGTGCTGCGGCAGTTTCAGTGTTTTCATCAGCAGGCATTTCATCTGCCGCCTCTGCTTCCATCTGCTGATTGGCTGAATCGCGCATCTGCTTACGTTGCCAGTCGTGCAACACGTTGTAGGCGATGGTAAACAGGTAGCCGGTGAACTTGCCTTCGGGCTGATAACTGTCTGCTGCGCTGATCAGTTTGCTCCAGGTTTCCTGAAAGGCATCGTTGGCAGCATCCTCAGGCAGTTGGCGCAGGAAAAAACGGTAAACAGCACCCTTGTGTCGCGTGTACAGCGCTTCGAAAGCACCCTGGTCACCGCGCAGATACAGGGCGAGCAGATCATCGTCGCCGGGTTGCTCGGCGCCGTCAGCCGTAGAGGTCGTGGTAGTGCCCGCGACCCCAACGGTGCTGTGGATGGTCTGCTCGCTCATGGTTTAACGACAGTTAGCCGTGCTCGTCACTGCCCTGGTCGACACTGGCAATAGCCATGGCATCAACGATTCTTAACAGGCTGATAAACTCGCTGCGGTAGCCGTGGTTGTCCTGTCCTTTTGCACTTTGCGCAAGATCGATGATCGCCTGGATACGCTGATTTTGCACGTGCTTTGAGTCGCTGAGGTGCTGGCCCAGCCAGGCCACCGCGGCGCTGAAGCGGTAGGCTTCGCTGGTCTGCGCGACGTCAGCCGCCACATCGTCCAGCTTCAGCTGTCTTTCGATCAGTTGGCTGCGGTCTTCGTCGGGTCGCTTGTAGCGCAGTTTCACGTTGGCCAGTTCCCGCGCCAGATCAGGCGTGCTGCTGGATCGCTCAGGCTGATAGCGCAACGGATCAGCAATGCTGCTGTCCCGGCCCGTCAGCGTCACTTCGTACAGCGCAGTGACCGTGTGTCCAGCGCCAACGTCGCCTGCATCAACCTGGTCGTTGTTAAAATCCTCGCGATTCAGATGACGTGTTTCATAGCCGATCAGTCGGTAGGTTTCGACCACTGCGGGGTTAAATTCCACCTGCACTTTCATGTCTTTAGCGATGATCTGCAGGGTGGCGCCCAGTTCTTCGACCAGCACTTTGCGCGCTTCATTGATGGTGTCGATGTAGGCCGCGTTGCCGTTGCCAATCTGGGCAATTTTCTGCATCAGGTGATCGTTGTAGTTACCCGTGCCAAAACCGAGCACGGTCAGTGCCACGCCGCTTTTGCGTTCCTGTTCGACCAGTTTTTCCAACTCGTCAACATTGGTGGTACCGACGTTGAAGTCGCCATCAGTGGCCAGCAGCACGCGGTTCACGCCGTCGGTCTTGAAGTTCTGTCGGGCCAGGTCATAGGCCAGGCGGATTCCTGCAGCGCCATTGGTAGAGCCGCCAGCGCGCAGATTGTCGATGGCCTGGTTGATGGTGGCTTTCTGGTTTCCGGCGGTCGGCGCCAGCACCTGGCCAGCAGCACCGGCGTACACGGCAATCGCCACGCTGTCCTGGGGTCGCAGCTGCTTCACCATCATCTTCATGGCGCTTTTCAGCAGCTGGATTTTGTTCGGCGCCTGCATTGAACCCGATACATCGATCAGGAACACCAGATTGGCGGGCGGCAATTCACCGTCGTTGTCTGGCTGCCAGCCGTTGATACCGATATGCACCAGCTTGCGATCTGCATGCCACGGGCTTGGACCCATTTCGGTGAAGATAGAAAACGGTGTGGACAGATCGCTGGCGCGGGGATAGTTGTACTGGAAGTAGTTCACCAGTTCTTCGACACGGACGGAATCCGGATGCGGCATCTGGCCCTGTTGCAGTTGGCGTCGCATGTTGGCATAGGCAGCGGAATCCACATCTATCGAGAAGGTGGACACCGGATCCTGAGCAGCCCAGTGCACGCCGTTGATGACGGCGTTTTCATAGCGCTCGCGACCCTGGTCCTGGTAAAAGGGCGCTGCGGGCATGGCCTGTAGTTTTGCCACTGAGCTGGATAAGTGGATAGCGTCTGCCGTAGAGACCTGTTCCCGCTCGGCGAGCTTCCGTCCCAGCACCGCTGCGCCGTCTACTCTGTTTGATCGATTCGCGGTTACGGTGATTTCTTCCAGACGCGGCTCTGCTTCCGGACGTGCTCGATTCTGCTCCACCGGGTCATGCAGCGTCACTGGTGGCGGCTGCTGCGGGTCTTGCGGTGGAGGTGTGGTCTGCTTCTGTTCAGGGGCACTGGAACAGGCGACCACCAGCGATACGGTCAAAAGAGCGGATGCCAGTAGCGGCATTCTGGAGGGGTAATTGCGAGACATTTTGCTTCCTTTTTGTTGGGTTGTATCTACAAGAACGCACCACCCGGCAAAAAGGGGTTAAAAATTTTTAACTAAGCAGCGTCAGATAAGCCTCGATGGCGTCCAACTCATAACCGGCATGGAGTTTCTGCTGCTCGTGTAAATCAAAGGCCTCCTGCAGACTGAACCAGCCGATTTCCAGCAGTTCAGTATCGTCGTAGTAGCTGATCTGCTGGGGAATCTCCGCACCGTAAACCATGTGTTGGTGACCCTTATAAGGGTAGGGACCGATCTCAGTAAGATCACCGAGAGTGAGGTCGAACTCTTCCATAATCTCCCGCTTTGCGGCGACTTCAGGTGCCTCGCGCCATTCGATATTGCCGCCGGGCAGTCCCCAGCGGCGATTCGGCCGGGACCAGAAACTGGAATGTACCGCCAGCAGGAACTGATCATTGCAGCGTAGGATGCAGCGGGCTGTTTTAAATTTGTTTTTGAACTGCAAGCGCTAGTCTGCGCAAACCGCAGGTCGGGTGAGGTGATGTTGGGTGGCGGCTTCAAAGGCATGTGCGATCTGTAACAGGGCAAGGTCACCACGAGGCTTGCCAACGATCTGCACGCCGACGGGCAAGCCCTGCTCGGTGAAGCCCGCAGGTACAGAAATGGCCGGGCAACCGGTTACTGTAATGGCGCAGCAGATAGTCATCCAATCGATGTAGCTGTCCAGTTGCTGGCCGTTGATTTCTGCCACCCACTCCTGATCCAGTGGAAAGGGCGCCACCTGGGCGGCAGGTAACACCAGCGCATCGTGCTGACTGAAATATTCTGCAATGTGGGTATAGAGGGTGCTGCGTGTTGTTTCGGATTGCAGAATTTCCTCGGCACTGAGTGCCAGCCCCTTGTCGATGTTCCAGATGGCCGTATCTTTGGCATGTTCGCGCCAGTCCGGCACCGTGCGATTCAGGGACGCACCCAGCGTAGCCAGCCCGGCGGCGCGCTGGGTCTGAAAGACATCCATGGCGCGTTCAAGTTGTGGCCCCTGGGTAGTGACCTCTGCACCCAGATTGGCAAACACATCGATGGCCTGATCTAAGACCAGCATGACTTCAGGTGCGATGGGCAGGCCGTGCAGAGTCGGGGCGTAGGCGATACGCAATCCCTGCAGATTTTCGGGAGGCACCAGCGCATCCAGAAAATCCGTGCCGGGCTCAGGCAGGGTCAGTGGATCGCTCGGGTCCGGCCCTGCCTGCACGGAAAACAGCAGGGTCGCATCGGCCACAGTGCGGGCCATGGGGCCGGTGGTGGCCAGCCGGCCAAACCAGCCGAAACCTCGGGTGAACGGCATGCGGCCAATAGAGGGGCGGAAGCCGACCACATTGCAGAAGCTCGCCGGATTGCGCAGTGATCCACCCATATCGCTGCCATCTGCCAGGGGCAGCATACCCGTGGCCAGCGCCACTGCGGCGCCGCCGCTGCTGCCGCCAGCGGTGCGGGTCAGGTCATAAGGATTGTGCGTGCGTCCGTAAAGTCGATTGAAGGTATTCGAGCCCAGCCCAAACTCCGGCATGTTCGAGCGACCGATAAACAGCGCGCCGGCGGCACGCATCCGGGCAGCCAGTCCGTCATCCTGCTGCGCGATATTATCCGCCCAGGGCACGAATCCCCAGCTGGTGGCAAAGCCCTGTACTTCCACGGCGTCTTTCGGTGCCATGGGTAGACCGTGCAGTGGGCCGCGGTCGGCGATGGGGGATTGATCTGCGCTGGTGGCCAGTTGCAATGCCTGCTCACGCGGTAACAAGGCAACCAGTGCATTGACCTGTGGATTGACCTGTTCGATGCGATCATAGACTTCGTTCATCAGATCACAGGCAGAGAGGGTGCCGCGTTGCAGATCCCGGCACAGGGTAAGGGCGTTGGGCCAATTCATCGGTCTAGCCTACGTCAGCTACGTTCCATCTGCCACACTGGATAGGCCAGGGGCTTTTTCAGAAACAAGCCGCCGCCCACCGCCACGAAGTGCTTGCTCAGCAAAGCCCTATACCAGGCGATGGGTCTGACCTTCTGGTTGAGGTCAGTAAGGTCGGTGTCGCAGATGTCCATATCTTCGTCGGTCAGCACGCTGAGGTAGAGGGCAGATTCGGTCAGCCTGGCCAGATTTTTTACTGCCTTGCGTGCGTCTTTTTTACTCAGGTAGCCCAGCACATCGTTACAGATGACCAGATCATGGGGTTCGCTCCGGTAGTGCTGCACCTCACCCTGTTCCCAGCCGTAGCGTGCGCAAAGATATGCACTGGTTTCTACCCCATGAATCTCGGCTTCAGGAAATTCGGCGTGCAACGCCTGCAGAATCTGGCCGATGCCGCAGCCTACATCGAGAATCGAGTTTACCGGTACGCCCAGATAGCGCAGATAAGCGGCTACGAATGCGGCCAGATTCTGCTGTTCCTCGGGTGAAACGGCCTGAGTGGCTTCATCTTCGTAGTAACGTTTGTAATAGGCCTGATCGAAATCGTGCATGCCTGTCCCCGAAGCAGTCTTGCAGCGTGATCGATGATACAGACCCGCGCTTAAGAATTCTGTCCGTTTCAGCTATGTTGAGACGTCTATATCAGAACTCACCAATCGAGCGTGTCATGAAATACCTACTCCTGATCTACGAAGCGGAAGAAATCTGGGAAAACAAAACCCTCGACGAAAAGCGCGAGGTGCTGGCCAGGCATGGTGAGTTGAATGAAAAGCTGGTTGCCAACGGCGTGGAATATGCCGGGCAGGCGCTGCGCTCCACCTCCACCGCGGTCAGCCTGCGCCATCGGGGTGGAGAGCTTCAGGTTTCCGATGGCCCTTTTGCAGAGACCAAGGAGCAATTGGCGGGCTTCTATCTCATCGATGTGGACAGTTTAGAACAGGCCATGGAGTACGCTGCGCAGATTCCCCATGTGGAATCCGGCACCATAGAAGTGCGGCCCATTGACGATCACTCTGACCTGTAAGCAACGGGCCTGAGTCGCCATGGCGAATGATCTGGGTCCCATTCTCAGCGCCGCTTATCCCCAGGTGGTGGCGACGCTGATTCGTGTGCTGGGTGATATGGACCGCGCCATGGATGCCACCCAGGACGCGCTGGTTAGGGCGCTGCAGGTCTGGGCCAGCGATGGCGTGCCTGACAATCCGGTCGCCTGGCTGGTTACCGTGGGGCGCAATCGCGCGGTAGATCAGCTACGTCGCGAGCAGCGCAGCATCAGTCTCGACAGCAACGTGGTGCCGCTTGTTGCAGAATTAGACAGCGTGGATCTGACTGACAGCATGGATGCGGCAGAATGGCTGGCTGTGGACGACGATATGCTGCGCCTGCTGTTCACCTGTTGTCACCCTGAGCTGTCGCCCCCGGCACAGATGGTGCTGATGTTGAAAGTGGTGCTGGGCTTTTCCACTGCTGAGATCGCCCGCGGCCTGCTGGCCTCACCCGCCAGCATTGAAAAGCGCATCACCCGCGCCAAGCAGCAGCTCAAGCGTGCCACAGTGCCCTACGAAGTACCCCCAGCCACCGAGATTCCAGCACGCGTGGATGCGGTGTTAAAGGCGATTTATCTGATTTTCAATGAGGGCTATACGCGATTTCAGGACGCAGGGTTGAGTCGGGGCTCGCTGATCGACATCGCCATTCGCCTGGGCCGCATGGTCAGCCGCCTGCTGCGCAATGACCCGGAGCCCCGTTCGCTGCTGGCCCTGATGCTGCTCAGTGCCGCCCGCCTGAACGCCCGGGTGGACGAACATGGGGTGTTCGTGCCGCTGGAGGAGCAGGGCCGCTCCCGCTGGCACAAAGGCATGATCGACGAAGGGGTGGCGCTGATCGATACGGTCTTTGCGGCCCGCCACATACCCGGCGCGTACCAGATTCAGGCCGCCATTTCAGCCATTCACAGCCAGGCGGCTTCCGCAGCGGAGACAGACTGGCCGCAGATTGCAGCGCTGTATAACAAACTTGCACAGCTCGATGCCTCACCCGTTGTGCCGGTAAATCAGGCGGTGGCCCTGTGCTACTGCGGCAAAGCCGACCAGGCGCTGACGATGCTGACTGCGCCTGAGTTAAGCAGCAAGCTGATCAGTTACCAACCCTATTTTGCAGCCCTGTCGTTCGCCTATGAGTGTGCGGGCCAGGAGCCGAAGTCGATCGATGCACTGCAGCGGGCTTGTGAGTTGGCGGATTCAAGTGCCCAGCGGGTCTATCTGCAGCGTCGGCTGCAGGAGAAGCGTGGTGCTCAGCCCGCTCCCTAAGGTAACTCTGAACTTCTGGGGTTAAGCAGAGCTTGCCGAGCAGAGTGCCGAGCTGAATGGTCCAGGTCATGCTCTGGAGTTAACCTGTCCAGGTCAGTTGTCTGGCTCGAGTGCCGGGTTTGCCCGTGGCAAAGCCAGCGAGATCAAGGTGGCGATCACGACAAATCCGGTGGACACCAGCAGGCAGGCTTCGAACCCCCACGTTTGATAGATCCACCCTGAGCATAGGGTGCCCACCAGTCGTCCGGCGGCGTTGGACATGTAGTAGAAGCCCACGTCCAGAGATACGCCGTCCGCCTGCGCGTAAGAAATGATCAGATAGGAATGTACGGCGGAGTTGATGGCGAAAACCGCACCAAAGATGATCAGGCCTGTTACCACGGCTAACTCGGGCTCAACACCCAGAGCCACCGCCATGACAATCAGGGCAGGTAGGCCTGCTAACGCTGCCCCCCATGCGACGGCACTACCGCCATGCGGGTGATGGCCGGCGCGCAGTCCAGTGATAGTCGGCGACAGTACCTGCACCACGCCGTATCCCATCACCCAGACCGCCAGCAGCGTGCCCACCGCGACGCTGGACCAGCCCAGTTCGAGCTGTAGAAATACGGGTAGAGCGACCACAAACCAGACATCCCGCGAGCCGAACAGAAACAGCCGGGCCGCAGACAACCGGTTCACTTTGTCGCTCTTGGACCACAGGTCGTTGAATTTCGGCTTAAACGATGTTTTGCCCAGTTCTTTGTCCAGCACAAATAAGGTAACGACCGCGATCACACCGAGTGTAAACGCCATGACAGCGATGGCACTTCTGAAGCCGATGGCCGTGAGCAGTGCGCCACCGAGGAAAAATCCGACCCCCTTGAGTGCATTCTTAGAGCCGGTGAGTGCTGCAACCCAGCGGTACAGGCGACCTTCGCCGTCACCGGCAACAAGTTTCACGCTGCTTTTGGCGCTCATCTTATTGAGATCTTTGGCAATGCCGGAGAGTGCCTGGGCAGCCATGACATAGGCCACCGACAGATAGGCGTCATCGACCAGCAGCATGGACAAAGCACCCACCTGCAGAAACAGCCCGCCGATCAAGGTGGCGGCCAGGCCAACTCTTGCGGCCAGCCAACCCCCCAGCAGATTGGTGATGACGCCGAACAGTTCGTAAAACAGAAACAACAGGGCAATGTCCAGCGGACTGTAGCCCAGCTGGTGGAAGTACAGCACCACCAGCATGCGCAGTGCACCATCCGTCAGGGTAAAGGCCCAGTAGCTGCCAGTGATGATGGCGTACTGGCGCATATCAGAGCGAGGCTGCGACCTTGCGCACCAGTTCCATCATGCGATTCACATAGCCGATCTCGTTGTCATACCAGGCGAGGATTTTCACATGTGTGTCATCAATGACCATGGTCGAGGCCGCGTCGACAATGCTGGAACGTCGATCGCCCTTGAAGTCGGTGGAGACCAGTGGTCGCGTCTCATAGCCCAGAATGCCCGACAGCCTGCCCTCAGCGGCGTTCTGCAGGGCCTGGTTGACCGCCTCTACCGTGGTGGCCTGTTCTACTTCGAATACGCAATCCGTGACGGATGCATTGGCCAACGGCACTCTGACCGCCAGCCCTGACAGCTTGCCGCGCAGTTGCGGAAAAATCTCTGCGATGGCGGTGGCGGAACCCGTTGACGTGGGAATCATCGACAGGCCACTGGCCCGGGCGCGGCGCAAGTCAGAGTGGTAGTCATCCAGCACGCTCTGCGTATTGGTGATGTCGTGAATGGTTGTGATCGAGCCGTGGCGAATACCGAACTGCTCGTGGATGACACTGATCACCGGCGCGATGCAATTGGTGGTGCAGGACGCCGCGGTCACGATGTCGTGTTCAGCGGGTTGGTATAGATGGTCGTTTACCCCAACGACGATGTTCAGTGTGCCATCCTTGACCGGTGCTGAGACCACCACTTTCTGCACGCCTTGGTCCAGATAGGGCAACAGCGCTTCCCTGGATTTAAAGCGGCCGGTACATTCGACGGCGATGTCGATGCCGAGGTCGTCCCAGGGCGTATCCTGCAGGCGTTGATTGGAGGAGTAGCTGATGGACTGCCCATCGACCGTGATGGTGCGGCTGTCAGCGCTGACCGGGACATCCCAGGTGCCGTGCACCGAGTCGAATTGCAGCAGGTGGGCGGCGGTGGTCGGATCTCCACCGATCTCGTTGATGTGCACAAACTCGAGCTCCGGCCAAACCCAGGCCGCGCGCAGTGCCAGCCGGCCCATACGGCCGAATCCGTTGATGGCGACCCGTGTCGTCATGGGGCTGCTTCCCTCTGGTTGCTTTGAGCGGCACAGAATATCCGCTTGCTGTGTGATTGTATATCGAATAATCTCGATATATGGATATTAAAACAGCTACGCGCGGCTTTGCCGCCTTGTCCCAGGAAACCCGGCTGCAGGCCTTCCGTCTGCTGGTCCGCAGCGGTGAGCAAGGCATGGCCGCGGGTGAAATCGCTCGCGCCCTTGAGGTGCCGCAAAATACCCTGTCGTCGCATCTGGCCTCCATGGTCAATGCCGGGCTGCTGCAGTCGGTGCGTCAGGGTCGGTCGATCATCTACACCGTCGATCTCAGTGGCACACAGGCGCTGCTCAAATTTCTGCTGGAAGACTGCTGCGGTGGTCAACCGGAAGCCTGTATCTCACTGATCGATGAGGTGCTGCCCGGTGGCCGTGCCGTGGCTGGGGGCTGAGTGCCGACTTATCAGGCAGCCCCATGAGCTTTTTTGAACGCTACCTGACTGTCTGGGTTGCGCTGTGTATCGGCGCCGGAATTCTGCTCGGCAAGTTCGCGCCAGAGCTGGCGCAGACCCTCGATGGCATGGCCATCCATGTCAACGATGCACCGGTGGTATCGATTCCCATCGCCTTATGCCTGTTTTTCATGATGTATCCGATCATGGTGAAAATCGACTTTCATGAAGTGGTCAGTGCGGGCAAAGCACTGCGCCCGGTGGGGCTGACCTTGTTCATCAACTGGGCGGTTAAACCTTTCACCATGTACGCCATTGCCAGCTTCTTCCTCGGCACCCTGTTTCTGGGTCTGATCGGGCCGGACGCGGTTGACCATGTGAAATTGCCGCTGGGTGCTGACATCGCCGTCGGCGACACCTATGGGGCGGGCAAGGTCGTATTGCTGGAAGGCATCAAAGTGCTGGAAGTACCGTTGTGGCGAAGCTATCTGGCGGGCTGCATTCTGCTGGGTATTGCACCCTGCACCGCCATGGTGCTGGTGTGGGGTTATCTGTCCAGAGGTAACGACGGCCACACCCTGGTTATGGTGGCCATCAACTCACTCACCATGCTGGTACTTTTTGGCGTACTTGGTGGTTTTCTGCTGGGAGTAGGGCAGTTGCCGGTTCCGTGGCAGGCCTTGTTACTGTCCATCGGTATCTATGTGGCTCTACCGCTGGTGGCGGGTTATACATCGCGCAGATGGCTCATCGCGCTCAAAGGCGAGCAGTGGTTCAAGGAAATATTTCTGCGCTATCTTACCCCGGTAACCATTACCGCGCTGCTGGTCACGCTGGTCCTCCTGTTTTCCTTCAAAGGTGACACCATTGTGCAGAACCCGCTCACGATCCTGTGGATCGCTATCCCACTGTTTGTGCAGACCGTAGTGATCTTTGCGCTGGGTTATGCGTTGGCCAAACTGTTGGGGCTGAGCTATGAGAATGCAGCACCGACCGCCATGATTGGCGCCTCCAATCACTTTGAAGTGGCCATCGCCACCGCCGCCATGCTCTATGGCCTGTCATCCGGCGCGGCGCTGGCAACGGTGGTTGGCGTGCTCATTGAAGTGCCGCTTATGCTGATGCTGGTGCGCTTCTGTCTGCGCACCCAACATTGGTTTCCCCGCGAGGCTACCGCAGAAAAATGAACGCCCGTTTAAACGCGCTGGCCTATGGCATGCTGGGTACCCTGGAAGATGCGGAAGAAGTGGTGCAGGAAGCACGCCTGCGGCTGCACACGTCTAACCCTAAACCGGACAATGAAGAAGCCTACCTGTATCGCCTGGTGAGCAATCTC
>JAVKCL010000005.1:0-3975 GCA_040222775.1 Pseudomonadales bacterium
TCCGGGGCGTACGCGCGCAAGGACGCGCGCGTCGAGCCTACAGGGACGTACTCCCGGCGTACCCGGAAGTTGAAGGTTCACCCCGGCGCGGCAACCCCAACCCCAATCTCAGCTCGATTCCGCAACAAATTCCCATACTGCATCAGATAATAAGGCCGCATGGCCTCATTCATACTGCACAACTCGTCATTGAAGATCGCCAGGCTCTTCTCGTTCACCTCACAGGCGGCTGGCTCCAGATCGATATCGCCCATCAGCTTGGCAGCCTGTACGTGGGTCGGAAAGACCCGCATGCCGCTGATGACGCCTTCGTCAATTTTGTGCGCCAGGGCTTTCGGCGAATCGTACTCACCGCTGATCGGGTCGCCCACATGAATATGGATGCGGCCTTTCTGGCCCATCATGCCCATAACAATGCTCTGCACGTCTTCGTTTTCCGCCTTGGTGTACTTGCCTTCCGTTGCGCGGATATAGAGCTCCCGTGCCTTTACCTTGGCACAGGGGTCGAGTTCGTAAGAGATCGATACAGGCACGATGCGACTCTGCGCGACCATGGCCTGCAGCGGCTCATCCTGGTCACGATAGGCCAGCGCCAGCATCTTCAACAGCGCCGGATCGGTACGATCCATGCCGTCCTTTGCGCGGCCTTCTTTCTGCGCGATCCAGATCGAAACGCCTTCTTCCAGCGAATGGCGTATATAGCGGCTGGTGCGGGTCAGGATGCGATAGCCTTCGCGAGTACCGCGCGCGCCGCGATGGACGACAAAGCTTTTATTCAGCTTCATCAGATCCGCCGCCAGTTCATGGGACAGCAGGTTATCCCCTACCGCCATCCGACAGGTCTTATGACCGGCCTGGTGAATAAAGTAATTCAGCAGCCCGGAATCCAGCACGATGTCGCGATGGTTTGAGGTAAACAGGTAATGTCTGCCCTTCTCCAGTTGATCCAGCCCACTCACCGTAACGCCGAAGGAGGTGGCTTCGATCAGCTGTTCAAAATAGCCGGCGATGACCTGCTGGCATTCATCGACGGTGGTCAGACCGCGGGCTTTCTGGGTCAGCAGCAGGCGGGTGGCCCAAGTGCCGATGAAGGTATCTTTGAGCGCTTCAGGCATGACAAAACTCGCCGCCGCAGAGGGAAGCTCGGGATGGTCGATGATGCGCTTGAGTACCTCAGGCACTTCGTCGTCGCGGTAAGGGCGGATGCTGTCAAATTCAGACATGAACAGCACAGTATCTAATTCGATTCAGAAAACAAGATGAATTATCAACTCACTTGTGCAGTTGCCAGGATCCAGATCCCCATGGCGAGGAGCAGTAAATAGGCGGCTTGTTTAATGGCCACCTCACTCACTGGCGGCGTGAATCTGCGCCCCAGCCAGGTGCCCAGCACCACCGCAGGTAAGCCAATGGCGGCATAGGTGAGCACAGTCTCGGTCAGACCACCGGTGGCACCCACCATCACGGTTCTGGTTGCGGTAGTCAGCACAAAAGAAGCCAGCAGCGTGGCGCGAATGGCAGCCAGCGGCAGCGGCTGGTTGTAACCGAACCAGCCGAGCACCGGACCGCTGGCGGAGAACATGCCGCCGACCAGTCCACCGCAGGTCCCGACCAGCCAGGTGAAAGCCGGGTTCGATACCCGTGGCCAGGGGTGGGGGCGCAGAAACATAGACAGACCGCCGGCAAAGATGAACACCCCCAGGCACATTTCCAACACCCAGCGGGTCGAGCCGTCCAGCCACAACATCAGCTGCAACCCGATAAAGATAGCCGGGATCTGGCCCACACCCAGCCATAGAAACAGGCGGCGATGCACGTGGCGCACATGACCGTGCAGAGCGATAGCCACATTGACGATGGTCATCAGACTGACCACTGCACCCAGGGTGGGCACATCCATGATGCGCAATGCACCGGCCACCGCGACGATGATCATGCCCATGGCAAACCCGGCTACCGCTTGTATGTAGCTACCAATCAGCACGGTGACAAGGAACAATAGCCAGGACGATACTTCCATCGATGGAGTATATCCTGGCCATGTGGCAGGGTCTGTGGCCAGGCTTTAACAAATTCCCCAGCTGACCCGGGAGGAACGATTTGGATTTACAACTAAGCGGGCGTACTGCTCTGGTGACCGGCAGTCATCGCGGCACCGGCCAGATTATTGCCCAGACGCTGCTGCAGGAAGGTGCCACGGTGCTGGTCCATGGTCTGCAGGAGGGTCAGGCACAGAGCGCCGTAGAAGCTCTGGGTGCGGGCATCCCGGTGACCGGCGACATCACCACCGAAGAAGGTTCACAGACCTTGCTGGCAGCGCTGGCCGACTACCCGGTGGACATTCTGATCAACAACTATGGTGTGGCCGAAGGCGGTTCCTGGTCGACCAGCAATTCAGAGGACTGGCTGCTCAGCTATCAGAAAAACGTGCTGTCCGTGCAGCGCATCAGCCAGGGACTGCTGCCCGGCATGATCGAGCGCGGCTGGGGTCGCATCATCAACCTGGGTACCGTCGGTTCCACCCGGCCTAACGCACGCATGCCTGCCTACTACAGTGCCAAAGGCGCCCTGGCCACCATGACTGTGAGTCTGGCCAAGGAAGTGGCCGACACTGGCGTGCGCGTCAACCTTGTATCACCGGGCCTCATACTTACGCCGGAAGTGGAAGCCGCCTACCTCAAGAAGGGGCAGCGGGAAGGCTGGGGGGATACCTGGGCTGAAGTCGAACCACACGTGGCCAGGGACATCCCTATCAAGCGTATCGCCCGTCGCGAAGAAGTGGCCAGCCTGGTGGCCTACCTGGCAAGCCCACTGGCGGATGCCATCCATGGCCAGAACTATCGCATCGACGGTGGTGCTGTGGACATCGTATCCTGATGGAATCCCCTGTTCTACGCCTGGTGGGAGCTGTGCTGCTGCTTGCGGCCGCGCTCTTCTGGAGCCCGGCCAACCCCATCGGCATCGCCCTGCTCACCTGGATCGCATTCGCGCTGGGCGCCTACCTGGTCACCCGTGCGCTGTTTGCGCTGTTCTTCACCATCGCCCTTGTCAGCGGTGCACACCTGGCGCTGCTGGAACTCCACGGACTGCTGTTCTGGGCCTACGTCAGCGCGCTGACGCTTTCCACCATCGCCTGCGTAGTGATTCTGGGCCGACGTTTTCAGCAACGCATCAAGGAAACCCGGGCAGAACGCTGGGAACATCGCCGCAAGTGAGTACGCCCCCAATCAATGCGGTGCTGTTTGACTTCGACGGTACCCTGGCCCCCAATCTGGATCTGCCGGGTATGCGTCGCCAGGTAATCGAGCTGACTCTGGCACACGAGGTGCCGGCCGACTTGTTCACAGAACGCTACATCGTGGAAATCATCGATGTCGCCGGTGCGTGGCTGGCCGACAAAGATGCCGAGACGGCCGCGCACTACACGACTTCGGCCCATGACCTGATCACCGAGATCGAGATGACCGCCGCCGCGGCGACGCGCCCGTTTCCGGAAATCACCGCCTATCTCGACAGCCTGCGCCAGGCAAACATCCTTACGGCGGTGGTTACCCGTAACTGCCGCGCCGCAGTACTGGAGACCTTCCCGGATCTGCTCGATCGCGTGAGCGCCCTGGTCGCTAGAGACGACGTGACCCATCTGAAACCCGACACACGACACCTGAGCACGGCCCTCCGCCAGTTAGGCTGCGCCCCCCAAAACGCCGCCATGGTCGGTGACGGCCGCCTGGACATCCACGCTGGCAAAGCACTGGGCATGTACTGCGTTGGCGTACTCACCGGCAGCTCCGACCACACAGCCCTGACCGAAGCAGGCGCAGACCTGATCCTACCCAGATGCGCCGACTTCAACCCAACCCACCAGATTGGGGTCAGAGACGATGGTGCCAGAGAAGGGTGATCAGGACTGCTCGTGCAGGCAGCCCCGCCCCGGCCCACTGAAGCGACTGCGGACCGCTGTGAATACATCCCTGT
>JAVKCL010000006.1:0-207967 GCA_040222775.1 Pseudomonadales bacterium
TTAAATGTCTGGAAACCGAGGGTATCGAGTACATCTTCGGGGTGCCTGGTGAAGAGAATGCGGACTTCATGATGAGCCTGGAAAATTCCAGCAGTATCAAATTCATTCTCACACGCCACGAACAGGGCGCGGCCTTCATGGCGGAGATCTACGGACGACTCACCGGCACCCCCGCCGGTTGTCTGGGCACCCTTGGACCGGGTGCCACCAATCTGATTACCGGCGTGGCGGACGGCAACATGGACCGCGCACCTATGCTGGTGCTGACCGGTCAGGGTTCTACCGATCGCCTGCACAAAGAATCCCATCAGGTGATGGATGTGGTGGCCATGTTCGAGCCGGTCACCAAGTGGGCGGAAAGCATTCTGCACCCCAACACCATCCCTGAAATCGTACGTAAAGCCGTGCGCGTGGCACGCTCGGAAAAGCCCGGCGCAGTGCACATCGAGCTGGCCGAAGATCTGGCTAAGCTGGAAACATCAACCGAGCCGCTTGAACCACGTCGCTATCGTCGTCCAGTACCCGATGACAAGATCGTCGACCGCGCCTGGAACCTGATCCGCGATGCAAAAAAACCGATCATTATCGCCGGTAACGGCTGTGTCAGACGCAGAGCCAGCAAACAGCTGCGCAAGCTCTGCGAAACCACCGGCATCGGCGTTATCAGTACGTTCATGGCTAAGGGTGCCGTGGATATGGACGCCGACTACTGCATGTACACAGTAGGTCTGGGCAGTAAAGACCGCATGAACCTGATCATTGACGAAGCTGACCTGGTGATCACCCTGGGTTTCGATATGGTCGAGTATCACCCGCGCCTGTGGAACGCGGACAAAAGCCAGCGCATTCTGCACGCCGATTTTCTACCGGCGGAAATTGATGAGCACTACCATCCGCAAGTCGAGGTGGTGGGTGATCTGGCGCACTTTCTATGGATGATCAACGAGCGGCTGGCCGTGGCTGATCTACCGGATTTTGATTTTTCAGGTCAGGCCAGCGCCCGTGCAGCGATGGCAAAAGACCTGGCGGAATACGCCGACGATGATCAACAGGGTGCCATCCGACCACAGAAAGCTCTATGGGATTGCCGTCAAGTCATGGGACCAGACGACATCCTGCTGTCTGACGTGGGTGCCCATAAGATGTGGATCGCGCGACACTATCACTGCCACGAACCCAACACCTGCCTGATCCCCAATGGCTTCTGCAGTATGGGTTTCGCCTTGCCTGGCGCAATTGCTGCAGCCCTGGTCTATCCGCAACGTCGGATTCTGGGTATTGCCGGGGATGCGGGTTTTCTCATGAACGTGCAGGAGATGGAAACCGCAGCGCGTCTCAAGACCAACCTGGTGATGATGGTCTGGGAAGACCATGCCTACGGTCTGATCGCCTGGAAACAGAGCAATGAGTTCGGCCGCCATACCGACCTGGCTTTCGACAATCCGGAATGGCTGGGCCTGGCACAATGTTTCGGCTGGCACGGACACCGCTGCGAAAACTCCAGCGACCTGCAGGCGACGCTGGAAGCGGCGTTTCAGGAAGAAGGACCCAGCCTGGTGGTCATCCCCATCGACTACCGCGAAAACGAGCTGCTGACTCAGAAGCTCGGTGAAATCACTGCCAAAACCTGATCAGTCGCCCAGGTCGATTTTCGCGTAGTACTGCTTGTCGCCCAGGGACATCACCTTGTTCCAGAACGCTTCACCGGCGGCGATGCCGCTCTCCTGCTTTTCAGTGGTTTCGCGGAAGATGTTCCAGGAATCCGGATGCAGTTCGCGGCTTGCGGCAAACAACTGCTCCGCTTCGTCACTGCGTCCTGCGCGACGCAGATATTGACCCAGCCGGAAATTGGCGTGGGCCAGCGCAATATCGGCGGACATAGCCGGCACACGCTCGCGCGCTTCGTCTGCACTGAAAGCATAGCGGCTGTCGCTGCCATGCAACGCCCAGTCTTTAACCGCGTCCAGATAGGTGGCCTTGGCCTTTTGTGAACGGGCCGTAGCCTCTGCCGGAAAACCGCCCTGTTCGAAATCAAACTCGCGCAGGATATCCAGTGAACCGCCGGTCTCGGTAGGGCGTACGATCACGCCCTCTTCATTGATCCACACCGCCTGAGGCACATTCACCATGTTATACAGTTCGGACAGCGTATGGTTTTCGTCCACCAGCGTGACATAGCTCGGTTCAGCCGCTTCCACCCAGGGACGCGCCGCTTCCACGTCGGCGTCCAGGGCCACCGCCACGATCATGAAATCCGGAGAGTCGATTTGCGCAAACATTGCCTGCCAGACCGGCAGGTCATGACGGCATCCTCACCACGAAGCCCAGGTGATGAGCAGCACCCGCTGACGCCGAAAATCGGTCAGCGAATGCAGCCGACCGCTGAAATCCGGCAGAGTAAAGTCTGGCGCAGACAGGCTCAGCAATGCATCGTTGCGTGCCTGGGCACCCTCGCCCAGATACCACACATCGCCGCTCTCGGTGTGGGCCACCGGTTTGTCCAGATAGTCCCAGAAGGCGCTGACATGAACGGCGTCATCAGCGACAAATTCAGCTTCCCGTCCAGCTGGAATCGGCACACACACTTCGCCTTTGCACAGGCCTTCGGGCTTCAATTCCCAGCCGCTCACCGCAGCCAGTTCATCTGCCTTAAGCCATAAGTCCGATGAACTTGCTGCACCTGCCGCATGACAATCCTGACCACCCTGTTCACTGATGACCATCGGCATGACCGCCTCCACAATGTCGTTGAGATAGTCCCTAGCCTACCACGAGTGCCTGTGACGCATTGCATTTCGGCGCCAATACCTTAGCCTTAGCTGCGTCTGTTTACGCACCAGCCACTCACCAACACGGAGACCCACATGACACTGTGTATTCTTCCCGAGGTACCCCAGCCACGGGTGTATCTGGGATTTGCACAATGCCCCTCTGGCAACTGCCATCGGTCAGCTCACGTTCAGGCGCGACTGAACCGCTGCCAGTAGCGCGCAGCACGCAGGCTAACCTGTGCAACGCGCCGCTTCTCATGGGTACGGATCGGTCGCCTCATCGCATTTTCGGCCAGGTAAGCCCCTGGCCTTCTGAGAGACCGACTATGTTGTTACAACTCAAAAATACCAGCTACACCCGTGGCACCAAAACGCTGTTCCGTAATCTGGATTTGAACCTCACCGCCGGCGACCGCATCGCGCTGGTAGGCCACAACGGCTCGGGCAAAACAAGCTTGCTCAAACTGCTGGCCAACGAGTTGCAGGCCGATGAGGGCGAACGCATCGCCCAACGCGGTTTGCGCCTCGCCCAGATGGAACAGTTCGTACCCGCAGCGCTGGCACAGGTTGCACTGGTTGAGGCCGTACTGGCGATCTTACCCCCTGAAAACCGCAGTACCGACGCCTGGCGTGCGGAAGCGCTGCTGCTCAGCCTGGGCTTTCACAGCACGGACTTCACCCAGCCCCTCTCGCGCCTCAGTGGTGGCCAGCAGAATCTGGCCCTGTTTGCCCGCGCGCAACTGCTGGAACCCGAACTGCTGCTCATGGATGAGCCCGGCAATCATATGGATGTACTTGCGCTACAACAGTTGCGCAGCTACCTGCAGAACACGCGCAACATGTCCTTTCTGATGATTTCCCATGACCGCGAACTGCTGGACGCATGCTGCAGTCGCACGCTTTTTCTGCGCGACCAGCGACTGTACAGCTTTGACCTGCCCTATTCAGCCGCGCGGGAGGCCCTTAAGGAGCAGGATGCACAGGCACAACACCGCCATGTGGTGGAGCAGAAGGAGATCGATCGCATCCGTTCCAGCGCCAAACGCCTGGCCCAATGGGGTAAAACCTATGACAACGAAGATCTGGCACGCAAGGCCAAGACCATGGCAGCAAGGGCCGACAAGCTGGCGGACGAACAGACCTTCGTCAGCCAGGGCAGCGGCCTGGATCTGGCCCTGAGCGGTGATGGGCTGAAAAGCAAAACCGTTTTCACTCTGGAAGAATTGCATATCCACACCGAGGACGACGAGCGCCACCTGTTGAGCTGTGACCATCTGGTTGCCAGGCCTGGGGATCGCATCGCACTGCTCGGTCCCAACGGCTGCGGCAAGTCCACAACCATTCGTCGCATGATGGACGCCTACAGCAACCCCAGCGACGAAATCCGCTTTAATCCGCAGACCCGAATCGGCTACTTTGATCAGGAACTGGATGGCATGGCCAGCAATCAGGGACGCTTCGACTGGTTGCGCGACCAGGTGGAGGCAGCCGACAAAACCATCAAGCAGACCTTGCTGCACGCCGGAATCGCCTATCAGGATTTTGATCAAGCGGTTGGCACTTTAAGCGGTGGCGAAAAAGCCCGCCTGCGGTTCATGTTGCTGGCTCTGACCCGGGCAAACCTGATGATTCTAGATGAACCCACCAATCACATCGATCTTGAAAGTCGGGAACAACTGGAACAGCAGCTGATCGATGCACAGGCCACGCTGCTGGTTACCAGCCATGATCGTGCCTTTCTGCAGAATGTCTGCAACCGCTTCTGGCTGATCGACGCACAACAGCTGCGCGAGATCGAATATCTGGACGAGTACTATCAGTTCCTGACGGATCAATCCCCAACGGATCAATGCCTGACAAATCAAGTCTCAGCTGACCAGGTCTCAACGGATCAAACCGGCGGCAGTGTGCCAGATGCAATCACCACCGAGCCAAACGGCAGCGAAAACGACCTGCTCAAACGCATTGCCGAACTGGAGGAACTCATCAGCGCGGACAAGGCGCGCAAGGCAAAATTTCAGAAGCCAGACAGACAACGGGCGTGGCAGCGGGAGCTGGATGCCTTGTGGGCCCGCGCGCTGGAGGAATAAACAGCTCACCGGCCGCCTCTTGTCTACACTTTAAGTCTACCCACCCTGAGGCGAGGGGCGACATCTGGTGCGAGGTTTACCATCCGTAGTCCACACGGCTATAGTGTGACGATGATCACACTTTTGCGCACAGGCAGAAAGCGGCGGAAATGGCTGACAGTGATGACGACTGCCAGCCTGACTGTCGGCGCTCCACTTCTGCTGCTGGCAGCCACCCAAGGCAACATCGGTCCAAGTTCCAGCGGCAGTGTGAACATTTCACTGACGGTGGGTCATCACGTGCGGGTCAGCGGCCTGAGCGATATCGCTTTTGAGCAAAGTACTTTTCAGCAAAGTAATAGTGGTTACTCAGTCGGCACCACCTCTGCGTGTATCCACAACAACGGCGGCGGACCGGTACGATTGCAGACCCTTGGCAGCGGCCCAGGCGGCGCCTTTACCCTGACGGCATCGGATTCTGCCATCGACTATGACTTACACATGCGGTACCAGGCACAGCCGGTGGCAGACAGCGGCCTGACGCTGCAGCCTGCCACCCACCAGCTGGTCGATGACAACTGCCTGCAGTACGGACCCAACACCAGCCTGCATGTGACAACAGACAGCGCGGGACCGCCAGCTACCGTCTACACCGGCACACTGACACTGATGGTAACGGCGGAGTAGCCCCTACTCCGGCCAAGTGGTTGATAACCCGACCTGGCCTAGTGGGTGATAACCCGCGGCAGTGTCTTGGCCTGGTCAACCCAGCCGGCTACGGTCGTGGCCGAAGGCAGTGATCTGACCAGGCTTTTCTCTTCATTCACTTCCGCCATCTTCGCGGCCAGATTTTCAGCATTACGCTGGGCAAGTTCGGGTACGGTATCTACGCCAGCGGCTTCCAGCAGCTCAGCATATTCGCCGCCCACGCCCTTGATCCGAAACAGATCTGCGTGATTGACGAACTTCAGCACCAGCGCAGCACTCATGCCCGATGCTTCAACAATGGCCTGGCGACCACTTTTGCTCGCACCCTGCTCAAGCAGTTGTTCACAATTGGCCACGCCAGCCTTGTTAAGCTTCTCTGCATAGGCGGGTCCAATACCCTCGATTACGGTCAGGTCGGTCATTCTCTTTTCCTTCTATCAGGTTTTACTTTTTATTACGTTTAACTTTCTATTACGTTTTACTTTGTTTTCTGCTGCACAACATTGGCCAGCCGACCGAACAAAACCCCCAACAATCTGATTGAGTACCAGTTCGGCGTGGCGGAGGTTACGCGAAAAAAAACGGCTGCTTGTAAAATGCCGGTAATATTATTTCAGAAGTGAACCGAGCAGACCGCGCACCAGCTTGCTGCCCAGCGAGCGGCCCACGCTGCGCACGGCACTTTTTAAGAAGGCCTCACCCACGCCCTGCCGTGAACGACTGCTGCGCCGAGTGGTTTTTCTGCTCCGTTTCGCAGCAGCCGCGCTTTTCTTCTCCTGTTGCTCGCGCCGTTCTTCCTGTTCCTCGCGCAGCTCTTCCTGTTTTGCCCGTTCTGCCGCAGCGGCCGCCTTCGCAGCCAGCAGCTCAAAGGCGGATTCACGATCGATGGACTCTTCGTAACGCCCATGCATGGGGGAATTGCTTATGGTGGCTTTTCGTTGTTGCTTGGTCACCGGGCCAATCTGACTGCGAGGGGGCGGAATGGTGCCCGCCAGCACTGGCGTAGGCGCACCCTTTTCATCCAGGGTCGACACCAGCGCTTCACCGACGCCCAGTTGGGTGACCACCTGGGCGTTATCCAGGCCATGATCGTTGCGAAATCCGTCTGCCACCGCTCTGACCGTCCGCTGGTCCGTCGCCGTAAAGGCGCGCAATGCGTGCTGCACTTTAAGACCGATCTGACCGAGAATATTTTCCGGGATATCACGCGGGGACTGGCTTATCAGGTAAATGCCAACGCCCTTGGAGCGGATCAGCCGAAACACCTGCTCGATTTTGTCCATCAGCCCTGACGGCATGCCTTTGAATAACAGGTGGGCTTCATCGATGAACAGCACAATCTTTGGCCGATCAACTTCGCCTGCTTCGGGCAGTTCCTCAAACAGTTCTGAGATCAGCCATAACAGAAAGGCGGCATACAGTTTAGGCGCGGTCTGCACCAGCTCAGCCGCATGCAGTAAACCCACCACGCCATTGCCGGAAAAGTCCCGCTGCATAAGGTCGACCAACCGCAAGGCCGGCTCACCGAAAAACTGTTCTGCGCCCTGTTGTTCCAGCACCAGCAGTTTGCGTTGAATCGCACCTACCGAGGCCCTCGAGATGTTGCCGTACTCAGACTGCAACAACTTGGCATTGTCAGCCACAAAAGACAGCATGCTGCGCAGATCCTTCAGGTCGAGCAGCAACATGCCATCGTCATCGGCAATGGCAAAACAGGCATACAACACGCCGGTCTGGGTTTCGTTCAGGCCCAGCAGTGTACCCAGAATGTCCGGCCCCATCTCCGAAATGGTGGTCCGTACTGGGTGGCCGTTTTTGGCAAAAATATCCCAGAAAACAGTAGGATACGGCTGAAGTTTAAAATCAGTCAGAGAAAGTAGATCGACTCGACGATCGATCTCTTTGTGCTCGCGGCCGGGCTGCGAAATACCGGACAGATCGCCTTTGGCATCCACCGCGAATACCGGCACACCGGCGCGCGCAAACGATTCAGCCATAACCTGCAGGGTAACTGTCTTACCGGTCCCGGTTGCTCCCGCGATCAGGCCGTGCCGGTTACTCATCGCCAGCCGCTGGGTGACCGAACCATTGCCGTCACCGGCGACTATAAACTCATCCATGTTGTTCAAATCCTGTCTATTGACCCATCACCGTGGCCGGCACCTTAGGTTTTTTCACGAAGAATACAATGAATTTTGCCGGTGCTTCATCACTGGCGTTGCGGGATACCGTATGAATATCCTCCGGGGTCTCATAAAACACTTCACCCGCATTGACCCGCGTCAACGGACCGCCTTCAACCTGCATTTCAATGGCACCCTCCACCACATACACCAGGGTGTGCGCATTGTGCCGATGCAGTGGCGTTGATTCACCGGGCGCATACTCAACATTGATCAACAGCACTTCGCGATTATCCACATCGGCCAGCAGTTTCTGGAACAGCACCGGACTGGATGCAGCAAGGGATACTGCTGGCAGCAACAGCAAGGACAAGGTCAGCCACAGTAACCCCACCAGGTGCGCGCGCTGCCGGACGTCACGCCCTACCATGTCAGCATTCATTGGTGTGCTCACGTTTTTCACCTGAGATTGAAGGACGCACCACAATAGCTAAACACCCAGGGTTTGCAAAGCGAGTCGAATTGCTGAAAGCGTGCGGCTCACGTATGTTAGCCCGCTGCAATCCATCAGCCAGGAACACACATGATCATCGAGGGCGAAGTTGCGACGGGGTTCGAGTCACTACGCACGCTGTTTACCGAGCGCATGCACAGGTTTTACGAAAAAAACGTGCAGCTTTGTGTTTACGTCGGCGATCAACGGGTGGTCGACCTGTGGGCCTCCGCCGATGATGACCTTACGTTCACACCCGATGCCATCACCAACGTATTCAGTAGTTCAAAGAATCTGGAAGCCATCGGTATGGCCTGGCTGTTTGATCAGGGCCTGATCAGCTATGACGAACCCATCGCGACCTACTGGCCGGAATTCGCCGCCCATGACAAGGGTACGCTGACCGTAGCGGACATGATGCGCCATGAAGCGGGACTCACGGCCTTCGATCAGACCCTGGCCAAAGCGGACTTATGGCCCGAGAACATTAAACAGAACAGCATCGGCCGGGTGATCGAAGCACAGCAACTGGCCTTTCCCAAAAACGGACAGTCTCGCCGGGAATACCACGCCATTACCCGTGGTTGGATTGTCAACGAGGTTTTCCGTCGGCTGGACCCCGAGGCGCGCACGCTGGGTGAATTCGTGCGTGCTGAGCTCAGTGGGCCATTGCAGGCCGACACCTACCTTGGCCTGACGGACAGCGAACATGCTCGCATCGCACCGATTTCCAGCCCGGGCGTGGGCTATCAACTCGGGCAGAGTCTGCTGCCACGTAGTCTGGGTCGTAGTACCGACCTGAACCTGCTGCAGGCATTGCAGAAACTGCATCACCTGCGGCCTATGATCGGCAACCGTTCCCGCCCCAGATCGCCGGCGCCGGTGGAAGACATGAACATGACCGAGTTCTGGTACGACCGGGCCACCACCCGCGGGGAAATTCCCTCGGCCAATGCCTCGAGCTCTGCCCGGGGGCTGGCCACCCTGGCAGCCATGCTGGCCAATCAAGGCCAGTGGCAGGGTCAGCAGATCATCAGCCCCGCGACCTGGCAGGCCATGCACGACCAACCGGTAAAGGCCAACATGGGATTTGTCACCACTTTTACCCAGGGTGGTGTGGCAAAGTTTGAGCAACCTGCTCAAGACGCAGGCTATTTTGAGCGGCACCTCAATGAGGGTCGTGAAGGCTTCTATGGCTGGATGGGTGCCGGTGGCTCCATATTTCAGTGGCATCCAGAACTGAAGATCGGCTTTGGCTATGTGCCGACCTCAATGAACTTCTTCGATTTCCTCAATGAACGGGGTAAAGCGTACCAGACGGAAATTCTCAAATGTCTGGCCTGATGTGCCTGTTACAAGATGTGGTTACAGGCTGCCGATAAAATCGCGAATGCCATTCAAGAGCATCTGTGTGGCCAGGATCACCAGGATCATGCCCATCAGGCGCTCCAGCGCACGGGAGCCTCGCTCTCCCAATACCCGCAGAATAATGGGTGATGACACCAGCAGGATGGTACTGATCAGCCACGCACTGATCAGCGCCACGCTCCATTCCAGCACCCGCTCCGGTTGCCCGGAGCTCAACAACAGCAGGATCGCGATGGTCGAAGGACCGGCGATCATGGGAATGGCCAGCGGTACGATGAACGGATCTTCCACCACTTCCTGCTCACCACTGCTCTGGGGAGGAAAGATCATGCGCAAAGAGATGATCATCAACAGAAGACCACCGGCGATGTTGAGAGACGATTGACTTAAGCCCAGAAAGCTCAAGATGGCGTTACCCGCAAACAGAAAGCCGAGCAGAATAATCAGCGCGATACAGCATTCCCGTGCCATCACCAGCGCACGACGCTTGCCTCCCATATTGGAGAGAATGGCGTTGAACACCGGGATATTGCCCAGCGGATCCATAATAAAGAACAAGGTGACCGCCACCGAGGCGATTTCAGTCCAGTTCATAGCGCTCCAGATTGCAGCGGGTTTTCATTCATGCACCGTTCAGGTCGCATGGTGCATGCTGCCCGGGTAGTCAGTTAAAAAGGGGCAGAAATATGCGCGCTACCTTAACCAAGTTGATGCTATTCACAACCGTTATGTTGCTCGGCGTCACCGTCGCCCAACCAGCCTTTGCAGATAAGGGCCGGCACGGTTATCACGGCCACAGCTACAAGCACTACCGGCATCATGACCGCCATTACAATCGCCATTATCGGCATGGCTATCGACATCGTCGCCATCACCGCGATCGCGTAGCTTACCTGGCTGGCGGGCTGGTACTGGGGTCAATCATCACCCATGCATTGCATCGCCCGCATGAACCCGTTGTCAGCCGTCGCGTCTACCGGGACCGGGTATATGTCGATAGCGGCAGCACGCGACGCCTTTTGCGCGACGTGGACGGCAACTGTTACGAGCGGGAGTACAATCGCCGTGGCGATGAGATACTGATTGCTCTGCCTGCCTCAGCTTGCGCCTGGTAATGCGGCCGTTATGGCGCCCGCGCGTACACCTGGCGTCCCGCCAGATAGGTCGCGCGGGTGGTCATCTGCAACAGATCTTCATCGGCAACCGCTAACGGGTTTTCATCCAGCACAATGAAGTCAGCCCATTTACCCGGGGCCAGCGTGCCCTTGCGGTCCTCTTCCCGATTAAGGAAGGCCCCACCAATGGTATACGCCTGCAGTGCCGCCAGCCGACTGATCTTTTCACTGGCGCCATAAACCGTCCCCGACTGGCCCTTGCGCGTGGTTGCCGCATAGATGCCAACCCAGGGTCCCAGCGGCAAGATGTCGCTGGACATGGCCACATGAATGCCACGATTCATCGGCGTGGCCATGGGGTTGTTGTGTTGCAGCCGCTCACCGCCCAGATATTCAACGTAGCGCCCTTCCAGGGTATAGAGAAAGTTCGGCTGCTGGGTTATGGCAATGCCGTGCTGGGCCATCAGATCCATGGTCGCCAGCGAAGGCATGACCGTGAAGTGATTCAGGTAATGGCGATGATCCTCGCGCGGCTGTGCCTGCAGTGCTTTTACCAGAATATCCACCACCAGTTCGATGGCCGCATCTCCGATGGCATGCACGCCCAGTTGCCAGCCATCGTTGTGCGCCTGAGTAAGGATCGATTCAATTTCCGCGACTGGCAGATTGAGCGCGCCACGGTAGGTGTCCTCACCCTGATAAGGCTGTTTGGTATAAGCGGCAGGACCGGTAAAGCCACCATCCGCCAGCAGTTTAATCGGCCCCACTTTGAGGAAGTCATCACCCTCACCCGCCGCCTGGCGAAAAGCCTGCATGCGTTCATGACCGAGGTAATAGTGCTGTACGCTGGCGCGCGGTAACTGTCCTGGATTTTCCGCATAGGCGGCCTGCCATTCCGCGTAGTAGTCCAGCGGGTTCATCGCCTGGGTAATGGAAGTGATGCCCAGCGCAAACAGTTTCTGCAGCTCACGCACCAGACTCGGGCGCAGGCTGGCAGGGTCAGCGGGTGGAATGAGTTTGCCGACCAGTTCGTTGTGGCGCTCACGGATAATCCCATTCAACGTGCCATCTGCATGCCGTTCAATGGCTCCACCTTCGGGATCCGGCGTTTGCGCATCGATACCCGCCAGCGTAAACGCGGCACTGGAAAACACCGCGCTGTGCGCACCGGCCCGGGTTAACATGACCGGGTTATTGGGCGCCGCCGCATCCAGATCAGCAAGGGTAGGTTTGCGCGCTTCGGCCAACTGGTCTTCCGACCAGCCATAACCCGTGACCCAGTTACCAGCACCCACTTCTGCTGCCTTGGCTGCGACCAGCGCCTGCATGGCGGCGATGGAGGTGACCTCAGTCAGATCGATGTAGTGCGCTGGCCGACCATTAATATGGACATGGGTGTCGTTGAAACCTGGCATGATCGTGCGACCCTCGAGGTCAATCTGTTCATCCGCCTGATAGGTCTGCAGCAACCCTTCATCGCCCACAGCCAGCACGCGACCCTGATCCACAACCAGTACCGAGCCTTGGGTGCTGGCTTCATCCAGCACCAGGACGTGGCCGTTATGCAGCACCAGATCAACCGTCTGAACCGATGACCCAGCATCCTCGCTGGATTGCTGCGCGGGTCCGTCCGCCGGATTGCAACCAGCCAGCAGCACAGGGATCAGTAAACAGCAGAGCCCTCTTATCCGGCAAAACCTCATAAGCCCAACTCCGCCGTCACACGCTGCTCATGGGCACGGGCTGCCTGAGCCACATTGCCACGCACCCCCTGCTCCAGCCAGCGACGCATGCGGCCCGCGTCACCCAGCGGTGAACGCCTGCCCAGCGCATTCAGTGTCACCACGCCGACTTGTTTGCCATCCATCTCGGTCACCATCACCAGACAGCGACCTGCCTCGGTGAGATAGCCGGTCTTGGTCAAGGCCACCTGCCAGCGTGCACTGCCCAGTAAAGGGTTGGTATTGCCGTAACCCAGGGAATAGCGCGGCTTTCTGAAATTCACCGTATAGGAACGGGTGGTGGAGTAGTCCTGCAGTTCTGCATGGGCCCGAGCAGCACGCAACAACAGCGCCAGATCCCGTGCCGTGGAGCGGTTGTCGGTAGACAGGCCAGTGGGGTCCGCAAAACGCGTGTTGGCCATCCCCAACGATTCGGCCCTGGCATTCATGGCAGCCACCAGCCCACTTACGCCACCGGAGAAATGTACGCCCAGATTATAAGCAGCGCGATTTTCTGAAGACATGAGCGCGATGCGTAACAGATCCTTGCGCCGGGCTTCGGAAGTGAGTCGAATTCTCGAATAGGCATTTTTGGCGGTCTTCTTATCCCAGTCAGCAATGGGCAGCCACTCGTCCAGCGAGGCACCGGATTCCAGCACCACCAGCGCCGTCATCAACTTGGTGATGGAAGCGATAGGCAATACAACATCCGCGTTTTTCGCCACCAGCACGTCACCGGTTTCCATATCCACCGCGACCGCGCCGACCGAGGCAAGCGGTAAAGTTGAGTCTGCGTACACCGCCAGACTGCCGCCGAGGACCCATAAAAGAATAACCAGCCGTACTATCATTGCATTCCTTCTCACCACACTGCGCCTGCGCAAAATATCTCGACCACCGGAGTCTGGCAACCTTATTCACCCATCGTGTTGTGCAGACGCCATTCGGCAGGCGGGCGTTCGCAGTCTGAGCGCTAATGTCCAACATTAATGATCCGCAGGCATTGACTGGGCCCGTGAGCGGAGTAGATTTGTCGCAAACCACCTTGCAAGGATGCCTGAGATGAACAATACGCGGGCAAGCGACCCGACTGACAAATCGTTTTTCAAATCTGACCGATTCTTTGAATCCAACGGACAGTGGTTTTTTTCGACCCGGGAGACGGAAGATCAGGGTCCGTTTATCTCACGCGACCTGGCCGCCTCAGAGCTGCACGCTTATTTGAAGACTCAGGTGGGAATACAGGTAGATTCCTGGGACACCCCCGGCGTCACCCGCTAACGCTCTTCGGCCACCGTCGCCTGTTCTTCTTTCACTTTTAACAGCATCAATCCGCCGATCACCATAAGAATGGCCAGTGAACCGAAGCCGATGCGCTGGGACTCAAACAGATCGGTGGTGGTAGCGACCAGCAGTGGCGCGAGAAAAGCAGTGACTGTTGCCGACAGTGCAAACAAACCGAAAAACTGAGTGGCCCGCTGGGGTGGCGAAATTTTCGCCATCAGGGTCCTCGATGCGGACAATCCGGTGACAAAGAACATGGCAAAAACCTGATTGGTGCAGAAGTAGAATAACTCCGGCAACGTAGCGAAATACGGGAAGTCCCAGACCGGCTCTGTACCCACCTGCACGACATACAGGATGGTATCCGGCTGCACGCTCACCAGTGTCAGCAGCACCACTGAACTGGTACCGATGGCGATCTGCAACGCTCTGATGGAACCCAGGTAATCATCCAGGCGACCACCGATATAGGCGCCAAACATGGCCGAGCCGCTGGTGCACAGACCGAAGATCAGCAGCGTGGTGGTGTCCCAGCCAAAGGTTCCTGACGCATACACACCGCCAAAGGTCAGCACGCCGACCATGCCATCGATGAAGAACATGCGCGCTAGCAGATAGCGCGCCACATTGGCGTAATGACGCACATGCTTCAGGGTCTGCACCACATCGCGCACACCGGCTTTGGCGAGCTGCCACATGGGCACATTGGAGGCCTGCCCGTCTGGCGTAAAGAGCAGCACCGGCAGCGTGAACAGCACCATCCACACGGCAGCTAAGGGCCCGACAATACGGTTGTGTTCATGGGCGCTCTGGTCAATGCCGAACAGCGGCACATCAGGCAGAAAGGCCCAGGGTTGCGTGCCCGGCATGGAAAAAGCCAGCAGCACAAACAGCATCATCAGCAGGCCACCGACGTTACCCAGCGAAAAGGCCAGTCCCGAAATTAAACCCACGCGGTTGACCGGCGCGATGGACGGCAGCATGGCGTTATGAAACACCTCGGACACGGTGAAACACACTTTGATGGCAAAGAGGATAAAGAGCGCCAGTAAGACGTGCATACCCTCGTTACCGGGCTGCACGAACCACAGACTCATCGCCCCCAGCGCCATCGCAGAAATGGTACCCACCAGCCAGGGTTTGCGGCGACCATCCTTGTCGGCGATGGCGCCCAGAAACGGCGCAGTGAACGCCAGCAGAAACCCCGCCGCCGCGGTAATGTAGCCAATCATGGCCTGACCCTTGACCGGATCGCCCACCACCGTATTGCTGAAATACGGATAGAAGATGTAGATGATGACCATGATGTAGTACGGGTCGCGGGCGGCCTGGCCGAACGTCCAGCTGAAATAGCCCAGAGGAGAAGCGGCCGGTGTACCTGCCAGCGAAAGCGTATTGGTATTCATGCTGGACATACGAGCACATAAGCGGGTCAAAGTCGACATTGCGCAGGCCGGCGGCATGCTGCCCGATTGGCCAGCTCAGGTATGCGTGGCGTGCGCAATGATGTCATTATTAGCACTGACGTCATGAGGGGGAAACAATGACCGAGGCCGTGCCCTTTGCACCACAGTGCATGAAGATGAGTGTGCTCACCGCTGCGCTGCAGGAGCTCACACCCAGAGAACAGCGAGACCGCGACCCGGACCTGGCCATCGAAGAGTGGTTGGCATTCGCACAGGAGATCAACGCGCCGTTCATACAGCTGTCGGCAGCCTTACACCCCAGTCAGAGTGATGTCCCGGCCGAAGCGATGCTTGATCCGGTAGCTAATACCCTCGATCTACGTGAGCCCTTTGATCAACAACGGGCCGAGCGCGTGCAGACGGCCATGCGTGCAACCGGTGTCGGCCTGTCGGACCTGGGTTACTTCGACAATATGCTGGTGGCGGACGCCTCCGCGCGGCAACTCAAACTTGATTTCATGCTGCGGGTATTTGATGCCGCCGTGCTGCTGGGTACCGATGCGGTGTGCGGCTTTGTGGGTCGCAATTACGAGCTGGAGATGGATGCCAACCTGGAAATGTTCGAGGCTGAGTTTATTCCGCTGCTCAAGGCGGCCAAAGACCGCGGGCTGACCTACCGCGTGGAACAGTGCCCCATGCCGGGCTGGACCACGCTGGATCGCTGGCATAACAACATCGCCTACGCCCCCGGCCCCTGGATTGCACTGCACCGAATCTGTGAGCGACACGGCGTCGACGAGCAGTTTCGGATCCACTATGACCCCTCCCATGCGGTACTGATGGGACAGGACACCCGTTCCATATTTCAGTATCTGAAAGACGAAGGCTATGCCTTTCTGATCGACGGATTTCATGTCAAAGGCCAGGTGATCGACGCTAAAGGCGTTTCGGGCTGGGGCTACGCCGGCCAGACCCTGGAACGCGGCGACTGGATCGACGGCCTGCCTTCCAGCAATCCGGCAGACCAGGCCCACGCCTGGAAAAAACAGACCGTGATCTGCGAACACGAGCTGCCAGGTACAGCGCGCCACGACCCCCTAGCCTATCTGCAGAATCGCACCGTTGACTGGCTGGATCATCAACTGGCTGCGCGCGAACTGCTGGACATCAACCCGGCGGAAATCTATCTGGTGGTGGAACACGAATACCCGGCCGCACGCATTCAGGACAAGGCATTACTTGCACCCATCCTCAAAGGCTCCATCGACTTTACCCGTGCCATCGACGAAGCCGCTGCCGCCATGTACGCCTTGCAGCACGAAGTCATGGCCGCCCAGCACATTCCCATTCAGGGTGTCGGGCGCGAGGCTTATCGCTCATGAGTTTCCCGCTCCGCGCAGGCATTGTGGGCGGGGGCGCCGGTGCCTTTATCGGCGCGGTACATCGCATCGCCGCGCAACTGGACAGCAAGGCACAGGTAGTCGCGGGCGCCATGTCGTCAGATCCACAACGGGCCCAGACCAGCGCAGATGACTGGCATCTGGCCCGGTCCTATGCGAGCTACGAGACCATGGCAGAAGCGGAAGCAGAGCGCCAGGATGGCATCGATTTTGTCATGATCACCACCCCAAATTCTCTGCACGCACCGGTAGCTATGGCATTTCTACAGGCTGGCATCCACGTGATCTGTGACAAGCCACTGGCAGACAATCTGGCACAGGCTGAACGCATCGCCGCTGCCGTCGAAAATAGCGGCAAGCTGTTCGCCCTGACCCAGACTTATACCGGTTACCCGATGGTGCGCGCTGCCAGGGAATTTGTGCAGAGCGGCAGACTGGGCACCCTGCGCAAGGTGCAGGTGGAATACAACCAGGACTGGCTGAAAGACCCACTGGAAACACTAGGCAACAAACAGGCCGTATGGCGCACAGACCCGGCACGTGCCGGCATCAGCTGTTGTGTGGCTGACATTGGTACACACGCGCAGAATCTGCTGGAGTATGTCACCGGCAGCAACATATCTGCCGTATGCGCAGAACTGAGCAGCTTCGTCGCTGGTCGGGAGTTGGACGATGATGCCAGCATGCTGTTGCGGCTGGACGATGGCGCGCGCGGCACCCTGCAATGTTCACAGATTGCCTGCGGTGAGGAAAACAATCTGTCCCTGCGTATTTATGGGACGGATGCCGGCCTGGAATGGCAGCAGCAGGAACCCAACACACTGCTGGTGAAGCTGGCCGGTCAACCCTGGCAGCGCTGGCGCGCGGGCATGGACTACACCGGGACCATGGCCACCGCCGCCACCCGCACCCCGCCGGGACACCCGGAGGGCTATCTGGAATCGTTTGCCAATGTCTATGTTGATTTCATCGACGATGTAGCCAGAGTGGCTGCGGGAGGCACCCCATTAGAGAATTATCCGGGCATCGCCGAGGGTCTGCGCAGTATGAAATTTGTGCAGGCTGCCGTTAACAGTTCTGCTCAAGGCGCAGTCTGGGTAGATGTATGACGACTTGCCCTGCCACTCCGCTTAACAAAGGGATCCCATGACGACCGCTATCTATTCGCGCTTGAGCATACTGATGTTTCTGCAATTTTTCGTCTGGGGAGCATGGTTTGTGACCCTGGGCACCTACCTGAATCAGCTTGGCTTTTCTGCCACTGACATCGGCACCGCCTATCTGACCAATAACATCGGCGCCATCATCGCGCCCTTTGTGGTGGGCATGATCGCCGACCGATTTTTTGCTTCTGAGCGGGTCAGCGCTGTGCTGCATCTGGCCGGGGCAGCCATTCTCTATCATGTAACGACCCTCACTGCCGCGAATGAAATCATCCTGTGGCTGCTGGTCTATAACTCGTTTTACATGTCCAGCCTGGCACTGGCCAACAGCATCGGCTTTGCCCACATGGAGAATCCCGACACCCAGTTCCCTAAAGTCAGAGTCTGGGGCACCATCGGCTGGATCATTGCCGGTCTGTCCATCACCTTTGTGCTGTCCGGTTCGATAGACAATGTAGAAGCCACCAACCTGCCCATGACCATGGCAGCCGCCTGCTCGCTGCTGCTGGGTCTCTACTGCCTGACCCTGCCGCATACGCCTCCTGCCGGCAAAGGTGAAAAAATTACCGTTGGTGACGTGCTCGGGGTAGAAGCATTCGCGCTGCTGAAAGACCGTTCATTCGCGATTTTCGCAGCCGCGTCGCTGCTCATTTCCATACCGCTGGCCTTTTACTACAGCTTCACCAATCTTTACCTGAATGAGATCGGCATGCAGGGGGTCGCCGCCAAGATGACCATGGGACAGATGTCAGAAGTGCTGTTTATGGTCGCCATGCCCTTCTTCTTCCGCCGCCTGGGGGTCAAGTGGATGCTGCTGGTTGGCATGCTGGCGTGGGTCATCCGCTACGCGTTCTTTGCCTATGGCTCTATGGATCTGGTCGGCCTGCTCTATCTGGGCATACTCCTGCATGGTGTGTGTTACGACTTTTTCTTCGTCACCGGTCAGATTTATGTGGATCAGCAGGCAGGTCCGGAAATCCGTGCCAGCGCTCAAGGCTTAGTCGCGCTGCTTACCTATGGCATCGGCATGAGTATTGGGACTTACTTTTCCGGCAATGTGGTGGACGCCTACGCCATCGCCGATGGGCACGACTGGCAGTCCATCTGGTTGCTGCCTTGTCTGTTCGCTGCGGTGATTGCCATAGTATTTTCAGTGGTCTTCAAGGAACCTCAGTCCACCGCGCGAGCCAAGCCTGTCAAACAGCCGGGCTAGTGCATCAATGGGCGGCTTCTACAATCCCGACCTGCGGCATGGACGCGAGCCCAACCTCTTTAGCATGGGCCTCAAAGCCGGGGTTACGCCAGAAAAACGCGCCGGGCATGGTGGTCGGAATCACCAGCACATAAAACAGTGCGCGTCCGACCACGCTGACCGCGAGCATACTCAGCAGCAACAGCCCCACCAGCGCTGGGGTGGAGGGCACAAACAACAGTGCGATTGCGCCAGCCAGGTTGATCGACAGCAGAATGTTGCGGCTTAAATAAGTGAAACCGAACTTGGTTCGCTGCAGGTAGTGGGCAGCGCCACCTTCATGCTCCGCGGCCGCCATGGCGCGGGCATGACAGATCAGGCCGATGCCTTCCAGCGCCAGCCCCAGCACAATGGCTGCAACCAGAAACTGACCAGCGACATCAGCGCCAGCAAGGGTAGCAACCAGCAGCAGGACAGCAGCACCGTGACTGAGTGCCGTACCGGCAAAGGATGTCCCGGCCTGCCAATGGTTCCAGAATGGCCGCGCTGGAATCAGGTAGCAGCGAACCATGTAGTACAAACCCACCACGCCACTGAGTACGGCCAGCCAGCTCGTTACCGCTGCCGTCGTAGCAAGTGCGGTGGATAGTCCTGCTGAACTGAAACTCTGAGGCAGATATTCACTCAACCAGGGTTGCGCTAACACCGTGCTGCAGAAATAGAGTCCGCCAAAGGTCAGAAAAAGCGCAATGCCCAATCCTTCCCGTGATACCGGCGAGTACCGCAAATTGTTAAAGCCGCGATAAAAGCGCAGCGATTTACCCAGGTGTGCCGTCGACAGAAACAACGCCACGGCCACCAGCAACAGCGATGTCGCGGTCAGGCCGAGGGCCAACTCGGAACTCAAGCCTGCGGTATCGGTACTGGACGACAGCAAGCCGCTCAACACCAATGTCATGAACAAACCAATGCCTGCCTGGGCGCAGAGGGTAAAACCCACCAGCACGTTTTCCCGCGAACTCAACTCACCCAGGCTCCAGCGTCGTTGCGTGCCCTGCTTCTCGTCGATGGCCGGCGCGAATTCGCTGTCGCTGCCGCGATAATACTTGACCGGAGCGGTATCCGTGCGTTGCATCTGATCCGGTAGCTTGCGCTGTTGCTGAAAACGAATATTCGGCTGGGTGATGGCTGGATCAGGAAACCCGGGGATGCTGGTTTTGGCCTGGTCACGTCCCTCAGGTACGTTTTCAATCACGCCGAAGTCCAGCGCATTTCCGACGCAGGCGGACACGCAGGCAGGTTTCAATCCTTCTTCCAGACGGTCTACACACATATTGCATTTAGACACCTGGCCTTCTATCGGGTCCAGTTGCGGCGCGTTGTAGGGACAGACCCAGGTGCAGTAGCCACAGCCGAAGCAGGTGTCCGGATCCTGCAGCACCGCACCATATTCGGCATGCTTGGTGTAGGCCGCCGTTGGGCAACCTTTCAGGCACACCGGGTCATCACAATGATTACAGGCCATGGAAATGTTCATGCGCTGGTAATCGGGGTAAGAACCACCCTCTACATAGCCAACCGATCGAAACGCAAGATGGGCTGGTGTTTCATTCTTTTCGGCACAGGCCGCTTCGCAGGCATGGCAGCCGATACAGTTATCTGCATTGAAGTAAAAGCCGTGCTGTTTGTTGCGATTCGGGTTACAGCCGACTTCCTCATTCTGGTTGATGTTCAATGACCGTTCCGCCGGCAGACCGGTCAGATCAAGCAGGTCAATTTTCTGCCCGTAGCGATTTTCCTGCTGGCTGACAGGATCACTGAGCAGCGCATAGTCACGTTCCTGCGGGCGTCGTTCCCAGATCGTCATATCAATAGGCCCTTCTGGATAGATTCAGCTTACCGGCCACGTTCTGATCCACCGCTTCCAGGCGCACGGCACACTGTTTAAAGGCTGGCTGGCGCGAGTGCGGATCGAGCAGACCCAGGGTCAGCCGATTCACACAGTCATGGTAATGGAACGGTACAAACACCATATTCTGCGGCACACGGTGGGTCAGTTGGGCCAGCACCACCGCATCTCCGCGGCGCGACACCAGGCGCACATAACTCTGATGCCTGATCCCCAGGGACTGAGCCGCATCAGGATTAATCTCCATGTACGGCGTTGGACTGAATTTGTTGCTGTTGCCGATCTTGCCGGTTCGCGTACGGGTGTGAAAATGTTCCACCACCCGCCCGCTGTTCAGCCAGAACGGGTATTCCTCGTCGGGACATTCATTGTTGTTAACAAAGTTCACCGGGATCAGATTCGCCTTGCCATCGGCAGTCGGAAACACCCCATCGGCATACAGTCGCGGCGTGCCGGTATCGGCATTGGTGCCTTCCGGGTATGGCCATTGCAGTCCGCGCCCCGCCTCGATTTTGTCCCAGGTCATGCCGGAAATGTCCAGACATCCACCTGCGCCCGCCGACAGCTCACGCATCTCGTTGAACGCCTCTTCCGGTTCACGCGGAAAACGAATGATCGAACCATTGTCAAAGCGCTTCGCCATTTCAGTAAAGATCCAGTAGTCCGGTCTGGACTCGGCAAACGCAGGCACGGCATTACGTGTCAGGTTGACGCGACGCTCTGAGTTGGTATGACAACCCTGCTTCTCCGCCCACACCGCGGCCGGGAAAAACTGGTGTGCGTAGTGCGTGGTTTCAACATCCTCATAGACGTCCTGCACAATCAGCCAATCGAGTTTCTGCAGTGCGCGGCGTATGCGTGGCTGATTGGCCATGGAGGTCAACGGATTGGTAGCGATCAGCCACAATCCTCGAATCTGTCCTGCTTCTATGGCTGGAAAGATATCGGTCTGCTTCAAACCTACGCGGGTCGGTAGAAAATCTTCATCGATCCCCCAGAACCGGGCGACATCCCGGCGATGCTCAGGGTTCTCCAACTGTCGATAGCCAGGCAGCCCGGAGCATGAAGACCACTCCCGGGTTCCCATCGCGTTACACTGTCCAGTGATGGAAAAACTGGTTCCGCCGGGTTTGCCGATATTGCCGGTAATCAGGTTCAGGTTGTTGATGTTCACCACGCCATCGGAACCATGGGTGCTCTGATTGATACCCATGGTCCAGATCGACATCGCACTGTCCGCACCGGCATACAAGCGGGCGACAGTGCGGATCAGATCTTCATCGATGCCGCAGATGTGCTGCGCTGATTTGGGATCATAAGCGGCAACCAGCGCTTCAATGTCGTCGATGCCGCGCGTGTGGGCGCGTATATACGCCTCGTCCTGCAGGCCTTCTTTGAGGATGACATGCAGCATGGCGTTGATCAGCACAGTATCGGTGCCGGGCGTGATGGGCAGATGAAAATCCGCCCACTGGGCAAACATGGTGACGCGCGGATCAACGACGATGAGCGGGAATGGACGCTTTTCCAGCGCCTCTTTCAGACGCCAGTAAATGATGGGGTGCTGTTCCGGCAGATTCGAGCCGAAAGCCATCAGGCAGCTGGTATGCTCAAAGTCGTCGTAACAACCTGGCGGACCGTCCGCACCAAAGGAGCGCTTGTAGCCTGAAACCGCAGACGCCATGCACAGCGTGGTATTGCCATCATAATTGTTGGTGCCGATACAACCACGCACCAGCTTACCTAAGGTATAGAACTCCTCGGTCATGAGCTGGCCGGTAGAAACCACCGCAAAGGCATCACGTCCATGCGCCGCCTGTATCGCCTTGATCTGTTGCGCAGCCATGTCCAGAGAATCGTCCCAGGTAGCCGCCTGCCAGTCCTGGTCCGCTCGCTGTCGCAACAGAGGTCGGGTACCGCGCCCAGGTGAATCAAACAGTTCGTGTTCCAGTAGGCCCTTGATACAGAGTTTGCCGCGGTTTACATCTGCACCAGCATGGCCGCGACTGGTAATGACCTTACCGGCCTCGTCTACGCCCAGCTCAATAGAGCACCCCACCGAACAGTAGTTGCAGGTGGTATAGACCCACTTATCTACCGGTTTGGCTGGAATGTTTATCGGCTTATATTTACGCCGCCCGATGAGCACCTTTGTCCTGACCTCTATATGCACGTGTTTGCCACACTTGCCGCAGAGGTTTGCAATTTTCGGACCACAAGCTCGAGCCCCACAGCGCGGCTATGTTCGGATCCTCACGGGCGAAACAGGCACCAGCTCGGTGCGTGCCGCGACATTTTGGTGCGCGAACAGGTGCGCTGCCACGGTACAGACTGCCAGTTCTGCTTGAAAACCCAGCGCGCGCGCCAGTTTGGCAAGGTGGCACTTCACTTGCATAGCATGGTCGAGAATGGGGCTGAAGGCTGTCGTTGGGATTGACCCGACACACACAAAGTCGCGCGCTCAAAGAGTAGAGAAAAACCAGCAGGTGCCAGATGAAAACAAACAAGACCCTTATGGGTAAGATCTACATTGTGGGTGCGGGACCGGGAGATCCGGAATTGCTGACCATGAAAGCGTACACCGTTCTGCAAAGCGCCCACATTGTCTTTGTGGATCGACTGGTCAGCAAAGAGATCAGAAATCTCATTCCCAGCCGCAGCACTATCGTCGAGGTTGGCAAGGCCCCCGGCCAGCAATCGGTCCCGCAGGAAGAAATAAACACCGGCCTGATCGAAGCGGCATTGAAAGGATTTGATGTCTGCCGCCTCAAAGGCGGAGACCCCTTTGTATTCGGTCGCGGTGGCGAAGAACAACAGGCCGCGCAACAGGCGGGGCTGGAAGTTGAAGTGGTACCGGGTATAACCGCCGCAGCAGGTTGTGCTGCGGCCGCCGGCATCCCCCTCACCCATCGGGGTCTTTCACAAGCCGTCACACTGGTTACTGCACAGGCTGCGGACGAATTGAACATCAACTGGCGCGCGCTGGCTGCGCCAGACCAGACCCTGGTCTTTTACATGGGCATTCGCCAGGCGGGCCAGATCCAGACACAGCTGGTCAGCCGTGGACTGGCGCCCACGACCACACTGGCGATCATTGAAAATGGTACACGCCCGGAGCAACGCATCTTCCACGGAAAGCTGGGCCAGCTACGCGCCATGGTGGAACAGAATCAGATCGCATCACCAGCACTGGTGGTGATCGGCGAAGTCACCCGACTTGGGGTAAACGCTGACAACCTGACCTCGCTTAATGCCCTGGCAGAAGAGTTCTGCGCATGAGCAATCCACTCCAGGTCGTCGTCATCGGTAATGGCATGGTCGGTCACCACTTCGTCACACAACTGCTGCACGAAGCACCTGACGCACACATCACCGTTATTGGTGGAGAACCACGGCCCGCCTACGATCGGGTTCATTTATCCGGTTATTTTGACGGCCTTAGTGCCGCCGATCTGGCATTGGTCAGCCGTGATGAATACAAGGCCCAGGGCATCGACGCGATATTTGGCGATCCGGTCGCCCACATTGTGACCGCCAAGCAGACACATCAACCCCATGTGGTGACTGAAGCAGGTCGCACCTTTAACTTTGACAAACTGGTGATTGCGACAGGGTCATATCCTTTTGTGCCGCCCATCCCCGGCGCAGACAACGCCTACTGCTTTGAATATCGCACCATTGATGACCTGGGTGCGATCAAAAACGCCGCCCAGGGTGCCACCACAGGCGCGGTTGTGGGCGGCGGTCTACTGGGTCTGGAAGCTGCCAATGCGCTGCGCTGTCTGGGCCTTGAGGCCCACGTGGTCGAGTTTGCACCAGGCCTGATGAACGTCCAGCTCGATCAGGGCGGCAGCGCCATGTTACGACGCGAGATCGAATCACTGGGTGTACACGTACACACCGAACGCAATACCAAACGTATCGTGCAGGGTAACCAGACTCGACTGAGCATGGAATTTGCGGACGAGACCGAATTGTCTGTTGATCTGGTGATCTTCTCTGCCGGCATCCGTCCGCACGACGCAATCGCTGCAGCTGCGGGCCTGAACATCGGTCCACGCGGTGGCATTGAGGTGGACAACTTCTGTCGCACCAGCGACGGGGACATTTACGCCATCGGCGAATGCGCCTTGTGGGGCGGCCGAATCTTCGGCCTGGTTGCTCCCGGTTATCGCATGGCAGAAACCGTGGCACATCATCTGGCGGGCACAACCAGCATGTTTACCGGTGCTGATATGAGCACCAAACTGAAACTGCTGGGGGTCGATGTCGGTTCCATAGGCGATACCCAGAGCGCCAGCGAAGGCGCCACCGCCTACACCTTTGCAGATGAAAACAACAATGTGTACAAGCGCGTCATCACCGATAGCAGCGGTAAACACCTGTTAGGTGCAGTGCTGGTCGGCGACTGCAGCGACTACGACATCCTGCATCAGATGCATGTCAACGACATCGAACTGAATATGGACCCCAACAGTCTGGTCGTACCCCAGGTCGAAGGCGCGGCGCCAACGCTCGGTGCGGGCATGCTGCCTGACAGCGCCACCATCTGTTCCTGCCACAACGTGACCAAGGGCGCCATCGTGCAATGCATTGATGCGGGCGCGCAAAGCCTCGGCGAGGTGAAACAGCAGACGGCAGCCAGCAGCGGATGCGGGGGTTGTGCAGCACTTTTGAAAAATGTGGTTGATACAGAACTGGCCGAGCGCGGCATCGAAGTCAACAACAACCTGTGCGAGCATTTTGCGCTGACCCGCCAGGAACTGTTCGATATCGTGCGGGTAAAAGAGATCAAGACCTTTAACGAACTGCTGGCACAGCACGGCCAGGGTCTGGGCTGCGATGTCTGTAAGCCCGCCGTTGCATCGATGTTTGCCTCGCTGTGGAATGAACACATCCTGGCTGATCAACACCGCGGCCTGCAGGACACCAATGACCTGTACCTGGGTAACCTGCAGAAAAACGGCACCTATTCGGTGGTGCCGCGGGTTGCCGGCGGCGAGATCACGCCTGCCAAGCTGATTGCGTTGGGTGAAATCGCTCAGGAATTCGACCTGTACACCAAAATAACCGGCGGCCAGCGGATTGACCTGTTCGGCGCCGAGATGCACGAACTGCCACAGATCTGGCGCAAACTGGTGGACGCTGGTTTTGAAACCGGGCACGCCTATGGCAAAGCCATGCGCACAGTTAAGTCCTGCGTCGGCGACAGCTGGTGTCGCTACGGCGTGCAGGACAGTGTCGGCATGGCGATCCTGATCGAAAACCGTTACAAAGGCCTGCGCTCTCCGCACAAGATCAAACTCGCCGTATCCGGCTGTACCCGCGAGTGCGCCGAAGCCCAGAGCAAAGACGTCGGTATCATCGCCACGGAAAAGGGATGGAACCTCTACGTCTGCGGCAATGGTGGCATGCGCCCACGTCATGCGGATCTGTTTGCGGTTGATCTGGACGATGCAACGCTTATTCGCTACATCGACCGCTTCATGATGTTCTACGTACGCACCGCCGACCGGCTGCAACGCACCTCTGTCTGGCTGGAAAACATGGAAGGCGGTCTGCCCTATCTGCAGTCCGTCATCATCGACGATGTCCTGAATATCGGCGCGGATCTGGAACAACAGATGGCGCACCTGATCGATTCTTATGCCTGCGAGTGGAAGGCCACCATTGAAGATCCGCAAAAGCTGAAGAAGTTCGTCCATTTCGTCAACGATGACGACGCGGACACCGGTGTGCGTTTCGTCCGTGAACGCGGACAGAAGAAACCCGCCCCGTCCAAAATCAAACTCAAGGAAGTGTCGTGATGGGCTCCGAAGACAAGGCCACGATGACAGGTGCCTGGCAGACCGTGTGCACGACCAGCGACCTGCTGGCGGACGGCGGAATCTGTGTGAATTTCCAGGACAACCAGGTGGCCATCTTTTTCGCCGCAGCAAACAACAGCCTGTACGCCATTGATAACTACGATCCCATCGGCGCAGCCTATGTGTTGTCACGGGGCATTTTCGGTTCCCTGGGTGAAGCCGTCGTCGTCGCCTCGCCCCTCTATAAGCAACATTTCGACCTGCGCACCGGACAGTGCCTGGAACAACCGGAACTGAAGGTTGCGGTTTATGACGTACAAATTGTGGACGAGTCCGTCCAGCTGCGCCTGCCGGTCTCATCCTGATTCACTACCTGAGCACCCCCTGTCAATGAATTCATCCAGCAAATTCAACTTGCTTTCCTTCAGCGGCAAAATGAAAACCCTGCACCTCACCTGGTTTGCATTTTTCATCACCTTTCTCGTCTGGTTCAACCACGCGCCACTGCTGCAGGCAATTGCCGTCAGCCTGGATCTCAGTACCGCTCAGATCAAGACGCTGCTCACGCTCAATGTGGCGCTGACCATCCCGGCGCGGGTAGTGATCGGCATGCTGACCGACCGCTTTGGACCGCGCATCGTCTACTCCGTGCTGCTTGCTGTCTGCTCAATCCCCTGTTTCATTTTCGCCCTGGCCGACAGCTATACCCAACTGGCCATCGGCCGATTTCTGCTGGGTCTCATCGGAGCTGGTTTCGTCATCGGCATCCGCATGGTCAGCGAGTGGTTTCCACACAACGAGTTGGGTACGGCCGAAGGCATCTATGGGGGCTGGGGCAACTTCGGTTCCGCCGCAGCGGCCATGACGCTGCCCACCCTTGCCCTGCTGTTTGGCGGTGAAGATGGCTGGCGTTATGCGGTAGGTCTGACCGGCGTCGTCTCGCTTGTGTACGCGTTTATCTACTATGCAACCGTCACCGATACTCCTAAAGGATCAACTTACTTCAAACCACGACAGAGTCGAGCCATGGAAGTGACCAGTGTCGGCGATCTGGTGCTGTTGTTGATCATGAAGCTGCCGATGTACATCGTCCTTGCTGTGCTGGCCTGGAAGCTGTCTCCCTCGGGTGCAGATCTGCTCGATGCAGGCGTCGTCACGCTGATTTACGTGGGACTTGTGGCGCTCTACCTGTACGACACGTACAACGTCTACCAGGTTAACAAACACCTCTTTCACGAACCGGTGCCTGAAATTCACCGCTATCAGTTTAAACAGGTTGCTGTGCTCAACGTCCTCTATTTTGCGACGTTTGGTTCGGAACTCGCTGTCATTTCCATGCTGCCGCTGTTTTTCGCCGAGACCTTCGCGCTGGATATGGTGTACGCGGGTCTGCTGGCCTCGGCGTACGCCTTCATGAACCTGGCTTCCCGGCCTGCCGGCGGCTGGCTCAGCGATCGCTTCGGCCGGCGCAAGGTACTGCTGTTACTCACTGCCGGACTGGCGCTTGGTTACCTGCTGATGGGGTTTATCGACAGCAGCTGGCCGCTGGTGCTGGCGGTTGTGGCAGCCATGGCGTGCTCATTCTTCGTCCAGTCTGGTGAGGGCGCCGTATTTGCGGTTGTGCCGCTGATCAAACGCCGCCTCACCGGCCAGATCGCCGGCATGACCGGTGCCTACGGCAACGTGGGCGCGGTCACCTATCTCACCATTCTGACCATGGTTGACTATCAGCTGTTTTTCTTCTTCATTTCCGCTACCGCTGTGATCGGCTTTATTACTCTGTTCTTTCTCAGCGAGCCACGCGGCCAGATGGCCGAAGTACGTGAAGACGGTACGGTCGAACTGATCGACGTGGCCTGACCCATCCAGGCAGATGACAGGCAATTGACAGGCTCGTGATGCCAGGCGAATCTCGAACCATGTCCATCGCACCCCATAAATCACTGCAGGTCAGTTTCGGCGGGTATTCCACCGCAGGCATCAAAGCGCAGAACCAGGATGCCTTCGCTGCCCACCGTCCGCTGAGCAATAAAGACGCATTGAAAGGTGTGGTTGCGGCGCTGGCAGACGGTCTCAGCACCAGCGAACGCAGTGATGAAGCAAGCCAGTTGGCTGTGACCCACTTTATCAGTGACTACCTCAGTACCCCTGACAGTTGGAGTGTGCGTGATTCGGCATCGCGCGTGCTCAATGGCCTGAATTCCTGGCTCTACTCCAATGGCGGTGAGGCTAATGCACTGGTCACCACTTTCAGTTGTGCGATCGTCAAATCGACTGTCGCGCATCTGTTTCACATCGGCGATTCGCGCATTTATCTACATCGTCAGGGTCGCCTGGAACAGCTCACCTCGGATCATGTGTTGCAACATGGCACACAATCTTCGTTGACACGTGCCCTCGGGGCGGAACTTCGCCTGCAGGTGGATTACCAGGCTGTGGAACTTGCGCCTGATGACGAATTGCTATTCACCAGCGACGGTGTGCATGACGTGTTGCGCGGCGAACAGTTGCAGCAACTGCTGACCAGCACGGGCAATCTCGAACAGCGGGCTGAACAAATCGCCAACCATGCTCTGCAGAGCGGCAGCCAGGACAACGTGAGTTGTCTGATCATGCAGATCTGCCAACTGGCCGAAGAGACCATCGATGTCGCCCAGGACAAAATCACCAGGCAGGTCATCCCGCCGGTCATGCAGGAGGGTAACCGTATCGATGATTTTATCGTCCAGCGCGTGCTGTATGCGGGCACTCGCAGCCATCTGTACCTGGTCACAGACAGCAGCGGGCAATACGATCAACCGTTGGTGCTGAAGGCGCCTTCAGCAAATTTTGAGGATGATGCAAATTATCTGGAAGCCTTTGTACGCGAACAATGGATCGGGTTACGCATCAACCACCGCAATGTGATGCGCGCTTTTCCTCGTCCCACTCAATCCGCCTTCCTCTACAACCTGTTTGAGTATGTGGAAGGCATAGACCTACGGCAGTGGATGCTGGACACAGAGTCACCTGCCCTGGGTCAAGTGAGGGTAATCGTGACCCAACTGATCGGTGCGCTGCGGGTGTTGCATCGTCAAGGTATGGTGCACAGAGACCTGAAGCCGGAGAACATTCTTATCGACGCCCAGGGGCAGATCAAACTGATCGACTTCGGTACCGTCCATGTGGCGGGCTTATCCGAAGCGGCACAGATGCACGAAGACTACCCGGTCGGCTCAGTGAACTACATAGCACCGGAATATCTGCTGGGCTATGAGAGCAACTACCGCTCCGACCTGTTTTCTCTCGGGGTGATTACCTATGAGATGTTAGCCGGTCAACTGCCTTTCAAGGAGCGCAGCAACACATTTCGACCCAGCAGTCTGCAGGATTGGCGCTATCGCAGCATCAGAGAACGCAGACCCGACATACCTGTCTGGGTCGATCTGTGTCTGGAAAAAGCAACCGCCGCCGACGGTCGTAAACGCTACCAGGTATTGTCTGAATATCTCACTGACCTCAGCAAACCCAACTCAGCGATGCTGCAGCTGGCAAAGTCTGGCCCATTACTTGAGCGTAATCCGATTCTTTTCTGGCAACTGCTGAGTGCGGCTCTGGCTGCCGTTATTCTGTTGCAGCTTGCCTTCTGAGCGCGGCACGGAGACCGGGCTGGGCTAAGCTTGTCTACGCAGAAAATCCAGCACAACCGCCGTAAAGGCAGCAGGCTGATCCAGATTAACGGCGTGACCGGCCTGGGGAACGACTACCGAGGTCGCATCCGGGATCTTATTGGCCATATAACTTGAAGCGGCCAGAAAGGGTTCATCGTCTTCGCCAACCACCACCAGCGTGGGTACACGGATGTCCGGCAGCAGTTCAATAACCCGCGACGTCGCCTGAGTGAGCATATGGCGCGCAGCATAGGCCAGACCCGCAATGTCTTTATGTTCTGCTGTGACTTGCTCCGCCGAACGCCCTTCCAGTGCGCCAGCCCCGTCCCGTTCAATCGCCTCAGCGCGCTGGTAAGCGGTTTTGTTCCAGGCCTCTCGGGCAGCATCATTCTTGTACCCCGGGCCGGTGTCGAAAATCATCAGCGCGTCTACCCTGGCCGGATAATCCGCATAGAACGCCAACGACATGTAGCCACCCAGTGACAATCCACCGACAACGGCGCTGGCAAATCCCAGGTGATCCAGCAGTGCGGCCATATCCGCGGTGGTGAGCGCCTCGCTGTAACAGACCGCATCACGCGGTGAGTCGCTTTGTCCATGACCACGCATATCCCAGACGATCAGGGTGTGGTCCTCCGATAATGCTGCGCACTGCTGTCGCCACATTTGTGAAGTGGCAGAGTAGCCATGGGTCAGCAGGATTGCAGGGCCCTCGCCATACACTTCATAGTAGATTTCAACGCCGTCTCTGTTCAATGTGGGCATAAAGGTCTCCCTAATAGATTATTCGAGTCGTGACAGCCGGGCATCAAACAGCGGCGGCTTGATATCCAGCTCCGCCTTGTGTTGCTCCACCGCTTTAAGCATGCGCGCCACCACTTCCGGATACCTGGCAGCAATGTTATAGCGCTCCTCGGGATCAGCGTGCAGGTCATAAAGCAGGGGTTCACTGTGCTCTTCACGCTGTGGTGGTAGACCGTAGGCGCCCTCGGAGACAAAACTCAGCTTATAGCGGCCCTGACGAAACGCCCGCAGTTCATCGCCGCGATAGTAGGTCAACGTGTCGCGCGGGCTGGGTGTGCCGTTTTTCAGGGTTTCACTCAGATCGTAACCATCCACACCGGTGGCATTATCCTCACCGGCCAGAGCCAGCGCGGTGTTGTACAGATCCATGGCCGACCCGATGCCGCTGATTAACGCCGGTTTGATCGTGCCCGGCCACCAGAAGATACCTGGCACGCGCATGCCGCCTTCAAAGGTGGTGGCTTTGCCATTGCTGAAATGTCCGGCTGAACCGCCGTGGGTCTGCATCAGCAACCAGGGGCCATTGTCACTGGTGAACACCACCAGAGTATTGTCTGCCAGCGACAATGACTGAAGCTTCTGCATGATGGCACCGACGCTCCAGTCGAGTTCCTCAATCACGTCGCCATAACGTCCAGCCAGGCTTTTGTCGACAAAGGCCTGGCTGCGAAAAATCGGCGTGTGCGGCATGCTGTAGGGCAGATAGAGCAGAAAGGGCCGGTCTTTACTGCGCTCGATAAAGCGCAGGGCTTCGTCGGTGTAATTGCGTGTCAGTTCTGTCTGTTGCGCAGGTCGCTGCACCACTTCGTCATGGTAGCCATCCCCACTTCGACTACTGCGCAAAACGGGTGGTGACCAGTATTCGACCTCTGGGTTCAGCCACTTGTGCATGCGTCGCTGGCTCATGGCAGCTAGCTCGGCAGTCTTACCCGCTGCCTGCATGGCCAGGACTTGTTCAAAGTCCGGCTCATCTGTCCAGTCCATGTCATTGGAATACGGCACGCCATACCAGTAATCAAATCCATGCCGGGTCGGATACGTCGCAGGCGCGTCACCCAGGTGCCACTTGCCGATGATCGCGGTGGCATAGCCTGCCGCCTGCAAACCCTCGGCCAGGGTCTGTTCCGCTGCCGGCATACCGACCGTATCGTTGGGAAACAGCACCGCCACACGGCGCCCGTACAGACCGGTCCTGACCGGCAGGCGGCCGGTCAGCAGGGCACCGCGGCTGGGCGAGCAGACCGGCGCTGGGGCATAAAAGTCGGTCCAACGCTGCCCTTCCGCCGCCATCTGATCGAGATTGGGCGTGCGGATATAGGGGTGTCCATAACTGCTGAGATCACCATAACCCAGATCATCCGCAAACAGGATGACGATATTCGGTGGTCGTTCTGCCTGTGCGGCACCACACATCAGGCCACACAGTGCGATCACGATCAGTATCGGCAACTTCATCATTCCCCCGGATTTAAATCTAGCGATCTTTCAGTATTTCATTGATGACTTGCAGGCGTGCTGCTTTCTCCGGCCCATCGGGCAGGATATGTTCCCATCGATCCGCAGCCTGACCACGGCGTAACCATTTGTCAGGGTATTCAGCCGCCTTGGAGCGGTCTGCGTGACGAAACACAGCGCCCTGATTTACTTTCAAGCCAAATGGGATCGTGTGCTCTCCTCCCCGATCAGCGAGTGCCGCGTACAACAACTGGCGCATACGGACTTTCACCTCGAGCAACGATTCATCTTCGATCAGATTGCGCTGCTCGCGTGGATCGACCTGCAGATCGAACAACTCTTCGGTGTCCCACACGCCATGGTACTGAATGTATTTGTAGCGATCGGTGCGCAAGGCAAAGGTGGTCGGCGTCTGTGGATAGTTGTACTCCCAGTAATATTCATAGGTCAGGGCGTCGCGCCACGTGCCCGATTCGCCAGGATACTTTGGTTTTGCTTTGTCATTGTGCTGTGGCAGGTGGGCGAAGCTCGCGCCATCGTATTGCGCTGGCGCCGCTACGCCCGCCAGTGCCAGCAAGGTCGGTGCGATATCGATGTTCGCCACCATCTCATCCACCACCTGTCCCGCCGCGTAACGCCCAGGCGCCAGTACCAGCAGCGGCACGCGCATGGATTCTTCATAGGCGTTGCGCTTATCGATCAGGCCATGCTCGCCGAACAGAAAACCGTTGTCACCCATCAGGATCACCACCGTGTTATCACGCTGACCGGTTTCATCCAGCCAGGCGAGCAGCCGACCGAGGCTGTCGTCGACGGCACTCAGCGTGCGGTGATACTCGCGCTTGAATTCGGCCAGCGGCAGATCACTGTGATACGGAAATTCATCGCCATGCCAGCTGTTACGCTGATTACGCACCCACATGGGCACATCGGCGGTTGCCGGTGGCGCCGAACCCAGGGCGATGCTGGCGTCGCTGTATTGGCTGGCATGACGCTCGGCGGGTTCGAAAGTCGCGTGTACCGCTTTGTGGCTCAGGTAAACGAAAAATGGCTTGGCCTGGTCGCGATTGCGCAGAAACTGCAGGGCATAGTCGGTGAGTTCATCAGTAATGTAGCCCTGTTGCGGAACGGTCTTGTCGTTAACCGTCAGCATGGAGGTTTGACCAAAGGCATTGGTCGGATAGTAAGTGCCCTGTCCCGGAAAGCTCACCCAGTAGTCAAACTCCGGCCGTGGCTGACTGATCTCTCCGCCCATATGCCATTTGCCGAAAAAGGCCGTTTCATAGCCGGCCGCCTGCAAACGCTGAGGGAAAAGTTCCAGGCCTTCAGGTAGCGGACGGTTGTTATCAATCACGCCATGGTTGTGCATCATCTGCCCGGTCAGAATGCTGGCCCGGCTGGGAGAACACAGTGCTGTGGTGACAAAGGCGTTGCGAAAATGTACCCCACGGGCGGCCAGGTCATCCATGTGCGGGGTTGCCAGCACTGGATTCATGAAACCGAGTTCGTCATAGCGCTGGTCATCGGTCAGCACGAAGATGATGTTCGGTGGCTGCTGCGCCAGCGCCGGCTGCCAGAGCACCAGCAGCATCAATACCGATAAACACAAGCTCAAACGTCGCCCGATGCCACTAATCAATCCCATTTTTCCTCCCCCCCGAAAAGCAACCGCAGCGCCTCTAGATAGCGATGATTGCATAACGCCAATACCAGTTGCACGCGCCTGAAGTCCATCTTACCGCCACTGAACAGGGCAAACGAGCGCAGCGGCATGTGGTTGGCCATTTCTTCAAACATACGCGTCAGCGTGGGGTTTTTCCCGCTGGCCGGTGCACCTAAGCTCTGACTGAACTGCGCTACCACCTTCTGCTTGAAGCGCCGGCCCAGCCAGCTGTGCTCGCCGAGTTCCTTGAGCGAGGTGTTCATATGAAACGGGCGCGGCGGTTCCGCCGGTGGCACTGGCTTACCCAACATGCCGCCGAACACACTGTCGCTGACCACACAGCCTTCCGCACTGCACTCTGGACCTGTCACCTGAGCCGCGGCAGACAACTGGTCGTCAGAATCAACCGTGATCTGTGCGGCCAGGCGAATATCACGGCTGGACGCACCTACGCGGACCTCAAACTCACCACCTTCCACCAGCCAGGCATCTGCGGCGGGATCGAACAACGCAAAGGACTCGCGGCCCAGTTCCATCGAGACCGTGCTACGCTCACCAGCCGCCAGTTTGACCTTGGCAAAAGCTTTCAACTCCTGAACGGGGCGATAAGCACTGCTGACCGGATCATGCACATAGACCTGGACAACTTCCGCCCCGCTAGAGTCGCCGGTGTTGGTCACATCCACCCGCACCTGCCAGTCACCCGCCGGCTGTTGCTCAACCTGCAGATTCGAAAATTCGAATGTTGTGTAGCTCAGACCATGCCCGAAAGGAAACAGCACCGGCTGATCTGCTGAGTCAAAGTAACGGTATCCCACATACAAGCCTTCGCGATACTGCACCTGACGGTGGGCGCCAGGAAACCAGCGGTCCGACGGGACATCGGCCTGGTGCAGGGGAAAGGTTTCTGCCAGCTTGCCGCAGGGGCTGATTTTACCGAATAACAGGTCGACCACCGCACTGCCACCTGCCTGCCCCCCCAGATAGCATTCCAGAATGGCACGCGGTTGCTCCACCCAGGGCATTTCTACCGGGGCACCGTTACACAGCACCACAATGGTATTCGGGTTGGCCGCGCACACCGCCTCAATCAAGGCGTCATGCTGGGCGGGTAAACGCATATGCTGGCGGTCAAACCCTTCAGATTCATAGGTTTCCGGCAGGCCTGCAAATACCACGGCCACCTTTGCGCCCCTGGCCTTGCCAACCGCCTCGTCAAGCAGAGCGACGTCTTTTTCAGAGTAGACCGGTTCATAGCCCGGCGCATAACTCAGTCGAGCATCCCCCAGCAATTCGAGCATTGCATCGTAAGCGCAATCGAGTTGCGTCGGGTTAACCTGGGAACTGCCGGTACCCTGATAACGCGGGTGCCTGGCGAATGCGCCGATGACGGCTATTTCGCTTTGTTCACTCAGCGGCAGCGCCTGCTGCTCATTCTTCAACAACACCGCCGACTCGGCTGCGGCGCGGCGCGCCAGCGCATGGTGTGATTGCTGGTTCACCGTGACCGAGCGGGCAGCCATATCGGCCCCACACAGACTGACAGCGACGTTGCGCGTGATCATCTGATCCAGCAGCGCGATGTCGAGTTCACCGCGGTTGACGGCTTGCTCAATACGCCGGTCATTGATGCCGCCGCTGGCTGGCATTTCCAGATCGAGGCCTGCACGCACGCCTCTGACCCGGTCATTGGTCGCCCCCCAATCCGTAACCACCAGCCCGCGAAAGCCCCAGTCGCCGCGCAACACCTGATTCAACAACCAGTCGTGCTCACCACAGTAAGTGCCGTTCAGCCGGTTATAGGCACACATGATGGTCCAGGGCTGACTCTGCTTTACCGCAATTTCGAACCCTCGCAAGTAAATCTCACGCAGGGTACGTTCATCAACAATGGCATCCACATACATGCGGCCCTGTTCCTGATTGTTGACCGCATAGTGCTTGAGGCTGGTGCCCACGCCCTGTGACTGCACACCATTGATAAAGGCCGCAGCCAGCTCGCCGGCGAGCAACGGGTCTTCAGAAAAATATTCAAAGTTACGCCCACACAGCGGATGGCGTTTGATGTTGATGCCCGGGCCCAGCAGTACGGTCACCTGCTCGGCCACACACTGCTCACCCAGCGCTACGCCAATCTCGTTGATCAGTTCAACATCCCAGCTGGCCGCCAATGCACTGGCAGTGGGAAAGCAGGTGGCCGGTACCGAGGCATTCAAACCGGCATGATCACCACCCCGCTGCTGCTTGCGCAAACCATGGGGTCCGTCGGTAACCATCACGGCTGGCAGGTCGAGGCGCTCACAGCCCTGCATATGCCAGAAATTGCGTCCGGACGCACAGGCTGCTTTTTCCTGCAGCGACATCTGTGCGACCAGCGCCGCAGCTTCGTTATGTTTGGCCTGTGGCCCTGCCTTTATGTCCTTCAATGTTTGACGCGCTCCCCTCAGGCACACAGCTATGACGCAATAGATCGGTCAGTATAACGATTTCACGGTGACTGAGGCATACTCCTGCAACTTCCAGACAGACAACAGCTTGCAGGAACAACAGGAACATGGACTCATCTACACTGGGCAGATCAGACCTGCGCCCGCCACCTGTCATTTTCGGCGCAATGGCCCGCCAGCAACAGACCGACAGCGAACGGATCGATATCCTGCAGGCTGCTATAGAGCTCGGTTTTACCACCCTTGATACTGCACCACTATACGACTTCGGCGCTGCTGAAAGGCAAATCGCTATGGCGCTGCGCGATCAGAGTCGCCTGCAGGTACACGTCTATACCAAGGCTGGATTGCGTTGGGAGGGTGACAAACATGGCGAAGTTCTCTTCACCTTCACCGACCCGTCAGGTAAACAAGGTGCTGTACGCAGGAACTCTCGCCCCGAGTCGATCTGCTGGGAAGTGGAAGCCAGCCTGACACGCCTGCAACTCGATTGCCTGGAACTGGTACAACTGCACCAGCCGGATGAACTCACGCCGATCAACGAAACCATGGGGGCGCTGCTTGACTTGCGCGCCGCAGGCAAGGTGCGTCACATCGGCGTTTCAAATTTCTCACCCGCCCAGGTCAAGGCCGCCCAGCAGGCTCTGGGCGATGTTCCCCTGGCGTGTGTCCAGGCTGACTACAGCCTGGCTAATCAGAGCTTCGCCAGAACTCACCTGCCCCATTGCATCGAGCAGCAGATCGGTGTGCTGGCTTATTCACCGCTGGCGGGTGGCATGCTGACGGGCACCAAGCCCGCGCAAACGCCAACGCCCGTGCAACGAGCAATACAACAAACATTACAGCCAGTTGCGGAAACCCACTGCGTACCAGCGGCAGTAGTAGCCATGGCCTGGGTTCGGGCTCAGACCGGGGTGAACGCCGCCATCTGCGGTGCCAGTTCCGTCGCCCAGATCAGCGCGCTGGCGCCTGCACTGACGCTACGACTGGACCCACACGAACAACAGACGCTGACAACGGCTTTCGCCCGCGCGACGCGCCGGCCTCTGGTCGGGCGGATTGCCGGCAGACTCAAGCGCTATGCAAAGCGGGCACTGGGCAGGCGCTGATCCAAAGGACAAGCCGGTCCGCTCGATCACGTTGAAGCTACTCGGGCCCGTGCTATTCGTCGAGGGTAAAACCAATCTTTAAGGTGACCTGGTAGTGGTCAACCTGGCCATCAACAATGTGTCCGCGCACCTGTTCAACTTCAAACCAGCGCAGGCTGTGCAGACTCTCATTGCTGCGCTTGATCGCGCCCTGGATGGCATCTTCAATCGACGACTTGGAAGAACCGGTAATCTCAATACTCTTATAAACGCTGTCACTCATGACTTATCTCTTTCTGCTTCAGTCAACCTGAAAGGTGCAAGTTGCATGCCAGGCCAAGTTGCATGCCAGACCAAGTTGCAGTCAGGCGATGTCGCAGGTCAGGCTATGTCGCTGGCTCGGGACAGGCGAAGCGCAGCCAGGCCAGCCCGGCGATGGCTGCGAGCAGGGAGGTGACCAGCACGCTCGCAAGCGCGTCGGTGTGGACTTCTGAACCGGTATCGAAAGTTAACCCCGCAATGAAAATTGACATGGTAAAGCCAACCCCGGACAACAGACCGACACCAACAACATGCGCAAAGTGCGTGCCTTCCGGCAAGCGCGCGACACCCGCGCGCAAGAGCAGCCAGAATGAGCCCGCAATACCCGTCACCTTGCCCACCAGCAGGCCAGCGGCAATACCCAGGCTCATTGGATTATCAATCAGTGCCAGCAGATCCCTGGCCTGCACTGCGATGCCTGCGTTAGCCAGTGCAAACAAAGGCATGATGATCAGGAATACGACATTCTCAAGTTTGTGCTCCCAGCGACGCAGCGGGGTTGTGGCTTGACGTACACTGGCAACCACCTCGTCCGCGACTTCCTGGGGAGCTCCGTCTGCCAGCGTGGCGGCTTCATCGCTGGTGGTTTTACGCTCAAACACGCGCAGTAATCTGGGCAGCCGCCGCAGCAACCAGTCCGGGTCTTTCTTTGCCCGCGCGGGCACGCAAGCCGCCACCAGCACCCCCGCAATGGTCGCGTGCACACCGGAATGGTGAATGCAGTACCAGAGCAGCACCCCGACCGGGAAATAGACCCACGGCGTCCGCGCACCACCGAGATTAGCCAGCACCAACAAGCCAACCAACCCGGCGGCGTAGAGCAGATATTGCACATCCAGCGTTTCGGTATAAAACACAGCAATAACAATAATCGCGCCCAGGTCATCGATGATCGCCAGCGCGGTGACCAGGGTAATTACCGCCGTTGGGATCCGTGAACCCAGCAAAGCCAGCAAGCCGATGGCAAAGGCTGCATCGGTGGCCAGCGGGATACCCCAGCCGCTGCGCAGTTCAGCATATTCAAAAGTGAACAACAGATAGAGACTCGCCGGGACCAGCATGCCACCAGCTGCCGCCACCACCACCGGCAGCGCCTGACGCCAGTCGGCAAACTGTCCGGCGAGGAATTCGCGCTTCAGTTCCGACCCAAGCAGATAGAAGAACACCGCCATAAGCCCATCAGATACCCATAGACGAATAGACAGTGCTAACTCCTGCTCACCCAGGCGTACACCAAGTTCGGTAGCAAGGGCGGCAAAGTACTGCGCCGCCCATGGCGAGTTGGCCAGTCCCAGCGCGGTAATCGTGCAGATCAACAGCACGATGCTGTTCGACGCCTGATGGTCGACGAAATTAGCGAATGGCACCAGGGCCCGCTCTACGCCGGTTTCAATTTTACTCATGAAAGGCCCTGTTTCTGTAGCTTGGCATGAACTCTGCATCACTAAAGTGAACACATTGCTGGGCGTTTAAGCCCCGAGGATGATTATGTTGATTCGAACTTCGGAATTGAAAAATTTCCAACTGCTGGCCACCGATGGAGACATCGGCCGGGCTCCGGACTTTCTGTTTGACGATGAAAAGTGGACCATCCGCTATATGGTCGCCAACACCGGTAAATGGCTGCTGGGGCAGAAAGTTCTGATATCGCCGGGGTTTCTGAAGTCTCCTGACCTCAGTGACGAACGCATGCCGCTGTCTATTTCTAAAGATCAGGTCGAGCACGCGCCGCCCATCGAAGAAGACCAACCGGTCTCGCGTCAGTACGAACAGGTGTACGCAGACTACTTTAAGCATGGTTATTACTGGGTCGGCGGTTCGGTCTGGGGCGTAGGTCATACCCCGTATGATATCGCCACACCCGAAGAAACCACGCAAACCATTACTGAGGCAGACGACGACGAGCATCTGCGGTCCGCCGAGGAAGTAACGGGTTATCGCGTCTATGCGGGTAAGGAACATGTCGGATACGTGGATGATTTCGTGCTGGACACTGCCAACTGGACAGTCCTGCTGATCGGCATCGACACCCACAAATGGCTGCCGGGCAAGTCGTTCATGCTGCCTGTCGCCTGGGCCTCTGATATTTCGTGGACCGACCGCTCACTGACCATTGATGTTGACGAAGAACAGCTCAAATCGGCACCGGAATTCGGTGATGACCAGATTGCGGTTAAAGATGTGGCCCGCTTGTACAAACACTTCGGACGCAGCCAGGCCTGATTCCACTGCTTCCATCGCGCGCCTGAGCGCGGTGCCGCGCCTGAGCGCGGTGCAACGGGCGTCCTGAAAGGGACGCCTGTTGTAACCCTTACCAAATCGATGAAAATTCTACACACCATCATGTTACCCGCCGCCATGCACAAAACCACTCACAGGTCGGTCATGGATACGGTTTTCAGGTTCATGAACTCGCGCATCCCTTCCACACTGAGCTCACGCCCATAACCGGAGCGTTTAACGCCACCAAAGGGTAGCCGCGGGTCCGAGGCCACCATACTGTTTACAAAGGTGGCGCCAGCCTCAAGTTCAGACGCTGCGCGTTCCGCCTCAGCCCGATCCCGGGTGAAAATCACCGAGCCCAAGCCGAACGTGGTGGCGTTGGCGAGCTCAATGGCCTCATCCAGGTTCGCAGTTTTGAACAACATGGCCACCGGGCCGAACATCTCCTCGCTGAAGACCTCTGCGGATTGCTGCTCGGCTGCGATCTCGATGATGCCCGGGGAAAAGAAATAACCCTCGCCGGGCAGAACCTCACAACCGGTCAATACCTCTGCGCCCGCCTCCACGGCACGACCAACCTGCTCTACCAGGTCCGCACGGCCCTGCTCGGTGGCGATGGGACCGATATCCGTTTCTTCCTGCAAGGGATCGCCCACCCGTTGACGGGCAAACGCCTCCACAAAGGCGGCTTTAAAGTCGGCATAGACAGATTCGTGCACGATAAATCGCTTGGCCGCTATACAGGATTGCCCGTTGTTCTGCAGTCGTGCCTTGACCGCCGTAGCCACAGCCTTGGACAGGTCTGCTGAAGCCATCACCAGAAAGGGATCGCTGCCCCCCAGTTCCAGTACGGTTTTCTTGATCTGGCCACCGGCGTTCGCACCTACCGCAGCGCCGGCGCCCTCTGAGCCGGTCAGCGTCGCGGCAGCCACGCGTGGGTCAGCCAGCAGCTTTTCAACCTTGGCCGAACCGATCAGCAGGGTCTGCATAACCCCTGACGGAAATCCGGCCTGAGCAAAGACCTGCTCCAGGGCCAGCGCACACTGGGGCACATTAGACGCATGTTTCAACAGGGCCACATTACCGGCCATGAAAGCAGGCGCCAGAAAACGCACCACCTGCCAGAAGGGAAAGTTCCACGGCATGACGGCAAGTACCGGGCCCACCGGCAGATAGCGTTTGAACGACTCGGCCTCCGTGGTCACCGGTTCGTCACGCAGCATCGCGGGGGCATGCTCGGCATAGTAACGCAGGGCGGTGGCACATTTGCTGACTTCCGCGCGTGCCTGTGCCAGCGGCTTACCCATTTCCACCACTGCCAGCCTGGCCAGTCGCTCATTGTCGTCGTCCATGATCTGGGCCGCCGCCTGCACCAGTGCCGCTCGGTCTTCCACGGAGCGGGTCCGATAGTCAGCGAAGGCCTCTACCGCCCGCACCAACGCTGCTTCAATCTCAGCATCCGTGTGTTCGGCAAAGGTTTGCTCGACCTGGCCCGTGGCAGGATTAGTTGTCGCGATCGCCATCTTCCTTCTCCATCTTGCATTTCAGTATTCGTACGTTTACGGCTTCAATGGTACATCGTTGCCGCTGGTGGCGTGTGTTCATCGAGCGTGTCTATCCCTGGATAAGCAATTCGCGTACCAGGATTTTCCAGCCCGATTTCACGCCTTAATCGTGCTAGTCTTTTGGAGCTTTCAAGACGATCAGATACGTGCCATGACAGACAGTGGTGAAGAGTTAAACATCATCAAGACAGTTCTGAACTACTGCGCCACCGGCGACACCCACATGGAAGCCGATATTCTGCGCAACCCGGTCAGCAACTACACCGATCCCGCACAACAACAGCAGGAGATCGACATCCTGTTTCGTAGATTCCCGATCATTGTCGGGCACAGCAGCGAGGTCGGCAGCGCGGGCGAGTTCTTTACTCACAACGACACCGGTATACCCATTCTGGTGACCCGTACCCGAACTGGCGAGGTCAAAGCGTTTGTCAATGTCTGTCGGCACCGTGGCGCCCGAGTGGTCAATGAGCCCTGTGGTAAAGCCAACACGGTTTCCTGTCCCTATCACGGCTGGACCTACGATCTCGATGGCCGCTTGCGGGGGATGCGCCAGCCGCACGGATTTACCGGCATCGACAAGGATGCGCTCGGGCTGGTTGAACTACCGGCTTTCGAACGGTTTGGCCTGATCTGGGTGAGACCCTCCCCCAGCGCTGAACCCCTGGACATCGATGGCTGGTTGGCGCCTATGGCCGAGCAACTGGGCTCGCTGGATCTGGCCGATCACAGCATCTATCGTACCTGGTCAATCGAGCGCGATATGAGCTGGCGTATCGCGCTGGAAGGCTTTCAGGAGAGCTACCACTTCTGTTCAGCCCACAAAGACACCGCCTGTTCGACCTATCTGGACAACCAGTCGGTGTTTATCAATCAGTATCCACACGTGAGACATGCAGTGCCCCTGGCCAGGATCGTCGAACTCAAGGACCAACCCGAGCAGAACTGGTCGTACCGGGCTAACTTCATGACGCAGAACTACCTGTTTCCGTGTAACTTTGTGCAGGTCATGACGGATCATGTGTACGTGCACACCATTATCCCCACCGGACCGGGCAGATGTGTCTTTAAATGCATGATGCTCATCCCGGAGCCCGCCGTCACGGAAAAGGCCCAGAAGTACTGGGACGCGAACTACAACGTGGTGCGTACGGTGTTTGATGAAGATTTTGCCATTGGCGAAGGTATTCAGCAGGGATTCAAAGCCGGCGTAAACGAGCACTTTATCATCGGGCGCTTCGAGACCAGCGTACAACTCGGTCAGAAGGCCATCGACGATGCCCTGGCCGGACAGCTGACAGCCTGAACTGAACAAATTGCAAGACAACACCCCCCTTATAGACGCGCTTTACAACCTTACCGTTGATAGTGCGGAATATGAGGAGTTCATGCGTTCCTGGGACAGCGTTACCGAGAGCTGGAGTGCTGTGGACAGCGACACTGATACACAACGGGAACAGCAGGCACTGCTGGAGCACTTTCACCGTGCCGAGCAGATTTTCGCTCGCATTGGCCGTGCCGATCTCACCAACGACAATCCGCAGACCATGATCAACAACAGGACCAACGCGGCCCTGGTGATGGATGATCAGGGCCAAATCATTGCGGCCAACGCCGCGCTGGAGAACTGGGCCGCCGGCGAGCGCATCGATGGCAGTCTGGAAGCGTTACTCAGCCGGCTGCAGAACCCGGACGCGCCACCGGTCACCTGCGACGTACTGAGTAAAGGCGCGGCTTCGCAGCTGGTGATGTTGCAGGACGAACCCTGCCTGCTGGTGGCCACCCCGCTGCCCGGTGGCCTGCAGACCGTGGTCGATTTTTCCCGTGCCATCTGGCACAACAGCGTCGAAGAGGACCTGCGTACGCTGTTCGGGCTCAGCCTGTCTGAGGTCGCGATCTGTCATCTCCTGTACGAAGGCTACGAGGCCAAGGAGATCGCGAATCTGCGCGATCGCGCTGAAGACACAGTGCGCAAGCAGATCAAATCCATTCAGCGCAAAACCCATTGCGCCCGGCAGGCTGATCTCATGCGCGTATTGACCGGTCTGCTGGTTCTCAGCCACGTCAGCCACGAAGAACGCCGGGCCGACTCGCGTCTGCTGAATCAGGCGCGCATAACGCTGGCGGACGGCCGCGACCTGTACTATTACCACCTGCAACCCGCAGGCACCCCCGTCGAAACAGTCGTGATCACCCACGGCATCGGCTCCAGTCCAGCCTTTCCACAGGCTTATCTGCAAACACTGTTGCAGCACAATATCGCCATCGTGGGGGTATCACGGGCGGGTTATGGTCGCTCTTCACCCTTAGCCGCGGGGTCGGATCCTGTTCGGCAATACGTTGCTGATCTGGAAGCTCTGCTCAGCTGTTTACACCTGCAGCAAGTCAACTTGATCAGCATTCAATCCGGCGCCATGTTCAATTTTGCGGCGCGGGCACAGAGCAACCGTATAGCCCATATGGTGTGCATAGCCCCTGTGTTGCCGCTGGCTGGTCCCGCGGAGATAGCCGCTCTACCTCGGGGTTTGAAAATTCTGGCGCGGACGAAAAAGTACTTTCCCGCTTTCTTCCCACTCCTCGTTCAGTCAGTACTGTCGCGGGTCGATGCCGGCAACAGCGACGCGCTCTATGCGAACTGGTATCGCGGTGTGCCTTCGGATCTGGCCGTGCTGGAAGACGTGGAAGCGCGAAAGTTACTGGACGGCTGGCTGCGCTTCTGTGGCGCTCAAGGCACCAGCGCTTACATCGCCGATGCCGAACCGGTGCTGTCAGACTGGTCAGCGCTGGTGGATGCAGGCACCTCGCCGGTGTTGCTGCTGTGCGGTGCAGAGGACCAGATCGCGCCACCCGCGCGGGTAGCCGATTTTGTCGCCCGCCATCCACACATTCAGGTGCAGACCCTAGACGGCTATGGCCAGCTGATGCTGGCCGCAGAGCCCGCGCTGCTGGCGAACAGCACCGTCCAGTTCATCACCGCGTAACGACTGTCCTACCCCAAATGGGGAATAGAGGATACCATCCAATCCGACCAGAATGGTGCCCATCAAAACAGGCAAAACGATGATGGCGATTCTGATCTTTACACTGCTGGTGAGTATCGGGTTGGCTGCCGTGCTGTTGCTGCGCAGGTACAAGTCGAACATTTGACTGTTTCAACGGACTGAGTCCGGCACAGGGATGTGCTCTCCTGCTGCGAATGTGTTTCCTTGCGCATGCATGTCACTTAAACTGGTAACGGCTCGAAGCTAGAATTTACAACCAGAAAACGGCTTAAGCCTGACGGTTTGAGCCATAAGGAACTGAATCATGCGAACTGCGATCCGACTGAGAAATAGTCTGCTCAAACTGAGTATCTTATGCCTGATCTTTGCCAGCACCGGCGCTCATGCGGGTTTCATGAGCACCAGTGATGCACTGGCGCTTGAGCAGGCAGCACCCCTGCTGTCTGACATTCGGGTCAAACTGGCGGATGAACAGATACGCACCCATCTTGCCAAGTACGGCGTCTCCATGGCCGATATCGAAGCGCGCCTGGCGACCATGAGCCCGGCAGAGCTGGTCAGATTCAGCGAACAGCTGGATCAGGCACCAGCCGGTGCAGGGGTTGTCGAAGTGGTCGGTGTGGTCTTTATCGTGCTGTTGATCCTTGAACTGGTCGGCGTGACGGATATCTTTAACGCCTTCTGAATACGTCGTGAAAACCATCCTGGCTGCCCTCATGGTCACTGTGGCATGGGGGTGCGCCAGTGCACCCCAGCAGGTTGTACAAGGGCTGAGCACCGTCGAACTGGTGGCTACGCCTTTTTTACCCGACAACACCACTTTATGCGGTCCAACATCACTCGCCACTCTGATCTCTGCGCATGGACAACCTGCAGACCTCGAATTGCTGACCCGCCAGGTTTACGTACCTGGTAAATCCGGGGCTTATCAGGCGGAAATGATCGCCGCGCTGCGCAGCCACGGGCTGGTCCCTGTCGTGCTTCACCTGCAGCAATCAGCGCCGAACCTGCAAGCCGAACGCCTGCATCAACTGCTTAAGGACGGACAGCCCATACTGGTACTGCAGAAATTAAGTCGTCTGTGGCTGAGCTCTTATCACTATGCGGTGGTGGTGGGCTACGATGCAGAGGTGCAGCGCTTTATTCTGCGTTCCGGCGATAATCCCCGCCTGAAGTTAAGCCCCCGGACACTGATCACCAGCATGCAGCGAGCTGGTAACTGGGCGCTTGTTGCACTGTCATCTGAACAACCGCTACCACCAGCCATCAATCAACAGGAAGCCCTGCAGGCCGCCGCCGCACTGGAAGACACCGGACTCGTTTCGCATGCAACGTGGTTGTACGCAGCAGGTGCACGACGCTGGTCGGAAAACCCGATGTTTTCCTTTGGTCTGGCCAATCTGGAAATCCAGGCACAGAACTGGCCCGCTGCGATAGAGCGACTGCAGACCCTGCAGGCCCAGTACCCTGCCAATATCCCGATTCTGAACAACCTTATCGCCGCCTTCATCGAAGTCGGTGATCGTGCAGCGGCCGAGCGGTGGTTACGCTACGGATTCAACCTTGCTGAGCTCTCACCTGAGTCTGAAGCTGTGCTCTGTCGCTTACAGCGCTCGTACGGATTCAATACCCACGCATGCCCAGGTTGAGTCACAATCGTGTTAACACATCACAAACCCGATTCGAATAGCCCCACTCGTTGTCATACCAGGACAGGATTTTGACAAACCGCTGGCCGGTAACCTGGGTGAAGGTTGCATCGAAGATCGATGAATGCGGATTACCGATGATGTCGGATGAAACGATCGGCTGATCGGTATACTCCAGCACCCGATCCATGGTGGCATCCGCCTTGGCCGCTACAATGGCATCGTGAATCGCATCCACGCTTACCGGTGAATCCAGCTCGACAAAGAGGTCGACCACTGAACCGTCCGGGACCGGTACCCGGGAAGCAATGCCGTCCAGGCGCCCTTTCAGTTCCGGCAGGACGACGCCCACGGCTTTGGCCGCACCGGTGGAGGTGGGAATGATATTCTCCGCAGCCGCCCGACTGCGCCGCCAATCTGAGTGGGGTACATCGGCCAATCGCTGATCGTTGGTATAGGCGTGTACCGTGTTGATCACACCGGCGCGGATGCCAAAGGCGTCGTGCAGCACTTTCGCCACCGGCGCCAGGCAGTTGGTGGTACAACTGGCATTGGACACAATCTGATGTTCGCTCGCCAGACCCTCGTGATTAACGCCAAGTACCACGGTGTAGTCGATCTCATCCGCAGCGGGTACAGTTAACAGTACCCTTTTCGCGCCTGCAGTCAGATGCATGGCACACTGCTCCCGTTTGCGGAACACACCGGTGGCTTCCACCACCGCGTCAATCTCAAGCTCAGCCCAGGGTAAGTTTTCCGGGTTGGATTCTTTCAGCATGCGCACCCGCTGGCGGGGGGTGATCAATTCACCATCCTCGATGCGCACATCACCTTCAAAGCGCCCCATCACGGTATCGTACTGCAGCAGGTAGCGCAGCGCGTTGTGTTCAAACAAGTCGTTTATGGCGACCACATCAATCTCGTCAGACTGCTCAGCGATGCGGAAAACCGCTCTGCCGATCCGCCCGAATCCATTTATCGCAATACGCATCAGGAAGCCTCCGAGATATTTTTCAGGTCCAGCCCGGCATACAGTCCAGCCACGTCGAGGATCCGTTGTGCATGGCCTAATGTTTCGTGCCAGGCGATCAGTTTGAACAGCTTGGCACCCGCCTGCATGGTGGCATCCAGATCCATGATCAGCGACTGAGAGGCACCGCGCACGTCGGATGACACAATCGGATCGCGTGTGGTCTGCATCAGGCGGGGTTGTGCAGCCGCGGCCTTTTCAAAGAGCGCATTCATGGTCTCCACGGAATTGCCCTCCTCTGCCAGCACCACAGTCACATCCAGCATTGAGCCGACCTGGACCGGCACATTCAGGGCGTAAGCACTGAAGCGGTTGGCGATGGCCGGAAACGCGCGCTGCACCCAGATGCGCGCCGGCGTGGAGTTGGGGATGATGTTCTCTGCACCTGAGCGGCTGCGGCGGATATCCGGCCCCGCATAATCCTGCAGTGACTGATCGCTGGTGTAGGCATGCACCGAGGTCATGCTGGCCTGTTCTATGTGCCAACTCTCGTGAATGGTTTTCAATAATAGCGCGGTGGCGGCGGTACTCGCCGAACCGGCTGAGACCACGCAATCTGTGGCACGTGCTTCGTCGTCGTTAACGCCGAACAGAATCACGCGGTCAATTTCGTCCTCGGGCAAAGCCGAGGTAATCACCCGCGGTGCACCGTTCTGCAGGTATGGGACCAGCTCTTCATAGCTGGCAAAGCGACCGGTGGCATCCACCACCACATCGACCCCGAATACATCCCAGGGTATCTCGTTGGGGTGGTCTGCCGGCATCAGACGACTGCGGCTGCCAGCACAGATCAGGTAGTTGTCCACCAGTTCCACCGGGCGGCGTTCACCCAGGGTCTTACCCAGCAGGTGGTGTAGAATTTTGGGTTTGCCGATATCGGAAATCGCCACCACTTCAAAACGGTCATCGTCCAGCGCCAGACCGTAAATCTGACGCCCTACTCGACCGAAACCCATCAAACCAATGCGGATCGGGTTCATTTCGCCTCCATTATTTTCAATGTGTTAGTACCCCCTTGAACGTTGCGATAGTCGCCCTTGGAGAGAATGACCAGGTCGCCCTGGCTGACCACACCGGCCTTGACCAGCAGGGCCAGGGCGGCATCGTTTATCAGGTCGTCATCGATCTCGGTTGCGTCGAACAGCACCGGATGGACACCCCGCAACAAAGCCACCCGCGCCAGTGTGGCCGGATCATCGGCCAGCGCATAAATTGGTAGATTGGCCCGCATACGCGACATCAGCCGCGGGGTATTACCGCTGGAAGTCAGGCAGGCCACTGCGCGCACCCCCTCGAGCTTTTCGGCCATAACCATGGCTGCCAGGGCGATGGCCTCGTCGGTACGGGTGCAATGCTCTACCGTCTGTGGCTGCACCATGGCATGAGCGCTGGTTTCTGCGCCTTCAATAATGCGTGCCATGGATTGCACGGTCTGCAGTGGATACTGGCCAATGGCAGTCTCGCCCGAGAGCATGACGGCATCGGTGCCATCCAGCACCGCATTGGCCACATCCATCACCTCGGCGCGGGTCGCGCGTGGGTGGTCGATCATGGATTCCATCATCTGCGTGGCGGTGATAACGCTGCGGTTCAACGCACGAGCACGTGCAATGATCTGTTTCTGCACACCCATCAGGCGCGCGTCACCGATTTCAATACCCAGATCGCCACGAGCCACCATCACTGCATCGGAGGCGAGAATGACTTCATCCAACACCGCCTGGCTGGCCACTGCCTCGGCCCGCTCAAGTTTGGCCACCAGACCACAGCGACCCTGTTCAGCATCGATCAGCGCGCGAGCTTTGCGCATGTCTTCGCCATCACGGGGAAACGACACCGCGATGTAGTCGACCTCGTGGGCACAGGCAAATTTAAGGTCCAGCAGATCTTTGTCAGTCAGTGCCGGAGCGGACAGGCCGCCACCTCGCTTGTTAATACCGGCACGCGCTCGTACCGGACCAGCGAAAGACACCCGGGTATGGACCTGGGTACCTTTGACAGCCTCAACCTGTAACTGCACCACGCCATCCCCGAGCACCAGTACATCACCGGCAACCACCTCGTCGGCCAGCTGCGCGTAGCTGGTCCCCACCGCCTGGGTATCACCGGCGTCATCATCTAAAGCCGTATCAATGATGAAGGGATCACCCACCACCAGTTCGATGGCTGTTGCGGATTTGAAGCCGTGAATGCGAATTTTCGGACCCTGCAGATCGGCCAGGATCGCCACAAAGCGACCCGCCTGGGCGGCGGCAGCGCGAATGTCGGCCACGCGCTGAGCGTGTTCGGCGTGCGCGCCGTGGGAAAAATTCAAGCGAAAAACATCCACACCAGCAGCAATGAGTGCGCTGATCTGGCCGTCGCTGGCGGGGCCCAGGGTCGCCACAATTTTTGTGTGTCTTTCCATCACTTAAACCTTAACGCCCGCGGCGCTGCTGCGAAATTTGGACAGCGCCTGCTTACTGCGGCGTAACTTATCTTCCGCATCTGCGCCCATGGCCAGCGCCAGCGCGACCTGCAGTGCATCCAGCAGGGCCAGATGAACCAGCCGCGAACTCATCGGCGTATAGACGCTGGTGTCTTCGCTGGGATGGGATTCAAACGCGATCTGGGCGGTGCGCGCCAGAGGCGACGAAGGGTCGGTAATGGCTATCACATGGGCGCCATTCTCGACCACCAGCGACATGGCATCCACCAGTTCCCGCCAGGTGCCTGAATAAGAGGTGGCGATATACACATCACCCGGCTGCGCGATGGCGGCCCGTTGCATGATGGTCTGAATGTCTGTCGCAGAGGTCGTCGGAATGCCCAGGCGAAAAAACTTGTGCTCCGCATCCAGCGCCACATGACCGGACGCGCCCAGGCCCACAAATACCAGTTGCCGCGCAGGCTGCATCAGACTGACCGCCTGTTCGAAAGGCATGCCATTGGCGACGGCACGCAGATTAACCAGCGCGCGGACAGAATTTTCCAGTACTTTGGCAGCCGCATCACTGACTGCGTCTGCTGAATCCACATCCTGATGCAGAAAGCTGTCCGGGTGTTGCAGTGAGACCACCAGTTGGGTACGCAACTCACGAAACCCGCTTAACCCCAGACTGCGACAGAACCGCACTATGGTGGGCTCGCTGACACCGGCAGCTGCGGCGAGTTGAGCGATGGCGCTTTCCGCAGCCTGCCGCGGTTCGGCCAGTACGCACTGGGCAACCTGTGCTTCAGCGCGGCTCAGGGCGGGTGCAAGGAGGCGAATTCGGGCCAGAATATCGGCGTTCATGTAGTTAAACTACACTTTTACCTTTAATAAATCTAGATTTATCGCCATTTTTGTGCCTAAATGTAGTCTAATTACACAGTTACCAGGCAGTTGGTATGGCCCAGCTCATTCCCGTCGACCCCTTTGACCTGATCATCTTTGGTGGCAGTGGCGATCTTGCCATGCGTAAACTGATGCCCGCCCTCTATCACCGGGACAGCGACGGGCAACTGCCCGAGGGTAGTCGCATTATTGGTGTGGGACGCAGACCCATAGCCCATGAGGACTATCTGTCAGCAATACGCGCTTCGCTGACAGCCAATCTGGAAGACGAAGCGTTGGACCAGGACCGCTGGCAGAGCTTCGCCAGGCGCGTCAGCTATCTGGATCTGGATGCTCTGGATGCTGACTCCTGGCAGCCACTGATCGATACCCTGGGCACCGCCAGCGACAATATCCGCGCCATCTATCTGGCCACCTCACCTGAACTCTACGGCCCCGTCGCCCAAGGCTTCGTAACCAACAAGCTGATGACCGAAAACATGCGCATCGTGCTGGAAAAGCCGGTCGGTCACGATTTCGAATCCGCCCAGGCCATCAACGATGCCGTCGGTGACTGCTTCCCGGAAAATCAGATCTTCCGCATCGACCACTACCTCGGCAAAGAAACAGTACAGAACCTGCTGGCGCTGCGCTTTGCCAACTCCTTGTTTGAGCCGTTGTGGCGGCGCGAGGTGATCGACCACGTGCAGATCACCGTGGCGGAAGAGCTGGGGGTCGGCAATCGCATTGAATTTTATGACGGCATCGGCACCCTGCGCGATATGGTGCAGAACCATCTTCTGCAACTGCTGTGTCTGGTGGCCATGGAACCACCCAGCAGTCTGGACGACGACGCCGTACGCGATGAAAAACTTAAAGTTCTGCGCGCACTGAAACCCATGACCAGCACCGAGGTTAAAGCCAACAGCGTTCGTGCCCAGTACAAGGCGGGGGCCATCAACGGCGTAGCAGTACCGGGATATGCCGACGAGCTGGGCAGTGCCAGCGATTGCGAAACCTTCGTCGCGCTGAAAGTCTGCATCGACAACTGGCGCTGGTCTGGTGTGCCCTTCTATATCCGCACCGGTAAACGCCTGCCCACCAAACACTCGGAAATCGTGATTCAGTTCAAGCCGGTACCCCATGCGATTTTCGATCAGCACTACGGCCCGACACCCAACCGTCTGTCCATCATGCTGCAACCGGACGAGGGCGTGCAGCTCTCTATCATGGCCAAGGAGCCGGGTCCCGGCGGCTTCGATTTGCGCCCTGTTTCACTGGACCTGAGCTTCGAAGAGGCTTTCGATATCCGCTATCCGGATGCCTATGAGCGGCTGTTGATTGAAGTGTTGCGCGGTAACCCGGCCCTCTTTATGCGGCGCGACGAAGTCGAGACCGCCTGGCAGTGGATCGACGATATTCTGGCCGGCTGGGCGGACGCAAAACAGAAAGTGGAATCCTACGTCGCAGGCTCCTGGGGACCGCCAGCGGCGGCGATGTTGATGGACCGGGACGCACGGGCCTGGGAGGCAACGGATTCATGAGTATGCAGATCGAAGCCTTTGCTGATCGCGAGCTTGCATCGGCGGCCACTGCTGAGCTGCTGGCTCAAGCGCTGGCCACAGCCCTCGAGCAACAGCAGACGGCGACTTTAGTCGTCAGTGGTGGCTCCACCCCGCAGCGCTCCTTCCAACACCTGGCGCAGCAGCCGCTGGACTGGCAGCGCGTGCAGGTGACCCTCAGCGATGAACGCTGTGTACCGCGAGATCATGCAGACAGCAACGAGCGTATGGTACGCGAACACCTGCTTACCGCGCGGGCAGCCGCCGCCGAATTTTTACCTCTTAACAAAGTAACGCCAGCAACCTTCGCGGCGGTGCTGCTGGGCATGGGCACAGACGGACACTTTGCCTCGCTGTTTCCCGATGCAGACAATCTCGCCCGGGGGCTGGATCTGCAGAATCCCGATCCAACCATCGCAATCAACACCGCGGCCAGCCCCTACCCGCGCCTGAGCCTGACCCTGGCGCGCCTGTTGCGCACTGATTGCCTCTGTCTGCTGGCCTTTGGCGCGGACAAACGCACCATTCTGGAAAACCCGGACAACACACCAGTGGCCCATCTGCTGCGCCATGAGACAACCCATACCGCCGCCCGGAACCACGCCCCCTGCAGGGTGTTGTGGGCAGCGTGAGATAAGGAACCAGCTATGAACCCTGTAGTAGAACAAGTTACAGCACGGATTACAGAACGCAGCAGCGCGAGCCGCCAGCGCTATCTGGACAAGATCAATCGTGCCGCCGACGAAGGCCCTAATCGCACCAGTCTGTCCTGTTCGAATCTCGCCCATGGCATTGCTGCCTGCGGCGCAGTAGACAAAGACCGTCTGGCGGGCGATCAAGTACCTAACCTGGCCATCGTCACGGCCTACAATGACATGCTCAGCGCCCACCAACCCTACCAGGACTATCCTGCCCGTATTCGGGCAGCAGCCAGCGCAGCGGGTGCGGTAGCGCAGGTGGCAGGCGGTGTGCCCGCCATGTGCGATGGCGTCACTCAGGGTCAGGCCGGCATGGAGCTGTCGCTGTTCAGTCGCGACATTATTGCCCTGTCCACTGCGGTAGCCCTGTCCCACGATATGTTCGACGCCGCCCTCTACCTGGGTATCTGCGACAAAATCGTGCCGGGACTGATGATTGGCGCACTGACCTTCGGCCATCTGCCAGCGGTCTTCGTCCCCGCAGGGCCGATGCCATCGGGTTTGCCTAACAAAGAAAAGGCTCGTGTGCGCGAAGCACACGCGGCAGGCGAAGTGGGTCGGGATGAGTTACTGGCAGCGGAATCCGCCTCCTACCACAGCCCGGGCACCTGTACGTTTTACGGCACGGCCAACAGCAATCAGATGCTGATGGAGTTCATGGGCCTGCAACTGCCGGGTGGATCATTTGTTAATCCCGATGATCCCCTGCGTGACAAGCTTACCGATGCCGCCACCCTGCAGGCGCTGGCCATCACCCGACTGGGTAATCGCTTTACCCCGGTGGGCAAGATCATCGATGCGGCCGCCATCACCAACGCCGTAATCGGCCTGTTGGCGACCGGCGGTTCAACCAATCACACCCTGCACCTGATCGCCATTGCCGCCGCCGCCGGCATCGCACTTGAGTGGCGTGACTTTGCAGATCTGTCGGCAGTCATTCCGACCCTGGCACAGGTTTACCCCAACGGCCAGGCGGATGTGAATCATTTCCATAATGCCGGCGGTCTGGGCTTTGTCATCCGCGAATTGCTGGCGGCAGGACTCTTGAACCGGGAAGTCAATACCATCCTCGGCCCCGGGCTGGACCGCTTCACTCAACGCCCACAGCTCAAAGACGATGAAATTGTCTGGAAAGAGAGTGCCGAAAAATCAGCCGATCGCAGCGTGCTGCGTGGCGTGGCAGATGCGTTTGAAGCCGATGGCGGGCTCAAGGTGCTGGACGGGAACATCGGCCAGGCGGTGGTGAAAACCTCAGCAGTTGCCGCTGAACACCGGCGAGTCAGTGCACCGGCTCGGGTGTTCCGCTCTCAGAGCGAATTCGCCCAGGCCTTTGAAGCAGGCGAACTCAACGGCGATCTGGTGGCCGTGGTCACCCATCAGGGCCCGGCCGCCAATGGCATGCCGGAACTGCACAAGCTGTCGCCTTACCTGGGTGTAATGCAGAATCAGGGGCACAAAGTCGCGCTGTTAACCGACGGTCGTATGTCAGGTGCATCAGGCAAGGTGCTGGCGGCAATTCAGGTCACCCCGGAAGCGGCCCAAGGCGGCGCCATTGGTAAGATCCGCGATGGTGACCTGATAACGATCGACGCCGAACAGGGCAGCCTCGTCGTACCCGCAGACGTGCCGCAGAGAACAGTCGAAGCAGTCGATCTGAGCGCCAATCAACAAGGCTGTGGACGCGAGCTGTTGCAGCTGTTTCGTGAGCGGGTCGGTGTTTCATCGGCAGGCGCAAGTATTTTTTCTGGAGTTTAACTATGGATGCGAGCAATTTACTGAAAGACATACGCTTGATGCCTGTGGTCACCATTGAGCAGGTAGACCAGGCCGTGCCGTTGGCCGAAGCCCTGCTGGCGGCTGGCATTGGCGCCATCGAGGTGACCCTGCGCACCGAACAGGCGCTGGCTGCCATGCAGAAAATCGCCGCCGAGGTGCCCGGAATCCTGCTGGGTGCAGGCAGTGTGCGCAATGTGCAGCAGTTTGCGCAGATACGCGAGGCAGGTTGTGCCTTCGCCGTCAGCCCCGGTGCAACTGATGCTCTGCTGCAGGCGGCTGAACTGCCTTACGTACCGGGAGCGGCGACGGCCTCAGAGTGCCTGCGCTTGCTGGAGTATGGCTACACGCTGCAGAAATTTTTCCCGGCAGAAGCCAGCGGCGGCATCAAAGCGATCAAATCCCTCGCCGCCCCGCTACCGGAAGTTCGCTTCTGCCCCACCGGTGGCATCAATGCCCAACTCGCCCCAGACTACCTGGCAGTGGAGGCCATTGCCTGCATCGGTGGCTCATGGTTTGTCTCAGATGCGCACATCGCAGCGGGTGATTTCGCGGCTATCGAGCAGAGCGCCAGTGCTGCCGTGGCACTGACAGGAAAGTGAATAGTCAGCAGGCTTAGCGCTCTGCGCATCAATCATTCGCCACAGCGCAGCCGACAAACATCAGGCACGGATCGCGACAAAGGCGTCCAACGCCTGCAGCATCTCTTCAAATCGCACATTTGCCCGGGTCAGCAGACGTCCGCTGCGGCCGTACAGATCTTCTGCCAGGACAAGACCTGCGTGGGACACAGCAGATTCTTTATTGATGATGAATTTGACGAAATTCCCGGCCACTGTTTTAGCTTCCAGGCCCAACACACCTTTTACATCGGCGGTGTCATCCGCCTCAGAATGTGCGGCAAAAATCCGACAGGTCAATGGTTCGTCCTGCTTGATTTCAGCCAGTATCAGGTCCAGTTCCAGAATCAGACGTGCAAGCTCTCGCGCGCCATCCTTGTCGATGTATTCATATTTAACAGGATTGTCACCAACCATGATGCGCCTGCGATCACGCCGATCCAGCCAGTCGTTTATCCAGCCGTTGCGCAGTAACCGTTCGGCGATATCGCCAAGCCGCGACCGACCGGCGACCAGCAGGCTGAGTGCAGCAGAAAACAGAAACACATCGCCGGTCACAAGCGGATTGGTACAGGCACTGTGCAGACTCAACGCGCCACCTGTGGACAATCCACCGATCGACACCAGCTGCGGCGTAGCTTCTGCTGCCTGCTCAACCGACCAGGAAACATTGCGCTTCCATTGCTCGAGCCGCACACCTTCCAGACCCTGCGGGTCTTTGAGGCCATGGAATTGCAGCAGCGGCAGATACACATTGTAGTGATGATGGCTGTAGAAATGCTCGGCGATGGCTAGCATGAAGAAGGGTGAATCAGACAACCCATGCACCAGCACCACAGAACCGCGTGGGTTCGGGTGGGTGCGGATGCGTGGATGACAGTCGTCACGCACCCGCTCTGGCGCGAAATCGTCTGCGAATACCTCGTAATACTCAGCCCACTCGTCCGTACGCATCCTGCTACCGACCGCCAGTGGTTACTGCGGTCGGTGATTGATGTGCATCTGCCCTTGCCCGACGACGTTGCCGTAGCCATCGATAGACTGGAAAGAGATGTGGGTCTGGTCGGTATACTGCCCCTGTCCATCCGCCAGGTAGTTTGAGTTGTCATCGAACAGCTGATACACAACCGCACCACTCTGCTGGTCAATCATCCCGGCGATGCCTCGGGCGGGCAGTCCAGTATTGCTGTTGTAGCCCTGAAATTCGGATCCGGCAAACTGAATACTCCATACGCCGCCATAGTTGTCGTACCACATCTGCTGCACACCAGGCTGCTGATTGTTCCCGGGCCCGGGATTCTGGCGTTCGGGCTGATTAGGTTGAACGATGGGTTGTGGTCCGGGGTTCGGGTTTGGCTGTGGTCCAGGGTTGGGTTGTGGATCAGGCCCCGGTTGAGGTGATGGCTGGGGAGAAGGTTGAGGCCCTGGTCCAGGTTGTGGCGCAGGTTGCTCCTGTTGCGAAAACAGAAATAGCGCACCGACGACCGCGATACCGATCAGGATATAGCGGTTAGAACCTGTCGTCAGCTTGGTGAGCATTGACGTGGCATCGGCTGGTTTAGATTCTGTTTGATCCTGCCCTGATACCGGAGGTGGCGGCGATGGCTGTGCAGGCTCAGGCGTTGGCGGTTGTGCGACTTCCGAAACCCCTACCCAGTCGTCACCGCCCTGAGGTGCCGCTGGCTCGTTCGGTTGTACGATCGGCGCTGAGGTGATGGTCGAGGGTAATCCCCCTGAACCCAGTGCGAAGGCAAATGCCTGAATGATCTGGCGGGCGATGTCTTCCCGAATACCGCGACTGGTATCCAGACGGGTAACCAGCCGATCAATCTGCATACCCATTTCCGAGGGAGGTGAATCTGTCAGCACCCGGATTACGCCCTCGTCAATGGCATCCAGCGCGATACGAATTTCTCGATCCGCACCTGGCAGATGGTCGGCGAGCAATCCGCGCAGTCGCTGATGTTTGCTGAATCCATCTTCGGGAAAGCGTTCATGCACGTCCTGCAACACTTTCGCCAGTCGGTCATATATCAATTCATCAGTCACTTACTTCTCCATCGCCTCATATACGTTACCGGTACCGAACAGCTACCAGACCACCGATGAGCCAGGCGCTTCCAGCGGAGGTGCCTCATTGGCCAGCTGCGAAGCGGCGTCAGGTGCATTGGTCGGTGAAGAGGTCGCCTTAACCGGCGCCGTGGTTGCCCACTTGATGCTCTGCACCAGTTCGGGTGCGTTGTTGGCCCGCAGAGGCTTTAAGCGCTGTTGCGGACTGTCCATGAACCGTTCCAGGGTTTCCATATCGGTGTTGCGCCCGATGGCGATCGCGATACGCGTCGCCGCCACGGCCGCTTCACGGGCAAAAAGTTTCTCCAATCCCTGGTCGACATCGTCGGTCGGGTAGCCATCGGACGCGAGCACGATCACTGGCGGTAGCTGACGTGGCGCTAAAGCCTCACTGTCCAACGCGTCAGCAATCATACTGAGCGCCGAACCCATGGCCGTTTCACCACCGGCGGTTACATCTTCCCACTCAAGCTCTGCAATGGGGCAGGGTTCGTCGATATGCCAGCGCGCGACCGTGTCAAAGCGCAACACTCTGACAAATACCTGAACTTCAGGATTCTCTTCGGCTACCGATTTCAGTTCCGGGATTGCCGATCTAACGGCATAGTTGAGCGAAGCTATGCGATCACCACGCATGGAGCCCGAACAATCCAGCGCCAGAATGACATGCAACTGTCGGCGCGCCAGAACCCCGAGGTCGATGGCCGGTACGGGAGGTTTATCCGGTGTGCTCACTGCTTGATCTCCACTTGCACTATCAGCCCATTACCTCAGCAGAAACACCACTACCAAAGTCTATTTTTACGCCGTCGGCCAGCCGGATATTGCGCTGACTGGCAATCTCCTGCTGGCTGCCATCGCGCAGCGTGGCGGTCCAACTCTGCTGGCCCAGGTTTTTTAATCCCAGCACATCGGTGCGGCTCGGATGCTGCGTCACTTCTGCGTTGATCGCAGCGCCGCCCGCAACACTGCTGAGATCCAGCGGTCCGACTTTCACGGGGACCGTGGCGGCATCAAACAACAGCCGCAATTCTGCGGCAGTTCCGCTCTGAGCAGCAGGGGCTGTCGCCGGCGCAGCAGCTTGTGGCGACGCTGTCTGACCTGCCCCGCCGGTTGTCGCTGCAGGCACCTCTACTTGAGGTGCGGCTGGTGGCGGCTCTACAGGCGCGGGCCCTGCTGCAGAAACAGGAGAACCAGCCAACTCTGCGCCAACCACGATGGACCCGTAGCTTTCTACCGTGCGGCCTAGCGACATCTCCATCTGGCGTGCCTTCAGCAGGCAAGCCACCATGAACGCACCACCGATACCGGCTGACAGGTAGGTGAACATGGGGACGAAGCTGGACGTATTCCACATGGCATGCAAAACAGAGGTGCCTACCCAGGCGGCGGTGAATATTTTCAGTGCATTGCCAGGCCTGATCACACACAAGCCAATGAAATAGCCGGTGATACCCGCCCAGGCCATATGGCCGACCATGCCGCCAATGGTGCGCGGCATCAGCAGCATCAGGGCGTTACCAATGCCTTCGCCCGCATTGCCCGTCTGATTGAAGGTTTCCATCAGCGTACGCGGCAGATACTCCATGCCTGTTTCTATCAGGATGAAACCCGCACCGCCAAACAAGCCCATAAGCAAGCCGTCCAACGGCCCTCGTACGCGCAGAAATTCATACCACTTGTCACCGAGCCGGGTACGCCAGGGCTCTGGATTCAGCCCGATATAGGCACACGCCATGACCAGCGTCACCTTCATCAATTCTTCGCACAACCCGGCGGCAAAAAACATGCCGATAAATGCTTTGACGAAGTCCGTGTTGTTCAACGCCCAATCCATGCGACCCGGCAGAATTTCGCGAAAGACGAAAAAGTAGACTTGTCCCAGCGGCGTGAACAACAAGAGTGCGACAAATGCCATGGGTATGAGCAACACCCAGAAAGGTTTATCCGTGCGGGTGTAGAGGAAGACGACCAGCAGCACGATCAGCAACATATAGCTGATCACCGAAAGCACCAGGGTGGTAAACGTCTCCATGGTCGGTGCCTGGCGCAACTCGGCCATGTAACCAAAGGAAAAAATGGCAACCAGACCGGTAAGCATCACCATATAGAAGATTGGGCTTTTGAAAATGTTGATCTGCGTCGATTTCAGCGGCACCAGCTCAGAGAAACTGGCTTCGTGATAATCCCGCGGCACCGGAGGCATATCGCGGCGCGGGTTCTTAGAATCGTCTGTCATTATTTACTCCCAACTCCCAACTCTCTAATTATTCTGGGGCAAAACGTCGCGACGCGAGGCATAGAGTTGCATCGTCACCACTGCCATTCTCCGACACATCGGCTAACCATTGCGGCAGAGCGGCGAGGGTCGCACGCAATTCCGCTGCGCTGGCAACCAGTTCTCTATAGCGTGCTACAACTTCCAGGAAGGTCGTATCGTCCACAAAGGATTTAGAAACCCCATCCGTTGCCACCAGCGCAAAATCCGGTAGTACGTCCGATTTCTCAAACACCCGATACTTAATGTATGCAGGCGCTTCGTCCATACATAGTGAGAAAGTCTGCTCCCCCAGCAACCTGTCGCCCGGAAAGGGCCGACTCACTGTCCCGTCGGGGTATCCCAGTACCAGATCCCCGTCGCCAATCTGCAATAATATACTGAAATCCGCACCGCCAGCCACCGCGACCAACGTTGTGCCATAGGGTTCGAAAAACCCACCAACCGGGCTCTGTGAATAAGGATGTTGTGCCACATGTTCCTTCACCAGACGGCGCCACAGGGTCACCAGGTCCTGTTTTATAGCCTGTTCCTGTGCTCGGTCATCGACCGACCACTCCAGTAACTCACGTAGCGCCTCGATAGCCAGTAGTGCACCGACGTCGGAGCGGAAGTATGGTGTGCCACCGTGCCCGTCGGCTACCGCGATCAGGAACTGGTCGTCTGTTTCACCCTCGGCCAGGGCGATCCAGGCATCCTGATTAGGCATATTGCGCCGTTTATGGGCTGCCCCGATGACGCTTGCGCCGCCAGTCTGCCAACGATGAACCGTACGATCGTTCATGAACTTGTATCCGCGGGATTAACGACATAGCTGTTGCGGCCACCTATGTCCAGCTTCAAACCGTCAAGCAGACGGATCGTCTTGCCCGGTGCAATGGGTGTTGCACTGTAACCGGGCACCTCAGTCCGCCAGGTCTCGTCGGTCAGATTGCGCAGACCCATAATCTCCGGTCGATCTGGATGACTCTCCACAGTCGCGGCCGGTGCTATCGATCCGTCAGCAGAACCATCCAGGGTGACTGTGCGGCCAGCTTCCAGCACGAATACGGACTTGCCGTGAATCAACAACGGTGGAACCTGTGGAGACTGACCACAGTAGCCACACACATCCGGCTGCAACTCATTCGACCCACCAATACTCGCCACATTTTCGTAACCACAACTGGCGCACTGAAAAACAGCACCGGGAATCGCCTGGAATACGCTGCGCCACTCATATTCATGCACCCGCGCACCGGGCGAAAACAATCCTCCGGTAAAGGACCGGATGAACAACTGGCGCAAATCTTCATTGATCGAGCGCCAGCGGTAGACCAGCGCGTCGTGCAACTGCTCCACCGGCCCATTGGCATTATTGACCGGGTCGAAGATAAACAGCGGTTCATCACCATAGAGCATGTTTTCAGCTGCCGCGTCCAGAATCTTGATCCCTGCTTCGCGACGGCCATCCAGTGGATGCCAGCCGAAGATCACATAAAAAAACATCACCGCCATGGAAAACAGATCTGTTTTGGTCGAAGGCAGCACTTCGCGACGCACCACTTCCGGCGCCATGAACTTGCGCGTGCCATAGATGCTGGCTTCTGCTCCGTCAATGCTGACGTTGTCATTGTCACAAACCAGCACATCCGCCGTATCCGGGTTCAGAAAAATGTTGCCGAAATTAATGTCCTGGTAACAGAACCCGCTGGCGTGGAGTTGTAAAAAGCAATGCGCGATGTGCTGACAAACCTGCGCGCGCGCTCCGAGTGAGAGTTCCAGTCGTTTTGGCGGGGGTGCGATCAGATCACGCATGCCGGCGTAGGCAGCGTCCCGCAACGGCATGACATAACCAAAACTTTTTCTACCGGGAATCCTTACCAGCTCAAGGGGCCACAGGAAACGCGCGTCAGGCGCACCGCGCTGGGCGGCCCTGGCCAGGCGGGATTCCAGTCCGGTATCGATGCCGACGTAGTGTTCGTGGTACCACTTGAGCGCGAACTGGCCACCATCGATTTCCACCTGGTAAACCGCACCCTGCCCGCCAGCGCCAAGCACCTGCCCCACCACCCCCGAGCGCAGCCCACTGAGAGATGAAAAACGGGTCCCCGGAGGAAGATCATCAGCCCCTGCAGACACTATGCGGGCATCCCGGACAGCAGTTCGAGTCTAATCCTCATTTTCACGTCGTTGTCATTCCACAACGAGCCATGGTGCTGTTTGACCGGATGAATGTCCGCACCCTCAAGATACCCATAGCGGTCGACTACCCGATTATCGCCAGCGGGTTCGATCAGAAATCTGACCTTTTCCCAACCGCCGTCGCCATGCTTATCAACCTGAATTCGGGTGACCGTTTTAACGCCATAGCCGAAAATACAGGTGGTCGGCACGCTGGTCGAGCGACCGATTTCGTGATGAAAATCCCGCGCACTGCGCAGCAGGTGTCGATGTTCGGGCATCACCCAACGATCATCCTTGTGCAGATCGATGACCTTGCCATCCGGCCCATAGGCGGTCGGATAAGGCGGAACGAGCTGATAAGCCGAAGGCATGGTGACCAGGGTAGCATGCAGATTTTTGCGCCCGAAGCCCAATGGCAGCAAATTCGGCCCGTACATCAAACCCTGAATAACAAAGGGTGCACCGAAATGGGCACCTGCCAGGGAAATAAACTTTTCCACGTGATCGTTACCACCCAGACAGTTCAGATAATAGCGGGACACCAACGCCCCCATGCTGTGACAGAGGATGGTGAACTTCGTGTCCATGCCGATGACATCGCGCCGCCAGTTGTCCACCGCGATTTTCAACTTCTCGGCGCTGTCGCGGTTGTCCTGGCGCCAGTCATAGGGAAATTCCAGCAGATCCTGGCCCGAGACATAGCCCAGCTCTTCTTCCAGGAACCCTACCAGTTCGGAATAGGCGTCGAGCTTAATGAAGTTTTTGACGACGATGATCCGGCGGGCGATGCCACCCAGACGCAGCGAATCCCGGCGCCCGACAGACATGACCGTCGGGTCGCGTAACGCACGGGACAGATTCGGCCAGAACAGCTGATCACCCTGATACAACTCCGAACCCATGATCCCCGGCAACACCACAACGGGTCGACGCACGCCCGCGCCCTGCTCCAGTTGTTTGGAGATATCGCCAGGCTGCTGGCCGGCCTTATAAACGAGAAAAGTATCACCTATGCGAAAATTGACCCCGTTAAACAGCGCCTGCTCCTGAACCGGAGAGGCACGCAGATAGGTACCGTTTTTCGAATCCAGGTCGCGCAGGATCACCTGACGTCCCAGCAGGTCAAGGGCCGCATGCTGGCGGGAGGCGGCGGCGTCGGTTAACACAATATCGCACGCCGGGTCTCTACCGATCAGAGTCCGGTCTTTGGTCAACGGATACTCAATGGTGGTCGCATCCGGGGTGTAAACAACCAATCGCGGAACAGTCAGGTCATGAAAGGCCTGCTGAATGCCATCATGCGAGACCGTCAGTTCACCCGGAACGAGGGTCTCTACAACCGTTGGTTCACGGACACCACTCTCGATTTCGATAAACTCTTCGGCCTGGGCTTCGGCCACCTTCGGCACATGAAAAAGCTCAAAGAAAATCTGCGTGTCACCCACTGTTACCACACTGCCATCGGCTAATGTGGCCGCATTCACCCGTACGCCGTCAACCACAGTGCCACCGCTGGACTCGGTATCCATGACGGCGACCTCGCTCGGCGTGACATTTATACGCAGATGATGTCTTGAGACTTTGGCATCAGTCACAACGACGTCGCAATCATGTGCCCGGCCTATGGTCAGCGTACCGTCTGCCAGGCGAACAACCTTCTGCACACCGTCAATGTTGAGTGACATGTTTCCCCGACACGCATCTTCTACCATCATGACGTGATCCAACCTCGGCAAATCTACAACCTGACCCGTCTTACTCTATCCCACAGCGCCACGCAGCGCGACCCGGAGGGAATTTGCAGACGTTTCAACTATACCTGCGAGAAACTCCACAGGTATACTTTTCGCCAATGATCAGCCGCTTCATACAGGTTCGCAAAGAAGAAAGACGTACAGTTTTATTGCTAGGTACTTTCGGCTTTCTGATGCTGGCTGCGACCACAATGATTGCCACGGCAAGCGATGCCCTGTTTGTCAGCAACCTGGACGCCGGTGATCTGCCGTACGGTATCGCACTGGCTCAGGCGACTGCCATAGGCGGCTTCTATATCTACCGCGCCCTCAAGAGGTTCCTGCGCGCATCCTGGTTGAACCCCTCCGCAGTCGTGCTGCTGGTAGCCGGACTGGCGGCTCTGTACTACTTCCTGTTGCTGGACAACCCGGTCGCGATCTATGCCTTTGTGGCAATAGTGCCGCTCTATCAGAGTGTGCTGGGTGCCGAGATGGGGCGGCTTTCCGCCAGTCTCATTGACGCCCGATCAGCGCGGCGGCTGTTACCTGTACTGGGCGCAATCGGCGGTCTGGGCGCGTCGCTGGGCGGATTGATTGTCACCCTGATCGCCGAATATCTGACCCAGGTCCATGTGCTGCCTGTGGTTGGAATTACATTGTTATTACTGATGCTGCCGGCTGCCGCAATCAAAGAGTCCATGCGTCCACGTGCTGCGAGTTCAACCGCAACCACCCGGGATGTTTTCAAAAGCAAGTACGCACTGGCGATGTTGCTGGCCGCCGCGCTGATCATCGCCTTGAGCACCATCGTTCGCACGCAATTCGCAGCGATGGCGGATGAGTTATACGAAGGCGACGACATCGGCGCTTTCTACGGCAGATTCAGCATGCTGCTGAATATTACTTCGGTGTTCTTCGCGTTGTTTGTCAGCAACTGGATCATGAATCGACTGGGTGCCGCCCGTTCGCTGTTCCTCTATCCAGGCATCGTCGGGGCGATCGTATTTGTCGGCACTCAGCTACCCGGCATGATCGCCACAGCCGCCGCCCAGTTTTTCGAGAAGCTGGTGCGGCAGAACATCCACAACTCCGCCAGTACCATCGTCAACATGCCTATTGCGGTCGGTTTGCGCGTGCGTATGGCACTACTGGCCAGCGGTGTTGTAAAACCGCTCGCGGTGCTGCTGGCATCGGCCGGGTTGCTGGCCACCTTTGGGGCTTCAGCGATTATCCCTGAACCACTGCAATGGCCTGACCTGTACTGGCCGATCGGTGTTATCAGCCTGCTGCTGTTCGGTCTGATGTTCTACGTGCGCAAACGCTATCCAGGCGAGCTATCCCGTGCCCTGCACGCCAGACGGCTGCAACTGGACTTCGCTGACGACGATGGCCAGCACCCACTGCCGCTGGATCCTGCACTCAGGGATATCCTGCACAGCTATCTAACAAGCGATCTACCGGAGCGCACAGGGCTTGCGCTGGAACTGCTCAAGGGCCAACAGGACCCTGAAACTATAGCGCTGATTCAGCGGCAATGGCCACAATGGGAGCCCTGGCTGAAGCTGAAGGGTATCGAATTGCTGATCGATGAGGCGGACGAATCAGCAGAGGCATTTCTGCTTGAAATGCAGCAGACAGAACCAGATCAGGTAAGCGCCAGGCTGCTTGAGTATTTCAGCGAGCGGCGTTCTTCAGACGAACTCTGGGAGATTCTGAACACGGCAACAGGCAATCAGACCCGTGCAGCTGCCTTAGCCACCCTGGCCAGTCGCGCCGATCCTCGCATTTCCAGCCAGATGCAGGCGTGGCTGAAAGAACCGCTTACCGAAGAATCTGCAGAACTCATGGCGCGTGGGCTGGCCAACTGGCCAGACGATGAATTCGATGATGCGCTGCCCGAGCTGCTACCCAAGGCCCCTGCGGCGGCGTTGAGTGCCATCAGTCGTCGCCCGGCAGAACGCTACGCCCGGGATTGCATCACCTGGCTCGATCGCCCGGAGACCTTTCCACAGGCAAGGCTTGCATTGCTGGCACTGGGCGAACCCGCCGTGCCTTATCTGGAAGCCGCAGCGGCGGACCCGCAAGCGCCTAACAGCAGCTTTCGTGTGCTGAGCGAAATCGAAGGCACCAGCGCCCACCTGGCAAGCATGAGGCTGATGGCCCATAGCTCGCAACCGGTGCGTAGTCTGGCGACCAAGGCACGCCAGCAATCACCGTTTGCACTAAGCGCGGCGGAACTCAAGCTGGTGCAGGACAATTCAGATGAATCCATTGCACGTGCCGAACGATTTCATCACTACCAGCAACACAGTGAGGGGTTGGAAAAGAGTGTCGCAGCCAGTGAGCGGGATGCAGCCCTGGAGGACGTTTTCCTCAACCTCGCCCTCGCGGATCCCGAGGCGCCTTACCGTCAAATCTACCTCGCTACCAAACCCGACAACAAACGCCAGCGGTCATTCGCGCTGGAATTACTCGAAGAGCATCTGACAAGACAGTTCAGACAACGACTGCTACCCATTCTGGACGAGCAGCCCAGCCGCCAGAAATACGTCATGGACGCAGATCGGGAGTGGTTGGAATTGCAGCAACGCCTCAACCAGAAAGCCGCAAACGGTCCGGCGCTGGCAGAGCTGAAATCCACCACCCTGTTCAATGCATGGCGGGTCAGCGAACTTGAAAACATTGTGCGCACAACCGCGAGCGATGAATCCGCCCGCATCGTACTGCGTCACGGGCAGTCAGTTGGGCTTGCGCACACCCTGCTGACAGGAGAATCCCCCGCCCCTGAACCTGACGACCTGCAGGTACCCTTAAGTCTGATCTACCGGGCACTGTCCCAGGCACCGCGCTGCGGCCAACTCTGGCTGCAGTCGCTGGTCGAACAGATCACGCGCAGCCAGCAAGCTAGCAGCGACGTCACACAAAGTGCCATGGTGTCACTGGCAAGTCGCACCGTGGGTCAGGACCATGCCAACGCCGGTCAACTGGATATCTGGCAGCGCATGTTCTTCCTGCGGTCCAGCCAGTTCGGCCAGGACCTGCCTGCACCGAGGTTGCGCCTGCTGGCTGAGATTTCCAAAACACTGACTGCCCAGGCGGGTGAAGTGGTCTTTCACGAGGGCCGGCTCGGCAACCATTTTTACCTGGTCTGTACCGGCATGCTGGAGGTCAGCGTTAAGAACAAGGTGCTGGATCAACTTGGCCCCTCCGAGGGGTTCGGCGCCTTAGCTCTGATGGGCGGTCAACGTCGTCCGGCCACAGTGACGGCGGTACAGGACAGTGAGTTGATCGCCATATCGAGGGTGGATTTTCTTGATCTGATCGAAGCTCATCCGGCTCTGGTGCGTTCCTTCGGTCGTTCTCTGGCCGCACAGATCGTAGCCCTCAGCGCGTAGACGATTAAGCCGTTCAGGGACAGAGATCGTTCAACAGACCAGCCAGTTGCGCGTGCTGATGCTCAAGCTGACTCAAACTTGCGCGCGCCTTACTGCCTTGCCCGAGAAAGCACCAGAGCTCTGCCCGCCCAGCGAAATCCGGAGGTTGTGCGGTCAGAATCGGTAAATGCTGTTCAGCCTCTGACACCTGGTCGCTGGCGATGAGAATCATGGCGGCCACCGTCTGGTAGTACATAGAGCCGGGGTCTGCCGCGATGGCCTCCGCGGCCACCTGCAGCGCTTGGGTGGGCTGTCCCAGTAAACGCAAGGTATCAGCGACGCGTATCAGTTGATCGGGATTGAGCCCGCCGCGTTGCTGTACTGCAGCCAGGGCTTGAGTTGCACCGGCATAGTCGCCCAACGCCGCGGCATGTTCGGCACCCGCCAGCTTGTAGTTCACATTTTCCGGCGCGGCTTCGCTCAGCGACTGTGCGAGTTGCAATGCTTGCGTATGGTTGCCCTGCATGCCATAGACGGTTAACAGAAGTTCCAATGCTTCGTTATCATCCACGCCAGAAAGCGTTGCCGTCGCTTGGTCCAACTGCCCACTGGCGATCTCAAATCTGGCGAGGTTCATCTGCCAGGAACGCTGGTCGGGTTCAACCTGAAGTGCTTTGCGCATGTTTGCGGCGGCGGACTCTGTGTCGCCCGCATGGAAGTACGCTGCGGCAATCATGCCTCGGCTGTGGCCACTGTATTCCTCAGGATCGAGTTCGATGGCGCGTTCATGTGCCTTGATGGCCGCAGTTGGCTCGCTGTACAGCGCTGCCTGACCCAGGACAAAATTTGCATAGGCGTTGTCCGGTGCCAATTGCACGGCTCGCCTGGCATCCGCCAGCCCAGTCTGTTCCAGCGGATCGCCTGGACCAGAGATAATCTGGGCAATTGCACCCGCACGACCTAACAGCGCACCCAGATGATCCGGGTTGCGCTTAAGAATTTCGCCGAAGGTCTCGAAGGCGGCGGCAAATTCCCCCAGCTGAAACTTCCAGCTGGCGAGCCATTGCAGGCGGCTGTCATCTGCTGCGCGTGCAACCGCCTTCTGCATCGTTGCGTGGGCACGTTCTATATTACCGGCCGCCGCCTCGGCAAACGCCAGCGCTTCATAGCCATCGGCAGGATACTTACCCCGCTCGATCAACTTGTTCGCCGCCGCCATGGCTTCGTCATAGCGCTGCGCACCTATCAGGGTGAGCGCCAACATGCTGCGAATGCGCTGATCACTCAGGAATACCGACAGATGCTGGTGCAGGGCATCCGTTGCGGCGCTGAAATCACCCTGCACCGAACTGACAATGGCTCGCGCCAGGTTAATGCGCGTCGATGCAGGGTCCAGCAGACTGAGATCGGCCTGCAGCGCCTGGACAACGCTGTCTTTATCTGCCGAGTCCCTGGCCGCTATCACCCGCAGTCCATTGCGGTCGTGAACAATCTCTGGCGAAGCGACCTCCGCACGGGCGAACTCACTCACCATGCGATACACACGCGCTTCCTCAAGCAGGGGATCGTCCGCCAGCGCAGCACTGAAATGCTGATGAGCCAGGTCGTATTCGTCCTGCCACAGGTAGGCCAGACCCCGCAGATATTCTGCCGGTGCATAACCCGGCGCCTGATCCAGTGCCAGTGATGCAAAGCGATGAATGTTCTCCAGCGTGCCCGCTTCTGCTTCCAGGTCCAGAACGTCACTGTTGTAGATCTTGCGCAGTTCCTGTTCCTGCCCCTGTGCGTTGGCAACGTGCACCGTGGCGGCCTCTATTTCACTTTGCCGCGTATAGTACTCATCCAGGCGCATGCCACCCCAGACCGAAACAATGCTGAACAGCAGCACGCCTGTAGCGACCGCTAACGACAGGGCCGGTCTGCGCCTGGCCCGACGCCAACCTCTCTGTAATGGCGTTAAGGGGCGCGCCAGAATTGGCTCGTCATCGATGTAGCGCTGTAATTCCTCGGCCAGTTCGGCGGCGCTTTGATAGCGGTCCTGCCGATCCCGCTCCATTGCTTTCTGCGCGATGACAGTCAGGTCGTCGTCACCTGCCAGCGTCGGCGGGTTAGAGACTGCAACCCGTTTAACAACTTCGTGTACGATCTCGCCTGAATAAGGCGGTTCACCCGCAACCAGTGCATACAGAGTGGCGCCCAGACCGTAGACATCGGTACGATGATCGGCCTCTTTACCTTGCGCCTGTTCCGGTGCCATGAAAGACGGCGTGCCCAGAAGTGCACCGCTGGCCGTCAGGTCATTGTTACCTTCACGCAGCCGCGCCAGTCCGAAATCCGTGACGAAGACTCGCCCCTCGCTGTTGACCAGTAGATTCGAAGGTTTCAGATCGCGATGAACAATGTTGCGTTCGTGAGCGTATTGCACCGCCCTGGCGGCATCCCGCACCATGGCCGCTGCAACACTACGGGCAAGCGCCTCACCGCCGGGCGAGGAACCATCGACCAGTTCCATGACCAGAAAGGGTTCCCCCTGATGGACGCCGATTTCATAGACTGCAGTGATATTCGGATGCGATAGCCTGGCGAGCAGAGACGCTTCGCGCATGAACCGACTGATCAGGCGAGGGTCATTCAGCTTCAACTGCTTGAGCGCCACCCAGCGGGTCAGTTGCTGGTCCCAGGCACGCCACACGACGCCCATACCGCCCGCGCCCACCTGATTCACCAGCGTATATTTACCCACCCGTCGGCCGGGCTCACTGGCTGCAGCGCTCACCTCTTCAGGTGCCTCCGCGTCGGTCACCGTGTCCATGATGGACGTGATTTCCACGTCCTCAATCAATGTTTCCAGCTGCACCTGAGATAAGTAACCATCACTGACCAGCCTGGGTACCAGATCCTCGCCCGCGGTTATCGGATCGAGGGTTTCGATCTGCTGAGCACTGAGCAGTCCCCGCTGCACACCCTGGTCCAGGATCAGCTGCGCAGAGAGCGCACGCTGCCCAGCTCGAATGGTTTCGATCAAAGCAGCAGCCACGTCAGCTCCTCCCGCGCACCGGCCTGAGTTGTGCTGTATTCGCTGATTTCAGCGCTGACGATGTTGCGCAGCTTTTTGCGCACCTGGGTCAAGGCGCGGCGGACCTGGTCGGGGCGCAGATCAAGATCAGCCGCAACTTCTTCAACCGTCGAGGCGGTGCCTTCGATATCAAACATGGAGAAAATCTCAAATTGGTTGAGCGGATCTGCGCGGCTCTCTTCGCGCAGACGGGCGATCGCGCGTTGAATAATCAACAGCATCCACTGCTCATCAAATATGGTGAAGGCATCTCCTTCCGATTGTGGGATTTCCAGTGGCTCCACCAGATTGAGGTTGGTTTTCGCTTCCGGCGTTGCACCCAGAGCATCTGCGTCTGTTTTGTCCGTCATGAATGTGCTCAGCTGTTCCTTCAGATAATCGCGAAAACGGACATTTTCGGAATCCAGTTGTGCAAGGGATTCGCGACTGAGCAGCGTTGTGAAAAACTCAGCGACCAGACTTTTCGCGCTACTCTCATCCACCGACCAGCCACCGACCATGGCCGCGTAGACTGGCTGCCAGTAGCGCTCCAGCAGTTGCTGCATGGCAGCACGGCGTTCCGCAGCACCCTGATTAGCCTGCGCAATCAACGACCAGGGCGTGTCTGGGAACGATGGTGCCATTACATTAATTACTGACCGGGTTACCTACGACGATCATTCTGGAAATGACAGAGTCGAGATCTCCCGGCCGGCGCATATCCAGGCTACGGTCATTGAGTAACGTCTGGATCAACTGCACAGATTCATACAGCGCCCGTTCTCCCGGCTCGCCATAGGTGTACTCAATGCCCTGGTACCCCTCCGCCGTCAGTTGCAGGCGAAGAAACATGACCTGCTTCAGATCCAGCTCAGCCTGCTGTACAAGTTCCGCCCAGAAGGCTGTGCCCACACGTTGATAAAAACTGTTACGGCGGAGCCTGAGTACTGCATTCATACGCTGCACGTTGTCCTCGCCCGCGGTAAACGCAAGCGAGAGGGCGTCGCTGACCCGCGCTATTTCTCTGGACCACCTGCGCTGGATTTCCGCAGTAATGGCCTGCTCTCGGGCACGACCAGCAAGTTCCGCGCCGATCAGTTCATCGAGCGTGCCCTGATAGTATGGAAACTCGCCGCTATCGATGCCTTGAGCAATAAATTCAACCAGCGCAGCGCGCAACTTCTGCTGTTCACCAAAGCCCGCCGCAACCAGCCCATCCAGGGCAGCTTTGCGGAAAAAATAGTTTAATGACACGCTGATATTGCGGCGATATTTATCTTCCAGCCAGCCTGTTGCGGCCATCAGCTCAGCAAGTTCGGCCTCCGCTTCATCATTCAGCAACAGCTCGATTTTACGGCGCATGCGTCGATATTCGCTGGGCCGCAGGCGCGCATCCTTGTACTCCAGGCCGAAGCCAATGTTCAGAAACTGCACAGGATTTCCCTGCGCATCTGCCACAAACAACGCATCCGCAGAGCGTCGCTGATTTTCATCGAGCATGCCGAACATCATGTTGCGATCGCGAAAGTGGGACCAGGTGGGCAGTAGATAGTGCGTACGGACGTCTCCCTGGGGTGTCAGATCGCTACGGGTCAGAAAGTTGTTTCTGTACAGGCGTGTGCGCGTGACGTCGAACGTCGACAGCTTGACGTTGAAGTTCACTGAGGAAGTTGCCGCATAGTTCGAGCCTTGAAAGTGTCGGTCGACTCGCGGTGCTGGCTCACCGAGCGCGGCACGGGCAAGCTGATCCAGCTCTTCTATCGAACTCAGTAATTTATCTCTTAGCTGAAAGTTCCCGCGCAGCGGGTTGGCGACCACCACATCACTCAGACTGACCCTGGGCTTGAACAAAGCGCTGTACGCATCGGCAACCGCCGCATCACGCAGGTTGAGGGTATAGTCGACAAGAAAAAGTTCAGAACGCTCTCGGCTGGCTGCGAGACTTGCTTCAACATCCAGAGTTGCCAGGTTGGCCAGCGGCTCCAGCCGCTGGCCGATGCGATTCAGGATCGCAGCCTTAACAACCGGGGTCACGCTGACACCTGAACGTGCGCTGAGATCTCTGGCCCGCTCGGCGACCAGTCTGATCCGCACCCGGCCTTCATCCAGCCTGAATACATGCACCTGGTACTCGCCTTCCAGCAGGATGGCTATACCACCCCCTGCTTTCAGCAGATATCCTGCCAACGGCCAGACCTGGCCAGCGTTAGCCAGCAGACCCATCTGGGTGCGAAAGCGTACATAGTCACCTGGTTTTAAAGCCAGCGCCCGCTCCGCAGTCAGCGGCAGCCTGGTAGGCAGATAAGTGCTGGCAGGACTGCGTGCCAACGTGCCAGATGTGAACTGTTGGGCAAAGAGAATCTCACTGTTGCGGGAAAGGCCAACGCTGATCGGCAAAGCACCTAACAGATCCCCCGGATTGGCACCATTCTTGAGCGTGTAGGCATCTACCCGGGTAAAATAGTTTTCCCGATAAGAAGGTTCGACCCGATATTTATAGTGCGCGCCCAGACTAATCCCTTCCAGTAGATCAACGCTCAATGCACTGGTTTCGTAGTTGAGGGTGGCAGCGTTCAGCAGACGATTGGCACGGGACTCACTGGCCCGTTCTGCATTCTGTGCCTTGATACATTCTGATACTGCAAGTCTTACGACTTCCCGCCCCAGCACACACAACTGGATCTGATCTGCGCCAGCAGCAGTGAGTTCAGCCGGATCTTGCGAAACCGGGTCTGAATCGATCAGTGTCGAACAGGACAATTGCACTGCGATCAAAACACAGCATAACGAAATACGGATGAAACCCACGGCGCTCCCCAGCCGATAAAGTCCACATTCTGCAAGCACTACCCGGTCAATGCAAAGCGACAAATGCGCATCATCGGTGCACGCCGCAGAGTGCGGTCCGACTGCAGATTGCGGCCCGGCTGCACTCAGCCGGACTCAAACCCGCTGGTTATCTCGAGCCGTTCGCTCCCACTGCCGTGGGTCGTGGGCCGACATAATCAACCACCAATGATACCCGTCGATTCTGTGCGCCAGAATCGCCCCAGGCACCGGGTGCAAGCATGCGGCGGGAATCTTCGCCATAACTCACGGCTTTAACCGCGCCGGCATCCAGGCCCCCCTGTTCGATCAGATAGGTACGCACAGCCTCGGCACGCTTCTGACCTAACCACTGATTGTATTCAGGATCACCAGCCGGATCGGTAAAGCCTTCAACGGTGACGACGATGTGCGGGGTATAGTCCCGGGCCACGGCACTGAATTCATCCAGCGCTGGTTTGTCCTCGTCACGCAGGGTGGCATCGTCGTAAGCAAAGTGGGCGGTCATATCTACCCGCAAGCGGCCCTGCAGGCCACCGATGGTGGCGTCATAGCCGGTAAATCGCTCATTCAGATCGCGCGTCAGTTCCGAAAACTGGCTTTTAAAACCTGACAGCTCTGCCTGCAGGTTGGCATCGGTATCCCGTAAGCCCGCGACAGTTGAATCAAACTCCGTTCGTTTGACGTACTGGTCGGTCGCACAACCACTGAGCAGGAAGGCGCTCATGAGCATCGTGACGGCGGTTTGTGGCAATATTTTCAGCATAGATAGGTCCCCAACGGTGAACGGTAACTGTAACGCTACTGGTGCAACAATGCCAAAGAACCGACATCGAGTCGTGGCCTCGAGCATGCCCTCCACCATGTCCTCCGCCATGTCCTCGGCCATGTCCACCGGCACGCTGCCACCATAACCTCCAAGGTAATTGAGCTCAGCCAGTAGAACCGTAGAGTGGGGACATTCAACTGAGGAGAATGCCATGAAGCTCATCTACATCGTCGGCGCAGTTGCCGGTACCGTCATCCCCTACTACTTTTTCCTGCAGTTTTTTCAGACCCAGGGGCTGGATCTGTTGACCTTTATACAGGCCCTGTTCGCCAATGGCGCAGCCAGCGGCTTAACTGCCGACCTGCTGATCTCGTCCGCCGTGTTCTGGTGCTATCTGCTGGCTAGAAAAGAACCGCTGACCTGGCTGTACATACTGCTCAACGTCAGCATCGGACTTTCCTGCGCCCTGCCCCTCTACCTGCTGATGCAGCTGCGAGCGGGCTCTCAGCACGCTGCTGAACAGGCGGGACAGAGCGCTTAATGGAAAGTTGGAGCCACCCCCCGCATTCGTAGTAGTCTTAGCGCGCCAGACGGATTTCGGGAGGGTCAAAGTGGCGCGCAAACTACATCAGTTACTCTACATGGGGGTCGCCGGCTTGTTGCTGGCGGCCTGCAGCAACGAAGCTGATCAATCTCAGGCAGCGGACGTTCCAACTGCACAGGCTCCTGCAGAAGAAACGGTCGTTGCCACAGATACTCAGTGTGAAAATTACGCAGCTACCGGCCAGGCGCTGTTCGGTGACCTGCACGTACACACCAGCTTTTCCTTTGACGCGGCGGCCAACAGTACCGGCGCCACACCGAGCGATGCCTACCGCTATGCGCGCGGCGGGGAGATCCCCTTTTTCCCGCTGGACGATGAAGGTAAACCTGTAGGCCGGGCAAAAATCGATGTACCGCTGGATTTTCTCGGGGTCACCGACCACGGCGAATTCCTGGGCGAGCGTGCGCTGTGTCGCACGGCTGGTTCACCGGTATACGAAACGCCGTTCTGTGAGAACTACCGCGCCAATGAACGCCAGGGCATGATGATGCTCGGCACCGTGATTACCACCGAAACCCCTGCGCGGATTCCGGAAGTGTGTGGCGACGATGGTGAACGCTGTCTGGAGTACGCGAAGAATCCGTGGCAGAAAATTCAGCAGGCTGCCAATGACGCCTACGAACCATGCGCATTTACCAGCTTTGTCGGCTATGAATACACCGGCACACCCGGCACCTCAAACTATCACCGCAATGTAATCTTTCGCAGCGACCAGGTACCTGATCGACCGGTCAGCTACATAGACGCGCCCATAGACAGCAAGCTGTGGGCAGGACTGGACGAAGCGTGTCGGATTGAGGATGGCTGCGACTACCTGACCATTCCACACAATTCCAACCTGTCCAACGGCCGTATGGCCCCCTACCGTCAGCTGGAATTGACCACAGCCAACAAACAGGGTTATGCAAGCAAACGCCTGCAGCGCGAACCCATTATGGAGATATTCCAGCATAAAGGCGGTTCCGAATGTATCAACGGTTTATCCAGCATTCTCGGCGCACCCGATGAACTCTGTGATATTGAAGCCGTACGTCATATGGGCGAAGACAAACAATACGCCACACGCGACCTGGTCGACGGCGAACTGGTACTCGGCACCACCAGCGAAGTGACCCGCGAGTGCGACCCACAGGAAAAAGGCGCCAATGGCATGCTGGGTGCAGGCTGCGTACATCCCACTGACTTCCAACGCTCGGCCCTGCTGATCGGCCTGCAAGAGGAACAGAAGATCGGACTGAATCCGATCAAACTGGGCATCATCGCCTCCACCGACACCCACTCCGCCAACCCGGGCGGTGTAGCAGAAGATAACTGGGGCGGCGCCGTAACGGGCGAAGCCACACCCGAGCAACGGCTGGAACCGGGCCTTCTGACCAGTGGCATCGACGGCAACCCAGGCGGTCTGGCAGGTGTGTGGGCCAGGGAAAATACCCGCGATGCGATCTTCGATGCGATGTTGCGTCGTGAAGTATTCGGCACCTCTGGTCCCCGCATCACGCCGCGCCTGTTCGCAGGTTGGGACTTCAACGCAGATCTGTGTGACAGCGCCGACAGAATTGAGACGGGCTACGCCCAGGGTGTCCCTATGGGTGGCGATCTGAGCGCGGACGCCGCCAGTAACGAGACCAAGCCGAAATTTCTGGCCCTGGCCGCCAAGGATCCGCGCGGACGGGACCTGCAGACATTGCAGTTGATCAAAGGCTGGGTGGCGCAGGATGGCGCATTACACACCGAGGTGATTCCAGTCGCCGAGAGCGCAACCGGTGCGGCGACGCTGTGCACCGTGTATGAGGACCAGGCTTTCGACCCGGCACTCTCAGCCTACTACTATCTGCGCGTCGTTGAGCCGGAAACACCGCGCTGGCACACCTACGATTGCGCGCGTATCGCCGAGGACGAACGACCTGCCGTGTGCAGCGATGGCCGTTACCCAGAAACGATAAGAGAGATGGCCTGGACCTCGCCCATCTGGTTCCGACCGGCAGCGGGCGCTGATTCCTAGCGAATCAGCGCCTCAACTGTAAGTACCTGCGTTCCAGCAATCGGTAGAATTTACTTGTCCTGCCGAATACTTAATAATGCGTATCATTATTAAATTCAGGATATCCGATGACTGCACGCGAACCGCTTAAATTCAAAGGTGTGCCGGGTTCTCCCTACACGCGCAAGATGTTGGCCTATCTGCGTTTTCGCCATATTCCCTATGAATTGCTGATCGGCGATCAGAGCTCAGCACAGGGCCTGCCCGAAGCCAAGGTCAGTCTGCTGCCGACCTTCTACCTGCCTGGCGCAGGCGGCCAGCTCGAAGCGGTCGTTGACTCCACGCCGCTGATCCGTCGCTTTGAGCAGGAGTTCAGCGGTCGCAGCGCCCTGCCGGAACAACCCGCGCTGAACTTTCTTAACTATCTGATCGAAGACTACGCGGACGAATGGCTGACCAAGGCCATGTTCCACTACCGCTGGCACTACGCGGCAGACATCGATCTGGCCGGTACGGTGTTACCGCACTGGAGCAATATTCAGGCGTCCGCGCAACAACTGAAGCAGATGAAAAGCTACGTCGCCGAACGACAGATCTCGCGGCTTTACGTGGTGGGATCAAACGACACCACGGCACCAGTCATCGAGGCCAGCTATCAACGCTTGCTGCGCATCCTGGATACCATTATCGAAAAGCAGAAATTCGTGCTGGGCGCGCGCCCCGCATCAGCAGATTTCGGTCTGTATGCCCAGCTGACCCAGTTGGCCAAATTTGACCCCACGCCGGCGGCAGAGTGCCTGGCTACCGCGCCGCGGGTTTATGCCTGGACCGACCTGGTAGACGACCTGAGTGGCCAACCCGCCGCAGGCGACGCGTGGATATCGATAGAGGATGTTGTCGATGTGCTGGGTGACCTGCTGCGGGAAATCGGACGCACCTACGCACCCGCCCTGCTCGCTAACGCCAAAGCCATACAGGCGGGCGACAAGGAAATGCAGACCACCATCGACGATCAGCCCTGGGTGCAGCCCACCTTTCCCTATCAGGCGAAATGCCTGAGCTGGATCAACGCGGAGTATCAGCAACTGGACAAAGTAGCCCGAGCTCAGGTGGATGAAATCATTGCCGGCACCGGCTGCGATGCACTGATCTTCGGAGCGCAGACATGAAAAAGAGCCTGTATGTGTTGTTGATCGTGGTCGCGCTGGTGGTGGCGGTGGCGACCTGGCTGCTTAACTCAGCCGCCGGTCAGGATGCCCTGTTCAAACGCGCAGCATCCGCCGTCATGACTCAGAGCACAGATGAGTTTGACGGCCTGCGGGTGGTGGTTTGTGGCAGCGCTTCGCCACTGGGCAATGATCCAGACCGCGCCCAGGCGTGTATTGCCGTGGTTACACCCGATCACTTCTTTCTGTTTGATACGGGTGCGCGCTCACCGCTGCGCATCTCGGCCGCCCGCCTGCCCCTGGGTCGAATCAATGGTGTATTTCTCACCCACTACCACTCGGATCATATTGCAGCGCTGCCGGACGTCAACCTGACCTCCTGGGTACAGGGCCGGCCCACGCCTTTGCAGGTGTACGGACCAGCCGGCGTGGAGACTGTGGTATCTGGGTTCAACATCGCCTATCAACTGGATCGCGGTTATCGCACAGCCCATCACGGTGCAGACCTGTTGGACCCACAACTTGGCCACATGCAGGCCAATACAGTAGCGACCGACGGCATCGCCTGGCAGGACGAAGAGCTGACCATCACAGCTTTCAGCGTCGAACACCCTCCCATCGAGCCAGCGGTTGGTTATCGCGTGGACTACCGGGGGCGTTCGGTGGTCATCTCCGGGGATACCAATGCCGCTGACTCATTGTTCGAAGCAGCACGCGATGCCGACATCCTGTTGCACGATGCGCTGTCACGTACGCTGCTCGACCCGATGATTGAAACCGCCGGCGAACTGGGCGTGCCGGTGATGCCGCGCATCATGACCGACGTTATCGATTATCATGCCGACGCACGCACTCTGCCCGATCGCGCTGCTGCTGCCGGTGTCAGGCAGCTGGTGTTTTATCACATGGTACCGGTACCGGCGAATGCCCTGGCCGCCAACATGTTCCTGCGCGGTCTGCCGGACTCGATCATACTGGCCAGCGATCTGCAGACCTTTGATCTGCCACCCGAGTCCGACGAGATCATTATTCGTGAACCTTAACTCGTGAGCGTTACTTCGTGAATCTTAAGACCCTCGTTCGCTCAAGCTTGATGCGCTATTTTTCAAGCCCCGCATACCTTGAAAAACAACGGGCTCGCGCACGCCGCTTGCGGGATAAACAAGGCAGCCCCCCGGTGGTGCATTTCTTCCACCAGGTGGACGACCCCTACAGTCATCTCGCAGTGCAGAAGCTCGAGCGCCTGGTTGAGCGCTACGCAGTCGACTTCCAACCGCACCTTGTGTCCATGCCCGAAGCCAGCTATCAGGGCAGTGCCGCTCATTTTCAGCGCTGGGCATTAACCGACGCCCGCAATGTGGCCGGAGATTATCAGACTGATTTCACACCCAGCGTAGAGTCGCCCCGTAAGGACGAGATAACAAAGGCGAATCAGATCCTCGCGGCGAACCTGACCCTGCCCGACTTTGTACCGGCGGCTATCGAAACCGGTACAGCATTGTGGGGTGGGGAGCTACTGCCGGTCTCAGGCAGCGATACACAAGGCACCAACGCGCTGCAACAGGGTAATGCCCTGCGTCAGCAGCTTGGCCACTATCAGGGCGCGATGTTCTATTTCGATGGGGAGTGGTTCTGGGGTATCGACCGCATCCGCCTGCTGGAAGCACGCCTGCATGCGGAAGGGTTCGACCAGCAGAACGGCCCACCCTGTGTGCCCGAACCCACGCCACTGTCGGTGGCAGACAAGGATCTGAACGGGATCGTACTGGAATACTTTCCTTCGTTGCGCAGCCCCTACACCGCCATCGGCCACCAGCGGGTGCTGGATCTCATCCACAACAGTGGCGTGGCAGTGCGCGTACGACCGGTTATGCCGATGATGATGCGCGGTATTCCGGCGCCACGTGCGAAACAGCGCTATATCATCACCGATGCGGCGCGTGAGGGTCGCGCGCACGGCGCCCCACTGGGGAAGATCGTCGACCCCTTTGGCGAGCCGGTAAAACGCGCCTTCGCTTTGTTTCCTGCCGCCGATGTACAATCCTCCGGCATGGACTACGTGACCGCGTACCTGAAGGCTGCATGGTTTGATGGCGTCGATATTACCCGTGAGCAAGGTCTGCAGCATGTGGTCGCTGCAGCCGGCCTGGATTGGCAGCAGCTGCAGGCAGGTGCTGGTGACCACGACTGGCAGGCGCTGTTGAACGACAACCTCGCCACCCTCACCGAGGCGGACCTGTGGGGCGTACCCAGCTTTCGTGTGACCGGCGGCAATCAGCCATCACCCTACGCCTGCTGGGGACAAGACCGCATCTGGCGGGTCGCTAACGAAATCGCACGTAGAGCCTGAAATATGCCACCAGCCAACGACAGCCGCAGAGCACGCAGTGAAGTGACCCGCAACGCTCTGATGCGCGCAGCTGAGAAACTGATTGCCGAACACGGCGTGGCGAATATTTCTATTCGAGAAATTGTCGCTTCAGCGGGCCAGAAAAATGAGTCGGCACTGCAGTATCACTTTAAGAATCTGACCGGGCTGCTGGAAGCCATCCACGCCCAGCGATCAGAGCAGGTGCGTGCCAAACGCGAACAGATGTTGGCGGCTGTACTGGCACACAGACCACAACCCGGTCTGCGCGAACTCTGCACCCTGATGGTAGAGCCGACCTGCCAACTGGCGCGGGAGCAGATCGATTTTCGACGCTACGTGAAGGCCTTCGGTCACGAACTTGCACTCACCGAAAGCTCGCCCCTGCGCGTGATCTCCAGCAAAGGTGGCGGCGGCGAGAGCGGGCATCAGATCGGTCAGTTGTTACGCAGAGAATTGACCCATCTGGACGAGGACAACTACCGTCGCCGCATGGAAGCGGCCATCATGCTGTGCTCCGCCTCCATGTATCACCAGGCCAGGCAAGCGCAGGCATTTCGCGGCCAGCAGGCCGAACTGTTTCTGCACAATCTGATCGACGCCCTGACTGGCTTGTTGGGCGCACCGGTTTCTGCCCAGACCCGCGCGCTGTCCAGCCAGGATTGAGCTCCAGACTAGCTGCGCGGCGAACTGCCAAACACGATACAGCCGCTGGCGCCGAACATACCGCCCACACCCAGACACAGGGAAACCTCGGCGCCCGCCACCTGCGCCGCTGCCGTCCCGCGCAACTGGCGCACACTCTCCTGCATGGCATACATGCCGTACATCCCGGAGTGCATATACGAAAGGCCACCGCCGTTGGTATTGGTAGGCAGACTGCCCCCCGAGGCCGTGTGGCGCTCTTCAATAAAGGCAGGTGCTTCGCCCCGGCCTACGAAGCCCAGGTCCTCCAGACCATAAATCGGCAGGTGGGCAAAGGCGTCATAAATCATCAGATGATCGACATCCTCGTGGCTGATGCCGGCGTCAGCCATGGCGCGGGGTCCTGCCACTGAAAAGGCTCCGGAGCTGGTCAGCGAAGCCATCTGCGAAACCATCGGCGTTTCCGTGCTTTCCCCTGTCCCCCAGATGTAGACCGGCTTGTCAGGAAAGTCACCGGCACGTTCCGCTCGAGTCAGGATCAAGGCCCCACCCCCATCGGTGACCAGACAACATTCCAGCAGGTGAAAGGGATAGGCGATCATCTTCGATGCCAGCACATCTTCTACTGTGATGGGATCACGAAAACTCGCGCGCGGATTCATCGCCGCCCACTCCCGCTGCACCACCGCCACCATCGCCAACTGCTCATGGGTCATGCCGTAATCGTGCATATAGCGCAGCACCGGTAAGGTGAAGGTGGACGGTGGGCCTGCGGTACCAAACGGGGCTTCAAACTGACCGGCGAGGGATGCGGGATCTGGTGCCCATCGACCGGTGCCGACCCGCGAGCGACCGCTTTCACCGTGAGTGATGAGTACTGTTTCGCATAAGCCTGCCTGCAGGGCAGCCACCGCATGGCGTACATGCAGCATAAAAGAACACCCGCCTACCGCCGTTCCATCTACCCAGTTGGGGGTAATGCCCAGGTAGTAGGCCAGATCAGTCGGCCGCTCGCCTGCTGTCGCAAAGCCGTCAATTTCTTTTGCTGTAAGCCCGGCATCCGCCATGGCATTCAGCGCCGCGTCCGCATGCAACATCAGTTGGCTCATGTTCGGGATCTTACCCAGTTCTGTGGTTTCTGCGGCACCCACCACCGCAATGCCGGTCATGAGCCGGCTCCAACGGGCTGGAAAAGCGGCAGCGTGATGTCATCCGAGACGGCCTCGAAAACAATCTCCACCGGCATGTCGATGGCCAGCGCTTCGGGTGTTTGCGGGCAGTTGACGATGTTGGTGGCCATACGCGGACCTTCCTCAAGTTCCACAATGGCGATGCTGTAGGGGGCATCCCAGGCCGGGTGCGGGCGATGGTTAATCACATAGCTGGCCAGCTTGCCCTTGCCCGAAGCATTGAAAATCTCAACTTCGCGACTGCTGCAGTCCGGGCAGAACGGACGCGGCGGATAGTACACGTGGGCACACGCCGCACAGCGTTGCAGGCGTAACTCACCATCTTGCAGACCGTCCCAGAAATGCTGGGTCTCCGGAGTGGGTTGCGGTAAGGGTCGACGTACTTCGGGCATGTGATGGCCTCTCTACCATAGGAAGGCCACTAATTTATGCAATTTTTAGCCATTTAGATACGCATGGCGTAGCCTACGCGCACTGGCACTCATACCTGAGCGTGGGTATGTTGGTGCGAACTAAACCTTATCCATGAACGCGAGGCAGCATGCAAAGCAGACAGATCCATCTTAAGTCCAGGCCGGTAGGCAAACCTTCCACCGACAACTTCGACATGGTCACCACCGAGATAGGCGATCCGGCTAACGGCGAAATCCTGGTCGAAAACGTCTATATGTCGGTCGACCCCTATATGCGCGGACGCATGCGCGAGGCCTGGCCTACCGGGGAAGTTCTGCAGGGGGCTGCGGTAGGTAAAGTGATCGCCTCCAACCACGGGGACTTTGCCACCGGTGATTACGTCAGCCACGGTCTGGGCTGGCGGGAACATTCCATCGTCAAAGGCGTTGAAGCGGGTAAAGTCGATCCAAACCTTGCACCGCTGTCCGCCTATCTGGGTGTGATGGGTATGCCAGGCTTAACCGCTTACGGTGGCCTCTTGGTCACCGGCGAATACCAGGACTGCGAAACCGTCTTTGTTTCAGCGGCATCCGGTGCGGTGGGCAGCGTGGTCGGCCAGATTGCGCGCATCAAAGGTTCAACTGTGATTGGCAGTGCCGGCAGCGATGAGAAGGTCAGTCAGTTGACCCGGGAATTCGGTTTTTCCCACGCCTTCAACTACAAAACCAGCGATCCACTGACTGAGCTGCGCGCTGGCGCACCCGACGGCATCGATATCTACTTTGAAAACGTCGGCGGCAAACAGCTCGAAGCGGCACTGACCCATATGAAGCCTTATGGGCGGATTCCCATCTGCGGCATGATCTCGACCTACAACGACGCGGATAACCCCAGCCCGGGGCCGCGTAATCTGACCGAGACCATTTACAAGTTCATCACCCTGCGCGGATTTGTAGTGTCAGCTTTTGCCGACCGGCAGGCGCAGTTCCGCAAGGATATGAGTGGCTGGATCGCCGCCGGTGATCTCAAATACCACGAGACCGTATTCGAAGGGATCGATCAGGCAGTGGCTGCGTTCATGGGCCTGTTTGAGGGCGCCAATAACGGCAAGATGGTGGTAAGGCTGCGCGACAGCGACTGAAGCACCGGCGGGGTCGGGCGTTATGCCCGCCCCGCACCGGAACGCAGCGCGCTACCGTGTGGCTCAGTCGCGTGAATCACGCTCGTGACGCCGACGGTTGCGGCGGAAGCGATAGCCTAAATCCCACTCATCGTCCTGTAACAGACGGGCTTCCCACCACTCTTCAGCCTGGCGACGGGCTTTCATTTTCTGCGCCATTTTTGACATGGGCGGTTCTATGACATCGTCGTCCGCGAAGGAAAGTACACCATCAAAGTCATCATCCAGATCAGTCGTATCAAAGTGCCGTGGCATCTGTTATTCCTCGTCAATAACAGGCGGATTATACGAACGAAGTGGAAATTTCAAAGCAATATTTTAGTGGCTGATGCGATTTTTATCAGCTTGGGAAAACCCAATTATTCTTCTTTATTTTCAGCCACTTACAAAGACTTTATAACTGCTTAGCGGGCTACCTGATCCGCCTGTACCTGCACATTTTCCCCCAACGCTTCAGCACGTTGCAGACGCGCACTTTCGTCCTTCGGCAGATGGCGTTGGGCCAGGATCAGAAAGACCAGCGCAGGCAACAGACTCAATGTGGCCAGGGCAATGGCACCGCGCAATGCCGCTGCATCATCCAGTCCGGAATTACCCAGTACCACGGAAATCTGGCCGATGACATAGGGCCCCAGAGCAAGACCAATAAACGTATTGAGCAGGATGTAGTAGGCCCCCGCCACCGCTCGCATCCGCGGCATCACCAGATCGGCGGCCGTGCTGGGCGGCACACCACCGGCACAGGCTGAAAAGGCGGTCAGAAAAAAATTGATCACGTACACCGCCACCAGGCTGTCGGTATACAGCAGCCACAGCAACAGGGGTACTTTACCGGCAATCACAATGTAGCCAAGCACCAGTCGACCGCTGGGAAAGAGCGTTTTCAGTTTATCCGCCAGCATGCCGCCGCTGGTGATGCCGACGAAGCCACCCAGCGCCGCAGTCAGACCGATGTATAAGCCGACCTCCGCAGCACCCACTTCATGCACTCGCAGCAGCAACGGCGGAATCCAGAAGCCTGCGCCATAGCCGATAAAGGCCATGGTTGGAAAGGCCAGCATGGTATAAATGAAGGCCTTCGAACCAAACATCATCTGATAGGTGGCCGGGTCGCGTATCTTCAATGATTGCGCCCAGGTAAAGGTGATCCACACACCAAAGCCGGTGGTCACCCATTGCGCAACACTGCCCGTTGCCCACACCAGCCCCCAGGCAACCAGCGCGATGATCACCACAAACAGCAGGTTCTTTTTCAGTACCGCAGGGTGGGTGCGCAGCGAAATCACATTGAATGGTGGTACCACCGCCTTGAGTTCATGCCCCAGGACACGGAAAGGGTGTGGATGCTGAGGCGTCACCAGGCCTTCACTGATGCCTCGCACCGGCTCGCGCAGGGTGCGTACCCAGACCGCCATGATCAAGCCAGGGATACCTACCGCCATAAAGGCCACCTGCCAGCCCTTCAAGCCGAAGGGGGCATCCGTCGGATAGGCCTCCGCCCACGCCTCAAGGATATAGCCGCCGAGAAATATGCCGATGCCGGCACCGATATAAACACCCGCGGCATAGATGGCAATCACCGTGGCACGCAGCCGCGGTGGATAATAATCCGACAACATTGAATAGGCTGCGGGCGACGCGCTGGCCTCACCAATTCCCACCCCGACCCTGCACAATGCGAGCATGCTGAAGGATCGGGCCAGCCCGGATAAGGCGGTCATCAGGCTCCAGAAGCCGAGTCCCACGGAGACCAGGCTGCGACGCGACCAGACATCGGCAAAGCGCGCCAGCGGGATGCCGAACACCGCATAGAAAACAGCGAATACAGTGCCGTACAGAAAGCCCATCTGCGCATCGTTAATGGCGAGATCGGCCTTGATGTCCTCGGCCAGGATAGAGAGGATGTTGCGATCGATGAAATTGAAGATGTAGACCAGCACCAGCACAAACAGTACGTAGTTGGCGTAGGCACCACCGTTGCCGGGCTGCTTACCGCTGGTCACGCGTGGCGGATCATGTCAGAGTTTCGCAACTTTGAAACCTCATCGGATACTCATCGTACCCTGATCATACGCGCCAGGCGGGGTAATTAGATACAGCGAATCCTGGCTGGCGCATACGGAGCAGCACCGGGCCATGCCTCAATCCCAACCCACGGATTCTTCCAAGCCGTCCGCCCTGTCGGTTTTTCGTTATCGCGACTACTCACTGCTGTGGGTGGTGATGATGGCAAGTGGCATGGGGGCGTGGCTGCGTATTCTGGGCACCGCACAATGGCTGCTGGAGGATACCCAATCGGCCTGGCTGGTCGGCGCCATCGGTTTTGTGCAACTGGTGGTTCAGACACCTGCCCTGCTCTGGGGCGGCACGCTGGCAGATCGGCTGGATCGCAAACGTCTGATGGTGCTCAGTCACAGCCTTACCGCGCTGACCCTGTTGACGCTGGGTGTGCTGTTAGTACTCGACGAACTGACGCCACTCTGGGCTTATGTAGGAATCGCGTTGACCGCCATGTCGCATGTGTTCGCCTCACCCGCACGTTCGGCCCTGATCCCGGTGATCGTGCCGGAACGCCAGTTACTGGCCGCTGCGTCAATGGATACCGCTTCACAGAATGTCGCCGCCATTGCCGGGCCACTGCTGTTTGCAGTTGTCGCCGCTACCGCCGGACTGCATCTGGTACTGCTGCTGGGTGGTGTGCTTTTCCTGGTCGCGGCACTGGTACCGCTGGCCTTGAAAGTCGAAGGCAGAGCTGCAGCTGAGGCCGTGCCAGGCACAACGGCACAGAAAACAGAAACCACCTGGCAGCAGACCCGTGCCGGACTGTCTTATGTGAAGCGGCATCCGATCCTGCCTGGTCTGTTTCTGCTCGACATCGGTATCACGGTGGTTTCTTTTTACCGCGACATCCTGCCGGTGCTGGCGCTCGGACTTTTTGCCGGCGGCGCGGCAGCATCGGGGCTGTTGGGCGCAGCCAATTCCATGGGTGCCGTGGTCGGCTCGTTCGCCGCGCTGTTATTCATCGGCTATCGGGCCAAAGGCATGCTGGTGCTGTATGCATCCCTCGCTTACGCGGTCTTCCTGTTTGGTTTTGGCGCTGCCACCACGCTGTGGTTCGGCATGCTCATGATCGCGCTGCTGGGCGCGGCAGATGCCGTCACCGTCGCCGTTCGCCATACCACGGTGATGATCGCCACACCCGATCACATGCGCGGTCGTGCTTTTTCACTGATGTACCTGGCCGCTTACACGGCCAACAATCTGGGCACGCTGTGGGTGGGGTTCTGGGCTGGTCTCATTGGTGCAGCCCACTCCATGCTGCTGGGTGCGGTGCTGGCGATCCTGGCAACCGCTGCCATCGGTTTCTGGTGGCGACCTATTCGAACCTTTCGCTCCAACGACCATTGAATCCTTCAGCCCTTCGCTGCGGCGTTCCATAAGCCTGGTGAGAGTTTTGCCAGTTTGACGACAGTAGATAAATAGAGGCACCCTGCACAAACCAGCGCAACCGACGGAGGCACACCATGGCCAAGTATCGAATAATTACTTTCGACGGTGGCGGTTTGCGCGGGGTGGTCACCACCGGATTGCTCAGACAGGTGCTGGCACAACCGGGTTGCGAAAACCTGCTACGCAGCGCCGACCTTTTCGCCGGCACTTCAACCGGCGGGCTGATCGCGCTGGGGTTGGCGGCAGGCAACCCGCTGGACACGGTGCACAATCTGTACCTCGACCGCGCCGACGATATCTTCAAGGATACCGTCTGGGACAATGTTAAAGATCTGGGCAAAGCGGTGGGGGCTGACTATTCCACCACCGGCTTGAGAAAAGAAGTTCGCGCCATTCTGGGTGATAAAACACTGGGACAACTGTCACCGCGCGTGCTGATCACCTCGTTCGACCTGGACAACGAAGACATCGGCGGCGGTAACCGTTCATGGAAACCCAAGCTGTGGCACAACTTCCCAGGCAGCGGCAACGATCGTAAGGCCACCGCCTGGAAAGTAGCGCTGTACACCAGCGCTGCGCCTACCTATTTCCCTTCAGTGGATGGTTACATCGATGGCGGCGTGTTCGCTAACAACCCATCCATGTGTGCGCTGGCACAAACTCAGGACCAACGTTATCAACCCACCCCAGGCATGCACGAAATCGTGATGCTCTCGCTGGGTACGGGCATTACCCAGGAATATATTCGTAAAAAGAAACTGGATTGGGGTTATGCCCAGTGGGTAAAACCACTGATCAATATCATGATGGATGGCGTCGCTGGTATTTCTGACTTCCAGTGCAAGCAGTTGCTGGGCGACCGCTACCTCCGCGTATCGCCGAAACTACCGAAAAACTACCAGATCGACGATCACAGGAAAGTCCAGCAGATGGCCAGGGTCGGTGAGGATGCCGACATTACGGAGCTGGTAGCCTGGCTGCAGGAACACTGGTTCCCGACAGACTGACACAAGTTGGTCATACCAGACCTGAGATTCAGCAGCAGTAGAAGTTACAAGTAGCGCTGTAACTTTTACAGTTTCGGCCCCAGGCTCGTCCACCCACAATTTGTTCGACAAGCGCTTTCCCTCTCCGAGCCTGCCTGTCCGCTACCAGGCCCACTTTCCGCCGGGTGGCACAGCTCATGCATGTTTACAGGTAGATAGCCCTCGATAGGTAAACCCGTCGAGGTGCATTCATGCTGAGTAATACCGATAAGGAGGTTCTGACATGAGCAGGCAAGCTACAGCAGGCAAGACAACAAAGGCAGAGCAACAACCGGAACGGTCAGATTCCCAGGCTGAAAACCAGGGCGAAGGCGACGTTAATGCCGCACGCCGCTATAACAAGCGTGCTGAGTCATTCGTTGACTCCGACCAGGGGCAACGACAGATAGACGACCACCCGGTGAAAAGTACTGTCGAAGGCCATGAAAACCAGGCAGCTGAAGAAGCTGCTCGCAAACGGGCGAAAGAACACGACCCGGAAGAAGCGCGCGACTATAACCAGCCAGCCTGAGCTCATCTTCGCGACTCACATTCAGAACTCATATACAAAACAGGGAGTTAAACCTATGCCATTACTGAAAACCATCTACCTGACTACATTGATCAGCCTGAGTCTCTGGGCTCTGCCGCTGACCGTGTTTGCGCTGCAACCTGATCAGGTGCGCGGTAAGGTGCTGGCAGTCGACCCTGAATTTCGTTTCCTGACCATTCAGATCGAAAAATCAGGAGATGACGTGGCCGCATCCGTCGGCAGTGTGCACACCTACTTCGTACCCGAATCGATCACGCCGGAGTACGAAACAACCGTAGATTCAATAACTTACCGGACCAATGACGATATCGCATTAAAGCGACTGCAGGCAGGTGACGAGGTGACGTTGGATTTCAGGGCCGTTGATCGTCGGTTCGAATTCGAGCGCCTCGAGAACAAAGAGCCCAAAGACCCCGACGTCCGTGCGGCTGCACGCAGCCATGAAATTGTAATTGTCGAAGCTGGCCGGTCAGAACAACCGGCTGCTGACACGGACGAATAAAAGTAAAGACTTCTGCAAGGAGATCAATGCTATGTATAGATACTATTTCAAAAGTAGGAACCTGGACTCTCTAGGCCGACTGGAGACAACCCTTGAGCAAAGTGGCATCGCACGCGACCGCATCCACGTGGTCAGCGAATCCACCACTGCGGAAAGCCCATACCTGCGCTTGAACACCGTCGCCGATCTGCTGAAACGAGACATGCTGCGGCGCGGCGTGATGGGCATGCTGATCGGCGCAGGACTGGTCGCAGGATTGTTGCTGGTCGCCTATTTCGCCAACTGGTTTGCGGATTCCACCACCTCTGCACTGGTCGTTATCGGCAGCGTGTTGCTGTTTGGATACTGCACCTGGCAGGGAGGCTATTTCGGCATCCGCCTGATGAACAATGAATTCAAGCAATTCGAAAGCGATCTGCGCGCGGGCCATCACCTGCTGTTCGTAGAGCTTGATTCCAGGCAGCAGGCGCCGATGTTGCAACAAGCCGTATCTGCCTTTGCTGACGTAGAGTCGGCCGGACAGGAGCGCGGCCGTCCGAAGTGGATGCTCCACGGCCAGCGCCGCTTCAATCACCTGTTAACCGAACAGCTGCCTTAATCGGTCACCCGATCCTAATCGGGTACCCGACCTTAATCGGGTACTCGACCTCAATCGGTCACCCGATCCTGGTCGGGTACTCGGCATGAACGTGGTGTTCTGTATGGCGGTACAGCGAGGCTAGTCTGCCTCTGTTGCCCGCCATACTGCTTCGTCCAGTTCAGCCTGAGTCAGGACACGCGGGCTGTGGGCGCTGACATAACGATTCACTTCCAGGCCCAGCCGCTTAACCGCCGCGTGCAGAGCAACCGTCACCGGCTGTCCTTTACCCACAGGACCTGTGCGTCCAATGCCTGAATGGTCGGCCTGGAATAACATCTTGTGTTGGGGCAGATAGGCAACCAGTACATGCTCCACATGCGGCGTCGGGCCGATATCGTAGAGTTCAACCCGGTTGGCACCACTGCCCAGCGAATGTCGATCTGCCACCGTGGTCAGCATGATCTCACGCTCCACCGTACCGCGGATCACAGCTTCATGTGATTGGTGTCCGACCATCTCTGCGCCTTCATCCGCATAGGCTGCGACGCCCAGCAGGTGATCGTTATGATGATGAGTCAACACACCATAGCGTACAGGACCGTCAACGCCCTGATTCCGCAGTTCCCTGATACGCTGTGCAATGCCCGCGGTGCCGCCAATAGCAATAACTTCACCCTCACTTTCCACGAACAGCGCGTAGGTCCCACTGCCACCAACAAGATAGACGCCCTCTGCCAGTTTACTGGCACTCAGGGGATCTGGTGGAACCGCCTCACGTAGCAGCATATCTGCCGGTAACGAAAAATACTGATCTACCGGCTGATTCAATTTAAGCGGTCCCAGTTCAGCGGTCATATTCGGTTCGCCATTGGCGAACAATTCGAACCGCTGATGCAGCGGAATCCCGTCTACCTCTTTATAGTCGAGATAGCGGTATTCGACCCGTCCGAAAGGCGGGAACACTCGCTCAGCCTTGGACAGCAGACCCGACTGCTGGTCGATGTAGAGCGAAAGCGCTGGACCAACTTCCATCACCAGCGTGACAATGTCTGCCTTTGCACCGTCCACCTCAGTTTCGCCCAGCCAATGGCTGGTATGGCGACGCTGCATCAGGTTTCTCACCAGCAACACCGGCGTAATGCGCACAAACGGACCCACGGTGGCGTTGAAATCAGCCTGGGGAATCGGTGTCAGTGTGTTCTGTCGCCTGTTGATGTTGTAGTTGCCGTCCGCAGTGAGCAGCGTGGCACCGTCAGTAACAAAGCCACCGCCCTCCCCCTGATTGCTTGTATAAGCAGCCATCTGCGCAAAATCCACAACATTGAGCCGTTGCACAGTGGATTTATCCCAGGGTGGCCCCGGGCGACGGCTCTGATAGGTCGCAAAGTTGGTAAACGTGCCTTGCTGCACAGCTGTCGTTATACCTTCAAGAACTTCAGCCCCGCCATAGGCTTCGACGGCGCGGTCTATCACGGCCGATGCTTTGTTTACTGCCGTCAGCGGTATCGAGTCAGCTGACGCCCCAACGCCAGCTAAGACAAAAACCGCGGCCAGAAAAATACGCATGGGAGCTCCTGAGTTTTGTATCCCCTGTTAACCAGATGCCCCAGAGCCCCAAATGGTCGCAGGTTTGTTCAACAAACTTCCCGCAAACAACACCCACAAAGGGGTCAGCGCATCTGCTGGCGCACCGCTTTCAGCAGTTTTTCGCCGTAGGGCGGACGCAATCCGGCAAGTTCGGCGATCGGCACTTTGGTCTGGGTGAACACCGCTTTGGCGTGACTGAAGGTCTTGAATCCGTCGATGCCATGGTAAGCCCCCATGCCGGAAGGACCCACCCCACCGAAAGGCAGATCTTCCTGGGCGACATGCATCACCACATCATTCACTGTCACACCACCGGAGGTCGTATGACTGAGGACGCGCTCCTCTTCCGCAGTATCCTGGCCGAAGTAGTACAGACCTAGAGGCCGCTCTTTCTGGTTGATGTAATCCACTGTGTCGACCACTTTGTCGTAGGACTTCAGCGGCATGACCGGACCGAAAATCTCGTCCTGCATGACCGCCAGATCATCCGCTGGGTCGATGATCAAGGTAGGGGGTATCTTATGCGTCGGTTGCTGACGGAAATCCTCGTTAGCCGGGTTGATCTCCACCACTTGCGCGCCTTTCGCCCGCGCTTGTTCGACATAGCTGTTAATCCGCTCAAAATGCCGTTCATTGACGATGGAGGTGTAGTCGGGATTATCCAGCAGGGTCGGATACATCTTACTCACCGCACGCTCACTGGCGGCGACAAAGTCACTCATCTTTTCGCTCGGCACAAAAACATAATCCGGCGCCAGACAGATCTGTCCGGCATTCATCATTTTACCGGCCATGATGGCGTCGGCGGTTTTGTTCATATCGGCACTGCGACCCACCACGACCGGAGACTTACCCCCCAGTTCAAGGGTCACCGGTACCAGGTTTTCCGCAGCGGCGCGCATTACGTGTCTGGCGACAGAAGTGGCGCCGGTAAACAGCAGATGATCAAACGCCGTACCGGCAAAATCTGCCCCGGTTTGCGGGCCACCCTGGATCACGGCAATTTCAGCTTCATCAAATTCACTGGCAAGTGCGGCCGCCATGGCTTCCGACGTGGCTGGCGTATATTCGCTGGGCTTGATCATGCAGCGATTGCCCGCCGCCAGAATGCCCGCCAGCGGCGTAAACGTAAGGTTGACGGGGAAATTCCACGGGCTGATGACACCCACCACCCCCAATGGCTGGTAATCAATGCGTGCTTTGGCGCCCAGGAGATTGAGGGGAAAGGGTCCCGCCTTGCGCTTTTCTGGACGATTCCACTTAGCCAGGTGTTTCTGGGCATGTCGCAGGGGGCCGATGGAACTGGCGATATCGGTGAACAGAGATTGGTGATGGCTGCGATGCCCGAAGTCTGCCGACATGGCTTCGACCAGTTTACTTTCGTGACTTTTCAGCACATTCACCGCGCGCTCCAGCCGATCATGGCGTACGGCATTCGTCACAACGCCTTCGCCCAGATAGCTGGCACGTTGCAGTTCCAGCACCCGCTGAATTTCGGCTTTATCGGTCTCAAACATATTCACTCTCCCTCTGCGTAAATTTCGATACTACCGTTGACGGTCAGTCAGCGCGATCCTTATTGCTCGGCTTCATCGGCGTATGGTTAATGCGACTCGCTCGCACAAAGGCGTCCCGTGCAGTGACCCGGCGCACATAGGCTTGCGCATGCGGCATCAATTGCACGCCATAGAGATCCGCCCAGATGAGGCAGCTTGTCAGCATGATGTCGGCCAGGCTGAATCCCCCATCGAGCACGAACTCACGATCGGTAAGCTGCGCTTCCACAACCAGCAGATGTCTTTGCAGATAGGCAAAGCATGACTCCACAACCACCGGGCTGTCGCCATAGATATGCGCCAGATCTCGATGGCGGCGGATAATGTACAGACTGGTTTCATCGAGTTCGCCCAGTACATAACAACACCATTCATCCTCCCTGGCCCGGGCAGCCGGACTGGTCGCAAGGGAGAAACTGTCGTTGCCATAGCTGGTAAGCAGATAGCGTGAGATGGCCAGGCTTTCAGAAAGCGCCAGTTCACCATCAATCAGGCAGGGAATCTTCTGTTTGGGATTTAACGCGGTAAAGGCGTCGGTCTGGGTTTCACCGGTGCGGGGCCCAATGGCGTGCAGCCGGTAATCGAGGCCCAGTTCTTCTGCGACCCAGATGGGACGCAGGGTGCGCGTTGTGTACGCACCCCACAGTTCAATTCTGGCAGATTCTGATACAGGCACAGTGATGGCTCCGACGTGACGTCGAAGCCATTGTCCCTACCTGTCAGCGATAAAACAAATATCGGCTCTGCTAGTAGCGGAACACCGCTTCCAGGCGCAATGAACGACCCATACCCAGGTTGCGGAACTGACTGCCCGCAATGTTATAGGCATGCTGAATGGTCATTTCATCACCGAGATTACGACCGGTCAGACCCACTTCCCAACGCTCGTCGCTGGCAGCGATGGCAACCCGCGCATCCCACTTGGAAAAAGAATCCTGGGTGGAATAAGGCGCCTGCGTAGGCTGCACAAAGTACTCATCCGAGTAGTAGTACGAGGCCGAAGCCTTGAGCCGCAATTTCTCGTTGATCTGGCTTTCCCACATCGCACTTAAGTTGAATTCCATATCCGGAGAGCGTTCCAGCGGCTCGCCCTGCTGGTTTTCCGTGCGGCCATTGGCGATATCACAGTCGGCGTTGACCGGATTACCGTTGGCATCTTCCACACACTGCGCACCCTCGAAGTCATCATACTCAGCGTTGATGTAGGACAGAGAACTCGCCAGACGCAGGTTTTCGGTCGCCTGCCAGGTGAACTCCACCTCTATGCCATCAACGGTGGCGCTGCCCGCATTACCGATGATGAAGCGTGTGCCGTCGTAGTTGGACGTCTGCAGGTTGGAAAACTCCGTAGTAAACAGCGCCACACCCAAAGTGGCGCGGTCGTTCAACAAGCGGGTTTTCATACCCAGTTCCCAGCTCTCTGCTTCTTCATCTTCGAAATCGAATACACCATTACCCTGGGCGAGGGTGAGGCCGGAAGCAATGTCTGCATCGGTCACCACCGGCATACCTACGTAGCGTTGCGCATAAGCCGGGTCGGCAACCTGTTCTGCCAACTGATCACCCAGCGTGCCGTCGTTGGCTTTCATACCACCCGCTTTAGAACCTTCGGCATAGACGCCATAGACCATCATCTGCTCGTTAACATCCCATTGCAGGCGTATCGATGGGTCGAGACTGTCGTCACTGCGATCCTGAAAGAACAGATACTCGCGGTTGTGGCCAAATCCACCTCCGGCAACTCGCACCGGATCCAACGGCCCCGCACTGAATTCAATCGGCCAGGAGGTGCCGACACCTTCCTGCTCTTCATCGGTATAGCGCAGATCAATGATTGCGCGAAAGTTATCGTTGATGTTCCAGGTCAGTTGCCCGTAGACAGAGTATGCCTCGCTCTCGCGTGCAAAATTACGGTCCATGCCGGTGGCGTTCGGGTTAATCAGCCCATGCAGAAACGGAGGTAACACGGCTCGCCAGAACAGTGGATAAAACGGGGAATACTGGCGGGTGCGCAGGTCTGAATCCTGATACCAGGCGCCAACGATATATTCGATTTTCTGCCCCACCGGCGACAGCAGTCGCAGCTCGGCGGTGGTCTGATCATATTCGTCTTCCAAGGCGGTGTTCAGAATGGCTTCCGGGTGGCCATCTACATCTAACAGCCAGTCATTCTCATACTCCCAATACCCTAATACACCCATCAGTTCGTGCTCGCCCACCTGGGATTGCACATTCAGCGTAGCGGACTGCCATTCGTAATCGTAGTAGTCCTCTTTATAAATCCCTGTGCTGACACTGCGTCGGTCATCCGAACGGTATTCCGCTCGCGTGTCGGAGGTCTGGGTAGACATCGCACCCGGTGCAACCAGTTGATTGTTACGTCCATTGGTAAGCGACTCACCACCTTCCAGCTTCAGGTAGAAGCTCGTCGTATCACTGGCATCCCACTCGAGCCCCAGGCGCAATGCGTTGGTCTCGTTGTCACCATCCTCCTGGTTCAGCGCAACGTTGTCGGTGTAACCGTCCAGGCGGTCAGCGCGAAACGCCAGACGGGCTCTGAACACATCACTTAAGGGACCAGAGATATAACCCTGCGAAGTGATACCGCCATGTTCAAATTCAGTGCCTACCCGCAGTTGCATTTCCAGTTCATCGGTAGGTCGCGCACTGATGGCGTTAATGGCGCCTGCAATTGTGCTTTTACCGAACAATGCACCTTGGGGACCACGCGCCACTTCCAGGCGTTCCATGTCCATAAAGGCTGATTCCATACATTTACCACGACCGCAGTAAACATCGTCGATATAAACCGGCACCGAGGAGTCAAAGGCCAGATTGGTGATACCCGAACCCAGTCCGCGGATGCGCACCGCCCAGCTACCGAAGGTCTGCTGCACCTGCAGGCCGGGAACAAAGTTCTGTACGTCGCTCATGTCCCGCACATCAAAAGTTTCCATGAAGTCGCCGGTAACGACGCCCACCGAAATGGGTACATCTTCCAGGCTCGACGCCCGTTTGGTCGCGGTCACAACAATTTCTTCCAGCACGGGTGCAGAATTCTGCGCCTGTGCAGCCGGCAGGTGCAGGCACAAAGCTAGCCCCGCGAATAGATAGCACGTTCGCCTTATCAAGCTGTCTCGTTTCATCATATTTCCCCTGTTATTTAGCGGCATTGGTCAGCCGCAGGATTTCAACTTTCTTTATCGCGCCAGGCGGATCCCGCCCAATCAACCGGCTCACCCTCTCCAGGCGTCGGTACTTCTACGATTCGTTCATCCACATCATCGAACTCCAGCCGCAGTGCTTTGCAGCAAACGGCATGCAGGTTGTAACCCATGATGTGATAGGTCAATTCCAGGATGTCCTCATCCGACAGATGCTGGTGCAGGGCATCAAACAGGACGTCCGACGCCCTGCCACCCTGCAGTATCAGGGCATCGGCCCAGGCCAGCACGGCGCGCTCTTTGTCATCGTAAACATCACTCACCTGCCAGTCGGGAATGGCCTTAATCTTTTCTTCTGCAACGCCGTTGCGCCGCGCAGCCTTACAATGCTGGGAATACACAAACTGGCTGGCCTGGGTATAACCCGCCCGCATGATGCCCAGCTCACGGATAACCGGGTCCAGTTGGCTGACACTTTCCGCAGCAAACATACCGAACATGCCAAAATGCCCTGTGGCATGGTCGAAGACATAGGGCACATTGGCGAACACCGTCCACCAGTTCCCGGGCGTACCCGTGGCAGTACCCGGCTCTGCAACCGGGTCACGGTCAGCAAATAAAGCATCGTAGTATTTGCGCACATTGTCCGTCGCATCGGCTCGCGAAACCTGTTTCAAACGCGGCATCTCACTCTCCTGTTAACTTCCCCAATTTTCATTAAATCGACTCGTTCATTGCTTACTGCACCGGCTCTGGCAGAAACCAGACCGGTGATGTCCAGGCCCGCTCCTGAATCCAACGGTCAGCCTGTGGAAACGCATCGCAACGTCCCGCACGGCGACAGTGATAGGCGCTCCAGCGTGGTGTGGCCACCTGTTTAACCCGCGCATACCAGAACGCTGGGGCTGATTGATCAAAGTTTTTCTCGGCATGGGTCACACACAACGTGGCCGCACCCTGGTCGCTCTGCCACACGGTCTGCACCCGTTCCTGCAGTTCGCCGTTGGCAAACGTACCGCTGATAATTTCTACCCGTTCCAGCGGGACCTGGTCCGCTTCCACCTGGATCAGTAAGTTGATGCGGTCTGCCCGGGTCAAGGTGCCACCCATCGGTACCCCAGCGGCTATGGCCGAGTCACAGCTCAGCGGCGTGGTAGCAGCCTGCAGACGGACCCGCATACGCGGACCGCTGCTGGCATACACCTCGCGTCGTTTCAGCGCGGCAAAAATACTCGCGCGGGTATTTTCTTCCGCCCATACCGCCACTAACCCGCCTGGATTCCAGTCGACTCGCGTCATGGCCTGTTCAAAGTCACCCAGGCCGAAGACTGTCCCCGGCCAGCGCTCTTCGTCGACGAAACCACCCGTACCGGCGTGGTTGTCCGTTGAGCCGATAATGCCGAGCTGCAGCGGATTCACCTGGTTACCCGTAGCTGCGTAACTACGCAGGCCACGCAACAGCAAGCCACGCACATAGCCACCCCGGGTGCGCTGCCATTGCGCTGCACTGAAATCAGACGGCTCTGCAGAACGCGAAGCCAGCGTCAGATAGCGTTCAAAGCTGCAGTCCTCATCACTGCTGCCAAAGGCAGGCAGACACTCGCTGTTGCCCTTTTCCTGATGAATTTCAATCAGACGCTCATAGCGTGCCCGCTGGGCCAGTTCGAAGGGCGATTCGGTCTCCACATCAAAACTCTTGCCGTCACCCATGTTGGTGTTGTGCGGAATGGCGATCGCATCACAGCCATCTTCGGGTCTGCACTGGCGTTCCAGTTCCTGCCACAGCTCTCGCGGCGTTGGGAATCGCATGTAATCTGCTGGGTCTGCCATAACCTGGTCGCTGGCGAAAATAACGTTGCGATGGTTGTGACTGAAATCCGGCGTGGCCGACCACTCATAGCCGATCAGTGCGGTAAATGCGCAGGGCACATCGGCTTGATTGGCCTGCTCCTGTACGCGCTGCCATTGTGACAGGTGCGCCTGGCGACAGTTGTCGGCCTGCTCGTGACACAGCGGTGTGGGCTCGGGGGTGGCCCTGGTGATGGTGGGTATGACGTAATTGGCGAACACTTCGCCACCGGTGGTGGGCGTACTTTTCTCGGTCAGCATGTCGCAGTATGGATGCTCGCTGCCCTGTGGGTCGGTACACAGGTGCATCAGATTGAACCACTCAGCGTGATCGGTGACGGCCATGAAATCCAGCGGGCGTTGCAGACGCACCTCGCGGCCATCGGCCATGCGTGCAACTCCGCCCCGGGCAAAGGCGTAAGCCTGAGCCGGGTTACCTGCTGTGCCATAGCCCCAGGCATCCAGCGAATAACCGGTGTGTACATGCAGATCACCCCAGTAGACCTGTGGTTGACCGGCAACCGCGCCTGGGCAGGTGGTCGTGACTGCGTGAGCCATGGCACACCAGCTGAACAACAGGCAAAGGACGAGGAATCTCATACTCTCAAACTCAGCAGCCGGGCGGCTCGCCCCAGTCTTCGTCTAACGCTTCGCGCATGTGCAGCACGCGCTTGATGCCGATGCGTTTTGACAGCTCGGCTTCCAACGCAAATAAACCCTGCCGGGCGATCTCTCCCAGTTCGCGACCCAGCTTGGTAAACACAACGTGCTTCTGCCGGCCATTGTCGGGGTCAGGCTCCAGGGTGAGAATATCCTTACTCGCCAGCGCCTTCAGTACCTGTTGGGTGGCTTGTTTTGAGACGCGCAGCTTCTCGGCAAGGTCTGATGGTCGATCCACACCTTCGGTCAGGTAGATCATCGCCATGGACTGCGCACGCGGTAGTGATAGACCCGCGTGCTCCAGCATGTATGCCTGCAGCCCGTCGTCCAACCAGTAGGTCGCGTGGACCAGGGTGCGCAAAAGACCGTGTTCCTGGTTGAGACCGAGCCTGCGTTCGCGTGCGGTGACTTTGGCTGTCACGCCTCCACAGCCATGCCGGTGACGGGTTCTCCATTGGCTTTGATGCCTTTGGCGTTGACCGGCAGATCGCAGTTTGGCAGACCCTGTTGCAGGGTCGCACAAAACTCTAGCATGATGCCGTCTGGATCAAAGAAATAGAACGACTGCAGCCAGGTTTTTTCCGAGGCCTCCTGGGCCGTGCGTTCTTCTTCGCCGGTTACGACATCATCGTGGTTGACCAGCGGCGAACAATCGATCCCCTTGGCGACCAGCGCCTCGCGGTACGCGGCAATATTGTCCTTGCTGACGTTGAATGCCAGATGATTCATTGAGCCATGGGCCGAGGAGATGGTCGCCCCCGCGCGCGTCACCAGATTTCCAGCCGAAGCCACACCCGGCTGAGCTGGGGGTGCGTCTCTGAACCAGAAGAACGCCAGTTCGCTGCCGTTGCCCATATCAAAAAAGAAATGCTGGCCATAACCTTCCAGGTCAAAGCCCTTGGTCAGGGGCATGCCCAGCTTGTTGGTGTAGAAGTCCACGGTCTTTTCCATGTCTTTGCAGACCAGGGCAAGGTGGTGGACGCCATTGATTTGAAACTCACTCATCTTCTATCCCTCCTGAACGTTCCGTTCGAGTTTGCACCAGACTCAGATTTAAAGTCAACAATATGGACTTTCAACATACTTGACTCTTAGTCAGATCGGCGCGTTGGCGGGCAGCCCCACCAGCAGGCGACCATAAATCTCGCTGCTGAGGTCAAGATCGAACACCGTATGGCAGGATGCGGTGTTGAGGTCACGCAGCGCTCGTTGCAGCGGATTGTCGAGGAAATGGGCACTGGCGCCACAGGCTTCGACAGAATCCCGCACGACGTTTCGCGCTCGACGGACGAGATGACCCAGGTCTACCCGCAACCGCGCGCGATCGAGCTCAGGACAGGGCTCGCCGCGCTTACCCCACTCCTCTACTTCATTGGCGATGTACATCAGCTGATTGTGAATGGAATTCATTTCAGCCTTCGCATGAGCGAGACGTGACTGCGCCAACGCTTTTTCGCCCTGCTTGCTGGTAGTACCGTAAACCGTGCGCCCCTGCATGCGTTCGGCAAACAGGTTAACAGCGTTGTTGGCCGCGCCGACCAGCGGTGCCGCCGCGGTCAGACCGAGTACCGGCAACATGGGCATTTTGTAAATCCACGCATCGTGCAACCGCGAGCCCGGGCTGTCACCGGCACGAACCTGAGCCAGATCTACCACGCGATGTGCAGGCACAAAGGCATCCTGCACAGCAATGTCATTACTGCCTGTGCCGACCATGCCCTCTATACGCCAGGTGTCCAGCACTTCGATATCATCGATGGGCAACACGAACATGCCGAGGGTGGGATTTTCGGCTTCCGGCAACTGCACCATGGCACCCACCATGGCCCAGTCGGCATGCATCACGCCGGTGCCCCACTGCCAGCGACCGGTGATACGCCAGCCACCGTCCACCGGCTCGGCTTTACCATTAGGCGCCAGGCTGCCCGGTGCGATGATGTAAGGGTGGCTGCCAAAGATATCTTCCTGGGCCGGTGCGTCGTAGAGCGATAGCAGCCAGTTATGCTCCATGCAGAACGTGGTGACCCAGGCGTGAGAAACACAGGCCTCACCCAAAGCCACGCCCACCTCCATGAAGCCACTCAGAGAAAATTCATGTCCGCCATAACGCTTGGGCACAAACCAGCGATAGGCACCGGTTGCCTCGATCGCGTGCATTACCTTATCAACCGGTTTGCGTTGACGTTCTGCTTCAGCTGCGTGCTCACGCAGCAGCGGCGTCAGCGCTTTCATCGCATCAATCAGTTCACGCTCGCTTTGCACTTCCACCCACTCCCTCCAGGTTGTTAGCCGCTTCATTCTACTTGCAAAAATACGAATTTCAATATACTTTGAATGCTAAGTATATTGAGGGGAGATCAATGCTCGACTGGGAACGCGAATTCGTATCTTTGGCCTCTGCCACCAGCGCTCGCAATGGTGCCGGTTTCATGCCTTGTCAGGGCCTTTATCACAAGCCAAAAGGCCAACGCCCGACCACCGCCTTCACCGCCACGCACTACAACGTCGACTTCAGCGAACACTACCTGGGACCCTACATGGCTGCCCGCGGATTCGGTTTTCTGGGCTGGAACACCCGCTTTCGCGGCAACGAAGGCTTTTTCCTGCTGGAACACGCGCTCATAGACATCGGTGCCGGCGTTCGCTGGCTGAAAGAACAGGCTGGTGTTGAGGAGATTGTTATCCTCGGCAATTCTGGCGGCGGCTCGCTGATGGCGGCTTATCAGTCTCAGTCACAGGGTGTCACCATGACGCCGACACCGGGGCTGGAACTCCCCGATGCCCTGCATGACCTGCCGGATGCGCAGTACTACATCAGCCTGTGTGCGCACCTCGGACGCCCAGAGGTGCTCACCGACTGGTTTGACCCCTCGATCACCGACGAAACTGATCCAACCAGCATCGATGAGTCGCTCAACATGTACAACCCGGAGCACGGACCGCCCTACTCAGATGAGTTCATAAAGCGCTATCGGGCCGCACAGGTTGCCCGTAACGACCGTCTCACCGCATGGTGTCACGCGGAACTCGACCGCCTTGCCGAACTGGGCATGACCGATCGCGCTTTTAACATGTACCGTACCTGGGCCGATCTGAGGTTAATGGATGGCACCATCGATCCGTCCGAGCGGGAAGTCGGGCGATGCTATGCGGGCTACCCGAAGACAGCCAATTTCTCACCGCGCGGAATCGGCCTGACCAACACCCTGCGCACCTGGCTTTCAATGTGGTCGCTTAAAGAATCCCACTGTCGAGGGGCACCCCATCTTAACCGCATCACCCAACCTGCCCTGGTTATTCAGAGCACTGCCGACACAGGTGTATTCCCGGGTGATGCACGCGCCATCTACGAAGCGTTAGGCGGCAGCGACAAGCAGCTGGAAATGATTCCGGGAGATCACTATCTGGAAACACCAGACCAGGCCCGAGACGATGTGGCAGACCTCATCGCCGACTGGCTGAGGCAAAAACAGGCGAGCTGATGGCAAAAACCACCCAGGATGACCCGCAAGCGTTCCTCGACCCATTGCACAGCCTGGGTTATCTGACGCGGATCAACTTTCGGGCTGCATCCCGCGCGCTGGAGCAACTGACACTGCCCCATGGGGTCAGCGCCGGACAATGGCGCCTGCTGCGGGTGTTATGGGCAAGGGACAACATTACCCAGCGACAGCTTGCAGATGAAACAGGTCTGACCGAGGGTACAACGACGCTGGCCGTACGCAGCCTGGTCAACGCCGGTCTGGCGCGTCGCGTGCGCTCTACGGAAGACAAGCGCAAGTCGTATGTCAGACTGACGGCCAAAGCCAAACGCCTGCAGGCCAAACTGATACCGATGGTCATTGAAGTCAACAACATCGCCGGCCAGGGCATCGACCCTGAAGAACTGGCCATCACGCGTAGAGTGCTGGCACAAACCTATGCAAACCTGTGTAAACACCTGGAAGATCACCATGCCTGACTACCCCCTGTTGCCCACCTGCCTGGTGGGCAGCTATGCACAACCTGACTGGTTGATCGACAAGACCCGCCTGGGCGCACGCCTGCCGCCTCGAGTCATCCTTAACGAGTTGTGGAAACCTGCTGCGGCTGACCTAGCGGAAGCTCAGGATGACGCGACCCTGATCGCCCTGCATGACCAGCATCGAGCCGGTGTAGACATTGTCACTGACGGTGAAATGCGCAGAGAAAGCTATTCCAATCGGTTCGCCAATGCGCTGGACGGCATCGACCTGGACAATCCCGGCGAAGCGATCGACCGCACCGGCAAAGCTGTGCCGGTACCGCGCGTGGTGGCAGACATTCGCCGGCGCGAATCAGTAGAAGCGCCCTTTATTGAGATGTTACGGGCGCACACCGACAAATTGCTGAAAATCACCCTGCCCGGCCCCTTTACCCTGGCCCAGCAGGCCCAGGACGATCATTACCGGGACCCAGCCCAACTGGCCATGGCCTACGCCGCTGCCGTGAATGAGGAAGTGCGTGACCTGTTTGCCGCCGGCGTCGACATCGTGCAACTGGATGAACCCTATGTACAGGCCCGCCCGGAAGCGGCTCAGGAGTACGCGGTACCCGCCATCAACCGCGCCCTTGCCGGTGCCACCGGTCCAACGGTTCTGCATGTCTGCTTCGGCTACGGCAAACACGTGGACAACAAACCCGAGGGATACGCCTTCCTGGCGGAACTGGATGCCAGCGCCGCTGACGAAATTTCAATTGAGTGCGCCCAGCCGCGTCTCAAAATGGACCTGTTAGTGCAGCTGCCCAACAAAAAAGTTCACGTGGGCGTGCTGGATCTACGCGACACCACCGCAGAAACCCCGGAAGTGGTCGCTGAGCGTATCCGCGCAGCGCTTGAGTTCATCCCCGTCGAGCGCATGGTGGTTGCGCCGGATTGCGGCATGAAGTATCTGCAGCGCGATGTAGCCTTTGCCAAGCTCAAAGCCATGGTGCAGGGTCGCGACCAGGTGCGTACAGAACTGTAGATCTGCATGCGAATACAGGCCATTCATGAAATATCAGTACCCCTCGCCGGCAATGTCGCCAACGCGGTGGTCAGCTTTGCCTCGCACACTGTTTCGTTACTGGCGCTGGTCAGCGACCAGCAACGCAACGGCAGGCCGGTATGTGGCATCGCCTTTAACTCGATCGGACGGTTCGCTCAGAGCGGTATTCTCAAGGAGCGCATGATCCCACGGCTGCTTGATGCCGACCCGGCAACGCTGCTGGATGCTGACGAAAAATTTCTGGCACCCGAGCGTGTTGCCGCCGTTGCGATGCAGAACGAAAAACCTGGTGGCCATGGCGACCGCGCCCATGCCGTTGCGGCGCTCGAGCTTGCAACATGGGATCTAAACGCAAAACTTCAGGACGAACCCGCCTGCATCACCATCGCACGTGCATGCCTTCAGCAAGCACCCTCAGGCGACGGCGTGGAAATCTATGCTGCAGGCGGTTACTACTATGCAGAAGATTCCACCACGCGACTGCGCGAAGAGCTTGAGGCTTACCAGCAGGCAGGCTTTGAACGCTTTAAAATCAAGATCGGGGGTGCACCGCTGGCAGCTGACCTGCGTCGTATCGAGACCGCCATCGAAGTCGCCGGATGCAGTACCGCCGTCGCTGTGGACGCCAACGCCCGCTTTTCGCTGGATCAGGCCCTGGAGTACGCAGATGCCCTGGCAGGCTATGACCTGGGCTGGTTCGAAGAACCCTGTGATCCCCTGGATTTCGCCAGTCTGTGTACGCTGATTGAAGCCTATCCCGGTGCCATCGCCACCGGTGAAAACCTGTTCAGCGCCGGAGACAGTGCCAACCTGATTCGCTTTGGCGGCCTGCGACCGGATTGCGATCTCCTGCAGATGGATCCCGGCCTGATGTATGGCATCACCGAGTACCTGCACATGCTCACTGACATAGAAGCCAACGGCTTCAATCGCTCTGCCTGCGTCCCCCACGGCGGACACATGATCAATCTGCACGTTGTCAGCGCCCTGGGGCTGGGTGGCTGCGAGGCTTATCCGGGCGTATTCCAACCCTTTGGCGGCTTTGCACCGCAATGTCAGCTGGGAAACAGTCGGGCCGCACCAACCGATGCCCCCGGTTTTGGCCTGGAACAGAAGCCCGAACTCAAACCTCATATAGACCGACTGCTGGAGGCCTGCTGATGAAAATCTGTGTGGTTGGCTGCGGCGCCATGGGATCGATTTACGCCGCCTTGTTAGCGGACAGTGGCCATGAAGTACTGGCAGTGGACACCAACGCTACCCATGTGGATGCGATCAACCGGCAAGGCCTGCGGGTATCCGGAGCCAGCGGCGAACGCGTGGTAAAGATCTCCGCATTCACTGAACCCCCAATTGCATCGGTTGATCTGGTGATCTGTGCTGTTAAAGCAAAATTCGCCCGCGAAGCTGCCGAGTCTTTTACACCGCTCCTGGCGAAGCACGCCCATGTGTTAACCATTCAGAACGGTCTGGGCAGCGCTGAGCAGGTTGCCGAAGTCGTAGGTGCTGACCGCCTGATCCTGGGCGTTGCGCAAGGCTTCGGCGCATCGCTACCGGAACCCGGTCACGCCCACCATAACGACATGAAGGCCATCCGCATGGGTGCCTATGCGGGCCTGCCCCAGACAGCCGTAGAGGAAGTCGCTGGCGCCTGGGTACAGGCTGGTTTTGACGCCGCGGCGGTCGAGGACATCATTGCCATGCAATGGGGTAAATTAATCTGCAATGTCGCCTACAGTGCACCCTGTGCGCTGACCGGCTTCACCGTCGGTGAGGTCCTGCAGCACGCGCACATGGGAGAGATCAGTCGCGCCGCAGCCCGCGAAGCCTACGAGGTCGCGCAGGCACTGGGCATCAAGCTCAGTTTCAGCGATCCAGAACAGGAGGTACGCGAGTTTGCCGCGCGCATGCCTGAAGCCCGACCCTCGGTGCTGCTGGACATTCAGGCTGGTCGGACCAGTGAGGTCGATGTGATTAACGGTGCAGTGCCAACTCAGGCCGCCAAGGTCGGTATGCGAGCACCCGTGAACGATGTCCTCACGCAACTGGTACAGACCCTCGAACAACGCACGCAGAGCAGCACATGACCATTCAGACCACGACAGTACCGGCCGCTTCAGTCTCTTATCGCTGGTACGTGATCTTCGTGCTGTTGCTGGCACAGATCTTTTCTTTTCTGGATCGCATGATCATGGGCCTCCTGGTAGGGCCGATTCGCGACTCCTTCGCCATCAGCGATACCCAGTACAGTCTGCTGGCCGGTCTCGCGTTTTCGCTGTTCTATGCATTGATGGGACTGCCTCTGGCACGCATCGCAGATAACCACAATCGGCGCAATCTGATCACCTGGGGAATCGCGGTCTGGAGTCTGATGACCGCGCTGTGCGGCCTGGCGCGCGACTTCTGGACATTATTCATGGCCCGGGTGGGCGTCGGCGTGGGTGAGGCCGCGCTCGGCCCCGCTGCCTATTCCATGATTACAGATTACTTTCCCAGATCATCCCTGGGCCGCGCCCTGTCCGTCTACATGCTTGGCGTCACGCTGGGTTCAGGCGTTGCCTATATGCTCGGTGGCGCGGTCGTAGCTTATGTGCAGACCCTCGACACCATCAACCTGCCCATCCTGGGACAACTGCAGGGATGGCAGCTGACCTTCTTCATCGTTGGCATCCCCGGCCTGTTGGTCGCCCTGTTAATGCGCTCCACAGTGGCGGAACCGCCGCGTACCGGTACGGACAGCACCATTGCCATACCCGTAGCTGAGGTTTTTCATTATATCTGGCAGCGTCGCCAGGCCTACGGCGCACATATTCTGGGTATCTCAACTTTCGTGATGGTGGTCTATGCGTTAAACCTGTGGGGACCCACCTATTTCATCCGCACGTTCAACTACTCCATTGCCGAAGCAGGCTGGACCTTTGGCTTACTGATGCTGGGTGCAGGCAGCACCGGCCTGCTGGTCGCGGGTGCACTGGCTGACAAGTGGATGCAAAGCGGCGTGCCGGATGCCTATGTGCGCCTGATCATTATCAGCATGCTATGCATGTTGCCGGCGACGGTGGCCATCGGCTTCGTTGACACACCACTGGCTGGTATAGCCGCTATGTCGCTGGCGGTATTTTTCTCAGCCTTTCAAGGTGGTATCGCTGCCGGCACGCTCCAACTGATGACGCCGAACCGCATGCGTGGGCAGGTGACGGCCATCTATCTGCTGGTAGCCAACCTGATCGGCCTCGGCCTGGGACCAACCGTGCTGGCCATGATCACCGACTATGTGTTTGGCGCGGATGAAGCCATCGGTCAGGCCATCGCGCTATGCGGCGCGGTGTTGTGTCCGCTGGGGGCATTGATCCTGTGGTCAGGATTGAAACGGATCCGTACGGAAATTAACGCACAGGCGATATAGCTTGAATTAGCCTTTACTGTTACAGATCAATGCCACTGCGTTCATAGACATGTCTTGCGATAATCTGGCGCGCTGCGCCTACAGCCGTGGGATCCAGTTGCGGCGGCGCCTTCTCCAGCCATTTCATAAACGCTTTCGGTTCCAGCACCCAGACGTCTCGTTGACTACCGCTTTCGCTGTCCACAAACCAGCCAGGGAAAACAACTACGGGCTGGACTTTAACGGGTTCAGGCAGGAAGTCGGAAAAAAGCGCACGCATTTCATCAGCCTGCGCTCTGGCCTGGACTAAACAACCGCTGATGTCGAAACTGCCTTTAAGCAGCGCACCTGCGCGATAGGTTATCAGCGCCCTACCGGAAGCAGGCTTACGATAGGTTTTGGTCTCGACGGTAAAAACCCCACCCGGTCCCACGATTAGATGGTCGATATTGGCATCGCTGCAGAGCACATCATGGAAAACGTCGTACCCCAGGATTCGGGCCCGTTCGAGAAATTGCCCAACGGCTCGCTCGCCATCCCGCCCGAGTTTCAGTCTTTCAAGCTTCGACTTGGTTCTGACGAAGGCGAATATGAGCCAGACTAAAGCCGCAACGGCAAGAATAGTCGGCACGACCGGATTAATCGGTAAATCCATATACCAGCGAATCCAGTCGTTGACTGACATCGCCATAAGCATCACAAAGACGGCAAGGTACTCTGACCCCAACTTCTCTTTCAGTTTGTACATATACTCGTCTAACGACTGCCCTGGCATGCGTCCCGGTTGGCGCTTGAGCGGCGATTTGGTTCTTAGGGCCATATGCGCAGCTTACGCATTTTTTGGCGCACTTCTGCATACCAGTTCTCGCAAGAAGCGCGTCGATGACTCGGCTATTCAGTTGTTGATCGACCCGGAGACAGCCCGTAAGATAATGTATCTCATTATTTAACGAACACCCCATGCAGATACTTCGTACCCCGGATGAGCGGTTCACCAATCTCGTGGACTACCCCTTTTCCCCGCACTACACCACCATTCAGACCCACGAAGGTGATGAGCTGCGTATTCACCACCTGGACGAGGGTCCGGCCGATGGGCCACTGGTGTTGTGTATGCACGGTCAGCCGGTATGGAGCTATCTTTACCGCAAGGTGATCCCCCATCTGACCACCGCCGGTATGCGCGTCATTGCCCCGGATCTGGTGGGCTATGGCAAATCCGATAAGCCTGCCGCGCGGGAAGACTACAGCTACGAGCGGCAGGTTGAATGGATGGGCGCCTGGCTTGAGGCCAACGACTTTACCAACATCACCATGTTTGGACAGGACTGGGGTGGGCTCGTCGGTTTACGCCTGGTGGTAAACCACCCAGACCGCTTTGCGCGGGTGGTGATTTCCAACACTGGCCTGCCCTACAACCCGGATGTCCCCGCAGAAATCGTGCAGCAGATCGAGCACTTTCGTGCCCAGGCACCTACCCCGAGCCTGATCGAAATGCAGCAGGCACTAAGCGGCATGGCCGATGGTGAACATCCAGCGACGAAGTTTGCCTACTGGCAGAAGTGGTGCTGGGAAACCGAAGATCTGCCCATTGGCTTTGTCATGTCGATGATGCTGGCGCCGCCCGCAAAACCGGTGCAGGTGCTGAAGTTCATGCTGCACAAGCTGGGCATGACCTCCCCACTGCCTACCCCGCTTGCCCGAGCCTACGACGCGCCGTTCCCGGATGCTCGCTACAAAATGGGCCCACGCGCGATGCCCAGCCAGGTCCCGACATTGCCGACCTCGCCTTCACTGGAGGCACAACGTCAGGCCTGGGAATTTTTCGACACCTTTGAAAAACCCTTTCTGTGTGCCTTTGCCGACAATGACCCGGTAACCCGTGGTGGGGAGGCGCAGTTTAAATCCCGCGTGCCGGGTACCCGCGGATTACCACATACCACCATCAAAGGCGGCGGCCACTTCGTACAGGAAAATGCGCCCGCTCAGGTGGCCCAGGTCATCATCGATCTGATCAACAGTACCCCATAGCCCCGCGGCCGGGAGAATAAGGAGAAAAGCTATGACCAGGACAGGTTGGATCTGGGCGATATGCGGCGTGATCTATCTCGCCTTCTTCAGCTGGTACACCTCCTTTGGCGGGCCACTGTCAGAGGAAGAAATCGAATCGTACATGGCGTACTTCGAGCGTGACGTCGACGGTGCCACACCCCAACGCCTGGCCAGCATGCGTCGCTTCATGAGCGAGGACACAGGTGATGACTTTGTCATGATCAATGTCATCGACATGTACGACACGCCGCTGGCCATCGAGGGTGTCGCACCCGGTGATAGCAGCGATGAGGTGCTGGCTAAGTACATGGAATATATGTATCCGGCACTGTTTTCCCGCGCTTCTCACCCCGTGCTGTTCGGCGAAGCCGCCAATACCGCGATGGATCTGATGAATGCACCCGGCATGGAAAGATGGACCCGAGGCGCAGCCATGCGCTATCGCAGCCGTCGCGACCTGCTGGAAATCGCCACCAACCCGGAATTTTCCGGCTCCCATGAATTCAAAATCGCCGCCATGGCTAAAACCATCGCTTTTCCAATCGATCCCTGGTGGCACCTGGGCGATCCTCGCCTGCTGCTGGCGCTTTTGCTCATGGTGATCGCCAGCAGCTTGAGCTGGTGGTCGGCCAGCCGCCGCACCCACTCGGATTGAGGCGTGCAGCGCCTGCCTAAACTTCTGTTGCGCACGTCGGCCGTGCTGGCTTTGGTTTTCCTGGCGACCTTCCTGTTGCTCTATTTTTCGCCACGCCCACCGCTCACCATCGACCCGGCAACCCTGGCCGGGGACGGCAGCACAATAAATTACTGTGAATTACCCGTGTTGGATGGCAGTGGCAAACGCGCGATCGATATACCTAAGGGTAATACGCCGGGCTGCAGCTACACCCACTTCCCACTGCCAATTCTGCGTGAATGCACAGAGCCGCTAACGGCGGGCGCAGACGATATCCGCGGTCTCTGGCTGGGGGTGAGCGGTCGGATCGGTCACGTTGAACGGGTGGAACAATGTGGCGCACGCACAGTGATCACAGCAGCCGGCATCATCCACGACGCCGGCCCTAACAGCACGGCAGGCTTAACCACCAACGACACTGAGGGCAGTGTTCTGTTCACCTTAGCAGACAAGGAATACTGCAATCGTACGTCCGCAGACATGCGGTGGAATGAGGGTCAACTCGAATTCAAGGCCCTTGGCTGGGGACCGGTCGTCGTCAAACGCTATCGGCAAGGCGAGCAACTCATCTGGGAGTATGTCGATGGCAGCGTCACCCACATGGACCGCATCTGCCATCTGCCGGCAGAACACAGAACACCTGCGCCGCGAGGTCCGCGCTACTCGCTTTTTTAATCCACTGCATGATCCCTGATTGAGTGCGCTGACTTGCAAGTGCAGGCAATCGTTTTGGTCGCAGCTGCAATTGACGGTATGATCACCCGTGTGAATCACCATCACTCCAATCACCCTCTGCACCACAGGCAGTTTTAGACCGCGTGGCCGCAATCGACGCCGAACTGCTGGCCCGCATTCAGTTTGCCTTCACCATTACTTTTCACATTATCTTTCCGGCGATCTCTATCGGTCTGGCAGCTTTCCTGGCGGTATTGCAGGGCTTGTGGTTGTACACGCGGCACAAACCCTTTCTGAAACTCTACCTGTACTGGCTCAAGCCGTTTGCGCTGGTGTTTGGTATGGGGGTCGTGTCCGGCGTGGTGATGAGCTACCAGTTCGGTACGAACTGGGGCAGGTTTTCTGATCTGACCGGTCCCATTCTGGGCCCGCTGATGGGCTACGAAGTGCTCACCGCATTTTTTCTGGAGGCAGGCTTTCTCGGCATCATGTTGTTTGGCCGACATCGGGTGAGCGAAGGCATGCACTTTTTTGCTACTGTCACGGTGGCAGTGGGTACCGCTCTATCTGCGTTCTGGATCCTGTCCGTCAACAGCTGGATGCAGACCCCGGCAGGTTACGCCATCAACGAACTCGGGCAGTTCGTTCCTGCAGACTGGTGGGCCATCGTGTTTAACCCGTCTTTTCCCTATCGCCTGGTGCACATGGTACTGGCCGCTTACCTGGCCACTTCATTTTTCGTCGGCGCAAGCTCCGCGTGGCATATGCTGCGCGGCCGGACTAACCAGGAGGTCAAGATCGCCTTTTCCATGGCCATGTGGATGGCGGCCCTGGTTGCCCCAATACAGATCGTGGCAGGCGATCTGCACGGCTTGAACACCCTGGAGTACCAGCCTAGGAAAGTGGCCGCCATGGAAGGTCACTACCACACCGAACAGGGGGTCCCGTTTGTTCTGTTCGGTTGGCCCGATTCGGACACGGCCCGAGTCAAATATGCGATTGAGATTCCCAAGGCAGCCAGTCTCATTCTCACCCACGACCCGAATGGTGAGGTCAAAGGCTTGTCTGACTGGCCACGTGACGAATGGCCGAATGTGCCGATCGTGTTTTTCAGCTTCAGAATCATGGTGGGTCTGGGGGTGGCGATGGTGGGCGTGGGCTTTATCAGCCTTTATCTGCGCCAGCGACGCAGACTTTATGATGCCCGCTGGTTCCAGCAGATCGTCTTGTACATGGGACCCAGTGGATTGATCGCTATGCTCGCGGGGTGGTTTACCACCGAAGTCGGTCGACAACCTTATACGGTCTATGGGCTGCTGCGCACGGCTGATTCGTTGTCACCCATCGGCCTGCCCGCAGTTTCTGCGTCACTGCTCGCCTTTGTAGTCAGTTATACGCTGGTGTTTGGGGCTGGCATATTTTACCTGTTCAGAACCATTGCCAAACTGCCCGGTTCAGCGCAGGACAGCGAAATCGTATCCACCAGTGTGAAGGGCCACGCCCTTAGAGCGGTGGATCAGTAAATGGACTATGCACTGATCTGGGCCGGTATCATCGCCTTCGCGGTACTCACCTATGCCCTGCTCGACGGTTTCGATCTGGGTGTGGGTATCCTGTTTCCGTTCTTCAGCGACGCCGACAAAGATTCAGCGATCGGCACCCTGGCACCAATCTGGGACGGCAACGAAACCTGGCTGGTGCTGGGTGGTGGAGGTCTGTTTGCGGTCTTCCCCATGGCCTACGCTGTGCTGCTCACGGCGTTCTATCCACTGGTTATTGCCATGCTTATCGCCCTGGTTTTTCGCGGCGCCTCGCTGGAATATCGTGAGAAGACCACCGGCTGGAAACCCTTCTGGAATCTGGGGTTCTGCTTGGGCTCGCTGGTGGCCGCGTTGTGTCAGGGCATCATGCTCGGTGCCTTCATTCAAGGCGTAGACATCCAGCAGCGTAACTATGCCGGTGGCTGGTTCGACTGGTTGACACCCTACTCACTGACCTGCGGTATCGCGATTGTGGTCGGCTATGCTCTGCTGGGGGGTTCCTGGGTGGTGATGAAAACCCGCTCGCTGTCGGTCACTCTACGTCCCCAACTGACGACCATCACGGTGGCCCTGTTCACCCTTATCGTCATCGTCAGCACCTGGACGTTGTTCCTGGATGCACGCTTAACCGCGCGCTGGTTCGTATGGCCCAACATGCTGATCTTTGCGCCCATTCCACTGCTGGTCGCAGGGCTGGTCTTCAGCCTGCTGCGAGCGATAAGAACGTCTGGGGACACCGCGCCCTTTCTACTGGCTCAGGCGTTGTTCGTGGTGACCTACGCCGGCTTCGGGATCAGCACCTACCCCTACATCATTCCGCATCAGGTCGAGATCTGGGAGGCCGCCGCGCCGGATTCAAGTTTGAAGTTTCTGCTGGTCGGAACTGTGGTGCTGCTACCCATCATCCTCGGCTATACCGCGCACTGTTACTGGGTGTTTCGTGGCAAAATCGAGGACGGCCAGGGGTACGGGCATTGAGCCGCAAATCCACCCAGTGGCTCTGGTTCTTCGCCCTCTATGTCGGCGGCGTTACCTTGATTGCCGCTCTGTCTTACCTGATCCGGTTCTGGTTGGCGTAGGCACTGTCGGCAGATAGGGATTGGGTCTGGCGCATTAATTTGCGAACATAGGGCGATCTGGACACCGGGAGGGAGCGCTATGGCGGAAGCAAAGGCGGAAGCAAAAGCGGAAGCAAACGAGGTGGAGGCAAGCGTGGCAGAGGCCAAAGAGACGCTTGAGCAGGATGACGCCTACCAGACGGGCCGTGCCTATGGCCGTCCACCGGCCACATCAGACGACGACCTGGTTCGCGTCGGACCCGGCACTCGAGGAGGTGAACTGCTGCGCAGATACTGGCAGCCCTTCGGCCACGCCCACGATGCCGGCGAACTGCCCACCCATATCAAGATCTTTGGCGAGTGCCTTGTGCTGTACCGCGATGGCAATGGCACGCCGGGTCTGCTGTATCCACGCTGCATGCACCGCGGTACAGATCTGATTTACGGCAAGGTGGAAGCAGATGGAATCCGCTGCTGCTATCACGGCTGGAAGTTCGACGCGGAGGGCCACTGCCTGGAAATACCGACGGAAAAGAACGACAAACTGCGCCATCGCGTGCGCCAGCCCTGGTATCCCATCGTCGAGAAACACGGTCTGTTGTGGGTCTACATGGGGCCGCCAGACAAACAGCCTGAGTTTCCAACCTTTTCCATCGAACAGGATCTGGCTGCAGACGAGACGCTCGTCCCCTACCGCTGGGATACCGGGCCGAACGGTCCATCCCATCCTAAACTTGCCGCGCAGGGAGATTACAACTGGTTCCAGATGTACGACAACTGGATGGACCCGTTCCACGTCTGCGTACTGCACTACTCTATCAACGGTCCGCAGTTTTCACCCAACCTGGGCATTATTCCAGGCGTGCGTTTTGAAGAAACCAACGACGGCGTGATCTCCATTCAGAAGCGCACACTGGCCGATGGCACCCTGCAGCAGCGCTTGAGTCAGGTGATCATGCCGAACATGAATGCCACCGCCGGTGTAACCGATGACGATCTGGGGCGCGCAAATTTGAGTTGGACGGTGGCGCACGACGACACCAACTATGCCATCTTCGGTCTGGCACGGATGAAAAAGGATCAGCCGATACCGCAGGCCCGCATCCCCATGCTGGAAGACGACTGGGGCCCGGACCACGACAAACCCTTTGTGGAGTGGTCGCTGCAGGACCATCAACGCTGGCAGACCGATTATGTGGCGCAGAAGGGCCAGGGTGATGTCACGCTGCACAGTGAAGAACACCTGATGGCCGGCGACAAAGGCACAGCGCTTTCCAGACGTTTCTTCCGGCAGGAAGCTGAAAAAGTCGCGCGCGGCGAAGACCCCATTGGTGCGGTCCCTGGCCAGTCGTATCATGTGGAAGTGCTCGGCGGCAACGCGCTGCTCGATCCAGATTCACTGGAATGTGTCGCCGGTTTTGCCGCCCGGGTTTAGAGCGCGGCCTGATCGTTCATCGCATCCCATTTGGCCCTGAGTTCGGCCAATTCCGTGGCACGCCTGGCGGATGAGGCTTTGTATTTATCCAACCAGGATTCACTCTGACGCAGTTCGTGTCGCACATCCGAAAGTTCGCGCTGCCCTGCCTCAACTTGACTACGCAAGTAGTCAATCTCTTTAACCAGACCGCTGACTCGTTCTTCAAGTTCAGCACGGTCGCTATGCTGCTCCATTTCCGTCAGGCAGCGCTCCATTTCTGCCTGCTGCGCTGCTCGGTCACGGCTCGCTTCTTCCAGTTCTCCCAGCAGACGCTTGAGCGACGCATCGCGGTCCATGACAACCTGGTTGCGCAGGTCTAATTCGCGCTCCAGATGGGTGATCCGTTCAATCAGCTCGGAACTCGGCTCAGATTCGGTCGCCCTCTGCTTCGCGCGACTGCGGGCAAGTCCCGACAGCATGTTCCGGTCCTGGCGCATTTCTGAAAGCTGAGCTTCCAGCCGTTCGATGGTTGCCTCATGGTTGCGCAAGCGGTCTTTAAGCAGTGCAATCTCCTGCTCGTGGCCAGGAGATTTCGGCTGATCCGTCTGTTCGGCATTAGACGGCGCACCGGCAGACAGCGTGGATTCCAATTCCAGTATTCGTTGTTCGCGTTCTTCCAGTGCACTGCGAATCTCTGCATACATCGCTTCAGACTGCTGCAACTGGGCCTGTGCTTGTGGATCAAGCACTTCACTGTCAACTGATACAGTGTCTATGCCTTCAATGAACAGGGTATCGTCTGCTTGAACGCGCTTCGCTGCTTGCAGTTCAGTGGTCAGCACACGCACCTCACGCGCATGGTTGCGTATCTCAATGTCCCGCTCAGCCACTGTACGATCCAGTTCACTCATGCGAGAACGCAGGTCCTTTGCTTCCAACTGCAGTCGGTCGATGGCTTGTTCACGGCTGCGAACGCTGGACTCAAATTGGGGGATTGATCGCTTGGCTTCCAACACTGCCTGCTTGAGCTGATTTTCGCGACGGCCGGCGAGCAGCCCTCTCGCCCACCATCCCAGCAACAGACACAGCAGTGCGACCCCACCTATCAGCAGATTTTGCTCAGTTGCGTAGGCTGCCAGATTGTTGAACATATCAATAGATCAGACGGTCGAAGATTGATCATTGCTCATTGTGTACGACGGGGCGGAGAGCGAAGTCTCAAGGTCGTTTAATAGTCTCTGAACGTGTGAACCAGGTCACAGTTTTGCTTTCGGTAACGACAACGACCAGACAATACCCGCGGAGCGGACAGACAGCGCTGCTGCGATAGCCACCCACACCACCCACTCGCTATGCAGAGGTACCAGCAGCAGGTACGCCGCGCTACCCACCAGGGCAGCCGTGGCGTAGATCTCCTGCTTGAGCACATAGGGCACATCATTGGCGACAACGTCACGGATCACGCCACCGGCAACTGCCGTGATTACGCCCATCATGACCGCAACCACGCCGCCCACCCCTGTCTCCAATGCTTTCTGACAGCCCAGTACGGAAAAAACCGACAGCCCAACGGCATCCATCCAGGTAAGCCAGCGCGTCGCGTCGCTGACAAATCGATGACCAAAGAAAACGCAGCTCACCGCCAGTGCGGTGAGCCCCACGTAGGTGACATCGGTGGTCCAGAAGACCGGCACATCGAGGATCAGGTCTCTGAGGGTGCCCCCGCCGACCGCAGGCAGAAAGGCCAGGACAAACATGCCGAAGATGTCCATGTCCTTTCTGACTGCGACCAGAGCGCCGGAGATTGCGAAGACAAATACGCCAACAATATCAAGCGCTTGCAGGACCATTTAAACCTCAACTTTAACCCTACCCGCAGGTGGGAGGCGGTGTGCCGCTACATGCGATAGGCAAATTCCACACCCCAGTGACGCGGATGATTCATCTGGGTAAAGTTGAACAGCCCGGCCACAAAGGTACCGGTACCGGCATACAATTCGTCGGTCAGGTTTTTGACGTAGCCCGATACCCGCCAGTTTTCATTCGCAGAACGCCAGGTGACATTCAGGTCGAAAATGTTGGTGGAGTCACGCTCCGGATTGACGAATTCGCCGTTGTATTGCACCACACCATCCAGGGTGCCCGCTGGCAGACCCGCTGACACCAGGCTGACTTCGCTCGAGTAGCGCCAGGAACCCGCGATCTGCAGGCTGCTGTCGTTGCGCAGTCGCATGTCATAGACCAGATCAAAGCGTACCGACCATTCCGGTGATTGCGGTGGCGGCAGGTGAGAAACGTCCACCGGGACCAGGAAACCGGCCGATCCGCCACCCGGCAGAAAGACCTCGGTGGAGGGTCCACACTGGCTGAAGCCAGCAGGCGGCGCATCGGTGGCCAGTACCCCGTTGACGGCAGCACACCACTCCTCATTGGACGCATCCAGATAACCCACAGTCATGAAGGCTGAAAGCTGTTCCGTGAGAATGGCCTGCATTTCCAGCTCGATACCCCAGTTCTCGGCGCTACCGACATTTTCCGTCACCGTTTCCTGACCGGCACCCCCTGGCGCGGGGCGGATGGCCGCACGCTGCAGGTCTTCGTAGTCCATCAGAAACGCCGACGCGTTCAGGCGCAGTCGCTGATCAAACAGGTCTGACTTGATGCCGATTTCGTAGTTGTCCGCAGTTTCTTCATCAAACGGACCGATACTGGACGGCGTGTTGCCCCGACCGTTAAAGCCACCGGAGCGGAAACCCTGAGCGTAACTGAAATAGACCATGACGTTGTCATTGAGGAAGTAGTTGGCTCCCAGTCGAGGGCTGACCGCGCTCCAATCTTCGTCTTCCTGCAGGAGTGTACTGACAAAGCCGCCACCGAGGTCGATCTGACAGCTGCGCGAGACCGGATCGCCGAAGCCTACGCCGCAGTGGTCGAACTCTTTTTCCTCAGCGGAGTAGCGCAAGCCCAGGGTCAGAGACAGTTTCTCGTTTACGCTCCAGTCCACCTGACCGAACGCGGCCCAGGCCTGATTCAACTGTGTGCTGTTACCAAAAATGGGGCTGCCGCCGACCAGTAGACCGTTGGTGAACTGATCCATTTCGTATTCCTGTTCAAAGTAGTACAGACCGGTAACCAGCTGAACAGACTCAGAGAACTCAGAAGCGAAACGCAGTTCATGGCTGAACTGGTAATGCTCCTGAATACGCCGTGTGCGAAACAGGTCATAGTCCGTGGTATCGAAATCATTGACCACGTCCTCTTCCACATCACGATAGTTGGCGATGTAGGTCAGCGTGCCCACGCCGTCCATGTAGTGATTCACCCGGGCGGTCAGACCCCAGATGTCAAAATCTGAAAAACTGCCTTCGGGCTGATCATGGCGAACATCAAAACTGTCTTCATCCACTTCCTGACCACAGAAGGATGCCGCGTCGGCCGGATTGGCGAACACAGCAGAGATGAAATTGATGACCACATCATTGCCAGGCGCGAAGCCAGGCGTGGTGGTGGGATCCTGTCGACAGGCGCTATAGGGAATGTTGGCCCAGGAATCGTCACGGGTACGATTATACTCGCCGCGCAACAACACATCCCACTGATCGTTCGGCGCCCATTTGAAACTGGGCAGCAGGGTCAGACGGTCCTGACCATTGAGGTCTTTGCCGCCGGGTGTCTTGTTGTCATAGAAGCCATCGGCTTGTGTCGACTTGCCCGCCAGCCGGAACGCAGCTGTATCTGACAGGGGTACATTGCCGACGAACTTCACATCCAGCCGGTCTTCCTGACCGACCGTGACACCTATGCCCCAATCCACGGCTTCAAAATCGGGCTCGTTGTGCTGCAGATGCACCACACCCCCGATCGCGTTGCGCCCAAACAGCGTTCCCTGGGGACCGCGCAAGACCTCCACCGCAGAAATATCCACGAAGTCCTGTAACGCGGTGGACACCCGGCCCTGGTATACGTCGTCGATAAAGGTGGCGATGCCCGGGTCGGTAGCGGACTCAATGTCCGTACTGCCAACCCCGCGGATATAGAACGCAGCAGCATTCTGAAACGCTCCAACAGGCTGCAGTTGTACGTTCGGTGCAATGCCATTGAGGTCGCGCGCATCCTGCGCAAAAGACCGTTCCAGTCGATCACCGCTGATGGCCGTCACCGGGATAGGCACATCCTGGGCGGATTCTGCACGGCGGGTGGCTGTAACCACCACTTCCTCCAGCACCATCGAGGATTCGTTTTCCGCAAATGCCGGTATTTGACCCAGCACCGCGCTGCTACCCGCAATGGCGGTAGCCAGTAATTTTTTGTTAAACATTTCTCTCTCCAAAGAAGTTTACGTCGGTATCCAGTTCGCCGACGAGGAGGGATCGTAACGTAAAACACCGGCCGTTCTCAATGTGCCCGCTTGCAGCCATCCACTGAAAGATCGATAGTATTCCGCATGCGTCGAGCACCGCCAAACGCCACAGACCCCGTAACCCTGCGCCTGCAGAAGGCCACTGCGTTACATCGCGCCGGTAAGCTGGATGCAGCCTCTGCAGAGTACCGGCGGGTACTCAAACGTGTCCCCGGACATCCATTAGCCATCAGCGGACGCGCCATGGTGGCCTACGCGCGAGGTAAAACTGCCCTGGCCCTGGATACGCTCATGCAGGTCGCCCCGACATTACAGAGTGATCCCGGCTTTCTGATGAATCTCGGCACTGTGCAGACCGCCAACGAACAGTGGGATGTAGCAGAGGCGTCCTTTCGCCAGGCCATCGCGTTGCAACCTGACTATGCAGACCCCTACTACAATCTCGGCGACTTATATCTGCGCCAGGCGAGACCCGATGCGGCTATCGCGGTGTTCGATGAATGCATGGCTGCGCGCGGCCGGGATTTCCACGCCCTCGCCTACAAGGCACACGCCCTCATAGATGCGGGAGAAACAGCGGCGGCGAACCAACTGCTCGACTACGAAGGTCTGGTGCAGAAATTCGAATTTGCAGATCGGGTCGAGCCCCTGTCGGAATTCAACACACGTATAGCCAACTGGCTGGAAAACCACCCAACTCTGACCATCAACGCGATGTCGACCCGACGGGGCAGACACACTGGGGATCTGACGAAGGAGAACACTCCGCCATGGCGCGAGATAGAACAGTTGATCCGTGCGGCTGTGTCCTGGTACGCACAGACGATTGAGGTGCCGGATGAGCATCCTATGCGGCACTGGCGTCCACGAGCATGGTCACCCACCGCCTGGGGTGTGGTGATGCACGACGGCGGCCACGAACGCACTCATATTCACCCCAATGGCTGGTTGAGTGGCGTCTTGTATCTGCGCCTGCCCGAACTGATCGAAGCTCCGGAACGCAGGCCGGAAGGCTGGCTGGAATTCGGCCAGCCAACACCTGAGCTACACGTGACCCAGGCACCAAAGCTGTGGCACCACCAGCCTCGCTACGGTGAGATGGTGCTGTTCCCTTCTTATTTTTATCACGGCACCGTACCCTTCAAGGGCGACGAAACGCGTGTCTGCCTGTCCTTTGATATCGAACCGATCAAAACCTGAGGCCTATGAATGCCGACTAGGCAGCTTCAATAATCTGCAGTTCTTCCAGCCACAACAGTTCACATGCACCCTTGCCGGTGTCGTCAAAGGTCAGTGAACTTCGCCAGCGCCAGCCATCTGCAGCGCGTACGTTCACAAGTTGGCCTCGTAATTCAATCCGGTCACCGCGATCAACCTCACCGAGCTTCTGCGCGACCGCTTCACTGGCGGGAATAATATGCACATTGGCGCTGTGCTGTTCAATCTCACGGCGAGACAGCCCGACTTCTCGAAAGCTGTCCACGCGCCAGAAGTAAAAGCGTCCGCGCTGGGATATGTCAATTTTATCCAACGCACGCTGGTCAGCCATGGGACCCCAGCCGAGTGCGAAGTCCAGGCGCGACAGTTCAGCCTCTCGCCCGCTAGTATAGCTTTTGGTACCGAGTACCAGAGCCTGCATGGTGTAAGGCTTTTGTGGGCTAATCTCATAGCCCGGGTACTCGTAGCCATTGGTGCCGACAGTGGCAATACTGGACTCATGAAAAAAGAGCCAGTAGCCCAGCGCAGCCAGGACAATATAGAGCACAAAGCGGTTCATGACTGACAGGATATCAATGTCAGCGCGGCAAATTTGTGCGCCAATCCTTGAAAGCGATGACCTGCGAGGACCGGTATCACAGGAACTCAGGCGCTGGCGCCCTTGTCCTTCAGCTATATCGCTTAATCAACTGCTTACCCAGCGACATCATATGCACCTGGTCCGGACCATCGGCCTGACGACACCAGCGGGCATAGTTATAGGCTTCAGCCATCGGATAGTCTGCGGTCAGACCACCCGCACCATGAATCTGCATACAACGGTCGATTACGCCCTGTGCCATCAGCGGCACGGTAATTTTTGCCGCCGCAATCAGATCCCGGGCATCCTTGGCACCGACCTCGTCCATGCGCCGCGCCGTTTTCAGGGTAAGCAGTCTGGCCTGCTCAATTTCGCTCCAGGACTTGGCAATGTCTTCCAGCACTGATTGATGCTCGGAGAGTTTGCGACCGAATGTTTCGCGCGTGACGGACCGACGACAGGCGTATTCCACAGCTCGCTGCGCCGAGCCGATCAGGCGCATACAGTGATGAATGCGGCCCGGGCCGAGCCGGCCCTGGGCGATCTCGAACCCTCGACCTTCGCCCAGCAGGATGTTCTCTTTGGGTACGCGCACATCATTGAAATGTACTTCGGCATGACCCAGCGGTGCATCATCATAGCCGAGGGTGGTTAACGGCCGTACGATTTCCAGGCCCTTGGTACCCCGCGGCACCAGCACCTGGCTCTGCTGCAGATGTCGATTCGGGTTGTCCGCATCAGACTTGCCCATAACGATAAAGATCTTGGTGCGCTCATAGGGAGCATTGGTGATAAACCATTTGCGCCCGTTGATCACGTACTCATCACCATCGCGGATAATGCTGGTGCGCACATTGGTCGCATCACTGGAAGCGACATCCGGTTCGGTCATGGCATAGGCGGACCTGATTTCGCCATTCAGCAAAGGTTCAAGCCACTGAGCCTTCTGCTCCTCAGTGGCGTACTTCAGGAACACTTCCATATTGCCGGTATCCGGCGCATTGCAATTGAAAACCTCCGGGCTCCACAACACCCGGCCCATGATTTCTGCCAGCGGACAATACTGCTCGTTGCTCAGTCCGTCGTGCTGGGCCGGCATCCACAGATTCCACAGTCCCGCCTCGCGCGCCCTGGCTTTCAGCTCTTCCATCAGCGGCACAGTCGAAAACCGGTCGGCCAGCCCGTTTAGCTGGTCGGCGTAGACCTCCTCGTTCGGATAAATGTGTGTGTCCATGAATTGTTGCAGGCGCGCAACCAGTTCATCCGCTTCGGCTTCTGAAATTGCCATGTCTGTGTCCTTAAAATTAGTGACTGCCAGCTTACCTGTTACACTTCGACAATCACACTTGAGCGCACGCGCAGCGCCACGCTGACCCCAGATTCGGAGGACAAAATCATGAGTAAGACGATCATATTAATTCACGGGGCCTGGCATGGCGGCTGGTGTTTCGATCAGGTCACAGCGCCACTGCGCGAACAGGGCTACGAGGTGCATGCACCCGATCTGCCTTTCAGCGGACAGCAGGACGATTTCCAGGCGGCACGAGCACTGATTGCGGCCCATCCTGGCGCAGTCGTACTGGGGCACTCCTATGGCGGCGCTGTCATCACCGCCGCGTGCCAGGGGCTGGACGTTTCACATCTGGTCTATCTCTGCGCCTTTGTCGGCGAACCAGCGGACGATACGACGCCAGTGGCCACCACCTCGGCCTTGCGCAAGGCACTGCGACCCGCCGACGGCCGGCTCAGCGTTGATCCGCAACTCGGCGTGGAAGTTTTCTATCAGGACTGTCCAGCCGAGGCCATCGCCGCAGCGCAGCTTAAGCTGCGCAGCATGGTGATGGGTGATCTGCCAGCAGTTGAGGGCGTGCCTGCCTGGCAGGTCATTCCGTCCACCTACGTGGTCTGCACCGAAGACAATGCGATCCCGGTGGACGACCAGCGGGCATTGGCGCGGCGCTGCACCCATGTTGTCGAATGGCAGGTATCTCACTCACCCTTCTTCGCCGCACCGCAACGAATGGTTGATCTGCTCGCCGAGCTGGCCGCCTGAGCCCTACTGTTTGGCTTCGCGTTCGGCCAACATCTTGCGCCGCCAGCCCCAGCCTTCCTGGGCGGCACTCATGTCCAGCAGTTCTTCCTTGCGCGCCAGCAGATCCTCATAGGTCACATCAACCCCCAGCGCTATGTCTTCATTGTTGAAAATGGCACAGGTAGAAAACCGACCGCCACTGGCCTGAATAATCTTACCGTTCGGGGCATCGTCGCCACACATCAACAGCACCGCGGGGGTCACCAGCTTGGGGTGAGCTTGTGGGCGAGGGTTGTCCGGGTCGACGTCACGCCCGGGGATGGTACCGATCAGACGGGTTTCGGCACCCGGCGCAAGACCGTTGACCCGAATGTTTTTTGACGCACCTTCAATAGCGAGCACATTGATCAGACCGAGCATGCCCATTTTCGCTGCACCATAGTTGGCCTGGCCAAAGTTGCCGTAGATGCCCGAAGTGGAACTGGTCATAACAATACGGCCATAGTTTTTTTCATACATGATCGGCCATGCGGCATGGGTCACGTAGGCTGTGCCGTTCAAATGCACATCCATAACAACGTCCCAGTCATCTAGCTCCAGCTTCTTAAAGCTCTTGTCACGCAGAATGCCGGCATTGTTCACCAGAATATCCACGGTGCCGAACTCAGCGACCGCATCATCGATAATGGACCTGGCGCCGGCCCGATCTGATACCGAGGCTTTGTTAGCAATCGCGACCCCACCAGCCGCACGAATCTCCTCAACCACCGCGTCGGCTGCATCGCTGGCGCCGCGACCGTCACCGCTGCCACCCAGATCATTGACCACGACCCTGGCGCCGCGGCGGGCAAATTCCAGTGCGTGCTCCTTACCCAGGCCACCGCCAGCTCCGGTGATGACGACGACCTTATTTTCAAACTCACTCATGCTTCATGTCCTTATACAATTACTGGAGACGATCATAATCGATAGGAGATCATATCAGAGGATACTGTCCGCCTGCGGAGCATCTCTTTACATGCATTGTTCGGAGCGTTATACCAGACAACCCTCTGGGTAAAACGGCGCACCCTCAGGGGCTTCAAAGCCATGCCAGCGCGACACCGGGAGCCACGATGGAACAACTGTCAGGACAGGACGCATCCTTCCTTTATTTCGAGACACCGCATTCACCCATGCACATCGGATCGTTCTTTATCTACGATCCATCAACCGCGCCATCCGGCTTTGTCCGCTTCAAAGACATCCTGGCGCACATGGAATCCCGTCTGCACCTGTCGCGCGCCTTCCGTCAGAAACTGGTACATGTGCCGATGAACATGGACCACCCCTACTGGATCATGGATCCCGAATTCGATCTGGAATTTCACGTACGCCACATCGCCCTGCCCAGTCCGGGTGACTGGCGCCAACTGTGCATTCAGGTCGCACGGCTGCATTCCCGACCTTTGGATCTGTCCAAGCCCCTGTGGGAGATGTATGTCATCGAAGGCCTCGATAATGTAGAAGGGTGTCCGCCGGGCAGTTTTGCGGTGATGACTAAAATCCATCACGCCATTATTGACGGCGCCAGCGGCAACGAAATCACCACCTTCATCCATGATGTTGAACCGGATCCCAAGGACAAACCCACGGTTCAACCCTACACCCCCGAACCAGAACCTAATCCACTGGAGCTGATGGCGCGGGCCAATTTCAACAACGCCACTCAGCCCTATCGTTTCATGGAAGTCATGACACGCTCCATGCCAGGCATGATGCGGGTGACCCAGGGCCTCGGGCAGAATGAGTTCAAGACGGCGGGTCAGGCACCCAGAACCCGCTTCAACGGTCAGGTGACATCCCACCGCGTCATTGATGGCCGCTCGTTTGCGCTGGATGACGTCAAGCTGATTAAGAGTGCTGTGCCCGGCGCGACGATTAATGATGCCGTGCTGGCGTTGGTAGGCGGTGCTCTGCGCCACTATCTCGAGGGTAAGGATGAACTGCCGGATGCCACACTTATCGCTATGGCCCCCATCTCTGTGCGAGCGGAAGGCGAAAAAGGCACCGCTGGCAACCAGGTGTCGGCGATGGTTGTTGAGCTCGGCTCGCAACTGGGCGATCCGCTGGAACGGCTGAAGTTTGTGTTTGACAGCACGTCAAACTCAAAAGCAATCACCAAGGCCATCGGTGCACGTAATCTGGCGGATTATTCGAAGTTTATTCCTTCGCAACTGGCGGGGCTGGCATCACGGCTGATGACCTCACCGGCCTTTCGCGCCATGACGGAGCAGGCGGAGCCACCCTTCAATACCACCGTTACAAATGTCCCTGGTCCAGATATTCCGCTCTACTTCGCGGGTGCCGAGGCAGTCAAATTCGTAGGCTTCGGCCCGGTCACAGACAACATGGGGCTCATTCACCCCATCTACAGTTATCGCGGCCAATTGGCGGTGTGTTTTACCAGTTGTCGCGAAATGCTGCCGGATCCTGAGGTGTACTCGGAATGTATCCAACAGTCATTTGATGAGTTAAAAGCAGCGGCCCAGGCCGTGGTTGGTGGCAATACGCCGCAGAAGAAAGCCCCACGCAAACGGGCACCGCGCAAAAAGGCACCCGCGAACAACAAGCAGGATTGACTTGCACGAGGGTAACGGGAGAATGAGACAATGTTTGACTTCGTCTCATAAATGAGACATATTCGCCAATCGTTTCTTTTACCCAATCGAGTACGACCATGCAAGACAGAGTCTACGCCCGCCCCCGCTCGGCCCTGGCCATGTTCGAAGGCGTCAGAGCCACATCCGAAGTAGCCGCTTTAGTTGCCAGCGCGCCCATATTGTCGCTGGCGCCCCGCGGAGACGGTCAGCCAGTGCTGGTCATGCCCGGGTTTGGCGCGACCGATGCTTCCACCGTTGCCATACGCCAGTACTTAAGCCACCTCGGCTATGACGCCAGACCCTGGAAACTCGGACGCAATCTCGGTCCGGCCATGCAAGGCTTAGCCAATGCCCTGGCGCAACGTCTGGACGAGGTGCATAACACAGCAGAGCAACGCAAAGTCAGCCTGGTTGGCTGGAGCCTGGGCGGTGTCTATGCTCGCATTCTGGCTCATCTGTTCCCCGACCGGGTTCGACAGGTGGTCACCCTTGGCAGCCCGATCAGTGGCAGCCCCAGATCAACGCGCGCGTATCGTGCCGCACGGGCAGTCTACGGTGCCCCGCTGGAACAGAGCCCTGCCTATGACCTGCGGCAAATGGCCAGTGAACCCCTGCCGGGCGTGCCCAGCGCGGCGATATTCAGCAAAACAGATGGTGTTGTACCCTGGCCGATGGCGGTGGAACGCAGCGACGAACTCGCCGACAACATCGAAGTGTACTCCAGCCACATAGGGCTTGGTTTTAATCCCGCCGTCCTGTTCGCGGTGGCCGACCGACTGGCCTTGAAAGAAGGCGAATGGCAGCCGTTTCAGCGCACAGGCTGGAAAGCATTTTCCTACGGTCCGGCTGATCTTGGGGACATGCGCGCAAAGTGAGCCGGCGCACCTGGCACAGCTGCGATCCACTGGACCTGCATCGTCTGGCGCGGGACTGGTTCGTCGGTGCGCGGCGGATTGAACTCACTAAACTTGCCAGCGAGCTGGGCATATCCCGCGCCACCGCCTATCGCTGGGCTGGCAGCGCCGAGCAGCTGGTCGGCGAAGTACTGGCCTCGCTGACGGAAGATGCGTTCAAGTACCTGATCAGCGTCAGCCGTACCCAGGGCTATGAACGGGTGCTGGAAGTGCTGGGCAAAGGCATGCGCCTGGCACACCGCTTTCAACCCCTGCGCCTGTTTCTGCATCACGACCCACAGACAGCGCTCAGGATCGTTGCCTCGAAAGATGGTCCTGTGCAGGCAAAAACCATTGCTTTGATCGCAGGTCTGATTGAGCACGAAGTCGAGCAGGGCCATATGACCATACCGGTTGAGCCGAAAGTACTGGCGTTCGCCATCACCCGGGTGGTTGAGTCATTTCTCTACGCCGATCTGATCAGCGATACCCAGCCCAATCTCGATGATGCCGATCAGGTACTGCGCCTCATGCTGGAGCCTACGCTGGCCTGAAGTGCCAGTGGCTGTTATCCGATAGCCAGTGTACTACTATAGTAGTACACTGCACCACCACAGGTGACAAAAGCGAAGCGCAATGGCGAACATCAAACTCTGGTCTAAACGGCTGGCGCTGGGTCTGGTGTTGCTCATCGGCGTGTGCAGTGCAGGCTTGCTGATCTATCAGCAATTTTCCGACGGTCCAACAGGTCCGTTGACGGGTGGTACGTTCAGCTCTGGTGAAGTCGTCGCGACGCCGGTCCGGGACTGGCAGCAGCTGGCCGGTGACTTTGAGTTTGAACTGGTCGGCCAGGGCAGTTCGCGCACTGCCGGTGGCATCCTGCTGGACGGCAATCTCTATATCTCATGTGATCTCGGTTTCGTCTGGTCGCGCCTGCCAGCGGGTCTTGCACGCAATACCCTGCACGCGATCTGGCTGTTCAAAGATTGGCACGAAAAAGCCCTGCAGGACGGTCGCATCCGCATCCGCAAAGATGGGCGAATCCACGCAGCAACCATTGAGCGGGTCGAAGATCCGATCCTGCTCGAAGAGCTGAAGACAACCATCGAGGGTCTGGCGGGAGAGTTCTTCACCGGAGGTTTAGGACCACGTCCGACAAATCCACCCGATGACATCTGGTTTTTTCGCGTCCGACAGCCGTAGAATGCAGACTACGATTCTCGAGGTACCCATGCGCTATCTGCTAACCACCGTGCTTTTTTCTGCCGCATTACTTTCGACCAACGCCGAAGCTGAGGTTTACGCTTATACCAACGCTGACGGCGACTACATCGTTTCCCAGAAAAAACCCGCTAACCCCGATACCAGTTACGCGGTACTGACTGATGAAGGTGAGTTCATTCGCATGGTAGAGGGCAGAAAGAAACAGATACCCATCACCCACTGGCGACCGTTCTTCCTGCCCAAAGAACCCCATCCGCTGGATGGCGTCGCGCCAGATTTCGATGATGCAGAGCCAGACATCGGCATCGAGGAAGTTGAGCCGGAAGACTAGCGGGAGCTCCGCTACCGCGTCTTATCAGCTGCTACTTTTACGCTGGGTGATCGACTTGAGATTCCACTTGAGAGCACTCGGGGGCTATTGAAATCCGCCCGTTCAGCCCCATTATCCGCTCAAGACATGAGACCACGTTAAAGGACGTACCTTGCTCAGAATTGCACTGTTTTTAGGCACAAATATCGCCATCATCGCGCTGATCAGCGTGGTGTTTCGCCTGTTCGGCTTGGAGGGGGTCCTCGCGCAAAACGGCGTCGATCTGGACCTGGGCGCCCTGCTCATCTATTCGGCGATCATCGGCTTTGCCGGCTCGTTGATCTCGCTGGCGCTGTCCAAGACCATGGCCAAAGCATCCATGGGTGTGCAGATCATCGAATCACCCCGCAACCAGACCGAGCAGTGGCTGCTCGCCACCGTTTCAGCTCAGGCGGATCGCGCTGGCATCGCCATGCCGGAGGTAGGGGTATTCGACAGCCCTTCACCCAACGCCTTCGCCACCGGCTGGAACAAAAATGCAGCCCTGGTGGCGGTCAGCACCGGATTGTTGCAGCACATGAACCGGGGTGAAGTGGAAGCAGTGCTCGCCCACGAGGTCAGCCACGTGGCCAACGGAGACATGGTGACCCTCAGCCTGATTCAGGGTGTGGTTAACACCTTTGTTATCTTCCTGTCACGTGTGGTGGGTTTCCTGGTCGACCGTCTGGTCTTTAAAGTCGAACGCGGGCATGGCCCTGCCTTCTGGATCGTGTCCTTTATCGCCCAGATGCTGTTCAGCGTGCTGGCTATGATTATTGTGATGTGGTTTTCACGCTGGCGGGAGTTTCGCGCGGATCAGGGCGGCGCAGACCTGGCCGGACGCCAGAACATGATCAGCGCTCTGCAGAAGCTGCAAGCTGTCAGTAATCCCGAACCTTTGCCCGACGAGATGCGCGCGCTGGCCATCAATGCCGGCAAGATGCAGGCGCTGTTCTCAAGTCATCCTCCCCTGGAAGACCGGATCGCAGCGCTGCAGCGCGCCGCTTAGGCGCGCTGGCGTTTACAACCTCTACCCCTTGCGGACCAGTAGCGGCTTTAGCCATTAACGGACCAGTACCAGCTTACCCAGCACTCTGCCGGCCAGTTGGTCTTCAAATGCCTGCACAAAATCTGCCGCGGGTCGCTCGGTCACAGGCGCAGGTGTCAGCCTGCCTGAGGAGATCCAATCCACCAGCGTCGCCATCAGCGGGCCATTGATATGGGGGTTCTGCCTGGCATCACCGCCCCAGTCCACGCCTACAATCGAACACCGTTTCAAAAGAGGCAGATTCAGCGGAATCCTGGCAATGCTACCGCTGGCGAAGCCAACGACCAGCAGTCTCCCGCCGGGTGACAGTGAGCGCAGCGCTGTTTCTGACAATTCACCACCCACCGGGTCGTAGACCAGGTTAAGTGGTTTGCCGGCCAGCACCGTCTTCAACTCTTCGCGCCAGTTGTCCAGCGTATAGTCTATCGCCGCGTGAGCCCCTGCCTGGATGGCTGCTTTTCGCTTCGCTTCGGTGGAAGCCGCCGCAATCACCGTTGCACCCATGGCACGGGCAACTGCGATCGCCGCTGAACCCACGCCCCCGGCTGCACCCAGCACCAACAGCGTTTCGTCAGACTTTAGGTCGCCGCAATCGCGCAGCCCATAGATCGCGGTGAGATAATTGACGAACAATCCGGCCGCATGGGCATCAGTCAATTGCGCAGGCGTTGCAACGCATCGCGTCTCCTCTATGCAGACATACTCCGACAGCGCCCCATTGGCAGTACCGAAAACCCGGTCGCCAACCTTCAGGCGCGTGCATTCTGTACCAATGGCCTCAATGACACCGGCGTACTCATTGGCAGGATAAAACGGCAGCGGTGGCTTGACCTGATACAGGCCCTGAATCAACAGCCCATCGACGAAGCCAATTCCGGTGGCGGTCACCCGCACCCGCACCTGGGCTGGTCCAGGCTCCGGTGTTGGAATTTCGACTTCCTTAAGCCCCGCGGGCGGACCGAATTCTTCGCATACGACGCTGCGCATCAGTTTCTCCAGCTGTAAGTTGCAGGCAGCCTCAGACGAAGGTCAGCTGCCTTACGGATACTGAGTATGCCAGGCGATAGCCATGGCAACCAAGCGGTGAACAGGCCCGCCTTTGGCGCCCCCATGGCGGCGAGTATCAGCCGACGGTTACACCATCTCTACCAGACGCGACCAAATGGACTTTGTTCGCGGCCACTACTATGCTCGTACGCTGATAAATTCTGATCGAGAAACGTACATGCCTACCCGAAAAAGTGAAGCCGGCTCGCTGAAATTAGCACTCGCTTTGACAGCGACCCTGGTCACATCCGGCAGCGTGCTGCCTGCGTTGGCCGCAGAACGGCCTGACCTCAGCGGCACCTACAACATCGCTACGCTGACACCGTTACAGCGTCCTGAGCAGTATGGCGATAAAGCCACCATTACGCCTGAAGAAGCCAAAGCCATTGCCGACTACTGGGCAACTAATCTGGCCAAAGACGCCGAGAAAAGCGATCCAAATCGCGAAGCACCGCCCGAAGGGGGCGCAGAAATTTACGTGCCTGAGCTATCCGGCGCAGCGGGTGGCACGGGAGGCTACAACGCTTTTTATGTGGACAACGGCGACAGCACTTTCAATATCGATGGTGAGTTCCGTACATCCATCATTACCTATCCCGAAAACGGGCGCATGCCGAAACTATCCCCTCAAGGTGCCGCACGGGCTATGGCTGAGCGCAGCAACTATCATGAAAATACCGGCACTGCCTGGTGGATCGACCGGGAGAGCGGACCTTATGACAACCCGGAAAACCGCCCCAGCGCCGAGCGCTGCCTGCTGGGCTTCGGCTCGACAGCAGGCCCCCCGGCGCTGCCCGTCCTGTACAACAACTTGAAGCGTATCATTCAGACCGAAGATACCGTCCTGATTCTCAATGAAATGAATCACGATGTGCGGGTTGTACGTATGAACGCCGAACACCTGCCGGCCGAAAACAGAAGCTGGATGGGAGATTCTGTGGGGCACTGGGATGGTGATACTCTGGTGATCGATACCACAAATTTTCGTGACGATCCGGCACTGTTCCTGGCCAGCGCAGATCTGCACGTGATCGAACGGTTTTCACGCATCGACGAAAACACCCTGCGCTACGAATTTACCGTCGACGATCCCAACTGGACCGAGCCCTGGAGCGGTGAATACCCCTGGTCTGCCACAGACGACAAGGTTTACGAATACGCCTGTCACGAGGGCAACTATGCCCTGGGCGGTATTCTGCGCGGTGCCCGTATTCTGGAAAACGAGGCCCTCGCCGCGAACGCACCAGACGATTCAGCGGAGTAAGCCGCTCCTTCTCACTCCCCCTGCCCGCAGTGCCGATCAGTACTGCGGGCGATGGCTTTTCACAGCTCTATTGTGCGCGCGCGGCAAGCTGCATGCGCACCTTATCGTGGGCCAGCTTGTTCAGCGGATAGCGCAACAACGGGATAAACGTCAGCACGTAGGCGATCACGGGGGTAAAGCAGTAAACCGCCAGCGTATCCTGAATCACCTCCGGGCTGTTGCCGGTGCCCGGCTGAAAGCCAACCACCTGTTCAAGAATATAGAGCACCAGCCCTACGGCAATGGCACTACCCAGTTTGTCGATGGTGTTCAGCAGCGCGAAAAACAGCCCGGCGCGTTTCTGTCCCCCCTCAAGCTCATCCACGTCCGTTAAGTCCGCCATCATGGAACGCAGCAATGTCGGCGTGGCACCAAAGGCCACCCCCGTAAGCAGGGTATAGGTCCAGAACATGGCGATATTGCCTGGATCGGCGACAAAAAAGATCGCCAGTTTGGCAACAATGCCGTAGGTCAGAGCAACCTTAATAGCCCGCTCCTTACCGACAGCGATGGCGAGTTTCATCCACAGCGGCATGGCCAGCGTGCCGGTCAGGAAGTAGAACAACAGCGACAGGCTTGCCAGCGAAGGCAGCTCGAAAATGTAGCTGGCAAAAAAGATATACATGGTGCCCGAAGCTGTGGAAGCAAAATTGGAGAACAGGACCGATGCGAGCAAGCGCCACAACAGACGGTTAGACGCAATGATTCTGATTGCCGTGGCCCAATCCACCGCGACATTGGTGGTCGAGCGTTTATCCGGCACGAACAGCAGCGTGGGCAGTACCGTTAGGGGAAACAGCAACAGCACGTAAATCCCCATGCCAGCCACTTTGTCAGCCTGCAAGCCGGAACCGACCTGCTCTACGACGGCCGGAATGGCCAGCGCCAGCGTCATACCCCCGACGACGAATATCTCGCGCCAGCTGTAAAGACGCGAACGGTCGTCATAAGTTGCGCTGAGTTCTGCTCCCCACGACTGATGCGCAATGGTCATCATGGTATAGCCGACGTACAGCACCAGCATCCAGAACGCGAGGTAGGTGACAGAAACCCCCTCGGGGCTGGGCAGAAAAACCATATAGACCGACAGCATCAGAATGGGAACTCCAATAGCGATCCAGTGTTTGCGCCGCCCCCAGCGGGTTTCGTAGCGATCGATAATGGCGCCCATAATCGGGTCGGTGATGACGTCCCAGATCCGTGCCAGGGTAAAGATGAGACCGATACTGGCGAGACTCAGACCCATGGATTCGGCGTAAAACGGAGGAATGTATACCGCAATGGGCAACCCCATCGCGGCTAACGGCACGGCGGCGGAAGAATAGCTGGCGAGCACGCGCTTATTGAGCTGAGTCATAGCGCCTCTGCAACGCGATTCGCGCGCAGGCGAATTTGGTATTAAAGGTGAGCGTCGACGCCATTGCGACCCGCTATAAATTCAACTGCGCTGTCAGCTTATCAGACCGGTTCACCTTCAAGCGCAGGAGAAACTTTATTCAGGCTGGGCACACAGCGTCGGGCAAATTCCTCGATGTGGTCGAAGGCTTCACGTGCCTCGGGCATCTGCAGCACAAAGGCATGCCATACGTGCAGCATGAATGGCCACATACCCAGCTCTACCGGCGAACCCTGGCTGACCGCCTTGTTGTAGTAGCGCACTGCATCACCTTCCAACATTTCTGCCGTGCTGGCATGCAGCAAGGTGGGCGGCAGACCAGACAGGTCACCCTGCAGGGGTGAAACCAGCGGATTGGCCGGAGAGATGCGGTTGCTGAGAAACGACGACCAGGACATGATCCAGCGTGGTGTTTTAGCCAGCGCCTGGCCAAACAACGGACCCAACATCACGTCGGTCTCCAGATTGGCCTTCAGCGTGGGACTGGTAAAAGAACTGTCGGTCGCCGGTGACAGCGCAATCGCCGCATCAGCAGCGCGCAGCCCTTCATCCCTGGCCCAGGCGGTAATCATCAACGTGAGGTTGCCTCCCGCGGAGTCGCCCGAGACCAGCAGGCTCTTAACCGCTGCTGGTCCATCCGGGCCGTTCTCCAGAATCCAACGATAGGCGGCCTGACAATCTTCGATACCCGCCCGGCGTGGGTTTTCCGGCATCAGGCGATAGTCGATCGCCAGCACGGCAACCCCTAAGCGGCGCGCATATTCTGTGGTAATGGCACGATGGCTCAAGGGACTGCCCATGGTGAATGCGCCACCATGCAGGTAAAGCAGCCGCTGGTCTGGGTCGGCGCCCGGCGCAACCACCCATTCCGCATCCAGGTCATTGATCTGCACAGGTTTTATTTCACCCTCGAAAGTTACATTTTCACCCATGGCGTTCATCTGCTTGCGCATCGCGGCAAGCATCTCGTCGCGTTTCAGCTTCGGCCCATTGGCTTGCGCCGCCTGCATGAACTGCACGACACCGTTGTGCTCGTTGCTGGGTTCGGTGCGCTTGCCTGTCAGTTGCGGCACTGGCGCGTCATAGGCCGCATGAGATTTTCCGCTGAGAAAAAAACGCGCGATCAACCACAGCAGAACAGGGATCGCGACAATCGTTATCAGAATTGAGGACACGTGGGGTTACCTTCTTTGGTGAATGTATAGGCGCATGAATGGGTGCATGGAAGGATTTCACCAGAAAACCGGCGCCGGTCCAACTCAATTGTTTCGGCTGGAACAGAACCACTGTGAAAACCGGAACGCCATAACTACACTATCCGACCAGGACCTTCAATGACGGTATCAAATAGCCCGATACCGCGCCTGTTGCTACGACTGACCGGAGAGAACCAACTTGTCACCTCCTATCCGCTTCGGCGTCGCCCACGATTTTCGTTGCCCTGCCGGCAGCGATCACAGTCTGCAGGACGTTTATACCCAGACCATTGAGCAGCTTCGCATCCTGGACGAACTCGGTCTCGATCAGGTGTGGTTCAGCGAACACCACTTTGTCGATGATGGCTATCTGCCCTCTTTCGCGCCTGTTGCCGGGGCCGCCGCAGTTGCCACCCGTCAGATGCGGATCTCGACAAATATCTCGATCGCGCCTTTTGCTCACCCACTGCGCCTGGCCGAAGACCTGGCGGTACTCGATCAACTTTCCGGCGGACGGATGGAGTTCGGTATCGGCCTGGGCTATGCGCCCCACGAATTCCAGGCATTCGGCATACCCCTCCCCCAGCGGGTCTCGCGAACCGAGGAATGTATCGACATTCTGCGTCTGGCTTGGTCCGGCGAGCAGTTTTCCTATACGGGCAAACGCTTCAGCTTCGAGGACGTTCGCGTCACGCCGGACCCCGTCCAGCCAGGCGGGCCACCTCTCTGGCTGGCTGTTCCCAGCCCACCCGGCGTGGCCCGGGCTGTTCGCTACGGCACTCACATCCTGCCCCAGGGGCCGGTATCGCTGCTGGATGATTGGCGTGCGCAAAGTCTGGCGGCTGGTCTTAATACCGACGACCGGCGGCTCGGCATCATTCGGACATTCCTGGTAACCGACGACCCGGAGCGCGACTGGCCGCCGTTACGTGCCGCAGAGCGTTACCGCATGTCGGTCTACGGAAAATTTGCCGAGCAGGCCGGGACAGGCAACGCCGCCACCTTCAACGAGAATGACAGGATCACCCAACGCGTGTTTGTGGGTAACGTTGAGGCGTGCGTGGATGAACTGACCGACTTCATTACCCGCTATGGGCTCACCGATGTCGTCACCTGGGGTTCTGCGCCTGGTTTGGCCCCTGCCCGACTCACCCCCTCCATGGAACAGTTTGCCCGCGACGTGGTCCCTCAGGTGCGTGCGCGCCTGGCGGACGCCTCGTCATAGCCCAGCGATTCACCAGACAGCAGCTCACCTGACACTAAAGATAGCCACACCGCCGCGCTAAACCTGGGACAGAAACTCTCCAATCACCCCGCTGGCTTCCGCCAGATGTTCGGCACCGTTGGGACCTGTGTAATAGTGGGTTGCACCCTGCACGATGTGCAGCTGCTTCCGCTCATGAGTGACCGCTTCAAACAATCGCGTGGTATGGCTGGGCGTACAGGCATCATCCGCTGAATTACCCACGACAAGCACCGGTACGCTGATTTTGCTGCCCGAGGCAATGGCATCACAGCGTGCATCATCATAACTCCATTGACTGAGCCAGCTGCGCAGGGTGCAGAATCTGGCCAGTCCAACCGGACCGTCGTTGACGATCTGCGGATCACCGAGATAACACTTTCCAGGCTGGCGGTCACTGGGTTCGATATTCGGATCCAGCCACCGGGGATCAGCCATGGTGCCATGCACCGTGAAAGCGTATTCACGAAAGGGGCTGTCGGAGGCACGAATCTCGGCAAGCTTGTCTCGTACCCAGCTGGTGATGCGTCGATTGCGGGCGATCTGCGCCTCACCGAAGAGAGCGAGAAAATCGGCTGAGTATGGCGGCTGATTGGGATTATCCGGGTCGTACAGATTCAATTCCCGATCGCGTACGTCTGGTCGCAATTCATCGCTGATAGAAGGGTCAATCCACTCGGTGAAAATACGATGCCGGCTGACATGAGCGGCCAGCATCATAATCGCGTTCGCCGGCGGCAACCGTTGTGCATCGACCTGGTAGGGATCACCGGCCGCCGTATCCGCAATACCCTGCCCGGCTTCCGCCAGTGCCTGGTACCACATCATCAGCGACCCCCCGCCCGACCAGCCTGCCAGCACGATGTTCGAATAGCCCAGTCGATCTCGCGCATCGCAAATCGCTTCGCCCAGATCACAGGCGACCTTTTCCATGATCAGCGCATAGTCCGCACCTCGATAGCGCGAGTTGGCCCACAGGACATGATGCCCCTGGCGCGCCAGTTGTCGCACCATGGGCAGGTACATGCCACCCCCCACCGGGTGCATGAACACAATGAGTTTGTCACTCGGCTGATCAATTGGCCGTATCAGATGGCAATCCAGTCCGACCGTCGCCCCGCCACCGCCATAGACATCGCTGTAGGTGGCGTTCTCCTGGAAACCAACCGCATAGGCGATTCGTTCACAACCTTTGGGGGTGCCTGGGTTATTCACAGTTCACTCTCCGCTAGCATAATGTTGGTGATTTTGTTTGTTAAAGTACGCGATCCAGCGCAGTTCGTACTTCGTTTTCCCACTGCTCGGCGACTTTGGTCCCGGCAGGCAGATCCGTCCAGCCCCGCCGGTAGGCCACACTACCCTGCCCGTCGACAACCATTAAGCCGGGAATAAACTTCACGCCGTAAGCCTCAGCGATCTGATCTGCGTCGGCGATTGCAACCAGCGGGAAATCTAACGTGTCGATGTACGCCTTGGGATCACCAATGCCGCGCTCCTTGGCATTGAAAGTGATGATCTGCACCCGCCCCGCATAATCGGCCTGAATCCTTTCAGCAGCGGGCATAAAAGCCTTGCAATAGGGGCACCATGTGGCCCAGAACAACAATACAGCGGGTTTGTCATCGAGCAGCTGCGGGAAACTCAAGGTTGCACCGTCCACCAGATTGACCCCAGTCCACCCAGGCGCTACGTCGCCCTGCTCGATACGCTGCTGGGCCTGATCGACAGGATCACTGGCAGCGGGTGCTTTTGCGTCCTCCGAGTCTGAGCAAGCCCACAGGCAGCAAATTAAGATTGCGGCAATTGGTCGCAACATGTCTGATCTCCTCGATCTATCATCCGGTCAGTGTAAACCACCGTACCATCAGGATGCATGAATAGTGAGCGAGTTCTTGGTCGATAGAACGCTTTCAATTGCTTAAGAACTTGAATTCAAAAAATGTGTGTTTAAGATGCCTATCGCCAAAACCAGCCATAGTCAGAGTGTATTGCATGCACGAGGACCACGCAGCATTAAACGATTACCCAATCGCAACCAGCGCCACTGAAGCAGCACGCGACCAGTGAACACCTACTCCTCCGCGCTGCGCGCGCTCATTGTGCTTTTCAGCTTTGACAGTGCCTTTGCTATGGCTGAAGAACAACCCATCGAGAACGTTTTAGTAACCGGCTCCAGACTGGCGGTATCGCAAGCTAACTTACCACTCAACACAACCGTTATAACGCGAGAAACGATCGAAGCAAGCAGTAGCCCCAGCATCCTGGATCTTCTGCGCCAAGTATCCGGACTACATGTCTCTCAGTATGGTGGAAGAGGCGGCGCTTCGTCCGTCTTCATACAAGGTGCGGAACCAAACTTTACGGTCGTTATGATAGATGGCCTGAAGGTCAACGACCCCAACAACAGCCGGGGCGGGTCATTTGACTTCGCGACATTGAACCTGGCTGAGGTTGAACGCATTGAAATTGCGCGCGGGGCACAATCCTCAATCTATGGGTCGGACGGCCTCAGCGGGAGCATCAACATTATATCTCGCAATGCGACCACCGAGGCCGAAGCGGCCGTCGAACTGGAACTGGGTGAGCAAGGTTTCCATCGCACATCGTTATACGCCTCAAAACCGATAACAGAACAACATACGTTTTCCGTCAACTTAAGCACTACAGATGATGGTGACGGCGTGCAGGGCAATGCTTTTGAGAATGACACTGCAGGTCTACGCCTGAGAGGTACTGGCGCACTCGACTATGACGTCACCGCGCGATGGGCAGAAGCTGACGCCAGGTCGTTCCCTGAAGATAGTGGCGGTCCCACCCTCGCCCAGTTGAGAGAATTGGAAAAACGCAATCACAGCCAGGCATCCCTTGCGGGCCAGGCTCAATGGCAACCAAAAGATCAGTTGGAAATAGTCTTCTTAAGCAACTTTCTAGATCAGGACGAACAGATTGATTCGCCCGGTATTGCACCAGGGGTTCGGTCGGGAGTCCCCGCAACTCAATCAAAAGCAAACTTGCGACGCCTGCAACTGGGTAGTCACGCTATTTTCAGTTACGCCACCGATTACAGTTTTACGGTGGGCGCGGATTATCAGAAAGAAAAAGGGGAGCAGATCGGTAGCGTAGAATTCGCTCCTGGCTTTGAATTACCAACCGATTTCATGCTCACACGGGAAACAGTCGGTATATTCGCCGAAGCACGATACCAGGCTACGCACCAAACAACGCTTTCAGCCTCGCTACGTCGAGACGACCCAACCGGACATACGCCGAAAATTACGGGGCGCCTAGGTTTAGAATATACAAGCGGAAACAGTCGAATTTACGCTGCGTGGGGCGAAGGGTTTAAACTTCCCAGTTTTTTTGCGTTGGGCCACGCACTTGTTGGAAACCCAGACCTTAAACCAGAAACAAGTCGCAACTGGTCGTTAGGTATCGATCACAAGGTGTCTGAGCACCTCCAGTTCAGCTTGAACGGCTTCCACAACAGCTTCCAGGACTTAATCGATTTCGACTTCGATCTGTTTACCAATGTCAACCGAAGCGAAGTGCAAACGCGCGGTCTTGAGTTTTCAACCAATTGGCAAATACAAGAAAAATTCAATGTGGCAGCCCATGCCACCTACGTAGATGTAGATATACGATCCAGTCAGGACAAGCTTCGCCAACGGCCGGACTGGCGAGGCGGCGTCAGTCTCAACTGGCACCCGCTCGCAAAAGTCAGTCTGCAGCTTCACTGGTTGTACGTAGATGGATTTTTTGATTCTGCCGTTCCAACCGGCGGCGTGAATCTGGACGGCTACAGCAAGTTGGATGCCAGCCTCCATTGGGAACCCAACGATGCAGTATCACTCTGGCTCGCTGTAGATAACGCAAGCGATGAACAGTACTTTGAATCCGTGGGCTTTGAGGCAGTCGGTATTCGCACGAGGCTCGGCTTGAAGTGGCAGCTATAGAGATCCGTCGAAGCCGCGAAAAATCGGATAGAATTGTTCGCTCACGTTTATTGCATTAAGCGCTGGGTGCAATTGAGCGCAAATCCAGCAATTTCGCCAGTCTTTCATCATCAGCACCCAGATACTCGGTGATCACGCCAGCGACAAAATTAATGTCCAGCGTGTCTGCTTCCCGCATCGCTTCCAGGTCTGCCCAGTCCTTCGTACGATTGAAAAACACTTTGAACACCGCCAGGTCGAGGCAGCTGAGAAAAGGTACAGACCTATCGGCAAAGGTTTCCCAACGAACGCGCGCAGGCAGTTGATCATGATAATCGGTACTGCTGAAGAAGAGATCCAGGGGCGTATGTTCCCACCAAAGTCGCTGCTGCAGATCGCGCTGCAAGCGGGCGTAGTCTGTTTCGTTCCAGCTTACCCCCTCAGGCAGCGCCTCAAGCACCGCATCAATTCGATCAGCACCGACAAAAAGGTTGATGTCGATGTCGATGGTGCCTCTGGCTGCATGGGTACACCAGGCCAACGCCAGTGCACCACCAAAAGCATGCGGTATATCAGCCGTCCGCAAGCGATCGTGACAGATAACAATTTTTTCGATGAGGTCAGGCACTGGAGGATCAGGTGAACGGAAAAACAGGCATTTGCACGGCTGACCGGCGCCTTACTGGAAATTGCTCCGCCAGACGTAAAACCTCCGCCAATTCCTCGCCGCGGGGTAACTTATTCGCCGTTCGAATCCGTTTATGCAGGGAAACGTCAGGGGCCACATCACAGGCATCCAGGATACGAAAGAAAGTTGCCGTAGAAGGCGATTTGCGGCCTTTCTCATAAGCTGACAGCGTGGCATGCGAGGTCCCTGCCCGGCGGGCGGCGGCTCGCAAGCTCAGGTTCGAGCATTCACGAGCCGCACGCAGGATCGCGCCGGTGGGATTATTGGGTAGTTTCTGTTCGGGCACGGATAAATCCGGTTTACGTGATCACATAATGGTATCCGTTTGAATACCGCTTGTCACTATCAGACTAAGCCACTGACGCTTGAAAGCAGAATTACGCCCGCCTACAATCTTGAAGATTCATGAAATTTCAGGAATATCGAATGTCGACGATCAAAGTCAGCTCCCAGGTCGAAGAAAAAACGTGGCACGATCTGAAAGCGCTCGCTGCAGAGTCACAGCAGAGCATTTCCGGCGTACTGACCGAAGCCATCGCGGAGTACGTTCAGCGACGACGCATTCGTCCATCGGTAAGATCAGCGCTTAAAGAATCTATCCGCGAAAACAGAGAACTTGGAGAACTGCTTGCCAAGTGAATCTGTAAACTACCTCACCCTTGAAGAAGTTCTCGAAATTCACGCAACACTCATTGCCGAATTCGGCGGCCCCCCTGGGGTACGCGATCTGGGTCTGCTTGAAAGTGCTTTATATCGGCCCCGTACCGGCTACTATGACGATCTGGTCGAGATGGCAGCCGCACTTTTCGAATCACTGTTGATGAATCACCCATTCGTCGACGGCAACAAGCGCGTTGCGTTCTTTGCAGTGGATATCTTCCTGCGAATCAATGAAGCGAAAGTGTCGGTTGATGCCCACGTTGCTCACGCGGAGATCATCAGCATCATTGAGCACGGAGAAGCGATCAAATCAAAGCTTGATTCCTTCCTCAGGAAAAATGTGGTCAGTTTATAGCGAGCTTTTACCAATACGCCTTTCTGAGAGTGCGCGAATCCGCTCAGCAGGTATCGCCAACTGATGCATCAGATAATCGACCAGCTCGACATCATGGCCCTGTTGCGCAAGGGCCTGGGCCATGCAGTTCAACCACATCTCGCGTTCCCTGGCGGTCACGGCCAAGTGGGCGTGCACCAACGGGATGTTAATGGGGCCATACTTTTCCTGATAGCGGCGCGGCCCACCCATCCAGCCACAGAGGAAACGAGCCAGTTTGTCCTGGGAAAGACTGATGTCCTGCGGATGCCAGGACCAGATCGTCGCGTAGTCCGGGTTGGATGACATGATCTGATAAAAAGTCTTCACCAGCGCATTAATGGCCTGCTCACCGCCTATGGCCTGAAAGGTATTGTCACCTTTGCCGAACGGGCGATTACGTTGTTCCGTGTCGGATCCAGCCATCCGTTTTGTCCTTGTTTGTGGCGCGTAGCCAGCCGCGCATAACGAGCTCTGGAGCATTGTCACACGCGGGGCCCGCATCTCAATAAGGGATACCCGCAGGCTAACAGTTGGACCACCCGGTAGTCGTGTAGATACAGCCGTCCGCAGTACCTCCTACCCCTGTCCTGGCAGAATTTGAGTAATGATTCCAACTGCCGTCGCTGCTTCGCTCTCCACTGCCATAGCGCGAAAAGGTCTGCACATTGCCGAGGCAACCGCTGGTACCGTTGCTGAGATTTGCCCAGCACCCGCGTGCATCGACCAGGTAAATACCCGGTGCAATACGTGATCCGATACTCGCTTCCAGCGCCCGTAACTGAGGTACGGTGAGCTGCTGGCCATTGATCGCCACATTGCTGAAGCCATTCGCAAGCGCTAGCGGGCCGAAGCCGATCATTGTCACGAACAGGATAAAGACGGTCAGGTTTCTCAAAAGTGTCATGGAAGATCTCCTGGTAGTTTCCTGTAAGTCACAGTCCACTGGAGAATGGTTCAATTTTTCAGTTCAATGGCGACCAGCATGAAACAAAACACCGATCAGCGACCTGAAATCTCAAAAATCACCACCAGCGCAGAACTGCGCCGGTGGTATTGGCTGAAAACCGAGCTTGCAGCTGAAGCTGGGCGGCTTGGCCTGAAAAGGAGCGGGGGTAAATTCGTCATCCTGGAACGGCTGTGCCACTTTCATGATTGCGGTGAGTCGACGTGGCCTGGCGATACCGCTTCCCAGCCGAAATCCAAGTTCGACTGGCAGTCAAGCGAGCTGACCAGCGACACGCTTATTACTGACAACTACAGGAACACACAGAATGTACGGCACTTTTTTCAAACCCATGTAGACCCCAGCTTCAAGTTCACCGTTGGCTTGCTAGACTGGTGCAGAGAAAATGTTGGTAAAACCCTGGGCGATGCTGGGGATTTCTGGCTCCGCCAGCGGGACAATCCTGCAAAAACGAAGATCAAACCACACAACCAGTTCAATCAGTATGCGCGTGACTTTATCGAGGACAATCCTTCCCTGGGTATGGCCGATGTGCGCAGATACTGGGCTATAAAAAAGACGTTGCCGTCAGACAGCGGGCGCCATGAGTATGAACGCAGCGATTTAGGGTTGCTCGACGAAGATTGACTTATTTACCCAGGTTGGCCAACTTGAAGTTATCCCAGGTGACCTGCACATCCGGCGTGAATACCATCCAGCGACCATTGCTGCCTCGCGCGGTGGCGTTGTTCGGCGGAGGGTTTTCCACGGCAGGTTGACCATGGCCGCCATTATACTTGCGACCCATCTGTACACGAGCCTCCGCCAGGTGCTGATCCTGCGCTTCAGCATCTGCGTCTTCCAGCACACGCGCGTGACCCTGCATGGTAATGGCCTGCAGTTCTGGAAATTTTTCGTTGCGATCAACGATGATGGAACAGGTCGAATCACGGCGCAGGTTGACGACTTTCTGTCCACGACCGTAGATGTAGACCTTACCTCCCGCCCAACCAAACCACATCGGGGTAAGATTGATACGTTTCGCGGGGCCGATGGTCGCTATTCGACAATTCCAGCTGGTGGTCATGATTTCTTCTATCTGAGCCTCGTCCAGCGCCAGTTTTCGCGACAATGGCATCTTTCTTTCCTCTTTATCTGTTGGCCCACTTTACCTGTTATCCCATGGGCAGACGAGCGCGAAACCGATAGCCCCCTACTTGTAATCTCGCAATCTGCCACCATCTAAAGGACATGGGGCTGCCTGAAGGTTGACCGATAAAGCTGACGCGCAAGATCAGGAAACAAGCAGAGGAAACAAGCAGAGGAACAGAAGATGTCGCAATCTTCCGACAAACAGGATCTCGTACGGTCACCTGGCAAAGTGCCAGCGGATCTGTCAATCGTTGTGCCACTGAAAGACGCCGTCGTCTTCCCACATGCCGTGGTGCCCCTGGCTCTGTTTCGAGCCAGCTCAGCAGCGGCTATTGAAGAGGCCGTCAGCCACGGCCGTTCCGTAGTTTTTGTTCTGCAACGGGATCCAGATGTTAAAGCGCCTGGGCTTGCCGATCTGCACGAAATTGGCACGGTCTGCAAAATCGGGCGTTATATGACGACACCCGACGGGGCCCATCATGTTGTGGTAGGCGGCGAAGCCCGTGTACGCATCACCGAACTGGTCGAGGGCTACGATTTCCTGGTGGCTCGAACCGAGAAATTGGCAGAAGTAGAAGACGAATCCAACGAAGTACACGCCGTCACCCTGTACCTGCGGGAACGCGCCATCGAAACCATCGAGCTGACCAACAAGACCGCCCAGGGTGCGGAGCTGATTGAGGCAGTTAAGCGCATCGAGTCTCCCGCACAGCTGGCCGATACCATTGTCGCATTTATGGAGCTCGACACGAGTACCAAACAGGCCCTGCTGTCTGAACTGGATGTGCACGCACGGCTGAACGCTGTGGTTGAACATCTGTCTCAACACCTGGAAGTGTTGCGCCTTACCAATGAAATTCACGAGCGCACACGGAGCAATATTGACAGTCAAGCCCGCGAACGCATGTTGCGCGAGCAACTGGATACCATCCGCCGTGAACTGGGTGACAAGAGCAGTCACGAAACTGCGGTAGAAGACCTGCAGGAGGCAATTGAAGGTGCTGACCTGCCAGAGGATGTTCGTGCTGAAGCAGAGCGCGAGCTGGCCCGCCTGCAACGCATGGGCGAGCAGGCGGCTGAAGCCTCCATGCTGCGCGACTGGCTGGAGTGTGTAGTCGATCTGCCCTGGACCCAGCGTGAAGAAGGTAATCTGCAGATCGACGCCGCGCGCGAAATTCTGGATGCCGATCACCACGGCCTGGACAAAGTGAAAAAGAGAATTCTTGAGTTCCTCGCCGTGCGTAAGCTCAATCCACAGGGTAAGAGCCCTATTCTCTGTCTGGCTGGGCCGCCCGGCGTGGGTAAAACATCACTGGGCAAAAGTGTGGCACGCGCCATGGGGGTAAAGTTTGCCCGTATCGCGCTGGGTGGCGTGCACAACGAGGCTGAAATTCGCGGTCACAGGCGCACCTATATCGGCGCCATGCCCGGCAACATTGTGCGTACGTTCCGCAAGCTGGGCACGAATAACCCGGTGATTCTACTGGACGAGATCGACAAGCTTGGTAGCGGTATTCAAGGCGATCCCGCCGCCGCGCTGCTGGAAGTATTGGATCCTGAACAGAACAACACGTTTACCGACAACTATCTTGGTCTGCCCTTCGACCTGTCCAACGCATTCTTTATCGCCACAGCTAATGCCCTGGAGCAGATCCCACTGGCTCTGCGTGATCGACTGGAAGTGATCGAGCTGCCGGGCTACACAGCGGAAGAGAAACTGGCGATCGCGAGACAGTATCTGCTGCCGAAACAGCTAAAAAGCAATGGACTGCAGGACGACCACGTCACCATTGACGACAACGCCATCACCCAGATCGTCGAACGCTACACCCGGGAAGCTGGTGTGCGTACGCTGGAACGTCATATTGGCGCCCTGTGTCGCCATGCGGCAGTACTCATCGCCGCCGATGACAGCAGCCATTTCAAGGTCGACGATGAGGCCATCGAGGAAGTGCTGGGGACGGCGTTTTATGACAATGAAGTCGCCATGCGTACCGGCGTTCCGGGCATTGCCACCGGTCTGGCATGGACTCCGGTGGGCGGCGATATTCTGTTCATAGAAGCAGCAGCCGTACCTGGCAAGGGCAACCTGCAGCTGACCGGTCAGCTGGGTGACGTCATGCGCGAAAGCGCCCAGGCTGCGCTGACGCTCATACGTGCGCGCGCCAACAAACTGGGTATCTGCAAGCGCTTCGATGAACTCGACATCCACATTCACGTACCCGCCGGCGCCACCCCGAAAGACGGACCAAGCGCTGGTGTCGCGTTGTATATGGCCTTGTTATCACTACTGACTAACCAGACGATCCGCAGCGATGTCGCCATGACCGGCGAGATCAGCCTGCGCGGATTGGTGATGCCGGTCGGTGGCATCAAAGAAAAGTGCCTGGCCGCCCTGCGCGCGGGCATTCGCACAGTGATACTGCCTGCTCGCAACCGCAAAGATTTGCGTAATGTACCGGCCACTGCACAGGAACAGTTAGAATTCGTCTGGGTGGATAACGTTGAGGAGTTGCCAGACTACGCGCTGCAGCAAACTGCCCAGGCGGGATAGGCGTTGGCGCTAAGCCTATCTGCCAAGCGCGGTTTTCAGCGTACGCAGGAGTTGCAGGTTGTAGACCGGCTTGGTCAGCAGCGGTCCGGGCAGTAATTGCCCCTCCAGCGCGGCCTCGTCTTCCAGATAGCCGGACATGAATACCACCGCCAGCGAATCCAATTGCTTGCGCATCTCGATGGCCAGTAAACGACCATCCAGATCGGGCAGCACTACATCAGTCAGCAGCAGATCCGGATTGAGTCTTGGCAAGGCTCCCAAAGCGGTCTGGGCATCGGCAAAAGCGTGCACCTGATAACCTGACCGGGTGAGCGCATGGGCCAGCACATCACGTAGTGCCTCTTCGTCTTCCACCAGAAACACAGTCTCGCTACCTCGCAGACTTTCCGGGTCCGACATTTCAAGGTTCATACTGCGATCTACAGGTCCGTCAGCCATGGGAAACTGCAGACTGACGGTCGTGCCCGCACCCGGCTTGCTTGCCAGATCAACCGTCGCCCCGTAGTGCTCGGCAATGTTGCGAATAGACGCCAGACCCAGGCCAGAACCACTCGCCTTAGTCGTGTAAAAAGGATCAAACGCCTGGGCCTGAGTTGCAGCATCCATGCCTTCGCCGTTGTCCGTCACAGACAGACTGATAAAGCCGTGCCCACCAATTACCTGATGTTTGATCTGCACGACCACGGTGGGATTTTCCACGTTGGTCAGCGCCTGGCGCGCGTTAATCACCAGATTGAACAGGACCTGTTCTATCTGACGCGCATCGCATTTTACCAGGGCAGGCTCTTTATGAGGCACGAACTCCAGTTCGATCGCTTCCGTCAGCACACTACGAATGGTTTCCAGTTGATCCTGGACTATGGTGTTCAGATCCAGCACCAGTTCATGGGTTGGTTGATTCGATCCGAAAGTCAGCATCTGCCGGGTCATCGCACTGGCGCGTTGCACGGCGGTCAACGCGCCGTTGATCAGCGGATCGTTCGCGTTGATGTTCAAAAGCTCCAGCGTACCGAGGATAACCGAGAGGTCGTTGTTCAGGTTGTGGGCAATGGCGCTGGCCAGCGCTGCGACAGATTCGCGCCGTTCACTCTGAATGACGCGCTGGCGCAATTTACGCTGTGCGGTGATGTCGCGACTGATGCCTATACACGAAACCGGCTTGCCATCGTCATCGTATTGAATGCCGACATGCACTTCACACCAGACTGTGCTGCCATCTTTACACAGGTGCTCAGCCTCATAGGTAACATCCGCCGCTCTTTCCTGCAGTGCGGCTTGCATTACCTTTGCGGTGTTGATTTCGGATTCCGCGGTCAACATCTGCACGACCCCACTGCGCTGCATCTGCTCCTGCGGTGTCCAGCCCAGGACTCGCTGGCAGGCCGGACTGATGTAGGTCAGATCTGCGGGGAATTGCATGCGCCAGATGATGTCACGGGAGTACTCAGCCAGTTGTTCGAGCAGAGTGTCTGCCTGTAAATCGCTGGATGTCGATTCGGATTCAGGCATGGTGGTGTCAACGTTTGTGGGGCAGGTTTGGCGCCAACTCGCCCAGTGTGGCAGACCGCGTTTCGGTACCGTCAGTCGCCACCACCAGCATATCCGGCCCACCGAGTTCCAGTGCAACCTGCAGGCAGGCCCCACAAGGCCAGGTCAACTCGCCGTCGGTGCGCCGCGATTCGAGCGCCAGGATTTCCGGTTTACCCGATTGATTGGCGACGGTTGCAAACAGCGCCACCCGTTCTGCACACATGGCCAATCCCAGGGAAATGTTCTCCACCAGTGAACCTCGCACCACCGCGTTGCTATCCGTGACCACCGCAGCACCCATACGGAATCCGGAATAAGGCGCATACGCCAGTTTGCGGGCTTCAGCAGCATCGTGTAGAGCATCTCTTACTCTCGGGTCGTCGTCCGTCACGCTTTATTCCAATTATCAGTTGGCTTGCAGTTTAAGCGCTTGGCGTCAGTGATCAACCATCGGTTTTCCAGTATGCCTGGCAGTTGCGGAAGATCTGCACATAGTCCATTGACGAATACAGAGCAACGGCCAGAATCAGGCACCAGAACCCCTGGCATTGCCCAGAAAGCCCGGTCCGGGACGCGGCGGATAGCGCAGTAACGCGGCTTCATCGGGTTCAGTACCCCAACCCGGCGTGTCATCCAGGATCAGGTAACCGTCCTCGATCTTCGGCTTGTGGGTAAACAACTCATCGTCCCAGGCCAGACGGTCGACATCTGTCTCCATGATGCGCAGGTTGGGCACCGCTGCAGAAAAATGCGCATTCATCATGGTAGACAAGTGGCCATAGAAATTGTGCGGCGCGACGTTGACCTGGTAAGCGTCGGCCATGGCGGCAATCTTCATTGACTGCCAGACCCCGTTCCACACCGCATCGACGATCGCCACGTCCACGGCCTGATGCTGGAAGTACGGCACAAAGCTGCTGCCACCGAGCAACGTTTCACAGGAACTGATCGGATGCACGCTGTGGTCGCGCACATAAGCCAGACTTTCCGGGCTGGGGGTATCGATCTCAAGCCAGAACAGGCGGAAGTCTGCCAGCGCTCGCGCAAAGCGCAGATAGCCTTCGGTCTTGGCATTGAAATTCAGATCCAGCAGGATATCTGCATCGTCACCGGCCCCCTGTCGAAACGCATCCAGATGCATGCGCAGATCATCGATGATGTGTTGCTCTGCATTTAACGCGGGCTCGAAGGGAAAGTTGAACCCTGGTGCCCAACTGCGCGGTTTGCCACTGGAGTAGTCGAACACATTAGTTTTCAGTGCGTTGTAGCCTTTCTCGCGCACTTCCTCCCCCAAGGCACGCACGCCATCCAGAGAGGTTATCGCGGGTGGGTAGTACTTCGCTGAGGCAATCCGCCAGGTGGCACAGTGCGACCAGTACACCCGAATGCGATCACGGACTTTGCCACCCAGTAACTCATAACAAGGTACGCCCAGCAGTTTCGCCTTCAGGTCCAGCAACGCATTTTCTATGGCACCCAGACCCTCGCCTACTACCCCACCCTGGGCAGGACGGGTAGCACCAAACATGGTGGCGTAAATGCGCTCGTGCTCCATGGCGTTCTGACCCTGCAGCCGGTCCGCCATGGATTCGATTACTGTGGTCACGCCTGGTGAACCAAAGCCCTCATCATATTCGCTGTAACCGACAGTACCATCGGCTGCGGTAATCTTTACGAAGTGGTAGTTGCGCCATCCTGCATCACAATGCAGAGTCTGCAACTGTTTGATTTCCATACCTGTCCCCTTCTGCGATAAAAGCGCATATTTGCCTGCGCTCTTCATGTTACGCGCTTGTCAGCGCACCGCCAATCAGAGCCCGATGAACCGTCGATCGCCGATCAAACAGCTTGGGCTCAAATCTCCCCTTGCTCAGCTATGCGCTTATACTGTCCTTTTTTCAGGAGCAGCGATTATGAAAATTGGCGTGGTATTCCCTCAAACTGAAATCGGTGCCGACCCGGAGGTCATCGCGAAATTCGCGACCACTGCCGAATCCCTCGGCTATGAACATCTGCTCGCCTATGATCACGTGCTGGGCGCCAACACCGCCAGCCGACCCGATTGGCAGGGCCCGTACACCACCGAAAGTATGTTCCAGGAGCCGTTTGTACTGTTTTCCTACCTGGCTGGTTTGACAAGTACCATCGAACTGGTGACCGCGGTGATTATTCTGCCCCAGCGACAGACTGCGCTGGTCGCCAAACAGGCTGCCTGCGTGGATGTGTTAAGCAGAGGGCGACTGCGTCTTGGCGTCGGTACCGGCTGGAACGACGTGGAATACGAAGCCCTGGGCGAAGATTTCCACAACCGGGGACAACGTTCGGAAGAGCAGATCGACCTGCTGCGCCGGTTATGGGCCGATGAGTCCATCAGTTTCGACGGCGAGTATCACAAAATCACCGACGCCGGCCTGAATCCACTCCCAACCCGCAAGCAGATACCCATCTGGTTAGGCGGCATGGCGCCTCAGGTGATCGACCGGGTAGGCCGACTTGCCGACGGCTGGTTTCCTTTTGTTAACAAAGACTTAGCCGCTCAAATTCAGCAGATGCGTAAGAGTGCTGAGCAAGCCGGCCGAGATCCGGACAGCATCGGCATTGAATGCATTATTCCTGCTGACACGGATGCTGAGCGGGTCAAAAAATTGCGCGATATGGGAGTCACTCATGTGGCCCTGGTCACCATGAATCTGCAATTGACTGACCCCGCAGCGCACCTGGATGCGATTGCACGGGGTCGGGATATGCTGCGTGAAGCGCTGGCTTAGCGTTGCGGGCTAAACGAACTGGATGAAGTAATCAAGAGTCGCCTGAGTTAGACAACGGCCCTGGCTCATGCATACTGGAGACATCGGGAAGGGGGAGAATACCGGTGTCACAGGAGCTATCCAGAACGACCATCTATGCCCACGGTTCGCTGGGCATGCCGCTGGCGGTGATCGGCTATCCGCTGGCCATATGGATTCCAGCGCACTACTCCGGCGGCCTGGGTATCAGCCTGGCCGCGGTGGGCACCATCCTGATGCTGGCCCGCCTGACCGATGTGGTAACCGATCCCCTCATGGGCGAAATCTCGGACCGCTGGCGCACACGCATCGGCCGTCGCCGACCGTGGCTGCTGATCGGTTCACCGCTGATGATGCTGGGCGTCTATAACCTCTTCATCCCCGACGAGGGTGTGGGCATCGTTTACTTTCTGGTCTGGCTGGCGGTATTTTTCCTCGGTGCCACCATGATCACCCTGCCCCACCGAGCCTGGGGGGCGGAACTCTCGCCGGACTATCATCAACGCAGTCGAGTTACCGCGGGTCGCGAAATCTATGTGTTGATCGGGCTGCTGCTGGCTGCTGCGATACCCATGATCATCGAAATCCGGGCCGACGGCGCGGCAGTAAACGAAGTGTTCAAAACCCTGTGGAATGACGCCATCGGCGCCTTCTCTGGCGATTTCCGCGAAAAGAAGATTGTTGATCGGGCAACCCTGACAGGCCCGGTACTGGAAGGCCTGGCCTGGGCCATCATTGTTGTGCTGCCGCTCTGCGCCGCAGTCGTGCTCACACTGGTGAAAGAACCAAAGGCGATACCCAACGAAAAGCGCCCAAGCTTTATGGATGGCCTGAAACTGGTCATGAAGAATGGCCCGATGGTGCGCGTGCTGCTGATCGTCCTGCTGGTGCACTTCGGCGAATCATCGCGCAACGCGGTGTCCCTGTTCTTTATTCGCGACATCGTGGGCGTGCCAACCATCGGCGCGGCCTACTTCTTCTATTTCATCGCCGGGCTGGGCGCGATTCCTTTCTGGCTGTGGCTTGGACGTAAGATCGGCAAACACCGTGCCTTCATGTGCACCCTGATCACGGTGGCAGCCGTGAGCGCGTGCAATCTATTCCTGGGCTATGGCGACTATCTGCCGTTCTTCGTGCTGTTTGTGGTCAAGGGATTCTGTTTCGGGGGGCTGCAGTTTTTACCCTTTGCCATGCTCGCGGATGTCGTCGACGTGGACGCTGCGCGCAGCGGCGGACGTCGTGCGGGCACCTACTTTGCATTTCTGGGTTTCACCGAAAAACTAGCCATCGCCTTCGGCACCGGCATCGCACTGAACATCGTTGGTCTGCTGGGTTTTGACCCATCAGGTGGCGTGGCAGCCAGCACCGACAGCGGGGTATTGTCACTACGACTGGTGTACTGTCTGGGTCCTGTCGTCTTCTACGGCATGGCCATGAAGCTGATCTGGTCCTACCCTCTGACGCCCGCACGCCATGCCCGCCTGCGGGAAAAACTGGATCAGCGCGCTTTGCGGCTGGGGGCTGAGCAAACGATTGCCCAGGATCCGTAAAATCGGAACTTCGCGCGGTCACAACGACGGTTAAGCAGCAAAGGTATTGATGAGTGCAAAAAAGTCGTCGTAGGCCGCCATGTCTTTGGCTTCACCTCGCTGGGCCGTGCGCGCCAGGATCACTTCATCAGCAACACCCGAATACTCCCTGATCCGTGCTGCACACTGCTCAAGATTGCCGGTGATGGTCATGGTGTCTATCACCTCATCAGGCACAAGCGCCATGGCTTCGTGCAACCGACCTGCCGGCATCAGTCGTGCAGCCTGATCGGCAAATTCGCCGAAGCCCAGTTGACGCAACTGGGAATCGTAGTAAGGATGCGGGATCGGGTGAAACAGCTTACAGATCGATGCCCGCGTCGCATCCCGTGCGCGCTCCACGTCCTGGTTGATACTCACGGTGGCTGCCATCGGAAAGGCAAGCGCGTCAGGATCGCGTCCGGCGGCTTCGGCACCGGCGCGCGCGTTGGGCCGTACGATGTCGCGTACAAACTCGACCGAAGACATGATCCCCACGCCTACGCCATCGGACACTTCTCCTGCCAGCCTGACCATCTTCGGACCCGAGGCAGATAAGTAGACGGGTAGCTCCGTGGTTGCCGGTTCCCAGGTTGCACGCCAGCGAATGCGGTGTACGTCACCCTGATAGCGCACCCGTTCTGCAGCACGACCCGTCACAACTCCACGTACGATCTGCATATAGTCGCGCATTTTCGCCAGCGACCTTGTTGAATCGATGCCCATGTAAAGATCGTTGAAGTGAAGGTTGCCGGTACCCACGCCCAGCACGAACCGCCCACCACTGATTTCATTAAGATCGCGCGCTTCGATACCTGTCATCCAGGGTTCGCGCGCATAGGCATTCACAATATAGGTACCGACACGCACTTTTTCAGTGGCATGGATCACCGCTGCTGCGGTAATCGTTGCACTGCGGCCGGCATCGACGGTATACAAGGCGTCGATACCAGCCGCTTCCGCCTCACAGGATAGGGTGGTAATGGTCTGTATAGAGTCCTCGAATCCGAGCATCATGCCAATCTTCATCGCTTACGCCTCGTTAGTTTCTGTTTCTGCCTGCAGTTTCTGCAATAATGGAATGTAGCACTTATCCATCCCACCCACCGCATGCGCAGCGGCCATCCCTCAACAGAGTCCAGTTATGAATACGCCCGAAGCCCCATCAGCACCGCAGCCACCTGCAGGCTTTCGCCTGGTTGAACTGTCACGAGAGCCGGTTGAGTTGTACAAGATTCTGAAGTTTGAAGGCATGACCACCAGCGGCGGTGAAGCCAAAATGGCTATTGCATCCGGGCAGGTGATGGTCAACGGGAAGAGCGAGACCCAGAAGCGCAAGAAGATCGTGGCCGGCGATACGGTCGAATACAACGAGGATAAAATCTACCTGAAACTCCAGAGTCCGGAGCCGAGCAACTGACCTGCTGGCCTGTCAGCAGACAAGTGTGTCAACCTGCGAAGATTGCATCACCCCATAGTTGGTAAATCAGATCCGGAGGAAACCGTGACTATCCGCTACGGCATCATCGGCACCGGCATGATGGGCTGCGAACATATCCGCAACCTGGCCGCTATGGACGACGTCGAAGTTGTGGCCATAGCAGACCCTAATGAAAAGCCCAGGAAGTGGGCGCTAAAGGCATGCGGCGACCGGTTTACACCACGCATTCACCCGCAGTACCAGGATATTCTTGCTGCAGACGATGTGGATGCGCTGGTCATCGCAACGCCCAACTACACCCACATTGACCTCATGCGCGATGTGTTCAAAACCGACAAACACGTCATGCTGGAAAAGCCTATGTGCACCACGATCAAGGACGCCGAAGAGGTGTACACCAGGGGCCAACAGCACGCTGGTATTGTCTGGATTGGCCTGGAGTACCGTTACATGGCCCCGCTCGCTGCGATGTTGGCCAACCTCAGCGAGGCCGGCACCGTGCACATGTGTGCGATTCGTGAACACCGCTTTCCCTTCCTGAAAAAAGTAGGCAACTGGAATCGCTTCAACAGCAACACGGGGGGTACGCTGGTAGAAAAATGTTGTCATTTCTTCGACATGATGAATCAGATCATCCCATCTACGCCGCGCAGAATATTTGCCTCAGGTGGACAGGACGTGAATCACCTTAACGAAGAATATGATGGGCAACGTGCAGACGTCATCGACAATGCTTATGTCATGATCGACTATGAAAATGGTGCACAAGCCATGCTGGACCTGTGTTTGTTCGCCGAAGGCGGCAAATACGAACAGCAGATTGTAGTGACGGGGGATATTGGCAGGATTGAAACCACTGTACCCGGCAATGAGCTTTTGATCAGCAATCGAATCCGCAACAGCTACGTATCGATCCCTGTCGAGCCTGATCAGCGCGTACGTGAAGAAGGCATGCACCACGTTGCGAGCTACCTGGAACATCTGCGCTTCAGAGAAGCCATCATCAACAACACGCCTGCCGAGGTAACACTGAAAGACGGTTTGCTCTCCGTCGCCATGGGGGTAGCGGGACAGCGCTCCATCGAAACTGGACAGGCCATCTTCCTGCAAGAGCTGCTTGAGGTTCGACTGTGACAGTTACCCCGTTGTATCCTAACGATGACCCAGCCAGATTTTCCCACAATTATTGAAAAGCCCGCGAACGTGCAGGATCTGTCCGCCACCCTGAACTGGTTGGCCAGTCAACGGCAATCCATGATCGATACGCTGGCCACCAGCGGTGCGATCCTGTTCCGCGGATTCCCCATACACACAGCTGAAGACTTTGACGCCTTCTCAGCCGCTTTTGGCTATGACGACTTCACCTACGCGGAATCGCTGTCTAACGCTGTACGCATCAATCTGACACCGCGGGTCTTCACCGCCAACGAAGCACCGCCAGACGTGGAGATCTTTCTGCACCACGAAATGGCGCAGACACCTATTTACCCACAGAAGATTTTTTTCTGCTGCCTGTCGGCGGCGGCATCAGGCGGGGCAACCCCTCTGTGTCGGTCTGACCTGCTCTACCAGGCTTTCAAGGACACGCACCCTGAATGGGCTGAGCAATTTGAAAAACTGGGCGTGCAGTACACGACGCACATGCCAGCCGACGATGACGCCGCATCGGGCCAGGGGCGCAGCTGGCGCAGTACACTCAGTGTCGATACAAAAGCCGCAGCACAAGAGCGACTTACCGAACTCGGCTATTCCTGGCAATGGCAGCCAGATGACTCGCTGCAGACCACGACCCCCACCTTGCCTGCGGTGCGCAAACTAAACGATGGAAGCCAGAGCTTTTTTAATCAGGTCATCGCTGCTTATCGCGGTTGGAAGCGCAGCAATGACAGCAGCAGACCCACCCTGTCGTTTGGCAATGGCGATGCCATTGCAAAGGAAGTACTGGACTACGTGACGTCCCTCGCAGCAGATTTCACTTACCCACTACCATGGCAGGATGGCGACATTGCGCTGGTTGATAACTACCGTGTCATGCACGGCCGTTCCCCCTACAGTGGCACGCGGCCGCGTAAAGTCGTTGTCTGTCTTGCCAGAGATACCTGACGCGCTATTCAGCAGGCTCCCACAACTCAACCGGCCGATCCTCAGGATCATAAGTACGTGCAAAACCATCCACCTGCTGATCACCCGGGTCTATTGAGGGGGCGCGCACCGCCTGTTCACTGCGTGGTTGATGCCTGAGTTCTAACGACCTCCACGAAGTGCTTGTCAAACCCTAATAATGTGCGATAACTTGACATACGGGAAGTTACACGTCAATCAGCATGGGGAAGATTATGCGCAATCTAATGTTTACACTAGTTATTGCACTGCTAGGCGCCGGATTCTCTTCGGAGGCCCTGGCTTATGGAATTTCAGGTTACATCTATTGTGATACGGATGGACAGGGGGGATTTGACCCGGGTGACACACCACTCGCGGGGGTAACTGTCGTCCTCGAAGATGCAAACGGGACAACACTGACAACGACGACAGGTGAGGACGGAAGGTATCTTTTCGATAATTTTCTGGACCAGGGTTCATGGACCGTTTCGATTGATCCAGCTTCACTGAATGCTGGTGCCAGTGTCGCGCTGCCAGCTGTAGGCGCACACTCGGTCGAGCTGTCGCCAGCAAATGCATTCGTGAATGATCTGGATTTTCTGGTAGACGATCCTGCTTGTCGGGCACAGGAAGTTGGCGCTTGTTGGATGACCGCCGGTGGCGTCAAATTCGAGCCCATCATCAACGGCCACCTGGCAGAAAAAGGTCCAAAGGATACCTTTGGCGGCAACGTTTTTCCGAGCTGCAGTCCCGAACCAGGTGATGGGGGGCAATGGAACCACGTCGCACATAGTCTGAAGGTGCACTTTATGGGCACGACAATCGACCAGGTAGTGTGTGGCAACGTTGAAGGCATTGAGCCTGGCTCAGAGTCTCCAGTTACGCCGTTCAACTTTATCGAATTCAGCGGCTCAGGATGGATTCAAGGCATCAAGGGCAACAAATTAGCCCGCCAGGCCGTGACCTTCAATGCCCGAGTTGAAGATCGAAACGAGCCAGGTAATGAGGGTGCTGCTGCTGGAGAAAATGTAGACCGGTATTATCTGAACGTACACGACTTCTTCACTGTGGAAGCGTTAGACGAGTTAGGTAATCCGACCGGAGAACCCATCACAATTACAGGCGGTAATCTGCAACTGCACGCTTCCAGTTGCGACTAGGGATTAAATCCTGACAAGCACGGGCCCGGTATTTCACCGGGCCTTTTTTTTGCCTGCTAGTCCGCAGGCTCCCAGAGTTCAACCGGCGTACCCTCGGGATCATGGGTACGCGCAAAGCGGCCATTGGGATACACCTCTGGATCCACCTCCACGTCGTTGCCGTTATCGCGCAACTGTTTCACCATGGCATCCAGATCCTTCACCCGGAAATTGATCATCCACTGCTGTTCGGGCTTGCCGAAGTAATCCGTTGTCTGACCAAACGGTGCAAACACCGTAGGCCCCGCCTGCTGTTGCCAGGGCTGCGTTTCGTAGTCGGTGGGTGTCGGGTCCACACCCAGATTATCGGCGTACCACTGGGCAACCTGACTGGCCTCTGCCGCTCGAAAGAACACGCCACCGATCCCTGCTACCTTTTCCATTTTCCTGCCTCCCTCTGATTGTGTTGTCTGCGTTTTCTGGCGCACATACTCGCCTTGATTGAACTGACGCCATTGTCCGTCCTGCGAGATCCAGTCGGTGATGCGTAAGCGATCCTGGTCAAGCAGTTCGTAACGGGTGCGGCCCAGTTTTTCCTCAGCCGACCCCCAGATTGCTTCGAGACTGCGCTCTGTCTGACTGGCTGAAATCTGATGCAGATCGCCACTGGAATCCGCCCAGAACGCAGTAAACCCGCCCGCCTCTGCCGGCTGGTAGTAGGCCACGCCTGCAAACACCGGCTCATCGTCTGCCTTCTGCGTATGCGTAATGGCATATTCCAGGCGGTAAAACTGGCCGCCAAGGGCTGGTGTCCAGACTGCGGTACTTTGCGCAGGCTGGCCAAAGGCCGGGCTGTTGGAACGCCACTCGCCGATAAACGTCTGCAGGATGCTTTCTTCTGCGTGGGCCAGTGATGTTGAACCGACGAAACCTATAAATGCGAGTACCAGGCCTGGAAAACGTCTGCGTATATCAACTTTCATACTCTTCACCTTATATGCCACCTTGTTTGTCACGTTGATGAATCCGCTGCAAAGAAACAGTTCGCAAGATCGGTTACCACAATGTCCTCCGCATAGGGCGCCAGTCGCTCGCCGATGAAATCCTGATTCAGGCAGGACAGCATAAACAAAGTAATACACGCCGCTACCTGATCTCTGTCTGGCGTCTCAGTACGAGTGTTCCAGCGTGCAATCATCTGATCAAGAAATTTCTGGTCATCCTGCTGGTGTCGGATGAGCACTTCCGCAGGGACTTTACGACTGATCGCCAACAATTCACTTTCGCGCCCCATGAAATGAATCAGCGGATTGTTAAGCACGGCACGAAACATCTGATGCAGGAGTTTTTCGAGATGGGTTCGGTTTTTCTCTTCAGCGCCCAGGAGCGGTGAGCGAATTTCGTTCTGGGCATCCTCCAACAGCTCAAAAAACAGCAGTTCCTTAGAGCCATAAAATTTGTAGAACGAGCCTTTAGCGATACCCACGCTCTGTGTGATCTGCTCGACGCTGGTTTTAGTGACCCCTTGTGCGGCGAACAACGCCAAACCCTTGCGCCGCAACTGCTCGCGGATCGCGGTCTCTTCTGTTTCAGTAAACGCACGAGGCATGCACATATATCTATTTGACTGGTTTGGCTATTTGGTCATATGCTGCCAGCCATGTCAACCAAATCAAACCGGGATGGACAGAACTATGACAGGTGATCTTTACGCGCTGGTCGCAACTCTCTTTCTGGCCATCGTGCAGATTGGCCTGCAGAGCATACTCACGTTGCGTCAGGCGGGTCCCCGCTGGGTTGCCGGACCGCGCGATGTCCCCTTCGAGGTCACGGGTGTAACGGGCCGCATCGTCAGAGCACACCGCAACCTGCTGGAAATCTTTCCCCAATTCGCAGCGGCGCTTTTTGTGGTGCATGCCAGCGAACTGAATGGCACACTCGCCGTCTGGGGCGCCTGGGTGTTTTTCTTTTCCCGCTGTCTCTACGTACCGGCCTACGCGTTCGGTCCACCCGGACTACGCTCTGTTTTCTGGCAAGGCGGCCAGATTGGCATCCTTGTTATTCTGGCGGATATTGTCTGGTAGCGTGTTTTTTGCCTCGCACAACAACAGCACTTGCGCGCAATTCTAGCGGGCTTGCAGCCCTTCCTGCTGTAATCGCCACAGCAATACATCAAGGCGGTCCTGACCGAAAAACGGCTCACCCCTGAACGCACAGGTTGGCACACCCCAATGCCCCGCCTGCTCATGATCGAGTTGGTTTTTTTCAATCACTGATTCCAACCGGTCTGCTTCTGCAATGACCCGCTCATCCATCTCCGCAAGGTCGAGACCGGACCTCTGCGCGGCCTGTGCCAGATACTCGCCCTGATCCCACGCTTGCGTGCCACCCCAGATGAGTGACGCCACTTCATCCGCAAATTCAATGCCCTTGCCCATTTCTTCCGCCAGCACACCGAGCCTGGAGAGACGATGAATGTAGGGTTGCTCGTCCGCCGTGCGCCGCTGACCATCTTCATCGATCAACTGGATGACAGGGTCTGGTGACGGCCACGTGAAAGGGAGGCCCAGAAACTCCGCGACGCGGTACACATCGGTCCTGAAATAGGAAAACCATTGCGGGTGCACCTGCTGAAAAAATTCCGGTGTGCGAATTGCAATGGGATAGACAACCCGGAAATTCACCTGCAGCTGATACTGTTGCTGCCAGTCACGCAACCGCCGCGTCGCCAGATACGACCACGGACTGCGAAAAGACCAGAACACATCGATTTCCATCGGCTCACTCATCTATAAACCTCATTACTGAAAAACTACGTAGCGGCGCCCTGGGGTTTCACCCAGATTGGCGACGACCAGGCACGTTCCTGGATGACCGGATCCACATCCTCGCGTGGTGGCACCCCAGCTCTGAGCGCATCCCAGGTGGACCATCGACAGGTCGGGTTTTCCAGCACACGTGCGTAATAGAACGCTTTCTGGTTGCCATCAAATTCCGGATCCTGCCAGAGCGTCTTAAGCTCTGCAGCACCCCGGTCGGCGGAAATCGCACAGTCCGCTAAATTCACCTTGGCGCCATTGTCCGGACAACGATGCGTCGCGGGGTCAACCGTCAATTCGTCCGCACACGCAACATCAAAAACCTGCTCGTGAGTTTCACCGTTGTCGAGCCAGCCCTTGATGATCTGCAGCCGCTGCAGCGGTGCGGATTGCGCATCACGGACGGCCCAGAGTAAAAACACTGGCACTTCCCCAGGTTTCACGGCCAATTCTCCACCCATCGACACCCCCTGGGCATAGGCACGGGCAATGCCCTCAGTCGTCTCGAGCATGGTGCTGTCGAGACCATCTCCCGCAAACAAGCGCACTTGTAACCGTGGTCCGGAGGTTGCGAAAGTTTCCTTGCGGCGGAATGCGTCATAGATACTTTCCCGAGTATTTTCTTCAGCCCACACACCGGCCAGACCCGAAGCCCCATAAACAGTCGAACTGCGAAGGAGATAGCGCCGCCCATCTGTTGCGACATAGAAGTTCGAGTCGTCCGCGTCACTTAAGCCGATGGTTTGTAACTCAGCAACGCTGACAGGCACCGACCCGCGCAGCGAAGCGGTGGAATCCAGCAAGCCCACCTTGGCGAAAAAATTCGATTCATCATAAGAACCCGCACCGGTATGCGTGTCCGAAGAACCGATAAAACCATACTCGAAGGGATTGCCTAAGCCTTCGGCCTCTAACGCCAGGCCCTTTTTCATCGCGTCACGCACATACCCACCGCTGGGCTTGGCTATTCTTAATTTGCCACCACCGGCGACATAGGGGTCGATCTCGAAACCAGCCCATTCATCGTTCATCGATAAGGCCGGGTGTGTTTCCGAGGTACCTTTGACCTGGGTGATTTCCACCAGCGGTTCATTGCGCAGGCGTTTTGTATTGTGCTCGAGCGTCATGGGATCGCCCGCCCAGGTGGCCAGTTCGAACATCTGACCATTGGATTTGTTGGAGTTGTGTGGAATTGCCAGGCTCTCAACCCCCTGCCCGCGCAGATCATCCATCCAGTTCCACAGGTCTTCTGGATCCAGCGACATCATGCGGTTGAAAGGCACCGCTGGTAGATCTTCGGTGCCGCGAAAGATGACATTGCGGTGCATACTGCCGCCGTCTTCTCTGGTCGACGAGTATTCATAGGCTGCAAACGTGGTGAATTTACCAGGCTTGTAGTGGCGGTCAGCAGCACCCACCTCATCCGCCCAGGTCGTGCGCATGATGGCATCTACTTCTGCCTTAAGTGGCTGCGAGCCGGCCAACGCACGACTGAAAGCAGCGATCCAGGCACGAAAGTTGCGCGACGGCAGGCTCTCCACAAACAGGTTCTGCGGAGCGTTGAGATTATGAATCGAGTGCATGGTCGGGTGTTTAGAGATTTCAGTTGAGGTATCGGCCCCTGCTCGAACGACGCCAAGATACGTGCCGTGGTCGGTTACTGCGTAGAAATCCAAGGGTCGCTCAAGTTGCATCTCAAAGCCCCCCGGATGCTCGATGGCCTCGCCCTGGGCGTAGCGATAAGCGTCGTCGGGCGTCGCCAGGGTGCCAAACTGGAAGGCATCCAGCGAATAAGTACTGTGCACGTGGAGATCGCCAAAGTAGGCGTAACGCGCCCCAGTGGCTCGCACCTCCGATCGACTTTTCACCTCTGGTACCACCTGCTCGACGCCAGCTTGTTCGCGGTCAGCGCGATTGCCGTCAGAACAGGCCGTTAATGTGAGCGCGGCCATTAAAGTCGGCCCCGCCAGTTGCCTCATGGTCTTCTGCATCAATCCCTCCCCCTTTAAAGCTTACTAACGCAACTTATATTTTTCTCAACATTAGCGCCAGCAGGCAGCCGCATCATCCGGTTGGTTATCAATCTCAGAAATCGCGGCTGAACTCAATTTATTCCAGCGCACAGCAACCACTGGATTACCGCTCGCCGCAGACATTGTGCGGCAGGATCGCGATACAAGATGAGACGGGGACATTTTCCCGCGCGATATCTTTCCTTCTCGAAAACCTGTTGCGAGTTACCCGCCAGCCCCTTCAACCAGATGACACGCCACCTGGTGTGGTACTCGGTCGCTGGCAATCACTTCACGTAAAAGCGGCTTTTCGACCCTGCAGCGGTCCACCACCAGCGGGCAACGGGTGTGAAACACACATCCCGATGGCGGATCAATCGGACTGGGCACGTCACCCTCCAGCACTTCCTTGGCGCGGCCCCGTCGGCTTGGGTCCGGAGCGGGGATGGCAGCAATCAGCGCGCGCGTGTAGGGATGCTTTGGATTGGCGTAGATCTCGTCAGCGCCGCCCACTTCCATCAGGTGGCCAAGGTACATGATGGCAATCCGGTCACTGATGTGTTTTACCACCGCCAGATCGTGGGCGATGAAGAGATAGGAAAGTTGAAATTCTTCCTGCAGATCGAGCAACAGATTCAGGATCTGGCTTTGAATCGACACATCCAGTGCCGAGACCGGCTCGTCGCAGATGATCAGCTTGGGCTCCAGCGCAATGGCGCGGGCAATGCCGATCCTTTGTCGTTGCCCGCCGGAGAATTCGAACGGATAACGTTGCGCGGCACTGGCTGGCAGACCCACCTGGTCCAGCAGCTCAAGTACGCGCTGGTCGCGCCAGGCATTGTCGCCCACATCGTGAATTTCAAAGGCTTCTTTGATCAGGTTGCCGACCGTGTGGCGGCTGTTCAGGCTTTCGCCCGGGTCCTGAAAGATCATCTGCAGATCGCGCCGCAACGGCTTCATCTCCCGGCGATTCAGATCGGTGATGTCCTGACCATTCAGTTCGATGCGCCCGTCCGTGGGATGTAACAGCCGCACAACCGCTTTGCCCAGAGTGGATTTACCGCAGCCGGATTCCCCGACCAGTCCCAGGGTTTCGCCGGCATGGATTTCTATACTCACACCATCCACGGCTTTGTTATATGCCGAGGCACGCATCATGATGCCACTCTTAACCGGGAAGTGAACCTTGAGGTTTTCTACTTTCAGTAACATGTCACTCATACGATTACGCGTGCTCTAATGCGGTCTGAATACGCGACCAGTGATGGCAGGCGGTACGGTGACCACCCTCCTCCCCGTCCAGGCCGGGTGATGAATTGATACATTGCTCATCTGCATGGGGGCAGCGATTGTTGAACCGACAGCCCTCAGGCATATCCTGCAATGCGGGCACCATGCCTTCAATCGTCTGCAGCCTGGTTTTGCGCTGGGAATCAAGCCGCGGTATCGAACTCAACAGCCCCTGGGTGTAAGGGTGTCTTGGGGCATTGAAGACTTCTTCAACCGTACCCTGCTCGGCAACCCGCCCGGCATACATCACCACCACGTCATCACAGGTTTCAGCGATCACTCCTAAATCATGGGTGATCATGATGATGCTGGTATTGGATTCGTTCTGCATGTTCTGCAGCAGTTCCAGAATCTGTGCCTGAATGGTGACATCCAGCGCTGTGGTGGGCTCATCGGCAATGATCAGACTCGGATTGCAGATCAGCGCCATGGCGATCATCACCCGTTGCCGCATGCCACCGGAGAGTTGATGTGGATATTCGCCTACCCGCACTTCCGGGCTCGGAATGCCGACTTTGTCCAGCATTTCCACGGTCATGCGCAGCGCCGTGTTGTCATCCACATCACGATGCAGCTTCAGCGCTTCCATAATCTGGCGACCGACCCGATGCACCGGGTTCAGTGCAGTCATCGGCTCCTGGAAGATCATGCCGATGCGATTACCGCGGATTTCATGCAGCCGCTCGATGGACGCGGCTGCCAGATCTTCGCCTTCAAACCAGACTTCACCCGCAACAATGCTGGCAGTCGGTTTGGGCAGCAGATGAATGATGCTGAGCGCGGTAACCGTTTTACCGCAACCCGATTCGCCCACCACCCCGAGCGTGCGACCGGCCTGCACGGACAAACTGACACCATCTACCGCACGCACCGAACCCTGTTCGGTGTCAAACTCAGTAACAAGATTACTGACGCGCAGCAGGGGTTCATTAGCGCTCGTCATTGCGGCTAATCGGCCAGCTTGTACTGGTCATAGACTTTGTCGACGACAGGGAAAGTAGCCCCAGTGCGTCGGGCATCACGGGTTTCCTGCTCCATTTCCGTGTCGATCCAGAACAGCTGCGTTTCGATGGTAGAGTTGGCCAGTTTCACATTGAAGTCATCCGGCCAGCGAATCCAGCGCCAGTAAGCGGTGCGCATAAAGGGGATCACGAAACCAGGCACGAAAGAAGCATCCTCGTAGATGATCTCCTCCATCTCGAAAGCCAGGCGCTGCATTTCCGTAACCGACTCACTGGCTCGATACGCTTCTATGCGCTTATCGAGTTCGGGGATGGCGATGGACATCAGATTGTTCGTCTGGACCTTTATCTTGCGGTCTGGATTAGGGCTGCCATCAGCAAGCCACGGCACGTCATAGGCGTTCACTGAGTGATAGGTCTCCCAGTAACGGGGATACATCTCCTGTGACACATTAAATGCATAAAAGCCGATATCATGTTGTTTTTCCTGAGCTTTTTTCCATGAAGCTGTACCATCAAGTACTTCCAGGCGCAATTCCAGGCCGGCTTTCAGGGCCTCTTCCCGCAGAATGGTCAGCGTGTCTTTGAGCGAGTCGTAACCGGTGGACAGGGTGAAGCTCAAGCGCTTGCCCTGTTCATTGACCAACACACCATCCGGACCGCGCTCGGTGAATCCTGCTTTAGCGAAATACTCTAAAGCGGCTTCGACATCAAAGGGCCGCGCTTTCAGGGTCGGGTGCGTAAACGGGCCGAAGCCATCGGCCGTGGTGCGCATGCGCTGGTAGTCACCACGGAAGTATTCGTCGATGACCTTGTCGTAGTTGATCGCATGATTAATGCCCACACGCACATCACGGTTATCCAGCAGCGGTTGCGCGCGGTTGATCCACAAGCCATAGGTCGGCCGCGGGACATCATTGTAGAACACCGCCCGATGCACCTGACCGGACGCCACCAGTTCGTGGTCGGCCGGCAGCTTTTCGTAGTAGTACTCGGGTAACGCAAGCCCAAACAGGCTGATCTCCCCTTTTCTGAACGCTTCAAATCTCTTTGCCGTGTCTCGAATGACGCTGATATGCACACGATCGACATTAAACCGGTTGCGCCAGAATTTCAGATCCTTTGCCCACCAGTCCTTGTTTCGGGTCAGCGTCACGGATCGCCCTTTTTTCAGGTTCTCCTCAGTGATCACGTAGGGCCCGGTGGTCGGCACGAACCGCCACTGATAGCGCTGCGGATAGTCCTCGCCGAACTCATAGAAAAAGTGCATGGGCAAAGGATCAATTTCCAGGGCAAGAAAAAAGACATTGGGCTTCGCTTCCGGCAACGTCAGCGAAAAGTAGTGTTCATCGTATTTCGTGATGTTGGTGTAGTTGCGCTGAAAGTTGTTGTTGTACCAGGGCTGCCGGATATGGCTGGAATGCCAGAAGTAAAAACTGAACAGCATGTCGTCGGTGGTGATTTTTTCGCCATCACTGAAACGCGCATTGGGATTCAGCTTGATGTAAACCGTACGCTTGTCTTCACCCACGGCCCACTTTTCGGCCACGCCCGGGTAATAGCGGAAGTTGCCATTTTTGTCGATGCTGGTGTCGTTCGGATGCCGGCGCGCCAGCCAGGGCCGCGTATCGTCCAGCAGCCAGGGCCGGAACGAACCGTTGGCATCCGGACCAAACAGCCGCAGGGTACGTGGAAAATCGTCCACGCTTAAATAGAGCGTACCGCCTTTCTTAGCGTCCGGGCTGCCGATGTCGGGCAGATCACTGCCATCATCCCATTCCAGATCCGCTGGTATATCGGCTGGCGTTTTGAATTGGAAAAACCTGGGAAACTCACCTTTGGCCGCGCGCGCATCGATTTCTTCCTGGGTGACGGTGCCGCGTTCCAGCGCTTCCTGCACATCCGGTGGCAGCGAAATTTTGGTGTCAAAGTGGTTCTGCATTTCGGCCAGCATGGCTGCTTTGCGCTGTTCGAATTCTGCTTCCGTTACCGCCGCATCTTCGCCATCCCCGCCCCCACAGGCAGCCAACATAGTGGCCAACGCAAGGGTTAAAAATGTGGTCTTGAAACCGTTCAGGGGTGTACGCATGGTCGCTCCTTAAGAGTACTTCGACTATCGATAAAGGGTAAATTTTCTGGGGTCAAAGGCTTCCCGCACCGCTTCGCCTATGAAGGTCACCAGCGCCAGGATCGCCACCAGCGCCGCAAACGCAGAAGTCACGATCCAGGGTGCGGTGGTCAGATTGGCCGTGCCCTGCTTTAGCAACTCACCGATACTCGGGGTGGGCGGCGGCAGCCCCCAACCCAGAAAATCCAGCGCCGTTATGGCGGTGATGGCACTGACCACGGTAAACGGAACAAAGGTCATCATGGTGGCAATGGTGTTGGGCAGAATATGCTTGAACAGCACCCGGGCAGTACCGGCACCCAACACCAGCGCAGCAGAGGTGTAGTCACGGGCCTTTTCTTTGTAGGTCTCGGTGCGCATGTAATAGGTCAGGCTGGTCCAGCTGAACAACACCATGATGCTCAACAGAATGCCAATACGGGTCGGTGTGGAGAAGGTACTGGGAATAACCGAAAAGACAATGATGACCATGTACAGAAAGGGAATATTTGACCATATTTCAATCAGGCGCTGAAAAATCAGGTCGAACAATCCACCAAAATAGCCCATGGCACAGCCGATGGTCACGCCGATCAGATAGGTGAGAATGGTAAAGGCAAAGGCAAAGAAAATGGCGGTGCGAAAGCCATAAACCAGGCGTGAAAGCACGTCGCGGCCGGTGGTATCTGTGCCCAGATAGTGCTCCCTGTCCGCATTGGGGGGTTGCGACTTGAGCACCCCTTCGAAGGTGTCATTGGTGTATGGCCCCCAGGGAATGATCGGCATGATGACCACATTGTCGGTGCCCTCAAAGGCCCGCTGCAGCTCTGCATAGTTGACCGGCGAAACAGCCGCAGCGCCGGTAAGTCCATAGGTACTGCCCAGTTCCACATCGCCATAGGTGGGGAAATGCCACTCGCCCTGGTAACTCACAAACAGTGCCCGGTCGCTGACCATCAGTTCCGCCAGCAGCGACAGGACTGTCAGGATAACCAGCAGGATGGCCGAGTAGTAACCGCGCTTAATCGCCTTAAAGCGCTTGAGCTTTCTAACGGTAAGCGGGTTCATCGCCATTACTGGAACCTCACCCGGGGATCCACAGCGGCGACCAGAATGTCGGACAGAATATTACCAATCAACAGCAACAGACTGGCGATGAACACGATGCCCATGACCACCGGATAGTCACGATCGAAAATGCTGGTTAAGCCCAGCAGGCCGAAACCGTCGATATCAAAAATGGTTTCGATCAGGAACGAGCCACTGACCAGCAGCGTGATGTTCTGGCCAAAGGTGGTGGCAATGGGGATCAACGAATTGCGCAGCGCATGCCCGGTAACAGCTTTCTTAAAAGGTACACCCTTGGCCACTGCGGTACGCACATAGTCGGCAGCCAGATTATCCATGAGATTGTTTTTCATGAGCATGGTGGTGACCGCGAAGCTGCCCACCAGATAGCAGATCAACGGCAGGGTGGCGTGATGCAGGATGTCCAGCACCTTCTCGCCCGGGCTCAACTCATCGTAGTTAAAGCTGGTAAACCCGCCCATGGGGAACCAGTCCTGCCCGGCGGCAAAGAACAACAGCAATAACGCCCCCAATACATAGCCAGGAATGGCGTAGCCGGCAAAAACCAGTATCGAGGTGATGTTGTCCATGGTACTGCGGTGTTTTATCGCTTTCGCCACACCCAGCGGGATGCAGACAATATAGGTGATAAACAGGCTGACCAGGCCGTAAAAAAGAGAAATGGGGAAGCGCTGCTTGATGACATCCCAGACCGGCTCGTTGTAGCGATAACTGTCACCCAGATCGCCCTGCACGATATTGCCCAACCAGATGAAATAGCTTTCGTACCAGGGCTTATCCAGGCCGTAGTACTCGCGCAATTGTGTAAGCTGCTCTTCTGACAGCGCCATGCCCTGGCCTGTGGCACGCTGCCCACCGGCACTCATGCTGGCCTGAGTCGCCTCCATGAGCGCCCTTTCCATAGGCCCGCCCGGCACAAAGCGCGTCACCATGAAGACCAACATGGTAATGCCGATAAGCGTGGGAATAATTAGCAGAGTGCGGCGTAAAAAGTAATCGCCCATTAACCAACCGTGGTGATTTTGAGGGTTTTTATTATGTCGCGCATTGGAACACAAGTCGGGGGTGGGGGCAAAGTGGCGGTTTGCGCCTCGGGGCTTAAACTATCAGGTTAAGTTGTCTTAAGAGTGCGATGGGGTAGAATCATGCTTCTGGTGCGCTAGACAACAGTGTCATCGGCTCAACAGCCAGGGAGGCATTCAGTGCGATTGCAACGTGCAAGACCGTAGCGTACAGACCCATGACAGCAGCCCGGCAGATCCTGCTTTAGCGCTGACTGATATTGATACTTGGCGCAACCGCGCCGTCGTTATAACTTCCCGCATCATCGCGGTTGGCGCGCTTCTGCCCCTCGTTTCAACGGTGCCTGCCTACTGGGATTATGGACTGCCGATGGCTTCAGTCACGCTGGTATGCGCCTATTGTTCGTGGCTGTTTGTCGCCTTGCGTCCCAAACAAGCCATTCATTACAGCCACCTGATACTGATTGGGGGCACCGTTGCCACAGCGTTTGTGGTGCTGGCCACACGCGGGGTTTCAGCCGCTTTCGCGATGCTCTATTTCTCTGCAATTCTGCTTACTGTACTGTTTTCCTCGGCACGCACGTCTATCATCGCCTGGTCTGTCCTGCTGCTGGGAACCGCCGTAACCGGAGTGTTAGCCAGCTATGGCTGGAACACATTTATCACAACGGGACCCGAAGTTGATGTTGCCACCTGGCCGATACGCGTGACCGTTATTGCCACATTGACGGCCTGTCTTGCCACAGCAATTTACCTGATGCTACGCGAACTGGAACAAAGCCTCGCCCGTTCCAAGGCTCTGCTTGCAGAACTGCAGAAATCCAGTGCCGCGAGGGCTGCCGAGGTCGAGGCCCGCCGCCAGGCAGAACAGCATCTGTGGAGGGCACAACGGCTGGACGCTGTAGGTCAAATCGCGGCGGGGTTTGCCCACGATGTCAACAACAACCTGACGGTGCTGCGCGGCACGATGGAACTGCTCCGCAGCGGCGCAGACATCAGCGGACTGCTGAATGAAGTTGAATACGCAATTGACAGCGCATCATCAGCCACACGCCAGATGCTCTCTCTCGGTCGTCGCGACGTTTACAAAATGGAATCCGTGCAAGCTGACCAGGAGTTAGAGAGTGTGGCCAAAGTGTTACGCCGGGCGCTACCGCCTGCAATCACGCTCAGCGTTGATACCCGCGAGGCTTGCGTCGTGTTCGCGGTCGACAGGCAGCAATTCCGGCAGGCTTTGTTGAACCTGGTCGTCAATGCGCGTGACGCGATCGAGGCGGAGGGACAAATTAATATCCGGGCCAGCTTGCAGCCTGTGGCCAACACAGAAAGAGCCGAAGGAGCGGCTGGCGAAGCAGAAAAGAGGCTGGTCATCGAAGTGCGCGACGATGGTCCAGGTATTGATCCCGCAATAATGCCGCATGTTTTCGAACCGTTTTACACGACTAAATCTGAATCGCGGGGATCCGGGCTTGGCCTCGCTCATGTCGAGTCATTTATGCATCGTGCAGGTGGACAGATTGAAATCGAAGCCGGGACCAAGCAGGGAACATGCGTGCGCTTACGCTTTCCCGTCACGCCCGGAGAAAGAGTCGCACCGAAAAAGGCGACCGTTGCAGCCGCGGCGACCCTTGAAGGCGTAAGGGTGTTGATCGTCGATGACGACCAGAGCGTCCTGACCACATTGAAAATGCTCTATGATCAGCTTGGCGCGCATACAGTGACTGCCGAGACCGCAGACCAGGCGCTGGCCAAAGCCACGGCCACCAGCGAACCGTTTGATCTGTTGTGCACTGACGCTTTGATGCCCGTTATGGGCGGCGCTGAGCTTGCGGTCAAATTCGCCGAAAAGCACCCTGAAGTCGCAGTGCTGGTGTGCTCCGGTTACGTCGATGCCGCGAGCTTACGGAGCTCTCTGGAAAATCTGCGCTATGGGTTTTTGCGCAAGCCATTTACTTCCGAACAACTGGCAACCGCTTCATTGGCGGCAATGCAGTCTAAGCAGGCGGTTAATCCTTGACGCGTTGATCGATTCATCGAGCGCCCCGTTGTTGGCTCAAGCACCCCGCTCCGGCCTGGTCCGCAAATACACCAGAAACGGAATCAGCAGAATAATCACGAGCAACACCACCAGCACCATTGAACCATAGCGTTCTCTCACCATATTAATGACCAGCTGCCGGGTCTGGTTGTAGCCGGATGGTATCGGCATCACGTGATTGTCTTCTTCAAATTGAGCATAGGCTGTGAGCATGCGCTCAAATCGAGCCGGCATATCCGCCTTTAGATCGCGGGTTTCCCCGGGATCTTTACGCAGGTCATACATCCGCCACTCCCCGTCACCGAGCGGTGGCAGATTGCGCACAATTTTATAGTCACCTTGAAACAAAGCACCATGGCCGGTCAGCTCATAACCGACACTCTCGTGCTCTGCGTAGACGCGCTCAACGTCTCCCCGTACCAGCGGCAGCAGATTCCGACCTGTCATAGGCAGTACCGGTCTGCCTGCAAAGCGCGCACCCGGCGGTTCTACCTGCGCAAAGGCGAGGATGGTCGCCGCCACATCGGTGGCCCAGGCAAAGGCATCCGTCTGCTGCGGGACGACGGGGCCACCCGTAATTATCAGCGGCACCCTCAAGCCGCCTTCACCCAGGTAGAACTTATAGTAGGCAAGCGGTGCCACCGCCGCGCTGGTAAAGCCCGGATTGATTGAGTTGTAGCTGCCTTTCAAGCCCAGGGTTTCATAGTCGGTGTTGTAACCCAGACTGGCAGGGACGCTGTTGGCGGCGAGAGCATCCGGGTCCCTCGCCCCACTCCCTTCGGCACCGTTGTCCGAAGTAAAAATAAAGATCGTATTGCGCAGTTGTCCCTGCTTTTCCAGATAAGTCATCAAACGGTCGATATTGGCGTCCATGGCTTCGATCATGCCGGCATAGACGGCCATGCGTTTGGCCTCGTAGCGTTTGCGCTCCGGGCTCAACGCTTCCCAATCATCGGTCGAGGGCATACTGGTCATAGCCACCTGATCGGGCAGAATGCCTAACGCCACCGCGCGCTCCATGCGCGCCTGACGCAGATCCGTCCAGCCTTGGTCGTAGACGCCCATGTAGCGATCAATGTGGGCCTGTGGTGCCTGCACAGGAATGTGCACCGCCTGAAACGGCACATAGGCAAAGAACGGCTGCCCATCGCTCAGATTGCTGTCGATGAATTCTATGGTCTTGTCGATCAGAAAACGGGAAGAATAAAAATCGTCCGGCAACTGGTAACGCTCACCATCGGCATACCAGTTGGCCTGATCGTAGATGGGCAGGTAGGGACGCTGTTCCCAGTTGTCGGCGCCCGAATCCATCAGTGCCACGGTACGCTCAAAGCCACGCTGACTGGGTAACTTGCCAGGCGCAGCACCCAGATGCCACTTGCCCGCCATGTAGGTGTGGTAGCCGGAGCCCTCCAGCAACGTGGCGACGGTGACCACATCATCACCCAGCACACCCTGGTAGTTCTCCTGCAGCCGCTGTTCCGGCGCTAACATTTCGGGGATGTTCGGTACGCTGGCCAGATGGTTACTCACCCCGGTCAGCAGCATCGCCCGGGCCGGCGCGCAGTTTGCCGCGGTATGGTAGTTGGTGAAACGCACACCCCGCTCTGCCAGTTTGCTCAACGCCGGAGTATTGACCTCGCTGCCATAGGGGGCAATGTCGGTGTAGCCCAGGTCATCGGCCAGCAGCAGGACGATGTTGGGCCTGTCCTGGGCATAGGCTGTCGTGGTCGAGACAAGCGCAACGATCCAGGCAATGACTGCCGCACGGTAGCCAACCCTCATCGTCAGTCGCGAGTGGGCAGCAAACGGGATGCGACCAGCAACAGCCCGGCAATCACAAGCTCAAATGCGATGGTCTGGGGCACCAGCGCCGCATCATGCACCAGCCACGCCACGATTCTGCCGATGGCGGCGACCAGTAACAACATCGCGGGCGGGTAGTACCAGGTTCGACGCCGGGTCACCACAGCGATCAGGATACTGAGCCCCACCACGAGGAAAAAGGCCGCAAAGTCACCAACCTGGCTGCTGAGTCCGAAGCCAGTCTCCAGGGTGAGTCCCAGTGACGGTGCGATGCCGGCCGGATCGACCAGCCATCTCACACCCATGACCACAAACAACAGTCCAGGCAGTACGACAAGCACTGAGAATATGCGTCTGCTCCAGGTCATAGTCATCTCCTTGTTATCGTGGCACGCAGTGGCTGCGCACGCTCAGTTTGACCAGTAGGCAAACTCATCGCCGGGTTGGTCTTCTTGTGACAGATCACGGTCTACGTTATAGGCCGTCGTACTCGTCCAGGGCCAGCGTGGTTCAGCCTGTGCCTCGTTGTGCGCCTCAAGCACGCCTCGCAGCCGCGCAGCAACCTCGGGATGCTGCGCCAGCAGGTCAGTCCACTCGCCATCGGCGGTGAGATCAAACAGCCACTCCTTGCGTGGCAGCCCCTGTGGTGGTGCGCTCACCATCAGCTTCCATCGCTCATCTCGTACCGCCTGGGCAGCACCGCTGCGGAAGAAAAGGTAGTCGTGCGCCGCCGTGCGCTCCGCACCCGTCACCAGCGGCGTCAGATCCACACCGTCCATGACTCGATCCGACGGCAGTTCAGCACCAGCCGCGGCCGCCGCTGTGGCAAACATGTCAAAGTGGTGCACTGGCGCATCGTAGCTGGTCCCAGCAGGCAGTTTCGCCGGCCAGCGTGCCAGGTACGGCACGCGAATGCCTCCCTCGAACAAAGTGATTTTCCAACCGCGATAAGGATCATTCACATCCGGCAGGCCGATATAACCGGCACCGCCATTGTCAGAGGTGAACATCACCAGTGTATTTTCGTCCACACCATTGTCCTTTAACGCCTGCATGACCCGGCCGACGCCACGATCCAGCGAGCGGATCATCGCGGCGTAGACGCGCTCGCGGTGCAGCTCGATATCAGACAATGCTTCATAGTCTTCGCGCGCCGCCTGCAGTGGCGTGTGTGGTGCCCAGTGTGCCAGATAAAGGAAAAACGGACGGTCCTTGTTGGCCTCGATCACTTTGATCGCTTCGTCCGTGTAGTAATCGGTCAGGTACCTGGGTGGTTCGAACAGAGGTCCGCCATTGAAGCTGGCGGCAAAGTTCAGCGCCGCCCAGAGAAAGCGGTCAATCGGGTCAAAGTCCTGTCTGGCCTGAATCACGTTCTCATCATCACGCCGACCGTACAAACCGCTGGCCATCAGCAGGCTTTCTGCAAACCCCTGGTCGTGTGCGGCCATGCCATGATCACCGCCAAGATGCCATTTGCCGATGTGTACAGTGTGATAGCCCTGCTCAGCAAGCAGTTCCGCCAGGGTGATCTCCGAAGGTGGCATGCCCATTTCATTGAAGCTGAGATCAGAACTTGCTGTGTTGCTCAAACTGGGGGGCAGCAGCGGACGATCCCGCGTGCCACTGACCAGACCGACTACGGGCATAAAGCCGGTCGGTGTTGGCGTGAATTCAAAGCCAAAGCGGGTACCGTAACGCCCGGACATCAGCGCCGCACGCGACGGTGCGCAGGTGCCATTGGCCGCATAACCCTGGGTAAACGTTACGCCTTCCGCCGCCATAGCATCGATGTGGGGCGTCTCGGTGGTGGGATTGGGACCATTCATGGACACATCGTTCCAGCCCAGATCATCCGCCAGGATCAGTACGATATTAGGGGGACGGTCGGCCGGGTCACGGCCCTCACGGTCTGCACCCGTGGACCAATTGATTTCCTGAGTGGGACCTATGTCCGCTTGCTGAGCAAGGAAGCGGTTGACCCCGAAGAGCGCAATTTCCGCGCGGAAAATCCAACCGAGTCCCAATACCACGATCAGCACCAACGCTGCGCCTGTCAGCCACTTCATGGTTAGCTCTGCTGGGCCGCCAACCAGGCACCCATCGCCTCCACCACTTCGATATTGAGTTGTCCCGCCAGCCCGGCCGTACGATGCACAGCGGAGGCTTGATATTCAGGTGAACTGATCATCTCAAGCATAGCTTTGCGTGAGGGGTACATGGCGATCGCTACGGTATCCCAGAGCTCCTCAACTTCGCCCAGCATAAGTCGTTCAACTTTGCCCGAAAACATCGGTGCGCCACCTACTTTTGCCAGATGGCCGACGACCTCTGAGCCATAAATGGCATAAGCCTCAGCCCCGCTCAAATCCGTTTCTCGACCATCCTCGTACTCAGCCTTTTCTTTGAATTTCAGGAGATTGAGCATATAGATCGGCCCATCTGAGCCGGGTTCGCTGAAGCCTTTCATCTGCGCTTCGTTGGGGACAACTCGATTGTGAACTTGCATATGCTCTGCTCCAGATTGATCTGCTGCAATTGAAACATGAGTACCAAACTAATGACAATCATTACTTTATGCGGCGTGACGACGTGGTCAGCCCAATGGGTATTGATGGTGTATCTACTGGAAAGCGGGGTTGAGAACCAACCCCGCGTGGCTCGAAGAGCCTGAAACTACCTTTTAGGTTTCTGGGGCGAAGGCTTTTTCGCTGATGCAGGCGTGGCACTGATCGTGTTTTTGCCTGGTGCTGAAGTTTTGCTTCGCTTGGTACCTTGACCCTTTTTGTTTCTGTCCATTTGAATCTCCCGATTCGAATGTCCGCACATGCGGACGTCAAATTAGACAACCAAACAGGCAGAAATGTCACTCGGTATTAGCGAATATTTTTCCTTGGGTTACCTCAACTAAGACACCCAAACCTGTTCTATCCATCAAGACCGGTCTGGACGAACTAGGCCACGCCGCATATATTGCGAGTAGACTGAATTCCTGGGGAGGGGGTTTGCGCCAATGCACTTGGCTGTAGTCACTGCTTTAGTTTTTCTCGTGGCGTCGCTGGTCTCCACTGTGCAAGCCGAGATACTGGACCGTGACTGGCCCGTCTATCTGGGTGATGCCGGTCGTCAGCACTACTCACCGCTAACCCAGATTGATAAGGCGAACGTAAATGGCCTGCAGGTCGCCTGGCGCTACAGTGCTGAGCCCGAGGTAGACTCCGGCACCATGTACACCAGCCCTCTCGTGGTGGACGGCGTACTGTATGGCCTCTCTCCCTCGCTGGTGCCTTTCGCACTGAACGCGGCAACGGGCGAAGAACTGTGGCGTCATGATCTCGGTTTACCCCGCAACGCCCAACGCGGCTTGATGTGGTGGCCAGCCAAAAAACGCATTTATTTCACTGCCGGCAAACAACTCGTCGCACTCGATGCGGCAAGCGGCCAACTCGTCCCCACATTTGGCGACGGGGGCATGCTCGATACGACGCCCACCGATGCCGATCCGAACCGACGCTTCAGTCAGATCTCGGTCACAGTACCCGGCGTTGTTTTTGCAGACCTCATTATCCTGGGCTTTTCCACCACTGAGGACCGCTACGCCTACCCCGGCAGTATCCGTGCATTTCATGCGGACACCGGCAAACTGGTCTGGCAGTTCAATACCCTGCCCCGGCCTGGTGAGTTGGGTTCACACACCTGGGAAGAAGGTTCACAAGCGGTATCCGGCGGTGCAAATGTCTGGACAGGCATGGCGCTGGATGAAGCACGGGGCTTGTTGTTTGCCCCCACCGGGTCGGCGACCCCGGATTTTTATGGCGGCAATCGCATCGGCGATAATCTGTTCGCCAATTCCATCGTAGCCCTGGACGCGCGCACCGGTGAATACCGCTGGCACCACCAGGTGGTCAAACACGACTTGTGGGACAAAGACAATCCTTCACCGCCCACACTGGTGCAATTTCAGCGCGATGGCAAAACCATCGACGCTGTCACCCTGACCACCAAAACCGGCCACCTCTACGCGTTTGAGCGCGAGACGGGTGAACTGCTTTACCCGCTGATCGAGGTTGATACTTCGATCCCGAGCACCTTGCCCGGGGAAAGGCCTGCACCAAAACAATACGTTTCCAGTGTAGAAATCAGTCGCCAACAATTCGAAATCACCCAGCGCACACCCGCCGCTCAAGCCTATGTGCAAGACCTGATCAAAGATTGGGATCAACGACCCTGGGCACCGCCCAGAATCGGCACGGTTCTGTTCTATCCCTGGTACGACGGCGGCGCTGAATGGGGCGGCTCTGCCTATGAACCCGCCACCGATCGTTTGATAGTCAACAGCAATGATCAGGCGGCCATCTTAACCCTGGGAGAAATACCCGTCGGTACCAGTGATTTCGGCCTGTACACCGAACATTGCGCCAGTTGTCATGGGGCTGACCGCGCCGGCACAGAACGCGGCCCGGACCTGAATGGCATTTTACAGCGCAAATCCTTCAGCGAAGTGGCAGCAACCCTCACCAACGGTGCCAGCGGCATGCCCGCCTTTGCGCATCTTTCCGCACCCGAACGGTCGGCCATCTATCGCTACGTGCTGGCAGCCGAGCTACCAGAACCCGATGCGGCGACCACGGCCGTCGGCTACGCCCTGACCAGTGGCTACGTTTATCTGAAGGATCACGAAGGCCTGCCAGGTAGCGCTCCACCCTGGGGCACCCTGAACTCCATCGACCTGAGCAGTGGTGACATTGTCTGGAAAGTGAATCTGGGTAATTTTCCTTCGCACCCGGAACTTAACTATGGCGCGCTGAGCTATGGCGGGCCGGTGGTTACCGCCAGCGGTCTGATCTTTATCGCCGCCACACCCGATCGGATGTTGCGCGCCTTTGACAGCGCCAATGGCGATATTCTATGGCAAACCGAATTGCCCGCTGCCGGCTTCTCGACGCCGGCGATTTACGCCGTGAACGGCAGACAGTATGTTGTGATCGCGGCTGGCGGTGGACGCCTGGGCCCACCCTCGGGCAGCGACTACATCGCGTACGCATTACCTGCAAAAACTGATAACAAGCAGACAGACAAAATATGACACCATCGCCCCGCCACTGTTACTGCCTGCTGCTGACTTGCCTGCTGTTGGGGCTCGCGGGTTGCGAACCTGAATCGCCACAGGCTGGCGATGTGGATGATGCACGGGTTATCGCGGCGCCCACCACTGAGCCCGGCAGTTGGTTAACCCACGGCCAGACCTACAAGGAACAGCGCTTTTCCAAGCTGACACAGATCAACCCGGACAATATCGACCAGCTTGGGCTCGCCTGGCATAAGCAGATTGGCGATTTCAACATGCGTATGCAGGGCACACCGCTGGTGGTCGATGGGGTGATGTACGTGACCAACGGGTGGAGCGTAGTCTACGCGTTAGATGCCGCAACCGGCACAGAAATCTGGCGCCATGATCCACAGGTCGACCGCTCGTACGTACGACTTGCCTGTTGCGGACCCGCGCACAACCGGGGCGTCGCGGTCTATCGGGGCAAGATCTACGTGGCCACCTTTGACGGCCGCCTGATCGCGCTGAACGCAGCAGACGGCAGCGTACATTGGGACATCGACACCTGGCACCCCGCTGCCTTGGGGCGCTTTAACATCACTGGCGCGCCGCGTGCGGCACGCGGCAAAGTCTTTATTGGCCAGGGCAGCTCGGAGTCGGGCCATCGCCGGGGCTATGTGACGGCTTATGATGCGGAAACCGGCGCAGTAGACTGGCGCTTTTACCTGGTCCCCGGCGACCCCAGTCAGCCGTTTGAACATCCCGAAATGGAAATGGCCGCCAAGACCTGGGGTGGCGAATGGTGGAAGTACGGTGGCGGCGGCACCGCCTGGCACGCGCTGGTGTACGACGAAGAGCTGGGCTCGCTGTACATCGGGGTCGGTAACGGCGCGCCCTGGCCGCGCGACATTCGCTCGCCCGGCGGTGGTGACGATCTGTTTCTCACCGCCATAATTTCTGTCGATGTCGAAACCGGCCGCATGAACTGGTACTACCAGACCGTGCCCGGCGACAACTGGGACTACAGCTCAGCCATGGACATCACCCTGAGCGAGCTGGTGGTCGACGGAAAGCCACGCAAGGTACTGCTGCAAGCGCCAAAAAACGGCTTCTTTTATGTCATCGATCGTGAGAACGGCGAACTGCTGCGTGCCCATCCTTATACCGACGGCATCACCTGGGCCACCCATGTGGACCTGCAGACGGGTCGACCGGTGGAGAATCCTGATGTGGTTTACGAGCAAAAACCCCAGTGGATCCTGCCGGCCAACGCCGGGGCACACAACTGGGAGCCTCAGTCCTGGGATGAAGCCAATGGCATTATGTATTTTTACTACCACGACATGCCGGCGTTTTACTCATTGGATGAAGCGTTTGTTAAGACCGGGGTCTATAAAATTCGCGAGCGTGGCCTCAGCCTTGGCTGGGGCGAAGGTGAATATCGACGCAAACTGATCGAGCAGTCTGATCCACCCCCGCCAACTGAAGGCTATATTGGCGCTTTCGATCCGCTTACCGGTCAATACAAGTGGCGGCACCAACTGAAAAACGCCTTCAACGGTGGCGTGCTGGCCACCGCATCTGACCTGTTAATTCAAGGCGAAGGGGATGGTCGTCTGGTTGTGCGCAGCACTGACGACGGCCTGCCCATCTGGGAGTTTGACGCCCGCGGTTATTTCACTTCTGCAGTCATGAGCTATGCCATTGAGGGTACGCAGTACATCGCCACCATGGTGAGCGGCAATCGAGCGCGCGATCTTGGCGGCACGCTGCTGGTGTTCAAGCTCGGCGGCAAAGCAGAGATGCCAGCAACCCAGGCCGTGGCACTGGAAATCCCCGCCCAGCCCGAGGTCGAATTCGATCTGGATACGCTGCTGCTGGGTGAAAGCCTCTATCAGGCGCAATGCGCCAACTGCCACGGCGGCATCGGCGTTGCCTCAGAAGTGCTGGTCACGGCACCTGACTTGCGCACCATGGACCAGACCACCCACAATGAATTCATCGACATCGTGCGCCATGGCACGCGCATGGAACAAGGTATGGCGGGCTTCGCTGAATCACTCAGCGATGCAGAGGCTGAGGCTATTCGTCATTACCTGATACGAGAAGCGAACGCACTGCGCGCCGCGCTCAACCAGCAACCTGCACCTGAGGCAGAAGACCAGGGATGAAAATCATGTTCAGTAAACCTGCGACACACGATGAGTTTGAGCGACCTCGAAAGTTGATCACCTGGCTGACGCTCTGCATCGCCATGCTGTTCATCACCGGTCTACAGGGCACTGCCCTGGCCGCCGAGATTGTCACCACCGATACCCACAAATTCACCGAACTGCGCAATAACATCTGGCTGGCCCAATCCACGGCCCCGGTGTTCAACAGTAACGCGTTGGTGATCGTCAACGAGGATGATGTGGTGCTGGTGGATTCTCATGTCACGCCGGCCAAGGCGCGGGATCTGATCCGCGCAATTCAAGCGATCAGCGACAATCCCATTACCGCTTTGATCAATTCGCACCATCACTGGGACCATGCGCACGGCAATCAGGAGTTCACCGGCATTCCGATCATTGGTCACGAATATGCATACGACAAACTCGCCAACGCACCCCTGGCAGACCCCACTTACCAGAACGGGCTGGCGGGCAATGAGGCAATGCTTAAACGGCTGCGGGAAACTATTGCCCGGGAGACCGATCCTGACAAGCGCGCAGAAGTGACAGAATATTTAGCGCTGTTCACGGCTCACACACGCGACTTTGATGAGATTGCACCGCTGCCGCCGAACATCACCCTCAACGAGCGTATGACCCTGTATCGTGGTGAACGCGTCATACAGATTCTGTTTCTCGGGCGCGCGCATACCGGCGGCGACCTGATGGTCTATTTTCCACAGGACAAACTGGTTTTCACCGGCGATGTGGCCTTCTCCGGGCCTTCTTTTCTCGGCGACGGCTATGTTGATGAATGGCCGCAGACCCTCGAGAACCTGAAGGCGCTGGACTTTGACGTCTTTGTGCCCGGCCACGGCGGCCCGATCACAGATTTAACCCGCCTCGACATTGTGCAGACCTTTTATCGCGACTTGTGGGCCAAGGCCGTCGGGTTACATGCCAAGGGTAAAGATGCCGCCACGGCGGCGGCAGAAATCGACTTAACCAATCACACCGCCATCCCGATCAAAGAGCCGGGCATCAGCCTGGGCACCATGCAACGCATCTACCACCGTCTACAACACCAGCCTGTTAGAGGAGCGCCATGAATTTCAAACCCAACCTGAGCACCACCCTCGTCTTTGTCGCTGCACTGCTGGCCACAGCAGACAGTCGATCCCACCACGCCTTCTCATCAGAATTCGATGCTGACAAACCCTTCCAGGTGCAGGGCAAGGTGGTCAAAGTCGAATGGATCAATCCGCACAGTTGGATTCACATCGATGTCAGCGACGCGGACGGCAATGTCACCCCATGGATGATGGAAGGCGGTACGCCGAACTCACTGCTGCGCGCAGGTCTGACCCGCAGTCTGCTGCGGGTCGGAAATGAAGTGATCGTCAGGGGCTATCAGAGCAAAGACCCGGATTGTGAGCCGAAGTGCCGCGGCAGTGGCCGGGACATTATGTTTACCGACGGTCGACGCCTGTTCATGGGCTCTTCCGGCGCTGGCGCGCCACCCGCCGAAGCCGCCACACACGAATCGAACACCAACGAAGACGAGGACTGAAGCATGGCTAAGCTAACCTTCTGGCGCAGTATTGCACTTTGCGCCTGGCCGCTGCTGGTCAGTTGCGTCGCAGCCGAACAACAACCGGCCGATAGACCTTCGACCCCCGATTTGAATGGGCTCTGGCAGGCGGTCGGCACTGCCCACTGGAGCCTGGAAGGCGGCAGCGCACGGAAAGGGCCCGCTACCGACACCTTAGGTGCACTGGGTGGCATCCCTGCGGGTACAAGTTACGTGGTCGAAGGCGCTATTCCCTACAACGCAGAAGCCGCCGCCGAGCGCGAGGCTAAACGCGGTGAATGGCACAAGTGGGATCCTGCGGTTAAGTGTTTTATTCCCGGCATTCCAAGGCAAACCTATATGCCCCTGCCGTTCCACGTTGTGCAGTCTGACACCAAGATATTCATCGCCTACGAATGGGGCAGCAACAGCCGTGTCATCCATATGGACCGTCCTGGCTCACGGGCCGAACTCCCCTCGTGGATGGGCCACTCGGTGGGCCGCTGGGAAGGCTCGACATTGGTTGTTGAAGTCACAGATCAGGTGGCGGACACCTGGTTCGACACAACCGCCACCTGGCACAGCGATGAACTGAAGGTGACCGAACGCTACACGCTCATGACCGACAACCACATCCTCTATGAGGCGACCATCGAAGACCCGCAGGTCTTCACCGCGCCCTGGACCATCCGCATGCCGCTCTACCGGCGCATGGAGAATGACGCGCGGTTGCTGGAATACAAATGTATCCCCTTCGCCGAAGACGCGATGTACCACCACCTGCGCAAGGGCGCGGACATAACCAAGCCCAAACTGAAAAATCTTTACTAGGAGGCACCCGATGTATCGACTACCTGGCTACCGCACCCTGTCTCTGCTGGTGCTGACCTTGAGCAGCGTTGCCCTGCATGCTGAAGTACCCACCAAGCCCTGGGGCACCCCCAGTCTGGAGGGCACCTGGGATTTCAAAACGTTAACCCCACTGAACCGCCCGGCAGACATGGAAGGCAAAGAATTTCTCACCCCGGAAGAGGCCGCGAAGATTGAAGCCGATGTGCAGCAGGGACGGGCCGCCGCCGCTGCCCGTGAAGGCGAAGTCCGCGAGGGTCTGGATGGCCAATCTGATGTGGACGTGGGTTACAACTCCGGATTCCTCGAACTCGGCAGCAAGCTCGACCCGAGCCTGCGCACTTCGCTCATCATCGACCCACCCGACGGCCGCGTGCCGGCCATGACTGCCGCAGGCAGGGAGCGCAATCAGCCCTACTGGCACATGCAGTCATTGCCCCCGGAAGGCCCGGAGATGCGCAATCTGACCGACCGTTGCCTGATCGGCTTCAACAACAACCCGATGCGCTCGGGTGCCTACAACAACATCATGCAGATCGTGCAGTCGCAAAGTCATATCGCCATTCAGGTGGAAATGGTGAATGATCATCGCATTATCCCGACCGATGGCAGTGGCAGCGTCCCCGAGGGTGCACAATTCTGGAAAGGCTTCTCTACCGGTGAGTGGCAGGGAGACACGTTCGTGGTCACCACGACCAACTTCAAACCCTATGCGGCCCCGATGGGCACCGGTGATAATGTGGTGTTGACAGAACGCTTCACCCGGTTGGATGCCGACACCCTGCAATACGAGTGGACCATCGATGACCCGGCATCCTATCCGGTACCCTTCACCGCGCGACAACAGATGCGACGCACGACGGATGATGTGTATGAGTTTGCCTGTCACGAAGGCAACTACTCTATGCCGTTAACCTTGAAAGCCGCGCGTAAAATGGACAAGGACGGTGAAAGCGACGACACCTGGATGCCAAGCTGGTTCAAGGGCCTGCTGGCCAACTAGGCCAGGCCTGCATGTATGATCCACGACAAGCCTACGCACAACGGGTCGCTGCGCTGCGCGCACCACCGCTTTTAACCGAGGGCATTGAACTCACGGCGCCTGAAGCGGAGCTGGTGGCGCGAGCGGTGGCCGATGTCGCCGCACAGGGCTATGCCATCGTCGAGAATTTTCTCGACAGCAGACAACTCGAACAGACTCAACAAGCCCTGGCGCCCATTTTCGAACAGACAACAACACGCACACTCCCTGCTTCCGGCAGCGGCACCTCACGGACAGGTTACCGAGGTGTACAGGCCGTGCATGTGCATAATCTGTTTGCAAAAACCCGTGCGGTAGACCAGCTGGCGATCGACAACCGCCTGCTCAAAATCCTCGAAGGCGTGCTCGGTCCGTTGTTCCAACTGTCCGTGGCAACGGCCATGTGTCCCGAGCCCGGAGTGGACCCGCAGGGCTTTCATCAGGACGACGGCCACTATCCACTGCCCAGACCCCGCCCGCCGTTCATCGCTAACACACTCATAGCACTGGATGACTTCACGCAAGCCAACGGCGCCACCCGGGTGGTCCCCGGCAGCCACAATTGGACGCATCCGGTGGTTCAGACCACCGAATTCAGCTACGCGGAAATGCCCGCTGGCTCATTGCTGGTGTTCGACGGCGCGCTGTGGCATGCAGGCGGCGGCAATACCACCCGCGCTCAGCGCCGACGTTCTATCAACCTGAATTTCAACCTCTCGTGGCTGCGACAACAGGAGAATCAATATATCGGCATTCCCAGAGAGAGATGGCTGGCCATGCCCGAGCGGCTGCAACGCCTGCTCGGATTACAGAAAGTAAACTTCCTCTACGGCAGTGTGGACTACACAGACCCCCTGGAATATTTCTTAGCGCTGCCTGATGCCGACCAGCAGTAACAAAGACTTCCCGAAGCTCATCTCGCTCGGCGTCCTGCACATGGCGCAGTACTTTCCGATCACCTTCACCGGCATCGCGCTGCCCTTTCTGTTTCGCCAGGAAGGCCTGCCGCTGGAAATGTTCTGGTTACTGGCGCTCCCGGCACTGCCACGCTGGTTGAAATGGGCCATTGCCCTGGTGGTGGACAACTACGGCAGCGAGCGCATCGGTCGCCGCCGCTCCTGGATCATTCCCTGCACCGTCGTCGCGACCGGCACCTACGCACTGCTGGCGTTCATTCCGCCATCGCTGGATAACGTCTTGCTGATCACCGGCATTCTGGTCGCTTGCGGTTTTGTCATGGCGGCGCAGGACATTGCGGTAGATGCTTACGCCGCGGAATCGATGACAGACGCGGAACGGCCCACCGGCACGTCGATCATCAACTTCCTGGCAGGGCTGGCGGGTGTACTGGGCATCGTGGCGGTCACCCTGGTAGAGCGCTACAGCTGGACCACGACCATGCTGGCCGCTGCCGCACTGCTGTTGTTTGCCGCACTACCGGCCCTGCTGCGCCCAGAGCCCCCCACGCCCGCTGCCCGCCAGGTACGCGAAGCACGCGGTGAACGCCCGAGCCTGATCGGCGCACTGAAACGAAGGGAATCGTTCTACATACTGCTGTTCATGTTCCTGTTTGGTTTTGGACACCAGTTCTTCCTCTCCATGATCGGACCCTTCTGGGCTGACCACGGGGTCTCCATCGAGACCTTCGGCATCATCGCGGCCACCGGCACCATTGCCGGAGGCATGTTGGCTGCCGTGACGACACCAAGACTGGTAGAGCGCTATGGTATGCGCGTGAGTGCGACTGTTGGACTACTGGTCCTGCCCTTCGAAGCGGGCGTTTACATGTACTTCGACCAAACACAGCAATTGCCTGGCTTAATCGTTATTCTGCCCACTGTTGCCCTGCTGTCGTTTTCCACCGCCATCTTTCTGTACACCGCCACCATCTCGCGCTTCCGTTGGGTTTCTAAAGCCCAGGCGGGGACCGATTACTCCCTGCAGTCGAGCATGTGGAATCTGGGCTTATGGGCTGCAGGCTCGCTCTCGGGGCTGGTGGCGGGCTCGTTTGGATACTCGGTTTTCTTCCCCGTGGCCGCCGTTGTTACCTTATGCGGCGGGCTTTTTTACGTCATCTTCTGGCAGCGCATTGAGAACCTGGTGCGCGAACGGGAGATCGCTGAGCAGCAGTAGATCAGGCGTTAGCGGAAGGCCGATCTCAGGCACTGGCCTCAGGACTAGGTTTATCGTGCATCTCCCGCTCCTCCTGCATCCCTTGCATCTCTTCCAGTTCCCGCGCCACAGATTCCGGTGACCCGGTACGCCTGGCCAACAGGTGGTAAAAAGCGGGCACCACGAACAGGGTAAGCAACGTGGCGACACTGACCCCGCTGAAGATCACCACCCCCAGCAGACTACGGCTGACCGAACTGGCGCCCGTTGCGATGATCAACGGAATGGAACCCATCAGGGTCGAGAACGTTGTCATCACCACCGGGCGCAGACGCATGACGGAAGCTTCAATGATCGCATCACGGAATTCATGTCCGGCGTCGCGCATCTGGTTAATGAACTCCACAATCAGCACACCATTTTTGGCAGCGATACCAATCAGCATCACCAGACCGATCTGGCTGTAGATGTTCAAAGTCGCGCCATAGACGTACAAGCCGAACAGGCCGCCGGCAATGGCCAGCGGCACACTGAGCAGAATCACCACCGGGTGCACAAAACTTTCGAATTGCGCGGCCAGCACCAGGAATACAATCAACAGTGCGATGCCAAACATGAAGAACATGCTGCCACTGGCTTCTTTAAACTCCAGCGATTCGCCCTGGTAGTCGATTTGCGCCGTTTCCGGCAGGCGTGACTGCACCACCCCTTCCAGGAATTCGAGCACATCACCCAGCGCATAGCCCGGTGCCAGATTAGCGCTGATGGTAACAGCGCGCAGTCGGTTATAACGGTTCAGTTGCGCCGCACCAGCGGTCTCTTCGGTATAGATCAGGTTTGCCAGCGGCACCAGTTCACCGCTGCGTGACGAGCGCACATAAATGTTGCTCAAATCGTCCAGACCACTGCGCTGGGCATCTCTGGCCTGCAGAATCACGTCGTACTCTTCGCCATCGCGCAGAAAAGTAGTAACGCGACGCTGGCTCATCATGGTCGCCAGTGTTTCGCCAATGCGCTGCACCGAAACGCCCATGTCCGCAGCCCGATCTTTGTCCACGCGCACCACCACCTGGGGTTGAGTTTCTTTCAGATCAGCATCCACCCGGGTCAGACCCGGATACGCTTCGGCCTGCTCCAGCACTATATCGCGCCATTCTGCCAGCTGATCCCAATCGGTACCGCCGATCACAAACTGCACGGGCTGACCGCCGCCGCCACGAGATAATCCGGAACGGGAAAAAGCAAAGGCGCGCACCCCGGGCACCTGTTCCCACATCTGCGATAATTCGCGCGCGGCCTGCTCAGTGGATTCGTCGCGCTCAGACCAGGGGACCATGGAAATGAACAGCACAGCGTTGTTGGCACCGGTGGAACCGAAGCCGGGCACCCGGGTCATCAGGCGCGCGGCCACGCCATCATCGATCATCTGCATGACCGGCGCTTCCAGTTCGGCCAGGTGCTCCATCATCTTGTCGATACTGGTGCCTTCCGCGCCTATCACGCGGGCAAAAATCATGCCCTGGTCTTCCGCCGGTGCATATTCACTGGGGACTTCGTTGCTTAGCCACCAGGCTGATCCCAGCATGCCTGCCGCCACAAGGATCATTGTCCAGCTGTGGCGCAGCACCCAGCCCAGCACGTTGCGGTATACACCCTCAACATAGGTGAAATTGCGATCCACCTGCTGGGCAAAGGCGTTCTTGGTTTTACCGCCGCGCAAGAGCTTAGCGCACATCACCGGCGTGAGTGACAACGCCAGGATCGAGGAAAATATCACCGCACCGCTGATGGTGGCCGCCAGTTCGCGAAAGATGACCCCGATATTGTCCTGCAGAAAGATAATCGGGCTGAATACCGCCACCAGTACCGCGGTTGTTGCAATCACAGCGAATCCCACCTGGCGCGCACCGCGATAGGCAGCCACCAGCGGCGGTTCGCCATCTTCGATGCGTCGGTAGATGTTTTCCAGCACCACGATGGCATCGTCCACCACCAGGCCGATACACAACACCAACGCCAGGAGCGTAATCAGGTTGACCGAAAAGCCGAACATAGCCAGCACAATGAAGGACGCGGTTAAGCACACTGGAATGGTGATGGCCGGAATCAACATGGTACGCAGAGTGCCCAGAAAGGCGAAGATCACCAGACTCACCAGAATGGTGGTGGCGATCAGCGTCTGATACACAGAGTCAATGGCTTCGCGGATGTAAAGCGAATCGTCGGAGCTGGGAATAAATTCCATATGCGACGGCAGTGTTTCCCGCACCCGCGCAATCTCCTCTTTGACACCTTCCAGCGTGGCCAGGGTATTGGCCGTGGACTGCTTGGAAATGGCTATGCCGACCGAGTTGTTGCGGTTGATGCGGAACACATCGCGCTTGTCAGCCTTACCCAGTTCCACATCACTGATCTCACCCATGCGAATGGGATGCCCGTCATCGCCAGTACCCAAGATCAGATTGGCAAAGTCCTCTTCGCTCTGATAGCTGCGTTCCAACCGCACCCGGAACTCTCGGGTTTCAGATTCGATCATGCCGGCCGGCAGCTCAATATTTTCACGCCGCAACGCAGCGACCACGTCTTCTACCGTAAGCCCACGCGCCGCCATGGCCAGCCGGTCCAGCCAGATACGCATGGCGAAGTTGCCGCCGCCGATCCGGGCTGACGACACACCAGGCAGCACCGAAAAACGGTCGAGCAGAAAGCGTTCGGCATAGTCGTTCAATTCCAATGGCGTCATCTGCTGGCTGGACAGCGAGATATACATCACCGGGCGTGCATCGGAGTCCTGTTTGGCGACCTCTGGCAGGTCCACATCTTCCGGCAGGTTGTCCACGATGCGTGCCACACGGTCACGCACATCATTGGCTGCCTGGTCAACATTCATGCCCAGTTCAAACTCAATGTTGATGTTAGAGCGTTCGTCACGACTGGATGAACGTATGGTTTTGACCCCTTCGATGCCACTGATCTGGTCTTCGATCAGCTGGGTGATGCGGGTTTCGATCACATCTGCCGCCGCGCCGGGATAGGAAGTGGACACGCTGACCACCGGCGGGTTGATGTCCGGATATTCACGCAGCGGCAGTTGATTAAACGACAGCACGCCAAAGGCCACCAGCACCAGCGCGATGACGGTGGCGAATACCGGCCGTTTCACCGAGGTATCAGACAGCCACATCAGCGTGCTCCAGCAGCAGCGTGCGCCGCGGGTTCGCCGTCGATGATGCGCACCGGCACATTGTCGCGCACCTTGATCACGCCATCGCTGATCACTGACTCACCCAGCTCCACGCCTTCAAGCACATGCACCCAGCCCGCCTGGCGCACGCCGATACGCACCGGTGTCATGCGGGTAAACCCCTCTTCCACCAGAAACACAAAGACCTCGCCGCCGCGCTGTCGCAGCGCGGTTTCGGGCACCATGGGCACTTCTTCGCGATTGATCACCAGGCTGACTCTCAGCAACATACCCGGCCGCAACAGGCCATCCGGATTCGGTACATGAGCACGAATAGTGGCGGCACGGGTGATCGGGTCGACCCTCGAGCCGATGGTCTGCACCTCGGCCGGGAACGAACGATCAGGATGGGCACTACTGTGGGCCACGACTTCCTGCCCTACTGCGACCTTGCCCAGATGCACTTCCGGTACTGAAAAATCCAGCTTGATAATACTGATATCATCGAGGGTGGTGATCGGCGTGGTCGCCGTCAGCAGCGTGCCCTCGCTCACCTGGCGAAAGCCCAGCACCCCGGCAAAAGGCGCTTTAACCAGCCGGTCCTTCAGCCGCGCTTCGATGGAAGACTGCCGTGCCACCGCGGCCTGCAGACGGGCACGCGCCTCATCGACCTGAGATTCAGGCACGCTGCGCTGCTCCAGCAGATCGGCAAGACGATTATACTGAGTACGAGCGTCGAGCACGTTGGCCTGAGCTTCTTCCAGCAGTGCTGCCTCTTCCTCGTTGGTCATCTCAATCAGCACATCGCCTTCAACCACCGACTGGCCGTCCTCAAAGCGTACACGCCTGACCGTATCCGTCACTTTGGCGGTAATGGTGACGGATTCGTTGGCTCGCGCAGTACCGATGGCTTCCAGTTGTCGGACCAGCGGCCGCACCGTGACCGGTGTGGTTTCGACCAGTGTGGGCGGACGTTCAAAACCGCCCCGACCGGGCGCCTCGCCCTCGCTGCAGGCAGTAAGACAGGATACGAGCAAAACCAGTGATACGAATCGAGGCATAACCGTTACGCTTTAAGAATTCCGTCACAGTTTACAGGTTTCGGCAGCCCAGTATGAAGCAGGTTCCGATGGTTACGAACCACTTTGGGAACCACAATTTACGTTGACTCGCGTGCCGATAATATCCGCCGCCAGGGACGCGACAGCACCAGCACCATAGGGTGATGAGGCTGCGACCGTGGTTGTACCTGCCTGTATGACTCTCGTGGCTGCAACGGCAGTTGCTGCCGCTCCCAGTGCGGTACTTATTAAAAAGCCTGTCATGGTGATAATGGCATTCGACGCGGCACAGCAGCCGAAGTTTCCGCCAGCGGCGTAGCAGTTGCTGGTGCCCACCGCTCCGAATGCCAGCGAAATACCCCACGTGATATACATCACTAGACGCTCTGTTACCGATGCCCCACCTATACCGGCGTCAGTTTCCATCATGCCCACAGTTGCACCGGTTGAGGGATCCACCCACCACCAGGCATTTGCACTGTCGCCAGGCGCGTGCAGAGCAATACCCTGCTCTGACGCCTCTGCCGTCAGATTCGATGCGCCGGATAGCCGCGCATAGGCCGTATCCAAATTGATGACGTTGTCGCCCACCGCAGGCTGTTGCTGCTCGGCAAACGTTTCCCATACACCACGCGTTACGCTGACTTCCGGCGTAGGCTTAAGTGTATTGTCAGCAATGCTGAAGGACCAGCGCGGGTTTGCGACGATGTCTGCCATCTCGTAGATCTTAATTTGATCTGCGTCGCGGCTGAAACCTTCACGCACCGCAAGAATATTCGCTGTTGGCATGTAAGAAACCACGTTGTCCTTGACGGGTAGGCGGTCAAAAAGACCGCGCAGATATTTCAACCGTTGTTGCGACCCGTGAGACTCGACGCGGGAGAAACGCTGGACCAATTCGGGTGCCGACGCATCGGGGTTCGCGGCGGCAAACTTCTGCGCTTGAATGAACTGCTCAAGCGCGGTGGTTGCCCTTTCGACCTGAGCGTGCTGGTAAGCGGACTGGCGCAGCGAACTACCGGTAATATCGACTGTCCAGCGCTGCAGCAGCTTCAGCGCGGCCTGGTCTTCAACGTCCATGCCTCGTCCGGCGAACAGCGTGCGTTCCACTACGTCAGAGCTTCCGGCGATACCAGGCATGTGAAACTCGAACCAGACCCGGGTGAGCTCCTGACGAGCATCCCCAGTGGCTCCTCCGGCACTTATGCCACGCAGCGAATCGAGCGCTTTCTGGCTGTTTTTGTTGAGCGTGGCAAATAATGAATTCAATCCCTCCATGGCGGAACCGTCAAAAACGTTACCACGCAGGTCAAAGACTTTATTCCGCTCTGACACACTTCCATTTATCGAGAGGTAAAAATAATGGGACTGTTCGAAAAATTCAGCCGGTTCCTCCCACAACGCTTCGTTAAGCACCGCGTCGGAGCTGATTTCGAGCGTCAGCTCTGATTGCATCAAATTGGCAACCGGCGCCTGAACAACATCGCTGATCAGATGTCGATCGCCTGCCGAGTTTTCTATCCAGAGCTGAATGCTCATCTGCTGCAGGGCCGCTGCGTCGACCTGATCGGCTTCCACCGCGCTGTAAGCCAACTGCCAATCCGCAGCTGCTGTCAGCGCCGGATGTACTTCTTGCCACTTATCCGCAGCACCCTCACGATAGCGCACCCAGCGATACGACCTTGAGGCGGCGTGCACGCTCTCGAGCAGATCCGCCGCGGGCTTCAATCTGTCGTCAATCTCAGACGTAATCCGCTGAGCAACGGACCTGACGTCATCGAGGAATTTTTCAACGCCAACCTGATATTCGCGCGTATTTTCCAACGCACGGCTGAGAAGGCCCGGCGGGAGATCCACAGCCTGTGCAGACTCCGGCATCTGCATGCTCGCATTCAATTGTTGTGCTTGAGCGGCGGTTAGTTCGCCAACGAGGATTTGCGCTTCATAGCCCGCGTCTTTGAGGAGACTTGCCAGCGTGATGGCCTGATCGTGGGCATTACCGGCACGGGCAGCGAGGGTACCGGCACTGCTCTTCAGCACACCGTGGTAGGCTTGAAAAACAATTTGCTCGGTGACGAAGTCAACAATCTCGTCGGCGTCATAGTCGAGCCTGTCCAACACCGCGTCGCGGGAAAAATCGGCTGCGAGATCATCAGCAAACGCCTGTAGAGTCCTGATTTCGCCAGTGAGTGCTCGCTCAGCGGTGGGCAGCGCCAGTACAGGCTGGCCAGCAAGCAAGCTGATGAGCAACCATCCAATCCTTCGAACCCGTCCCGTTCGCATTGTGCATTCCCCCCCCTTGAGGCTCATGTTAGCGGCTCATGTTAGACGCTCGGTGTTTGCAGTTACAGCATCCTCTAAAGGTTAAGGCGTAATCTGTAATCAAAACCGCCACAAACACTGATGTCGCACCTGGGTAAGATGGTAAGCGTAAGTGAAGTTGGGGTCGAATATGCAGTAGACGATTCAGTTCCTGTCGACCATATCTTTACCCAGTCGACGCCAGGTCAGCAGGAAGAACAGCGAACTGGCACCGTACAGGGCAGCCATAATGACCATAGCCGACTGTAAACTCTGACTGTAAACCTCACCGCACACACTCTGCAGATTATTGCTCAACTCGCCTATCACCGACGGATGACATTGATTGCGCGCCAATTCCTCCGCGGCCACGCCAAGCTCGACGACGCCGTTGACAAAGAAAATGTCCGAGATGGCACCGATAAAGAGAGGACCAAAGCCGTAGCCGATCAGGTTAGCGACAAACAGCAGTACCGCTGTGGCCATGGCCCGAACACGCATGCTCACGACGCCCTGACCAATCGTGTACTGGGCAGCAAGATAGCCGTACTTCACGAACCCACCAATAATCAGGCCGATGGCCGCAAACAGTAACGTCTCTGTGGTGAAGGCAAAGATATAAAACGGTATCGACAAGGCCAAACCAATGGCCGGCGCCCAGGCGATGGCGCCCGGATGCTTCTGGTACAGCTTGGTGGCCAGCCAGCCCATCGCGAAGGTGCCGATGGCAGATGACAAGGATACGGGCGTGTTGATCCAGATGGCCGCTTCACCCGTGGTGATCTCGTGAGCGCGAACCAGAAAGATGGACTGGAACGAGGAGATGCCGTAGCCACAGAAAGCAGCGATGGTCGCACCAGCCGTCATATACCAGAACGCGGGTTTAGTGGTCAGCTCACTGATCGCTTCGCGCAGCGAAACCTGATCTTTGGATCCTTTTCCAACTGGATCTGTATAACCCCGCGGCGGCTCTTTGACCGTCAATTTGAAAACAATGGCAATCAACAAGCCCGGCAGACCTACCACAAAGAAAGCCGTTCGCCAGTCGAACGCATCGGTCACCCAACCACCAATCAGGTTGGCGAACATGGTGCCAAGTGTGACGCCCATGGCGTAGATGCCCAACGCTTGAGATCTGTCACGCGGCGCGTAATAGTCGGCAATCAACGAGTTAGCCGGCGGGGTACAGCCTGCCTCACCAATACCTACCCCGACGCGACACATCAGCAGTATCCAGAACGCGCCAATGGTGAGTGAACCAATGGTGACCTCGCTTGCAAGCCCACAAAGCGCCGTCATTAAAGACCACAAGGCAACACAGACCGTCATGATCCAGACGCGGTTCGCCCGATCTGCAAAGCGGGCCAGAGGAATACCCACGATCGTATAGAGAAGAGCAAAACCGAAACCGGTCAGCAGGCCGAACTGGGTATCAGAAATGCCCAGCTCCGGCACCAGATCCGGACCGACCACGGCGAGCAGGCCGCGGTCGACGAAATTCATAATGTAGATCAGCGTCAGGGCTGAGAGCACGTAGGTTCGGTAACGTTTGGTACCGTAACCGGTGATTTTACCTTGCGCTTCAGCTTCTTCGGATGTGGTGGTGGCTGTCATAATTTATCCACCACCTGCTGCCAGCGCTTTGAGCGCATTGGCTTCATCTTCGCTGAGCTCCACCGGCGCGCAGCGTGGGTCGGTCTTCTGGATCGCACTGATCATCAATTTAGTGATCGGAATAGGATCGCAGCCATGTCCCGTCTCGCAGATCAGATCAAATTCCGGGCGCGCCTGAATGTGACACGCGAAGCAATTACCCCCGAAGCGATTAACTACGTCGGCGAAGCCGCGCTTACCTATTTCTGTCCCGGCAGCAGAAACGTTGAGTTCGAAAAACTCCCAGTCCTGGGTGGCGGGGTTGAAACCTGCTTCGCGCTTGACCATAGCCTCAGTTGGTACCAATTGGACGACAGAGCCAGCCGGATAAGTGATGTCCTCTTCCTGTTCTGCAGCGGCCACAGTAGCCGCTATGTCGCCAGACAGATTGTCGACAAAAAAACCACGAACGGGCGTCATGTCGCGAATACAGGTAAAGCTGTCTGCGTTGATCACATCGTTAGTTGCCAGGGCCGGCGTGGTCAAGCTCGCGATGATTAGACCTAAGGTCATGGCGGTGAGTTTGTGCAAGAAAGTCTCCTGTCGAGTTCATTGGCTTCAATTGAGAATCCGCTCGGGCTACTCCAACGAAGTGAAGTGTCGCTCTTTCATTAAACCCCCGCGCAGTGCAGGCGGTCAATGCTGGGCTCCCGTACCGGGCTGGGTACGCCTATGCGGAGAATACCCACCCTAATCTCCGCACCAGATGGGGATTTTAATTGACTAATGCGGAGAACTCACGCGGGTCTCGCACGAGCACGGCGCCCTGCTTGGCAAGATGCAGTACGAGCTATTCACTGATACTCGAGGATTAACTGCCGTGGGTTCCTTGTTATCATCTGGCCACGCGATTAGTTCCAGGGGGGACAGATGTTTGATTTACAGGCAACCCTACGTTGGGTAACCGAACTATTCAAAGACGCTGATGGCACCGCAGCGAGTTATCGCCAGGCAGATCCGACCTGGCAAACCTCATTTCTGCAGATCACCTTGCCGCTGTACGTCGGTTCGTTCCTGGTGGCTTCTGTACTGGGCTTTTTTACCAGCACGGGCTTTATGTTCGGTTCGATACCCTTCATCCTGTTTTCGCTGGTCTGGGGATTGGCGTGGACCTTTGTCATCGCCTTTATCTTCGACTACTTTGCCGGCCTGTTCGATGGTGAGTCGGGTTTCGACCGTGCCTACGCTGTGGTCGCGCTGGCGATTATTCCGTCAGCCCTGGGTACAGCCATCAGTCCCATCGCCTGGATCGGCGGGCTGCTCAGCCTGGCGGCCGGGATCTACAGCCTGATACTGGCCTACCGCTTTCTGCCGCAGTTTCTGACGATACCTGACGACACGCGGGTCAAACACTTCGTGGTGTCCATACTCGCTGCACTGGTGGTAAACATCGTCGTCAGTCTGACCATGGGCCAGTTGTATGCCCCATCAATGGCTGAGCGTTTCGAGCTCGAGACCGAGTCTGAGACGACCGAATTTGGTCAACAGGGCGGCTTGTTAGGCGGGGTTGCGCGTCAGGCCGATATTGCGGAAGCGGCCGCTGCGGATACCTATACACCGCCCGCAGACGGCAAGCTGACTGAAGCGCAGGTAGCGCGTTACGTAGACGTCATCGGCAAGACCCGCCAGCTGCGCGAACGGATGGACAAAAAAATGAAAGAGGTGCAGGAAGAGGAAGCTTCTATATCCGATGTGTTCAGCGGTATCGGAGGCGTCATGCGGCTGTCTACCGCAGAGATGGAAGTGGTCAAAACCGGTGGCGGTAACTGGGCTGAACATCAATGGGTGAAAGGCCAGTTGGAGACGGCACGCATTCAGCAGGACCTGAACGACACCACCGCGCACAACTATGAACTGTTCCAGGAATACCAAGAGGAGATTGAGCAGTTCGAGTAAGGTCTCTGCCAGGAAGGGCTCTCACAGAAAAGGAGAAGGTATGAAGCAACTTGATGCCATGGCAAACACAAAGGGTCTCTGGCTGTTGTTTGCCGCGACCCTGCTCATCACCTTGTTGTTTCCCTACCTGGCACAGCTCTATTCGCTCTCCTTCGTTGACGCCTTAAGCGATCCAGAGGCGACGCGTCAATACATCGCTGGGCTTACTGCCGATCAACGCAGCGCTCATGCGTGGATCACGGCCACGGTCGATGTTGCTTACCCACTGGCCTACGGGACTTTTTTTGCCGCCAGCGCACGTTGCTTCTTTCCATCCCGATTTTACCTGGCACTGCCAGGTCTGATCGTGATTCCGGTGGATTGCCTTGAGGGCCTGGTTCAGGTTCTGGCGTTGACTGATGTGGTTGATTGGCTGGCGGCTAAAGCCGTGCTGACACCCCTTAAGTTCGGCCTGTTCTACGCGGGATTCGCGATTGCCTTCATTGGTTGGTTAACCTGGATTTATCGGAAAATTCGCAATTAGCGCGCTGCCAGCTGAAACCGCTGGTCAAATCAATCTCGACGATTGTTTAACTCGATTCCTGTTGCCGATTCGCCAGCGCCTTGCTCTCCTCCCCACATCCACTCCCGGACCTTGGGGCTCAGCAAGGGGAGACCAAACACCACCAGCGTCGCGGCAGCAATCACCAGCGATTGAGCAGCCGTTAGATCCAACACAGCGGTGCCGAGCAAGGCATAAGGCGCTGTGCGTATGGGGGCCGCCAGTGTTACAGCAAACGCGAACTGCCCCGCGTGCAGACCCACCAGCCCGGCGGCCAGATGCGCAGGCGTCAGCAACCCGACCGGATGCGCGGTAATGGTGAAGATCGCGACAGCGCCGACCCGCTGTATGCGCTCCAACATCCTGCTGTACTGGTCACCGAAGCGGCGCCTCACCCAGTCGGCACCCAGCAGGCGCGCGAGGTAAAACAGCACCAACGCTGATACCACCAGGCCAATACAACCCCAAAGAATACCGCCCGTCACGCCGAAAGCGAGTCCGCCCAGGATCAACACCAGATGGGATGACAGACCGATGAACAGCCGGAAAATGACCAGCAGGATGAAAACCGCCGGTCCCCACCAGCCCAGATGCTCGACCCACTGCCGAAAGTCCTGCAAGCCTTCAACCGTAAAAGATACCCCGAGTTGTTGCTGGGCAAAGGAACCCAGCAGAAAGGCAACGCTCACAAACAACAACACGTACAGGCGGCGGCGCCAGCGTGGTGAGATCATGCTCTGGCCAGCACCTGGCACCGTTTCATCAAACGCCGGGATTGAGCGTCAAAATCGTCCCGGCGGTGCAGGACACGACGGTTGTCCCAGATGATCAGGTCGTAGGGTTGCCATTGCTGTCTCCAGACGTTTTCAGGCAGTGCCGCATAGGACCAGAGCTCATCCAGCAGATCTTCACTGTCCTTCAGTGACAGACCAGGAACGTATGCCCATTCGCGACGGCCGAGGTACAGGGCTTTGCGACCGGTTTCTTCGTGCGTACGAATGATCGGATGCGCCGCACCCGGTGCAGCCCGCGGATCATCAAAGGGCTCGAAGCCAGGCCGCAGCTTGCCGATGCTGGTATGCGCGGCATCGTGCTTGATCGTCAGCTCTGATATGCGGGTCCGCAGCCCTTCGGGCAGCGCATCATAGGCTGCGTATTGGTCTGCAAAGTAGGTATCGCCGCCCGCGCGTGGTATTTCCACACCCAACAGCACACTGGCCGGCGGTGGGGTCTCTACATAGGTCATGTCCGAATGCCAGCTTGCCTCAGCATTGCCGAGCCCGCCGATGGGTTTGCCGTCGACCAGGATGTTTGACAGCTGGGTGACGTAGCGGTTTTTTAATCGAGCTTTGTCGGCTTCCGACATGCGGCCCGTCGGCACTTCTTCCAGCGGACCAAACCTGGCACTGAACGTCTGCAGCTGTGCTTCGTCAATGCGCTGGTCGCGCAAGCGCAGCACACCATAGTCGAGCCATGCCGCATAAATCTGCTCGAAGGTCTGGTCAGAGAGCTGAGCAACCTCCACACCCGTAATCTCTGCCACGAACCCACCTTGCAACGGTTGTACCCCTATCATTGGCTTTGCCCTCCTTCTGGACCTGTGGCTGCATCTGGATCGGTGGCTGCGATTTCTGGACCTGTAGCCGCACCAACCGCCTCGCGCGGCGCAAGTATTCTGGCAACAAGCTGCAGTTGATTATCGCCGGAATTCTGAAACTGATGGTAGAACGCCAGGACCGCTGCCCCGAAGCTGGTATCCCGCCAGAACTGCTGCTGCAACGCCTGACTGTCGTACTCCCCGGGTTGCGCGGTCATGGCTTCCAGGTAGAAGGCCTTGATGTCTTCCACCGCGCGTTTTAACCAGGTGATGTCGTCCGTGATCTGGCCTCCATCGAGGTGGTCAGCCAGTATCTGCAGGTTCTGCTCGGGGCTCTGATCCGCGACACCGACCAGCGTGCGGCCGCCGCGGCGGCGACGGGACAGCTCATACCAGGGCCTGAGGTGACTGATCTCGCGACTGAGACGCGTCTTCCATGAACCATCGTCACTCTCATCCCGGGCAAACGAGACCGGACAGGCTGCCGCGCTCTCTTCGGCAACAGCTGGCGCATCAAACGGATAGTCTTCGAGCACTGGGCCCTCGCTGCGATCCAGCAGGTCGAGTGCAGCCCGGATGACATCAAGCTGAAAGGCAGCGTCTCCGGGTTTGCCTAGCGGGCGTCCCAAGGGGAACGGTACCCACAGCGCGCGGGGTGGCTGCATGCTGGCTGTATTTTCCCGCACCAGGCTAATACCGGTCGTGAGAAGCCCCTCCCTCTCCAGGTAATAACTGAGCGCGCTGACCGCACGCGTGCAATTGGGTCATACGGGTGTTAAGAACACCGCATCAACATTGTCCTGTTTCAACAGCCCAGCCACCTGAGCAGCGCCACCTTCATATGCCCGCGGGGGAAGCCCCGCACCCATGAAACTGTAATGGACGTCAGCGAGGCCGCCAACCACATCGTCTGCTAGCAGTTCCCTGAAGCGGCCCAGGGGAAAGACGATATTGACGTCTTCGGCGAAACCGGTTTTGTCGAAGTTGACCGAACTGTGCGACATGACCAGATCATCCGGGTCTGCTGCACCGTCAATGGGCCGGAAAGTTGCGTCAGCCAAATCGAATGCCGGATCATCCCGGTAGTGCAGACCCGCAGTGGTCACCAGCGCAAGCCGCATCTGACTCACCGGTTTGGCCGGTATCGTCCACACCGGAGGACCCAACGGCGGCATGTTTTTCGACAGCAGGTGGTCGCGCTCGTAATCGGGTAAGTCCCTCAAACGCACCATGACTGAAAATACTTAGACCGGATCGAGACGCAATATGTCTCTTTCTGGCGGAAAGCCCATCAGAAACCGGACCCTGAAACCGAGCGGAATTGCTTGATCCACCCGCGCGAATTCCTCTCCCTCAACAGGAACTGCACGATAATCCTCAGTCACCCCATCGATTTCGACCCGTATCTGCGGATTCTCCAGTGCCTGCTTGTACCATCCGCGCGGCCAATGATGAGCAGACACATAGATCTTTTCATCGACCGTCAAACGCGCCAGCATTCGTTCGCTGACCTCGCCGGATGAGTCTGTCGTTTTAATGACCAGCATGGGAATGCCTGCTTCTTCGAAGCTCGGCTGTAAGTAACCGAGATAGACCGCTTCGAAGAAAACAACAAACAGGACATACAACGCCGCAATGCCACCCAGGGAGAAAGCCAGAATTTTTGCCAATTTCATGCGTTTTACTATTTAATGGATGACATTACATTACGCGATTCATAGCAGGCGTTCAAGAGTTCCCAATCGCCTGCTTCGTTCTGCTAGCGCCGAAGCAGACTCTGCATCACAGGTGGCTGGCGTGAAAGGCGATGTGCTCGCCGATGAAGCTGGCGATGAAGAAATAGCCGTGATCGTAGCCGGACTGCATGCGCAATTGCAGTGGATAGTCGGCTTTGTCGGCCGCTTCCTGCAACAGATGCGGCTTGAGCTGTTCGGCTAAAAAGTCGTCTGCGCTGCCCTGATCCACCAGCATGGGCAATTGATCAGTAGCTTCCGCCATAAGCACACAACTGTCATAGACCTGCCAGGCAGAACGATCTGCACCAAGATAATTGCCCAGCGCTTTTTCACCCCAGGGGCAATTGAGTGGTGAACAGATCGGCGCAAATGCAGAGACGGATTTGAATTGCGCAGGGTTACGCAGCGCGATGGTGAGCGCGCCGTGCCCACCCATGGAATGGCCAGAAATTGCTGCCCGCTCGTGATTGACTGGAAAGTTCGCGGCTACCAGTTCAGGCAATTCACGCACCACGTAGTCATACATGTGGTAGTTGGCCGCCCAGGGTTCCTCGGTTGCATTGACGTAAAAGCCTGCACCCAGACCAAAGTCCCAGGCGCCGTCCGGGTCGTCCGGCACGCCTTCGCCGCGTGGACTGGTATCGGGCGCGACCACCGCGATGCCATGTTCGGCGGCATAGCGTTGCGCGCCAGCCTTGGTGACAAAGTTTTCGTCCGTGCAGGTGAGACCCGACAACCAATAGAGCACCGGCACAGGACCGTCTTCCGCCTGCGGTGGCAGAAAGAGGGAGAAGTTCATCTCACAGCCCAGCACCTCGGCAGCATGCTGGTAGCGCAACTGGCGCCCGCCAAAACATTTATTCTCTCCAATCTGTTCCATCGCGCTTTCCTCAGTACAGCACGACTGAACGGATGCTTTCGCCGGCATGCATCAGATCGAAGGCCTTGTTGATGTCATCCAGCGGCATGGTGTGGGTGATCAGATCATCGATGTTGATCCGTCCATCCATGTACCAGTCGACGATCTTCGGCACGTCGGTGCGACCACGCGCACCACCAAAGGCCGTGCCTTTCCAGGTGCGGCCGGTGACCAGCTGGAACGGCCGCGTGGAGATTTCCTGGCCCGCGCCGGCCACACCGATGATGCAGCTCTCGCCCCAGCCTTTGTGGCAGGCTTCCAGCGCCTGGCGCATGGTGTTGACGTTACCGATGCATTCGAAGGTGTAGTCCAGTCCGCCACCGGTGATCTCCACCAGGTGCCCGACCACATCGTCCACCTCTTTCGGGTTCACAAAGTCGGTCATGCCGAACTTTTTCGCCAACGAAACCTTATCGGGGTTGATGTCTACGCCGATGATGCGCGAGGCACCGACCATCTTTGCCCCCTGAATCACATTCAGCCCGATCCCGCCCAGGCCCCAAACCGCAACGGTCGACCCCGGCTCCACTTTCATGGTGAAGGCAACCGCACCGATACCCGTGGTGACCCCACAACCGATGTAGCAGATCTTGTCGAAGGGGGCGTCCTCGCGCACTTTGGCCAGGGCAATTTCAGGCAGCACGGTGTAGTTTGAAAACGTGGAGCAGCCCATGTAATGCAGGATCGGCTTACCATCCAGAGAGAAACGACTGGTGCCATCCGGCATCATGCCCTGACCCTGGGTTTCGCGCACCGACTGGCACAGGTTGGTTTTTGGATTCAAGCAATATTCACACTGGCGACACTCTGGTGTGTAGAGCGGAATGACGTGATCGCCGGGCTTCAAACCCGTCACGCCAGCACCGACCTCAACCACCACACCCGCGCCTTCGTGACCGAGGATGGCAGGAAACGCCCCTTCGGGATCATCCCCTGACAGGGTAAAGGCATCGGTGTGACAGATGCCGGTGGCCTTCACCTCCACCAGCACCTCACCGGCGCGGGGTCCTTCGAGATCAACTTCAACCACTTCCAGCGGTTTGCCCGCTTCAAATGCAACGGCAGCGCGAGTTTTCACTTTAAATTCCTCAACTTAACCTGACTTCAGCGTCTATTTAACTAGTTGCAGATTACTTATTAAACGCTTTAACCGCCACCGACGTCGGTCAGGCCTTCTACGTGCATGCCGCACTGGCTGGTCTGAGTCGGAGCAGAGCCGCATTCGACATGTTATAAGATCTGCTAGAAAAAAAGAGAGAGACATCATGCAATTCACACCCAGCGAAAGATCGTTACAAATCAAAGACCAGGTAGTCGATTTCATGGACAAGCACGTCTACCCCATGAACAAGCACTACCACGAAATTGCCAACAGTGAGCGCCGCAACGACCCAGATGCATTGGCCTTCATCGATGACCTGAAATGGCAGGCCAAGGAACTGGGCTTGTGGAACCTGTTTTTCCCACACCTGCGCGACGATGAGCCGGGCACGGGCTTAAGCAACTTTGAATACGCACCCATATTCGAAGAGATGGCCAAACTCCCCTGGGCACCCGAAGTGTTCAACTGCAACGCACCAGTCACTGGCAACATGGAATTGCTCGGCGCTGCTGCCAACGAAGAGCAGCGCCAGAAGTGGCTGCGCCCTCTATTAGAAGGTGAATGGCAATCGTGCTTTGCCGCCACAGAGCCGCAGGTCGCCTCATCAGACGCCACCAACTATGAAACCACCATCACCCGCGATGGCGAAGACTACGTCATCAATGGCCGTAAGTGGTTTATTTCCTGGTCAATGCACCCTCGATGCAAGTTCATGATTCTGATGGGCAAGACCAACCCGGAAAACAGTAATCGCCACAAACAACATGGCGTTATTATCATTCCACTGGATACACCTGGGGTGCATATTCTTAAGGACACAACGGTCATGAACGCCTACCACGTAGGTGGTCACCCGGAGATCCTGCTGGACAACGTTCGCGTACCTGCCGAAAACATGCTGGGAGAACCCGGCGAAGGCTTTGCCATCATGCAGAAAAGAATGGGGCCCGGGCGCATTCACTACGGCATGCGTTGTGTAGGTATGGCAGAGGTTGCCTTGGGTCTGATGATGTCTCGCGCCAAAGATCGCGTCGCCTTCGGTAAGCATCTGTATGAGCATGGCAGCGTCGCCAACGACATTGGTCGCTCGAGAATAGAGATCGACCAGGCGCGCCTGCTGTGTATGCACACGGCCAGAATGCTGGATGAGAAAGGGCCTAAAGGCGCGCGCAAAGAAATTGCGATGCTCAAGATCGTCGGCACAGAGCTCCTGCAGAATGTCTCCGAGCGCGCCCTGCGTGTCCATGGCGCGATGGGCGTATCCGACCAGACCCCGTTGGCTGAACTATATGGCTTAGGCATGCACCTGAGTATTGCCGATGGGCCAAGTGAAGTGCATCTGCCTGGCATTGCCAAAATGGAACTGCGAAACCACGACCCAGCTGAGTTTGATAAGTACTACGACATACCCAAGCGCTAAAAACATAAGGTCTAACCAAAACAAGCTAGTTAGTCATTGGGAAGGCGACCATGAACTACGAAACAATTGAAGTAAGGCAAGCGGGTCGCGTGTTGCAGGTTGTGCTGAATCGTCCGGAGGCGATGAATGCAATCACAACAGCGATGCATAACGAGCTACAGCATGCATTTGACGAGTTTGCCAATAACGATGATCAGTACATCTGTGTCATCAGCGGGGCCGGCGAGCGTGCATTTTGCGCAGGCAGTGATCTGAAAAGCATTGCCTCAGGCGGCTTTTCCAGGTATCCCAAAAGTGGCTATGCCGGCCTGATCGAAAGGTTTGATCTCAACAAACCACTCATCGCAGCTGTAGACGGTTTTGCTCTCGGTGGCGGCTTTGAAGTCGCGCTGGCCTGCGACATGATCATCGCGACCGACAGGTCGTGGTTCGGATTGCCGGAGCCCCTGGTTGGGGCAGTCGCCCTGGGCGGCGGCGTACACAGGCTGGCACGGCAAATTGGCCTTAAGCAAGCAATGGGCATGGTGCTGACAGCGGATCGTGTTTCTGCCGATGAGGGCTACCGCCTCGGCTTTGTGAACCAGGTGGTTACGCCCACGGAACTCGATAGCGCGGTAAACGATTACTGTGAACGCATCCTCAGGTGCGCGCCACCAGCCATCGCCGCTTCAAAAGAAGCCATTATGAAGGGGCTGGATGAGCCGGATCTTAAGACGGCCATGACCGCACAAGAAAACTACCCGGCGTTCCACAAGTGGCGAAGGTCTGAAGACGCCATTGAAGGCCCAAAAGCCTTTGCTGAGAAGCGTCCTCCAGCGTGGAAAGGACGATGACAAACGATAATTCTGAGAATCTTTAATTATGCAGTTCTACGATTACACGAACGCGCCTAATCCAAAAGTCGTCCGCATGTTCGCGGCAGAAAAATCCATCTCGCTCCCCAGCGTGATGGTCGATGTGCCAGGCGGAGAAAACTGGCGCGAACCCTACATCACCGAGATAAACAGAACCGGCCAGGTGCCAGCGCTTAAGTTGGACGGCGGCCAGGTGATTCGCGAGATCCTGCCAATCTGCGAATACCTTGAAGAGCTCAATCCGACACCGGCACTGATCGGCAGCAACCCTGAAGAGCGCGCTGAAACCCGTATGTGGACACGCTGGATCGACCTGAAATACGTGGAGCGCATGACGGAAGCCTGTGTCGTTCGACCGGGTCCGATCAGGGAGCACTATGCGTTGCATACTAAGCTGCTGTTACCCGAAGCTGTCGGCGCAACCTGTGCGGAGATCGCGCGCGACCGCCTGCTGTGGTTGGATAGCGAAATGGCGGGGCGAGAATTTGTCTGTGGCGACCGGTTTACCCTGGCGGATATCCATCTTTGGGTATTCCTGGATTTTTTCGAAATGCTTGGCTTGTCTTATCCTCGAGAGGCTGGCTGGATTGACGATTTCTATCGACGGGTTGGTGAACGTCCGAGTGCGGCCGCATGAAGCTAACCAGACATCTACCGCGCACCTGATAGAATGCCAACACCAAAAGGAGATAGTTTGTGGCTCAATTTATGACTGGCTACACAAGCCAGGCCTACGCGCTGATGCGGATCGCAACCGGATTTCTGTTTATCTGGCACGGCACTCAGAAGTTGTTTTCATTCCCAGTGGATGCCATGGCGGGTATGCCTGCCGTCATCACTTTTGCCGCTGGCGGCATAGAGCTGATCGGCGGTGTGCTGGTGATGATCGGCTTGTTTACCCGCTGGGCGGCATTTATCTGCAGCGGCACCATGGCCGTAGCGTATTGGTTGGCACACGGCATGAACGCGCTGTTCCCGATCCAGAATGGTGGTGAACTGGCAGTGCTGTATTGTTTCGTCTTCCTCTATATTGCTGCAAACGGCAGTGGCATCTGGAGCCTGGACAGGAAACAGCGGCCCGGCTAACCCTTAGTCGCTCCGGCTAGTGCCTGGACCATGGGCTGGGTGTGAACCGAATCCATGTATTCGTCCAGGCGTGTGATGCGGCCATCTTCAATCTGCAGCACGATGCACACGGGGATGGCGAACAATTCTCCATTGGGCAGTTTGCCGCGAAGGGTATGCTGTTGTACCAGGCCGGATTCGGTGACTTCGCGATACCAGATATCGTATTTCCAGTCGCTGATTCGCGCGGTCAACATGGTTAACAGTGCCACATTGTCTTCACGACTCTGCCCCTGTTCCCGCTTTTCCAAGCCATCAGTGTTGTGCCAGACCACCACATCCGGGTGGTAAATATCACGCAGTGTTTGCATATCTCCCGCTTCGATGGCGCTGAAGAACCGGTCTCCTACTTTGAAGGCTTCGCTCATGATTGTTTCCTTGTTCGTGACACCAGGTAGAATACCAAGAACGGGAAGGTGCAACTAAAACGCATAAGGATCGATGTGTTGGTACTGAGCGGGCTTGTCTGTGCAGTTTCGCTAGCAGCAGTCAACAAATCTCGATAGTTTGGTACAAAGATAGATGGATCGCTCGACAACACACCACCGGAGACCTGTCCTTGAAGGCACTAGTATTTAACGGACCGCGCGATGTCCGCTATGAGGACTACCCCGACCCGATTCTCAAAACCCCCAACAGCGCGGTACTCAAGGTCAAGTACTGCAGCATCTGTGGATCGGACCTTCACATCTACCACGGGGACCAGATAGGCAAGACTGATTACCAGGGCCAGATCGAGAAGTTTTGCGTCGGCCACGAGTTCATCGGCGAGGTTGTCGAGATCGGTCCAGACGTACACACAGTTCGGGTCGGCGACAGAGTTTTATCTTCAGGTGGCGCTGGCTGTGGTGAGTGCGGTGCTTGCCTCACCGGCAATGACCGCGCCTGTAAGCACGGCATCGCGTTTGGTCTGAGCAACCGCTTGAACGGTGGTCAGGCAGAATTCGTGAATGTACCAAATGCCGACCAGACCCTGCTGGCAATCCCGGATGGTGTTAACGATGAACAAGCCGTGCTCATGACTGACGCCATGGCGACCGCATCGTTTGGCATCAACAACGCTGACATTTCCCAAGGTGCAACGGTTGCCGTGGTAGGACTTGGACCGATTGGACTGATCGGCGTCGAGATTGCTCTGCTCAAGGGTGCGTCGAAGGTCTATGCAATCGACCCTGTTAAAGCGCGCCGAGAACACGCGGGCAAGCTCGGTGCCACCGCCTTGGAACCTGGGAATGAAGCTCTCGGCCTGATCCGCGAGGAAACCCAGGGTGGCGTGAGTAGCGTATTCGAAGCGTCCGGCGCCAAGCCTGCCGTGGACTCCACGCTCAAGCTGGTGCGGAACTCGGGTACGGTGTCGCTCATCGGCTTACCGCAAGGTGATACCTCTCTGCCTTTGAATCGCATTCTGTACAAGGGATTAACCATCCGGGCTGGCGTCGCGCCGGTACCACGGCTCTGGGAAGGCCTGATTCCACTGCTCCAGCACGGACGACTAAAAGCAGAGGGGCTCTTCTCTCATCACATGAACCTTACAGATGGCTCAGAGGGTTACCGGTTGTTTGATTCGCGCGATGACGGTGTGGTGAAGATAATGTTTCAGGTGGACAGGTAATTGGCGTTCATCAATCTACCCTGTTCACCCCTGAAGCCTGCAAGGAGTAACTAGTGCGTAGATGGATTGTTGAATCATTTGGGGACCCGATCAAGACCTGGCGGCTCGACACCAGTGCGCCCGACGCCGAAGCGGGCCCCGGCCGTGTACTGGTGGCCGTTGAGGCTGCCGGATTAGGCTTGCCCGACGTTTTAATGGCAAACGACAACTACCCGCTCACGCCACCGCTGCCATTCGTACCTTCGCAAGAAGCTGCTGGCGAGATCGTCGCCGTCGGCGATGGTGTCGACCCGGCGATGATAGGCACACGTGTGCTCGGTTCAACCGAGTTTCAGGCGCAGCAAGGTGGACTGGCAGGTCTGTCAGTGATGCGTGCCGAGGCCGTACATCCGATCCCGGACGGGATGAGTGGTGTCGAAGCTGCCGGATTTTACATCCCCTACCAGACGGCGTGGGTAGGACTCGTCCGGCGTGCGTCGATCACCAGTGACGACACCGTATTAGTTCTGGGTGCATCAGGCAGCTCGGGAGCTGCCGCCGTTCAACTCGCGAAGGCTAAAGGCGCGCGAGTGATCGCGATCGCTGGCGGGCCACAGAAGGCGGCATTTTGTGAGCGCATCGGCGCCGATGCGGTCATCGACCGCAAAACCCAGGACATCACTACAACCGTGCGCGAACTCACAAATGGTCGTGGCGCCACAGTGGTCTTCGACCCTGTTGGCGGCAAACCGGCACGGGCGGCTTTCAAGGCCACGGCGTTCGAAGGACGTTTCGTGATTATCGGCTACGCGAGCGGTGAGTGGGCGCGCATCGCACTCGCCGAGACCCTGATGACCAACATTTCACTCATCGGAGCGATGCCGGTCGGCTTTACCCATGAACAGGTCCGGGCCGCACACGACGACCTGGTCGCACACTGGAGCAAGGGGCAACTCGACCTGACCCACGCGCAGGTTTACGACTTCGAGGACGCGCGTGCAGCGATCGAGTGCATTGCGACCGGCGGTGTCGAGGGCAAGGTCGTCGTTCGCGTTCGCACCTGACGACCCCAATACACGCTTCTGAAGGAGCTGAAAAGAGACACCCGTTACGCATGTTACGCCGATGTCAAAACAACCTATGTACGTAAGCCATTGTCAATACAATGTATTGACATTATAAATAGCTAAGTTAAAGTGCCGCAATGGCTAAGTCAGCACAGCTACAAATTCGCGTCACTCCCGAGCAAAAGCAACGCATTAAAGAAAAAGCGTATCGGACCGGCGAGGACGTCTCTCAGTGGGTGCTTAGCAGGCTACTCCCCGATTGCGCAGACGAACTGCAATCGATGGTCGACGTCCTGGCTAGCAACCCAAAAACACGCCGATATACATTGGCGGAGTTGCACGATTATTTTGTTTCCGAGGACTCCAATCAGCTTGGCCAAGCATTTGAGTTGCTTGATTGCTCGGCACTCGAGCCATTGGAATCCAACTATGTTGCCGCAATGATTGAAACGGCGTGTACAAACCGCAACATCGCACCACCCTCATGGTTAAGCAGCATCGCACCACTGACTGACCCCTGGTTCGCAACCAGACTCCGCTCGTTAAAAGTCTACCTGTTGACCGCATCACCCCCAGCATTTAGACGCAGGAACCTGTTCGTCGACAGTACGCTAGGCGCAAGGGTGTAATGGCTTTCGATCAGACAGACATCGAACACCTGTTGAAGTCGTTAAACGAAGAACTGGGCAAACAAGGCACAACCGGAGAAATCTATCTGGTTGGCGGGGCTGTTATGTGCCTCGCCTACAAAACACGCGCATCAACCAAAGATCTCGACGCCTATTTTGAACCCACTAAAGAGATTCGAGATGCTGCCCAGCGTATCGCTGAACGAGAGAATTACCCTACCGACTGGCTCAATGATGCGGTTAAAGGTTTCCTAAGTACCAAGGGCGACTACGAACCCTACCTGGATCACTCCAACCTGAAGGTTTTTGTAGCAAAGCCCGAATATCTGTTGGCGATGAAATGTCTGGCAATGCGCCTGGGCCAGGAGTTTCACGATGAAGAAGACATCAGATTTCTGCTCCGGTACTTGAACATTTCGAGCTACCAAACTGCAATTGAGTTGGTGCAGAAGTACTATTCGCTTGAGCAAATCCCGCAGAAAACCTTGTACGCCCTCGAAGAGATCTTAGAGCCCTAAGTAGCGCCCAGGGATCCTTTCGAGCGGTCGATTACTCAACACCAATAAGCAACAGGCCTCGACTAAGAGTTCGCCAGATCCGGATACTCCTCCAGCACCCATTCCAACGTTTTACGACGAAATAGCACCGCTGACTTGTCACCATTGATGTTTATTTCTTTGTAGTCCGTGGTGTCATCTTCAAGTACGTTCTGCATGTGCTTCACGGCAATCACATCCTCTCCGAAGGCAACGCCCAGGAATTGCTTCATGATTACCTCAACTTCCGGGTTTGGACTTGCATACTCATTGGTGAGTGAGTACCAGTAGTGACAGGTGTTGTGCTTTTCCGGTGTCACGAAGTGATTTATGTAAGTTTTATAGCAATCCGTGAATCCCGGTGCTGGTTCTTCCACATGAACGAAATTCTCACCCAGCCATATGCCCGGGCCATGACTTATCCCGCCATTCCAATTACGCAACTTGCGTTCCCCTACCTCTGCTTGTTGTTCAGGCGACAAGTCCAGTTGGACCAGCTCCGTATCATCGATGATCCGGTAACAACCTGTTATTCCGTTGCGCTCCTGATACTCGACCGGATGATCCAAAAAAGTATGGTCGATGGAATTTGGGGCGGCACCAAAGGAGTCGGCGTGAATGAAGATAAAATGTGTTAGGTCGTTCAGGTTGTCTTGCATCAAAAGGTAGCTACCTTCTATGTGCTTTGCTTCGTACACTGAAAGGTAGTCAGAATTTTCCAGATAGGGCATCTCGGGTAGCCTGCTTTCATCTGCGTTTTCCGGATCACCCATCCAGATGAATACAAACGGGCCAATTTCACTGGTCGGGTACTTTCTCAACTTACCGCTGGGGCATTTCGCCTGACATGGCACGTCCTGAATCTCTCCTGCTGGAGAATACTCAATCCCGTGATAACCACAGACTATGTTATCGCCCTTCAATTTGCTTTCGGAGAGCGGAAACGACCGGTGCAGGCAGCGGTTCTGCAGCGCAACCAGTTCGCCCGCTTCGGTGCGATAGAAAACTATGGATTTTTCCAGCAACGTTCGCCCGATAGGATCTCTACCGAATTCTTCTGTGAGTCCTGCCACATACCAATGCTCATACAGCAACGGTAAATTGATGTATGCCTGCGTGTCGCGAATCACTTCTTTTATGTCGTTCACAATAGCTCCTGTTTAGTTCACGTATTCTTCAAGCACCCAATCCAACATGACACCGCGAAACAGCATGCCTGCCTGGTCACCCGCGATGTTCATTTCCTGATACTCGATATGGTCATTGTCCAGCAGTCGCTGCATTTCTTCAGATGCCCATTTATCTTCGGCGAATCCATTGGACGCAAACGCCTGGGACATTTCCCAGAATTGATCGCTCTCCGTAAGTAGTCCGTTGGTAATGGACCAGTAGTAGTGCGACGTGGTCATGGTTTCGGGCGTCAGAAAATGCATGATGTAGCTGGGAAAAACTTCTCTGTCCGGATCGTCTTCCGCACCAATGTAAGTCGGGCCATACCCACGATGCACCCCAGGTGAAAGTGAAATGCCACCGTCGTGGCGTTCAACC
>JAVKCL010000007.1:0-3384 GCA_040222775.1 Pseudomonadales bacterium
TGTTAGGCGGCTAGGGAAAATCATGCAATTCGGCATGCTTTCTATCTGTTCAGCAGCGTTTTTCGGAATCGCTCTACTTGCTGGCTTTGCATTCCACGTCGATCTAGCCAAAGTCGGCAATTGGCTCCTGATCATTTGCTCGACTGCGCTGGTCGTCTTGCTGGTCATCGAGTATCGCAAGCGAAGCAAACGTTTCTCGAAATAGAGCGTTGTTACGGCGTCGAGTTTGGCATTCATTCTATTCAGGGGTATCTTCAAAGATCATGAATACCCACCAGGAAACACCAACACGGCTAGGCACTCACTGTACCCGCCTAACGTGTAGTTGGAGCGGACGCGTTAAGGCAGGCTGCGTTTCAGCAACAGCTCCAGCGCGCCGCTCAACACGGTGTTAGGCGGCTAAGAAACATGTACCGAGCGTTTGGTGTTGTCGAGATAGTGTTGGGGTTACTATTAGTGACGGCCACTTCAACCGTTATGCTTCAGTCAGTATTCGATCCAGAAGCAGATCCGCACGGAATAGTTCTTGCCGTTGGTCTTTTCGGTGCAGGTGTTGGAGGCTTGCTTTCATTCGCAGGTGTCTCGTTACTCGCAAATCGTAAATGGGGGTGGATCGGGCAAGCCCCTTTTATCCTATACGCTTGTGTTTCGTACATGGTTTACTCTGGTGCGTATGCTTAGCACAACCTTTACGCTCATCGATCGCTCAATTTACCAGCGCCGCCTAACGTATAGTTGGAGTGGACGGTTGACCCAGGGTTCGGTTTCGCTGCCGCAAAACCGACCCTGCCTCAACCGCCACTCAACATGGTGTTAGGCGGCTAATGAAACATCTCCTGGAATTTCATGACTCAGAAATTCAAAGCTATTCAGAGGACTCCGACAATCTATCCATCCATATGTCTGGATGTATCCACGCGTCGGAAGAAGACCCTGGATTTACTCAGGGAACGTGCTACTACCAGAACACAGTCATCGAACTGATTCAGTTCGAACTAATCGATGGCACTCTTCTAGCACAACGGATCGCCGACGGCTTTGTCTTGGACATTCAAGACAATGAGATAAATCTGCATTTACCCTTGAAGCATAATGGCCTGTCAACCTTAGTGATATCATTCGCCAACGGCTCGTCCTTGCAAATATTATCTCGGTCAATATCTATCAACTCAGAGGGGCTCAAATCAAACGTAGAACAATTCATCCCCTAGAGATACGCACTGCCAGGTTATCCAATACCCGCCTAACGTATAGTTGGAGTGGACGGTTGACCCAGGGTTCGGTTTCGCTGCCGCAAAACCGACCCTGCCTCAACCGCCGCTCAACATGGTGTTAGGCGGCTAAATAATTGAAATCCAAGCGTCCAAAATCTCTAGCGCGTAGAAACGCGGAAGTTGAATACTTCTCTATTGGCGGAACCAAATCTCGTATTAGTCCAATAGGCCTTTGGTCATATGCAGATAAGTACCGTAGATCAGCAGCCTTGCTGCCAATCGTGAATTCACGACCTGATATCGTAAAACTGTTTCTGATCTGTCATTCAATAGAGCTAAGCCTCAAAGCCTTTCTGTCGGCCCAAGGAAAATTCCTGATCGAACTAGCTAGTTCCGAGTTTGGCCATGATCTTGAGTCGGTTCTTTCTGCAGCCAAGGCCGAAGGAATTCTACGGATCGCCGAGCTGACCCCAGAGCAACTTAGTGAAATTGAAACGGCAAACCATTACTACTTAGGTAAGGCGTTTGAGTATCCCGCACTTAAAGAATCTTCACGCGGGTTTTCGGGCGCACCAAACTTCGAAACATTGAATTCTGCAGCTAGTACGCTTTCCGCATCACTACATGACCACTGTTTGAGCGCAAGCAACGCAGTCGATGAGGGATCGTCATGAATCGTACTTCTCACATTCCCAGTACCCGCCTAACGTGTAGTTGGAGTGGACGGTGGTACTTCCTACGCTTTAGTGGACACCTTTAACTAACGTTTAAAGGAGTCCTCACATGCCGAAATCTGGCCCAAGAACAGTTCATCGTTACACCGATGAATTCAAAGCAACCGCAGTTCGCCTAAGCGAACTGCCCAATGTCGAGGTGCAAGATGTAGCAGCCTCACTTGCCATTCATCCCTTCATGTTGTCTCGTTGGCGTAAAGAAGTCAGAGAAGGCGTGATCGTGGCGAAGAAGATTGAACTCGACAAAGAAACAGCAGCAGAACTCAAAGAGCTGAGAGCATTAAAAAAGAAGTACGAGCGCCTGCAGCTCGAGCATGACGTTTTAAAAAAAGCCATCGAGTTCACTTCCGAACGAAAAGCGACATCTTCGCCTTCATCGAAGCCCACCAAAAAGTCTTCCCGGTGAAAGTGATGTGCGATCTCCATAACGTCAGCACCAGTGGCTTCTACGCCTGGCGTGATCGACCCAAGAGTAAGAGAACGTGCGACGATGCCGTCTGGCTCGATCGGATCTCTACCTTGTTCGACCGCAGTCGACAAACCTATGGCAGTCCGAGAATCTTGGCAGCACTGAAACAAGCGGGGCATGCCATCGGCCAACGCCGCGTCGAGCGTTTAATGCGGGAAAACGGCATCCAGGCATGCATGTATCGGATGCACAAGCGGCTGCCAGGACTGCACAAGTATTACACCAAAGCAGAGAATCGCGTCCTCGACCTCACCCTGAATCGAACCGATCAAGTGTGGGTCGGTGACATCACTTACTTGCGTGTGAAAAACCAATGGCGTTACTTAGCCATCGTGATGGATCGCTTCTCTCGACGCATCCTGAGCTGGAACCTGAGCAAAGACAAAGGTGCTGCGGTCACGTTGAAAGCTTTGAAACAAGCGCTACGAGAAAGGGCCTACCCACAAGAACTCATCTTTCATTCTGATCGTGGCGTGGAGTATCTAGGCGAACCCCACAGCACCCACCTGATCAAACACAACATCGCACACAGCACGAACCGACCCAGGCGTATGAACGACAATGCACAGATGGAGTCTTGGAATAAGACACTGAAGGCTGAGATGTACCATCGAAACAAGTTTGAAGACGACAGGTCTCTGATCAGCGCAATTAGATCCTATGTCGACTTCTACAACAAAGATCGGCTACATTCATCGCTCGGATACTTAACACCTTCGGAGTTCGAAGCCGCATGCAACTAACAACTGGTGTCCACTTTTTCGTAGGAAGTCCCCGCATTGACAGCCGGTTTGGCGTGTTTCCACACGCCTTCCCGTCAGTCAAGCGCCACTCAACATGGTGTTAGGCGGCTAAGGAATATGGCTCCGCTCTCAAAAGTTGGCCTGGCAATTTGTGTGGCCTTTACTCTTTATGTAGCTTTTTCTCTGATTAAGAGTTCACTTGCTTGTAGACCCGAGTACACTAA
>JAVKCL010000008.1:0-43540 GCA_040222775.1 Pseudomonadales bacterium
TCCGTCCGCACGGATCATTGAGCGGACGATCGCCCGCCCAGTTTATTGAGGACTGGGCAGACGAACGCCGAGAAACATCAACCCAAAAGAGTGTGGGAAATACCTAACTATGAAGTTGGACCAAGAATCTTGGGCTTGCCACTTCTCGAACGCTTCCCACCTACCCATCATTCCCTCCATCGAGATTTGATCAACAGATGAGTGCTCGGTGATAACTTCCCGGCGCCAATGTTTGCTCGAAACAGGTTCCAACCGTCTTTAATTTTCTTAGTTGACGCCGCGTTTCTGCAACGGTCGAGAATCGTTAAGTATTTAAGATCTGTGAATTCTCCAGCATCCAAGTAGATACCTTCGCAGATATTGCAGTGTTCATAGCCGATGTGGCGTTGTTGTGGGTCGATCTTGTGACTCATGTATCCGTGGCCTTCCGGACACAAGACGGCGCTGTCTATCTTGTTAAGTCGCCTCCCGATGAACGGGCTGCCAGTATCTATGACAGCATCTGACATCCAGATCGATAAAAGGAGGTCTAGTGTGCTTTTTTTACACCACAATGCGTAGCATTGGTTGCATCGATACAAGTGCAGTTCTGTATTGAAATTTACAAACTTAAGCAGCCCGGTACATTTCGGGCAGTGTTTGTTTGTCAATTCGTCCGTCACTTGTTTCAACCTCCGAGTACAGCTACCACCATTAATTGCTGGTTTAGTTGTTAGAAGGTTAAAAAGTCTAAAATCAGTCGTTTGCAGGTGATTCTATAGCGCACGGGCTACCTACGTTCAGTTAAAACGCCAAACAAAACCGATCGAAGGTACGCGCGGAAACAGGTTCTCTTCCTCCATGGTAAATTGGAAATTGCCGTTGGATAGTGGTTCTAGCTCTGACTCGACAGCACCAATATTTTTTCTATCGGTAGCATTGGTGAGCTCCGCAAATACTTCCAGGGTTTGCCGCTCCCAGATCCATCGGTATGCATAGCGGAGATCAAAACTAAAATAGTTGGGTAACTCTCTTTGGTTTCTAGAAACCGGCAATGGGCTGTTGATGTCGGTAACGATCGACTGAGGTACGGTTGATGTTTTCCAACCAGAATGCCATGTTATCGCCGCGCTGAAAGACCAACGATCTCTGGTCAATTGGATACCGGAGTTCAGCGTCGTTCTCTGATCCCAAGCCCTGGCCGTCCACCCTAGATCTTCCAGACGATCATCGGCAGAGGCAAGCGTTCCACCGATCCAGGCATTAACCAGGTCGCCGTCGTAGGTCAAGTTAAACTCGATACCCCGCGCACGCACTTCTTCTGCTTGTACTTCAATTCGATCCGGAGAAAGTTCAGGAATGAGGATGTAAGGATTAAACAGGTTTTCAAAACGACGCTTGGCGCGCTTTGTTCGCTTGTAGTATGCCTCCAGGCGTAGCTCCCACGATGCTCCGAACGCCTGTTCGAGACCAAGCACGATCTGCTCTGAAAATTGCGACTTCTCGAATCTGAGTGATTCTCCTTCAAGCTGAAGTTCGTGTATGGCCTCTGGTTGATAGAATTTTCCAGCACTCAGGCGCCACTTCGTGTTGTCGTCGCGATCGTACAATACATTGAGTCTAGGGCTAACCTGATGCTCAGCCGATTCGAAGTAGTAATCTTGATAATCCCATCGCAGGCCTGATTCGACTATCCACTTATCGGACATGATCCATTGATGCGATGCATAAATGTGATATGCACTTCCTTCTGGTGAAACATCGATGTTGCGTGAAACGCGGCGCTCTCTTCCCAAAAGTCCTGCAAGTTCGCCTAAATTTGCATCTAGCCGATATTTGTAGGAGGCGTCCTGATACTCAATTCCAATACCCATTTCCAATTGCTGCTGCGCCGTCAGTTCGGCATCGAATTTTTGATGAAGCCTGAGCAGCTTGTGATGGCGGTCATCGTCAAGAAAGCCGACCCCCTCGTCAGGATTGGGGTCATTGAGGGTTCCGCTGCGCTCGTTGTCGATGGTTGCGAATGAAAGCAGTGTACGAGAGTTTAGTGCACCAATTTGATATCCCACGTGAGCCCAGAAGTAATGGTTGTCATAAAGTGATCTAGCAGTTCTTCCTTCGCCTTCATCCAAACTGTTGAGGGTTACATCGTCGCTGTAGGTCAACCATCCAAACTGAATTTCACGGCCTGAGTCGGTGGTATAATCGACCAGTCCATAAACGTCGTAATATGAAGGCTCCCCTGCCTCAGGGTTCACACGTCTCGTTACCCAGTCCAGATTTCCTCTTCTGACTGCAGCAATCCAACTTCCCTTAGCTTTAGAGAATGAGTCCCTCGCCGTTAAATGGGTGGCATAGGCACTCAAACCTACTTCTGCGCCAAATCCTGCGGTGTTTGTCGTGGACGTGACATCCATGACACCGCTCATCCGGTTGCCATAGCGTGCGGGAAAACCGCCGGTGTATATGTCAATGGCATCCACGACCGCTGGATTTAAACCAGAAAAAATACTTTGGAAATCCTTCAAATGAAACGGATCGATAAGCTCAATGTCGTTGAAAAGAACCAGCAACTCATCTTGATTCCCGCCTCGAATATGAGGTTTGGCGGACACTCCAACGCTACTAACGCCGGGCAGGCGGTTTACGATACGCATAGCGTCGCCACCGAGTTCGACGGTGTTTGCGAGCTGTTCGGAATCGATCAATGACTGTGAGCTTTGCGTCCGATTTAGACGGTATCGACTTGAGGAGACTACTACCTCTTCAATTACATCACGCGAATCAACGAAGTGGGTGCAGGAACCGTCATAGCGAGGCGGAGGATCAGACAATGCACCTAAGTTTGGGTGCTCGATGCTGGCTATTTTTTCATTCTCCTGCAACACCACACCTCCGGCGGAACTTGTGAGTAGCTCTCTTCCAAAAGTTGTTGTCACAAGTGCTTCCGTAACGCGTTGGGTGGAATCACGCAGACAGACAATCAGATGACTATTCGCTTTGTTCGGCTTGGCCTTGACAATGAGGTAAGCGTCGCCGGCAGTAGTAGGCCGAAGTGAGAGTCCCAATGGTGCTAGTAGTTCACGAAGTCGGATAAGAGGCTCTTCTGAACGTATGCTGTGGTTGACCGTAAGGCCTTGGGGTATGAGCCCGGAACTGTAGTAGATTTTATAACCGGCAGATCTGTAGGCCTCGATGATCGTGAACACGCTTTGCCCCTTAAGCTCAGCGGTCTTAAGTTCCGAACCCTCGGCGCCAACAGCTAGCGTGGTAAGAAATAACAACAATGTTATTGGAGGGAACGCTCTACGCATCTGACCGATTTGGAGAAGATATGAGGCGAGTTTACCTTATTTTTTGCTCAGCGTTTGATCGACACCTCAATATCCTCGTCGCTAAATACAAGATTGAAGGCGGTGGTCTCACTGAGCTCCGTGAGTTGCGCTTCTAACCCCTGCACCTGCACGGGCGGCCAAACAACACGTTCGTTCTTGAGCTGGAGGACTGCGAGAGATGACCCGTATGATATGTCTCGACCGGTTTGGCGCGCAGCCCACTTAACGATCGATGCCAAGTCGTACTCGCCGCCTGGATAATCAGGTGCTCCAGAACGGGTCCAATCCCATCGCTGAGCAGTTCGCTTTAGTGATGTGCGTGTAATTTTGTTTCCGCTTTCAACCAATACCAGATCTGCTTCTCTCTCTGATGAACGAGCAACGATTGGGGTATGAACATTACCCTCTAATCTGATTTCAGCAATGCCTTCGCGCATTGCAAGCTCTAGGGAGTCTTCACTTAGACTGACTTCAAATTGTGTGCCGACATCTCGAATCTCACCCCATGATGATCTGATGGTTACGTGGCTCTCAATACCGGGTGAGTCCACGAAGATCTTGCCTTTGTGAAGCCAAACATCGGATGCGTCGCGCAGTGTAATCTGCGTATGAGGCGCAAGTTGTACAATGGTTTCGTCCTTCAATCTTATCGTTGCTGAACTGTTTGATTTTGACGCGAGCAAATCTCCAGTTCGAAGAAAATTGCTCTGATTATCTACTTCGACCGATGTGTGTGTAACTTCCCCCTGGGTCAGTAGTATCTCGCCAAGACTTTCATCCATTCCGCCCAATTGCGGCAAGCCTAGCGAAACTGCCAGCAGGACCGCCGCGGCTAATCCAACTGGAACGCTCATTTTCCATAGTTTCAGGCGACGATTGTTCCGGACCTCTTCTGTCCAGACCTGTCGCAGACGCGCTTTGTCGGCATTCTTCCTGAAAGGATCCGGCTTCGGTCTGGCGCCAGCTGATTTGATGATCGCTTGAATGCGGCGTTCTGATTCCGTGGACTCGTCTATTTGATCGTTGTGCATATCTGTCATGACGTCATACTCGAGTTTATTCCTTGTTCAGACATCAGGTCGTCGAGCAAAGCACGAAAGGCCCTTCGTGCCCGTGCCAGCAAAGATTCTGCGGCTCTTGCGCTCATGCCAAGATCGCGACTGATGTCTTCGACTGTCGCTCCGTGCAGGTATTTCCTTTCCAGAATATCAGCATAGTGTGCGGGTAGAGCATCAATGGCGAGGTGAACAATCTGAGCAAACTCATAGCGTGTTTCCTCGCGAACTGTGGCTAACTCACCCTCACTTTCAAGAATACCCATGATTTCCGGGTTGTCGTCTATCGATACGTGTTCGCTCAAGTTGTTTTCCGGACGCTTGAACCAGGTTGCGATCTCATTGCGACAAATCTGACAGAGCCAGGTATACAAAGAGGCTTCTCCCCGATAGCTCTTCAGATATTTCAATGCTTTTTCCATAGTTTGTTGCACTAAGTCGTACACTGGATCGATGTGCCCGACACGGCGTAAGCAAAATCGGAACAACCGGTCATAGTAGGTCTCGTAAAACTCATCGAACGCGTGCTCATCACCAGCCATTATTCGCCGTGTGATCTCAATATCGTTCTGATGTATCTGCATGCAAGCTGCCTGGTTTGTTGCTTCTCAGCCTGGACGATGGTCCAGGCTGAGAATAGATCTGCTACTCAGAATCCAATGTTGCAAATTCGCCTTCTACAGCCACAACATTGCCATTGTCCGCGATTACCGAAATGCTGATTTCGTATTCGGTGCCAGCTTCCAATGTATCAGGAGAAAGCACAAAAGTTGTCGTTCCACCTGGTACTGTGGTCCCCATGCTGAAGCCAAGATCGTCATTTTCGACTTCCACAATGTACGCGGCGCCACCGACATCATCCCACTGAATGATCACGGGCGCCGAAGCGTCTACTTCAACTTCATTCGGTATGAAGCCAGGCACCGTTGGTAAGCTGTGATTCAGATCTACGAAACCGAGAACCCGGGCACCGCTCATGGTCCTGCCAGAGATCTTATACGTTCCTTCGGGATATGCAGCCAATACGGAGTCGCCTGGGGGTTCGGCCGTTTCCAGCGCATACTCTCTGATGCCGACATTACCGTAGTCCTGAGATTTTGAGCGAAACACAACCTTGTGGTCCTGGTCACGTACAACAAACCGGCTGAGGCCTTCTTCCTGTGTTTTCGCGAAGATTACGATCTCCGTATCCATGTCCGTGGCGTTCTGCTCAACAATCATAGATATGCTGTCAAACTCCTGGACTTCTGGTTTTTTTGCAGCCGCAGCCAGCGGACTACCAATTGCAATGCCAGAGATTGCCAACAAAGAAACAAACTTTTTCATGCGTTTTCCTATCAATTACCGTTAGGGGTACTTAGTTGTACCGTCAATTGGCTTGAAATCTGTCGCGCTCTTTGAAAAAACTGCGTAGCGCGACAGATTTCTGTTTGTTCCGGCCTCTAACCATGCTCAAAAACTGGTAAGTAGTGCGCTTTTGGTTTCTCTTATTTCCAGCAGTAGCCGCGTACGGAAACTGTCTCGTTCAGTCAGGGATTTGGCTCGCTCTATTCGACGCACCACCCTCGACTCTCTTGGGTTATGCCTTACAGCCTTGTCTGCGCGGTGGCTCAGGCATGTGCGGCGCACACACAATATCAATGTCCTGCCTAGAACTCGTAATAAATTTATGGACTTAGGTGTTTACCCCCTGATCGATCATTTTTATGAACCCCTCATAAGCAGAGATCAGTTGGATACAGGTTATCGATATACTCGCTCCGTACCAGGCATAGAATGGGCTATCGATGAACAGTGGGAAACTATCGCGGATTTTCACTGGCAGGATGAACTTCTTCAATTACCTCTAGAGCGTTCAGCGGAGGACAAAGAGCAGTTCTATCTGCTCAACGGGTACTTTGGCCCGGGTGATGCGGACCTCTACTACAGCCTGATCCGCCAACTAAAGCCTAACACCATAATCGAGATTGGGAGCGGACATTCAACCCGTCTCGCAGCGATCGCCTTAAATCAAAATGCGACGGAATCGAGTGATTCAAAAGGGCGCATTACCTGTGTGGAGCCCTACAGGCATGCCGATTGGTTTCCCTTAATGGGCGTGCATCATATCTCTGAGAGGATCGAATCGCTCAATCGAGTTCTGTTCGAGAGCCTTAAGGCTGACGACATCCTGTTTATAGATTCATCGCACGTCATTCGTCCCCAGGGAGACGTGCTGTATCTGATTCAAGAGATACTGCCTACCATTCCAGCCGGCGTGTACGTTCACATTCACGACATCTTCTCGCCGCTTGATTACCCCAATGAATGGTTAGTAGACCGGATGCACTTCTGGAACGAACAATATCTACTGGAAGCGTTTCTGGCATTTAATTCGGGTTTCAAGGTCATCGCCAGTATGCAATTGCTGCTCGCGACCGATGCGCAACGAGCTGAGCGATTGTTACCGACGCTCCACCATCGCACGAGTGATATCGCTGCGACCTCGCTGTGGTTGAAACGCACCTAGAGAGCTCTTTTTAGAAAATCCAGCGACAGATTTCTGAGATAAAGAAGTCTAACGTGTATGCAGTCTCAATCTGATGCCTCATTTGCAATCATTATCCCGTGTTACAACGATGCAGATGTGCTGGGTCGGAGCTTAAACTCCGTTGCGCAACAAACACACCCTGTATCAGAGATTATTGTTGTTAATGATGGGTCCAACGATGAGACTGAAACGCTGGTTCGCGACTACCAGAACAAACATCCGGGAACCTGCTCGTACCACTATCAAACAAACAGCGGCGTCAGCGTCTCTAGAAACAAAGGCATCGAATTAGCAGGTAGTGACTATCTCATTTTTCTGGATGCTGATGATGAGTTGCACCCCACCGCGCTGGAAACATACTTATCAACCCTGCAAAACTCGCCAGATCAAAAATGGTTGATCGGCGATCACCAGTGGGAACGAAACGACAACATAAAATCTCGGCGCGTTAAACTACCCGGAAACCGAGAGAAACGTTTCAAACAATATATAACCAAGAAACTACACGTTGGGAACATCTCTAACATGTGTTTTGCCAAAGAGGTCTTTACAGACATACGGTTCCCTCCGCAGCTACGCTTTGGTGAAGACTTCGTAGTATTTGCACTGCTATTCACGCTCTGTGAACCGGTAGTAACAAACACGATGACAGCGCTCTCGCACCGACGAAATACGAGCCTGAGAACGCGAGCATCACTCATGGATCTTATCGAATCACAGGTCCACGCACATTTATTCAAACACCCGCTGCTCGCGCAGAAATATTTGCGTTTTGCGGCGTTGCACTGGGCGCAAAATTGCCAATCAATTGCCAAGCGTGCTTATAAAGAAAAAGACTATTTGCGTTGCAGCGAGTGGTATAGGGAGATGATTTCTGCCTATCCTCGATACGCGCTGGACATTCGCATGTCAGTACGGTTCTTAAAAGCGAATCGTCGATCCCAGGGGTTTGAAACTACGGCTTCCACTAATTCCAGATAACTCCGGCTTCAGTCCACTTTTATCAATTCGCTCTGACTGAGTTTGCTGTAGAACCCTTGCTTCTTGAGCAATTCTTCATGTGTTCCAGATTCGATAATCTTACCTGAATCAAAAACGATTATTCGATCCGCGCTTTTTACTGTTTCAAGCCTGTGGGCCACAATCAGAGTTGTACGGGGTGTTGAAGGATTAGACAGTGCCAGTTGGACGATACGTTCTGTTTCCTGGTCAAGTGCCGATGTTGCTTCATCCAATATGAGAATAGGTTTCTCCTTCAATAGTGCCCGCGCCAGTGCTATCCGTTGTCTTTCGCCGCCAGATAACCGAGTACCGCGGTCGCCGATCAAAGTCTCCAGCCCGTCTGGAAGCCTTGCGACAAATTCTGCGAGACCTGCCCCGTCAATCACGCGCTGCATCTCATCGCTTCCTACCTGCCCACCATTACCGTAAGTTATGTTTTCCCGAATGGATGTGTTAAAGAGCTGAACATTTTGCGCAACCACTGCAATCTGGTCCCGCAAACTCTTCAAACTTAAATCTCTAACATCAACCCCATCGAGCTTTATCACGCCCGTGTCTGGTTCATATAGTCTGGGGAGCAAACTCAGTATGGTGCTTTTGCCGCTTCCGGTCCGACCGACGATAGCAACAGTTTCACCTGGCTCTACGCTGAAAGAGATCCTATCGATAATAGGTCGCTGATCAGCTCCATACGAAAAAGTGACCTCAGAAAAATCGATCCGGCCTACGCTGTTTTTTGCCTCCAGGGTGCCATTGTCATGCTCTCCTGGGTTGTCAAGCGTGCTGAATACCTCCTCAGCCGCAGCAAGTCCTCGCTGTAACTTAGCGTTTACTTCAGACAACTTCTTTACCGGTTTGGCGATCAACCCAGCAAGGCTCAGAAAAAACAATACGTCTCCGGTCGAAAGCTGTTCCCCAATTGCCGGTTGAAGCAACAAGTACATCAATCCTGCCAATGCGCTTGCGACGATGAACTGGATAATCTGTACGCTTCCAGCTTTCGTCATTGCAAGTCTAACCAGCCGGCGCCGATTCGTGTCACTCGCCTCTACAAAGCGCTTATTTTCTTGACCGTAACCATCAAAGGAGCGAACCACGGCGTGTGCTTCGATCGCCTCGGATGCAACGTGGGTAACTTCCCCCATTGAGCTTTGGATGCGCTCCGAAATGCGCCGAAAACGTGAGCTGGCCAAATAGGTGACAGCAGCAACGAAAGGAATTGAGATGAAGAACACCAGCGATAATGCCCAGCTCGTGTATAACATGCCGGCTAGAAGCAGAACTACCTTCGATCCGTCCTGGATGATAGTTTTCAATGCATCCGTTGCTGTGTCTCTCATTTGTAATACCGAAAATGAGAAAATCGAGACCAGTCGGCCAGTAGTTGCCTGGTCGAAAAAGGCCGTTGATTTGCGCAACAAACTGCGGAACAACTCGGTACGGATATCGTGAATAACGCGAAATGAAACTCTACTTAAGAATACTTCACCCGTCACAGCGCCCATTCCTCTGAGTAGCGCGGCTGCAAGGACAGTCGAAATCACAAAAGACTCTGCTAACCTGGCTGGCTGATCCCACTGATCCATAAAATCTGCAAGCATCCGGGCGAGGTATACTTCCGCTGCATTCCCGAGTGCGTACCCTAATAGCGCAAGTACGAACACTGGCCAATACGGCTGTGCATACTTCAGTACTCTCCTGTACAGCGTTAGGTCCGATTTTTTATTGGCGTCGCTCACATCGCTGTCTAGCTGTTGCAAAATTCTCGGCTATGTGGCACTAATCTTGGCGCCTTCATTTTTCGTTTTCCCTTAGATGTAGGTGTCGAATGTCAATATCTCAGTCTGCCTCAGCTGACCCTTCCAGTTGTTGATAGTACAACACTTCCTTCTCTGTCCGGCGGCATGCCACCAATCGGTTCCAGGAACCTTCGATTCTTGTGATGGCCAGGGCACTGTCCAGTTTGCGGAAATAAATGGCGCCTATGGTTGAGCGTTAGTCGTCCTCTAAAGACAAAGCATCAACTGTTACCGATGTTGAGACATAACTGTCCCAACTTGCGCTGACGAAGACGCCCACTGACAGAAGGTCAAAGAATTCTGTCTGAGTTAGAGATTCATCCGAAAATCCCTCAAATGTGCTTAGTAGCTCATCGCTGCTGATCTCAACATCGAATATCGTCAAACTGCCAGCCGTGGGGTCGAAGTCTGATATTGGACCACGTATCTCGGCTTCAATGTCACCATCCTCACGCTCTATGTCTGCCGCGACGATGGATCCGCCGTCTACGTAACCGGCAACTTCTATCAAGTCACTGATAGCCAATTCGTCCAGACTGGTAAAACCGTCGAAGTCGGTCAGATCCCGAACCTGGAACGTTACGCCCAACAAGGTGAGGGTTTCAGCAGTTAAATCTATGGCTTCGAGGGGGCCTTCTACCAGAACCGTATCATCGGACTCGATGAAGATCTCGCCTGCTTCCAGCACGCCGCTACGGTTGATATTGCCTTTGACGACCGCACGTGTGCCAACTTGGATGTTATCTAGCACACCGCCGCTAACTGCTGTCGTGGTGGTAACGATCACCGGCTGATGTTGCACTGAGAATTCGTTTGCTGATGTCAGTGAGGTGACCAGACCTTCCGCATCGATGTCTTCACTCTCCTGAATAACCAGACTGTCCAGAAGCTCTACGCTCTGGGCCGGAAGTGAAGTCGCGGCGGGGTCAACGTTACCGGACAGAAATTTCACTTCGATCACATCATCTTCCACCAATCCGTCTGCTGAGAAGTTTAGGAGTTGAGATGCATCGTAGGTAATCAACCGACCCGAAATGCGAAATGCGCTATCGGTAACATCTGTCGCTTGTCCGATCAATGAAAACTCGCTCACGCCAACAAGCTCGCGCACGAACGTGGCCGTTATGGAGCCGTCTTCGGCAACGATGCCGCTGATCTCAACCGTATAATCGACGGCGAGGGCGCTGAGTTCTGTGCCTTCATAGACGGTGGCAGCGTTTAATTCAATCGTTTGCCCCAACGCACCAGCGCTGCCTAGCTCGAGGATTGGGTCACGGATTGTCAACACGTCCAGCGGGGCGACTATGTTAGCGCGATATGAGACAAAGACTGCCTCGCCATTGGTATCTTGGATGACCAACACCTGCTGTCCCTGGCGTAACTCGCTCTGGCTGCCGGGGGAACCACCGATTTCGAAATCGGCCGACTGGGTGACAATTCTCTCATCGTTGATGACAATACTACCGAAGTCTTGAATAGTACCGAGTGAGACACCGGAACCACTGACGCCGACCGCGATACCTGAACCGGAAACACCTACCAGACCTACGCCTGTGATGACGCCATTGCTATCGGCGAGTCCTACACCGCCGGAAACCACGCCGCGGGTGTTTGTCACCTCGATTGACGGTTGTGTGGTCGCGGTGGGTGCACTACTACTGCTGCTACCGCCGCCCCCACCGCATGCGGTGATGGAAAGCGTTAGCGTGAGAATCATTAGATTGAGCAAGTTGTTGCTCATTGTTCTTTCTCCTTCGATGTGTCCGCCACACCAGCACGTTTCACGCGCGAGATATGGTACAGCCCTAAGCCGACTTCGTAGCGTTTGTCTGTTCCGCCTTCGTCATCACCAAGATCACGTTCTGTTAGCCAGCGGGTTAATTCATCTAGCATGTGTCGTGCCAGTGTCTTGGAATAGCGAATGAACTCGTCGTAGTGTTCGGCCGGGAGGTTTTCCGCCAGCACTTTTGCTTGCAGTAAGCGATCATCGTCCGTTTGCACATTGTGATCGATGGTTTCGATCAGTTCTGCAGTATCCTCACCCAAGATATCCAATAGCGCCTTGGTGTCATCGGCTGGGACATAACCGCGACTGGTCATACGAAGCTTACCCTCTGCTTCTTCGAGTGCGCCCGTGCGCATGAGTTCATCAACAATCGCCCGAGGCGTTACGTCGCCAGCGTGGGCTTTTACTAGATCGCAGAAATTTGGTGATGCGCCATCAAATGGCAAGTCGAGAGGGTCACCTTTGCGGTCTAAGAAATCAGCATCGATCGTCCACGAAGATAAAACCGATGCGGCACGATTACGCCAGGTCGTGTCGGCCTCTTCCAAGTGAGGTAGTGCACGTAGGCGCGCAACCTCCTTGCGACTAAGGCCGGTGATCACTGCCACGCGAGATGCAGACTGGGACCTGCCGCTGACCGGGAAGTCATCAAATGCCACGTCTGTGAATTCCTTACGCGCCAGTTCCTGAAACGCAGGTGCGGTGATTCCGTAGCGCAAAAGCAAGCGTACGAGTGGCCGCATTATTTGCCTGGCAGTCTTCAGTGCTGTTTTTTCTAAATCTGCGGACATGGCATGGTCAGCTGTTTCTTCACGGGCATTATGCCGGAAAAATGAGAATCAGTTGGGATATTTTTCCCAAAACTGTTGAAGAAGAAGAATGTTGGGAATATATTCCCACTAAATACATCACCGGGCTAGGAACTATATATGTCAATTAATTTTATTAAAATCCGAAAAGTCGCTTACTTATGCGCGGCAGGAATAACGCTGGCAGCATGTGGTGGCGGTGGAGGATCTAGCCCCGGTAGCCCGCCGCCGACCAGTGTTCAGCCTCCTCCGACGGTAACGTCACAAGTCGCACAAGGCACGGTGACTGGATTTGGGTCCGTCTTTGTAAATGGCGTAGAGTGGGAAACCGACGATTGTGAAGTAACAATTGATGACGAAAGTAGCGATGAAACTCAACTGGAAGTTGGAGATATAGTTGAAGTCGCGGGGGGCGTTGATGAAGAAGGTAACGCTTCCTGCGACACCCTTGAATACGATGCTGAAGTGGCTGGCAGCATCGACGAGGTTGGCGCGGATTTCATCGTGGTGGTAGGAATCCGAATTGAAGTCAACGCGGATACAGTGTTTGACCGTGAAATTCCTGGTGGCGACGTGACTGGATTGATGGTCGGAGACTTCGTTGAGGTCAGTGCCTTTGATACCGGTGACAGCTATATCGCAACTCGTATCGATCTGGAAACAGATGATGGTGAGATCGAAGTGCATGGCACAGTCCATGCGTTGGATACCGATAACAGCACCTTCATGATCGATGAGCTACGTGTCGACTACGCCTTGGCAACGTTTGAAGACTTCGGCGAGCAAATGATCGCTAACGGCGACCAGGTAGAAGTAGAAGGCCAGGGTTTCAATGCCGACGGTGCGTTGATTGCCGACAAAGTTGAGTACGAGGACAACAACCCCTATGACGATGGCGAGGAAGGCGACGAATTTGAGATCGAAGGCTACTTGTCCATTGCGGAAGATGGCAGTGCTTCAGTTAACGGCACGCCGATCGTGCTGGCAAGCGATGCAACGTTCGAACAGGGTACAGCCGATGATTTTGTCGATGGTGCGCGTGTTGAGGTCGAGGGTTATCTGGATGAGAACGGATCCCTGTTGGTAGATGAAGTGTCCTTCGACATAGAATCGAGTATCGAAATAAAAGCGATGTTAGATGCAGCTCCGGGTGAATCTACGATTGTCTTGCTTGGCATTGATTTTTACGTCAGTGACACAACGCAGATGGAAGATGACAGCAGCGCCGATGATACCTACTTTAATCTCGCTGACCTGATGATGGGTGATTGGGTGGAAATTCAAGCTGCTCAAGCAGCAGACGGGACCTATCATGCGATGCGTATCGAAAAAGAAGACCAGCAGGACTTTGTCTCGATTGAAGCGGAAATCGAAGCTGTTGAGGCAGAATCACTTGTTCTGGTTGGCATCACGATCTTGCTGAACGCTGAAACCCAGCTGCCAGCGGGTTTAACCGACATTGCAGAATTGATGGCAGCCTTGCAGGTTGGCGATGAAGTTGAGGTCGAAGGTGTGGTTCAAGAAGCCGAGCAAGGTGGTGTTGAGATTGTTGCATCATCACTCTCTCTGGACGACTAGATAGGCGGTTGGGCGTGAATTGCCAGTCTAAGAAATCAGTCATTGTGACTGCGCTTGAGGGATTGTTGCTGCCTGTTGTTCGCGTGTTGCTCAAGACGGGCTTAAGTTTTAGCGACTTCAACGACGAAGTCGCCGAAACCGTTTTCGTTAAGTAGGCGATGAGCGGATAGATGTGTAACAAACTTGCAGTTACACAGAATTCAGTACAGTCTCTGGTCGCGGGCGCGAGATGGCAATGCTAGGCAAAGTTTTTTACTATGATCAACCCCCAGATAACCACCACTAAAAACAAACTTACAAAGACAGCGGCGGAAGCCATATCTTTTGCTTGTCCCGCTAATTCATGGTGCTCGTGGCCGATGCGATCCACGACTGCTTCTACCGCTGAATTTAACAATTCGGTTAACAGCACCAGCCCCAGCGTCAGCAGCAATACGGCAACTTCGCCAAGATCGCGACCAACTATCAGCGAGCACGGAACAAGAATAGCGGCTAGTACGCACTCTTGCCGGAATGCAGATTCGTAGCACCAGGCTGCCGCAAAGCCTTGTTTTGAGTTAAGAGCGGCAAAGCCGATGCGTTTGAGTCCAGTGTGAGCGGGCTTCAATGTCGTCGTAATCTCTCTTCGCGGTCGGACACTTCGACGGTGGTCTCGCTAAACGACAAAGTGAAATGCGAGGTTGTCTCGACTAACTGAGCCACGGTCGCTTCGGCTCCGGTCGCTGCGATCGACGGCCAGTCCACTATTTCGTTCTGCGCTTCTGTCTCCAGGATATGTCGTGAATAACTTACTTCACGACCTGTCTGACGTGCGACCCAAGCAATAACCGCTGCAAATGAATGCCGGCCGGCTGGAAAAGCGGGCACCATTGAGCGTGTCCAATCCCACTTGGGTGACGTTGTAGGGCGAGTATCCTTAGACACTTGCATCGTCGCGGCATCTACTCGCACGACATCGCCCCGACCATCTGCCGCGCCTGCAACAATTGGTTCTGCGGATCCAAACAGGGACATTTGTATGCTGCCTTCTCGCAGTGCTGCTTGCATTCTGTGTGCATTGACGTCCAGTTCAAATTGGGTTCCTATGTCTCTGACAGTGCCCCAGGATGTATCAATAATCACGTTCGAATCCATGCCTGGGCTATCTACGTAAACCCGTCCGCCGAGTAGAGAAATCTGTTCAGGCCCTTGCAGCGTCAGGGTTGTTGAATCATCCAGCAGGATCACTGTTCCGTTGTTCAGCATCAGGGTTAACGTCCCCTGGTGCGCGGTGCGTACCAGTTCGTCAGCAAAAACAGACGTGGCAGAGTCGTCCCCACCCGTAAAATTCACCCCGGTTTGTTGCACAATAGTAGCTAACGCGACCGGTTCTGGTTGCAGCGTGACATTGCGCACCAGACCGACGACTGCCATCACGACAATGGCTGCTGCGGCGAACCGAACGAGCCTGCTTTGCCGCTGGAGCGCCCGCTGCTGCGCTACACTTTCCAGCCAGACCCGTTCCAGTCTTGCTTTTGCCGCTTGCTTGGTTTCTTCATTATCCTTAGGTAAGGCACCCGAATAGTTCAGTAATCTACCTATGAGGTCATTGTTTCGATCGTTGTCATTCATGATGTGTTACCCACGCCAGTCGTGTCCTCGTCAAGCATAAGCTCGTTTATGACAATCTTAAAAGCTCCGCGTGCTCGCGCCAGTAGTGACTGGGTTGCCAGAATGGATTTACTGATCCGATTCCCTATTTCTTCCGTCGACAGTCCTTCAAGATACATCATTTGGAGCACTTCGGAGTATTGTGGTGGTAACGCGTCCAGGGTCATCTGTACCAATTGGGCGATTTCGAGGCGTTCATCACTCGATAGCGATTCGCCTCGCATAGCCATTTCCAACAATGCTACCGCTTCCGGATTATTGTCCAACGATAAGTGTACCGATGCATTGTTACCTTCTTTTCTAAACCACGCCGAAATTTGATTGATACAGATCTGACACACCCAGGTGTAAAAAGACGCTTCACCCTTGTACGTCGCCATATACCTCAGCACATTTTCCAGAGTCTGCTGAGTGATATCAGACGCGATCTCTTCATTTTTTACGCGCCGCAGACAAAACCGGTAGACTCGATCGTAGTACGCTTCATAAAATGCGTTGAACTCAGCAACGTCCCCGGCCAACATCCGCCGTACTTTGCCCATATCCTCGTCGTGTAACTTCAATTTAGGTCTAACTCTGAACTGGTCATTTCAAGTAGCCGCAGCAATTCTCAGTTGTCCTAGCCCCCATGTTTCAGCGGGACGAACATGGGACGCGCTATCAACTGTCATTACCTTATAGCTCGATTAATCAACAAATCTGTCGCCATAAAAAAAAAAAGATCCATTGGATCACATCGTTGCAGATTCACCGGTGAATGTGCGCCACAGGGCGACAAATTTGTAGTTTTCAGTGCTCTCAGTGAACTCAAAAGCACAAACAACGCAGGGTTCCATTGCATAGACAACTTATTAGACGCCAACAGTTGTACCTACATTTTACACCTGCATGGCTGATAACAAGCGTGCTTCTACCGCAGGCAGCACTCGCCCAGGAAGACGCTTCCCGATGTGAACCTCAGATGATTCAACAGGCTAGTGTTCAGCCTAAGCAAATCAGATCTGTCGACATAGAAATCGGCAATGTATTCGACCTTTCCGATCCAGCAGAGAACAACTCGCTCTACCGCATAGTCAATTCCTTACACATGACGACACGACCCAGGACAGTATCGAAACAACTTCTGATGCAGCCAGGCGACACTTACTCACCCAGATTACGTGAAGAATCCGAGCGCATTTTACGCAGCGCAGCCTACTTGTACGATGCAGAAGTTTGCGTGCACAACGCCTCAGCGGGAAGCGTGGACTTGCGAGTAAAAACACGCGATGTCTGGTCGTTTGAACCAGGAATCTCCTTTGGTCGTAAAGGTGGCGTCAACTCAACGACTGTGGAGGTCAGCGAGCGGAACCTCTTCGGGCGCGGCATGCAACTTAACTTAAGTCGGGTGAGTGAAGTGGACCGCGATGCTACCGAAATTGGATTTCAAGCAGATCATCTTACTGACCACAAGCTGTTGTTGAACACGAAATATGCAGATCGGACAGACGGCCATGCAGCACAGCTTTTTTTCGGCAAACCCTTCAATGAACTGGATTCTCGACTTAGTTTAATGACCTCTATGACCTCAACGAGCAGTACTGAACAACTCTCGAATCGAGGTCAAACCGTGAATGAGTTCTCCAAAGATCTCACCGAGTTCGATGTGAAACTAGGGCTTTCGAAGGGGATCGACGCCGGGCGCGTGCATCGATTTTTCTATTCGCTGAAGTATCGCGACGAGAGCTTCTCGCCGTCGGAGCTGACCCTGGACCCGCTGCTCGTTCCATCCGATCGTACCTACGTATATCCCGCGTTCGGTTATGTTTACACTGAAGACAACTACCTGAAAACACACAACCAGGACCAGATTGGTCGAACTGAAGACGTTTATACGGGTCAAACGTTCGAATTTGAAGTGGGTTACGCCCCCACCGGTTTAGGCTCAACCACCAACTCACTTTTGTTTTCCGGGCAATACGATGTCGGCATGCAGCGTAGTTCGAAGTCGATGTTACTCGGTACGGCTGAGGCCGACGGCAGGGTCGTACAGGGTAAACTGGAAAACTCGACGCTTGATGTGGGCGCGCGGTACTTCAGCGGGCTGGGCAACAAGTTTGTATCCTACGCCGCAATTACCGCTACGCTCGGCTACAACCTGGATATCGATCAGCAGGTACTGTTGGGTGGTGACAATGGGCTGCGTGGATATCCATTGAGATATTCAACCGGCTCCAATCGCTTTCTGGCCACGGTAGAACAGCGCTACTATAGTGATTGGTACCCCTTTCGGCTTTTTCGCGTGGGTTTTGCTGCCTTTGTGGATGTAGGCCGTGTGTGGGGCAAGAGTAATGTCAGTGATACTGAGCAGGCATGGTTGGCTGATGTCGGAATTGGTTTGCGTCTTGCCAGCACGCGTTCTGCATTCGGAAAACTAATCCATGTAGACCTGGCTTTTCCACTGGGCGCCAGGCAAGACATCAGCAATGTTCAATTTTTAGTCTCGACCAAGAAACGCTTTTGAATCGTCTGGCGTTTATTACTCAATTGTTCCTGCTGGTACCTGTTTCCGCCGGAGCTACCACGCAGCTGCTTAAATACGACGCGCAGATCAGTTGGTTGAAAGCTGGCGAGCTCAAGATATCGATTGACAAGACGATTGCAAAATTCCGCACTCGAGGATCTGTCACGACATCTCGACTGATCCGGCCGTTCTTTAATTGGCGTGGTTCCTTTGAGGGGGCTGGACATATTCACGACGCTAAGCCCATAACAACATACTATGTGCTGGCACAAACCGATCGCAAGGGCACTAGTCGACGAGAGATCCAAGACAAGATCTTAGTCGTTGAAGACGTCGATGGGACAACAAACGTGTCTGAAGCTCCAATCGGCACGGACATAATTTCAGCGATCTTTGTCAGCGAAGGATGCTACCAGGGTCAACGTGTCCACGACGGCGAAGATAGCTACACCATCCGGTTACTCCACTCTGCGAAAACGACTTTGCAGCAAGCCACGCCATACTATTCTGGTCAGACTCGACATTGCGTCTACTCGACCAGCCTTAACAACCGGAAAACCCGTGACGTTGAAGTATGGAGCGCACCAGTGGGAGGTATCCCCACCGCCGTGCGCATCCAGGTTGAAATCCCGCGCGCACCAGATGGGGTATTGCGATTGAGAACTGGCGAGTGAGTCAGTCCTCTCAATCTAAGATCCAACCGCGCACGCAGTTTGAACTCTTGATCGTGGCAGCAGCGGGATTGACACTCGTCTACAATCAACGTTTTTTCGCGGAACTGGCATCGGCGTTCGGCGTAAACGACAACACCGTCGTGTTTATTTGCGCTGTAGGCCTGGTCTTGTTCTCCGCTCATCTATTGTGTCTGAGTATTGCGACCTTTGTCGCTCCGATGCTGGCTAAACCCTTAATTATTACAGTCGTGATCATCTCTGCAGGTGTTGCGTACTTCTCCGATACGTTTGGAGCGATTATTGATCAGGACATGATCAGGAATGTCATCGAAACCGACCCCGCCGAAGTGCAGGCATTGGTCACACCGAGGCTGCTGATGTATCTGATCGTCTACGGATTTATTCCAGCTCTGTGCATCTACCTGCTGCCAATAAGGCTGCAAGGGTTCGGACGGGAAGCGCTTGATAAAACGAAGCTGGCAGCGATAGCGCTTGTTGGTATAGCAGTTCCCATGGTCAGTTTCGGCGCAGAATTTGCCAGCCTGATTCGCGAGTATCAACCGGTGCGGTTCTATAGCAATCCTCTCTACCCTATTTTTTCGGTGAGCAAGTACGTCACTCAAAACTTCAGTCAGGACGATCTTAAACCTCTAGAAGCGGCGCAACCTGATGCTGTGCTGATGGGCCAAGCATCAAAACCCCGACTGATGATCATGGTGGTTGGTGAAACCGCGAGAGCGGACCGCTTCGCGCTGTACGGCAACAGCCGAAATACGAATCCTGAGTTGGCGAAACTGGAAAACGAGCTTTTTGTGTTTCGAAATGCTTACGCTTGTGGTACTTCCACAGCCATTTCGGTGCCTTGCATGTTTTCTTTCCTGAATCGTGCTGACTACAGTGTGGCTGCCGCGAGGCGTACGGAAAACGTACTCGACGTTCTCGATCGGCTCGGTGTCAACGTTGTCTGGCGTGACAACAATTCTGGCTCGAAGGGGGTGGCGGATCGAATCAGATTTGAAAATTACAACCGGCCAAGCGTGAATCCGGTTTGCGATCTTGAGTGTCGCGATGTGGGTATGTTGGCTAACCTGCAAACTTGGTTCGATGAAACTGCTGGCGACAAGTTGGTCGTGCTACATCAACTTGGGAACCATGGTCCGGCATACGCCCAGCGGTATCCGAAAGATTTCGAACGGTTTACGCCCGCGTGTCAGCACAATGATCTTTCAGCCTGCTCAATCACCGAAATAGTAAACGCCTATGACAACGCTCTGTTGTATACAGACTGGTTCCTCGCGCAAGTCATTAGTCTGCTTCAGGACAATACTTCAAACCACAGCGTAAGCATGCTTTATGTCAGTGACCATGGTGAATCCTTAGGAGAAAACAACATTTTCCTGCATGGACTGCCTTACGCCTTCGCGCCAAAGGAACAGATCGAAATTCCGATCTTCGTGTGGTTACCGCGGAATCATCAAATCAACAATCACCAGCGGCGTGGTCACCCGACGAAAGCTGTTTCACACGACCATATCAGCTTCACCCTGCTCGAATACTTTAACGTAGTAGGGACGGACGCAACGGAACAAGAAACCCTCTTTGACGTCCTGCGGGCAGGGGGTAGCTAACTCTCCGCGGGGTGGGTGGTCCTGAACACATCCAGTTCAGGGTTATAAGCGTCTGTGGTTATCTGCAGGGCGCCCAGGATACTGTGAAACACATGCGCATGTGTTGCCTTCGCGGTGTCGCGAAGCTGATCTAAATCAACATTGTGCTCCGCGACAAATCGATCAGACAGCCATACCACAAACGGAATCCTCGTTTGCTCAGGTGGTGCAAGCAGCATGGGCGTCCCGTGCAGGTAGAGCCCATCTTCACCAAGCGACTCGCCATGGTCGGATACGTATATCAGAATTGTTGAACGCTCGGTCAGCTTCTTGAGTATATCAATGGCCTCACCAATAACATGGTCGGTATACAGTATGGTGTTATCGTAGGCGTTAGTGAGTTCCTGGCGAGAACATGAATTCAGTTCCACAGATTTACAGGTCGGCTCAAATCTTGAGAACCTGGAGGGATATTCTTTGAAGTAGGCAGGGCCATGACTGCCACGTTGGTGCAGTACAATGAGCTGCCTATCGCTCACACTCGTCTCAATCTGTTTACGTAACCCGCTCATCAACACTTCATCGTACGCGCAGTTTTCTGACGCACAGTCGCGGATCAAATCTCGCTTGCGTTGATAGGAACTGGTCACTATGTTGGGCTCACCCCAGTTGTTAGTTCGCCAGTTAACCTCGACGCCAAGACGGGTGAGGTAGTTTGGTAAGGGCTCGTACGTCTCGGGGTACTTAGAACTACTCAAGATACAGCGTAACGACTCAGTGGTATAAGTTGAACAGGAGCGCGCCTCCTTCAGTGCGATAACGCCTGAACTGGACAACACCGGGTTTGTCTGGCGATCGTATCCGTAGAGTGAGAAGTTCTTTGCGCGTGCTGTTTCACCGATAATCAGCACAACTGTAGTGTCGGGGATCGGTTCTACACTGGCTACGGGCAGTAGATCGTAAGTCGCGGAAGTGCGCGCAAGCTGCTGTTGATAGCGTGTGAAGTTGACGATGTAAGACCACGGCAGAACCATACCGCCAAGAGTTTTTGCATGCTGGTCGATCCATAACCAGCTGCTGGAATTGGCGTAAGACCACAAGAGGCCAACAACAACTGCTACCAACCCAATGCTACCCTTACGCTTGTAGTCTGCATGGCTTACGACCCTGATTCGGGCAAAAAACAATGCCGGTAGAATGCCAAACAACACCAGGTAAGCGACAATCTTGAAATTCAGGTAGCTCACAGCCTCGGCATAGTTGGTGTTCAAAATGTTGCCCACCATGCTCTTATCGAGTATGACACCGAAAGACACAACAAAATAAAGTGCTGCCGCGTTTGCAGAAAATGCAAATAGTATAAAACCTTTAGCAACCCGGTGTGAAAGAAACAGAAGTACCAACACGAATGCGAAGGTGGCGGTCAGAACAACGACGAGCAAAACCGATAGTGTCAGCCAGCCACTTACCTCCGCAGTAGAAATGTTGCGATAGGCAAAGACCAAGAGAGGAATATTGAAAAGCCCGAAGTTAGCCAACGACACCCATAAGGCATAACTCAGCTGGCTAACGCCACGGCGAGAATTCATCAATGCTTCAGTTCAGAATTCTAATGCGTATCATCTGCGCGTCTCACTCGGCACACCCGCGACACCAATCGCACGTAATCTTCTACGCTCACCCATTGTTTTCCGCAGAAGTAAAACGCCGATCAAAATACCGATCGCCCCAGCATAGTATTGCAAACTCAATGCTACAGGTTGGTCGACTGCCTGGTCGATGATACCTGCGGCAGCAATAAGCAATACGATAGCGATCCCCAACGAAGCCCGAAGCGCGGCCAACTCACTGACAGAAGAGTGGTAGCGCTGCACAAGATACGCACCACTCATTCCTGCAATCCAGCCAAGCGCACTGCCAGCCCAAACATCGAGGGGCCAGTGGGCACCGACCGCGATACGTGACAGGGCCACCAGCGCCGCAACTGTCACGAACAGAGAACAGATCAAACTTCGTCGGAATCCCGTCATTTCGTTTGTCAGCATGGTGGCTGCGGCAATAGCTCCGGCAAACACTGTGATGCTGTGCCCGGACGGTAGGCTGTTGTGGGCGGTCAGAAAGCCTCCAATAGATGTAAACTCATAACTTTGCAGCACAGCACCGGGTCGCGGGACCAAAGCCATGTTCTTTCCTACCAGTGAAAACACTGCCGCTAATGGGGCGGCAGCAATCATCGCATACCAGGCTCGTGCCCGATAGAGAAGTAGCGGCGAACTGATAAGCAAAAGAACAGCAGCGTTCCCCATTAGCGTGACATTTGCCCAGAACTGATGGGGTAGTTTTGAGAACATAGTATTGAGGCTTAAAAACCACTCAATCTGCAGTTCACAGTAAACCAAACGATCCAAGTCCCCGCTTATTGCGGCGGGTAAAACTAATAGAAAAAGCAGTAAGCCGAGGATCGGTAACATCGGTACCATCAGAACCTGAATACTCCTGGTCATACGACGGCTATCACCCACAGCAGACGGCGTAACATAACCCGGTACCGATTTCGTCTGACCGCAACACGCCACGCTACCAACAGATTGGTTCGTGTCCGCTCTTTCATTGCTGCAAACTCCGCTTGCAGGTCTCGCAGTTCTACCGATTCACCAGCAGGCTCGCCTACGGATACAGCCAGCGCGTCTTCTACAATTTCATCATCGTGCTTTGCCAAGGCAGCGCGCTCCGGTTGGTCTGAGGCTCAGGTTGCTAATCAGCGGTTCTTAGTCACTACCCTGTTGTAGTCATTTTTGACGCAAATCTGTCGATGCCATCAATATTTATTTGGTGTCGATTGATTCTTATCGACTGTCACTCTAAGAGCTGCATGAAATATCGTTCTACCTTTGAATTAAGCCCGGGATTACCCACGCTATTCTGGATATTCTCCTACGCGATTTGCCTGATGATCCTGTTACCCGTCCTTGCGGATTCCGCTGGGATGGAATGGCAAACCCGGTTGTTTCAGACGCTGGTCTGGCTCAGTTATGGTGCGTTGTATCTGCTGCCAGGTTTTGCCCTGACCAGACTGATCGAGAAGGTTGCTCTAACCAGTTTTGTCTATCCGGTAGCTGTCACCAGCACGTCGTTGACTATGATCTTCCTGTACGCAGATTTAAGTACCTACAAGATCTTTGGATTTCACATCAACAGTTTTGTCTGGAATATAGTGACGACCCGAGGAGGTATAGAGTCTCTGGGGGCAAATAATTTGACGATCGCGACCTACGCGTTCTATGTGGTTGCGATTGTGGCTGTCCAGGTTTCGGCATTGGCGGTTGCGTTGCGTGCCAGGTCGATACCGCTGGTTGCACGACTCTCACGTCTCATCACTGTGGCTGCTATTCCAATTCTATGTCTTGCGGCTGTTACGGAAAGAGGTTACTACGGCGTTTCCCACGCAGCAGGCAACACTCAGGTGCTGAGTGCCGCTGGTGTCGTCCCGCTCTATCTGCCTTTGACTTTTCGTACGTTGGCCGCAAAGTTCGGCTATGAGGTAAAGCGTCTACCTAAACTTCACACCCAGCAGCAGGAGTTTACGAACCTCGTATATCCTCGCAAACCGATCAGCAAGCCTGATGGTGCAAAGAACTTTAACATCGTCTGGTTGGTTGCGGAGTCGCTTCGTGGCGACATGATGTCTTCTGCCTACATGCCTGCGTTGGCCGACGCTGCACGCGAAGGGGCTGTTTTCAGCAACCATCTTTCCGGCGGAAATGGAACCCGCATGGGCATGTTTTCCATGTTTTATGGTCTGCACGGTACCTATTGGCACAGTATGCTCAACGCCCGTCGTCCCCCGGTATTGATTGAAACATTGCAGGGCTTGGGCTATGAGATGTTAGCGCAAACGAGCGCACACTTTTCATATCCGGAGTTTGATAAAACTATTTTCTCGTCCCTGGATCAAAGCCAGCTTCACGAGAACGCAGTATCTCCAGATAGATGGATCAGAGACCAGCAAAACGTGGATCGCGGGCTGGATTGGATCGCTCAACAACAGCAACCATTTTTTTACTTTCAATTTTTCGAGGCTCCCCATGCGGGATATTACTTTCCCGAAAAGACTGCAGTTCACCATCCCTATCTTGAACATTTCAATTACGCATCCATGAACTTGGCGACCGATATCGGACAAATAAAAAACCGTTATCTCAACTCTGTGCTTTATCTGGACAGCCAGTTTGCTCGCATACTCACAATGCTGCGTGAGAGTGGGCACATGGAAAGGACCGTTGTGGTGATCACCGGTGATCACGGGGAAGCATTCATGGAGCATGGCCGATGGGGCCACAACTCAGATTTCACCAATGAGCAGATACATGTCCCCCTGGTAATACTTGCGCCTGATGTTGTGCCGCGGTACGAAGAACGCATGACGCGCCACGTTGATCTTCCGGCGACAGTTTTCAGCCTGTTAGGCATTGACGATACTTCCGCGGGTTCCTACTCTCTGGGTAACAATCTTTTTAGTGACGAAAGCGCGGACTATGCAGTCGTGAGTGACTGGCACGGGGCGGTTGTCATCACCGACCGCTATAAACTATTGATGAATCAGTCTTTTAAGTCATTGGGTCAGGCAAGCATTACAACGCGCAACGATGAAGCTGTCGCGGATCAAACGGCCGCATTCGAAATGGAATTACCGGCACTCCAACAAGTGTTGTCGGAGATGATCTACTTTACAGATCGAGGAGCAGGCTAGTCGATCGTAGCATTTTACGTTGCGCTGGAGGGTTTAAGACCGGACGGTTGCTCCTGCTATTTCTTTCAAAAAATGTGAACACCGCATTAACTATTGTTAACTCTTGAGTGCGTGCAGTCGAGAACTCAAGCCTTATACTCAAGTGCCGGAGAGGATGTGCTAAACCCACGCAGTGGTGAACGAATGCGTTTGACCAGATAAGGAGAGACAATGAAAGCGACGGGTATCGTATTGGTTATAGTGGGAGCGCTGGCGGTCATCTTTCCCCACGTAGCGGGAGTCGCACTGGAAGTGTTCTACGGTGTAGCGTTCGTCTGCATTGGCCTGGTAGTTTTAATTGAACAAGCAAACAACCGAATCCTTGATCACCGCATGCGCAATTTCCTATTCGCTTCAGGATCTGTTGTTATTGGGGTGCTATTACTACTATTTCCACTGGCAGGGTTGGAAACTCTGACCTTCTTTATCGCGATTGTATTCTTGCTTCAGGGCGGTTACCAATTAATGACAGCAATCAAAGGCCAGACGCAAACCAATCGGGTGTGGGCTTTTATCAGCGGAACGTTCGGTTTGGTAGTGGGAACTTTGATCATTCTGCAATTCCCCTCCAGTGCCCTCTGGGTGGTCGGACTGATGGCTGGCTGTAACCTCGTCATTCTTGGGAGCACCATCATGACCATCCGTTATCCGGAGTGACAAGAGCAATTCGCTAAATGCGCATCCTACTGATAGAAGATGATCAAGAAGTCGCGTCTTTCGTCGCGTCTGGCTTTGAGCAATCCGGCTACACGGTTGATCAGAGCGAGAACGGCAAAGACGGGCTATTTCTCGCAACTACGGAAAAATATGATGCAATCATACTGGATCGCATGTTGCCGGGAGTCGACGGGATAACTGTACTTCGAACATTGCGTGCCTCGGACAACAGAACCCCGGTGCTATTGCTAAGCGCGTTAGCAGAGGTCGACGATCGTGTTACCGGGCTCAAAGCAGGTGGTGACGATTATCTGGTCAAACCATTTGCATTCAGCGAACTGCATGCTCGATTAGAAGCGCTACTTCGACGGAGCAGCGATAGCGGCCACCCGGATGTTACCCGCCTGCGTATCGCAGATCTGGAGATGGATCTGCTTAAACGCGAAGTTCATCGAGGCGGCGTAAAGATCGAGCTACAACCGAGAGAGTTTGCTCTGCTTGAACACCTGATGCGACACGCGGATCAAGTGGTGACACGCACAATGCTGCTTGAAGCAGTCTGGGGTTATCACTTTGATCCGCAAACCAATGTAATCGATGTGCATCTCAGTCGCCTGAGGAACAAAGTCGACAAGGGATTTGATCCACCGCTGATTCAAACCGTAAGAGGGGCAGGTTATCGGCTCCGAGCCGAAAGCTAGAAATGCTGCCTTCATGGCCTAACGCGACCAGAACAACTGCGTTTCGACTTGCCCTGATCTTTTCGGTGCTTTTCGCATTGGGCGTTGTTCTAATCCTCGCCATAGTGTACTGGTCAACAATCGGCTTCTTAGAACGCCAAACATCCTCGACTATTGAAGTCGAGATCCAGGGGCTGGCAGAACAATTCGAACGCCAGGGTTTGAGCGGTCTGGTTTCGGTTGTTGCACAGCGCGTAGAGCGCGATCCCAGGCACCGCGGGGTCTATTTGTTCGCCGATAGAAATTTTCGACCGTTGGCTGGTAACCTGGATCGTTGGCCGACGGACGTAAGAGGGGACGGCGGCTGGGTCAATTTCCACTATGATTTGAATGACACGAGTGTACCGGTGCGGGCGCGCATTCTAACGGTGAGACCTGGCTTGACGTTGCTTGTCGGCCGCGATATTCGAGAACTTGTCCAGATTCGAAATGTTTTTAAAGAAGCGGCCATGTTGGGGTTGCTTTCAACGATGTTCATCGCACTTGGCGGCGGTGTTATCGTGGGTTTAGCAGCCCAACGTCGTATCGCAGAAATCAACCGGATGACACGCGGTATTGTTGCCGGTGATTTTGTCGAGCGTCTGATTGTTCCACCAGATCGCGACGAGTATGCCGTGCTGATTCAGAACCTGAACGGCATGTTTGACCAGATTGAATCGCTGGTCATGGGTATGCGTTCTGCCGGTGACAGCATAGCGCATGATTTACGAACCCCTTTAACGAGGCTACGAAACCACCTGGATAGGTTGGCTCGACAACCGACGGTTGAAGGCAATCAACTCAATGACTGCCTTGCAGACGCCGACAGTCTGCTATCTACGTTTGCCGCGATCTTGCGAATTTCGAGGTTGGAGTCGGGCATGTATCGGCGCGAGTTCAGGCAAATCAATGTTGCGACGATAGCTAAAGACGTATGCGAACTCTACCAAGCCCTGGCGGAAGAAAACGGAGTGGCAATTAGCCTGAATACTCGGGAGCCCGCAATCGCTGTAGGCGATCAACAATTGCTGGCCCAAGCACTTTCAAACGTTCTGGACAACGCGATAAAGTATGGAAAGTCAGGAGGCTCTGTTGAGGTGGGTGTTGCAAGTGCAGACGGTGAGGTTCGCGTTTCTGTTAAAGACCGAGGTCCGGGTATGGCCAGTGAGGACCGAGTGCGGGTATCCGAGCGATTTACCCGGCTCGACGAGGCACGCAACATTCAGGGCAATGGGTTGGGTCTCGCGTTGACGAAAGCAGTAGCAGAACAGCACGGTGGCACTCTCCTTTTCGAAGACAATGATCCTGGCGCAGCGGTTACTTTAGTGTTCCCGACAGGTCAAAGATCAGTGTGACGGCCACTGTCGTTGCATCAACAAAGGCAGTTTAAAAAGATTGAGGACTGGCTGCGGACCAGGCAGTTTTCCACAGCTCAGGCGCATCGTCAGACAGGAGTTGATCGGCGCTTAGTTGCAAACTGATTTGTAATTCTCGGCCATCGCCGGCTTCGTCTCGTCGGTAGAAATCTTGCACAGAAAAGTCCTGCGCAGATCGCAATCCTGCCGCGGCTGCAAGTTCGCGCAGTGCGTCAACTGTGTGACGATGAAAATTTGCGACCCGCTGATATTTTTCATCTACCACTAAGGCTTTTTGCCTTCTTGCATCTTGTGTTGCGATCCCCACCGGGCAACGATTGGTGTGGCATTTTTGAGACTGCAAACAACCCAGCGCGAGCATGAATCCGCGAGCTGAGTTACACCAGTTTGCGCCGAGCGCCAGGCACATCGCCATATCAAAGCCAGATACCACTTTGCCGCTTGCACCCAATTGAACGTGTTCGCGCACGCCACTACCGAGCAGGGCGTTATGGGCAAAGGTTAAGCCGTCGCGTAGCGGTGTACCGACATGATCCACAAACTCTGGTGGCGCCGCCCCGGTGCCACCTTCTTTGCCATCGATGACAACAAAGTCGGGATAGATTTCAGTTTCACGCATGGCTTTACAAATGCCTAAGAACTCGCTACGTCGGCCGATACACAGCTTGAAACCAACGGGTTTCCCATTTCCTAACTCACGTAAACTCTGCAAAAACTCCAACAGCTCGATTGGGGTGTTGAACGCACTGTGTTGAGGCGGAGAGATACAATCCTGTCCAAGAGGTACGCCCCGCGTGGTGGCGATCTCAGCGCTGACCTTAGCACCCGGCAGAATGCCGCCATGTCCGGGTTTAGCCCCCTGTGAAAGTTTTACCTCTAACATCTTTACCTGCGGGTGCGCGGCCTTTTCTTTAAACGCACCGGAGTCAAAACGCCCATCTTTAGTGCGACAACCGAAATAGCCGGTGCCAATCTCCCAGATCACATCGCCGCCATGTTCGAGGTGATAAGGCGATAGGCTGCCTTCACCGGTGTCGTGTGCAAAGCCACCCGTGTGGGCACCTTTGTTCAAGGCGCGAATAGCAGCTGCACTGAGCGCGCCAAAACTCATGGCCGAAATGTTGAGTAAAGAAGAGTCATGTTTATGTCGACATTGATCATTGCCGATCTGGATGCGCATGTCGGCCTGGCTTAGCTCAGATGGGGCAATGGAGTGAGTGAGCCATTCATAACCACTGGCGGTGACGTTTCTCTCGGTACCAAATGGCAGCGAGTCGACCGTGTTTTTCGCGCGCTGGTAGACGAGCGCGCGCTGCTCTCGATCAAACGGGCGGCCTTCGGTATCGCTTTCGATAAAGTATTGATGTATTTGTGGCCGAATAGATTCAGCCAGGTTACGAATATGACCTGCGATGGGGTAATTTCTAAACAAGCTGTGTTCTTGTTGTACGAGGTCCCAGATGCCAAGCCCTGTCAGAAGCAAGAGTGGTAATGACAGGTAGAGCGGGCCCCACAAGCTTGTCAGTACCGCCAGGGATATCACTGAGGCGAATGGTAGGTATCGAATCATGCTTTAATGCGCCCTGTTAGTTATGACCCACATCGGGATTGCTTATGTGCCCAGCCAGAGGGTTGTCTTGACCACGCATTCGTTCAGGCTTTCGATCAAGGTTGTTACATCGAGCTGGCTGGCGGCGTTCGAACACTCGATTTCACGTGTCCCTTGCGGGCGGTCCTGGTCACTTACTAAAAACACGACGCGCCCCACATATTGACTGCCATTCAGCTGGATTTCTGAAGTCGTGATCTTCACTGAAATATACTTATCCGCTGTACCTATGTCGCCGGCAAGGTGGGGTACGAAAAGGCCATCTCTGGTCGCGTAATTGTCTATCTGTCGCAACACCAGAACACCGATTGCATCACTCCATCTTTGGGCACTTAGCGTGCTGACGATGGAAGGCTGACTCATATCACGGGTGGTGATGGCCGTCGCAGCGTGATCGAGCTGGGTTGAGACCTGCAGGTGAACTACTTTCCTGGTTTTTGCAGCTATGCTGGTGGGCGCTGGTAAAGACCCCAGGTCATGGTAGACAATCGGCGGCGGGCTGGACATGACCTGACAACCTTGCAGTGCAAAACAACTTAGCAGGACAATACAGAAGTTCTTCATTTTTTCTTCTCCGCAGGCGACTTGCCACGACCGAAAATCAATTCTCGAGGGTTGGCTTCGACGTCTTTTATCAGATCGTTAAAATTCTGGCTGGTTTCGCTCAAGCTTTCGATCAACCGGTTCAGACTGGGGATGGTCTCGCGCTGCAACTGCACGGCCAGGGGCTGAAAGCTGGCAGCGATTTTATCAATGCGGGTAACCAGCTGCGCGACCTCTGATTCAATGTCATCGACGAATGAGCGTTGCAGCATTATTTCAGTGGCAACCACCGGATTGTTCTTTGCTTCATTGACATCAAGTTCGATGTTGGTTGAGCCCGTGACACCTGCGAGATTCAAGGTGGCGTAAAAAGCATCAGTAACTTCCAGATCCTTACTCACATCCAGGTCGATCCAGATTTCCGTAGGGAGGGTCGGGTTGAGTTGAATCTTTGTAACAGTGCCAACACGTAAACCACGGTAAAAGACCGTAGACCTTTCCACCAGACCAGCGACCGGGATAGGGCTGATTACTCGCACCGATTGTTGCGAACCCTGGTAATTAACCAGCCAGAACACCAGTACAACGCAGATACTGAGAGAAGCCAGAATAAACAGGCCAACGGTTTTGTAGCGCGTGTTATGCATGGGATACTCCTGCCAAGCGGTTAACGACCGGGATGTTAAGTGACCGAACTTCGCTGATGGGCCCACATGCGACGACTGTTTTGTCTTGCACGACCAATAAATGGTCGCAGCAGTTTTTGACCAGGCCTTCATCATGCGTTGTCATCATCACAGTTCTGTCTCCTTCTGCATGAAAGTCATTGATTAACTGGCCTATGTTGCCGGAGCTGATCGGGTCTAAGCCAGATGTCGGCTCGTCCAGAAACAGAAAGTTCGGGTCCAGCGCAAGTGCGCGCGCGATAGCAACTCTTTTGGCCATGCCACCGGAGATTTGAGCGGGTGACAGCGAACCATCGATACCCTTCAAATCTGCACGAGTCAGCGCATCATAAACAAGTTTTTCAATTTCTGGTTCTGTGAGCCCGCCGTATTCACGTAATGGATACGCAACATTTTCAAATACTGAGTATGACGTCATTAGCGCGCCATATTGGTAAACGACGCCAGAGTTAGACAGGTAGTCGAATTCGGTAACGGGCGTCCTGTCGATTTCTACGGCCCCGGCACTGGGTTGTATCAGCCCGAGGATTGCACGCAGTAAAGTTGTTTTACCGCTGCCCGATTCACCCAGAATACAGCAGACAGATCCAGTTGGAATGGTGAAGTTGATATCATGCAGGAGGACTTTGTTACTCAGCGTAACATCCATGGCTTGGGCCACAACAGCGGTCATCATTTCAGTCCGACCGTGCGGGAAATGATATCCAGATAGGCGTTACCTAACAGGACAAAGGCGATACAGACCACCACCGAGTTGGTCGTCTTGCGTGCCATACTCTGTGTATTGGGCTGGCAGGTGTAACCAAAATAACTAGCAAGTACGCCGATGCCGATGCCGAAAACGATTGCCTTACCGAGCCCAAGGAACAGATTGGTGAGTGGCAACTTGCCTGGCAGGGAACCAATCATCTGCGTGAACGTTAATGGCAGTTCCAGACTACAAATCCAGACGCCCCCTAACATGGTGAATATGGCTGACCACAACGTCAGGGCCGGTAGACCTAGGGTCAAAGCAATGGTTTTAGGCAAGACCACTCTGGACCAGACATCAATGCTCATGGTTTGGAGTGCATCCAGTTCCTGGGTAATACGCATAGTACCCAGCTCAGTTGCAATGGCAGAGCCCGATCGACCTGCCAGCAACAGGGCGGCTGCCAAGGGCGCGAGGTCTCTTGCGGTTGCCAGTCCGAGCGCATCAATGACGTAGCCGCTCCCGCCATACTTGAGCAACAATTGAGAAAACAGGTAGCCCACCGCGATACCGGCCAGAGTACTGATCAAGGCGACCACGGTCAGAGCGCTGACCACCAGATGATCTAACTCACGCACCACTTCAGTTTTAGGAAACCGGATTCGCCCGAACAAAACGGCGCCCAGTGTATGAGTAAAATGCCCGAGAAATTCTGGTAGGCCATTCCAGGTAGATTCTAGAGCAGGTGGCTGCGTAGAAGAGCGCTCTGGTGGCTCTACGGCTCGCGTTTCTTTTAGTATGTCCAGATGCCTGTCTGATATTGTGAGTTGGTCTGGGAGTTGACCTTGCCAGTGTGTCAAGAGCACGTTCGCAGAGACTCTGTCCAGCTGACTGACGGCAGAAAGGTCCCAGTGCGCGTCTCGTGGAGCAAGTTCGAGTTGTCGCCGTGTTGCCGATAGGGTTTCGCGCAGAGTCTCGGCATGCCACAAGCCGCTGAGTTTCACACTCTGCTGATTAATCTCGATTTGAACCTTGCTCAAAAATCAGACCTGTTTTGGTTTGGGGTTGGCTTTGGAAGCCAGGCTTTACACAGTTTGTTCTACTCGATGTTTGCAAGTATTCACCACTGGTTCAGCGCCGATTGATTTTTACCGAGTGGTAGTAATTGCGGGTATCATATCTACAGCTCTGTTGATTCATATCATACTACCTGCTGTTAGGGGAGAAGCAATGCATACGCATAATCAAAGCTCGTGGGAGCATGACCACGTGTTCAACCAGGATCAGAAACGAGCGGGTGAGAAACGTACGCTCTTAATTGTCGTGCTTACCGCAGTCATGATGGTTGTCGAAATAGCGACCGGCTTGATTTCTGGATCCATGGCGCTGTTAGCGGACGGGCTTCATATGGCATCACATACGGTCGCCCTGGGTATTTCCGTCTTTGCTTACGTGATCTCTCGGCGCTTAGCATCTGATCGCCGATTCGCTTTTGGGGTTGGCAAGATCAATAGTCTCGCTGGATTCGCCAGTGCCATCTTACTACTGGGGTTTGCGTTAACCATGGCGGTCGAGAGCACAGATCGGCTGATCAATCCCGTGGCTATAACGTTTGACCAGGCGATTATTGTGGCGGTAGTTGGACTTATTGTTAATGGCTTTAGCGCATGGGTATTGATGTCCACACCGCATGAACACGGTTACGACCACGACCACGACCATCAGCATGAGAAACAACATGACCGCCACGATCACAATCTGCGCGGCGCATATTTACATGTGCTGGCAGATGCTCTGACCTCGATACTGGCGATAGTGGCTCTGCTGGCAGGAAAATATGTGGGAGCATCTTGGCTTGACCCAGTCATGGGCATCGTAGGAGCAGCCTTAGTCACTCGTTGGTCTTATGCTCTAATCCGTGAAGCCGGAAAAGTCTTGCTTGATAACCAAGCCAATGCCCACCATCTGGATGGTCTGAGGGAAGCTATTGAAGGGGAGACTTCAGATCGTGTTACCGATTTGCACCTGTGGAGCATTGGCCATGGGATATTTGCTGCGGAGATAGCTATCGTTAGCGATGCTCCCCAATCGCCAGAACACTACAAGTCGTTGATTCCGGCAAACCTCAAAATCGCTCATTCAACTGTAGAGGTACACCGGTGTAACAGCCACTGAGCAATCCCACAAACAAAGCCTGCCAGTGGCGGACTCCAGATAGACCCAAACGCCTATTCTATTCATACCGATTGATTTGCCTAATCGAAATGCTGCGTGACCAAACTGGCACGCTATGCGGTTAAAATAATCCACACGCCGATCACACAGAATCCTATGCCTGTGAAATACGATATATAGCGCGGATCCAGGTAGGTTGAAACCACCGATCCCGCTAATACGCCGATCGCGCTCGCGACGACTAGTGCAGCAGAAGCGGCGAAGAAAATTGTTATCAAGCTTGTTTGCTCTTGAGCCGCATAGAGCATGGTGGCGAGTTGTGTTTTGTCACCCAGTTCTGCGAGAAAAACAGTGGCGAACACAGTAAAGAAGAGTTTCAAGTCCATTGTTTGGTTTCGATTGCCGACAATCCATGATTGTAACAACGCACTGGGACTGTGCGGAAGATTCCACATTCCAGCGATGCCGTTGCAAGATCTTTGATTGATCTGACGTAATTGGCAGCCCAATTTCCGCATACGGATGTGCGTAAATCAATCGACATTGAATCACATAACATTAATGATATTTAATACGAGTCACACATGCTTTTGTATATCATCAACATAGAAAATATCGGCTAATCAGATGAAGTTTGCCCGTGCATTGGCGTACGACTTAAGGAAACCGGCGTACGACTTAAGGAAACCAAAGAGGAGAAGTGTCCGTGAATAACTGGATTGTATGGTCTTTGGTACTGTTTGTAGCAGCTCAGTGTGTTACAGCGGCAGTTTTAATTACCCACGCAATGTTTGTTCGGCGCAGGGAGCGAAAGGCGCGGAGGCACGCTGCGCTCGGCCGATCAGCGGCACGTCTACGGCGCGCCTGAAAAGTCGTTAACTCATGATGTGAAGCAGGTGTTAAACCCCGCAAGAGTCGCACACTTTATTGTGCTTACGGTTTTATCGACAAGCGCATTAGCTCAGTCCGCACATGGATCCATTGATCAGCTCAATTTTACAACCAGTTGGGTCGGCATCACAGCCCTCGTTCTGTTCATCCTTGCCTATATCCTGGTTGTCGCCGAGGAGTTTACGCATCTTCGCAAGTCCATACCCGTTATGGTGGCAGCAGGGATTATTTGGGGCTTACTGGCGTTCGCATATGCTCAACACGGCATTGATAATGTGGCCGAGACTGCGGTTCGTGGAATCCTGATTGAATTTGGCGAACTGTTTCTCTTTCTTCTGGTTGCGATGACCTATGTAAATGCGATGACGGAGCGGCGTATTTTTGAAGGGTTACGCGCTTGGTTGGTCAATTTAGATTTCAGCTATCGCAGGCTTTTCATTGTCACAGGACTGATCAGTTTCTTTTTATCTCCCGTCATTGACAACCTAACGACTGCGCTTGTGATGTGCGCTGTCGTTATGGCGGTAGGCAAAGGGAATGATCGTTTCGTCGGTCTGGGCTGCATCAACATTGTTGTGGCAGCCAATGCGGGAGGCGCTTTCTCCCCGTTTGGGGACATCACAACACTGATGGTATGGCAGGCCGGTCACATTGAATTCAATACGTTTTTCGCGCTGTTTCTTCCCTCAGTCGTGAATTATGCGATTCCGGCCGCGGCTATGTACCTGGCAGTTCCGAACATCGTGCCTGAAATACCAAAAGACCGTGTTCGGATCAAACGAGGTGCGCTCGTCATCGTTGGCCTATTCGCGTGTACCATTGGGTTAGCAGTAAGCTTCCACAATTTTCTAAACTTACCGCCATTTCTAGGCATGGTGACTGGCCTTGGCTTGCTGAAAATTTACGGCTACTACTTAAATGTCACTCATGAACCCCACCCTGATGATGAATTGGAATTAGACCAGGTCGGTGATGTTGGGGCGTTCAATAGCTTCAAAGCTGTGGCTAGATCTGAGTGGGACACGCTATTGTTTTTCTTCGGCGTAATTATGTGTGTGGGGGCGCTTGGTTTCGTAGGGTATCTGACTTTAATCAGTGAGTGGATGTATACGGACCTGGGCCCGACAATTGCCAATTCACTCGTTGGGGTACTGTCCGCCTTGGTCGACAACATCCCCGTGATGGTTGCTGTTTTACAGATGGAGCCTGCCATGGACGAACTGCAGTGGTTGCTCGTGACGCTGGCCGCTGGGGTTGGAGGCAGCTTATTGTCCGTCGGATCAGCCGCAGGTGTCGCGTTAATGGGGCAATCGAACGGAAAATACACTTTCTTCGGGCACCTCAAATGGACGCCGATCATCGCTGTCGGCTTTGTTGCTAGCATTTATGTTCACTTGTGGGTGAACGCACGATTTACTGGAGTATTCGTTGGTTAGCTAACGAATATCTATAGTGGTCGGCGCTGCAGGCCTGCGCCCAGTGGTTCAGCATTTACCGATGGATGGTACATCTTACCGGGAATAGTTAGCATGGGCTCCGAAATATGATTCACCCATCCAGTTGGAGACTATGTCCGAGGATTCAATATCGATCGGTCCGGCCGATCTACCCGCCGCTAGTGGTTTTAGACTGTGGTTAACCAAACCGGCGATCAAGATTACCTTCTCGCTGATTGTTGTCGGAATCGTCGGAATATTTGTATGGAGCGAATTGCATCGCCTGGATTGGCATGCCGTGCGCGATGCAATAGCGTCCGCGCAATCCTCGTGGTTGTTGTTGGCGGGGCTATTTACGCTGTTAGCGATTCTGACCATGGGATTCTACGATCTAATCGCATTTCCGGCCGGTGTTAAGCAAATATCTGGATTAACGCGTTGGTGGGTCGGGGTTTTTGCTTTTGCCTGGAGTAATCTCATTTCTATTGGTGGTCTTGCCGGCCCTGCGATTCGCTTTTTCGCCTATCGCCGAGTTGGGTTGAGCGATATTGAAGTTGCTCAGGGTGTAGGCACCCACTATGTGGCCAATATTTTTGGCCTGGTCGGCTGGTTGCTGGCGGCGTATATACCCCTGCAGTTTCTGGGTGTTGATCTCGGCTTTGTCATACATGCGGCGATAGCATTGAGCATCTGTATTGTGCTGGGTTTCTTGCTGGCAAGATTTGCACCAGCATTGAATCGCGTTTTGAAAAAGATTTCACCCGAAAGTGAACTTGTCGCGTTGCAAGGCAGACTTCCACTACTCGGGTTGGTCAGTTTCTGCGAGTGGACGTTTACGTACCTGGCGTTTGCATGTGTGGCAAGAGCTGTACTTGGCGATGTTGCTGTGCTCGATCTGGTGGTGGTGTACTTTCCTGGTATCTTTGCCGGATTAGTTAGCATGGTGCCCGCGGGCGTAGGCGTAGCAGACGCCATCTGGTTGCAGTTGTTGTCGGCCGATCACCCGCTTAACAATGCTGGGGCAGTAGCTGTTTTGTACCGGGTGATCTACTACGTTATACCCTGGCTGATAGCGGCCCTGTTCGGCTATATCTATCTGTCTCGATCCAGCAAGCAAATGACTGACTTTCACCGTAGGTTTATTGCAGTAGCTACCAGTGTGGGCGCTGTTTTGCTGTTGGTCAGTGCTGCCACACCACCCGTTGCGTCTCGCTTTGCCTGGTTGTTGCAGCAACTGCCCGTTCCAATCGTAGAGTTTTCTCACATCGCCTCGGTGGCCATTGCGGTAACGTTACTCTATTTGGCGCGAGGGTTGTGGCATGGCTATCGAACAGCTCTGGTTGCAACAGCCGTGCTTTTACTTTGCTCAATCCTCGCTAACCTTACGAAGGGGGCGGACTACGAAGAAGGTCTCTTGTCTCTGGTTTTGCTGGTCATGCTACTAGCGTCATCCGCTCAGTTTACCCGGCGGGGCAATCCTTCGAGTACACGAGAGATGACTGCTTTGGTGTTTATCGCCAGTAGTCTTATATTTCTCTTCTTTGGCATAGCAGGTATAGAAGACCATCAGTGGTTTAGCCATGCCATCTTTACCGGAGGCGAGAGCGCGGATTCAGCTCGGTTCATGCGTGGTTTCAGTATCGTGCTCACGTTTGGTTTGTTGTTTACGGTGCGTCGCGCAATGGCGCCCGCGGACGATAAAAGATATCCCTCTGATAGCGATTTAGATCAACTCGAACAAATCGCTCGTACCTTCGGAGACAGTGCAGATGCACTACTGGTTGGCTGTGGCGACAAGGCTGTATGGCTTTGGCAGCCCGAAGGCAAAGAACTGCCTCAGGGAGGTGTATTGTACCAGTTGGAGGGTAACAGCATGGTGATATGCAAAGACCCGATTATCCACCCGCAGTGTGAGCGCGATGACCTGTTGAGGGAATTGATCTCATATGCCGATGAACTCGATATAGAACCTGTATTCGCCATGGTCAGCGCAAACTGGATGAGTGCGTTGCATGACTTCGGCTATCGTTTCGTCAAATTTACGCAAGAAGCGCAATTACCGCTGCCAGAATTTACGCTGGTCGGCGGAGACAACGCCTTCAAGCGTCGGGCGATCAGTTACTGTGAGCGGAATGGCGTCCATTTTTCTGTCGAGCAACCCCCTCACAGTTCATCGTTGATTAATCAGTGTCGAACGGTGAGTGACGCCTGGTTGAACGTAAAAGGGGGGGCGGAACTGCAGTTTTCAAATGGTTATTTTTCCGCCTGTTATCTACAACGCAACCCCATTGCAGTTGCGCGGAAGGATGGTGAAGTTATAGCCTTCCTCAATTTACTGATTACCCGGCCTGACGGCCCGGCGACCTTTGACTTCATGCGTTACAAACCCGATATCGTGAATGGATTAATGGACTATGTGATTGTACAGAGTGCTTTGTACTGTCAAACCCTGGGCTGTTCGAGCTTCAGTCTGGGTGGGGCGCCCTTAAGCGGAGTGGGAGAAGAGCGGTCCGGCCGATGGCTCGAGCGAATCCTGCGGTTTGCTGCAAGCCATGCCGAAGAGATGTACAACTATCAGGGGCTGTATCAATACAAAAGTAAGTTTGATCCGGAATGGGAGCCACGTTATCTAGCATACCGGTTGCGTCATTCCTGGATTAAAACGCTGTATGCCTGCATTCGAGTAACCAGTCCCTCACGTAGCGATAAAAAGAGAATTGCTGCTGCTCGTGCGGCTTAGTTGTCGAGCTTTCTAAGTTATGACGACTTTGGTCTGCGCCTTGCGGCAATTCTTGCGCCATACTTGTCGAATAGGAACTTCCAAGCCCACTCGACGGTAACCTTGAGTTTAACGTCGAAGCCTACCAACTCACGAATGTGCACAAACAACCAGAGCCACCACGCGATAGGGCCTGTGACAGATCTGCCTAAAACCGTGCCGACAGCTGCGTTGCGTCCGATAACAGCGAGAGTGCCACGATCCCGATAGTGAAAAGACCCAGGTCGACCGTTTAAGTAATCGCCTACATATCGGCCCGCTTGCTCAGCCGCCGGTGCCAGGCCAGGTAAAGGTTTGTCATTAAGTTCGTAGTGAGCTAAATCACCAACCACGAACACATCGGATTGTCCTGGTACGGTAAAATGCTCATCCACCTTAACTCGGCCGCCGCGTTCGGTAGTGATCCCCAATTGCTGACAAATCGTCTGGCTGAGAGGCGTGGCACTTGCTCCGGCCGCCCAGATGATATTTGCCGCCGCGATGCGACGCTCGCTTTTAGCTGCGTCTGCCATTAATACACCTCGTCCATCTACAGCCAACACTTTGGTCTGTGTCAGCACCGTGACGCCGAGTTTTTTGAGTCTGGATTCTGCTTCAGTCGCCGCAGATTTGGTGTAGGTGGGTAGGATTCGAGGACCAGCTTCCAGCAAATCAATGGTTGCCGAGCGTGGATCAAAAGAGTGGAACTCGCGTGCCAGGGTTCGGCCAGTAAGCTCGCCGATCGCTCCCGCAATTTCTACGCCAGTTGGACCGCCGCCAACAACAGCAAAGTGTAGCAAAGGCTTTCGCTCATCATCTCGCTGGCAAGTTTCCGCGGCTTCCAGGGCCTGCAATATTCGATCACGAATGCTAAATGCATCTTCAAGGTATTTCAGGCTTGGTGCGAATTCAGCCCACTCATCATGGCCAAAATAGCTATGCCCGAGACCGGTGGCGAGTACCAGAATATCCCAGGGATACACGTGCCCCGATGCGGTCAGGACGCGCTTAAATTGCCGGTCAACACCAATCACCTGTTCCTGTACGACCCGGGCCGTTGCTGGTTTGATAATCATCCGCAACGGTGCCGCTATATCGGTGGCACTCATCGACCCTGTTGCAACCTGATAGAGCAAGGGCTGGAATAGATGATAATTATTCTGGTCTATAAGAGTGGCGGTGAACTGATGTGTGTCGAGTGAGCGGGCAAGCGCTATCCCTGCAAAGCCACCTCCGACGACGACGACTTTTCGTTTAGTTTGCATACTGCCTTATTTATCGATTGCAGAACGAGAATCGCTTGCTCTTTTGCAGAGCAAGCAATGCAAAGACCGATTCTACCTTTTCTACATCAAGAGTCGCACTGTTCCTGACGGTTGCTACTCGGTGTTTATGTAAGGTTGCTAAGCTAACGCGAGTGCGACAAAGCGTTGGCCGTCACCGCGTCGCACTAACATGAGCGCGGGCTTGTGCGCAGTTCTGGCTCCCTTAAGCGCTGCGTTCATATCTTCCAGGGTTTCAACGGAGTGGCCGTTAACCGTGCTGATCACATCACCGGCACGTATGCCTCGCTCGTGTGCGGTGCTGTCTGGCTTCACCTGGGTTACGAGCAAACCAAATGCATCCTCTGGGATGTCGTACTGCTGCCTAAGCTGTTCGCTGAGTAGTGCCAGTGACAATCCCATATCATCATAGGCGCGCCCCTGATTTTCGGCAGGTCGTGCAGCGATTGCCGGGGCCCCGGGCATTTCGCCCATTTGTACCGTAAGCGATGTCTGTTCGCCCTGGCGCCAGAGGGTTACTTTGGCCGGGGCACCCGGAACTGTTGCCGCCACATGCCGGCCTAAATCCTTTGGTGAATCAACGGTTTCATTGTCGAATTTAGTCACCACGTCGCCCGGTTGGAAGCCTGCTCGAGATGCCGGGCTGTCATGATCCACACCGGCGATCAAGGCACCATTGTTCGAAGCTAAGCCCAGACTTTCGGCCAGTTCAGCGTCGAGTGGCTGAATTTGCACACCCAACCAACCCCGTGTTACATGCCCCTGTTGCTTCAGATCTTTAATAATCGTTGCAACCTGACTTGCAGGGATGGCGAAGCCGATACCCACACTACCGCCATTGGGCGAATAAATGGCCGTGTTAACTCCTATTACGCGCCCTTGGGTATCGAAGACAGGACCACCGGAGTTGCCGCTGTTTATTGGCGCATCAATTTGCAGATAGTCATCGTATGGACCAGCCTGAATGTCGCGACTTTTAGCTGAGACGATTCCAGCAGTAGCGGTACCGCCGAGTCCGAATGGATTGCCGATGGCGAGCACCCAATCACCTACGCGAATGTTGTCAGAGTTGTCCAGAGCGACATGTGGAAGTGCACCATCGGATGTAATCTTCAACAGGGCTAAATCGGTTTTGGGGTCTTCACCGACCAGAACTGCGTCAAACTTGTCACCGTCGTCAAGCGTCACGGTGATTTCATCTGCACCTGCGATAACGTGGTGGTTGGTCACAACATAGCCGGCAGCATCGAGAATGAAGCCCGATCCCAATCCTTTAAGCGGCGCACGTTCTCGAGGTTGGTCAGGTCCGTTAAAGCGACCGAAAAACTCTTCCAATGGAGAGCCTCGGAAAGAGGGCGGTATTCGACCTGAACCCATAGTGGGAAGCACGTCGACCTTCTTGCTCACGGCGATGTTTACCACAGCCGGGCTGACTTTTCTGACCACGTCAGCGAACGAAGGCATGCCTTGCATGGAACCACTAGGATGAGTCGACGGTGATAGCTCTTGTGGGGATGCGTAAACCGCAGAGTAACCCAGTGCAAGGATGAGCATGGCTGTCACGCTCACAAATCTCAGATGTTGCTTCATCACATACTCCTTAAGGGAACTTAGTTAACGCGATGCTAACCCGGTAGAGTGACATTGAGTTCAACGCTGAATTAACAATTTGTAATGTATCTTGTAGTGGTCTGGCGCTAGATGAGTCGTGACAGCGATGGCAGCATCTGCCAGGTAACGCAGGCGCGGTGGGCTAAGGGGGTGAGGATGTGTAGGCACCCTATTCTCTTCTGCATGGCGTAGAGAGACGACTAACCGAGTACTGGCAAACTTTTTCACAGCCCGACCAGAAAATCTTAAAGGAGCAAGTTCAGATGAGTCGAGTAGCTTTGATTCAGCCTCCAAAATCACCTGATTCCAAATGAGTGATGCAGGTCTGATAGGATATGCCTACGATGGAGCCGCGTTCACTTTCACGGGTTTGTTGATAGTCGGCTACCACGCATATTTGCGCCTGAGTGCTCGTCGAGATGCCGACGTCATTTTGAGTCATGTCGCCATTCGTGCACGTACGGCATGGGTTAGAGCGATGATGTCTGATAAGACTAATGGATTGCTCGCAATCCAAACTCTGCGTAACACAACCATGGCCGCCACGTTTCTTGCGTCGACTGCAATTCTCCTCATCGTAGGCGTGCTAACTCTGAGCGGCCAGGCAACATCGTTGCAGAGTTCCTGGCACTTCCTGAATTTCTTTGGAACTGTCGCGCCACAGTTGTGGCTGATCAAATTGCTATGCCTCTTGTTCACGTTACTCTTTGCGTTCTTTTGCTTCTCCAATGCTATTCGAGTTCTCAATCATGTGGGTTATATGATTAACACTCAAGATGACACGCAGGGCGGATTGTTTTCTACGTCTCAAGTAGCGGCTGAGCTTAACAGAGGTGGGCGCTATTTCAGCCTGGGAATCAGAGCGTACTATTATCTTGCGACATTCGTATTCTGGCTATTTGGACCACTGTACCTGGTTTTTGCAGCGGTCATCTTAATCGGCTTCGTGCTACCTAAGATCGACAAAGTACCTCAGATTAAACAATTTAAGTGAGCGCAAGACGACGCTCAACTCTCTATGGCATTTCGAGCGAATTATGAATGTCTGATCCAGTTCACCTTATTGCGTGTTGTTCAGGGATTGTCGTTCTTTGGCTGGTCGCTGGTTGGCCTGATATGCTTGTCGGTGATCGGCATCGTGCCAAAAAATAATGACACAGAGCAAGAGGAACCAGCATGAAAACCGCAGCACAAATCGTTTCCGAAACTAAAGAGTTCATTCGGACCTGTACTCCTGAGGAGGCGATCAAACGCGTAAAGGCCAGTCGACAACACATTGTGGTGGATGTACGAGAACCGGTTGAATACGAAAAGCAACACATCAAGGGATCTATAAACGTGCCCCGAGGAGTACTGGAGTGGAAGATTTCGAGCGTATGTTCGGATGTTGATGCGCCAATCACTGTGCATTGCGCTTCTGGCGGTCGAGCCGTGCTTGCAGCTAAATCTATGGTCGATATGGGTTACCGCGATGTCACCGCAGTTGATGGCAGTTTCGAAGACCTTTCTGTAGCTGCACAGGAGGCAGACTAATGAGAGTTCAGCACTTCTTCCACGAACAGACATCCACCCTCTCTTACGTTGTGCATGATGCCACGACTGCGCTCGTGATAGATCCAGTGCGCGATTACGACGCGGCCAGTGCACGCACTTCATGGAAGTCTTGTGAGGCGATCGCGACTTATCTGCGCACACACAACCTTGCCGTCCCTTACGTAATCGATACGCATGTACACGCTGATCACATAACCGGATTACCGTATTTCAAGGAGCATTTTTCCTCAGCAACCGTAACAGGCGCACGAACGGGTGAGGTACAGGCACGCTTTCGCGACGTCTACAACCTAGGCACAGATTTCCACGTGGACGGGAGTCAGTTCGATGTTCTGATTGACGAAGGTGAGCAGCTTGAGGTTGGCTCAATGGTAGTGGAGGCGATTTACACGCCTGGCCACACGTCGGCACACATGTCCTGGAAGATCGATGATGCTGTTTTCGTCGGCGACACC
>JAVKCL010000009.1:0-118678 GCA_040222775.1 Pseudomonadales bacterium
TCAAGATACGTTTTTACTTTGCGCGTGTTATATCCGATAAAAGCGTAGTCCCATTCGGAGAACTTTGGTTTTGTCCACGGCTTCAGGGGTAATTATTTGACGACTTGGGGCGACTTACCAACGATGTTGCACAAGGAGGCGGATACAAAACCAAAGTTCTCCGAATGGGACTACGCTTTTATCGGATATAACACGCGCAAAGTAAAAACGTATCTTGATATTGCGGATCACATCTGGACTTATTGGCGGAACGCTGAGGGCGGCGAGGCACCATTCAAAAACAAATACAAAAAGCTTGCGCTGTTTGGCCACTCGTTAGGGACCTTAGGTATTCGACAATCTTTGAGTGCGTGGTCGCGTCAGCCGGTCAGCATGTCCTCTGCGCTGCATAGCATCACCTTGTTTGGTACACCGGTAAATGGTAGCCCCATAGCCAAGCTCGCCCTTGGATATAGCATACGACATGCACTCAAACCTGGAAATGAACAATTGCGGATGCTTCGGGTTTGGTCTGATTCAGCCCACCAAAAGCAACCGTGGCCCGCGATAAAACTAGTACTTGGACAAGATGATGAAGTCGTTGGTCACGAAATTGCAGACTTAATACAGTTTGTTGGCGATGGCCCTCATGAGATTACGAACTATGACCATTCTGAACTAGTGAAACCATCGGGCTGGAATACAAGAGCGATGGACTTTATTGACGCTGGATTGTGAGTATGGATCAAGAAGAAGTACATGAGAGGTTAGCGTCATTGCGACACGGGCCTTGGGCCTCCAAGGGAAAGTTTGCCCTGAAGACCATGTATGCCCCAAACCTAGAGGAAATCGTTGGGCGAGGAGAAATTGATCTATCTCAAATTGAACCGTCTGGGTTCAATGAGAACGAAACATTTATCCAAAGGTCGTTACGATATAGCGGAAACGTCCCTGTCACCGATCCAAAGGCTCAGAAGTTGAGGGGGTCGCTTGATTCAACTTTCACGCACCTGCAATTAATGGAACTAGCGATACAAACTGGCTATCTCCCAAGTGATGTTGTGAGAGAGTCTGCGCGCGCGAATCTCGCGGCGGTGCTTTGGTCTCAACCGGCACAGAGCTTTGTTCAGGCGTATCAATATCTGCCTGTGGCTCAGTTAGCCAATAGAGTAGACATGACCGGACTGAGCGATGCCAGGCCTCCTGAAATACAAGATGACAATGCGCTTAGATTTGCCAGCTTCCTGGCCTCATTGCGACAACTAGAATCCAGTCCTTTTGTTAGCTATTGGAAGCAAGTTGCAGATGGACAAGTGGGCTTCCAATCGGGAGAAGCCTACCTGCGCTATCTTAGTGGAGAGTCAGAGGAAAGCCCCAGGGGTACATTGAAGGTTCTGGCTGGCTTGCGTGAATATGTTGTGACGCTTGCAGATCTCGTTCGCTCACTACCGCGTGGCTCGGAGCCCCCCTTTGTTTCTTTTTATCGTTACTGGTTAGATAGGTTGTATGTAGACATTACCTCCACTCCTGGTCAATTTAGTCGTAGCTGGGCGGACGCGCTAGATGTTTGGGTACAAAACAACCTTTCATCAGAAAAGCGCTCTGACCCTTGGGTGAGAGAAGAGCGAGAACTCCTTGCTGATAGTAGTTCAACATTACGCCGGGTCTGGCAACAGTACGCTCTACGAAGCGAGCCAGATTGGGGCCTTTTTGTGCCGTCGGACAGAATTTCGCTCAAGCCGACTTTGACGAGGTATGGGGGGCTGTTACAACATGACGAAAATCTTCTGTCGAAAGGTTAAGACCCAAAGAAACCCCATCGATTAGTCACCGTCGGGTTCTTCGGGTGAGGATTGCCTCTGCGAATCACGCCGCCCACGCGCCACGAGTTCATAGAACAATCCTGAGACAGGGTGCATGCGTGTCACGCGAAATATCAGGCCGGTCATGGACATCGGGCGCACACGCCTGACTTCCTTGAGGGTACGGACGAAGAGCAATACCACCATGATGCGCGCAAGGCATGAAACAAAAAACAACCCGAGCAGGGGTGTAGCTATGCTTACGGACGTTGCGCCCAGGGAAATCTCTGCCGGGACGTAGGCCACCAGTATTGCACCCATACCAGCACCCAGAAAGACGCCGATTGCGGCCAGCACGTTGTGGGCTGCGAACAGTATCTGCCGCCGATCCGGTGGCGTCAGATCGAAGACGAACGTGGTTGCACTCAGCGTAAATCCAGCCCAACAGAGTCCACTGAGCATCTGCACAGCCAGCAACCATACGTAATTAGTGCTAATCAGCCACATGGCTGGAATAACGGTGATGAGAATAGCCGTGGTCGTCAGCAGGAGCCGATTGCCGAACAGGTCGGACAAACGCCCCCATCGATTCAGCGTGAGGAACTGGGTCAGCACCGAGGCGAAGGTAATCACCATGAACTCGACATAGCTCAGTCCCAGGTCCCGTAGCATGTATAGCGTGAAGTAAGGGCCGGATATTGCGACGGCAGCTTGCATGGTGGCGAAGAAAAAGGAAAACCGCAGCAGCTTGGATCTGCGTATGCGGTGCCACAAAGTCAGATCGTCAGGGACGGCAAGTGACGCAACGTGACCACCCGGGTCGCTCATCGCCGCCAGGTGGTAGGCAGATGCACAGCGGGCCAGAATCGCGCCAGCAAAAATACAGACGAAACCCCAATGGGTCTGGTCCAAGCGGTCGAATGTGTCGACAACGAGCCCGGCAACAACCAACGCCGCAAGTGATGCGATGCTGGCATAGCGTGTGCGGGTAGCAAAAAATCGCCCCCGTCGCTGCTCAGGTAACAAATCGCCGACCAGGCTGTTCCATTGGGGGGCGCCAATGTTGGGCCCACACAGGTAGATAAATACAATGGCGATGAGGGCTGGTCCCTGGAGGTCTGCGGGCAACTTCGGTATGGCACACATCGGTAACAAGCTTGCGGCCTGCAACAACGCGCCACCAACGATGATTGGGCGGCGTCGGCCGATTTTTCGGCCGAGCCATGCTGATGCGATCTGCATCAATGATGCCAACAGCGGTGGCAACGAGGCCAGCAGCCCGATCATCGATGTGCTGAGCTGAAGGAAGATGCCATATGCAGAGAAATAGCTCTCTGCCCCACCCGTCATCATCGAGAAGTAAACGCCGTCTTTAATCGAGTGGCGTAGTGAAGATTCTACCTTCGGATCTGTGGCGAAAGGCGCGCCACCTTTTTTCATGGCGGCACCGATACGGGCAAATGCTCGCGGCGGCAAAACCAGCCCGCGATACTGTAGCGGTCGCGAGTGGTCTTCATCACTTCGTGAGGGAAGCTGTCGCTGAGGAAGGCGGCGACGGTACCGATGGTTGGCGGAACCTTTGCCAGTTCCATGTCTGCCTGGTCATAGAGTGCGAGCTGGCCCCCGTCGGCAGGCGACCAATCCGGATTGAGGTACACAATGAGACTTACCACCCGATTGTCCGAGTCTTTGAACGCGTCCACATGTTTGCGGTAGAAAGCGCCAGGGGGATAGTGGGCAAAGTGGCTTTCGAACCGGTCCAAGCCCAGATATAGCGTCCGATTGAGTTCGATGCGCAGTTGTTCAGCCCAGTTCAACCAATCCGCCTCGATGCCAACCCGGCCGTCGATCCATGCGGTCCGGTCGCGTCGAACGAACTGGTTGAGGCGTCGTGTCCGGCTTTGTCCAACTCTGGCGCGGCGGTAGTTTTCGATTTCAGTTGCACGCCGTAACAGCGCATCGCACATCGGCGGGGGCAGCAGGTCGACAAAGACGCCCCAGCCAAACGTTGTTAACGTCTTGGCAATCTGTTCGCCTGTAGATGCGAATGGTTCAGAAGAAGGTTCGAATAGGGGTATGTCGTTCAAGCAGGTGTCTCGTCGAGGAGCTACATGCCGGCCAGACCGGCGGCGCAGTTTATGCGCAGTTGAGCGGGTAGGCAATGTGTTTTCGGTCCGGCGTAGAAGGGCTGGCGCAGATACTTGCGACCAGCGCTTCGACGCAAATCCGACCCCAGCCGATGCTCGACAGGTAGCTTTTTTGTCGAAAATCCATGTACCTTTGTTAAACGCGGGACTGACTGAAACAGGAGAACGTTTTGCTGCAACAACTTCATAAGATCTTCCTATCAATTTGCTTTCTATCCTGGACTTACGTTGGGGTGGCATTGGCGGCCACTGACCAGGTTGTGGATGAAATCACCTCTACCATCGTCCCCTCCCCGGTTAAATACGCCGTGCTTGCGCCGCGAGGGTTTAAGACCCAGAAAGAGCTGCCGTTGGTGATCTATCTACACGGCGGCGGCGGTTCCCACGAAAACCTGCTGCGACAGAAAGCGCTGTGGGAGGCTTTGTGGTCTACAGACCAGTTACCCCCCATGGTGTTTGCCTCGCCGTCGGTGACCCAACGTGGTTTCTACATGAACTTCAAAGATGGCAGCGAGCGCTGGGAAGATTTCGTCCTGAATGAATTTATCCCACACATTCGTGCGCATTATCCTGTTTCGAAAGATCCAAAGCGCACCTTTCTGATCGGTGCCTCGATGGGCGGCATGGGCAGCTTGCGCATGGCGTTTCGACACCCCGATCGGTTCGGTGCAGTGGCGGCACTGGAGCCGGGTATAGAACCGATCCTCAAGTGGCAGGATATGCGCCCCAAACATCGCTTCTGGCGGTCTGACAAGTTGCTGGAAACAGCCTATGGCAAGCCTGTGGATGCGGACTACTGGGCGCAGAATAACCCCGCCACTATGGTCACTCGTGATGCTGACCGGATTCGCGCGTCGGGCCTGCAGATATACGTGGACGCCGCCGACCTGGATGAATTCTGGCTGTATGAAGGCGCTGAGTTTCTGCATCAGACCCTGTGGCAGCACAAGATACGCCACGAATACCACCTGGTCAGAGGCGCCAGGCATGTAGGACCCTCACTCAACGACAGGTTTACTGAAGCGGCGCAGTTTCTGGTGCGTTCCTATGAACCCTGGGGCGAACCACCTCTGCGGGTGCGCGCAGTGATGAAGCTGATCGAACGGCAGAAGAAAAATGCCGATGCGCCGGATCATTACAACGATGGTGTTGTGCAACCCGCAGAGGGTTAAGTGATATGCGAAATGTGCGTGCAGCCCATAGCCTGTACAGATTCTTCCTACCCATCCTGCTACTGACGCTGAGCGAGGCAACAATGGCACAAGAACTACCGGCGCACTACGCTGAGTCGGTGATGATTCATTCCCTGTCTGAAGACGGAGGAGAGGATGTGTCGTTGCGGCTCGCTCGTTTCCCTGCTAAGGGTGTCGCGCATGTGTGGCTGCATGTTGCGAACGAGCATGGTGCCTGGTCGCTGGTGGATGAGTCTTTCGAACTGACCCACGTCGACGCCACCGCAGTACGTGATGACGCGGTAGAATTTAGCGCAGAAAGCGGCGCACAGTGGCTCAGATTTGAAGCAACCAGGCGTAACAGCGGCCGACTCGAGGGTCGCGTAACAGGCGAATTGCTGGTCGCGTCGACCCGTCATCCACGAGAGGAACGCGGCACAGTCGCACTGGCCATTGATATAGATTTCGAGGCCCGTTCGGCAGGCTATCGTTCACCCACCAATCGTTGGGAGATGACGGGCAGGCTTACCGGCACCCTCGATATGGCGGGCAACGCGTTCGAATTCGATCACCACTACGGTAAATGGCATGAACAAACAGGCCCACGTGCCCGTTTCGCGCCTGCGTTTACTTACCTGAATGTGCAGAATGAGCAGCTCGCTTTGCTGGCTATCGGCTATGCCGACGGTGCTGCAGGCTATGCGCAGTTTGGGCAGCAAACCATTGGTGTCAGTGCTTTGACAATCGACCCGCCAGGGAGCGAAGAACGTAAATTTTCCGTGCTGCTGGAAGATGGCCGCAAAATAGAAGGTCGAAGCCGAATGGTGCAGCAGTGGTCTGTGCCTATCGAAGGCAAACGGCGCCCGGGAAGCTCTGTCATCGTGGACAGTAACTACGCTACCCTGTGGGGTACGTTGAACGACTGGGATCCGGATACGTAAGTTAGTTATCGATATAACAAGAAGGAAAACACCATGTTGAAAACTTTATTTGCGCTGCTTTCGCTGCTGCTGGTCACCCTGGCGGTTGAGTCAGCACGCGCCAATCATCATGAAGTTCAGGCGGACATCGAGATCATCGATCAACACTATGCCGACTGGCGCGCTGCGGTGGAGCGCAGCGACATTCCAAGCTACCTGACCTTCCTGCATGACGACATCCGGCTGATGCCGCCTGGTGCGCCGGTGATCGAAGGGGCGGCTAACTATGGTGAGTTTCTGCGCCCCGTGTTTGAAGCAGCCACTTACAAATTTGAAGTAGATGCCATGCCAGCCATTACCGTGGTGGGTGATTTTGCCTTTGTCGAGTATACCTACACCGTACTTTTAACCCTGAAGGATGCTGAGGCTGGTATCACCCAACCCGGTGCGCTGACCTCCAACCGTTCCACATCCCGTTATTTTGATGTGCTGCGTCGCACGCCTGCAGGCTGGCGCCTGTGGCGCCACACCTGGCATGTGATGGATCAGTAGGACTGCGAAGCAGATGATGTGCCGCGGCTAGGTCATACCGCGGCGCTCAATCTCCTTGGGCATGCGCTTGGCATCAGCCTCCAACAGGGGGCCGCGCTCATCTTCAGACAGCTGGCCTGCGGTATCTTTGGCCATCTTGTCACTGTCCAGCATGATCCACTTCTCTGGAATGATCTCGATCACCACCCGCAGAGGAGTGTTCAGGCGCTCTTCGAAGGCCTTGGCCTGGGCTTCCTGTTCCGCAGTGAGTTCACCATCCATACCAGTATAGGGGCCCCGGGCCAGCGCAGGATAGAACCACGCCTTGGTTTCCTCGTCTTCGTGAATGACTGCACGACCCTTGAAGGTAATGGCACCGTTAGGACCGTCTGGTGCGGATACTCCGCTGACCACCACGGAACAGCGTGGGTCGCGTTTGATGGCTGAAACCCGGTGTCGGTGTGCACCGCAGGTAATCCAGCCGCGACCGTCTTTCCACACAAAGGCATGAATCACGCCGACCGGCCAGCCATCTTTGGTAGACCAGTTGAAGGTGCACTCCCGTGCCTTGGTCAGCAGCTCTTCGCGCTCGTCATCCGTAAACGGATAGATCGATACGACTTCATGTTCTTCAGTAGACATTTTTTCCTCCCTCCTGCCAATGTAATGCAAAGCATCTCAGCATAGCGAGTAGCGCCTGGCCGGGCAATTGGGAAACGAGCAATTGTTAACGCGGGCAAGCGTTTCGTGAGATCAGCGCTGAGCCTGCACGTCTGCTTCGAGACGACGGGCACCGCGCATGATGTTGCCCAGTGCATAGTTGCCTTCGTGACAGGCGTACTCATAGACCTTGTCGTCACTGGGTTTCCAGCTGTACTGCCCGCGCCAGACATCAGTCCACACTGTGGGATTGGAAATCTCGAACTCATAACGCAGGCTGTTGTCCGGCATGCGGGTAAAACGCTCAGTGACCTCGAGGTTTTCGTCCGCGCCGGACAGGGCCGGCGTCTCTTTGAAGTTGCGCGTCTGTACTACCAGTGTATCGCCTTCCCAGTGCCCCACGCTGTCGCCGAGCCAGGTTCCGACACCGGCAGGGCGGTGCGTGCTATTCAAACGTATAACGCGTGCGTCATGGTTCATCTCGGTCAGGATCATGACGTGGTCCGGGGTTTGAATGATGCGCTTATGGTTGTTGTAGATGTTTGGCAACATGGGCGGTCCGGCGGTGGAGCGGGAGCCGATGATGCAGCGCTCGGCCAGGGGTCTTTGTTCCAGATGGTCATAGGGTGCTGCGCCGGGCAGTTCCAGCCACCATGCTTTGCCGGTATTGCGGCCTACAGTCGGATCGGGGTTGCGCCACACGATCTGCCACTGATCGAGCATGCCTTTCAGGCGCGCAGCACCCTGTTCGGTCATGGCAGGAATGCGACCATTTTCCGGGTAGGTGATGATCGATGTACGGAAACGACCATCGACCGAATTGTGTGTTGAGCCCGGATCGATCCAGAAAAAGTTGTAGCCGCCGATATTGCCGCCGGCGGCAGGCGCATCTCGATCGGGATCGCTGTTGGCGCCCATGGCACTGACCTGGGCTGCGAAGCGCTGCTCCATTTCGCGCGCTTGTTCGGCGCTCAGAAAGAGCTCGTTGCCGAAAGCTTCAGGCCGTTCCAGGGGCGTCAGTGTACCTACGTCATATGTGCCCGAGAGATCAGCGCCGTAGGCTGATGTGGCCCAGAGCGGTGAGGTTGCGAATAGCACAATGGTGGCGATTGCTGATTTCATGCGGTACTCAAGATTGCTGGCCTGCGTTACATCGTAACCCGCCTTCTGCACAGGCACCATGGATTCTGCGCCGGGCTCAGCCGGGTTGAAAGTGTTTGCGGCCCAACCAGAAAGCCACCGCAGGGATGGCGAAAACCGCACCGGCAATCAGACCGCCCACCAGCCCGCGCCCCTGCAGCACTGGCCACAACAGCATGGCAATAGCCACCTGAGTGGTATACAGGCTGGCCAGCCACCAGCCCCAGGTGGTCATGCGCCACAGACCCCATGCGAGCGCCGCGTAAACAACCCAGTGCACCACGCCACCCGCTTTGGCAGCCCAACCGTAAAACATGAAGCCAAACCAGACGTCTTCGTCGTCGGCCACGGGTTTGTACAGCACATCAAACGGGCTGTAGATAAACGTCATGTACAGACAGAACAGCAGCACCAGGTTGATCCACCAGGGGCGCCTGGCCCATTCGGCAGCTAAATCAAAAGACATTTTCCCCTCACTTGTTGTGCAGTGTTGTTACTGTATCCCCAACTGCAATAGTACCCCTTACAAGCACACGTGCGGTAATGCCACCATGACCTCGCACCGCGTTATAGCCTCCTGGGCCCAGGACTTCTTCCATGCGACTGCAGGGATGGCATTGTCCGGTGACCAAAATTTCCGCTGTGCCGAGTTGGACATGTTTGTCCTTCAGCGCCAGTAGATTAAAACCGCTAACGACAATATTCCGCCGCAACAGTTCCGGCGGCACCTCGGGTAATCCCAGACAGCTCGCGATAACCGGTAAATGTTCTGCCTGGATGAGCGTGATGTGACGATCTCCACTGCGCCCGCTGTAACGGTCCCCCACCAGGCCGGTGTCCGGATCCGCGTTAACTGTGGCGCGTGATTCGACCGCTACGCGTTTTGCCGGCCGCACCCCGATCCACTCAACGCGTCCCTGCTGAGGCAGTGTATGTATGAGTTGGTGCAGGCTTTTTATCCGGCGTAGCTCCGGTGGATTGCTGGTCAGGCGGCGATGCGGAGCTTACCTTCAGGATCAATACGGTGCTCGCGACGCACATCGGCAATGGGTTCTGCCAGTCGCTCTTCCCAGCGTTCGAAGGACAGGTTCTTTACCTGGCGGCCATACTGCCAGCCCTCGGTAATGGCGTCCATGGTCGGCACGATCATGTTGGGATCGATGAACGTCATGCGCGCAGTGGATACCGTCATCCACATGGCGAAGTACGGGAATTTCAGTTGCGCCAGGCTGAAGGCCTGTAATGCGATTTCACTGCGTGGCGATGAGTCGTAACCGGTCAGCACGTGCAGAAAATCATGAATCTGGAAACCGCGCAGGATAGCGTAACGGATTTCGCCGGGCATGCCTTTGAGCACACCCTGGCTTTCCAGGTGTTCGTGGAACAGGCGGTAGTTCATGGCGATCTTTTCTTCCAGGCCGTTGTGCACGATGAAGTCGTGATACTGACCGCCCAGGGTGGTCTTGCTGTGTTCTGCCAGTTCGCTGATGGACAGTGGTTCAGCGTAGTAGTCGCCAGCGACAAAGGCCCGGTGCTGCGGGTTGGAGCGGAAGTCGTCGACGTACTTTTCTTTGACGTCTTCCGCGGCGTAGCGCCACCAGTCGTTGAACAGTTGATGGACCCCATATTTCTGTGGGTCGTCGATGGCCTGCAGGAGAAACTCGGCGAATTCTCGGTCGATGTTGGTGGTCATAACAGTGCTCCAGTAAACCAGCGGTGAAAGAACTTGTTCTTCCAGTTTTTGCGAGTGATACTAACGTTACCGTTACTTAAGTCAACAATTGATGGCGGTTGCCGAGGGCTTTGCATGCCCAGGGATGACGTTCACGATGTGGGTGGATCGCCACGCGACCAGGTGATCGCGTGGCGTGTAAGGGTGCTCAGTCGTGACCGTGAGCGAGCGGTTTATCCGTAAACAGATATTCTTTCAGTTCTTTATCGAGCGTGGGATCACGTCGACGAATCCATTCCATTACCATAGCGGCATGTTCTTTTTCTTCGTCGCGATTGTGAATAAGGATCGCCTTTAACTCGTCGTCCTTGCAGGCGTCGACTCTCTGGTTATACCAATCGACGGCTTCAAGCTCCTCCATCAGGGAGGTGATGGCGCGATGCATATCGCGAGTGTCGTCAGAAAGTTCGTCGATGGGTTCGTGGTAGCCCTCGTTAGCCATTTTTTCTCTTAGTTACTTGCAGAACCCCATAGTTTACGACTTTTGGCAACATATGCACGCCCAGTGCAGACCTGCATCGGACTATTCGTAACGCAGAGCGTGAATGGGGTTGGCGCGTGCAATTCTTGCTGCATGTATGCCCACGACCAACCAGGATACAAGCACGGCAATGGCACCAGAGACCAGCACGATGGCTTCGACAAAGCTGATGCGATCGGCAAAGAACACCAGAAATTCAGAGGCTGCCAGATAAGAGAACGGCAGTGCGATCAGCAGCGCCCACATGACCGGTTTGGAAAAACGCCAGATCAGCAGACGGGTGATCTGCATTGAAGAGGCACCCATCACCTTACGAATGCCGATCTCCTTGGTGCGGGTGGCAGCCATGAAGGCAGCCAGACCGAACAGACCGAACAAGCTGAGCAGCATGGCTACCGCGGCGAAGCCACCCAGAATGTTAGCGATGTTCTTATACACGCTGTAGGTGTCCTGGAATTCGTCTTCCAGATAGGCGGACTGTATGGGGTAGTCGGTGATCAACGATTCCCAGATGGCTTCGATCTGCGCCCGGGTCGCAGCCATATTGTTGGTGTCCATGCGAATTGCGGCGTTGGAAAAATTTGCCAGCCGCATCTTGAAGGTCAGCGGTTTAACTTCGTTATGAAACCCCTGGAAGTTCTGGTTGGGTACCACGCCGATGATGGTGTAGGTCAAGCCATCGCCATTTTCGGACGCATCGAAAAACTGCTGCCCCAATGCTGCCTCAGGCGAGGTGAAACCCAGTTTGTTTACCGCCAGTTCGTTGAGCACAACATTGGCGCTGGTTTCCCCAACAGTGTCATTGGTGATCGATGGGTCCAGACCACGACCGGCAATGATGGGTATATTGAGCGTTTCCAGGAAGTTGTGATCCACCCAGATCTGATTGAGCAGCAACCGAGCTTCCTGGTTGCCTCGCTCGCGGGTCACGCCGAAGCCGGAATCGCTCTGATCGTAGGGGAGCTGGCTGGTATAGCCCATACGCTGTACGCCGGGCAGATTCTCCACCTGGGTGCGCAGCGTCTCCAGGCGCGCCTGGATAGATTCGATGCGCAGCCGTTTCAGGGTCAGCACCTGTGACTTGGGATAGATTTCCGCTGACGCTTCTACGCGTTTGTTCTGCAGGAACACCACCGCCACCATCGCCAGCATAAAGATCGAAATGGCGAACTGCAGGATCAGCATGCCTGTCCGGAAACGGCCCCCACTGGCACCGCTGGGTCCGCCCGCCCGCAGCGCCTGGATGGGTGTGGTGCGGGTGATCAGCAGCGCGGGATAGCCACCCGCTGCGAAGCCGACCAGCAGGGTGGTTGCCAGCAGCCAGGGCACCGTGGAGGACAGGTCGAAGGTCAGCGCCTTGTCCCAGGCGTCATTGAAAAAGGGCACCAGCAGCAAAAGTGCCAGCACGCAGATGAGCATGCTCAGCATCACCACACAAAGCCCTTCCACCAGAAACTGGATGACCAGTTGGGCGCGGGAGGCGCCCATGGTTTTCCGCATACCGATCTCGCGTGTACGCCCCAATGACTGGGCGGTAGCGAGATTGGTGTAGTTGACGATGGCGACGATCAGCACCAGCAACGCCAGCAGGCGCACCGAGTCCATCACCGGCAACCCCACTGCATCCCAGATGACCGTGTTCATTTTTACCACCGGCCGCGCCTTCAACCCGGCAATGAAATCCTGCTCCGGATCCGGGTAATGGCGTTGAAAAATGCCGTCCATCTCACGCTGTAGCCACGCCAGGTCGCGGCCTTCGGGCAGGAGAATATAGGTGTTGTCGCCCGAAGACAGATTGTTGAAGTTACCCTCCACTTTATAGCCCGTCGCCTGGTGCAGTGCCTCCAGTGGCGCTACCATCTGCGTGCCGCCGTCGGTGGTGAAAGAGCCAGCGAGGTGGGTGTTTTTCGGTAGGTCTTCGATAACCGCAGTGACATGTAGCTCAACGTTGTGGTCGAGTTTGAGGCGTTGCCCCAGCGCGGGACCAGCACCAAAGAACTTCTCCTTCAGCGAGCGCACCAGAATTGTACCGTTAGGGTCTGCCAGGGCAGAGGCATCACCTTCCAGATACTGGAAGTCAAAGATCTGCAGAAATTCGGGATCAGCAAAGAGGACGCGCTGGTAGTAGTGATTTTCGTCGATGCTGACCAGGAATTCGCGTCCCACGGTGCGGGCTACGGCTTCGATGTCTGCCACGTCTGCCCTGATGAAGGGCGTAAATGCGGTATAGATGCCATCGGTTTCCGACACGCCGATGTTGGCACTGGGACCAAAGATTGATCCCACGGTGAAGGTGCGCTCACTGTTGGCCCAGAACAGGTCGTAGCTTTCTTCATAATCAACGATGCTGGAGCCCAACACGTAAACGATCAGACCCACGGCCAGTCCGAGGATGTTGATGGCGGCGTAGAGCCGGTTCTTGGCAAGTTGGCGCCAGGCCAGTAGAAAATAGTTCTTTAACATTCAGCCACCCACCGCCGTTTGCTGTTCTGCGGTTACAACGCGGCCGTCGAACAGGTGGATACAACGTTGGGCTATCTCTGCGTGGGCCGGGCTGTGGGTCACCATAATGATGGTGCTGCCTTCCTGGTTGAGCGAGGTCAGCATCTGCATGACTTCCTGACCGTGCTGGCTGTCCAGGTTGCCGGTCGGTTCGTCTGCCAGAATCAGCGACTGGCCGCCGACGATGGCGCGGGCCACCGCCACGCGCTGTTGTTGACCGCCTGACAACTGGCTGGGCCGGTGTCTGGCTCGGTGGGCTATGCCCACCTTGTCCATAATGGCATTGACCCGCTCCCGCCGTTCACGTGCGGGCAGGTCATGGTAGAGCAGCGCCAGCTCGATGTTCTCTGCTACCGACAGTTCGTCGATAAGGTTGAAAGACTGAAAGATAAAGCCGATGTTGCGCTTGCGTAGATCCGCAAGCATTGCCTCACTGGCCTGGGAAATGTCGCGATCAGCAAACAGATATTGACCTTGAGAAGGTGAGTCGAGCATGCCGATGATGTTCAACAGTGTCGATTTACCGCATCCCGATGGCCCCATGATGGCGACAAATTCACCCTGCTCAATATGGATGTCTATGTCGTTCAGGGCTACCGTTTCAATGTCCTCGGTGCGATAAAACTTGGACAGGTTGTTCAGCCTGAGCATGTTGGTTACTCCTCTTGAATGATCAGGTGCTCCATTTCCTTGAAGCTTGAATAGGCGCTGGTAATGACCCGTTCGCCTGCTGCCAGCCCGTCCAGTACTTCGATCTGACGGGTGTTGCGGCGGCCCAGGCGCACATTGCGTCGATGGGCCTGTGTGCCATCGTCGCTCAGCACAAAGATCCAGTTGCCGCCGGTATCGGCGTAGAAGGTGCCGTTGGGGATGATCAGGGCAGGGGTTGAGTCGCCCAGGGTCAAACGTGCCTGCAGAGTCTGCCCACGCTTGATGTCAGCTGGCGCATCCCCGACGAAGTGCAGATCGACCTCGAATTGTCCGTCCTGCACCTGTGGATAGATTTTGGCCACGCGCAGGGTATAGAGGCGGTCAGCCTCATAGCGGACCTCAAGGTCTATATCGACGCGCCCCAGGTAAAACTCATCCACATCTGCCCGTAGTTTGAAATTGTCCGGATCGTCGATCTGACCTAAGCGCCCACCGCGCTGGATGCTCTGCCCCACTTCAATATCAAAGCCAGATAATTTACCCGCCACCGGTGCCCGTACATTCAATGCGTCAAGGTTGGTACGCGCCAGCGCCAGGTTGGCTTCCAGCTGTTGGGCTGACTGACGCAGGAACTTAAGCTGGGTTTCCTGCAGTTTGGCATCCGTCGCCTGGCTTTCCAGCGTCACCGCCCGGCGTTTGAGGTAGTAGTCGAGTTCGTCCTGACTGTCTTCCAGCTGGCTTTTCGCCGCCACGCCGGCATGGTCCAGATTGCTCAGGCGGGCGACCTGGCGCTGCAGGCGTTTAATCTGGTAGTCCATTTCCACCAAGGCGCGCTTATGCTGCAGTCGGTTCTGCTCCAGCTGCAGCTCGATGGTGCGCATGTTGTTGAGTTGTTCCGTGACCATGGCTTCGTTACGCGTGACGTCCAGTTGCAGGGACGTATTATTGAGCGTAACCAGCAACTGGCCGGCTTCCACCAGCGCACCGTCTTCCACCAGACGTTGCTGCACCTGACCGCCTTCGATGACATCCAGGTACACCGTCTTCAGCGGTGTGACCCGACCTCGGATAGGGATGTAGTCGTCGAACTGACCCGCCACCACTGGCGCGACGGTAATTCGACTGTTTTCGATAGAGAAGGATTGGCCGTTGTAGCGGCTGAAAAAGTAGCCGACGATGATGACCGCGGCGATGCCCAGAGCCAGCCATTTCATCCAGGGTTGCACCCAGCGGTTTGAGCGGGTGATGGCGCGATCCATCCCTGCACCGGAGGCAGGACGGTCTGTTGTTGTGTCTGGCGCGCTCATGTTGCTTGTCTTGTTATCCGTATGCCCGTTTATCCCACGACCGAGAGCGTCGGTCTGAAGGTATGTCGCGACGCGCAGCAATAAAGTTTGCCGTGCTACACCGTGGTCGAGTGCGGCGGAAGTAGAGGCAGGAGTAGGGACGGGAGTAGAAGCAGAAGTAGAAGCGAATAAAGATATGTACCGAAGGGTACTGGTTTATGAACCGGTCAGTGCCCGTAGCAGATCGGCATCGGGAAAACCGTCGGCGATCTGCTGATGGTCCTGCTGATAAGCGCGAATGGCCTGGCGGGTGGCCGGCCCCAGCACGCCATCGACACCGCGGGTGTCGTAGCCCTGCGCCGTCAGCGCCGTCTGCAGTTGTTTCAGGTCGTCGGTGCGGAAGCGGACTGTGTCGGCGGGCGGGAACGGCGTGCTCAGGGCACCCAGGCCGGCGATACGGTCTGCCAGCCGCCCGACCGCTATGGCGTAGTTCTGCGAGCGGTTCCACTTCATTATCACCTCGAAGTTCGGGTACACCACAAATACCGGTCCTTTGTGTCCCGCAGGCAACAGGATGGCGGATTCCAGTGGCAGATCAGCCAGAAGCTGTCCCTGTGTATCGGTTACGCCCTGCCCCCGCCAGACGTGCAGGGGCTGCCAGTTATCGCTGCGTGCCAGACTGTAATCGAATCCTGCCGGCAGTCGCACTTCTCTACCCCAGCGATAACCCGGCTGCCAGCCGCTGTGGCGCAGGTAGTTGGCCGCCGAGGCCATGGCATCGCCCACACTGGCATAGACGTTGGCTTTGCCGTCGCCGTCGAAGTCGACCGCGTGGGCCAGATAGGTGGTGGGCATGAACTGCATATGGCCCATGGCACCGGCCCAGGAACCCAGCATGGTTTCCGGCGCAATATCGCCGCGCACCGCCACCTGGGTGGCGGCCAGCAGTTCACCGCGGAAAAAGCTGGACCTGCGTTGATCGCAGGCCAGGGTCGCCAGTGCGCTGGGAATGTTCAGTTTGCCCATATAGCCGCCGAAATTGGTTTCCAGACCCCATAGCGCGAGTAGGTAAGCGGGCTGTATCTGATAGCGGGCGGCGATGTCTCGATACAGGCGGGCATACTCATCTTTAAGGCGACGCCCGGTTTCGATGCGCGCCTCGGTGACGCGCCGGGTGTAGTAGTCCTCGAAAGACTGGGTGAATTCGGCTTGCTTGCGATCCGCGGCGATGACCTGTGGCAGCTCGGTAACCAGGGCAAAGAAGGCATCCACTTGAGCGGTGTTGTCTGCACCGTACTGGCTGATGGCCTGCTGGCGGATGTCGTCGACACAGGCAGAAAATGTCATTGCCCCCGCCCATGAAGGTAACAGCAGCAATGCGCAGAGGACACCGCGAAAAATATAGACAGCGTGCAGGTTGGCCATGGTGGGATCTTACATGAACTCGGTAATACGGCTGGCTGGCAGTTTACAGGTTTTACATTTAATTCGGCGCTATTTGCATCGCCATACCCTCCCGCTCCAGCGCGAACATAGGTAGACTGCTTGGCGCCTTCAGGGATTCAGCCCGAGCAGGATATTTTTTGGACATTACACACATATTAGAAGGCTTGAATGAGCCCCAGCGCGAAGCGGTATCTGCACCGCTGGGCAATACGCTGGTGATTGCCGGGGCGGGCAGTGGTAAGACCCGCGTACTGGTGCACCGCATTGCCTGGCTGATCGACGTAGAAGGCCTTTCTCCCAACAGCATTCTGGCGGTCACCTTTACCAACAAAGCGGCGGCGGAAATGCGCGCGCGCATCGAAGAATTGCTGCATATCTCAGCGCGGGCCATGTGGGTGGGCACTTTTCATGGACTGGCCCATCGACTGCTGCGTATGCACTGGCAGGAGGCCAGACTGCCGCAGAATTTCCAGATCATCGACGCCGATGATCAGCAGCGTCTGGTGAAGCGGGTGATGCGGTCACTGGATATCGACGAACAGAAATGGCCGGCGCGGCAGGCGGTGTGGTTTATCAATGGCCAGAAAGACGAAGGCAAACGCGCCCACCAGGTCAGTCCCGGCGATGACCTGTTTCAGATCACCCACAAACGTATTTATGAAAGTTATGAAGAGGTCTGTGAGCAGGGCGGCTTGATCGATTTCGCTGAAATCCTGCTGCGCAGTCACGAGCTGTGGGCTAATAACCCCACCCTGCTGGGTCACTACCAGGAGCGCTTCCAGAATGTGCTGGTGGATGAATTTCAGGACACCAATGCCATTCAGTACGAATGGTTAAAGATGCTGGTGGGCGAGCGTGGCAACATCATGGCAGTGGGCGACGATGACCAGTCGATCTATGGCTGGCGCGGCGCCAAGATCGAAAATATTCAGCAGTTTTCCGAGCAGTTGAGCAATGTGAAGACCATCCGTCTGGAGCAGAATTACCGCTCCACCCAGACCATACTGGATGCCGCCAACGGTCTGATCAAACGCAACGCGGAACGGCTGGGCAAGAACCTGTGGACCCAGGGCGCGTTGGGTGAACCCATCAAGGTCTATTCAGGCTTCAACGACCTGGATGAAGCGCGCTTTATCGTCGAGCGCACCCAGGCCTGGCTGGAGCAGGGCGGCAGTGCGGATGAAGTGGCAGTACTGTATCGCTCCAATGCCCAGTCGCGAGTGCTGGAAGAGGCCATGCTGCGGGCCAGTATTCCTTATCAGATTTATGGCGGACAGCGCTTTTTCGAACGCGCCGAGATCAAGAATGCGTTGGGCTATATGCGGCTGATGGAAGACCGCCATGCCGATACCGCCTTTGAGCGTGTGGTGAATACGCCGCCGCGGGGCATTGGCGACAAATCCATTGAAGCGGTGCGGCAACTGGCCCGTGCCCGTTCCATTTCGCTGTGGCAGGCAGCCAAAGAAGGCATTGCCGAGGGACTGTTCAGCGGACGGGCGAAAACCACCGTGGCCGGCTTTATCGCGCTGATCGATGATCTGGCCGCGGCCAGTGCAAACATGGAGTTGCACGAACTGGCGGAGCATGTCATCGAAGCCTCCGGACTGATGCAGTATCACCGTCGGGAACGCGGTGAACGGGGCCTGGCGCGCAAGGAAAACCTGGAAGAACTCGTTACCGCCTGTCGTCAGTACAGTGGCGAGCTGGTGTTCCCCTTTGCCGATGGCGACGGTGCCGAAACTTCGGTGTTGCAGGAGTTTCTGGATCAGGTGGCGCTGGATGCCGGCGACCGCCAGGCGCAACAAGGACCTTGCGTGCAGATGATGACCCTGCACTCAGCCAAGGGCCTTGAATTTCCGCTGGTCTTTCTCGGTGGCATGGAAGAAGGTCTGTTCCCCCACCGCATGTCCGCCGAAGAACCGGGGCGCATGGAAGAAGAGCGACGCCTGGCCTATGTGGGCATCACCCGGGCCATGCAGGAACTGTATCTGACCTACGCCGAAACCCGCCGCATGCACGGCCAGGACAGCTATAACCGGCCCAGTCGCTTTCTGCTGGAAATACCCGCGGAGTTACTCAGCGAAGTGCGGCTCAATGGCGCCGTCAGTCGGCCCATGGTGGGTACCAATGACAGCCTGTTCGAGGCTAACAGTGATACCGGCTTTCGCGTCGGCCAGGGCGTGATACACGGCAAGTATGGTGAAGGTGTCATCATGCAGATGGAAGGTGGTGGTGAGCGGGCCAAAGTGGAAGTCAACTTTCCGGGCGTGGGTGCCAAGTGGTTGATGGTGGGTTACGCCAACCTGCAAGCTGTAGATTAGGCGAAAACTGATCGGACGCATTGGACACCGGACACATAGTCGCCGGACAGATAGTTGCCGGACAGACAGTCGCGGGACAGATAGTTGCCGGATAGATAATAAAGGGAGAACAGAATTGAGCTTGATGAGTAAAGGTCTGGGGCTGTTGCTGGGGGTGAGTCTGCTGATCTCGTGTGGGCCTCAGCAGAGCCAGTCGACCGCGGCCACCGGTGAAGTACAGCAGTTCAAATGGAAGCTCATAACCACCTGGCCCAAAAACCTGCCCGGGCTGGGTACCGCGCCGGAAAATTTTGCCCGCCTGGTACGTGAGATGAGCCAGGGCCGCCTGGACATCAAAGTCTACGGTGCGGGAGAACTGGTGGGCGCGTTCGAGGTGTTTGACGCCGTCTCCCAGGGTACCGCCGAAATGGGCCATGGGGCCGCCTATTACTGGCGGGGCAAAATTCCCATCGCGGCCATGTTCTCCACCGTGCCGTTCGGCATGAATGCCCAGGAAATGAATGGCTGGCTGGCCTATGGCGGTGGCATGGAACTGTGGCGCGAACTCTATGAGCCTTTTGGTCTGGTGCCGATGGCGGCGGGTAATACCGGCGTGCAGATGGCAGGCTGGTTCAACAAGGAGATCAATTCGGTAGCCGACCTTAAGGGTTTGAAAATGCGTATTCCCGGTCTGGGTGGCGAAGTATTGAAGCGCGTGGGTGGGGTGCCGGTGGGTTTGCCGGGCAGTGAAATTTTCACCTCGCTGCAGACCGGGGTGATCGACGCCACCGAATGGGTGGGCCCCTATAATGACCTGGCCTTTGCGCTGCATAACGCCGCGGAGTACTACTACTATCCGGGCTGGCACGAGCCCGGTCCCACCCTGGAAGCGATCATCAACAAGGACGCATGGGAGGAGTTGCCCAAGGACCTGCAGACCATGGTCACGGTGGCCAGCCGGGCCATCAACGAGGACATGCTGAGTGAATTCACCGCCCGCAATAACAGCGCGCTGAAAACACTGGTCAACGAACACGACGTGAAGCTGCGTAAACTGCCGGACGATGTGCTGGCGGCGCTGAAAGCCGCCTCCCAGGAGGTCGTTGCCGAAGCCGCCCAGGCCAATCCACTGGCCCAGCGCATCTATGATTCCTACATGGCCTATTACGCCGGCGTGCGGGAATACCACGCCATCAGCGAACAGGCCTATATCAACGCCAGGTAACGATAACGTGGAACTGAAAGCGACGGAATACGAAGTCAACGATGCTATTGCAACCATCTGGTTGTCTAGAGCGCATCGCATGAACGCCTGGACGGGTCGTCTGCACACCGAGTATCGCCATCTGCTGGCCCAGGCCGATGCGGACGATGAGGTCAAAGCCATAGTGGTCAGCGGCCGCGGGCGGGGATTCTGCGTGGGGGGCGACAGCGAAGCGTTGCAGGGGCATTCGGAACGCGGCGGCTATGACCCGGGCACCAGCCGGGATATCGCCACGCCCGGGTATGGCACGGCCGAGGAATTCAACGCGGCCTTTGCTTACCATTTTGGTTTGCGCAAACCCATAGTTGCAGCAATGAACGGTCCTGCGGCGGGTGTTGGTCTGGCGCTGGCGTGTTTCACTGATCTGCGCTTCGCCGTGCCCGGGGTCAAGTTCACCACTGCCCACGGTAAGCTGAATCTACCTGCCGAATATGGCCTGTCCTGGATGCTGCCACGCATCATGGGGCTGGGCAGGGCGAATGACATCCTGCTTACCAGTCGAATTTTCACCTCGGACGAGGCGCTGGAACTGGGTTTCGTCAATCAGCTGTTTCCCGCGGAAGAGTTGATGAGCCGGACCTATGACTATGTAACGCAACTGATCGCCACGGTATCGCCCAATTCACTGCGCCAGACCCGTTGGCAGATCTATCGGGATCTGCACCGAGATGTGGCCAGTGCGGTGCGGGATTCAGAAGTCCTGCTGGATCAGATGATGACCGAAGAGGACTATCAGGAGGGGGTCGCTGCGTTTATCGCGAAGCGTCCACCAGAGTGGAAAGGGTCCAGTGAATAAGGTGATTCCAAGTAAGTAAGCATTTGCTTACTGATTTGGTGACCAGCGTCTGGAGCGGCATCACGTGCTATCGAGGCGGCCCGCCTCACGCTGCCGTAACGGCGACACCACGGCTGTATACATCGGCAGGCCGGGTGACCGCACTTAAATCACTGGTGGGGTCTCCATCGGTGAGCAGCACATCCGCATCGAGGCCGACCTCCAGCCGTCCGACCCGATGGCCGATCCTAAGCGCGCGCGCTGCGTCTGAGGTTGCGGATTTCAGCGCTTCTGTGGGCGACAGTTGTGCAATCTGGGTAAACACCACCAGCGCAGGCGGCAACTCATGATGGTAAACCCCGGGAATTCCCGCATCGGTACTGGCCAGCATGGGAATGCCCAGATCGATCATCTGCCGATAGGCGGCCCGCACCCGCGCCAGCACGTTGCCGGTTTTGCTGTCCAGCATGCGTTGCCAGCCTTTGTTCACCGTGGGTGAGATCCAGATACCCTGATCCAGGATCACCTGGGCCACTTCGGGCTGATAGTCTGATGCCCAGCCTTCCTGTCCGACCCAGCTGCAATGTTCGATGGTATCGACGCCGGCCAGCGCTGCACGGCGAATGCCTTCGGTACCGTGACAGTGGGCGGCTACCGGCAGGTTGTGGCCATGCGCACTGCTGACCAGTGCATCCAGAGTAGCCTGGGGAAACTGGGCATCGGTGGGCTCAGAGCCGGCGGTCAGACGCCCGCCGGTGGCCATGATCTTGATCAGATCAACGCCATGAGCCACCTGCCGGTTGAGGACCTGGTGGGCTTCATCCAGGTCAGCGGCTGCACCGCCCCAGAAGTGACAATGACCCTGGGGGCAGGTGATGGGCTGGCCGGAACAGATCAGTCTGGGACCGACCCGTTCACCCGCCAGAATCTGGTCGCGCAGACTCAACTCAAACCAGGCCCCGCCGCCCAGGTCTCTGGCGGTGGTGATACCGGCCTGCAGCATCTGTTCAGCACGCGTCTGCATCAGCGGGATGACGTGTTCTTCGGTGCGCTGCGGCGGCTTTGCCTCGTCCGGATTGAGTTCCAGATGGACGTGCGCATCGATAAGCCCCGGTATGGCACTCAGTCCGGCGCAATCCCGGCTGGCCCGTTTCTGCTCCGCACTCAGTTCACTGCTGTGCATGAGTGCTGCGATGCCCTGATCTGAAAACACCAGTGTATCTTCGGTACGTGTCTGTTGGCCGTCCCAGATGTTCAGGTGCGTCAGTAGCGTCTGCATAGCGGGTTATCCATAAATAGTAGTGGGCAGCCAGGTGGCGAGGGCAGGCCAGACCAACAGCGCGGCCAAGAGCAGCGCCTGCAACAGAATAAATGGCACCGCACCACGGTAAATGGCGCTGGTGGCGATCCAGTCCGGGGTCACGCCGCGCAGATAAAACAGGGCAAAACCAAACGGCGGGGTCAGAAAGGAGGTCTGCAGGTTGACGGCGATCAGGATACCGAGCCAGACCGGATCGATACCCATGCTCAGTAACACGGGTCCGACAATGGGTACGACCACGAAAGTGATTTCAATAAAGTCGAGGATAAAGCCCAACAGAAAGATCACCACCATCACTACAGCTAACGCGCCCCACTTGCCGCCGGGCATGTCAGTAAACAGATGCTGCACCAGTTCGTCGCCGCCGTAACCGCGGAACACCAGTGAAAAGATGGAGGCGCCCAGCAGAATAAAAAACACCATGGCGGTGGTGGTCAGGGTGGACTCACAGGTCGCACGCAATACTTCCAGATCCAGCCGTCGATAGGTAAACGCCAGCAACAACGCGCCCGCCGCGCCTACTCCAGCAGCCTCGGTGGGTGTGGCCCAACCGGCAATGATCGAGCCGAGCACGGCGGCAATCAGGAACAGCGGCGGCAACAGACTGCCCAGCAGCCCGGCCAGGGTCTGCTCGCTCAAAGCCTGCCGGCCCCCGTCGCTGAGTGGATCTTCCACCTCCAGAATCGGTGCGGCTGCGGTTTGCGTGTCGGTCGCACTGACCCCCCGGGCTCTGAAGAACACATAGATGAGGTAGAACAGGACCAGCAACAGTCCGGGCAGAATGGCACCGGCAAACAGATCACCCACAGAAATGGATTTCGGCGCGAACACGCCCATGGACAGTTGTGCCTGCTGGTAGGCGTTAGACAGCACATCACCCAGCAACACCAGGGCAATAGATGGTGGAATGATCTGTCCCAGCGTACCGGTTGCGGCCACTGTGCCAGTGGCGAAACCGGGTTCGTAGCCCTGTTTCAACATGGCGGGCAGGGCCATCAGGCCGAGGGTCACTACCGTCGCTCCGACGATACCCGTGGAGGCCGCCATTAACATGCCAACCAACACCACAGTGATGGCCAGCCCGCCCTGCAGCTGCCCCAGCAGCGCAGCCAGGCTGATCAGCAGGCGCTCGGCAATCCGGGTCCGTTCCAGCAGCACGCCCATGAAAACAAACAGCGGTACTGCGATCAGCGTCTGATTGGTTACCGTGCCGAAAATCCGACCGGGTGCAAAGCCCAGGTCAGAGGGATTGAAGGCGCCGGTCAGAATGCCGACAAAGGCAAAGATCAGCGCTACGCCCGCCAGCGTGATGGCTACCGGATAACCTGCGGCCAGGGCGACGAAGGTCACCGCGAACATGATCAGGGGGGTAAAATCCATCCGCTCAGTCAGCCCTGACCAGCTGCGGCTTGAGCAACCTGATGATTTCAACCAGACCCTGACTGGCCAGCAGCACACCGGTGAGCGGGATCAAAGACTTCAACAGAAAAATCGCCGGCAGCCCGCCGACTTCCGGTGAACCTTCCAGTACGCGCCAGCTGGCCAGCGTATAAGGCCAGCTGGAATAGACGATAAACAGACTCAGCGGCAGCAGAAACAGGATGTGACCGCAAAGGTTGATCTCGCGCTGCCATCTGCTGAGCCGGTGGGCATAGAAGATATCCACCCGCACATGGGTGTTCTGGCGCAGACCGTAGGGAATGCCGATCAGAAACAGGATGCCGTGCATGTACATGACAGATTCCTGCAGAGGGATAGCGCCGATATTGAACAGATAGCGCAGCAGGACAATGACCAGGGTCACCACCACCATCAGCAAAGCCAGCCATTTAACCGCACGCGCCAGGTAGACAGTGATCTGATCCAGGCTGTTGAGGAGGAAATTCAAGAACCCAGGGCCTGCCAGGTGAGTTCGGCCACCGTACCGCAGAACAGCGCAAAGCCCGCCCAGGTATTATTGGTGAATGCCTTGAAGCAACCCTCTGGTTGACGCTTACGAATCAGATACTGCTGGTAAATAAAGAGGCCTGCACACGCGCATACGCCGATAAAATAAAAGCTGTGATAGGCCAGGCGCTGGCCCAACAGCAACAACGCCACCACCACAATGGTCTGCAACAGCGCGATCATCAGCCGGTCCAGCTCACCAAACAGCACGGCCGTGCTTTTCACGCCGATACGCAGATCATCTTCACGGTCGACCATGGCGTACATGGTGTCATAAGCCACGATCCACACCATTGACGCCGCGAAAAAGAGCCCCGCTTCCTGACTGATAGCGCCGGTGGTTTCCACCCAGGCCAGTAGAATGCCCCAGCTGAAGGCGGCGCCCAGTACTGTTTGTGGCAGGTGGGTCCAGCGTTTGGTAAATGGATAAAGGGCGGCGATCAATAAACCCCCTGCCGCCACCAGCAGCGTGGTCCAGCTGAGGAACAGCACCAGCAGCCCGGCCAGCGCCACCAGCCCGGCGAACAGCAGCAGTGCCTGTTGCGGAGTGACAGCGCCGGTGACCAGCGGCCGGTTGCGGGTGCGTTCAACATCGCCATCGATATGGCGGTCGGCGTAGTCGTTAATCACACAGCCGGCTGAGCGCATGACCAATGTACCCACAGTGAAGATCACTATCAGGTGCCACTCGGGTAGACCTTCCGCTGCCATCCACAACGCGGCCAGCGTGGGCCACAACAGCAGCAGCGAGCCCACCGGACGCTCGAGGCGCATCAGCCGAATATAAGGATTGTCCAGCAGGGTGGTGGGCAGCAGAGGCATGTTGTCGTTGATTTTTGTAACCTAGATCAGTAGTTTATCGCGGCTTTCCCGGCTCGATAAAGAGAATAGATAATTGGTCGACCAACCATATGTCGCCTGGTCGAAGATTACGAGCTGTAACGAATAACTGTGAACGATGGAGTAATTGGTGAAAAAGTGGCAGTGTATTGTATGTGGCTGGATCTACGACGAGGCAGAGGGATGCGATGAAGAAGGCATTGAGCCAGGCACAGCATGGGAAGACGTCCCGGAAGACTTCATCTGTCCGGAATGTGGCGTGAGCAAAGAAGATTTCGAAATGATTGAAATCGGGTAATGAATCTTACCTACCGCATCCTCATCGCGATGGGCGCGGGCCTCCTGATCGGGTTAGTCCTACAAGCTCTGGCGTTTACCGCCGATCACCCTATCACTGTTTATTTCACTAATGGCATTATCGCCGGCGGCGGCGAAGTCTTTATCAGCCTGTTACGTATGATGGTTGTACCACTGGTACTGGTGTCGCTTACCTGCGGTGCCGCCAGCCTGGGTGCGACGGGCAAAGTTGGCCGCCTGGGCGGAAAAACCATTGGTTTGTATCTGATGACAACCGCCATCGCGGTGAGCCTGGCGTTGAGCATGGGCCTCCTGGTGCAGCCGGGTCTGGATGCCGGCGAAGTGCCCGAGGTGGCCTACACCGCTTCAGAAGCGCCCAGCATCAAAGAGACGCTGGTTAACATCGTGCCCAAAAACCCGATCGAAGCCATGGCCGAAGGCGCCATGCTGCAGGTGATTCTGTTTGCCCTGCTGCTGGGTATTGCGCTGAGCAGAACCGGCGCGGCGGGTGAGCGCATCCGAACTTATCTGGATGATCTGAACGAAGTGTTCATGAAACTGATCACCATGATCATCGAGCTGGCACCGATCGGCGTTTTCTGCCTGATGGTGACCCTGGGGGTCTCGGTAGGCTGGTCCGAGATCGCCAAGCTGGGCGCCTATTTCTTTACCGTGGCCGGTACGTTGCTGTTGCACATGCTGGTGGTCTATCCGCTGCTGCTGAAACTCTTTACGCGACTCAATCCGATCACTTACCTGAAGAAAATGCGTGAACCCATGCTGGTGGCGTTTTCAACCTCATCCAGTGGCGCGACTTTGCCGGTCACGTTACGCACGGTTGAACACAAGGTGGGGGTCAGCAACAACGTGGCTTCATTCGCAATCCCCTTAGGCGCCACCATCAATATGGACGGCACCGCGATCATGCAGGGCGTTGCCACAGTCTTTATCGCGCAATACTACGGCATCGCGCTGGGTCCGGAGGCGCTGCTGATGGTGGTGCTGACCGCTACCATGGCGTCCATCGGCACCGCGGCGGTACCTGGCGTAGGGTTGATCATGCTGGCCATGGTGCTCGATCAGGTGGGTCTGCCGGTGGCGGGCATTGGCTTGATCATCGGCATTGATCGACTGCTCGATATGATGCGCACCGCTGTCAACATCACCGGCGATGGCATGGTGGCCACCACCGTTGCATCTTCAGAAGGTGAACTCAACCTGGAGACCTTTCACGACCCCGAGGCGGGTCGCATTATCGAGTCATCAGACGAGCCAGATCACCCAGATCTTCGCGCGCCTTAAGCACCGTATCGGCCACCAGTTGCAGGTTGGGTTCGCTGATGCCAATTTCTGCGGCGATGTTCACCACTTCGCGGCCCAACGCCAGCGTCTGCGGGATGGGGTCATAGTCCACCGGCTGATCGCTGAGCAGGTTTTTCGCGATGGTCAGCATTTTGACGTAGGTCTGATGGTCACCGGCATAGTCCGGCACCCATTGAAAACGCACGCTTGTTGATACTTCTTCGGGCACATCCCACAACTCGAACAGGGTGGCGGCGATCACTTCGCGGTTGACCGCCAGCACGTGCTGGTCGATATATGTGTGGTGTATCAATGGATTAGCTTCCTGCATGCGGCAGATAGACTCATAGTAGGGCGGGAACACATGGCCCAGCACCAGGGTGCCGAAATTAGCCAGCAGGCCGATCAGATAGCAGGTGCCGGGTGCGGGGGTGTCGTCGCCAGACATCTGATGCGCCAGCGCTTCCATGGTGGCGGCGGTGTAGACCGCGTCCAGCCAGTAGGGGCTTGCGCCGCTGACATCGGACTTGGGCAGGTTCAGGGTCGAGCCGATGGCCAGACCAATGGCCATATTGAACACCACATCCACCCCCAGCACGCGCATGATTGCATCATGCAGGGTTTTCACCGGGCTGGGTGCCGCGTACAGCGCTGAATTTGCCCAGCCCATGATGCGGGCCGCAATGGCCGGGTCGGTCTCGATGATCTGCACCAGCTCGCTCAACTCGAAATCCGGATTGCGTTGCAGTGCCAGAATGCGGCGCGCTGCTTCAGGCAGGGGTGGAATATGCAGGGTCTCATCCAGCCGTGCCTCGATGCGACGCACCGTAAAGCGGTCTACGGCGGTCAGAATGTCCTGTTCGTCATCGTTGGTCTTAATCGGCGTGGGTGTCAGGGGTGCGCACAGGTCAGCCTCGAACGAGGCGTGGGAGTTACACAGTTCGTCGATCTGCTTGCCGGTAGCCTCGACGTAGATGCCCGGGTTTTCGGTGGCCAGCGCCAGTTTAGGCATGCCCTTGAGATCTGTATGGATGACGGTGGGTACACCGTAAAAGCCCGGGATCGCGCATACCGGTTGCTGCAGTGACACAGGAATACTGCGCAGCTCGCGGGCGGTTACCGCGACTATCGGCTCTGGATCGATCAGTGCGCTTTCAGGCGCAACCACCTGCACCTGCCCCTTCTGATCGGTGCAGAGCAGACCACGGACCCGCGCATTTTCCGGCGGGTTTTTGAAAGGCGGCAGTTGTTCGTAGTCCATAGAATGCACAAGCTCAGGTAGTGGTTACCTTCAGTATAGGTAAGCTTAGGAAATGTGTGGCGGATCAGACCGTCAAGTTACCGTGATCGGCTGGCGCCCAGGTGGCCAGCAAGGTCTGCATTTCAAGCTGCAGGTCAGTGCCCGGGTCGGCGGCCAGCATGTCATCGCCGCGCCGCGTGGCTTCCTTGAGCAGGTGGGCATGCAGGGTTAAATCCGCCAGGCGGAAGGACTGTTCGCCGGATTGCCGCGTACCCAGCACATCGCCGGGGCCGCGCAGTTTCAGATCCTGTTCGGCCAGGTAGAAACCATCCTGACTTTCGCGCATGGCTGTCAGGCGCGTTTTGGCCGCCTCGCTTAAGCCCCGGCTGAACATCAGATAACAGTGGCTGGCGAGTTCACCGCGGCCCACCCGCCCGCGCAACTGATGCAGTTGCGCAAGGCCCAAGCGTTCGGAGTTTTCAATGACCATGTGGGTCGCGTTGGGCACGTCGACACCTACCTCGATCACGGTAGTGGCCACCAGCAGCTGGATCTCGCCCGCTTTGAAGGCACCCATGATCTGCGCCTTTTCGTCACGGTTCATACGTCCGTGCAGCAGGCCGATGCGGTACTGTGGCAGCTCACTTTTGAGCTGCGTATACAGCGACTCGGCACTGATGGCGTCGATTTCGTCCGAGTCTTCGATCAGCACGCACACCCAGTACACCTGTTGCCCACGCGCCAGCACAGCGTCAGCCTGCTGCACAACTTCGGCACGGCGACCATCGTCGACGGTGTAGGTGGTAATGGGTTGGCGACCCGCGGGCAGCTCATCAATGACAGAGACCTGCATATCAGCGTACAGCGCCATGGTCAGCGTGCGCGGAATAGGTGTCGCGGTCATCACCAGCTGGTGCGGCTGGGTGGTGCCCTTCTGTTGCAGGGCCATGCGCTGGTGCACGCCGAATCGATGTTGTTCATCGATGATGCATAGCGCCAGGCGATGAAATTCGACCCGGGACTGAAACAGGGCATGAGTGCCGATCACCACCAGCGCTTCGCCCGCGGCAATCTGCTTAAGTTTCTGTTTCTGTTCAGCGGCGGTCATGCTGCCGGTGAGCAGCACACATTGAATGCCCAGCGGCGCCAGCCATTGTTCAAAATTCAGAAAGTGCTGTTCAGCCAGCAGCTCAGTCGGTGCCATCAGTGCCGTCTGACAATCCTGCTCTGCAGCGCGGATGGCAGCAAAGGCGGCGATAATGGTTTTACCCGAGCCCACATCACCCTGCACCAGTCTGAGCATGGGGGTCTGCTGTTCCAGATCGTTGAGAATCTCGCTGACCACCCGCGCCTGAGCCTGAGTCAGGCTGAAGCCTAAGCGTTGCAGCAGGGTTTTACCCAGCCCCAGGCTGCGTGGCAGTGGCAGCGCGGCCAGACTGCGACGTTTAAGCGCGCGGCCCTTCATCACCAGGTAATAGGCACACAGTTCGTCGCTGGCTAATGCTTCCTGTACCGCCTGGATCTGTTCCAGGGTCGCGTCGGCGGGAGGGTGGTGCAGAAAGGCCAGCTTGGTATAGGGCGCACCTGGCTTGTCAGGCCAGTTCATTTCACACAAAGCCTGGGTGAGCTTGCGCAAGCGTGCCTGGCCGAGACCCTGGGTGGTGGGATAGATGGGGGTCAGTTCGGCGGTGGCGGGGGGTGGCTCGGCGGCAAAGGTTTCGTACTCGGGGTGCGCGCAGCTCAGTTCCTTGCCAAAGAAGCGAAACTCGCCATAGGCACGGATGTAGGCGGCCTTTTCCAGCGCCGCCTGTTGGAAGCGGGAAAAAAAGAAGAAACGCAGATAAACGCGGCCACCGGCATCCTGTACGGTGACCTTGAGGCTGCGACGTTTGCCGAACACCACCGCACAGGCGGTGACCTGGCCTTCAATCAGGTGTGTTTCTCCGGCGCGAATGGCGCGCAACGGCGTGATCTGCGTACGATCCTGGTAGCGATATGGTAGATGGACAAACAGGTCAACCAGGCGAAATATGCCCAGGCGAAGGAGCGTCTGCTCAAGCTTCGGGCCGACCCCTTTAAGCGTCTGGATGGGCGCGTTGGGATCGGGTGTCACCCCAGGCACATTATGGCGTCGATTTCGACTTGTGCACCGCGGGGCAACGCGCTGACCTGGATGGCCGCCCGAGCGGGGTAGGGTTCACTGATGTGTCGCGCCATGACTTCGTTCAGTTCAGCGAAGCGCGCCAGATCGGTAAGATAAACAGTCAGTTTGACGCAATCCTTAAGCGACCCGCCTGCAGCGGACGCGACGGCTGCCAGATTGAGAAACACCTGCTCTGCCTGGGCGGCGAAATCCTCGCTCACCAGTTCCATACTGCCGGGATCGAGCGGGATCTGGCCGGACAGGTAGACCGTGGTCGCCGCCTGTACCTTTACCGCCTGAGCATAAGTTCCAATGGCCGCAGGCGCCTGGTCGGTGGATATGGTCTCTTTGTGGGGGGCATCTTGTGACATCAGTTTCCTTTGCGGGCTAAATTGATAACGGCTGAGATGTTGCGCAGCTTGCGCATGACGCGGGCCAGATGATTGCGGCTGTTGACCGTGATGCCCAGCACCATGGTACTGGCCGCAGCATTGCGCTCTTCGACGTTGATGTTATCCACCCCGGCATCCGCAGCGGTAACCGCCGAGGCGATTTCTGCAAGGATACCTTTGCGCCGATTCACTTCCACCCGCAAGGTGGTATGGAATTCACCTTCGGTGGTGGTCATCCAGCGCGCGGGAATAATTTCAGCCGGCGCACGACGGCGGGTTTCATTGATGTTGCGGCAGGTTTCGATGTGTACCACAAAGCCCTTACCCGGTGTCATGTGGCCGACGATCTGATCGCCCGGCACAGGACCACAACAGCGACCATAGTTGATGACCAGACCTTCACCGCCGCGGATGGCGATAGGTCCACCGCCTTCAACGGTGACCGCTTCGTAATCAGGATTATCAAAGGCCAGCAACTTCTGCGCAGCCACATAGGCCATCAGCGAGCCATTGCCGATGTTGGTCAGCAGTTCGTCCAGCTTGCGTACGCCCAGTTCTTTGAAAACACGGCGCAGGCGTCTGAAATCCAGATCGTTGATGCTGGTGTTGGCATTGCCCAGGGCGCGGTTCAGGAGTTTGCGGCCCAGCGCGACGGCTTCAGTACCCTGCTGTTGTTTGAGGGCCACGCGAATGGCGCTGCGCGCCCGGGAGGTGACGGCAAAGGTCAGCCAGTCCGGGCTGGGTCTGGCATCGTCAGAAGTCAGGATCTCTACACTCTGCCCGCTCTGCAACTGCAGCGACAAAGGCGCCAACGCACGGTCGACGCGGCAGGCTACGCAACGGTTGCCGATATCGGTGTGCACCATGTAGGCAAAATCGATGGGGCAGGCACCCCGGGGGAGTTCCAGAATGTCACCCTCAGGGGTGAAGACATAGACTTCATCAGGAAACAGGTCGAGCTTGAGTGATTCAATAAACTCCAGCGGATTACCCGCCTGTTGCTGCAGTTCCAGCAGATTCTGCGCCCAGCGTCGGGCGCGGTTGCGGCTGGGGGTGAAATTGCGTTCATCGTCCTGTTTGTACAGCCAATGGCCGGCAATACCGTGTTCGGCCAGCGCGTCCATCTGTTTAGTGCGTATCTGTATTTCGATGGGTACCCCGTGCATACCGAACAGACTGGTGTGCAGCGACTGATAACCGTTGACCTTGGGGATGGCGATATAGTCTTTAAAGCGTCCGGCCACCGGTGCATACAGGTTATGTACCACGCCCAGGGTGCGGTAGCAGTCTTCAACCCGGTCCACAATGATGCGCACACCAAACACATCCATGATCTCGGAAAAGGGTTTGTGCTGCGCTTTCATCTTGCGGTAAATGGAATAGACGTGCTTTTCCCGACTGAGGACTTTGGCGCTGATACTGTCGCGGTTCAGGGCGGTGGCGATGGTTTCGCGAATTTCCTCGATCAGTTCCCGGCGGTTGCCACGGGCTTTGGCCACGGCGCGTTCAATGCGGTCGGCCCGTAACGGATACAGGGCTTTAAAGCCCAGTTCCTCAAGTTCAGTTTTGATGGTGTGCACACCCAGGCGATTGGCAATGGGCGCGTAAAAATCGAGCGTCTCGCGGGCGATGCGGCGGCGCTGTGCGTCAGACATGACACCGATGGTGCGCATGTTGTGCAGGCGGTCGGCCAGCTTGACCATGATCACGCGGATGTCTTTGGCCATCGCCATGGCCATCTTCTGGAAGTTTTCCGCCTGCGCTTCGGCGCGGGTGGAGAAAATCTTGCTCAGTTTGGATACGCCGTCGACGATCTCGGCGACGGATTTGCCGAACTTCGCCGTCAACAGCGATTTGCTGGTATCGGAATCTTCGATCACGTCATGCAGCAGCGCTGCCATGACTGTTTCGTGGTCCATGCGCATCTGCGCGAGGATCAGCGCGACGGCAGTGGGATGGGTAATATAGGCGTGGCCGGTGCGGCGCCACTGACCCTCGTGGGCTTTTTCGGCGTAGGCGTGCGCGGCTTTGACCAGTTTGATCTGCTCGTCCTCGAGATAGGACAGCTTTTTTGACAGTGACTTCAGCGTCGCCGGTGCAGCAACCTGTTGACGCTTGGCGTGTTCGGCCAGTTGGCCGACAAAGTAAGATTCAGTGGAAGGCTTGGCCTTAGCTTGGCTGGTCATCTCCTAACCTGTCGTCATGAAGTCCCGCACTGAGACTGAAACTTACTTCTACTTCTTCATCCTCAGTATTGACCTCTTGACTGTCAAGCATTTCATGGGAGATCAGGCCTTCGGCGATCTCACGCAACGCGATGACGGTAGGCTTGTCATTTTCTTCGGGAACCAGGGGGTCGTTACCATAGTTACGCAACCCGCGTGCGCGGCGCGTGGCGAGCATGACCAGTTCGAATCGGTTGTCGACGTGTTCCAGGCAATCTTCTACGGTAATACGAGCCATGTGACCTCTAGTACTGGGTGTATTTCAAAGAGCCGCGCAGTGTACAGCGCAACCTGGTGGCTGACAAGACATGTTGCACGGCACAAGAGCGACCTTTGAAATGGCTCAGGCGCCAGTGCAGGGTCGCTTCAGTCCCATCGCCCAGGAGCCTGTGATACGAGCGACTCAGGCAGGCTACAGGCGCCTCAGGCAGGTTACAGCTTGCCTCAGGCGGAGTGGACCAGGGTCTGCACCACCGGGTTATGAGCTGTCTGGCGGGCAGCTGTCAGGCGGTTTGACGTTAAAATCGAAAGCAGGTCTTCCACCGCCCGTTCAAAATCGTCGTTCACTACGATGTACTGGTAATGGGTGGCCTTGGACATGTCCAGTTTGGCCTCGGCAAAGCGGCGGGCGATGGTTTCATCAGAATCCTGGCCGCGGCGCTTGAGGCGATTCAAGAGCTCATCTTCGCTGGGTGGCATGATAAAAATGCTCAGACAATCGCTGGTCATGGCGCGTACCTGATCGGCCCCTTGCCAATCGATCTCCAGAATCACGTCGCGACCCTGCTTGCGCAAGGCCTCAACGGCTTTGGCAGAGGTGCCATAGTGATTGCCGAACACCAGCGCGTGCTCGAGAAAGTCTTGCGCCTTGATCATCTGCTCGAATTCAGCGGGTTCGACGAAGTGGTAGTTAACGCCGTCTGTTTCGCCGGGCCGTTTGGGGCGAGTGGTGTGTGAAACAGACACCACCAGGTTTGGGTCGCGTTTGAGCACCGCCTCCACCAGACTCGTTTTGCCGGCACCTGAGGGTGCTGAGAGCAGAATCAACAGGCCCTGTGCTGTGGTTGAGGAAGCCGTGTCAGTCATTCGACGTTCTGTACCTGTTCGCGAATCTGCTCGATCAGCACCTTCAGATCCACTGCCCGCTGGGATGTCTCCGGCAGGACTGACTTTGCGCCCAGGGTGTTGGCTTCGCGATTGAGCTCCTGGGTCAGGAAGTCCAGCCGGCGACCGTGTGGGCCATGGCCGTTGATGTGTGACCGTGCTTCTTCAACATGGATCTGCAGGCGGTCCAGCTCTTCGGCAACATCCACGCGCTGGGCCAGCAATGCAACCTCCTGTTCCAGACGGCCGGGGTCGAGGTTGACGTTGAGTTCGGCAATGCGTTGTTCCAGCTTGGCCTTCTGCTGTGCGCCCAGATTAGCAGTGAGCGGTTTCAGTTCATTGATGAGCTGGCCGATCTCTTCCAGCCGCGATTCGATGGTTGCACGCAGTTGGGCACCTTCACTGGCGCGTGCCTGGATCAGATCCGTGAGCGCTTCTTCAAACAGTTCCGCTGCGGTATCGGCCAGCAGGGCTTCATCAGTGGGCGTGTCATCGAGCACGCCGGGCCAGCGCATCAATTCCATGGGGCTCATGCCACCGATTTCCGGCGCATCCCTTTTGACCTGTTCGATGGCGGCCATCAGCTGCAACAGCACTTCGCGATTGAGGGTGATGCCGTCTGTACCGGACAGTGATTCGAGCTTGAGGGTGCAATCCAGTTTGCCGCGCTTAAGATGTTTGCGCGCAATGTCGCGCAGGCGATGTTCCAGACTGCGCACCGCTTCCGGCAAACGAAATTGGGTTTCCAGATAGCGATGATTGACAGACTTCAGCTCCCAGACAATGTGCCGATTGTGTGCATCGCGCGCGGCACGGGAAAATGCAGTCATACTAAACATGCTGTGTGAACGGACTCATAGCCGTACCTTATGTTGTTATCTTTACAGGTGGGTATGATTCTAACCTGTCCTTCTATAATGTGCGGCAATTACTCGTACTCAAGGAAGCAACATTGGCTGAAATCACCAGGCCCAGCGGTAGAGCTGTGGACGAATTACGCGCGGTAAAATTTACCCGCGGTTACACGAAATATGCAGCCGGATCGGTGCTGGTAGAATTCGGCGACACCAAGGTGCTGTGCACAGCGGCGGTAGAAAACTCGGTACCGGGATTTCTGCGTGGCAAAGGCGTGGGTTGGATCACCGCTGAATACGGCATGTTGCCCGGCGCGACCCACACCCGCAACGACCGCGAAGCAGCCCGTGGCAAACAAGGCGGCAGAACGGTGGAAATCCAGCGTCTGATCGGCCGTTCGCTGCGCGCCATGGTGGATATGCAGGCGCTGGGTGAGCGCACAATACGGGTGGATTGCGATGTGCTGCAGGCAGATGGCGGTACCCGTACGGCCTCAATTACCGGCGGTGCAGTGGCGCTGGCGGACGCCATCGGGTCATTGCCCGTTCAGGGAGCGTTCAAACAACTTGTGGCATCTATATCGGTAGGAATTTATCGAGGCGTGCCAGTGCTGGACCTGGATTATGCAGAAGACTCCAATGCGCAGACAGATATGAACGTGGTGTGCATTGATGGGGGTGGATTTATTGAGCTGCAGGGCACCGCAGAAGCGGCACCCTACAGTCGCGACGAGCTCGATCAGCTGGTTGCCCTGGCCGAATCCGGGACCGAGTCTCTGTTTCGCCTGCAGAAAGAAGTACTGGAGGGATAAGTGAGTCAGTCGGACTTTATTTCGTTTCTGCTCGACTGTGAGGTGCTGAAGTTTGGCGACTTCACCCTGAAGTCAGGACGGCAGAGCCCGTACTTTTTCAATCTCGGACAGATCGCAACCGGGCCACAGTTTGCCCGGCTGGGTGCGGCCTATGCCGATGCCATCATTGCCGCCCGCCTGGAATTTGATGTGCTGTTCGGCCCGGCTTACAAAGGCATTCCCATCGCAGTGGCGACCGCAGTGGCCCTGGCCGAGCGTGGCGTCGAGGTGTCGGTGGCCTACAACCGCAAAGAAGCCAAGGACCACGGCGAGGGCGGTCAACTGGTCGGTGCCCCGGTAACCGGGCGCGTGCTGTTAATCGATGATGTACTGACTTCGGGTAAGGCCATCCGCGAAGCGCTGGCCCTGATCGAGCAGACACCGGCCCAGGTGGTGGGTGCGATTATCGCCATGGATCGCCAGGAAACCTTTGCAGAGGGCCAGACTGCGGTAGATGCCCTCGCCGCCGAGCTTGGCAGCCCTGTGATCAGCATCGCAAACTTGGTTGATTTAATTGAGTATCTTGCTGACAGTGACCAGCATTCCGGCATTTTGCCAGCCATGAGTGCCTATCAGGCACAATACTGCAAGCAACTTCAGTAAAGCTGATGAACGACCAGCAAGGAAAATGACATCGTGAAACGCGCCATGTACAACATCCCAATGAAGCAACTCACTACGCGCCTGGCGCGCAGTTCGATGATTTTTGTCATGCTGCTGGCGGTCACAGCACCCGCCGAGGCAGCGCGCTTTTTCCGCTATATCGATGATTCCGGCAAGCTGGTGCTTTCCCACACCATACCCAACGACCGCGTTAAGTTCGGTTATGAAATTGTCGACGAGAACGCCCGGGTCATCAGCCGGGTGGCACCACAATTGAGTGAAAAGGAATACCAGCGCCAATTGGCCGAGAAGGCCGCCATCGCAGAATGCGAATCAGCGGTAGCCAGAGCCCGCAGCCTGTATCGCTCGATCGACGATATTGATTATGCGGAAACCCAGGCGCTGAATTCCATCGAAACTCAGATCAACAATCTGAAAGTGAATCTGGTGAATCTGAAAAACCAGCGGCAGGACCTCGAGGAAGAGGCGGCGCAACTTGATATCGCTGGCAATGCCATTCCCAACAATCTGCTGGATAATATCCAGTCGGCGAAAACCCAGGAACAGAACCTGGAAGAGCAGATCGAATCCCGCTACGCCGAAAAGCTGGAAGAACGCCTGGCGTACAAGTTCGACCGCCAGGTTTTTGTGCTCAAGAGTTGCGCGAAGGGTCTGCCTAAACCTAAGGCTTGAGACAAACTGACGCTTGAGACTGTCCGGGCCGGCTTAAGCCGAGCGCAGGATTCGTATGGCTAGTCTGGAAACAGACTGGCGCTCAACATCTTCCACTGCTCATCCCAGTCACGGGTCGGGTGCTCAGCAAAGTCAGAGCGCACGAACTGAATAATGCGGCCCTCGGTATAGGCCAGTAACAGGTTGGCCGCCGGATTGATCTGGATGGTGGGCAAGGCGGGTTGGCGCGCATTGTGTTCGCGCAGGATCAAACGCAGCTGGGTTTCAATACGGTTCAGCAGCTGGTGCATACGGGCGCGCAGCCGTTCGGTTTCCCCCTGCAGCGCATCACCGGCGAACAGTCTGGCAAAGCCGGGATTGCGCTCCACAAAATTCAGTACCAGGAAAGTGACGTTGCGGCAGCGGTCATAAGCCTGGGGTTGTTCGCTCAAAATCAGATTGATGCGGGTGAACAGCGTCTCTTCAGCGAACACGATCAAGCCTTCGAGCATTTTCGCTTTAGACGGAAAGTGGCGATAAAGGGCGGCCTCGCTGACGCCCACCTGTTTTGCCAGGCTGGCGGTGGTAATGCGATCGCCGGGCCGGTTCTGCAACATGAGCGCCAGTGCTTCGAGGATCTGTTGTTTACGGTTTGCTTTAGCCATCGATGTAGATCTGTGTACCCACGCCGGAGTCCGTCAGAATTTCCAGCAGCAACGCGTGTTCTACCCGACCGTCGACGATCTGCACACTGTTGACGCCGTTGGCGATGGCATCCAGTGCGCACTGCACCTTGGGCAGCATACCTTCGCTGATGACGCCAGCGCTGATCAGCTGTTCGACTTCTGCCCGGGTCAGCTGACTGATGGTCTGCTGGTCGGCATCCAGAATGCCCGGCGTGTTGGTCAGCAGCAGGAGTTTCTCCGCCTGCAGCGCTTCTGCCAGCTTACCGGCGACGATATCTGCATTGATGTTGTACGACTCGCCCTGGCTGCCGACCCCGATGGGGGCGATCACTGGAATGAAGTTGGAATGATTCAGTGTCTCCAGCAGTTCAGTGGCGATGTGGGTGATTTCGCCCACGTGACCAATGTCGATGATCTCACTGGCCGTGGCCGTAAGCGATGCGGTAGACAGGGCCAGCTTTTTGGCCTGGATCAGTCTGGCATCCTTACCGGTCACGCCCACAGCTTTGCCGCCGTTGGTGTTGATCAGCGAGACAATCTCCTGATTGACCAGCCCACCCAGTACCATCTGCACCACATCCATGGTGGTGGCGTCGGTGACGCGCAAGCCGTTCACGAACTTGCTTTCGATGTTCAACTTGTCGAGATACTCACCGATCTGCGGGCCACCACCGTGCACCACGATGGGGTTCATACCCACCAGTTTCATGAGTACCACATCGCGCGCAAAGGACGCTTTGAGGTGCGCTTCGGTCATGGCGTTACCGCCATATTTAACGACGATGGTCTGGCCATGGAAGCGCTGAATGTAGGGCAGTGCCTCGGTGAGGACCTTGGCGGTCTGACTGCTTATGGAACCGGCCATTTATTGCACACTGAACGACAGGGTGTTGTCGACCTGTTGCAGTTGCTCGAGGAAGACATGCTGGATGCGCGTCAACGCTTCCGGGTTGTCTGCCTCGAAACGCAGCGACAGTACCGGACTGGTGTTCGACGGGCGGATGAGTCCGAAGCCATCTGCGAAGTCGACACGGATGCCATCGATGGAAGTGAGGGTGCCGTCGCCGAATTTACCTTCGACCTCCAACCGGCCCATGACCTCAAACTTGGCTTCTTCGCTGGTCTGAATTTTGATCTCAGGGGTAGAGAAGGTGTGTGGAAACTGGGCAAAAATTTCATCGACGGTGTTGTCATTCGCACAACACAGTTCCAGCAGACGGGCGGCGGAATACAGCGCATCGTCAAACCCGTACCAGCGTTCAGCAAAGCAGATATGGCCGCTGAATTCTCCACCCAGCAGGGCGCCGGTTTCCTTAATCTTGGCTTTAATATGCGAGTGACCGGTTTTCCACATGATCGGCCGACCGCCCAGGTCTGAAATCAGAGTGTTCAGGTTGCGGCTGCATTTCACGTCGTAAATGATGTCCGCGCCGGGGTTGCGACTGACGATGTCCTGGGCGAACAGCATGATCAACTTGTCCGGCCAGATGATCTGTCCGCTGTTGGTGACCACCCCAACCCGGTCGCCGTCGCCGTCGAAGGCCAGGCCCAGGTCAGCTTTCTCGGCCTGTACTACGGTGATCAGGTCTTCGAGATTCTCCTCTTCGGCTGGATCCGGATGATGATTAGGGAAGTCACCGTCAACTTCACAGTACAACTCAACTACCTCACAGCCCAGGTCGCGCAGCAGACGTGGAGCGATGCGTCCGGCGACGCCATTGCCGCAGTCCACCACCACCTTCAACTGCTGGGCCAGCACAATGTCGTCGAGGATGCGGTCGATGTAGTTGTCGTCGATGGACATTTCTTCAACTTCGGCCGGGTCTTCAACGGGCTCGACCAGATCATTGTTGATGATGCGCTGCAACAGGGCCTGGATGCGTTCTTCGGCCAGGGTGACACCGCCGATCATCATCTTCAGACCGTTGTATTCGGGGGGATTGTGGCTGCCGGTGATCATGATACCGGTGCCGGTTTCCAGCACGTGAGTGGCGAAATACAGCATAGGCGTGGGCACCTGGCCGATGCTGATGACCTGCATGCCGGACTCGGCAAGGCCACGCGCCAGGCTTTTTCTCAGTGGCTCGCTGGAGTGTCGGCCGTCCCAGCCGATGACTGCGGTCTGGTTGCCCTGGGCCAATGCTTCACTGGCAAAAGACCGACCAATCCAGAACACCACGTCTTCCGTCAGGTTGCGGGTGGTTATGCCGCGAATGTCGTAGGCGCGGAACATCTGTGCATCCAGATCCAGCCCCATTTCAACCGGCCCCACATCTTCGTTGACCTCGATGCCGAAATTGTCTTCCTCGCCCGAGCTTCTGACGTCGAGAAAATTGCTCTCAGATTTTTTCTTCGCTGGCTCTTCATCCAGCCCTGCAAGCAGCGCGTCGGCACTCTGGTCCTGCTCTTCCTCCGGCTGGGACTCTGGCTCGGTTTCTGCCGCTGGTGCCTTGGCGTAGGGCAGCAGGGCGTTGGCCACGTCCTTCAGTGCGGCGAGATTGAAATGACCGACGTGTACTGGTCTGCCACGCATCACCCGCGTGGCGAATTCGGTGAGCACTTCTGCATCTTCCGAGACCTGCCGAGCGTAGCGGCTGAAGCCCAGATAGACCGCCGCCAGAATAACCAGCAGGGCCACCAGTATCGGCATCAAGAGCTGAATCATCGAGTCAGGAGAAACCAGCGAGGCGGGCGGGACCTTGTACACCAGGGTCCAGTGAGGCGCCTGCAGCTGCGCCTGGATGGATCGTCCTTCGCGCTGATTGCCCCACTGCATGACGGTGGTGCTGGGGCTGCCGGAAAATTGCTGTTCAATCTGCAGAGTGCCGCTGGTGGCGTCAAAGTGTGATAACGGCCCGAGGAAAAATTCGCTGTTGAATACCACCAGCACAACACCGCCCACTGCACCTTCCAGAGTGACCGGTTGTGCCGCGTAGATCAGATTGCGTTGGTTCAGACTGACTTCAGGGCCGACAAATTCACGGGTTTCGGCACGCCGAATCAGATCCAGGGCGGCGAACGAGATCGGCACCGTGGCGTTCAGGTCGACTTCTGCGGTGCCGCGTTGAATTAGCTCGATGCGCTCGATGTGTGGGTGGGCATTGGTCAAGCCAGCGGTCAGTGCCTGATTGTGGTCGGTGTTGAACCCGGCCATGGCGGCAACCACCTCGGGGGCTGTTGCAATGGCGTTCACCTGGCTGCTCAGGTCGGCAATGCGACCATTAAAGAGCTGCGTGTAGTTGGCAAGCTTTTCCTGCTGGGCAAGCTCAAACTGGGATTGTTGTGGCTGGAAGATGGCCTGCCACCAGACCAGCCCGAACGCGACGATCAGGCCGAGTGTGGCTAATCCCATGACCAGACCAGCGTTCGCCCACAAACCGTCACCGGTCTTGCTGTTCGTTCCCTGTGCTTTGCTGCGCTTTCGTTTTGTCGCTGCCACCTTACGCTGACCTTGTTACAGTCCTTGTTAGGGCTGTTATTTTGTCACAGTCTCCGCCTGAGTACCCACTAACTTTGCAGAGAATATCTCAGCCAGATTGGCCAGTAGATTAATCGACAGCTGTTGCTTGGTCTGACGCGGAAAGGCGATTTCGCCCTGGGCGTAAATCAGGGTGGCGGCGTTGTGGGTGCTGCTGAAGCCGATGGACTTATCGGCGACATCGTTCAGCACGATGGCGTCCAGGCCTTTGCGGGTCAACTTTTCGCGCGCGTGTTTGAGCGTATCGTTGGTCTCCGCGGCGAAGCCCACTACCAGTGGCCGGGTCTCCTGCGCTGCTACGCTGGCGATAATGTCCGGATTTTCCACCAGTTCCACACTGGCTGTGGCGTTTGCTTCGCCGGAGCGCTTGATCTTCTGGTCCGCGGCTTCTGCCGGGCGGTAGTCGGCCACGGCAGCCACGCCGATGAACAGATCAATGCCTGCCAGATTGGCATGTACCGCCGCGTGCATATCCCGCGCGCTGACCACATCCACCCGCCGCACTGCCGCATGGGCTGCGGGTACGCCGGGACCTGCGATCAAAGTGACGTGGGCGCCTGCATTGACCGCCGCTTCCGCCAGTGCCAGGCCCTGTCGTCCGGACGAGTGGTTGCTGATGAAGCGCACCGGATCAATGGCCTCCACCGTTGGACCCGCGGTGATCAGGACGTTGAGACCCGCAAGCGCAGGGGTTGTGAACAGTGCATCCACAAACTGGGTAATGTCATCGGGTTCAGTCATGCGCCCGGGACCATCATCACCGCAGGCCTGATCGCCGGAATCGGGACCGCAGATGCGATAGCCATAGGTCTGCAGGGTGGCCAGATTGGCCTGGGTCGCAGGGTGGCGGTACATCTGCTGGTTCATGGCCGGGGCCACCACCACAGGCGCTGGTGTGGCCAGGCAGAGGGTGGTTAACAGGTCCGGCGCACGCCCCTGGGCCAGCTGGGCAATACAGTTTGCCGTGGCGGGCGCGATCACGATGGCATCCGCCCAGCGGGCCAACTCGATGTGTCCCATAGCCGCTTCGGCCGACTCATCCCACAGACTCTGGCGTACCTGGCGACCACACACCGCCTGCAGGGACAGGGGTGAGACGAACCGGTGTGCGTTTTCACTCAACACGACCTGCACATCTGCGCCTTGAGCGCGCAATGCGCGCACAAGATTTGGCGTCTTATAGGCTGCAATGCCTGAGGTGATGCCCAGCACAATATGTTTGTTCTGTAGATTCATCTGATGCCGTTCGCGCCTGTCGCGATAGGAAAGTTAAAGGGTACCTTGAAATGGAGAAAACCACATCTATGCAGCGCGGGAATCCCAACCAGCATGAGCAACCCCGAGAACGACTGCTCAAACTGGGTGCCGGCTACCTCACAACAACCGAGTTGCTGGCGGTGTGCTTCGGCTCAGGTCAGCGCGGTGAAGACGTGATGGCCTTCGCCCGACGCCTGCTGCTGCAGTTCGGCAGCCTGGACGGGCTGTTGCAGGCGCCGGTGCACGAACTGCTGGCAGCCAGAGGGTTGGGCCCGGCCCGGGTGGCACTTTTGAAGGCGCTGCATGAGCTGACCCTGCGGGATTGCGAGGCTGGCCTGGAGGTGCTGGATTCTGCAACCAAAGAGTTGCTCCAGATGAGCGACAGCAGTGTGGTGGGCCGCTATCTGCAGCGCCGCCTGGGACACGCCCAGAATGAAACCTTTGCCTGCCTGTATCTGGATACGCGGCACCGCCTGCTGGCCTACGAAGCACCTTTTATGGGGTCCATTAATCGCGCTTATGTGTTTCCACGGACGTTGCTGCGCCGCAGCCTCGAATTGAATGCAGCGGCAGTGATATTTGCGCACAATCACCCGTCCGGCGTGGCTGAGCCCAGTCAGGCGGACATTGCCCTGACCCACGATCTGTGTGATTTGTTCGCCAAGCTCGATATCAAGGTGCTGGACCACTTTGTGGTGGCGGCCAGACAGACCGTTTCCATGGCCAGCCGCGGCCTGTTGAATCCCTGATCCGAACTGAGACTCGGGCAAAAGCACCGCGGAATTCTTGCTGAACGGGCCTGGCTCTGGTATAAACGCGCCTCTTTTTTCTCTGGGTTCTAGGAAGATGTCTCAGGTATGCCAAGTTACCGGTAAGCGGCCGATGGTCGGCAACAACGTCAGCCATGCGATGAACAAGACGCGGCGGCGTTTTTTACCCAATCTGCACTATCATAGATTCTGGGTTGAGAGCGAAAATCGCTTCGTCAAACTGCGCGTGTCCTCCAAGGGTATGCGCGTGATCGATAAGAAAGGAATCGACGTTGTGCTGGCGGACTTACGCGCACAGGGCGAAAAAGTCTAGCGCGACGGATTAACCCGACACGGGTAGATACCCAACCAAGGTAGATACCAGACTAAGGTAAATACCGGACAAAGGTAAAAAGCAATGCGAGATAAAATCAAATTGGTATCCAGTGCAGGCACTGGTCACTACTACACCACCGACAAGAACAAGCGCACCACACCGGACAAGCTTGAAATCAAAAAGTACGACCCGGTGATCCGCAAGCACGTTCTGTATACCGAAGCTAAAATCAAGTAACGCTGCCGTTCATGCCGGAGCTGCCCGAGGTTGAAACCACGCGGCGCGGCATCGAACCGTGGGTGGTGGGTGCGACGCTCACCGATTTCAAAGTTCACAATCCCTCCCTGCGCTGGCCGGTAGAGTTGCCAGCGCAACTGCGCGGTGCGCGCATCAACAGTCTGCAACGCCGGGCTAAATATCTGCTGTTGGACACCACCGCGGGCACGCTCATCCTGCACCTGGGGATGTCCGGCAGTCTGCGCTGGTGTCAGTACAGCGAAGAGCGGCTGCTGCATGACCATGTTGAATTTGAATTTGCCGAACGCGTGTTACGCTTCAATGATCCACGGCGTTTCGGCTGCGTGCTGTTTCACGCCGAGCCCGAAACGGATAACCATCCGCTGTTGCGCCACCTCGGGGTTGAACCCCTGGGCAACGAATTCAACGGCCAGTACCTGTTTGAGCGCTCACGGCGGCGCAAGATAGCGGTGAAGAACTTCATCATGGATGGCAAGGTGGTGGTCGGCGTAGGCAATATCTATGCAGCCGAGTCGTTGTTTCTGGCGGGCATTCGCCCCGCTGTGGCAGCCGGGCGGGTAACCCGCGCCGGCTACGAGCAGTTAAGCCAGGCCATCAGAACGGTATTGAGCGATGCCATCACCCAGGGCGGAACCACGCTGCGGGATTTTGTCGGCTCGGACGGCCGGCCGGGCTATTTCAAGCAACGCCTGTACGTTTATGGCCGCGAACGCGAACCCTGCCGCATTTGTGGCGGCGACCTCAAACTCACCACGCTGGGTCAGCGCAGTACCGTATTTTGTCCCCGGTGTCAGACCTTCAGCGGATTTCGACCGCTGGCGGCGCGCCAGGCATAAGATAAGCGCGGTGCGGGATGGGTGTCAGCCTTTGTCGACAGCCAGGGAAGCGACCACCGCAGGATGCACAAACTGAGTGATGTCACCGCCCAGGGCGGCGATTTCTCTGACCAGGGTTGAAGAAATAAACGAACACTCTTTAGAGGTGGGCAGGAAGACGTATTCGATTTCCGGGTCCAGCGACTGGTTCATCTCGGCCATCTGAAATTCGTAGTCGAAGTCGGTCATGGTGCGTAAGCCACGCAGGATGAAGCGCGTATCTTTGGAGCGCACATACTCCACCAGCAGATTGTTGAACCCCTCTACCGACACTTTGTCGCCATAAGGTTCCAGCACCTGCTGGCACAGTTCAATGCGATCCTTGAGGTGAACTTTTGGGTCTTTCTGCATCGAAGTTCCGATCGCCAGTACGACGTGATCGAATAACTTCAGTGCGCGATCAACCAGGTCCGTGTGTCCATTGGTGATCGGATTAAACGATCCCGGATAAATGACCGTGTGCACGCTGTCTACCTTGCTCCTTCCCGAAACGCGATGTTATCGGTCGGCTACTGAGGCTGCAACAAATACCCAACTTTCTTCCCAGGATCGCTGAGGGCCAAAGCGGGGTGCTGCTCGGTGCAGACAGAGCACCCTGCTCAGCGCAGGCAGAGCAATATGGCGTGCGCGTCTCCGGCCCGGGTGGTCTTTGTTTCGCCTGCATCCCAGCGCTCAGCAGCGGCATCGAGCAGGCTTTCATCACGCGCTTCCAGGTAAATGAATTCAGTAACCAGGTTGCGTTGCTGGATCAGTTCCAGCGCACGTTCAAGAAGTTGCGGTTTGCTGTAAGGTGGGTCGAGAAAGGCGATATCGAAGCGTTGCTCGGTGTGACTGAGAAAGCGCAATGCGTCAGACTTTGCGTGCTGGGCACGAGCACCGCTTGCCAGATTGTCGGCATTCTCCTTGATGGCGCGCAACGTACGCGGATTCGACTCGATGAAATGACAACTGGCGGCCCCCTGAGAAAGCGCTTCAAAACCCAGCACACCCGACCCGGCAAACAGATCCAGGCAGTGAGTGCCGGCGATGTGCGGGCGCAGCCAGTTAAACAGGGTTTCGCGGATGCGCCCGACGGTGGGGCGCAGAGTTTGATCGCCGGCAAAGCGGAGCTTTCGTCCTTTCCATTTACCACCGATAATGCGCACTTCTTGGGAGGTGTTGGCGGCCACTTAAGACCCATCAAATTGCAGTAAGGACACAATAAAACGGTGAGCGAGGAAACAACAGAGCCACAGGCAGAAAGCGGTATGTGGCGCAAGCTGAGATCTGGCCTGGCGAAAACACGCGCCCAGCTGGCTGAAGGCGTCGGTAACCTGATTCTGGGCGAGCGTGAAATCGATGAAACCGTACTTGAGGAACTGGAAACGGCGTTGCTGCTCACCGATGTCGGTGTAGAGACCACCCAGGACATCATGGAGGCTCTGTCCGGGCGCGTGCGCCGCAAGGAGCTGAACAACACCACCGCTCTGCACGCTGCACTGAAGGAACTGCTGGTGCAGCGACTCATGCCACTACAGGGTAAACTCGAAATTACCCACAAACCTCACGTCATATTTTTTGTCGGCGTTAACGGGGTGGGTAAAACCACCACCATCGGCAAACTGGCCAAGCAACTGCAGGCCGAAGGCAAGAGCGTGTTGCTGGCCGCAGGTGACACTTTTCGCGCGGCGGCGGTCGAACAACTGCAGGCCTGGGGTGCACGCAACAACATACCGGTGATTGCCCAGGGTCAGGGTGCAGACAGTGCCTCGGTGGCCTTTGATGCAGTGGAGGCCGCCCAGGCTCGGGGCGTCGATGTACTGCTGGTAGACACCGCCGGGCGCCTGCAGGCGAAAGAACAGCTGATGGATGAATTGAAGAAAGTCCATCGGGTGGTGAAGAAGTTGGATGAACAGGCCCCCCACGATGTGCTGCTGGTGCTGGATGGCGGCGTAGGCCAGAACGCCATCAGTCAGGTCAAGCTGTTCGGCGAAGCGGTCGATGTCAGCGGTCTGATCATCAGCAAACTCGATGGCAGTGCCAAGGCGGGGGTCTTGTTTGCTGTGGCTGCGGTGCAGGAAGTGGCCATTCCGGTACTTTATGTTGGCGTTGGTGAAGCGGTGGACGATCTGCGTGAATTTGCCGCCGCAGACTTTGTCGATGCACTGCTGGCCGCGGACTGAGGGCGCGCTGCTCAGCCCACCATGAGTCAGATCTCCTTCCAGCATGTCACCAAGCGCTTCGATAACGGCTTCGAGGCGTTGTCGGAAGTGAGTGTGGATTTCAGCGAAGGGTCGATGACCTTTCTGACCGGCCATTCAGGTGCAGGCAAGAGTACCTTTCTCAAACTCCTGATCCGCGCCCAGCGACCCACCCGTGGGCGTATTCTGGTGAACGGCATTGATGTGGGTACCTTGAGTGATGCCCGCCTGCCACGCTACCGCCAACATATCGGCGTGGTCTTTCAGGACCACCATCTGCTGGCGACGCGCAACATATATGAAAACGTTGCCATACCCCTACGGGTGGTGGGCATGGCTGAACGGGAGATCCAGCGCCGGGTGCGGGCGGTATTATCCAGCGTGGATCTGCTGGGTAAGGAAGGGTTGTTTCCACGTCACCTTTCCACCGGCGAGCAGCAGCGGGTAGGCATCGCCCGTGCCGTGGTAACCCGCCCGCGCATCCTGCTGGCGGACGAGCCCACCGGTAACCTTGACCCGGATCTGTCGCGGCACATCATGGATCTGTTCGCGCGCTTCAACCAAGTGGGTACCACCGTCATTGTGGTGAGTCATGATGTGGATCTGATTGCCGAATACGAAGCCCGCACCATTCATCTGGAGCAGGGGCGTGTGGTCAGCGGAGGGAGTGAAGATTAGAAAACGGCAACCGAAAAATCCCTGGGGTGGGCCGCGTCTGAACCTGATCGCCTGGGTGCGCGACCACATCCGGGTGGGCAATGAATCGCTGCAATTTGTCAGCAGCCGGCTGGGCACCAGTTTTCTGGTGTGGATGGTGGTGGGCATTGCCCTGGCCTTACCTGCTGGACTGTGGATTCTGCAGGCCAACATGGCGGAAATGTCAGCCGACTGGGAAGGTCGACCTGGATTGAGTGTGTACTTCGAACTTGCGGCAGAGGATACGCAGATGGCTGCGGCCAAGGCTTATCTGGCAGCAGATCCAACCATCGAATGGGTACAGATCACATCAGCCGACGAGGCACTGGCGGAGTTCAAATCCTACAGTGGTCTGGATGATGCGCTGGACCTCCTGGAACACAATCCGTTACCGGCGTCCCTGGTTGCGCGCCTGGTGGCCAACGCTGAGGCAGCAGATGTGGTGCGCCTGGCGGACACGGTCACGACCCTCGGGGGGGTCGCGGAGGTGGTGGTGGAGAAAACCTGGTTGGAGCGCCTGAATGATCTGTCCACCATCATCAGCCGCCTGGGTGTGGTGCTGGCCCTCATGTTCGGCATCGGTGCCATTCTGGTGACGGCGTCCTCGGTGCGACTGGCGATCGAAGGTCGGCTGGATGAATTGCGGGTATTGAAACTGGTGGGTGCCAGCGCTGGGCAGATCCGCCGCCCCTTTCTTTACTTCGGCGCGATCTATGGCTTCGGCGGCGCCGTGATCGCCGCCATGCTGATCGCCTTGACGGTGGAAGTGATTGAACCGCCGTTGCAGTCCCTGCTGGGTAGTTACCAGCAACGCCTGAACCTGGCGGGCATCGACTCCACATTTCTCACAGCGTTGCTAGCCTTAGGGAGTGCATTGGGTGTGCTGGGGGCGATTCTTGCGGTCAGACAGCGCCTCAGCGGCTTGGAAGTTTTCTGAAATAACTTTTAAAATCAACAGTTTGTGTGGATTGTGACGTACATCAAGAACTAAAAAATTTATTAGCAGTCTATGTATGAGAGTGCTAAGATTGTTCGGATTAGTGTTACCGGAGGTATCACATGGCTACAGATGTAATGACATTACCCAGCCTCGGCGGTGGTCGAGACCTGGTCCCGGGTCGCGATATTGATGCGTATCTGAATACGATCAGTGCCTTCCCGGTGTTAAGCGTTGAGGAAGAAAAAGCCTTAGCGGAGCGGTTTTACTACGAAAAAGATCTGGAGGCTGCGCGCACGCTGGTACTTTGCCATCTGCGCTTTGTTGCCCATCTGGCCCGCTCTTATCAGGGCTATGGCTTATCACAGGCGGACCTCATCCAGGAAGGTAATGTCGGCTTGATGAAGGCGGTGCGTCGCTTTGACCCGAACGTCGGCGTGCGCCTGGTTTCGTTTGCCGTACATTGGATCAAGGCAGAGATTCACGAGTACATCCTGCGCAACTGGCGCATCGTCAAGATCGCCACCACCAAGGCACAGCGCAAATTGTTTTTTAATCTGCGCAGCCAGAAGAAACGACTGGCGTGGCTGTCTGATGAAGAAGCCAAGGCGATTGCCGATGATCTGGGCGTCAGCCAGGCTGAAGTCAATCGTATGGAAGGCCGTCTGGCATCCAGTGACATGTCCTTTGACGGCTACGACACTGATGATGAAGGCAGCACCGCGCCGGCCCATTTCCTGGAAGCGCAGGAGAGCGATCCGGCTGACATCGTGGCCGCTGAATCCGTTGCTGCCGACCAGAGCAGTAAACTGGTTGCCGGTTTAGAAGATCTGGACCAACGCAGCCGCGATATTTTACAGCGCCGCTGGTTGACGGATGACAAAGCGACGCTGCATGAACTGGCCGACGAGTACGGTGTTTCCGCGGAGCGAATTCGTCAGCTGGAAAAGAACGCGATGAAAAAACTGAAAAAGGTGCTTGTGGCCTAAATTGTCTTTCAGTAACCGCTTACTGTTCAGCGCCGGTGCACTCCTGGGTGTAACCGGCGTTGTTTTTGGTGCCTACGGTAGCCATGGCCTGGCGGTGGATGCGGCCAGACTGGCCAGCTGGGGCACCGCAGTCCAATATCAACTGATCCATGCCCTGGTGCTGCTGGTGCTGGGGGTCTGGTCGCTGGTGCGCCCGGGTCGCCTGTTGCTGCTGGCCGGCGGCTTGCTGATTGCGGGTGTTGTTTTGTTCAGTGGCAGCATCTATGCACTGGTACTCACACGCCTGAGCTGGCTGGGGCCGGTTACACCCGTTGGCGGCCTTTGTCTGATCGCAGGTTGGTTGGTGATTCTGCTGCACAGCGTGCGAGGTGATACACCGTAGCGGCGCAGCAGAATACGCAGCGTGCAACAACGATGTTTCAATCATGAACGATAAAGAACAGCGCTTCAGCTACATCCGACGTTCCGGGCGCATGACCAAGGGTCAGACCCGCGGTTATGAAGAAATCAGGAACCACTATCACACCGACGCTCGCACTTTCTGCCAGCAGCCTGGACCGCTGGGTGTGGAGATTGGTTTTGGCATGGGTCAGGGACTGGTGGCGTGGGCTGAAGAAAGCCCCGCCTGGACCCTGCTGGGCATCGAGTTATACCGTCCAGGTGTCGGCGCGCTGGCCAAACAAATCAACGAACGCAATATCAGCAATGTCATGATCATCGAGGAGCCGGCGCAGGAAGTGTTTGCAGGCTTTGCTCAGGCAGGGGCCGGCTCTTTTCTGGCTGAGGTGCGTATCTATTTTCCCGACCCATGGCCGAAGAAGCGACATGCCAAGCGGCGCCTGATTCAGGCCGACTTCATCGCCAGCGTGGCCGGTGCCCTGCAGCCGGGGGGCAAGCTGAAAATCGCCACCGACTGGGACCCTTATGCCGCGTGGATCAGAGAAGTGATGTCGCAGCAGGACCTGTTGCGCTGTGAAGTTGATCAGATCGACGGTGACGCCCTACGTGCCCAGGCAACCAAGTTTGAAGCCCGTGGCAAGAATCTGGGTCATGAGATCCACGACTTGATCTATGTTCGCGGCACGAATTCCGCCACCACGGAATCCAGATAACGAAAGCCCAACGGGGTGCAGGCGATACGATCCTGATAGACCAGCTCCTGGTCAACGAGTCGTGACCATCGGTCCTGTGCTTGCGCGAAATCCAGTCGGGTTTTTATCTGCAGTTCCGTCACAGGCACGCCATCTACCAGGCGCAATGCGTTGAGCATGAACTCAAACAGCAGATCCTGGTCGTTGACTGCAACGCGACTGATGTCGGTGGGCTGCTGCTGATAGACGCGCGGCTGATGGGGTTTGCGGGTGCGATAAATCTGCTCCGGGGTGGAAACCTTGCCGTGAGCACCGGCACCCACGCCCAGGTAGTCGCCAAACTGCCAGTAGTTCAGATTATGCCGGCATGTGCGACCTTTACGGGCAAAGGCGGAAACCTCGTAGCGTGCGTAACCCTGTTCTGCAAGTAGTTGGTTACCCTCGATCTCCATTCGGTAAACGGCATCTTCCACCGGCAGCAGCGGCGGGCGGCGGGCGAATTCGGTTTTGGCTTCGATGGTGAGTTGATACCAGGACAGGTGCTGGGGCGCCAGTTCGATGGCCGCCTGCAGATCCGCCAGACACTGGTCCACGCTCTGTTGCGGCAATGCCCACATCAGATCCAGATTGATGTTGTCAAAACCACCGTCCACTGCCAGGTGATAGGTATCGATAATTTCCCGGCTGCTGTGAATTCGCCCCAGACGACCGAGTTGAGCGTCGTCGAAACTCTGAGCGCCGATGGACAGGCGATTAATCCCGGCGGCCAAATAGTCGCCGAAATCGGCGTGCTCGGTGGTACCGGGATTGGCCTCCATGGTTATCTCGGCGTCCGGCGCCAACGGCAGATGCTCAAGCAGGGCGGCGAAGTGCTCAGGTGCAAACAGACTGGGTGTGCCACCCCCGAAAAATACTGAACTGAATACGGCGCCGGAGACTGCGCTGGCTGTCGTCTGGCTGTCGAAGTCCGCCAGCAGATGGGCAAGGTAGGCGTCAAAGTCCTGGCCCTTGCCGCTGCCGGAAATCAGTGGGTGAGAATTAAAGTCGCAATAAGGACATTTTTTAACACACCAGGGAAAGTGGATGTAGAGGCCGGGTTGGGCAAGCATCAGCTGCCTGTCAGTTCCGCGCCTAACGCAGTCCGCAGTTGGCGACTGGCAAGGGCGCGATGACTCTGCTGATTTTTGGTCTCGGCAGCGAGCTCGGCGGATGTGCATTCGGTGTCCGGCACCAGAAAGTGTGGGTCGTAGCCGAAACCGTTACTACCCCGCGGGGTTTCAATGAGATGTCCGTGCCAGGCCGCCGTGGCGATGACGGGGGTAGGGTCTTGCGCATGGCGCAGATAAACCATGGCGCAATAAAAAAAGGCAGCCACCGGCTGATCGAATGCCTTGTTGGCGCGGAGCTGTGAGATGAGCTTATCATTGTTATCTGCATCCGTGGGTTCGCCCTCAACCCGATCTGAAGCATAGCGTGCTGAGTAGATACCTGGCGCGCCAGCCAGCGCAGGCACCACCAGACCACTGTCGTCGGCGATGGCACCATGACCGCTGGCAGTGCAGACATGCCTGGCCTTGATCAAAGCGTTTTCAACAAACGTGGCACCGGTTTCGGGCACGCTGGGGAGTGCCAGATCAGCCTGACTGATGAGTTCCACGGGCAGGTCGGCAAACAGAGACTGCATCTCTTTGAGCTTACCCGGGTTGTTGGTGGCCAGCACAATTCGCACAGCGGGCATTACTCGTCCCAATACAGTTTCTGCTGCCACTGCAGCGTATGCGCTGAGCCGTCCTCAAACTCAATGTCGATGCTGATGCGATGATGTTCTTCGTCGGCGTGGCGCAGCACCGCCAGGTAGTAAATCGCATCGCCTTCGCGGACTTCGTCGAATTTCAGCGGCTGACGCTGCTCCAGCAGGTTTCTGGTGTGGCCACTGAGCTTGGCCCGCGTTGCCTCACCCGCCTTGTTCAGCACCGATATGTTGATCAGCGAACGGTCGCGGCCACGCACCAGGTTGTACTGGGTGGCAATCCCGGCGCGCAGGAAGGTGGTGGGCACCACGATGTAGTGAATCTCGTAGTCGCGAATAGACTGTTTCTGTTCAGCCCATGCGGGGGCTGCCAGCAGTAAGGTCATGCAGAGCATGCAGATAGTGGTCAGGATCTGTCGGCGGATAATCACGCGCGTCTCCCTAGTCGGTAAAAAGCGAAGCTGCCGAGCCAGTTGGGTGACAGCTTCAGCAGAGGCGCAGCCTGATATTTCTGGTTCACCACCCGACGTTGAATGATCTCAATTTCAAGTTCATCACACAAAGCTTCGAAGTCCTTAAACGTGCAGAGGTGGATGTTGGGCGTGGTGTACCAGCGGTGTGGCAGGTGTCTGGACACCGGCATGCGACCGCTGGCCACCAACTGCAGGCGGCACTGCCAGTGACCGAAGTTAGGGAAGGTCACGATGCATTGTTCGCCGATGCGCAGCATTTCGCGCAGCATCAGGTCCGGTGCGCGTACCGACTGCAATGTTTCCGTCATCACCACCATGTCGAAGCTTGAATTAGCAAAATTTGCCAGACCTTCGTCCAGGTTCTGCTCGATAACATTGACCCCCTTGCGGATGCAGGTGGTGATGTTGTCTGGATCGACGTCCAGACCATAGCCATTGACCTGCTTGGTCTGCTGCAACGCAGCCAGCAGATTGCCCTCACCGCAACCCAGATCCAGCACTCGCGCTCCGGGATTGATCAGATCTGCGATGACCTGCAGATCGGCGCGCAACGGCGGTGTGTTTACGGCAGCAGCCTCATTGGAGGCTATATCGGAGGCTATATCCCTCGCTGGTACTGGCTCGCTCATGACGTCACCTCGCCATAGACCTGGTCAAGGTAGGCGGTCAGTACATGCAGATAGCGCTCAATGGGTAGTAGAAAAGAGTCATGGCCGTGCTCTGAAGTAATGATGGCGGACGCAACGTTTTTTCGAGCCGCGATCAGAGCGTCGACGATCTCCTTGGAACGCTCGACAGAAAAGCGCCAGTCACTGCTGAATGAGACCACCAGAAATTTGGCTTTGGTATTTATCAGGGCCTGGGTCAGATCGCCCCCATGCCTGGCTGCAGGATCAAAGTAATCCAGCGCCTTGGTCATCAGCACATAGGTATTTGCGTCGAACGCCTGGGAGAAGCTGCGTCCCTGGTGATGCAGGTAACTCTCTACCTGAAATTCTACGTTGGTATCTTTGTCAGGGTCGCCGGACTTCAGTTCACGACCGAATTTCTCGCGCATGCCGCCGTCGGACAGATAGGTAACATGACCGATCATACGCGCCAGCATGAGCCCCTGATCCGGATTCGTTTCGTTTTCCACATAGCGCCCGGCAAAGAACTGCGGGTCATTCAAGATCGCATGGCGGGCGATTTCGTTGAAGGCAATGTTCTGCGCTGACAGTTTGGCGGCGGCTGCAATGATGACAGCCGCGTGAATGCGGTCGGGAAAATCAATCGCCCACTGCATGGCCTGCATGCCGCCCAGGCTGCCGCCAGCCACTGCGGCAAATTTTTCTATGCCCAGATGTTCTGCCAGTAGAGCTTGGCTGGCTACCCAGTCTTTAACCACCACGCGCGGAAACTCAGGTCCGAACGCCTGGCCGGTGCGGGGGTTTTTGGAGCGCGGACCGGTGCTGCCGTGGCAACCACCCAGATTATTCAGACAAACCACAAAGAATCTGTTTGTGTCGAACGGCTTGTCGGGCCCGATGCAGGTGTCCCACCAGCCGGGCTTGGTTTCTTCCTCGTGATGATAGCCGGCGGCGTGATGATGGCCGGACAACGCGTGACAGATCAGAATTGCGTTGCTGCGCGCTTCGTTCAGTTGCCCATAAGTTTCGTAGACCAGCTCAAAGCCCGGCAGAGATTCACCGCATTGCAGCATGAAATCTGCGGCGTGGCGGAAGACCTGGGGGCTGACCAGGCCAACTGAATTTGCAGGGGCGTTTGACACGGATGCAACCTAGATCGACATCAGCAGGTTCTGCAGCACATAGATCAGCAGCAGTACCACCATCGGCGACAGGTCCAACGGCCCGAACGGCGGCAGGATACGACGAATAGGCCCCATGATCGGTTCGAGCAGACTCTGGATCAGGGCCAGCGCCGGGTTGTAGTTGCCCGGCGCGATAAAGCTGGCAATGACCATGATGATGATGGCGAAAAAGAAAAACTGCGTGAGTTGATAAATACTCCAGATCAGGCCGGAGAAGATCACCGGCACCACCGCCAGGCCAGAGATGCCGGTGGGCGAAGCGAGCGTGTGCAACAGGGCAACGAAAATAATGCCAGTGAGGATCGCCATCAGCAGGGAGGCGAGATCGATGCGCCGAATGTGCGGCAGAATCCGGCGTAGCGGACCGCATACTTTGTCACTGGCCTGAACCACAGCCTGGCTGATCGGATTGAAACGATCCGCGTCAGTAGCCTGCAACAGAAAGCGAAACCAGAACAATAAGGCCAGCAGGCCAAAAATGAAGCGAATGATGAGTTCTGCGGTACTTTGCATACGTTAATCCGATGATTTCCGGGGGCTGAATTCTGCAGCCAGTTGTTCCGATCGCTGTGCCGCGCGCGCCAGTGCGGTGCGGATGATCTGTGGTAGTCCCTGAGCGTGCATATATTCCAGGGCAGCCTGAGTGGTGCCGCCCGGCGAGGTGACATTGGCGCGCAGGGTCGCGGGGCTGTCAGATGTTTGATTGGCCATCAGTGCAGCACCGTAGGCGGTTTGCAGCGTGAGTTGGGTGGCGGTGGCCTGGCTTAAGCCCAGCTCAACACCGGCCTCGATCATGCTTTCCATCAACTGAAAAAAATAGGCCGGGCCGCTGCCGGAAACTGCGGTAACGGCATCCAACTCGGTTTCCTGTTCGACCCACAGGGTTTTGCCCGCAGCCATCAGGATGGCCTCTGCCTGCTGGCGTTGTTGTTGGGAACAGAATTCATTGGCGAACAAGGCACTCATACCGGCACCCAGCAACGCCGGAGTGTTGGGCATGCAACGCACGATGGGCTGATCGGGCGCGGTCCAGGTCGCCAGCGCGCTGAGCGGAATGCCGGCGGCAATAGAAATCAGCAGCTGGTTCGGTGCCAGTGACAGATTGCTGAACACCTTGCCGGCAATCTGCGGTTTTACTGCCAGGACCACAACATCTGCATCCGATACGGCCTGCTGGTTATCTGTCTCGGTGGTGATCGGCAGGTTGGCGTAAGCATCCAGTTGCGCCTGCATGGGGTCAGCGACCGTGATGACCGGTGGTGTCTGCCCGGCACACAGCCCACTGGCCAGACTCATGGCCATATTACCTGCGCCGATAAAGGTCACTCTGGTCTGCGTCACCGCTCTTTCTCTCCTTTGCGGGACCCTTTGCTGATCCCGTTGCTAATCCTTCGTAGATCTGTGGCTGATAGTCTGCTGAGCGCGTTAGATTGTAGTGGCCGACTGCTCGAACTCACGCGGGCGATGTGCCAGTCTCGCGTTTGCCGAACAGCGCGGTACCCACTCGCACGATGGTGGCGCCTGCTTCGATTGCTGTCTGCATATCGCCCGACATACCCATGGAGAGGCAATCCCACTGCAAGGTGGAAGCCTCACCATAGCGACGGGTCAATTGTTCGCCAACAGCAGCCGCTAATTGTGCCATGGAACGGTAACCCACCCCAGGGTCTGTGGCCTGATTCAGGATGGTCATTAAACCCCGTAGCCTGAGGTTGGGCAGCGAGATTATGTGTTCTGCCAGGTCAGCCACATCGTCGGGCTCGATGCCTGCTTTGTCCGGATCAGCATCGATGTTGACCTGGATCAGAACGTTTAGCGGCGGTGCAGCCTCGGATCGTTGACGGGACAGTCGATTGGCAATCTTGGCGCGGTCAACGCAGTGCACCCAGTCAAAGTGGTCGGCAATCTCCTGGGTTTTGTTGCTCTGGATGCGGCCGATAAAATGCCAGGTCAGCTGCAGATCTGTGAGCGCCTGGATTTTAGGCAGGGCTTCTGCCAGGTAATTTTCGCCGACATTACGGATACCCAGGGCGTGGGCGGCCCGGATCGTGTCTGCGGACTGGGTTTTAGTGGCCGCCAGCAGGGTGACCTGGCCTGGCTCACGCTCAGCCGCGGCGATCTGCTGCGATACCGCGGCGATGTTTTTGGAAAGAAAGTTGCGTTCAAGCAAAGGTTTAAAAGTCCCACAATAATTGTTAATGGATTCGCATATCTGCGATGGGTACTTGAGGTACTCTTAGTCTTCCTGGTGCCGGTTTACCCGGTGCGATGTCCTGGAGAAATGCGTGGCGCACTATGCCACGGATTGCGCAGAGATATTTTACACGGACAGGTTAATAGTCAACATAGAAAGGGATCGCTCATGGACATAACGGAACTGTTGGCGTTCAGCGCTAAGCAAGGTGCGTCAGACCTACACCTGTCTGCCGGCCTGCCGCCAATGATTCGTGTGGATGGCGACGTACGACGCATTAATCTGCCGCCGCTGGAACACCAGGAAGTTCACGGTCTGATCTACGAGATCATGAACGACAAACAACGTAAGGACTTCGAGGAATTTCTGGAAACAGACTTCTCCTTCGAGGTGCCGGGCGTCGCTCGCTTCCGCGTCAACGCCTTTAACCAGAATCGCGGTGCTGGTGCGGTCTTCAGAACCATTCCTTCCAAGGTACTGACCATGGAAGACCTGAGCATGGGTCAGGTATTTAAAGACGTCTCCATGGTGCCACGTGGTCTGGTGCTGGTCACAGGTCCGACAGGTTCGGGTAAGAGTACGACCCTGGCGGCCATGATCGACTACATCAATGACAACCGCTACGACCATATTCTGACCATTGAAGACCCCATTGAGTTTGTTCACGAATCGAAAAAGTGTCTGGTCAACCAGCGCGAAGTGCACCGCGATACCCATGGCTTTAATGAAGCTTTGCGCTCAGCCCTGCGCGAAGACCCGGACATCATTCTGGTCGGCGAATTGCGCGACCTGGAAACCATTCGCCTGGCTTTGACCGCGGCAGAGACCGGGCACCTTGTTTTCGGCACGCTGCATACCACGTCTGCGGCCAAAACCATCGACCGCATCATCGACGTGTTCCCGGCTGAAGAAAAAGACATGGTTCGATCCATGTTGTCGGAGTCCCTGAACGCGGTGGTCTCCCAGACCCTGCTGAAGAAGGTCAATGGCGGGCGGATCGCAGCCCATGAAATCATGATCGGTACGCCGGCCATCAGAAACCTGGTGCGTGAAGGTAAGGTGGCGCAGATGTATTCGGCCATTCAAACCGGGGCATCTGTGGGCATGCAGACGCTGGATCAGTGTCTGCACGAACTGGTTGATAAGCGCCATATTGCGCGTGAGACGGCCCGCGAAAAAGCCAAGATCCCCGAGAATTTTTGAACTGACAAACACCTGGCGGCGGCAACAGATACTGGATAGGCAAAGCAAATGGAATTCGACAAGCTACTCAAACTGATGGTGGAAAAAGGCGCTTCTGACCTTTTCATCACGGCAGGCAAGCCACCCACGGTCAAAGTCAACGGCAAACTATACGCCGCCAGCAAGACCGATCTGTCACCGGAACAGGCCAAGGACATGGTCTATGGCGTGATGAATCCAGATCAGCGGGAATCTTTTGATAAAGAACATGAATGCAACTTTGCCATTACCACCCGCGGCCTGGGTCGTTTCCGGGTCAGCGCTTTTTATCAGCGCAATCTGGTAGGCATGGTGCTGCGGCGCATTGAGGTGAATATTCCGCGTGTCTCAGATTTAGGTCTGCCACCGATCATTGAAGATCTGGCCATGACCAAACGTGGTCTGATCATTTTCGTTGGTGCAACGGGTACGGGTAAGTCTACTTCGCTGGCTGCCATGATCGGGCACCGCAATGAAAATTCCAGCGGGCACATCATCAGCATCGAAGACCCGATCGAATTTGTGCACCAGCACCGTGGCTGTATTGTCACCCAGCGTGAAGTGGGTGTGGATACGGATTCTTTTGAAGTGGCGCTGAAAAATACCCTGCGCCAGGCGCCGGACGTGATCATGATTGGTGAGGTGCGTAGTCGCGAAACCATGGAGCACGCGCTGACCTTCGCCGAGACAGGCCACCTGTGTCTGTGTACGCTGCACGCCAACAATGCCAACCAGGCGCTGGATCGGATCATTCACTTCTTTCCGTCTGAACGCCACAGCCAGACGTGGATGGACTTGTCACTGAACCTGAAGGCCATGGTCGCCCAGCAGTTGATTCCCACGGTTGATGGCCAGGGCCGACGAGCCGCCATTGAGGTGCTGGTCAATACGCCGCTGGTGTCAGATCATATCCGTAAGGGCGATGTGCATCTGTTGAAAGAACTGATGACCAACTCTACTGAACACGGCATGCAGACCTTCGACCAGGCGCTGTATAAGCTCTATGCGCAGGGTGAAATCACCTACGATGCTGCCATCGCCAGCGCCGATTCGCCCAATGACCTGCGCCTGATGATCAAGCTGGGTGCGGACAGTGTGGCCAATCCGATGGAAGCCGTGGACCATCTCAGTATCGAAGAAGACGATCCTACGTCGTCTTTTGGCCTGCGTTAAACCAACTCTCAAGGATCAGACAGGCGGCCAGTTCGTGGTCGCTTCTGGCGCGACCCAGCGCGCGGGCATCCGCCAGCACCTGAGGGTCGCTGGCCTCGCGAGTGGTCAGCCGTTCGTCATGTAATTCTACCGGCAGGTCAAAGCGCTTCTGCAGCTGGCTGGCAAAGTTCCGCGCTCTGGCCGTTATGTCAGCTTCGCTGTCATCCATGTTTAACGGCAGTCCCACCACCATCAGCTTGGGCTGATGGTCATTCGTCAGCTTGGTCAGCTCCCGCCAGCGCGGTATGCCGGGCTTTGCTGGCGGACATTCCAGCGTTGCGATACCCCGGGCTGTTTGCGTAATGGCCTGACCAACGGCAACCCCGATGTAGCGTAAGCCGAAATCAAAGGCCAGCACGACGCTCATCAGGCCGTTCCGGGGCGGGCCATCAGACGGATATCAATGCCCAGCGATGCACCGGCGACCTGCAGCTTGTCCGCATAGGGCGTTTCAAACAACACCGCGGGGTCGGCCGCGGTCGTCAGCCACAGGGTCCGTTCCAGCTCCTGCTCAAGCTGGCCGGGCCCCCAGCCCACGTAACCCAGCGCCACCATGAAGTGACGGGGAAAGCGTCCTCTGGAAAGCTCGCTTAAGCAATCTGTTGAGGTGGACAGAGAGATATCGGCGGTCACCCTCAGCGCATAGTCATCACTGCGCAGGCCTTCACTGGTGTGCAGCACGAAACCCTGATGGGGCGCCATGGGACCACCTTCCAGCAGCAGGTGATGGCGCAGCTGTTCATCGGCGGCAAAGCCTAAATCGGCAACAAAGTCGGACACGCTGGTGGTGGTGGGCCGGTTGATAATCAGACCCAGGGCGCCGTTTTCGTCGTGTTCGCAGATGTAAGTGAGGGACTGACCGAAATAGTCAGTGGCAAGGTCCGGCATAGCCAGCAGAAAATGATTGGTCAGAAACAACGGTGCGTTAACCAGCGCGTAAGCGCGGTCTCACCTTGGAAAACTGCCACCAGCGGGTGAACTCCAGTCGGTCATACGCCTTGCGCATATCCAGATTAAAGGGTTGAAAGGGGGCTGCCTGGCGTACTGTTGTCAAAGCAGCCTGGTCAAGTTCGCGGTGACCGGACGACTGCAACACGCGCACTTCTTCAAGCGAACCATCCGCCAGAATGGAAACCAGGATCAGCACCTGGCCCTGCAGTTGCCCCGCGGGGTAGTTGATCGCACCGATGCGCTCACATTTCTGCCGCCACATATCCAGGTAGCTCGCTTCGGCCGCTGACTTAGTGGAAGCACTGTTGATACGCTTGGTGCGCGGCATGCGGGCCAGCGCCTGCTGTTCCTGGGCGATGCGAGCCTCGAGGCTGGCAATCTCCTGCACCAGCTGTTCGCGATTGAACTCGGTCTCGGGCGTGTTCTGTTCTTCGGTAAGTACTTCAGTTTCCGTCGGGGCCTGTAGTTCCGCTTCGCTGATGGTGGTAACGAGCTGATCCTGCTGCAATTGCTGTTCGGGGGTTGGATCGGGTTGGGCAAATACTTCGGCAAACTGATTGTTGTGAAAATTGGCGGTTTCGGTGGTGGTCATCTCCATCGCTTCAGCCTCGGTGCCACTGCCGAGCTGGTTGGTGGCCGCCATAAAGTCCGCGTCCTCCGGTGCGTTCAGGTCGCTGGTCAGGGCCAGGGTGACATCGATGCTGGTGGTTTCAAACTGGTTGGCGTCCGAAGAAAAGCCCACGCCGAGGATGAGCAGGGCATGTAGCGACAACGCCAGAAACAGGGCGAAGTTGAAACGGTCCTTTGCAGTTACGGAAACAGCCATATCTATCTGGATTCAGTTTCTCAGTTCAGTTTAGCCAATACGGTGTCGATCAGTGTACCGGCGATGTCCAACGAAAACTGTGCGTCGAGTTCGCGAATACAGGTCGGGCAGGTGACGTTGACCTCGGTCAGATAGTCGCCGATGACATCGATGCCGACGAACATCAGACCGCGCCGTTTCAGCTCCGGACCCAACTGCGCTGCGATCCATTGGTCTCGCTCGGTGAGGGGTCGTCCTTCGCCGGTACCGCCAGCAGCCAGATTGCCTCTGGTTTCACCCGCTGAAGGAATGCGTGCCAGGGCGTAAGGTACGGCTTCGCCGTCTATCAGCAGTATGCGTTTGTCGCCATCCGCGATCTCCGGGATATACACCTGCCCCATGATCTGGCTCTGCTCCCCTTCGGTCAGGGTTTCCAGTACCACACTCAGGTTGGGGTCGTTCTCCATCATGCGAAAGATGCTGGCGCCCCCCATGCCATCGAGCTTTTTGAACACCACATTTTTATGTTCAGCGTGAAAACGACGCAATACATCGTGGCGCCGACTGACCACCAGTTCCGGGCCACATTGAGGAAAAGCGGTGGCGAAAAATTTTTCGTTACAATCACGCAGGCTCTGGGGTTTGTTGACCACCAGCGCACCTTGTTCTTCTGCCCGTTCCAGCAGATAGGTGGTGTAGACGAACTCCATGTCAAAAGGCGGGTCTTTGCGCATCATGATGACATCGAAGCTGGCCAGCGGGACCCATTCCTCAGCGCCCAGCGTGTACCAGTCGTCCCCCGCAGTCTGATAATCCAGGGTATCGCAGAAATCTGCGCGCAGGGTAATGGCGCGCGCCATGGCCATTGCCTCACCACCCAGCCAGGCCAGATCGCGCTGCTCCAGGTAATAGCACGGCAACGAGCGCTGCTGGCAGGCGCGGATCATGGCGATGGTGGAATCTTTCTTCAGCGCCAGTGAATCCAGCGGATCCATCACATATGCAAACCTGGGGGCAAACTTGGGGGCATTGTCGGGCATGCGGGCCTTTCTTATAAGTCAAACGACTAAAGTACCCACTGATGGGCAAACTAGGCAACCAAAATGAGAACAAAATCCCTTTCTGAGGGTGTAGTCCTAGCTGTCATTACGGGTCCATGATACAAAGTTTGCTTGAACATGAGATACATGTGCAACGCGACGACGTCGGTGCCTGATCCGATGCGCAAGGACACAGTACGTTTAAGTACTTAAACAGAAGAGGAGCTTCATTGCATGAATGAATCTGGCGTAAAGGTTCTGGTGATCGACGATTCGAAGACAATTCGTCGAAGCGCAGAAAACTTGCTTACCAAAGAAGGCTATGACGTCATTACTGCAACGGATGGCTTCGACGCGTTGGCCAAGATCGCAGATTCGCGCCCCGAAATCATCTTTGTCGACATCATGATGCCCCGTCTGGATGGCTATCAGACCTGTGCTCTGATCAAAAACAACAGCGAATTCAAGACCACTCCGGTGGTGATGCTCTCTTCCAAAGACGGATTGTTCGACAAAGCCAAAGGCCGCATTGTGGGCTCGGACCAGTACATTACCAAGCCATTCAGTCGCGATGAGCTGCTCGGCACCATTAAGACGCTCGTTCACTAAGAGAACCGTCATGGCCAGAATCCTCGTTGTTGACGACTCGCCGACCGAAACACACCACATGGTGAACACGCTGGCGCGCCAGGGTCACCAGGTGCTGACCGCATCCAGTGGTTCTGATGGGGTCAGCATGGCCAGCATTGAACAACCAGATGTCATTCTGATGGACGTTGTGATGCCCGGCATCAACGGCTTCCAGGCAACCCGCCAGATTACGCGCAACGATACAACCAGTCATATTCCCGTGGTCATCGTCTCCAGCAAAGACCAGGACGCAGACAAAGTGTGGGGCGAGCGCCAGGGCGCGTGTGGCTATCTGACTAAACCCATAGATGATCGGTCATTGATCAATATGGTTAACGGCCTGCTTGGTTGAGGAAACGATATGCCCAGTGACGCACTCAACGTACTTTTTGATATCAAGTCCGCCACCTTTGTGAATGCGGCTTCGCTGCCGCTCAAAGAACAGGCCGCGTCCCAGTGGCAGGGTCTAGGCTTTCTGGTGGGCGGTGTACGCCTGGTGGCTAAGCTGGGTGAAGTGTCAGAGCTGCTGCAGGTGCCGCGATTGACCACGCTGCCAGCGGTGAAACCCTGGGTGCGGGGCATCGCCAATATACGTGGACGGCTGGTACCTATCATTGATCTGCACACCTTTCTGGGTCTGCCCACCACCTTACCCGCCAGTCAGTGGCGCGTGCTGGTGGTGGAAGACGAAGATGTGGTTGCAGGACTGCTGGTCGAACAGAGCCTGGGAATGCAGCACTTTGCGGAAGACAGCTTCGAGGCGAGTGACGGCGCAGACCTTGATGGTCTACAACCTTATATATCGGGTGCATTCCGCCATGGTGGGCGGGTGTTTCATGAAATTGAATTGAAAGCGATTTTACGCGACGACAAATTCTTTGACGTCGCTGTAGATGTGGAAAGTAACTGAGGTAGGAAAAGGATATGAAATCAGGGAAGTTATCTCCTCTATTGGTCGCCGCTATGGCGTTAATGGCAGGAATCGTAGGCGGTATGGCGTATTTTGTCGCACTGGAAGGCGTGTCCGTACTGGAAAGTCCACCAACGTTGTTGGCCCTCGGGGGCGTGATCGTGATGGCCGTGATTGGTCTTGTCATGGTTTCCTCCACGCGACGTCAGTTGCATGAACAAGCAGCGCAGAACGAGCGCAACCAGGCGGCGATTCTGCAATTGCTGGATGAACTGGCAGATCTCGCTGAAGGTGATCTGACGGTGCATGCTTCAGTTACTGAGAATTTTACCGGCGCCATTGCCGATTCCATCAATTTCGCCATCGATCAGATGCGCGGTCTGGTGTCCAACATCAACAATATTTCTGTGCAGGTTGCCAAGGCCGCGGGTGAAACCCAGGGTACGGCTTCCGAGCTTGCCTCGGCGGCGGAAAACCAGGCTAAAGAAATTGGTCAGGCTTCTACAGCGATTAACGACATGGCGGTTTCCATTGACCAGGTGTCGTCCAACGCGGCTGAGTCTGCGGCGGTTGCTGAGCGTGCGGTGGAAATCGCAAACAAAGGCTCTCACGTTGTGCAGGATACGATTGGCGGCATGGACAGCATTCGCAGCCAGATCCAGGAAACAGCCAAGCGCATCAAACGTCTGGGTGAGTCCAGTCAGGAAATTGGTGACATCGTATCGCTGATTAACGACATCGCTGACCAGACTAATATTCTTTCGCTGAATGCCGCCATTCAGGCATCCATGGCCGGTGACGCCGGGCGCGGCTTTGCGGTAGTCGCGGATGAGGTACAACGCCTGGCAGAACGTTCTTCGGCGGCGACCAAACAGATCGCCGCGCTGGTTAAGACCATTCAGACGGATACCAACGAAGCGGTGATCTCCATGGAGCAGACCACGGCCGAGGTGGTTGATGGTGCCAAGCGTGCTCAGGATGCTGGTGTTGCACTGGAAGAGATTGAAGGTGTCTCTGCCTCGCTGGCCGAACTCATTCAGAATATCTCCAATGCTGCGCGGCAGCAGGCTGCCACGGCAGGCCACGTGAGCAATACTATGAATGTTATTCAGGAGATTACCTCCCGCACGGCTGAATCGACCGACCAGACAGCTGATTCGATTGGTACGCTGGCCAGGATGGCTAACGAGATGAAATCTTCGGTTGAAGGTTTCAAACTACCGACTCAGCCAATCAGCTAAAGGTAGCGGGTAACCAACCTACAAGGACGAATAATGGCATCCAGCCGAGATCACGAACATTTCGCCCTGGATTGGATCAAATCCGATCTGCTTGAAACCCTGAATCAGGCGCGGGTGGCATTGGATGAGTATGCCGAACAAGGCGCTGACGAAACGCGGCTGCGTGCTTGTCTGACCAATCTGCATCAGTTGCATGGCACGCTGCTCATGCTCGAGCTCAAGGGTGTGACGCTGCTTGCTGATCACCTGGAACAGGCGGCGCAGAAGTTGATGCTCGGTGATGTGGCAGAACCGGCTGCGTGCAGTCAGATCCTCATGCAGGGCATACTTGAAATGCCGGGCTTCCTGGATGAACTGCAGCGAGGTGCCGAAGACAAAGTGGGTGTATTCATCCCGCTGGTCAATGACATTCGTGCACAACTGGGTCTGGAGGCGCTGGAAGACAGTGCCGGTAAGAGTCTCAATGCCGGTGCCACAGATGATAGCGTTGACCGTTTTGTTAAGCTTGATGGCCGGACCAAGGTGGCCCGTATACGATCGGCTTATCAAAGTGTTCTGCTGTCCATTTTAAAAGGCGACGATCGTGCTGCGGCAGTAGCAACGCTGGCCAAGATTGCCTCGGGTCTGCAGCGGCTGACCAGTGGCTCTTCAATGCAGCGGCAATGGCAGGCGTTTGGCGAATTCGTCAACTCGCTGGCAGGCAGACAGGGTTCGCTGGAGAGTGACGCGGTCAAACTGCTGCGCAAAGTTGATATCGAAATCAAAGGCCTGGCGGCTGAAGGTGAAAACGCGCTCAAGCGGCCGGCCAACCTTGAATTGATTCAGGCTCTGCTGGATGCAACGGCAGCGCAGGATTACGAGAGTGAAACAGTTACCGGCCTGCGTGAAGCAGTTGAGCGCGACAGCTCGCACAACACGCTGGCCATTTCCGGGCGTCAGGCAGTGGCCACCGCTGCGCTGGCTCTGAGCGATGAGCTGGCGGTTATCAAAGATAAGCTGGATCTGCTGGCCCGTGCCGCCAGTCTCGATCTGGAGGCCTTGCGTGGCCTGACCGCGCCGCTCAAGCAGATTGGCAGCACTTTATCGCTGCTGGGCTTCGAGAGCTCGCGTGAAATCGTTGCGGATCAGATTGAAGCGGTAGAGCGTATTGTCGTTCTGGGCGATACCGATCCCGCGGGCATTCAAAGTGTTGCTGCCGCATTGATCCAGATTGATGAAAACCTGAACAGTGTCAGTACTGAAAGAACTGAAATCGAACAGATCACCGGCGAGGCACAGCTGCAGCTTCTGCGTGAGTCGAGCAATGGTCTCGACGCTATTAAGTCGGCGGTGGTGGATTTTGTTACCGCACACTGGGATGTTCGTCACCTGCAGAGCGTGCCGCAGACCTTCAGAGAAATATGCGGGGCACTGGACATTATTCCGCTGCCGCGAGTCACGGCGCTGTTAGAGCAGACCAACTCCTATGTTGAAAACAAACTGCTGAACGGGCATCAGCCTGATCTGCCGGAACTCGATCGATTTGCCGATGTTATCAGTGGCATAGACTATTTCCTGGAGCGTCTGGCAGAAGAAAACCTGCACGGCATGGACGACATCCTGGAGGTGGCCGAGCGCAGCCTCGAAGTGCTGCTGACCGAGCAGCCTGAGGAAGCTGAGGCCGCGGAACAGCGTGCTGGTGAGACGGATACCATTGCGCTGGCAGAAGATGAGCTGGAAATCTTTGACCCTGAGGACCTCACATTTGGCGCCCAGGACAGCACACATGACAGTGCGCAGGAAAGTACCCAGGAAAGTGTGCAGGAAGAGCCCGAGATCGACGAGCTCGAGGCTGTGGATGCTGATGAAGAGACGGTCTCCGAACCTGACACCATAGAATTTATCTCCCCAACCGAAGAAGCTGGCGAGGTCTCCTCTGCAGATGAAGATCTTGAACTGACGGCGTCAGGCGCAATTGAGGCTGACGCTGAAGACGAGGCTGACGAGCTGGAGCTGTCGGATCTGGCAGATACAGATGCGCTGGCGTCATCCAGTGAAGAGCTCGCGCCGATAGAATTCGTAAGCAGCGATGACCAGCTGACCGCGCAGGAAGCAGAAGAACCTCAGCCGGATGAAGATGCTACGGAGTACGCGGCGGATGAATCCCTTAGTGATGACCTTATTGACGAAACCGCTATTGGTGAAGGTACAGAAGTAGAGCTGCAACTCGAAGTGGATGATGCTTTTGACCTGAGCGGCGACGCCTTTGCTGATCTCGAAGGGGCCATTGAGCAGTCCGATGAACCGCAGTTGGCTGATTCCAATGAAGTTCTGGATGAAGACCAGGTTGAGGCTCGAGATGAAGAGCCTGCTGAGACACTGGTCGAGCTGCAGGAAGAATCACAGGTTGAGCAGAAAACGCCTGATCACGTCGATGAGCAGGTCGCTGCCGAACCGCAGAGCATTCAATTTGAGGGCGAGCCGCCAGACCCTGAAATCGTCGAAATATTCCTCGAAGAGGTGGATGAGGTCCTGGAAACCATCGATGAGTGGTTACCTCAATGGGCGCAGGAACCGGCAGCCAGTGGTGAACCCATCACCGAAGTTCGCCGCGCATTTCATACACTGAAAGGCAGTGGGCGCATCGTCCAGGCGTTGGAAATAGGCGACCTGGCCTGGGGTGTGGAGAACATGCTCAATCGAGTGATCGACAGCACCGTGGAGCCCACCGAACAGTTTGCTGGCCTGGTTAAACGGGCACGTGATCTGGTGCCTGAGCTGGCCCGTGCATTCGAACAGATGCATAAAGGTGACGCTGAGGCCATTGCAGAAATTATTGAACAGGCTGACCTGCTCGCCTCCGGTGGCACGCTCGACGCGTCGTCCGCGGAAGCCGCAGAGGTCGAACTTGACAGCACCCTGGATGCAGAGCACGCAGCTGAACTGCATGATACGGGTGAAGAAGTCAGTGTAAGCGAACTGGATGATCTGGCCTTCGTGTCCGACACAGATGCAGACGCAGATGCTGATACAGACGTAGAAGAACCTGAGCCTGCTGCCGAAGAGACTGAACTCGGCGATGCAGAACGACTGTTCATGGACGAGCTGACGGAATGCATTGCTACGCTGCGCAATGAACAGGCACGTACGCCATGGACCTTGAGCGAGCCTTTGCGGCGTGTACTGCATACCATTGCCGGTGGTGCGGCTGCAATTGAAGCGGAACAGATACGCTTTATTGCCGGTCCGGCCAATCAGGTGGTGGAAGTGTATCCCGAAGGGGCTACAGGCGACGATCTGCGAGCCTACTTTGATGCCGTTGTTGAACAACTCGCTCTGGCCCAGTCACAATTTAATGACCAGGCGTGGGAAGAGCCGGTAGAGCTGGTCGCGCGCGCCGATGATCTGATTGCCATGGCGTTGACCAGACCGAATCCGGTTGAAGCGCTGCTCAATGCCTCTGCCACCAGTGTACTGTTTGACAGCGAGCCGGAGCTGCTAAAGATCCTGAGCGGGGACAAGCCCGGCACCGAGCTGCTTTCAGCGCTGACCGACTTTGTTCGCCTGGCTGGTGAAGCCGAGCAGTCCGCGGTAGCCGAGCTGGCTGCTGCCGTCATGCGCTCGGTTACCGTGAGCACTATCTCTGGTGGCGTGCATGCTGCAGCCCAGGCCGAGATCAGCGTCGGGTACAACGCGCTGCTCGATCAACTGAATACCCTCGTTACCGGCGGTGAAGTGCAGTCCCAGATGGCGCTGGTGCAGCGCCTGGATGACATTGATTTTGCTGAGTCGCAAGGTGTCCAGCCGCTAGCTCCCCAGCCAGAGGCTGTTGAACCCGAAAGCGCAGCAGACGCACAGGTTTTCGACGCACGGGAAGTCATTGACCAGGCAGCTGATGAGTTGGCTGAATTTGAAGCCCTGGCCGCAGAAGAGGCCGACGTTGATGAGGCACAGACGGATGCGTCCGAACAGATGCCGGACCTGGCTGATCTGGACATCGATGCTGATCTGGTGGAAGTCTTCTTTGAAGAGGCTGATGAGATTAATGAAGAGCTTGAGACCACCATCATGGACTGGTCTCAGGAAATGGAAAACCGGCTCTATCTGGAGAACATCCTGCGTGGCCTGCATACCCTGAAGGGTGGCGCCCGCCTGTGTGGTCTCTCCCACATCGGTGATATGGCCCACGACTTTGAGTCGCTGGTGATCACCGTGCAGAACAATGAACGCACGGTCGACCAGGCATTATTCAAGGAGCTGCATCAGCAGTTCGACAGTGTGGTGGAACAGCTGGCCCTGGTTAAGGCCGCGCTCTTCGCCAGCGATGAGCAGAATGTCGCCGAAGCGCAAGCTGAGACCGATTTCAGCGTCCAGGCCGATGCAGGTACGGACGACCGGGCAACAGAACAGAATGCCACCACACCGCTGGCAGATGCGTCATTCAACGCAGAATCAGAAAAAACGGCGCGCGAGGCAGAGCAGGCCGCAGAAACAGCAGAGGACGCGGCAGAGCAGACTCAGACGCCCATCGCTGCACAGGGTCCGAGTGCGACTCGGAGCACCCAGACTTCGCGTACAGATGAAGTTCTGGAAGAATTTATCAGCAGGGCGGAGACACAACCGCCTGTGTCCGCAGTGCCACCTCCGAGCGAGGAAAAGGCAGAGACTGCAGTAGAAAAGGTAGAGCGACCGCCTCAGGAAATGGTGCGGGTAGGTGCCGGCCTGTTGGAAGAACTGGTCAACCTGGCCGGGGAAAACTCCATTCTCCGCGCCCGTATCGAACAGGGTATGAGCGACTTCACGGGTGCGCTGGACGAAATGGAAACCACCATTGATCGTCTGCGTGAGCAGTTGCGCCGCCTGGAGATAGAGACCGAAACACAGGTTCTGTATCGCCGCGAGCGCGATGATGGTCCGCAGTACGAAGAGTTCGACCCGCTGGAAATGGATCGCTACTCACAGCTGCAACAGCTGTCACGCGGTCTGTCTGAGAGTGCCTCGGACATGCTGGACCTGAAAGACACATTGCTGTTCAAGGCCCGCGAGTCTGAAACGCTGTTGCTGCAGCAGGCGCGCATCAATACAGAGCTGCAGGAAGGTCTGATGCGTACGCGCATGGTGCCTTTCAATCGGCTGATGCCACGACTGCGACGCATTGTTCGTCAGGTCGCTGGAGAACTGGAAAAAGAAGTGGAATTTCATGTGCAGAACGCCGAAGGCGAGCTGGACAGAAACCTGCTGGAACGCATGGTACCGCCGCTTGAGCATATGCTGCGTAACGCCGTAGACCATGGCATCGAGCTGCCCGACGAACGGCGCAACTTCGGTAAATCTGCAGTCGGCCGAATCGATCTGCGGCTGTCGCGTGAAGGTGGCGATGTTGTCATCGAGATCAGCGATGATGGTGCCGGTATCGATGTCGAAGGCGTGCGCGCCAAGGCCATCGAAAAAGATCTGTGTACCGCAGAGGCTAACCTGAGTGACGAAGAAGTCATGCAGTTTGTGCTGGCGCCAGGTTTCAGTACGGCGAAATCCGTTACTCAGATTTCCGGTCGGGGTGTGGGCATGGATGTGGTGCACAGCGAGGTCAAGCAGTTGGGTGGCAGCATCCACATCGCTTCGAAGGTGGGCAAAGGCACACGCTTTGTCCTGCGTGTGCCGTTCACCGTGTCGGTTAACCGTGCCTTGATGGTATCGGTCGCTGAAGACTTCTATGCCATTCCACTGAACACCATCGAAGGTATTGTACTGCTCAGTCCGGACGAACTGGACAGCCTGCACAATACCGAGAACGCCACTTTTGAATACGCTGGCGTACCCTATCGCATGCGCTATCTGGGTCAGTATCTGGGACGCGAATATCGCGGTCCGCAGGTCGGGCAGACCAGCGTCCCGGTGGTCCTGGTGCGTTCGGGTGATCACGCAGTGGCCATTCACGTGGACGCCGTACAGGGCAGTCGTGAAATTGTTGTTAAGAGCCTGGGGCCGCAATTTGCCGGCGTCGGCGGTATCTCCGGTGCCACCATTCTCGGTGATGGCAGCGTGGTGGTCATTCTTGACCTGCACGCTCTGATCCGGGCGCAACGTCAATTCGGTAAGCAGACACCCGCGCCTCTGGTCGGCATGGGTCGCCCACGCTGCGTGCTGGTGGTGGACGACTCGGTAACGGTACGCAAGGTCACATCAAGGCTGCTGGAACGGCAGGGTATGGATGTGCTGGTGGCCAAGGATGGGGTCGAAGCAGTTGCTCTGTTACAGGAGCGTCGCCCCGACGTGATGCTGTTGGACATCGAGATGCCGCGCATGGACGGTTTTGAAGTAGCCCGCCAGGTGCGCCACGACGACCGGCTGGATAGCCTGCCGATCGTAATGATCAGCTCTCGTACCGGTGACAAGCACAAAGAGCATGCAAGTCAGTTAGGGGTCAACAAATTCCTCGGTAAACCATTCCAGGAAAACGAATTGCTGGCCACCATAGATGAACTGGTAACAAGGACGTAACAACACCATGGCTAGCGCGGTAGCAGAACAAATGAGCGAATCAGACGAGTTGTCATGTGTAGTCATCCCCACGGACGGCGAAAGTCTGTTGTTACCCAACGTCTGTGTGGCGGAAATCGTACCCTGGCGACGCATCAAGGAAATGAACGACGGACCCAGCTGGTGTCTCGGTTTTACCGGCTGGCGTGGCCTGACCATACCCGTGTTGCATTACCAGGGGTTCAGTGACAAAAATGCGCAACCACCGGAGGCTCGCTGCCTGGTGGTCATGAACCGCGCGCGAACCCGGGATTCAATCCCCTTCTACGCGCTTGCTGCGCGGTCGCTGCCCTATATGGTGCAGCTGGTGGAGAGTGATCTCAGTACCAGCAAAGAAGGTCTGAACACCGCTGATGTGATGAAAGTGGAGCTGGGTAACAGCCTGGCGACCATTCCCGATCTCGCCTATATCGAAGAACAGGTTTCAGCGCTGCATCAGCATTCCATGGGCTGAGTCCGGCGACTTGCTCCGCGTTTTAACTCAGTCTGGCTGAGTACTACCTGCCTCTGAGCGCAGATATTCCACCAGTGCCACAGCAACCCCCGGCGCGGTTTCAGCGCGCAGCGTAGCCTGGACGATGCGGATACAGGGGATCTCGTGCCTGTTGAAGAGTTCCAGCTCTTGCGACGCCCAACCCCCTTCGGGGCCGATCAGCAGCCGCACTGATTGGGCAACGTCTGCAGCTTGCAACCGCTTGCCGTTCATATCCAGGGCGAAGGTGATTGCCGGAGCATCCTCTCCCAACAGCGTCGACCAGGACGGTACCAGTGACAGGGACGGCAGATAGAATCGTCCGCTCTGTTCACAGGCGCTGACGATGACCCGCTGCCAATGGATGAATTTTTTATCCTCGATTGACGCCGGCGGTCTGGCGTTTGAACGTGCGGCAGGCAGCAGGGAAATGTGGTCTGCACCCACCTCGGTCGCCAGTTGCAGTGCCCGGTCCATCGCCTGACCTTTCAGCAGTGACAGAACCAGGTGAGTTTGATGGGTCTGGGGGGGCGGTGTGGGCAGCAGTTCAGTCACTTCCACCTCCACCTCGCGTTTCCTGATGGCGACGATATCGATTGCGAACGCGTTGCCCTGGCCGTCGAAGCAATTGATGCACTGACCGGTTCTGGCGCGCATGACGGTGGCGAGGTGATGGCCCAGTTGGGGCGCCAGAGTAAAACGGTCTCCTGGCGCGAGGGCGATGCCCTGCGGGTCGGCGTTTACCGCGCTAATCCTGTGTTCCAGAGGCGAGATGTAAAAGTGGGCGGGCACTTTGGCTTACGGGTCGATTAAGCCGCAGTGAGGCCCAGGCGCTGGCAGATGCGGGTAGTCGCACCCCAGCGATTGAGGGTATAGAAGTGCAGTGCCGGCGCGCCCAGAGCGATCAGCTTTTCACACAAACGGGTCACGACCTCATCACCGATCTCCGCAACTGCCTTGTCGTCATCAGCAAAGGGCTGGAGTTTATAGTCGAGCCAGCGGGGAATCTCGGCGCCACACCCGCGGGAAAATCGAATCAGCGATTCGTAGCCGGTTATGGGCATGATGCCGGGCACGATGGGAATGTCGATGCTTGCTTGCGCACAGCGCTCCAGAAAGTCTTCGTAGGCATCGACATTGTAAAAATACTGGCTGATCGCCTTGTCCGCACCGGCATCTACCTTACGCTGGAAAAACTCCAGGTCGCTGGTGGCGCTTTTGGCATCTGGATGAACTTCGGGATAGGCGGCCACAATCAGTTTGAACTGATCGCCGCAGTGCGCGCGAATCAGGCTGACCAGTCGTTCGGCATTGTTGGTGAAACGGTTCGCGCCAAAGCCGGAAGGCTGGTCGCCGCGCAGGGCCACGATCTGGGTGACACCCATATCCGTATAGTCGGCCAGCAGTTGGTACAAGGTCTGTTCGTCGTCCGTGCCTAAGGAAAGATGTGGCGACGTTGCATAGCCCTGTGTCAGCAGCCGCCGCACAGTTTCGCGGGTACCATCGCGGGTTGAGCCGCCGGCACCATAGGTGACGGAAAAATACGCAGATGGCAGCTGCGCCAGTCGGGCAGCGACATTGTTGACCAGGCTGTCGGTGGCCTTTTCATCCCGCGGCGGGAAAAACTCGCAACTGATTTCTACGTTTGCCATTCAAATTCCAGTGGCTCACTCGTTCCGGTTCTGCGTCCGACTTGTTACCGATCAGCGGGCATCTCTGCCAGCAGCCTTGTCTACCAAGTAAGCTTACCTGCTGAGCAGGGTTGCCTACCAAGCAGGCTTGCCTCCCTGCTAGGCAGACTTAAATGGCGCTTTTCAGTTGCTCCACGCGGTCGGTCTTTTCCCAGGGAAAGTTTTCGCCTTCGCGTCCAAAGTGACCATAGGCTGCCGTGGCTCGGTAGATAGGACGTTTCAGGTCCAGCATGGCAATTAGACCTTTGGGGCGCAAATCAAAATGCTCACGTATCAGTTGAACGATTTTTGAGTCGTCTACAATGCCGGTACCGAAGGTTTCCACTGAAATGGAAGTCGGTTCCGCCACGCCGATGGCATAGCTGACCTGAATCTCACAGCGGCTGGCCAGTCCGGCGGCGACGATGTTCTTGGCCACATAGCGGCTGGCGTAGGCCGCAGAGCGGTCTACCTTGGAGGGGTCTTTACCGGAAAATGCACCGCCACCATGGCGCGCCATACCACCATAGGTATCGACGATGATTTTGCGCCCGGTCAGGCCGCAATCACCCACCGGGCCACCGATGATGAACTGTCCAGTGGGGTTGATAAACATCTTGGTGTCGTTGGAAATCCAATTGGCGGGCAGCACCGGCTTGATGATTTCTTCCATCACGGCTTCGCGCAACTGCGCCTGGGTGATGTCCGGGTCGTGTTGGGTGGACAGTACCACCGCATCGATGCCAACCGGCTTGCCGTCGCGATCATAGTTGAACGACAGCTGGCTCTTTGCATCCGGACGCAGGAATGACAGGCTGCCACGGCGCATTTCTGCCTGGCGCTGTACGAGACGATGCGCGTAGGTGATGGGCGCAGGCATCAGCACATCCGTTTCATCGGTGGCGTAGCCGAACATGAGGCCCTGGTCACCCGCGCCCTGCTCGTGATCGTCTGCCTCGTCCACGCCCATGGCGATATCGGATGACTGTAAACCCAATGCGTTGATTACCGTGCAATCAGACGGATCGAAGCCAACTTCGAGACCGTTGTAGCCAATGTCGGCGATCACCCGGCGCACCAGCGGTTCGATATTGACCTCAGCGTTGCTGCGGATTTCGCCAGCCACCATCACCACGCCGGTCTTAATCATGGTTTCGCACGCGACACGGGACTCGGGATCCTGTGCCAGGAGTGCATCGAGGATGGCGTCAGAAATCTGATCGGCCACTTTATCTGGATGCCCTTCGGACACGGACTCAGAGGTGAACATGGAAAAGTCAGACATATGTAGTCCCTGCGCGACGCGTCTACGAGAAATAAAGCCCGCTATCTTAGTCGAACCAGGGAGTTTTTGCTGCCAAATATTGCGCTTGCGGGTTCAACGGCAGACAATAGCGCCGCTTTCCAACTAAGGTATTTCATGTCTTCGCAAACACAACGGGCGAACGCCATTCGGGTGCTTTCTATGGATGCGGTACAGGCCGCCAACAGTGGACACCCAGGTGCGCCCATGGGACTGGCCGACATCGGCGAAGTACTCTGGCGTGGACATCTGCAACACAACCCTGAAGACCCGGGCTGGCTGGACCGTGACCGCTTCGTGCTCTCCAACGGCCACGGCTCCATGTTTTTATACAGTCTGCTGCACCTGACCGGCTATCCAGTCAGCCTGGATGACCTGAAAAACTTTCGCCAGCTGCACGCAAAAACGGCCGGTCATCCGGAATACGGCGAGTGCCCGGGCGTGGAAACCACCACCGGACCACTGGGTCAGGGTCTGGCCAATGCGGTCGGTATGGCGCTGGCGGAGCAGAAACTGGCCCAGGAATTTAACCGCGACGGCTTTGCCATAGTGGACCATCGCACCTGGGTGGTGGTGGGTGACGGTTGTCTGATGGAGGGCATTTCCCACGAAGCTGCTTCCCTGGCCGGCACACTCAAGCTCGACAAACTGATCTGCATCTACGACGACAATGGCATCTCCATCGATGGCGAAGTGGACGAATGGTTCGGCGAAGATGTGCCTGCGCGTTTTGAAGCCTATGGCTGGCGCGTGATACGCAACGTGGACGGCCACGACAGTGACGAGATCGAAGACGCGCTGGCCGCAGCGGAAGACAGCGATGGGCGACCGACGCTGATCTGTTGTCGTACCACCATCGGCTACGGTTCACCCAACAAGCAGGGCAAGGCCAGTTCCCATGGCGCCGCCCTGGGTGAAGACGAGGTCACTCTGACCCGTAAGTCATTGAACTGGGGGGATGAGAAGTTTGCCATTCCAGAAGAAGTTCGTCGGGACTGGGACATGCGCGCCCGCGGCCGCGAACTGCAACAGGCCTGGCAGACACGGTTTGATGAGTATGCGGCGGCGCACCCGGAACTGGCTGCGGAGTATCAGCGGCGTATGCGTGGTGAACTGGCGGCAGACTGGGATGCAGGGTTAATGGCACTGGCACGGGCAGAGCAGGACAAGCCCGAGGCGCTGGCCACACGAAAATCTTCGCAACGGGCCATCGGTGCTGCCGCTCAGGGCGTGCCTGAATTGTTCGGTGGCTCCGCGGACCTGACCAGCTCCAACCTGACCAAATGGGCAGATGCCGGACCTGACGATCACATGAGCTACGGCGTGCGTGAATTCGGCATGTCGGCCATGAGCAATGGCATCCTGCTGCATGGTGGTATCAGACCGTTTACCGGTACATTTCTGGTGTTTATGGAATATGCGCGCAATGCGGTACGCCTGGCTGCGCTGATGAAGATCCCGAATATTTTCGTCTATACCCACGATTCGGTTGCGGTAGGTGAAGATGGACCGACCCACCAGCCCATTGAGCAGCTGACAAATCTACGCACGACACCCAATCTGGAAACCTGGCGCCCGTGCGACACGGTAGAGTCTGCCCTGGCCTGGCGCGAAGCGTTAGCCTCCACTGACCAGCCGTCGGCGTTGATTTTTACCCGACAGAATACCGAAGCCCAGGCACGCGATGAAGCCGCCTTTAACAACATTGCGCGTGGTGGTTACATTCTCAAGGACTGTGACGGCACACCGGCAACCATCCTGATCGCCACTGGCTCTGAAGTGGAACTGGCGGTTGCTGCGGCAGAAATTCTCAATGGCGAAGGTCACAACACCCGGGTGGTCTCTATGCCCTGTTGTGAGCGTTTCCTGGCCCAGGACGCCGGCTATCAGCAACAGGTGCTGCCCACTGAGGTTCGCCGGCGGGTAGCCGTGGAAGCGGGTCACGGCGACTATTGGTATCGCTTTGTCGGTCTGGATGGTGCCGTGGTCAGCATCGACCGCTATGGCCTGTCAGCACCAGGCGCGCAGGCGATGGCGGAACTCGGGATGACTGTTGATCGTGTGCTGGAAACGGTAAAATCGCTGCATGGCTGATCTGCAACTGAACACGCTGGGCGATCTGGAGCTCGGCAACAAGCGGGTACTTATCCGCGCTGACCTCAATGTACCGGTGAGCGATGGCGTGGTCACCAGCGATGTCCGTATTCGCGCCTCCCTGCCCACCATTGTGGCCGCGGCTGAAGCGGGTGCGCGGGTGGTGGTCATGTCCCATCTCGGGCGGCCGGAAGAAGGTCAGGCAGACCCCGACGCTTCGTTGCGTCCAGTGGCCGAGCGCCTGAGCGAACTGCTTAAACGTCCGGTTAAGTTACTGGCGTCTTTCGCGGAGATGGCGGAGATCACTGCTGGTGAAGTCGCGCTGTTTGAAAACGTGCGCTTTCTGGTCGGTGAAAAAGCCAACGACGATGACCTGTCCCGACAGATGGCGAGTCACTGTGATGTGTTCGTACATGACGCCTTTGGCACCGCCCATCGGGCCCAGGCCTCGACCCATGGCGTCGCCAGATATGCACTCGAAGTGTGTGCCGGCTTGTTACTTGAGGCCGAGCTTAAAGCGCTGACCACCGCGCTGGCAGAGCCTGAAAAACCTATGGTTGCCATCGTCGGCGGCTCCAAGGTTTCGACCAAGCTCGATGTGCTGGAAAGCCTCGCCAGTCTTGCAGATGAAATTATTGTGGGCGGTGGCATCGCCAACACCTTTATCGCTGCGGCGGGACATAATGTCGGCCAGTCGCTGTATGAGCCGGATCTGATCGACACTGCGGTCAGGATCAACCAGCTGGTGAATATTCCGATTCCGACCGACGTCATGGTGGCGAAAGCGTTCGATGAGTCTGAGCCTGCGGTGCTGAGACAGATTGACGAAGTCGGCGATGACGAGATGATCCTGGATATCGGCCCGGAAACCGCGCGCAGCTGGGCGGCCAATCTGAGTTCAGCACGTACCATATTGTGGAACGGTCCGGTCGGTGTTTTTGAATTTGACCAGTTCGGCGAAGGTACCCGGGTACTCGCTGAAGGCATTGCCGCCAGTGAGGGTTTTTCCATCGCCGGCGGGGGCGATACGCTGGCGGCCATCGACAAGTACCAGGTGGCGGATAAAATTTCCTATATTTCTACCGGTGGCGGCGCCTTTCTCGAGTTTGTCGAAGGCAAGCAACTGCCGGCGGTAGAGATCCTGGCTTCACGCTACCAGAGCTGACTGCCCGGGGAGAGCCAGGATCCCAGACTGCGGTCAGGTTGCTGAAGCCGCAGCAATGGCAGCGATGGTTTCATCCAGCGTGGTATTAAAGCTCGAGTCATCCTGTTGCGCACTTAACCCCTCGGTAAGGGCACGCGAGAAGCTTGCGATAACGCCGCTGTTGGCCGCCAGTCTGTCGTTGGCCTCCTGGCGTGAATAACCGCCCGACAGGGCCACCACCCGCGCTACTTTGCCGTGCTCAGTAAACTGCTGATAGAAATCTGCCTGTTCCGGCAGGGTGAGTTTGAACAGAATTGGCAGATCACCGCTTAACTGGTCCAGACCCGCGGCCAGCGCATCGCGCAGGATTGCCTCGCTCTCCGCCTTGTCGGCGCTGTTGATGTCTACCTCGGGTTCTACGATCGGCACCATATGGTGATCAAGGATCTGCTGGGCAACCTCGAACTGCTGGTCGACCACCCGCTGGATGCCGCTGCGGGATGCCTGTTTGATGACCGAACGCATTTTGGTGCCGAATACATTCAGTTCACGCGCCCGTAACAGCAGCTCGCTGAGATCGGGCATGGGTTTCATGACCTGCACGCCGTCCTGTTCGTCGGCCAGTCCCTTATCGACTTTGAGGAACGGTACAACACGTTTCTGCTGCCACAGGTAATCTGGCGTAGCGAGTCCTTCAACCTGGCGATCCATGGTCATTTCGAACAGGATGGCACCGAGGATCCGTTCGCCTGTGAACGCCGGGCTTGTCATAATGCGCGAACGCATGGCGTGAATCAGATCGAACATCTCTGCGTCGTTGCTGTACTGGTCGGCATCCACGCCATAAGCGAGCAGAGCTTTAGGCGTTGAGCCGCCGCTCTGGTCTAATGCGGCAATAAATCCGGGAGCGGTTCTGACTTTGCTCAGCTGCTGGTTGAAGGTGTCGGCGTTGGGTCCTGAACGGACAGGGACGTTAGACATAAGTAGTTCCCGGTAAAAAGGGCGAATTTTAAAGGACAGGACGCGTTGCATCCATTCAAAAAGCTGATCCAGGCGCCAATACGTGAGCCGTTACCGCAAAACAGGGTAACTGAGTATATGGATTTCTACGGGCTCAACATGCCCGGTGTCGCCCATGCCATGTATCCACTCGAGGTCAGCGCCGCTCAAGGGGCCGAACAGCGGGTCATGGTACAGACCTTTGCTCCTCCTGAGGTCCGTGGTGCAGTACTGATGTGTCACGGCTACTACGACCATGTAGGTCTTTATGGCCACCTGATCCGCTATCTGCTGGGTCGCGGCCTGCTGGTGGTGGCCTTTGATCAGCCCGGCCATGGGCTGGCGACCGGCGAACCCGCGCACATAGACAGTTTTGATGAGTACATTGCCGCGCTGACAGCGGTTGAGCAGTTCGCGCTTAAGTTGCAGGGTGTGGATGAGCTCACCCACTGGGTGGGTCAGAGCATGGGCGGTGCGATACTGATGGAGTATTTTGCCCAGCACAACCGCCAGCCAGTCGGCGACCTGGTGCTGTTTGCACCGCTGGTGCGGCCCCACGCCTGGTGGTTCAACCGCTGGGTATTCGCCGCGGCCAGGCTCACCATTCAGGCTAAGAAGCGCATTCTCACGCGCAATGCAGATAACCCGGAGTTTCTGGCCTTTCTCGCCCAGGATCCGCTGCAGGCGGACCTGTTGCCCGTCAGCTGGGTGCAGGCGATGGTAGATTGGACCAACCGTTTCGAAACTTATCCGCCATCGCCCATCGCGCCCAGAATAATCCAGGGGCAACTGGATCGCACCATCGACTGGCAATACAACCTCGAACGACTGGGGCGACTGTATCCCCAGGCACAGTGGTTGATGTTGCCCGAGGCCAGACACCATCTGGTGAACGAATCTGCGGCCTTGCGCGCTACAATGTTCAGCTGGCTGGATGAGCACGCGTTCGGCGAATTCGCCGCGACGGGTTAAGCAGAATGGACGACCACCGGGTTGTGGGGAGGAACTTTGCTGGAACAGATATTTTCGGATAAGCAGATCCGCCGGGATGCCGAGTCGCTCAAGGAGTGGGGTAGCGACTGGACGCGCGGCTTCGATATTGCGCCCAGCGCGGTGGTCTTCCCGCAAAGCAATGAGCAGGTTGTGGAACTGGTGAAGTTCGCCATGCAGGAGCGCGTCAGCCTGGTGCCCTCCGGCGGGCGAACCGGGCTTTCCGGCGGCGCCGTTGCCACCGCGGGCGAAGTGGTGGTGTCGTTTGACAAAATGAACCAGATTCTGGATTTTAATGCCGAAGATCGGGTTGTGACCTGTCAGGCGGGTGTGATCACCCAGACGCTGCAGGAGTTCGCCGCCGCCAGGGACCTTTTCTATCCGGTCGACTTTGCTTCCTCCGGATCCAGTCAAATCGGTGGCAATGTGTCCACCAATGCGGGCGGCATCAAAGTCATTCGCTACGGGCTGACCCGTGACTGGATAGCCGGCATGCGGGTGGTGACCGGCACGGGTGCGCTGCTCAACTGCAACGCCGGACTGGTCAAAAATGCCACCGGCTATGACCTGCGCCATCTGATGATCGGTGCGGAAGGCACGCTGGGGCTGATCTGTGAAGTCGATATGCACCTGACCGAGCCCCCACCGCCACAGACGGTGATGGTGGTCGGCGTCCCTAACGTGGCTGATCTGCTGAATGTGCTGTCCGCTTTCGCAGCGCGCGTAAAACTCAGTGCCTTTGAATTTTTCTCGGACCTGGCACTGGCCAAGGTCCAGGCCCACCGTGATCTGCCCCAGCCGCTGGCCGAGTCGGTGGCGTTTTATGCACTGCTGGAATTTGACGAAGCAGCGCTGGAAGCTGCCAGTGAGGCGTTTGAGGCGTGTATGAATGCAGGCTGGGTGGTAGACGGGGTTATCAGTCAGTCAGCCCAGCAGGGCGCCAATCTGTGGCAACTGCGCGAAGGCATTTCGGAAAGCATCGCGCCGTATACACCGTATAAGAATGATCTGTCCGTGCGCATTCATGAAGTACCGGAATTTCTGGCTGAGGTTGATCAATTCGTAGCCAACAGTTACCCCGGCTTCGAAGTGTGCTGGTACGGCCACATCGGCGACGGCAACCTGCATCTGAATATCCTGCGCCCACCACACCTGTCAGTGGAAGAATTCATGGCCAAGGGCCACGAAATGAGCCCGGGTATTTTCAGCCTGATTGCGGCCCGCAATGGCAGCATCTCGGCCGAACATGGGGTCGGCCTGTTGAAGAAAGACTTCTTGAACTACAGCCGCAGCGCGGCAGAAATCGAGTTGATGCGCGGCATCAAAGCTTTGTTTGATCCGCATCAGATCATGAACCCCGGCAAGCTGCTGTAGCGCTCATGGTGCTGCAAGCAAGGGCGTGCTGAGCTTTGCGACATAAACTGCAAGTCAGGGAGCGCTGAGCTTTTGCGACACAATTAGAGCTTGCCTAGAATTCCGTGATGCCGGTACTGGTACTCATCAGCACCAGATGTGCCGCCTGCTGGGCGAACAGCCCATTGCAGACAACACCTGCGATGTTGTTGATCTCGGCTTCCAGCTGGTCCGGGTCGTCGATGTGCAGTCCGTGAACATCCAGGATCCAGTTGCCGTTGTCGGTGACCACGCCTTCGCGCCAGATGGGCTGGCCGCCCAGTTTGACCAGCGCACGGGCCACCAGACTGCGCGCCATGGGGATGATCTCCACCGGTAGTGGGAAGGTACCCAGGGTGTCCACCAGCTTGCTTTCGTCGACGATGCAGATGAATTCATCGGCGGCACTGGCGACGATCTTTTCCCGGGTGAGGGCGGCGCCACCGCCTTTGATCAGTTGACGATTTCGGTTGACTTCATCTGCGCCGTCAACGTATACGTCCACCTGTGGCGCGGCATTCAGATCGAGCACGGCAATACCATGACCGCGCAGGCGCTCAGCGGATGCTTCAGAGGATGAAACCGCCGCATCAAAGACATGCTTTATACTTGCCAGTTCGTCGATAAAGAAGTTCGTGGTTGATCCTGTACCCACGCCTACTATGCTCTTGCTGGTCAATTTAGGGGTCAGCAGTTGCAGGGCGCGTTGAGCAACTTGTTTTTTAAGCGTGTCTTGATCCGTACTGATGGAAATCTCACGTGGTGGCAAATTCGGAGAAATGGTGCCCATGCTGGAAAGTTATGTAAAGCGGATTCTGGGTTCGCGCGTTTATGATCTCGCGGAAGAGACGCCGTTGCAGCATGCTGCCGCCCTGTCCCGGCGGCTGAATACCGATGTTTATCTGAAGCGCGAAGATCTGCAGCCGGTGTTCAGCTTCAAACTGCGTGGCTCGTACAACAAGATGGCGCAGATGAGCGAAGCCCAGCGGGCCCGCGGCGTTATTGCCGCCTCGGCAGGCAATCATGCCCAGGGTGTGGCGCTGGCCGCCCGCCGTCTGGGTATCAAAGCGACCATCGTCATGGGTCGCAATACCCCCAGCATCAAGGTGAATGCGGTACGTGGTTTTGGTGCCAAGGTGGTGCTGCACGGAGACAGTTACGACCAGGCTGCCGAGCATGCGCAGCAGCTCAAGCGTGATGAGAAGCTGATCTATATCCACCCCTATGATGATGTGGATGTGATTGCCGGCCAGGGTACGGTAGGCATGGAGATCGTGAATCAGCACCCCAGCAGACCGGAAGTCATCTATGTTCCGGTGGGTGGTGGCGGGCTCATTGCCGGTATTGGCGCCTATGTGAAATACCTCTATCCCCGCACCCGCATTATCGGCGTGGAGCCTAAGGGGTCAGATTCCATGGCGACCGCGCTGCGCGATGGCAAACGGACTAAACTGCCGGCCGCTGGCCTGGATCTGTTTGCCGATGGGGTCAGTGTCGCCCAGGTGGGTCGTGAAACTTTCAAAGTGGCGCAACACTGTGTAGATGAAGTGGTGGTGGTGACGGTGGATGAAATCTGTGCCGCCATCAAAGATGTCTTCGAGGATACCCGGGTGATCGCCGAACCGGCCGGGGCGCTGGCGGTGGCAGGGATGAAAAAACACATCAAGCCCGGCACCGGCAATGCCGTGGCCGTGATCAGTGGCGCGAACGTCAACTTCGACCGCCTGCGGCATATTTCTGAGCGTGCCGAAGTGGGTGAAAATCGCGAAGCGGTGCTGGCGGTAACCATCGAAGAAAAACAGGGCAGTTTCCTCAAGTTCTGTCGCGCGCTGGGGCGGCGCAATATCTCCGAGTTCAATTATCGGCTGGCGCCGAATGCCAAGGCGCATATTTATGTGGGTCTGGAAGTGGCTTCAGCCGGCGACCGTCGTGCCGTGATTGCCGATCTTAAAAGTAAGAAATATGCCCTGGTGGACATGACCGACAATGAGGTGGCCAAGCTGCATGTGCGCCATATGGTGGGCGGCAGGAACGTCAGCAAAACCGAGGAGCTCTTGTTTCGTTTTGAGTTTCCGGAACGTCCGGGTGCGCTGGTGCAATTTCTGAGTGGACTTGGCGCTGACTGGAACATCACCCTGTTTCATTACCGCAATCACGGTTCTGCGTTTGGTCGCGTGTTAGTCGGCTTTGCGGCGTCGGTGAAACAACGCCAGCAACTGCGCAAATATCTCGATCAGATCGGTTATCGCTACTGGGAAGAAACCGACAATCCGGCCTATCGGCTGTTTCTTAAATAGGCTCAGTCGTCAGCGGGTTCATCCTCTGGCGCCTGCTGCCAGTAGCGGGCGAATTCTTCTTCAAAGGCGAGTCGCGTCGGGTCGCTGATGCGGTCGATGTAGAGTTTACCGTCCAGGTGGTCAAACTCGTGCTGAAACACGGTGGCCCAGAACCCCTTCAGCTCGAGTGCACGGGACTCGCCCTGCCCGTCCGTAAATTCGACACGGATATGTTGCGGCCGCTCGACAAAACCACGCAGTCCGGGGACCGACAGGCAGCCCTCCCAGAAGCCGGCGGTCGCTTCATCCAGCACTGTGATGGTGGGGTTGATAAAGGCGGTCAGTGGCATGGCTTCGACTTCGCCATAGCGTGACTGGCCGCCGGGAATTTCAATGATGGCCAGGCGCAGAGGCTCATCGATCTGAGGTGCCGCCAGTCCGATGCCGCCATAGTCATGCAGCGTATCGACCATATCGTCCAGCAGACGCTTGAACTCAGCGGTCTGCAGAACCTCGAGTGCTACGGGCTGCGCCACCTGGCGAAGATGCGGGTGGCCCATGCGAATGATCTTTCTGACGGCCATTAGCGGGCTGACTCTGAAGTGGAAGGAAACTTTACCACGCCGTGCTGGGTAACCACAGCGTGCAACGGGATGTCCCATGCTTCGCTGGGTAACGGGCTGGGAGTCTGTTGTTCAGCAAAGGCAACGCCGGCGCAGTAGGGTTGTACCGACTGCGAGCCGAGGAACCGGTCGTAGAAACCGCCGCCCATACCCAGGCGATTACCTGCCGCATCAAACGCCACCAGCGGCATCAGCAGCAGCTCGATGCGGGCGGCGTCAAGCCGGGTTGCGGATTCTTCCGGTTCGTCAATCTGGAAGCGGTTCTTGACCAGCGGTTCACCGGGTGACCAGGCGTGAAAGTGCATCAGCTTCTCGGTGATCCGCGGCAGGCCTACAGGCGCAGTGGCGGGGGTGATGAGCGGCGCGATGTCTGCTTCGCCATCATTGGCCAGATAGGCACACCATACACGGGGTTTTCGTTGTGTCAGCAAGGCCACGAGATGCCCACAGATCTGAGCTTCGGCTTTTGCGCGTGCAGCTGCACTCAGGTTGCGACGCACACTGCGGTAGTGCTGGCGAAGCGCTGCACGTTCTGGTGGGGGTGAATTTGACATGGGTGTTGCCACACAAACAGAAAGTGTTCCCGGAGATGCCGCTGATGGTTTGCCCTGAACCGTTATGGTTCAAGGCGGAGGTCTGTGCAACGTCTAAGGCTACCCATCAGATTGGGTGTGCACACCGACGCTGTCCCCAGAAACTCCTGAGTTATCTCTAACGGCTCAAGGACGCGACCAACTGGCAAACATCCCAGGAACGAAGTGGAGTATAACCAGAATCAGCCCAGAACCAAGCGACAGCTCAAGAATTGTGGGCTGTTTCTCGAAAGGGTGCAGGCTTGCATTAAAGATCCAGCTGTTTGTGCTGGGCCAGTGCCTGGCCCACCCGCTGGTTCAGATGGTCCAACCGCTTGGTGACGTAATCCCGTTCCTCGGTGCTCACCGACCCCTGGGTCAGGTACTCATGGGTGATGTTCAGCGCCGCCATTACCGCAATCCGGTCCAACCCTACAACCTTGCCGGAAGTGCGGATGTCCGCCATACGCTTATCAAGGAAACGGGCTGATTGGGTGAGTGAATCTACTTCGTCCGGTGGGCAGGCCACCTGGTACTCTTTGTCGAGAATGCGGACGGTCACGGTATTCGTTGTATTGGCCACGGGTTAGTCTTTTTCCAATGCTTTAAGGCGGGTGATCATGGCCTCGACACGATGCTTGGCCAATTCATTTTTTTCGATCAGTTTAGCGCGCTCGGTTGACCAGTTTTTCTGCTGGGTACGCAGTGCGGTGTTTTCTTTGCTCAAGACCTGAGTTAAACCCAGCAATTCATCTACCTGTTGTTCCAGTTGCCCCAACTGTTCTGCAGTCGCCGATGTTTCCATGATCCAGACTCTCTTGTGGTATTTATCTGTCGCCTAGGCGATAGTTTGCGCCGATTAAGTTACTTTTTGTAGCCCTGGATATTTTATGGATCTGGAATTATTAGAAAAGGCCAAGGCTGCATCGCGTACGCTTGCCCCCGCCGACCTGCACGGCACGGTCTGCGGCATGGCGGCGGGTTATCCGCCGACCTTCGCATTGCCGGAGCTGATCGAGCTGTTGGGTACCGATGCACTGGAAGACGATACCACGCTGAAAGACTTTGTAGCCGATGCCCTGGATCAGATGCACGCCCAGGATATGGAGTTTTATCCGCTCATCCCTGATGATGACGAACCCATGGCCGCGCGCCTGGGTGGCCTGGCGGCCTGGTGTGCAGGCTTTCTGACCGGCTTCGGTGGGATCGTGCAGGGGGCCATCAACAGCCTGCCCGATGAAGTGGGCGAGGTGCTGCGTGACTATGCCAGCATCAGCGGCATCGACGAAGAAGAAGCCGAGAACGAACAGAACGAAGCGTCCTTCATGGAACTTTATGAGTACGTGCGCGTGAGTGCAGTACTGGTACTGGCCCTGATGGCTGAACATGTTGAAGGCCAGGACGCCGAGTCCAATGAGGTTGAACATTGACCCCAGCGACCACTGGCGAACACAAAAAACGACGCGACAAATTAATGGGCATGATGAGCCCGGGTTCCATTGCCATCATTCCCGGCGCCGATGAAAAACGGCGCAATCGTGACGTGCAGTATCTGTTCCGTCAGGACAGCGACTTTTTCTACCTGACCGGATTCTCCGAACCGAAAACGCTGCTGGTACTGGCGCCAGGGCGCAGCCAGGGTCAGGAGATTCTGTTCTGTGCCGATCGGGACCCACGCAAGGAACTGTATGACGGCGAACAGTTAGGACCGGAGCGCGCCTGCCAGGTACTGGCGGTGGACGATGCCTTCGGCTATGACGACATCGAAGACATCCTGCCGGGCATGCTGGAAGGCCGCGAGCGCATCTATGTCAATCTGGGTGAGCATCGCAGCTTCGATCAGCAGCTCCTGGGCTGGGTGGCCAACATCCGGCAACGGGAGTCTGGCGGTGCGCAGCCGCCGGGCGAATTTGTTGAGCTGAAACACCTGCTGCATGAACTGCGGCTGTTCAAGTCGAAGAAAGAACTGAGCCTGATGCGTCGCGCTGCGGAAATTACCGTAGAAGGCCACATCCGCGCCATGCAGGCCTGCCAACCCGGCATGACCGAAGGTCAGCTGGAGGCGGAGCTGACCTATGCCTTTATGCGCCGGGGCGCACGCACACCGGCCTATCCTTCTATCGTCGGTGGCGGTGACAATGCCTGCGTGCTGCATTATGTGGCCAACCAGGCGGTGCTCAATGACGGCGATCTGGTGTTGATCGATGCCGGTTGTGAGTACCAGCACTACGCCGCCGATGTCACCCGCACGTGGCCGGTGAACGGCCGCTTCAGCAAAACTCAGAAGGCGCTCTATGATGTGGTACTGGCGGCCAATGAAGCGGCCATCGAGGCCTGTCAGGTGGGGGAGCATTTCAATGCGCCGCACGACTGTGCGGTGCGGGTGATGGTGGCCGGCTTGCTTGAGCTCGGAATTCTCGACGGTGATGTGGATGAGATACTTGCCCAGCAAGCCTATAAACATCTGATCCCGCATAACACCTCACACTGGCTGGGTATCGATGTACATGATGTGGGCGATTACCGCATCGAAGACAGCTGGCGGGAATTTGAGCCTGGCATGGTGTTGACCATCGAGCCCGGCATTTACATCCCTCGTGCGCTGGCAGGCGAGGGTATCCCGGGGGCCTATCTCGGGTTGGGCATTCGCATAGAGGACGATGTGTTGATCGCCGCCTCGGGTCCGGAGGTGCTGACTGATGGCGTACCTAAGACGACCCAGGCCATTGAAAGCATAATGGCGGGAGTTGCAGATGGCTGAAGCCATCGTCGTCGGGGGTGGTCTGGTGGGCGCGGCGGCGGCCCTGGGGTTGCGCCGGCAAGGTTACGGTGTGACCCTGCTGGAGCCGTCGGAACCGAACATCATCCGCGGTCGGCTGGGTGTCGATATTCGCAACGTCGCGTTGAACCCGCAAAGCCAGTCCCTGCTGTCTGACATCGATGTCTGGCAGCAGAACTCGGTAGTCCCCTATAACGCCATGCAGGTGTGGGAAGAATCCGGCACCGGCAAACTATCCTTCCACGCGGCTGACGTGGGTCGCCAGGAACTGGGCTGGCTGCTGGAGATGACGCCCCTGGCGAGCGCCCTCTATCAGACCTGTCAGGACAAGCTGACGGTGGTGCAGGGGGAATTTGCGGACCTCACCATGGATGCCACCGGTGTTACGGTCACGACTGCCGAGGGGCGTCGTATCGAAGCAGACTTTATGGTGGCCGCAGATGGCGTGCAGTCATCGGTGCGCCAGGCCTTGCAGATTCCAGTGCAGGCCTTTCCGGTTGGCCAGCACGCGTTGGCTACCGTGGTCGAAACTGAGCGGCATCATGCTGGGGTGGCCTATCAACGATTCCTGCGTAATGGCCCATTGGCCCTGTTACCCAGTGAGGCGGCGGATGCAGGACAGAAAACCAACCTGGTTTCGGTGGTGTGGTCGCAACCCGCCGATCAGGCTGCCGCCCATCAGACGCTGCCAGAAGAAGAATTCTGCGCAGTCCTGACCCGTCGCAGCGAGGGTGTGCTCGGCCAGATCAGCGCTGTCGACCAGCGCTTTTGCTTCCCCCTGCATCAACAGGTAGCCCGCAATTTCGTAAAAGGACGGGTCGTGCTGGTGGGAGATGCAGCGCGCGTGGTACATCCACTGGCGGGTCTGGGTGTCAATCTGGGATTTGAGGATGTCATCGCGCTGCTGTCGGTTACGGCCGCTGGCAATGGGCTGCAGTCCAGCCGCGCGCTGGCGGCTTTCAACCGCCAGCGGTGGACCCGTTCGCTGCATATGGTGCGGCTGCTCGGGTTACTGCAGAAGACCTATGGCGAACAGAACCCGTGGCTCTTGTGGGCGCGTAACAAAGCAACTCACCAATTGAACGGCATGTCGCTGGTCAAACAGCAGATCATGCGCGAAGCGATGGGGCTCGGGCCGATCGCCGCGGCCAGTTGATCTGCACAACGATAAGAACGTCCATCTAGACGTTTTGCCCGGTTAAATTATCCGCCCAGCAGCGTACAATTCACGCTCGCAGATTCGCGGGTGATACGCGTAAGGAGAAGCAGTGACGAATAAGACCCCGCTCTATGATGCGCATGTGGCGTGCGGTGGCAAGATGGTGGATTTCGCTGGCTGGATGATGCCGGTGAACTACGGATCGCAGATCGAAGAACACACTGCGGTCAGAACCGATGTGGGTATGTTCGACGTCTCCCATATGACCATCATCGACGTCAGCGGTGCGGGGGCGATGACGTTTCTGCAGAAAGTAGTGGCCAATGATGTGGCGCGCCTTGAGCTGTGGCAGGCGTTGTATGGCGCGTTGCTCAATGAGCAGGGTGGTGTGCTGGATGACCTGATTGTCTATCGGCAAACCGATGGCTTTCGCTGTGTGGTGAACGCCTCGACCAGGGACAAGGTGCTGGCCTGGTTTGCCCGCCACGCGACCGCGGACATGACATGCGCCGAACAGGACCTGGCCATGATTGCGGTACAGGGCCCCAATGCCAGGGCGATTGCCGGGCAGGTGATGGCGACCGATCTGAGTGAACTCAAACCCTTTTACGCGACCCTGGTGCAGGATGCGTGGATGGTTGGCAGGACCGGCTACACCGGCGAAGATGGCATTGAGGTCATGTTGCCCGGTGATGCAGCACAACAGCTGTGGCAATCGTTGTTGAGCGCCGGCGTGGCACCGGCCGGTCTGGGTGCGCGCGACACCCTGCGGCTGGAAGCAGGCTTGAATCTGTATGGCCAGGATCTGGATGAACAGACCTCACCGCTGGCCTCCAACATTGGCTGGACCATTGCCTGGGAACCACCGCGGGACTTTATCGGCCGCCAGGCCATCGAAGCCGAGCGCGAGCAGCCGCAGGCCAAGCTCACCGGTCTGGTCATGCGCGACAAAGGCGTGCTGCGCCATGGCCAGACGGTGGTGACCGAGGCCGGTAAAGGCGTCATTACCAGTGGCACCTTCTCGCCCACCATGGGTTGCAGTATTGCGCTGGCACGGCTACCGGCAGATGCTAACGGCGATTGCCAGGTGGATATTCGTGGCAAGCTAAAAAAAGCCACAATTGTGCAGCCACCGTTTGTTCGAAATGGCAAAATACGCCCCAGCGTACTAGAAAAATAAGACGGGACACTCATGAGCGAAACACCAGCAGAAAACAGGTATCTGGCGACCCATGAATGGGCACGCCTGGATGATGACGGCAACATCACTGTGGGCATTACCGACCATGCGCAGAACGCCCTGGGCGATGTGGTGTATGTGGAACTGCCGGAAGTTGATCAGGACCTGGCCGCAGGCGATGAAGCCGGTGTGGTCGAGTCGGTCAAAGCGGCATCGGATATTTATGCACCGGTCTCCGGCACGGTCATCGAGGTGAATGAAGCGCTGGAAGACGAGCCTGAAAAAGTGAATCAGGACCCCTACGGCGATGGCTGGTTCTTCCGGGTCGAACCCAACGATGTCACCGAACTGGACGACATGTTAGACGCCGAAAGCTATCAAGAAGTTTGTGACGAAGAAGAACATTAATGCCATTTGTCCCCCATACGGCCGCGGACGAACAGGCCATGCTCGAAGAAATCGGGGTGGCCGGGCTGGAAGATCTGTTCGATGAAATTCCCGCTCACCTGGCTTCCGGTAAGCTTACTGAAGTGCCTCGTGGCGTCAGCGAAATGGCCATGCTCAATAAATTGCGGGCCCGTGCTGAAGAGGATGGCGGCTATACCTGTTTTTTAGGGGGCGGCAGCTACGACCACCATATTCCTGCGGCGGTGTGGGATCTGACCAGCCGCGGTGAATTCATGACTGCCTATACGCCTTATCAGGCGGAGGCGAGTCAGGGCACTCTGCAACTCATCTACGAATACCAATCCATGATGACGGCGCTGACCGGCATGGAAGTGTCCAACGCATCGGTATACGACGGCGCTACCGGGGTCGCCGAGGCGGCCCTGATGGCGTTGCGGGCCAACAAAAAGAACAAGTCCAGATCGGTATGGATCGCTGACACCGTCCATCCCCACTATCAGGCCACCACGCGCAACATCGTCACCAATCAGGGCATTACACTGGTCCCGATGGGGCTCGGTCCCGACGGCCTGGTTGATCGCGCAATGGTCGCCGATGACAGTGAGCCGCCGGCCGCGGTGGTGGTGCAGCAGCCCAATTTCTTTGGCGGCCTGGAAGCCGTGGATGCGTTGACCGACTGGGCCCATGAGCAGGGCGCACTAGTGATTGCGGTGGTTAACCCCATGTCGCTGGCGGTGCTCAAACCACCGGGTGAATGGGGTGCCATGGGGGCAGATATCGTCTGTGGCGATGGCCAGCCGTTCGGCGTGCCGATGGCTTCCGGTGGACCCTCGTTCGGATTCATGTGCTGTCGGGAAGCGCTGGTTCGGCAGATGCCTGGCCGCATCATCGGCCGTACCGAAGACCTTAACGGTCAACCGGGCTATACCCTGACCCTGCAGGCACGCGAGCAGCACATCCGGCGCGGCAAAGCGACGTCCAACATCTGTACCAACCAAGGCCTGCTGGTCACTGCGGGGACCATCTATATGAGCCTGGTCGGCCCACAGGGTTTGCGTGAAGTGGCGGCTCAGAGTCATCGGCAGGCGGTCAGCCTGCGCAGTCGCCTGACCGAGCTCGACGGTGTAGCGCCCTTCTTTGGCGCGCAGCCTTTTCTGCACGAATTCACCCTGCGCCTGCCTTGCAAGGCGCAAGCCTTGCTCACCGCCATGCGCGAGCAGCGCATCCTGGCGGGCCTTGCGCTTGAGGATTTCTGCGCGCTCACGGATGCCGACCAGGGGCTGCTGGTGGCGGTGACAGAGAAACGTACCGATGCTGAGCTGGATGCCTACGTCGCAGCCTTCCGCACGGCTCTGGAGGCCTGCGCATGAGCAATACCATATTTGATATCGGCCGCCAGGACCGTCGCGCCCACGCGCAACGGGTAGCTGTAGATGTTGATCAGGCGCTCAGCGATCTGCCTGCCGACTTGTTACGCACCAGCGAGGTGGGTTTGCCGGAGGTGTCAGAACTGCAGGCGGTGCGCCACTACACCAATCTGTCGCGCAAGAATTTTTCCATCGACACCCAGTTTTACCCGCTGGGCTCCTGCACCATGAAATACAACCCGCGCGGGGCACACAAGGCGGCCAGTATTCCAGGTTTCCTGGAGCGCCATCCGCTGGCGCCGGAAGAAGCCAGTCAGGGTTACCTGGCCTGTCTGTATGAACTGCAGGAAATTCTCAAGGATGTCACCGGCATGCGTGGCGTGTCGTTGACGCCCATGGCGGGTGCCCAGGGCGAGTTCGCCGGGGTGGCGATGATTCGCGCCTACCACGAGGCCCGGGGTGATCACGAACGTACCGAGATCCTGGTCCCGAATGCCGCCCACGGTACCAATCCCGCCACCGCCGTGATGTGTGGTTATAAGGTGACGGAAGTGGCGGTTAATGCCGATGGCGATGTCAACCTGGAAGCGCTACAGGCGGCGGTAGGCCCACAGACAGCAGGTCTGATGATGACCAATCCCTCCACTTGCGGTGTATTTGAACGGCAGATCGAGGCCATCGCCAAAACCGTGCACGACGCCGGTGGGCTGCTGTATTACGACGGCGCGAATCTGAACGCCATCCTCGGCAAGGTGCGGCCAGGGGATATGGGTTTTGATGTGCTGCATATGAACCTGCATAAAACCTTTGCCACCCCGCACGGTGGCGGGGGACCGGGTTCGGGTCCGGTGGGTGTGGGTGAGCGGCTGCTGCCCTATCTGCCGATTCCAACCGCGCTGAACACAGACCAGGGGTATCGGTGGGCAGACGAGGATGATCTGCCGCAGACCATTGGCCGCCTGTCAGCTTTTGCCGGTAATGCCGGTATTCTGGTGCGGGCCCTGGCCTATGCCCTGCTGCTGGGCCGGGAGGGCATGCATCGGGTAGGCGATTACGCCACCCTCAATGCCAACTACATGGCCACACGGCTTAAGAAAGCCGGTTTCAAGCTGGCTTATCCTGAGCGGCGCGCAACCCATGAATTCATTGTCACCTTTGCCGAAGAAAACAAAACCATGGGCGTCAATGCCATGGATTTTGCCAAGCGTCTGCTGGACTATGGCATTCACTCGCCGACCACCTACTTCCCGCTGTTGATTCCGGAATGCTGGTTGATCGAACCTACCGAAACGGAATCCAAAGACGAACTGGATGCCTTTGTCGAAGCATTGATCAAAATACGCAACGAGGCGCGGGATGATGTGGAGCTGGTGCGTACGGCACCGCACACCTTACCGGTGCGCCGACTGGACGATGTCAAAGCGGTGCGGGAACTGAACGTTCGCTGGACTGTTTAATCCAACGCTGCCTGCAGTGCCTCAAGTTCGGTGATGGGCAGCGAGCACTGGGTGCCTGAACAGACATAGGCGGTCACTTGGGCCTGCTTCTCGCTGCTGACCAGTTTCGGCAGATAGGCAGGCAGCGTAGGGCCGGCATCATAGGGGATCAGATAGACGCTGCGCCATGGCGTAAAGCCCTTGCGGATGGAGGCCCGCCAGTGGCGCAGCTTATCGATCGGTCCACGCATGATCACCAGCTGGGGTGCATAGGTCACTTCCTCCAGCGCGTGCAGCAGACTGCAATGGGCGGCCGGTACTTTTTCCATGACCGCCCGGGCCCAGGCCAGGGTGTGATGGGCGGCATCTGAATATTTGACTTCACCCAGCAGCTCACCCAGGCGCAGCAGCGCCTGGGCCGCCACCCCGTTACCTGGCGGTAAGGCATCATCCATGGTGGGTTTAGGCCGGTAGATCAGTTGTTCCTGGCTCTTCGCGGTGAAATAAAAACCGCCCTTGTCAGGGTCCAGAAACTGCTCCAGCAGGGCGTCAGCCAGCTGGGTGGCGAATTTGATGTCGCTTTCACGCCACTCGACTTCCAGCAGACCCAAGACGCCGTGCAGCAGGTTGGCGTAATCGTCGAGGTAGCCGTGATGCAGTGGCTGTCCGGCCTGATAAGTGGCGTACAGCTGGCCGTCCTGCCAGCAATGGCTGCGCAGAAAATCCGTCGCCTGCTGTGCCATGGCCAGCCACTCAGGTCGGTCGAACTGCACCGCTGCATCAGCCAGGCCACGGATCAACAGGCCATTCCACGCGGTCAGAATCTTTTCATCGGTGGCGGGAGGTATACGTTCCCCGCGCAGCGCCAGCAGCTTGGTCCTGGCCGTAGCCAGCAGTTCCGCCGCCACGTCGGGCTCCAGACTCAGACGCTCAACCACCGAACGCCAGGAGTCGTAGCGATGCAGGTTCCACTTGTTTTCAAAGTTGGCGGGCTTGTCCAGGCCGTACAGGGTCTCGATCAGCAGGTATTCGTCGTCATTCAGCGCTTTCTTGACCTGCTCCCGCCGCCACACGTAGAACTTACCTTCTTCGCCCTCGGAGTCGGCGTCGATGGCGGCATAAAAAGCGCCTTCCTGGCTGCGCATTTCTCTGCCCAGCCAGGCGATCGTTTCGTTCACCGCCCCTTCGAACAGGGCATCAGGTCCCAGGGTGAGCGCCTGACTGTACAGCGTCAGTAACTGCGCGTTGTCGTACAGCATCTTTTCAAAATGCGGAATCATCCACTTACGGTCGGTGGCGTAGCGGCAGAAACCGCCACCCAGGTGATCGTAGATGCCGCCCCGCGCCATCTGTGTCAGGGAGATCATCACCATATCCAGCGCTTCACTGTCGCGGTCTCCGCTGCGCCGCGCATGCGCCCAGTGTCGCAACAGACGCAGCAGCGCATTGGGCATGGGGAACTTGGGCGCCTGTCCGAAGCCGCCCTCAGCCTGGTCGTATTGCTGGCTCAGTTGCTCGCGGGCGGTCTTCAGCAGCGCTACATCGGCCAGTTCCGGCTCCAGCAGCGGCGGTGTCATCTGTTCGAGGGTGGCCTTGAGCTTGTCACCCTGTTCGCTGATTTCTGCGTATTGGGCGTTGAACACTTCGCTGAGGCGCAACAACAGGTCGCTGAAGCCCGGCAACTGATAACGCGGCTCAGGCGGAAAGTAAGTCCCACCGAAAAAAGGCAGCAGGGTCTGGGGGTCGAGGAACATGGTCAGTGGCCAGCCGCCGCCCTGTGGATTGATGAGCTGCAGGGCGGTCTGATAGACCTTGTCCAGGTCCGGCCGTTCTTCGCGATCGACCTTGATGTTGACAAAGTGGCTGTTCATGACCTGGGCAATCTGCTCATCTGCAAACGACTCATGGGCCATGACATGACACCAGTGGCAGGTGGAGTAACCGATAGAAAGCAGAATAGGTTTCGCTTCCTGCCTGGCTTTATGCAACGCTTCTTCGCCCCATGGATACCAGTCCACCGGGTTGTTTACGTGTTGTTGCAGATAGGGGCTTGCTTCGCCAGAGAGATGATTTGCCATGTGGTTATCTTACACCGGGCATTCGTTTGTATCTGTACAGTAATTAAGGTATCAATGAAGAAAGCGCAGGCGAATTGATTTGAGCATGGTAGACGCGGACGGTTTTCGTCCCAATGTAGGCATCGTGATCTGTAATCGGCAGAGCCAGGTGCTATGGGCGCGAAGGATCGGCGGTCACGATGCCTGGCAATTCCCGCAGGGTGGCATCAACGAAAACGAACAGCCCGAAGAAGCCCTGTTCCGTGAGCTTGAGGAAGAAGTCGGGCTCACGGCCCAGCACGTGCAAGTCATCGGGCAGACGCGTAGCTGGTTGCGTTATCGTCTGCCTAAAAAGCTCCGACGACATAATTCGACACCGGGCTTTGTGGGGCAGAAACAGAAGTGGTTTCTGCTGGAACTAACGTGTGCAGAAGGCGCCATCGATATGAATGGCTCGCCTAAGCCGGAGTTTGATGGCTGGCGGTGGGTCAGTTACTGGTTTCCCTTGAATCAGGTCATTGATTTCAAGCGTGAAGTTTACCGACGGGCGCTGAAGGAACTGGCGCCACACTTACCGTATGAAAGGCAACGCAATGGATAGCATGCTGACGACACTACGCAAGATTGTGCAGCAGGTAACGGCCCACAGCCGCTTTGCCGACGTCGTACAGTCCCTGGTCGTCGAAGTGAAACAGGCGATGGGCATCGATGTGTGCTCCATTTATCTGCTTGACCGCAAGAAAAACGCCTACACCCTGGCCGCCACTGATGGTCTGAACATCAGCCAGGTGGGCCGTGCTTCGATTCCGGTGGACTCAGGTCTGGTTGGTCTGGTGGGTAGTCGCGTCGAGCCGATTAACCTGGAAGCAGCCAGCCAGCATCCGCGCTACCACTATCTGCCTGATTCCGGTGAAGAAGCCTTCGACGGCTTTCTGGGCGTACCCATCATTCATCAGGGTAAGACCCACGGCGTATTGGTAGTGCAGCAGAGCGAGGCACGGCGCTTCGATGAATCGGAAGAAGCTTTTCTGGTTACCCTGGCCGCGCAGCTGGCCACCGTGGTGGCGCATGCAGAAGCGGTGGGCGACAGCGCGCTGGCCGGGCCATCGGAACAGAACCTGGAAGACGCCACGTTCGTCGGCATTGCTGGCGCGCCGGGAATCGCCATCGGCACGGCAGTGATGGTGCACCCGGTGGCGAACCTGGATGCGGTGCCGGACAAAGAAGCAGAAAACGTCACGGTTGAGCTCTTGCAGTTGAATCATGCGCTGGATGCCGTGCGCAATGATATCCGCGGCATCATCGATGATTTCAAGGAAAGTCTGCCCAGCCAGGAACTGGCTTTGTTCGACGCCTATCTGCATATGCTCGATGACAATGCGCTGGCAGGTGACATTCGCCGTGAAGTGAATCAGGGCCAGTGGGCCCAGGGTGCGCTGAAGAAGGTGATCCGTGAACACGTGAACCGCTTTGAGTTGATGGAAGATCCGTATCTGCGCGAGCGCGGTGCAGATGTCAAAGATCTGGGCTTGCGCCTGCTGGCCAACCTGCAGGACATCCGCGATAAGAAACATACTTTTCCGCCGGATACGGTGCTGGTCGGCGAGGAAGTCACGCCCTCCATTCTGGCCAATGTTCCCGCCGATCATTTGCGTGCCATCGTCTCCAGTCAGGGCTCACGCAATTCGCATATGGCCATTCTCGCGCGCGCGCTGGATATTCCCGCGGTGATGGGTGCAGTGGATCTGCCTGACTATGATCTGGAGGGCGAAACGCTGGTGGTGGATGGCCACTACGGTGAAGTCATCACCCGGCCGTCGCGCCGCCGCCTGCGGCTCGCTCGCGAACTGATCTCCCAGGAGCGGGTGTTTGACGAAGAGTTGAACGAGCTCAAAGATCTGCCGTGTATCACGCGCGACGGCTGGCGCATTCAGCTGTGGGTCAACATCGGCCTGACCGGCGACCTCACCCGGTCGTTGGATCGCGGCGCCGAGGGCATCGGTCTGTTCCGTACGGAAATTCCTTTCATGTCGAAAGAGTCGTTCCCCACCGAAGAAGAGCAGCGCAGCCTTTATCGGGAACAGATGGAAGCCTTTGAGCCGCGCCCGGTCACCATGCGCACGCTGGATATCGGTGGCGACAAGGGCCTCAGTTATTTCCCGATCAATGAAGAGAATCCCTTTCTGGGCTGGCGTGGTATTCGTGTGACGCTGGATCATCCGGAAATTTTCATGGTGCAGGTGCGTGCCATGATCAAAGCCAACGCCGGGCTGCAGGGTGAGTTGCGCATCATGCTGCCGATGATTTCCAGCCTGGACGAGTTGCGCATCGCGCGCGGCATGATCGACCGGGCTTATGACGAAGTAACAGAAGAGGGTGTGGAAGTAAAACGTCCTCAGGTCGGGGTCATGATTGAGGTGCCGGCCATGGTCTATCAGGCCCGGTTGTTGGCTAAAGAGTCAGACTTTCTGGCGGTCGGCTCCAATGACCTCACCCAGTATATGCTGGCGGTGGACCGCAACAACGCCCGGGTCGCTGATCTGTATCAGGACGTGCATCCCGCGGTCATCATGGCGCTGCGCGAAATTGCGCGTGCCGCCCACGCCGAAGACACCCGTATCGGCATCTGCGGAGAACTGGCCGGTACTCCGGTAGGCGCGGTGCTGTTGATGGCCATGGGTTATCACGTGCTGTCCATGAACGCCACCCATCTGCCCAAGGTGAAGTGGGTCATTCGCAACATCAAACGCAGCGATGCACGGCGCATGCTGGCACGCGTGATGCGTTTCAGCTCGGCCACAGAGATTGAAGCGTTCATGCACGAGCAACTGCGCGCAGCGGGTCTGGAGAAAGTGCTGCCGCACCATCACAACTGACCCGTCGGGTCGCTTTTCTGTGGGCCTGCGAAGCTAGTCTGCAGCAAACTCGTATTCGTACTCGACACGCCCGGTAGGCACGCCGGCAGCGGCGAAACTCTGCTCCACGAATCGACACCGCCTGTCTCCGACGTGCACCACGGTGCTGGCGCGGGTACCGTACTCATCCCCGATGATGAAGCTCGGCGCCACCCGTCGTTCCATTTCGATAGGGCGCCCACGATGTGGCAGATCGCGATCATCCGGTACGTTGCGGTCCGCCAGCAGATCGACCAGCTCGTCTACATCATGGGCACGACTGGTGATGGCGTCTAAGCGCGCAGCACCCTGTGTGCACTTGGGCCAGCGGGCGCCTAATTCAGCGTTGGACAGGCCGTAACAGCCGGGAGACAGAACTTCAGTGGGCGCACGATTGGAGGTATAGACCAGCTGCTCACCGTCGAACAGCAACAGGTTAAAACCGGCAAACTCCGAGCCTTTGATCTGATGGGCGTAATGTTCTGCCGAGTCGCTACCACTTAAAAAGCCCTCCACCAGGTGTCCCCGTGAGCGGGGTGCGGCAGGATCGTCGGGGCTGGAAAAGTTGGTCAGCGCGGCAAATCGCCCATTGCGCGTGCAGCCCAGCCAGGTGCCGTCCGCCACCAGATCACGACCGCCGAGGATCTGCTTGTTGTCCGCCCAGAAGTCTGCGGCACTGGATGCTCGACCGTGGAATTCATCGCGATTGGCGGCCACGATCAACGGATAGCCGGGCACGGTTCTGTAGCTGAACAACACTAAACACATCGCATTAGTCTACCAGCGTTACGCTGCTTTCAGGTATGCTGTTTTGCTTCTGAATGTGGACGGGCGCCGTGCATTACCCTGTTATCGATCCGATTATTTTCTCACTCGGCGTGGGTGGCCTGGCGTTGCGCTGGTATGGGCTGATGTACCTGCTGGGTTTTGCCGCCGTATGGTTTCTGGGTAACCGGCGGGCCAGGACCCATCCGGGCGGGTGGCAGGCACAGGATATATCTGACCTGGTTTTTTATGGCGCCCTGGGCGCTGTGGCGGGTGGCCGGGTGGGCTATGTGCTGTTTTACAACTTCGAAGTCTTCGCCGGTGATCCGCTTTATCTGTTTCGTATGTGGGAGGGTGGCATGTCTTTCCATGGCGGTCTGCTGGGGGTTGCGCTGGGCGTGTTGTTCTTTGCCCGCAAGACCAAGCGCCGCTGGCTGGATGTGGCGGACTTCCTGACGCCGCTGTGTCCCATTGGTCTGGGGCTGGGTCGCATTGGCAACTTCATCAATATGGAACTGCCGGGCCGGGTCACAGACAGTGCTTTCGGCCTGATCTACAAGTGCGATGCGGTGGCCGGGCTGACCCAGACTTGTGTCACCGAGTGGGAAAATGTGGCGCGCCATCCGTCACCCCTGTATCAGGCCTTCACTGAAGGGCTCTTGCTGTTCATCATCGTGTGGACGGTATCCATGCGCCCGCGTCCGCGCGGCTTTGTGTCCGGGGTCTTTCTGGCCGGCTACGGGGTGATGCGCATGAGCACGGAATTTTTCCGCTCACCGGATGCGCACATCGGCTTTCTGGCCTTTGAATGGCTCACCATGGGCCAACTGCTATCGCTCCCCATGGTGATCGCTGGTATCCTGCTCATTCTCTGGTCACGTCGCAACGAAACGAACGCAACCGCATGAAACAATACCTCGATTTAATGCGCCACGTGCGCGAAAACGGCACCTTCAAAGACGATCGCACCGGCACCGGCACCTACAGCGTGTTCGGTCATCAGATGCGTTTTGATCTGAACGAAGGCTTTCCGCTGGTCACCACCAAGAAGATGTTTCTGAAGGGCATCATCCATGAATTGCTGTGGTTTTTGTCCGGCTCGACCAACATCAAGTATCTCACCGATCACAACGTCCACATCTGGGATGAGTGGGCGGATGAGCATGGTGAACTGGGCCCGGTTTATGGCTCGCAGTGGCGCTCCTGGCCGGGTCCGGATGGCGCCACCATCGACCAGATCAGTCGCCTGATCGAAGACCTGAAACACAAACCGGACAGCCGTCGACATATCGTCAGCGCCTGGAATGTGGCCGAGGTCGACAATATGGCGCTGCCGCCCTGCCACAGCCTGTTTCAGTTTTATGTGGCCGATGGACGGCTCTCCTGTCAGCTCTACCAGCGCAGCGCTGACATTTTTCTCGGTGTGCCGTTCAATATTGCTTCCTATGCCTTGCTGACCATGATGATCGCCCAGGTCGTCGATCTGAAGCTGGGTGATTTTGTGCACACCTTTGGTGATGCGCACATCTATTCCAATCATCTTGAGCAGGTTGATAAACAGCTCGACAGGGTGCCATTGCCCCTGCCGACCATGCAGCTCAACCCTGAGGTGCGGGATATTTTCGGCTTCACTTACGAAGACTTCACGCTGCTGAACTATCGTTGTCACGAGGGCATCAAAGCACCCATTGCAGTCTGACATGCACATTACTCTGATCTGGGCCATGACTGAGAATCGTGTCATTGGCCGGGACAACGATCTGCCCTGGCGATTGCCCAGGGACATGCAGCACTTCAGACGTACCACCCGTGGTAAGCCGGTCATCATGGGGCGCAAGACCTTTGTCTCCATGCCTGGTGCGCTGCCCGGTCGTATGAATATCGTGGTTACCCGGGATAGGGCCTGGCAGGCGGAAGGTGCGCATGTGGTGCATGACCTGGATGCGGCCATTGCCATGGCCAGGCAACGCAGTCGACAGGACGGTCATGATGAAGTGATGGTGATTGGCGGCGCAGAAATCTATGCCCTGGCGCTGCCGCGTGCCACCCGCCTGCATGTGACGCAGATTCACGCCCAACTGGAAGGTGATGTGTACTTTCCAGAATTTGACTGGCAGGCCTGGCGGCAGGTGAGCGCGGAACGCTACGAGGCCGATGCAGAACACGCAGTGCCGTTTACGATCGAATACTATGAGCGCGTTTAAGCGCGTCGAGCAACGCGCCATCACAGGCCAGCTCGCGCCAGCTGGCGGTGGGTAGACTCAGGCCTGACGGCCAGGTGCAGGTCTGTTGCTGGTCACCCTCCACCAGCAGGACCTCGTCGCACAGCTGGCCGGTGTTACCCAGATAGTCCAGTTCGGTCTGCGCGCGTTGCAGATCACAGGAACCTGTCTCGATCGAACGCAGCACCGCTTGAGCGCCAGCCTGGCTCACGGCGGTCAGTCTGAACAGACGCTCGCCAGCCTGCATATCGATTAACTCGGCGAGCCGATATTGCCCGCACGCCGGACAGCGCAGCAGTGCATCAGTCCAGTACAGCTGGGCATCCAGCACCTGCTTGATCTCCAGGGTCTGGTCAGTGTGGCTGTTACAGGCTTTGGTTGGCGGCACGAATCTGCTACGGTCCTCGCGGTTAAGAAGTACTGCACTTTTTGTCTTTTCTACGTGGAATTAAGGAACTAAGCAATGCTGGCGAGGTGCCATGGTTGGTTGATTAACGGGGTGGTTGCCATTTTCTGTCTCGCGCTGCATGCGCCGTTACAGGCTGCGGAAACTGTCTCGATCCCCAGGAACATTGAGACCCGAAACGTCCCACCTATCCCCAAGGTACAGTCGGATCGCCTGGCCCGCTATGGCAACACGCGCAGCGCGGGCCTGTATGGCTGGCAGGGTGATAGCCTGCTGATTGGCACGCGCTTCGCGAATACCACCCAGTTGCATCGCGTCTCGGTCCCGCTGGGCATGCGCGAACAACTGACCTTTCTGCGCGAACCCATTGCCGGAGTAGCCATCCCATCCACTCAGGGTGATGAGATCATTGTCAGCTGGGATGAAGGCGGCTCTGAGTTCGACCAGCTGTTTCTGTTCAACACGCGTACCGGTGTCAGCCGCCGGGTCAGCGATGGCAAATCGTTGTACGCCTACATGTACTGGTCACCGGATGGGCAGCGATTTGCCTATGTGACCACGGCGCGCAACGGTAAGAACTGGGACACCCATGTGCAGTCCCTGGATGGCCACGTCGACAAGGTACTGGAGACGGATGAGGGCTACTGGTATCCGCTGGGCTGGCATCCGGCCGGCGATCGACTGCTGATGAAACACCGCGTGTCGGTCAACCGTGCGTCGATCTACGAGCTGAATCTGACCACCAGGCGGCTAACCCCGCTGGTGCACAGTGAAACTGAAGAAGTATCGGTTTCACTGGCGGCCTACGATGGGCGCGGTGGCCTGTACTACTTGAGCGACGCCGGCGCTGAGTTCCAGCGTCTGCACCGGCTGGATCTGGACAGCGGCGAGAAAACCGTCATTACCGCAGACGTAACCTGGGACGTGGAATCGTTCGTGCTTTCCAACGATCGAACTCACCTGGTCTATGTGGTGAATGAAGCCGGTCGCTCCAGACTTGAGCTGCTGTCGCTGACTGGTCGCCGAGGTAAAGGGGTGGCACACAGGTCAGTTCGTCTACCGCAGCTGCCCTTGGGTATTGCGGGCACAGTGGCCTTTTCTCCAGACGATAAGCGCATCGCGTTGAACTATACCACCGCCACTGCGCCCAGCGACGTGTACGTCATCGACATCAAGAAGCGCCAGCTCGAGCAGTGGACCCGCAGCGAAGTAGGTGGCCTGGATCGCGCAAGTTTTGTAGATGCGGATTTAATCAAGTACACCAGTTTTGATGGTCGCACCATTCCTGCCTTCGTCTATCGGCCGCAAACACCTGGCCCCCATCCCGTGGTCATTTATATTCATGGTGGTCCAGAGGGACAGTATCGCCCCCGCTTTTCCACCCTGATGCAGTCCTATGTGAATGAAATGAACGTTGCCGTGATTGCGCCTAACGTGCGTGGTTCCAAAGGTTACGGTAAGACCTATCTGAAACTGGACAATGGGATACAGCGCGAAGATTCAGTAAAGGACATCGGTGCGCTGCTGGATTGGATCGATGGCCGGCCGGAATTCATCAGCGAGCGGGTGGCGGTGATGGGCGGCTCTTATGGCGGGTATATGGTGCTGGCCAGTATGGTGCACTTCGGTAATCGGCTGGCCGCCGCGGTGGATTCAGTGGGTATCTCCAACTTCGTCACCTTTCTGGAAAATACTCAGCCCTATCGTCAGGACATCCGTCGCGTGGAGTACGGTGACGAACGAGACCCTGCCATGCGTAAACACCTGCAGGCCATCTCGCCGCTCAATCACGTGGACAAGATGGTCACCCCGACGCTGATCTCCCAGGGCGCCAACGACCCACGGGTACCGGCATCAGAAAGCGAGCAGATCTTTAAAGCGCTGGAGGCCAATGGTGTGCCGGTCTGGTACGTACTGGCCCATGACGAAGGTCACGGCATGCGTAAGAAAGCCAATCGGGATTTTGACCAGGTTGCCAAATTCAGTTTCTTAGAGGCGTATCTGAACCGTGAGTAATGGCAAACTGGCGTTGGCGGTAAACCCCATGTCGGGGCGGGATGTCAGACGGCTGGCAGCGCGGGCGACCAACATGACCCACGAAGCCAAGCGCGACATTGTCGCGCGGGTCGCTGCAGGGGCGGATGCGGTCGGTGTGACAGACATCTACATCACCCGCGAGCCCTTCCAGATTTCCTCTATGGCGCTGGAACATATGGGGCTCAAGGCGCGGGTGCACGTGGTCGAACATGCGTTGGATAACAGTGCCGCAGATACCGAGCGTTCGATGGCCCAATTTCTGGCCGCCGGGTGCACTACGGTGGTGTCGCTCGGTGGCGATGGCACCAATCGTGCCATTGTGCGTGCCGCCCCCGATATTGATCTGGTGCCGCTGTCTACCGGCACCAACAATGTCTTTCCGGTACTGGCGGAACCCACGGTCGCCGGCATCGTGGCGGGTCTCAACGCCTGCGGGCGGTTGACCGAGCCTACCCTGAAAGAGCGCGTCAAAGTGCTGCACATCAGGGGTGACGGGGTAGGCGATGTCGGTCTGATCGATGCGGTTCTGTTGCGCGGTGATCATGTCGGCAACCTGCTGCCCTTTGACGGCGAAAAGATTGCCCAGATGGTGCTGACACGGGCAGAGCCAAATTCCATCGGCATGTCACCCATCGGCGGTTATCTCAAGCCGGTCTATGCGGGCGATGACTTTGCGCTCAAGGTCTATCTCGCTCCCGAGGGTCAGAGGGTCACGGCGCCCTTGTCCCCGGGCCTTTTTGCCGAGGTCAAAGTACGCTCGGCAGAAACCATCGAGTTCGGTACCGAGGTGGACTTTGTCGGCCCCGGTGTGCTGGCGCTGGATGGTGATCGCGACCTGAAAATCGCGCACGGCGCCACGCTCAAGGTACAGGTGCGCCGCGATGGACCGCATGTTATCGACATCGAAGCCGCCATGCGTTGGGCGGTCAGTCAGGGTATTATGGCGCAAAACTGAGCGAGTCCCTTGATGATCGTTAAACCCCGTATCCGTGGCTTCATCTGTACCACTGCGCACCCCACCGGCTGTGCGGCCAGCGTGCAGCAGCAGATCGATTATGTGCGCGCGCAGGGTGAAATCTCTGCGGGAGAGCTGAAAAATGTGCTGGTGCTGGGCTGTTCAGGTGGCTACGGCTTAGCCTGCCGGGTGGTGTCCGCCTTCGGATGTGGCGCCAATACCCTGGGAGTTTCTTACGAGAAACAACCGGAAGCGAAACGCACGGCCTCAGCCGGCTGGTATAACAACGTTGCCTTTGACGAGGCGGCCCGGGCCCAGGGCCTGTATGCCCGCAGCATGGACGGCGATGCCTTTTCCGATGAGATGCGCTCGGAAGTTATCGAGGTGATCAAGTCGGAGATGGGTAAGATTGATCTGGTTGTTTACAGCCTGGCCTCTCCGGTCCGCGCCCACCCGCGTACCGGCGAACTGCATCGCTCGACCATCAAGCCGCTGGGTGAAGCGCTCAACATCAAGTCAGTCCACGTCGACCGGGGTGAGGTGATCGAGGTCAATCTGGAACCTGCTACCGAACAGGAGACCGCCGATACGGTGGCCGTGATGGGCGGTGAAGACTGGGAATTCTGGATTGAGGCCCTGCTCGAGGCCGACGTACTGGCGCAAGGGGCCAAGACCGTGGCATTCACTTACATCGGTACCGAGCTCACCTGGCCCATCTACTGGGAGGGTACGCTGGGACAGGCCAAACTGGACCTAGACCGCGCCAGCCGGGCCAATCAGGAGCGGCTCAAAGCGGTGGGCGGAGATGCACGGGTTGCCGTGTTGAAGGCCATTGTCAGCCAGGCCAGTTCAGCCATTCCGGTGGTGCCCCTGTATGTTGCCTTGTTGTTCAAGGTGATGAAGGAGCAGGGCATACACGAAGACATCATCAGTCACATCCACCGCCTGTTCGCCACCCAGATTAAGGCTGGCGAGCCCTTGCGGCTGGATGAAGATGGGCGTATCCGCATGGATGACATTGAGCTGTCGGATGAAGTGCAGGCCGAAGTGCAGCGACGCTGGCCACTGGTTAACACGGAAAATCTCGACGAGCTTGGCGATTTGACCGGTTTCCGCGAAGACTTCCTGAAAATTTTCGGTTTCGGCTTCGAGGGTGTCGACTATGAGGCGGATGTTGATCCGACCCTGGGGCGTGTCCTACCTGAATAGTCGCTGATGGCTCGCAGCAGCCCGGGGTAGACTCAACTCAGGTCTGAGTCGGCTCACAGCTAAACTGGGCTGCGTGAACAGCCCAATCTTTAACCGTCTGGTGACCCGGCAGATTCAAGGCTGCCGCTATTTCGTGTATGGCTATCTGCTGGCCTGTCACCTCTGGTTCAGTTATCAGCACCTGCAACCCCTGTCGCTGTGGGTGGGTGTGCTGATCGTCATGCCGGCATTGGTCCATCTTGGTCTGCAGCGCGGTCGCAGAGCTCTTTATCACCTGCACATCGCGGAGGCGCTGGCGTTACCGGGTGTCTTTGTTCTGCTGGGCGCTGAACTGGAAGTGGTAGCCACAGCCCTGATATCGGTGGTGGTGTGTAATGCTTTGTTGTGGGGTGGCTTTTCATTGCCGGTGGTGGCGGCTTTTCTGTTCGCAGCCGGCGTGTTGTGGGAATTGTGGCATGAGTCAGCGACCCTGTCGCAGTTAAGCCTTTCGAGCAGCTATGCTTATGTCACGCTGTTGATCCTGATCATTGCCACCATTGCGCAACGCCGAACCGAGCGCCTGGCACTGTCAGATGTGCGACTGCAGCAACAGAACGCGATCCTGCGGCGTTACCTGCCTGAAGACCTGTGGTCCCAGCCCGGTGTAGAACGACGCTCTGAGCGGGGCTGGATGACCATTGTCTTTATCGATCTGTGTGGCTTTACCAGCGCGGTGGATCAGCTGGATGCCGAGCTGGTGGAAGAATTCCTCAATGATTTCTTTGTTGCCGTCACCACACCGATCCAGACCCATCAGGGGTGTGTGCATAAATTTCTTGGCGACGGGGTGTTGTGCGTGTTCCGCCCGGACAGTTCTGCGAGTCGTCGCCATTATGCCGATCTCAGTCTGCGAGCGGTTGCGGCCATCATGCAGTCGTTGAAACATCTGAACCGGGTCTGGTGTAAACAGGGGCTGCCGCGGCCTTTTGATGTATCGGTGGGGATCAGCAGCGGATTCTGTACCGTGGGTGACTGGGGTACGCTGCAGCGCATGGATTACACTGTCGTTGGCGGCCCGGTAAATCTGGCCAGTCGGCTGCAGGAACAGGCCCCGCCAGGTGCCGTTTACATGGATGCGGCCACCGCGCGGCTGCTGGAAGCGTATCGCTGTGAAGCAGCCGACGAGCTTGCCATCCGCGGGCTGGGCAATACCCCTGTTTTTGTGCCGTTGCCTGGCTGAGCCAGCATTGTTAATGTGCGCAGCCACTGAACAAGACGCGCACGATGGAAAAAGTATTTTTACAGGCCGCTCGCGGCGAGGCGACGCCTTACACGCCGATCTGGTTGAACCGGCAAGCCGGTCGCTATATGCCCGAATACCATCAGGTAAAGGGCAATACCCCCAGCCTGGAATTTTTCAAAAACCCGGAACTGGCCGCCCAGGCGACCCTGGATGCCCAGCGTATTCTCGGCGTAGACGCCGCGATCATGTTTGCCGATTTGTTACCCATCATGGAGCCGATGGGACTTGAGCTTGACTACGTGGTCGGCAAAGGCCCGATGTTTGCCAATCCGATCCGCTCGCTGAACGACGTAGAGAAACTGCGCGTCGCCCCTGCAGAAGAGGCGACCCCTTATATTGCCGACACCGTAACCAACATTCTTTCCGGTCTGCCAGCGGATATTGCCCTGATCGGTTTTGCCGGTGCGCCGTTTACGCTGGCGTCTTATGCCATCGAGGGCCAGGGCTCGCGTAATTATGTGCACGTGAAGCAGATGATGTATCAGGCACCGGAGGCCTGGGCTGCGCTGCTTAACAAACTGGTGGAACAGGTTACCAGCTATCTCAGTCTGCAGGTCAAAGCAGGTGCCGAGGCGGTGCAGATTTTTGATACATGGGTTGGCAGTTTGTCGCCTGTTGATTTCGAGACCTATGTGCGACCCTACCTGGCAAAGCTGGTAACTGCTTTGAAGAAGGCGTTCGATGTACCCATCATTTACTTCGGCACCGGCAATTCGCATCTGCTGACCTCTATTGCTGATCTCGGTTTTGATGTGCTGGCGTTCGACTGGCGTACACCGCTGATGCCGATGTGGGAGGCGACCGGTGCCACTGCGGTGCAGGGCAATCTGGACCCGATTGTGTTGTGTGCAGATCAGGCCACCGTTGGGCAACAGTCGCGTCGCATACTGGAAGAAGTCGGAACACGCCCGGGACATATTTTTAACCTGGGTCACGGCATCATTCCGGAGACGCCGGTGGACAACGTTAAATACCTGGTCGATCAGGTACATGAGATCAGCAGCAAATTGCGGAGCGGTTAAGTAATGAAGATCGTATTGAAGGTTCTGGGTGGTCTGGTTGCTCTGTTTGTGGCCGTTATGGCAATGCAGCTGATCGCTTCTGAAAGTGGAGAAGTGGTCGTGGTGGGTTCACAGAACGCCGACGGTTCGGTCAGCGAAACCCGACTCTGGGTAGTAGAGCACGATGACGCGCAATGGTTGCGTGGTTCGCCTGAGGCGGGGTGGTATCAACGCATTACGGCCAGAGATGAGATCAGCTTTACCCGCGACGGGCAGACAGAGCAGATGCGCGCGCAGACTGTGCTAGGCGAGCGGGACACCATCAATAATCTGATGGCCCAAAAGTATGGCTGGGCAGACCAGTTCATCGGCATCATGTTCGGTCGCGACGACGCCATCGCCATCAGGCTCGAACCGTTGGAGTCATGAGCCAGGGAAACTCTGCTTAAGTCTCCTGTGCTCAGACGCCTTCGGGAGTTTCTGAGACTTAACCAGTACTAAGTGGAAATACGGGTTTCCGTCAGCTGCTGATGCGTTTAAATGGCACAGAGTCCTGACGGGAAAACGCAGCGTGGCGATTCCGAACCCCAAGTTCGAAGACAGTTATGGCAGACTTTTCGGCCCCGATATTGCCCTGCAGAAATCCGCAGATGACTTTTTCTATCGCTTCTATGAGCGGTTCCTTAAGTCAGATGAGATCGCGGCACTGTTCCGTGCCACCGATATGGACCGGCAGGTACAGATGCTGAAACGCTCCCTGGTTAACCTGGTGGCTTACTATGTGACGGGAGAACCGGGCACCGACCTGACGCGTATTGCTCAACTGCACCAGCGTTTGCGGGTTAAACCGCAGATGTATGAGCGCTGGCTGCTGGCACTGGTTGAAACTGTGTTGGAGTTTGATCCACAAGCCGATGAAGAAACCCGCCTGGCCTGGTGCTGGGCCATGTCGCCAGGTATTACCTATATGCGTCTGGCTGGCACGGCACGGTAAATCGTATCCATTGCCTGTTTATCAATCGTCCTCATATTCGAGACTGTCGACGACGACGGATGTGGCGGTAAAAACATCCCAGCGGGCTTGCACGAAATCACCTACCGACAGTCCAGCAAAGAACGCCGCTGCACTCAGCGGGTTGTCGTTTTCGTCCTCGAATTCGGTGCTCACAGCATCTGTCGCCAGCGACACGCCGGCGATGGAAAGGGTCTGTGCTGCTGTATCAACTGCGGTAACCGGACCACGTAATCTGGCGCGGTCTTCATCATCTTCCCGTTCCAGGCGTGTGGCTGCGATCACGTCGGCATCGACGTAACCACGCACTTCGACTTCGTCACCGATGCTCAGATCGGCCAGGGTTAGAGGATCAGCGCCGGTACTGGAGTCATCCTCCAGTTGTGTCTGTGGTCTGATCACCATAGTTACGCCCAACACCTGAACGGTACCGCTACCAACGTTTTCGACATTGCCTTCCAGGCGCACTGACTGGGTAGGCTGTATGGTCAACTGGTTGGCCACGACTACGCCGCTGCCATTCGCTGAGCCTTCGATCTGTACCTTCACGCCCAGGCCCAGGTGACTCGCGTCACCATTGCGGAAGAGGGTACTGGCGTTGGTGGTGACCGGGGTGGTTTGTACGGTGAACTCAGTACCATCGATGAAGCTGTCAATAAAACCTTCGACCCGCGCAAATGCCGTCTCCCCGATGCGCAGGCGTGGTAAGCGTTCTACGTCAGTAACGGCAAACTGGTCCGGCGTGGTGAATGACGCAGGCAGGCCGCGCACTTCGACCACATCGCCGTTGCTGATGGTCATGTTGTCGAAGTCCTGCAGCGCAGCATTTGCGTAATCTACGGTCAGTCCATTCAAAGTGAAGGTGGTCGCTGCTACATTCTGCGCCACACCGATCGCCTTGTACTCGCTCAGACTGGTCTTAAGCTCGACGTAGCTCGCCTGTAACACATTAGCGTCATCGAGCGTGCCACTGAGTTCAAGCAGATCACCCACCGCGATGTTGCCGACGTCAATACCATCAAAGGTAGTGGTTGCGTCGGTTGTGACCGCCTGACCCAGCACCGACAATGACGCGCGACCGAGCATTGGGTCGAGCAAGATAAACTGGGTCACGGGTCCTTTCACGTTAGCACGATAGTCCACACGCAGCGCCACGTCGCTGCTGTCGGTCAGCACCAGTACCTGTTGTCCCTGGCGCAGATCATCCTGCGTACCGGTCTGCCCCTCAATCTGAAAATCCGCACCGTTGGTATCGAGGGTGACGCCGTTGGCTATGATGCTGCTGAAGTCCTGCACATCGCCAGCGGTAGCTCGGCCCGCGCTCAGGCCGGTACCGCCGACCGCAACGTCCAGTTGAAATCCGCTCAAGCCGGTATCGATGAGGACCCCCGCACCACCAGACAGCAGTCCTCCAGCCGTAACGGTGCCACTGCCACTACCCCCTCCGCCGCCAGTGGGTGGGGGCGTAGGCGGACTGCCACTGCTGCCGCCGCCACCACCACACGCGGCCAGAGTAAAAAACAGGGTTACGGTCAGAAATTTCAACATCAGGAATCTCCTTCGTCGGATAAGTCTGTACTCGATTCAACCGGGCGATTAATTTGAAAAACGCCCACACCGGCAAAGTAGCGCGGCTCATCGCCGCTCCGATCGGAGCCTGCGTCGTGATCGTTCAGCCAGTGGGTGATCTCGTTCAGGGCGTGCAGGGTTACCCTTTTGGAATAGGCGTTGAATGCCGGCAGATAGCTCGCCGGAAGATTGTTGGCCAGGACTTTGGCCTGCAGTAGTTTGTCGTCAGCATCCGCCTGAATATTGTGATCGATGGTTTCCATCAATTCCGCGGTGTCCATACCCAGAATGTCGACCATTGCCGCCGGGTCAGCGTCAGGGGCATATCCTTTGTTGAGCAGCCGTAATCGCCCCTCCACTTCTTCGATTGAACCAAGGCGTAACAGTTCATCGGCAATTGCGCGTGGGTACATATCACCGCTGTATTTTTTGACCAGGTCGGTGAAGTTCGGTGAAGGGCCATTGAAGGGTAGATCCAGAGGGTAGCCGGCAGCGGTATGGAAGGCTTCGTCGGTGGTCCATCCGGCCAGTACCGTGCCAGCGCGATTCCACCAGCTGCGATCTTCTTCGGGGTCAATATCCTGCTTACGCAGGCGCGCTACCTCTTTGCGGTTCAATCCGGTTATGACGGATACGCGGGCCAGCGTCTGGGCTTTTCCCGGAATACCGAATTCATCATGGGCAACGTCTACAAACACTTTGCGGGCCAACTCCTGAAATGCCGTTGCGGTAATACCATTGCGCAGCAGGATACGAACCAGCGGTCGCAGGATACGTCGAGCAGCGCGCAGCAGATTGTTGTTAATTGTTGTGTCGGTCATGCTGTTCCAGCCATTGGAAAAGAGGGGCGAGCGCACTTGGCCCGCCCCTGAAGACCTTACAGATCCTCGATCTCCAATGCGACGTTTTCGCTGTTGACTCGCACTGTGATGCTGAAGTCGCCGGTCAACAGATCCGCTAACGTCAGCCCCGCCGGAATCTGATCGAAGCGCTGGTCGTCGCCGTCGAACTCGCGGCCCAGAGCCCGCTCGATGATTGAATCATCGATCAAAGTGCTGGCAACCACGGTAACGGTGGTGGCCTGTAGTTCGAATGACGCGGCCATGACGTTGCTGGGCGTGCCAGTGAGTTGATTGCCGCCCGTTGGTGGGATGCCGTCACTACCCGGTGTGCTGCCGACTACACCATCGTTTAACTCGAACTCAACTTCGCGCGCGGTCAGTCGACCACTGGTGCAGCCGTTGCCGGTATCGTCACTTTGTGCCTTCACAATATCGCCAACAGACAGTTGATCGAAAAAGTCGGTGCGCCCAATCGCAATTCCTGCTGCGCTCTCGAAGTCATCGTTCTGGACCTGACTGACATCGATGGATACGCCTTCAATCACAAATTCGAAACTGCTGGCTTCGCCAGTAATGTCACTGACTGGGCCCTGCAACTCGCATGCCTGATCATCTTCATCTGCACGCTGTACACGTGTCCAGGTCACGCCGGCGTCAGCAGGTACCCCGCGTGCTTCGATAAAGTCGCCCGGTGCCAGCCGCTGGATAAACTCTTGCGGCGTGAGGTGATCACCGTCCTCCGCGATATCGTCCTCGAGTCGGCTGCCGCCGCCCGGTTGGATAAGCAGGCCGAGACGGGTAGTAAAGTTACCCTGTGCGGTGTCGACTTCAGCCACGCGGTCTTCGGTACGCACGCTGTTTTCACGTTCGCGCTCTGCGGAGGACAGCATCAGCACACCCGCATCATTAAAATCGCCCTTAACTTCGATCAAACTGCCTTCGAAGCCTGTCAGTGAACTGGCATCTACGACTTCCAGTGTGGTCGGACCGATGACGATCACATGTGGTGTCCCAGACGTGTCAACGCGGCTCAGGATGCCTTTGATTTCGAAGCGTCCATCGCGGTCGTCTGCGTCGAAATCGCCGTCGCCGTTGCGATCACCGAAGTCATCTTCGCGCTCCACGGAAACCACCAGGAGGTCTCCGTTGCTGGCCTCGTCGAGTTTCACCTCAACAAAAATGCCTGCCAGAGAAGCGTCGGGGGAGAGATTGTCTTCGAATATCGTGTTGCCCTGTACCAGCACAGTTGCGCCGTTGATGACAAAGGAAGAGCCATCCGCCGCGACACTGTCGACGAAACCCTTGAGCTCAAACTCATCATCGCTCGTGCCAGGTCGACCCGTTGCGTTGTCCCGACGATCAATGCGCGTGGCAATGTAGCCGCTATCGATCAGCAGGCCGCTGACTTCTACCACCATCACGCCGCTCGTGAGGACCAGATCGCGGATATCGATCTGGCCGTCACTGTTGTTGTCTCCCACATCGTTGTCAAAGACGGTGTTGTCATCGACGATTACGGTCTGGCCTAAAACCTGGAAGGAACCGGTTTCCGGGTTATCCGGGTTCGGCTGTACGTCACGCGCGGGACCTTTCAAGTCGTCGTCATAGTCAATGCGCTCAGCGCTGCGGCTGCCGTTATCGTCTGCACCGCGCAGGCGCACCCGCATCCCCACTTTCAGGCTGCTGTCGTCGCCCATAGCAACGGAACTGCCTTCGATGGCCACTTCGGTGGTCGACGTTACTGCATAGGTAACGCCGTTGACGATCACGCTGCTGAATCCGGTAATGACGCCGTTGGTCGTTACGCTGGTCGGTGGTGGGGAAGGCGGGGGATTGTTGCTGGCAGGCGGCGTGCTGCCACCCGAGGATGAACCACCGCCGCAGGCGGTCAGGCTCAGGAGAACCAGGATGCTGATCAGGGATTGTTTGATCACGAGCGTTACCTCTTCAAGAAATTACAATAAATATTAAAGGGAATATATTCCCTTTAATATTCAAAATAGGCCCGCGGTGATGGATTGTCAAGGGAAATTATTCCCTCTATACCCCATTGAATGCTCGTATCACATCGGATATCTGTCTTGAAGGGAGGTAAGTTACGTGGCGGACTTGGATCGAAATTGCGCGATATCGATGGTTTGCGCACCGTCAGGAGAAGTGCCATGCTCATCGCACGTCAATATGGAGGGACAGGCATGCAACCGGAAAACCCCACAGATCACATTGCCCTGTTGGCGTTGATGATCTCAGGTGTGCTGATCAAGCGCCTCAATGAACTGGACCAACTGGATGACGAAACATCCCGTCACCTGCATCACCTCATCACCAGCGTGCGCACCCATGCTGCCGCCAGTGATATCACCGAGCTGAACACGTTATTCGACAACATCGATAAAGCGCTGGGTGAGAGAGTCGCGGGCTAAAGGTTGAAATCCGCCGGCGGTCTGTAACAGCGAGGCAGTCGGCCGTCATCCGTACGGTCAGGAATGAGCAGGCCCAGACGGGTCATCGCGTGTAACAGCACCGGCTCGTATTGGGCCGGCCAGCCACGCTCGGCCTGTTGCCAGCAGCGCTGACAGACACCGATGCCGTAGCTTTTCACTTCCACCTCTCGCGGTCCGCCCAGGCAGGTCTGGCACAGACTCATCAGTCCAGCTCTGAATCAGCGTCCAGCGTCTTGGTCACGAACAGCGACGGAATATCCAGTTGTTTGCCGATCTGGCACAGCAGGTCGCGCTCAGCTTCAGTGGTCAGTCCATCCGCACGGGCGACCAGGCACAGGTCCCGCAGCACCTGCATACGCTGAGGTACGGAGGCCAACTGCTTGACCTGCTTGATGCGCTCAGGCAGCTCCCGCTTGAGCTTCTCCAGATCGAGCTTGTCGGTGAATGAGTGTTTGCCGAAGAAGTCCTCAAAGATCTTCTTTTCTTCCTCTGAAATGCCTTTGCTGATGGCTGCCACGGCGATCGCGCCGGAAAAGAGCAGGCGGCGCAGTGCCTCTGCTGTGTCCGTTTTACCTTCCAGATAGCTGGGTTCCATCATGCCCATCAGGTTTTCCACATCCAGATCCAGCTCGTTGACCGGCGTGCCTGACGGCACCATCAGCTCGGACTCGTGAAAGTGCTTCAGCGCTTTGACCCGCAGTGGACTGAACGGGTGGGTGAGAAACCAGTCTTCTGTGGGCGCGCCCTGGCCAGGCAAACCGTCTTCCACCTGCATTTCATCGACCTGAGTCAGAAAGGCGTCCAGAGAAAAGTCGGCATAGCTGCCGGTCAGACCGCTGGCCAGTTTAAACAGGGCGTGGGCAACGCCTTCCAGGTCGTTGGCACAGAACGCGCCGGCCCGGTCAGCGGAGACTTCGGCGTAGCGTGACCAGCTGGTCAGGGTCAGTGCCAACCGCGGGTTGGGCCGGCTTTTTCCGCGCATGATGTATCCGATGGGAATGTCATGGTGACCGTACAGATGGTGGCCCAGTTCGTGGCCCATGACGAACAGGATTTCCGAGTCGGCAAATGACTCCAGCAGGGAAGAGCTGAACATGATGAACAGGCGTCCCGCTTCGGGTTTTACGCAGGCGGCGTTAAAGCTGGCGCTGGGAAATACATACAGTTCCAGTGGAATATCCAGCCCCAGCTTCTCACTGCAGAGGTCGGCGGTCTTGTGCAGGTCACGGGCCATCGACTCACTCAGACGTACCGAGGTGGACAGCAGATGCCGACGCACACCCAGATTGCCTTTTTCGATCTGTTTGGCGATGAGTTCATTCATCTTGATCACATCCGAGTCTTTGAGCAGTTGCTCGTAGAGTTCGATGTCGTGTTGGCTGCGAAGGTCTAGCGCGTTCATGCGTCTCCTTATTGTTCCGGGTCATTGTTCCGGGTCGAAGCGATCCATATCAGCTCAGGAGAATTACTCCAGCGCGTATCAGCATGGTAAAGAAAGCCACGCAGGAAACGAAGTAAAGCCAGAAGCGGACAATGACGATATTACGCGTGCAATGCATGGCGCTGTGTAAAATTCTGAAAAAAGTGAATATCCAGGCGGCGGTAACGTAAAAAGTATCCACTTGCTGCGTGACGAATAAATACAGACACAGAAAGTAGAACAGCACGGGTATCTCGAACAGATTTTTGAGGTTATCCGAGGGGTTGGCCACCGCCGGGGGTGTGAGCTGCATAAAGGCCAGCGGTGTCATCTGCTCGTCTGTCAGGTTTGCATTGATGATGAACGGAATCCGTCTGGCATACATATAAACCCACACCACGAGAGTGAGCAGCAGCATGGTGAACACAGGCAGGAAAATGTCAGTCATCGGTAATCTCTCCAGGTTGGAAATCGGTGCGCTGTGCGGCAAGTTGCACTAGGCTTTAACCATCCAGTTTGAGGGTTTGCCATGATCAAGTTTCAGTTTATCGCGCGGTGTGGCGACGAAACCATGCCGCTGGAAGTGAGCATGCCATACAAGCCGGGTAAGCAGGGCCAGCGTGCGCGTCGCCTGGCGGTGGGAGAACTGCTCGCGGCATTACAGGCCCAGGCCGCTGAGGTGCACGCGGATGGTGAAGAGCGGGTGGTGGTCAAGGTAGACGGCGCCCATTGGGTTATCGGTGAAGGCGGCGCACTGAGCCAGAGCCGCGGCAACGCTATTTAGACGTTGCTGGTGTTGCAGCGCTGACGGCCGTGTTGTGCTGTACCAGGCGCACGAAGGCCAGGCTGGCAAGCGTACCGATCACTGCGAAGGCGGTCAGAAACAGGAAAAAATCCTGGTGTCCCGCCAGGCCGGGTGAGCGGTCGATCAGAATCCCCGCCACCAGATAGGTGAACACATCCGGCGTGTAGCCCACCACCGACACCAGGCCCACGGCGGTGCCGGTTAAACCCAGCGGTACCTTGGCATCTTCAAACACAGCGAAATACAAACCCCGCAAGGCAAACACGGCGATACAGGTGACCAGTACGTTGATGAGCAGAATCATTACGGCCCCCTCTGTCGGTGTATCCAGCGCAAAGAACAGATTGGAGGCCGTCAGTATGACGAAGGAAATGACCAGCATTCTGGGGATGCTGTAACGGTCGCCGATCAAGCCCGCGCCTAACGCCGCGATTGGACGCATCCACGCACCAATGGCCACCACTTCAGCGGCCTCCACAGGGTCGAGGCCATAGGCGTCGACGGCAAACAGGGTGAAGTTATCCACGCCCTTGTAACCCACATAGGCACACGCCACGATAATGGCCTGCAGCCACACGGCAGGCAGGCGCAGGACGATAAGAATATTGCGGCTGATGGAGGCGGTGACCGGTGCCACATGGGTGGCGGTGGTGGCGGGTTGATCAGTGCCAGGGTCTTTCAGCGCGAACCAGACGAACACGCCGGCCAGCGCGGTTACGCCGGTATAACCATAGATCACGGTCTGCAGCGCCGCGGCGCGCTCGGCTGGCGAGGACTGGTTGTAACCGTCAGGAAAGGCAAGGTCGAAGATCAACACGCCGATGGATGCCATACCGGCAGCCAGCAGACCGCGACCGCCGTCCAGAATGCCATAGGCCTGACCCTGGGTCCGCTGGCCACCCCAGTCGCGGGTGGCACGGATTAATGCGGCCCAGAACAGCAGGATGGTGGTGACGCCGAAAAAGCCCCACACCAAGAGGCTGCCGGTGTAACCGGGAAAGGTAGCCAGATAGAGGCCGCCGGCGGCGGTAGTCCACAGCGACATGGCCATCAGTTTGCGTGCTGGAAAACGATCAGCTAACGGGCCGCCGGGGAAATAGGCCAGCATGGCGACAACGCCGTACACACTCTGGGCGGCACCCAGTTCGGTGGCACTGAGCCCGAAGACCTCCAGCAGCGTAGGACGGAAAAAACGGGTCAGATGAAATGGCAGCGCATAGATGGCTTCACCAGCCAGAATAAGCCCCAACATGTAGACGACGCGTTGCGCCCAGGATTGTGCGTGAATGATCAGCCACCGTGGTTAGCAATCAAGAGCCTAGCAGGTTGCGCCGGCGCTCCCAAGGTCTGTTGCCAGAGCCACTGGCCTGTGGGACGCTTGCTGTCTGCTTACCGTATGTGGAATCGAACCATGAGTGATAGCGCGCATCCCCTGCACAACGAATACCCGGCTGATTCCGTCGAAGCGAAAGACCTCAAATATCTGCTGCACCCGACCACCAACCTGAAACAGCACGCGCAGTCCGGCCCCACCGTACATGAACGGGCCGAAGGCGTTTATCTGTGGGACAACCAGGGCAAGCAGTATCTCGAAGGCATGGCCGGTCTGTGGTGTACGGCTCTGGGTTACGGCAACGAAGCCCTGGCGGAGGTCGCCTACGAGCAGATGAAGAAGATGAGTTACTCGCAGCTGTTCGCCGGTAAAACCAATGAACCGTCGGTGCTGTTGGCAGAAAAGCTGGTTGGCATGGCGCCCTTTGCTGCCAGCCGTGTGTTCTTCGGCTTGTCAGGCAGCGATGCTAATGACACCCAGATAAAGCTCATGTGGTATTACAACAATATTATCGGTCGACCACAGAAGAAAAAGATCATCAGCCGCGCACGCGGCTATCATGGCGTGACGGTAGCCAGCGGCTCGTTGACCGGTCTGCCGCCGTTCCACAACGAATTCGATCTGCCGATCGCCGGCATCCTGCATACCGATTGTCCCCATTACTATAGTGCCAGCGAGCCAGGCGAAACCGAACAGCAGTTCGTCGATCGGATAGTGAACAACCTGGAGGACCTGATCATCAGAGAAGGCCCGGATACCGTGGCTGCATTCATCGCGGAACCCATCATGGGAGCAGGCGGGGTGATCGTGCCGCCGCCAGGCTATTACCAGAAGGTTCAGGCGGTGCTGAAAAAGTATGATGTGCTGTTTATAGACGATGAAGTGATCTGCGGTTTCGGCCGCACCGGCAATCCCTTCGGCGCGCAGACGCTGGACATTGTGCCTGACACCATGAGCGTGGCCAAAGCCGTCTCGTCTGCCTATCTGCCGCTAAGCGCCGTGCTGATACCGGAGTACATGCATGAAGCGTTCATGTCAGCCTCTGACCGCCTTGGCAACTTCGGCCATGGCTTTACCTATTCCGGGCATCCGGTGTGCGCCGCAGTCGCGCTGAAAAACCTGCAGATCATGGAGGAAATGGACCTCTTCACCCACGCTGCCCGTATGGGCGAGATCCTGCAAACCCGCCTGCGTGAATTTGAAGACCACCCGCTGGTGGGCGAAGTACGCGGCGCAGGCCTGATCGGCGCCGTGGAACTGGTAAAACAAAGCGATCCACGGGAACCCTTCGCCCCCAGCCAGGGCGTAGGCGCCTACTGTGCAGCAGCGTGTCAGGACGAAGGCCTGATCGTGCGCAACATGGGCGATGCCATGGCCTTCTGCCCACCGCTGATCATCACCGAACCGCAGATCGACGAACTGATCGACAAGTTCAACAAAGGCCTGGAACGCACCCACAAGTGGCTGGCCTGACTAACGACTAGCGCCGGCGCTGCCCAACACCGGCTCTGACCCCGTGATGCCGACCAGACAAAACCTCTGACATAAACCTGAAACCGCGGAACGCAAACCTGCAACCGGAAACGTAAACCTGGAGCGGAACGCACACCTGGAACCTAGGAATGAGGCGGAGCGGTGGGGCGATTTTAGTTTTCACGGAGGCTCGCGGACAGGAAGTCCGCGCGCCAGC
>JAVKCL010000010.1:0-25748 GCA_040222775.1 Pseudomonadales bacterium
GCAATGGTCAGGTCGCGATCAAGCCAACGCGAGTTCTGATTTCTTCTCGCGGTGTTGTACCGGCCTGCCTCAGCATGGACTGCCTGAGCGTGATTGCTAACGATATTCTCTCGGCAACCGAAGTGTTTTCCTTACTGGTGGATTACGACCGCGAGGATGCTTTTGCGGTTGCAAACGAATATGCGAACAGGCCTGCTCGGTTTGGAATCTGGAATGAACCTCTGCGTCTGGGGACGATTCCCACTGAACAGCTGCAGTTTTTTGGTGATGAGTCGTTCAAACGAGCATACCAGGTGTCGTTGATGGTGCTCGAAGCCTGTGGTGTTGAACTGCAACCTGTCGACTTTGAGCCTTTCTACCGCGCGGGCAATGAACTCCATGTCGGTCCCTGGATCAGTGAACGCTATCTCACGGTAGCTGCGCTGATGGAGTCAAATCCTGATGCGTTGTTGGATGTGACGCGTCAGGTTATCGCGCCTGGACGAAACCAATTGGCCGTCGACCTGTTGCTTTCCCAGCGCCGCCTGGCCAGTCTGCGCAAAACCTGTGCTGAATTGCTGCGCGGTGTTGATGCCCTGGTCACGCCCACGGTGGGTCGACACTACACGGTGCAGCAGGTATTGAATGACCCGCAGGTCACCAACAGTCGCCTTGGTTACTACACCAATTATATGAACCTGCTGGACCTCTGTGGCGTCGCCTTACCTGCCATGCCGGTACAGCAGGATCGACCCTTTGGTTTGACTGTGGTTTGTGACCGACTGAAGGATGTGCAGGCGCTGTCTATTGCCGCTGCGCTGGAGAAGCACTTCTCGCGCGATCGGTATCGTTCGAACACACCCTACTATCGATCTGCCGACAGCATCCAGGTCGTCGTATGCAGTGCGCACCTGAGTGGTATGCCGCTGAATGCAGAAATTACAGAGCGCGGTGGTGTCCTCAAGCGCAATAGCAGAACCGCATTTGCCTACCGGTTGTACCTGCTTGCTGCTGGCCCACCCTACCAGGCAGGACTGGTGAGAGACGAATTCGCCGGCTCATCGATAGAGGTTGAAGTCTGGCAGATGCCTGCCGTGACCTATGCAGAGTTTGTGCAGGGGATTCCAGACCCATTGGGGATGGGGAAGATAGAGCTTGAAGATGGTACTCTCGTGCTGGGGTTCATCTGCCAGCCCCATGCGCTGACCAATGCCCGGGAGATCACCGAATATGGTGGTTGGCGTACCTATGTGGCGGAAACCAAGCTGGCCTGAGGCAACGAGCGAGCAGCTATGTCTAAGCAGGATAAACCCACGGCACGGGGACTGAGCCATCTGGAAGCGCCTTTGCGGGACGACGTGCGTCGGCTGGGCGAAAACCTGGGCCGGGCAATTGCAGAAGATCGGGGCGAGCCATTCTTGCAGTGCATCGAAGAAATCCGAGCGTTGGCCAAGGCCGTGCGCAACGGCGAGGATTCTGACTGGCAACGACTCAGCCAGTATCTGGCGGATATTCCTGCCGAAGATATGGTTGATGTGGCCCGCGCCTTTAACCAGTTTCTCAACCTGGCCAACATAGCCGAACAGCACCATCTCACCCGACCGGAGCGCGACCAGGCCGTGCCATTGACCCTGCCTGATCACCCCGGACTGGAAGACGCCCTGGCTAATCTGGACATTGAACTGGTACTCACCGCGCACCCGACCGAGGTGCTGCGCCGGACCATGATCCAGAAGTACGATGCCATCGCTGATTTGCTCGCCAGTCGTGATCGGGAAGGCGCAAATCGCCATACTGAACAGGCGCTCACCCGCCTGATTGCCGAAGCGTGGCACACCGATGAAATTCGCCAGACACGCCCGAGCCCCCAGGACGAAGCACGCTGGGGGTTCGCCGTGGTTGAAACCTCCTTGTGGCAGGCGCTGCCTGAATTTTTGCGCGAAGTAGACCACGCCCTGACAGACCGCGGATTGAATCCCCTGCCCATAGATGCAGCGCCGGTGCGGTTTGCCACCTGGATGGGGGGCGATCGCGATGGTAACCCCAACGTTACCGCCCAGGTTACTGCGGAAGTGCTGATGCTGGGTCGGTGGATGGCAGCGGACCTTTTCCTGCGGGACGTGGAAGCGTTGCAGGCATCACTGTCCATGCGCCGATGCAGCGCTGAGCTTGAAAGCGTGGTCGGCCAGGCCAGAGAACCCTACCGCGAACTCCTGAAACAGGTACGCGAACGTCTGTTACTGACCCGGGAATGGGCTGCCGGACGCAGTCATGCACGACGCGAAGAAGTCTATTTCGAGAGTGACGAACTGTACGCCCCACTGGCCATGTGCTATCGCTCGCTGGTTGCCTGCGGCATGCAGGCCATTGCAGATGGTCCTCTGCTGGATACGCTGCGTCGCGTGCGTGCCTTTGGTGTACACCTGGTACGACTGGATGTGCGACAGGACGCAGAGCGGCACACCCAAGTGCTGGATGAACTGACGCGCTCTCTGAACATCTATCGCGATGGTGCCAGCTATGCAGACTGGCAGGAGGATGAGCGTCAGCGCTTTCTGCTGGCCGAGTTACAGAATCGCAGACCGTTGTTTCCCGCACGCTGGCCGGTCAGTGACGATGGCGCAGAGGTGCTGGCCACCTGTCGCACCATCGCGCGTGGCAACGGTGCAGGTATTGCTCAATATGTCATCTCCATGGCGACAGCGCCCAGCGACGTGCTGGCGGTGATTCTGCTGCTGCGGGAATGTGGGCTCGAACGGAACATGCCGGTGGTGCCGCTGTTTGAAACCCTGGCAGATCTGGAAGGCGCAGCGGAAAGTGTCGATGCGCTGTTGTCGATACCCTGGTACCGCGAGTACGTGAACGACTATCAGCAGGTGATGATCGGCTACTCAGATTCAGCCAAGGATGCAGGTCAGTTTGCCGCAGCCTGGGCGCAGTATCAGGCCCAGGAGAAGCTGGTGGCAGTGGCCGCTAGGCACGAAGTACGGCTGGTGCTGTTCCACGGTCGTGGTGGTGCTGTAGGTCGTGGTGGCGGCCCGGCGCAGTCTGCCATCCTCTCGCAACCGCCTGGCTCGGTGGCGGGTGCTTTACGGGTGACCGAGCAGGGCGAGATGATCCGCTGGAAACTGGGTATACCCAAGCTCGCGCAACAGAATTTCCGCCGCTACGTCAGCGCCACACTGACCGCAACTCTGGAACCGCCCATCGCCCCCAGTCAGGAGTGGCGCGACCGTATCGCCGCCATGTCGCGCACCGCAGTGGCGTCTTACCGTAAAGCGGTGCGCGAAGACAAACATTTCGTTGCCTTGCTGCGCGATCTGACCCCGGAACAGGAGCTGGGAATCCTCGCGCTGGGCAGTCGCCCGGCGCGGCGCAAGCCCACAGCCGGCATCGAAAGTCTGCGTGCCATCCCCTGGGTGTTTGCCTGGACTCAGGTGCGCTTGATGTTACCCGCCTGGCTGGGTACCAACAGCGCCTTGCGCGAAGCGCTGGCTGAGGAACCTGAACAGCTCAAAGAAATGTTGAGCTGGCCGTTTTATCAGATGCAGACCAATATGTTGGAAATGGTCGTAGCCAAGGCCGATGTAGAGCTGGCCCGTTACTATGCGCAGCGCCTGACAAATGAACAGCAACAGCAGACAGTGGATGCTTTCTGCAAGGAATTAGGTAGCTTAACCGAGGACCTGCTGCAGTTGACCGAACAGGATCATCTGCTGGCAAATGATCCGGAACTGGCAGAGTCGTTAAACGTCCGCAATACCTATCTGGACCCGTTGCATCTACTGCAGGCCGAACTGCTGGCGCGCTGGCGTGCCAAGAGCTCCCATCTGGATGCCGTAGAGCGTGCCCTCAAGGTCACCATGGCGGGTATTGCCAGCGGCTTGCGTAACACCGGTTAGCGCCTGCCTGCGTCAGATGCCCAGCGCGGTATAGAGTGCGATATAGGCGCTGGCTAAATCAGCTTCGGTCTCAACATATGCTTCACGACTCGAGATCAGGGTGCGTTGCGCATCGAGAATGTCGATAAAGGTTGTTAAGCCTTCCCGATATAGCGCATCGAGCTGAGCATACGCGCCCTCGCTGGCGGTGACCGCCCGGGCCAGTTCGGCGCGCTGATCACTGGTGTATCTGATCGCGGCCAGGGCGGACTCCACTTCATTGACTGAGATCAGCAGCGCCTGGCGATAGGCCAGCAACGCGGCCTGAGCGCGCGCCTCTGCAGCATTGATCTCGGCCCGACGACGACCCGCATCCAGTAACGGCAGATCGACAGCGGCGGTAATCTCACCCAGTACATGATCGACCAGGTGAACGCCCTGACCCGCGTCTGCACTGAGCTGCATGGGCAGGCGTAGACTGGGATAGAGCTCGGCAGTTTCCACACCAATCGCCGCTGTGGCTGCCAGCAGATTAGCTTCAGCTGCCTGCAGATCTGGCCGCTGGCGCAGCAGATCGGCTGGTGTCCCGATTTGCGGACCCAGCGCGAACGCTGGTACATCGGGCGCTTCAGCCTGCAGGTCCTGTGGTGGCAGGGCATAGGTACCACTGAGCACGGCCAGCGTGTTCTGTGCTTCTACGCGGGCCAGTTGCAGATTGCCCTGCTGTGCCCGGGTTTGCGCCAGGTCAGCGGCGGCTCGCTCAACGTCCAGTTTTGGTGAAAGCCCGGCAGAGTTACGCAACCGGACAATTTCCAGTGTCTGGCTTTGCAGCTTAAGCGAAGTGTCGAGCAGTATCAGGCGCGCCTGAGCGCGGCGCAGTTCGACATAGGCCGTAGCTACAGCGCTGGCGATCAGGCGGCGCAGATCATCGATATTATGTCGTTGCCGGTCATGCAGCGCCATTGCCTGTTCCAGCCGACGCCGCTGCAGGCCGAATAGATCCGGCATGAAGGCCAGCGTCAGTCCGAGCTGTTGGCTGTCGCTGCGGTTGCCGGTGAAATCTGTCTCATGTTGTGCTGTACCGAAGGCGTCAACACTCGGCCAGAAGTCCGAGCGCTCAGCTCGCACGGCTGCTTCCAGCGCTGCCAGACTGGCCTGGGCTGCACCTAGATCAAGGTTACCGCTCATTGCCGTATCTACCAGGCGATTCAATACCGGATCGGTAAATCCCTGCCACCAGTCCAGGTCGGCATGTTCATTTGTCACTTCGGATTGTTGATAGCCTGCTGGCGTAGCTAAATCGGGAGGCACGTAGTCGGGGCCTGCAACGCATCCGCTGAGCAGCAACAGCAACAAGCCGAGTGTCGTGTTGTACCACATGTCAGGAACGCTGTTCGCCATCGTAAAGCAGGCTCTGGTCTACCGCCTCCAGCTCATCAGCCAGTGCTTGAGCATTGGCCGAGCGTGGTGCGGCAAATCCAGCCAGCGCGAGATAGATGATCGGATTGAGAAACAAGGTGAAGAACGCGGCCAGGCCGAGCCCGCCAAACACCACCCAACCGATCGCATTGCGCGCTTCAGCACCTGCGCCGCTGGCCAGCACCAGCGGCAGGGCGCCCAGCACGGTTGAAATCAGGGTCATGGCGATGGGTCGCAGACGTCTCTGCGCCGCCTCGAATACCGCTTCCCGTACCGTGCGCCCCGCGGATCTGAGCTGGTCAGCAAACTCGACCAGCAGAATACCGTTCTTGGCCATCAGCCCGATGAGCATTACCAGGCCAATCTGGGAATAAATGTTAAGCGAGCCGCCGGACAGGAAAATGGCGATGATTGCCGCGGCGATGCCGAAGGGTACTGTCAACAGGATAACCAACGGGCTGGTGAGACTTTCGAACTGGGCCACCAGCACCAGAAACACGATCGCCAGGGCAAAGACGTAGGTGAGCAGGGCCTCCTGGGCTGCCTCGCTCAAAGCGGAAGCATCCCCTTCGAACACCATATCGATATTTTCCGGCAACACTTCGTCTGCCAGCGTCTGGATTTCCGCCATGGCATCGGCCAGCGAGGCGCCTTGCGCCACGTCCAGATCGATTTCAATGGCTCGTCGCTGTTCAGTGCGATCAAGTTCGGCGGCCACCCCTTCCTCGATGATCTGGGTCAGGGTCGACAACGGCACCAGCTTATCGTCTCTGGAGCGCACATACAGGTTGCTGAGGTCCGACGGGTCGACGATGGCATCATTGCGGGACACCAGAAAAATCGGCACGGCCCGATCGTCGATATTCAGGTCCACAATGTCTTCGCCGCCGACCATGACGCGCAGGGTAGCGGCCAGTTCTTCCAGCGGTACACCCAGGTCCGCTGCGCGTCGGCGATTGATGCGAATTGACAGTTGCGGCTGGGTGGGCTGATAGGAAATATCCGGTTGTGACAGGACTACGCCACGGGTCTCAACAGCATTAGCGAGCTCGCGGGTAGCCGCGTAGATTTCCGCATAGGTGGGTCCGGTTAATGCGACTTCCAGTTCCGAACCACTGCCGCCCCGACCAAATTCAAGACTGCTGCGGCCGTAGACGCGAATCTGTGAGCCGGGAATGTCCGTCAGCGTCTGTGCCACCTCGGACATGATTTCTGCCTGACTGCGATCCCGCTCTGACCAGGGAGCCAGCGGCGCGGTGATGCCAACCCGATTGGGGTCACGATGCCCGACGATGGTGAACAGCGAGGTGATTTCACCGGACTCCAGCAGCGGGATCAGACGCGCCTCAATCTGCCCGGCCTGACGGTCTGCATAGTCCAATCCGACGCCATCTGGACCGGTGGCACGAATCTGAAAACGGCCGCGATCCTCATCCGGCAGGATCTCCTGGTCCATTTGTGTCGCGAGTCCAATGGCGCCAATAAAGATGGCAATGGCGACGCCTGCGCCGAGCCAGGGATGGGTCAACAGCGTTTGCAGCACCCGCGCGTATTGCTGGCTGACGAAGTTACCCACAATACCGCCCTCGGCAGACGTGCTGTCGCGTTTTAGATTCAGCCGCGCCGCCAATGCCGGCACGATGGTAAGCGCGACAAAGGAGGACACCACCACCGCCAGCGCCAGAGTGAAGCCGAACTCGCGAAACATGCGCCCGGTGGTGGAAGGCATGAACGAAATAGGCAGAAAAACCGATACCAGCACCGCAGTAGTCGACACCACGGCAAAAAACACCTGTCGTGTGCCCAGTACCGCAGCAACCCGTGCGGTGACACCCCGCGCCTGCAGGCGTTGTACGTTTTCCAGTACCACGATGGCGTCATCGACAATCAACCCGGTAGCCAGCACCAGCGCCAGCAGGGTCAACAGGTTGATAGAGAAGCCAAAAGCCCAGATGCCGGCGATGGCCCCCACCAGCGCAATAGGTATGGTGGCGCTGGGCGCCAGCGTCGCGCGCCAGTTGCCGAAGAACAACCAGATGGTCGTCACCACGATCATGACCGTAATCAGCAGACTCATGACCACCTGCGAGACGGAGGAACTGATGAAAACCGCATCGTCCGATGTCACGCGGATCTCCAACTCATCAAACCGCGCATTGAGACGCTCAACTTTGTCGCGGACTGCAGCCGAAATCTCAATGGTGTTGGATTGGGCCTGACGTACGACACCGAGGCCGATCATGGCGCGACCATCCAGGCGCACGAAATTCTGCGCATCTGCAGGAGCAAAGAACACGTCCGCGACATCGCCCACCCGGGTTGAGCCGGCGACGATGACTTCTTTGATCAGTTCCGGTGTCGCTGCATGCGCCTGGGTGCGCACGATGAACTGGTGATCTGTCGAGCGGAAACTGCCCACCGGTTCGTCAAACGAAGCGTTCTCAAGCACATCGGCCACATCGGTAACAGTCAGGCCGAAGCGGCTCAAACGGGGTGGATCGAGCACCACCCGCAGTTGACGCTCGCGTGCGCCAAAGGCATCTACTGCGGCCACGCCGGGTATGGAAATCAGTTCCGGGATGAGGTCGTTTTCTACCACCGTGCTCAGATCATGCTCAGCTAACTCGCTGCTCACTACAGCCAGCTGGATAATGGGCTCGGCGTCGCCGTCCGCTTTGTTCACCACCAGCTGTTCCAATCGTTCGGGCAGGTCGCGGACGATCTGACTGACTGCCTCACGCACATCCGCAGCGGCGGTATCGAGATTGGTGCCGGGGTCAAACTCTGCCCGCAGGCGCATGGAATTTTCTTCGCTGGAGGAGCGGATATCACGCACCCCGGACACCCGTGCGACCGCGCCTTCGATAATGCTGGTGACCTCGGCGTCGATGGTTTCCGGGGCGGCACCAGGCAGCACCGCGCGCACGGATACCACGGGTCGATCGACATCCGGTAACTCGCGCACTTCAATACCCAGCACTGCGGCCAGTCCAGCTACGATGATGAGGATGTTAAGCACGGCCACCAGCAGTGGACGTTTCACAGACAGAGCAGGTAAATCTGTACCGTCGTGGTTCATTCGCTGCCACCGATCAGGTTGTCGGGTGCAGGTGCGAAAGGCAGGCTGGCGGCTGGATCGAGGCGGGTAATGAGAGTGCCGTCGCGCACTTTCTGTATTCCTTCCAGGACGATCTCTGTGCCCGCCTCAAGATCGCCACGCACCAGTACATGGCCCGCTTCACGGGCCACAATTTCCACGTTTGCGCGCCTGACCCGGTCACCATTCAGACGCCACAGGTACGGACCGTCAGTGCCCCACAGCACAGCGGCTTCCGGGACCGCGGGATAGGCCGTACCCGGGAAGTTGAGATAGATCCTGAAACTCATGCCAGGACGCAGTCGATCGTTGCTGTTGTCCAACTGCGCACGCACGGTAAAAGCGCGGTTACTGGCGTCAATGTGATTGTCGATGCCGACTACCCGCGCGGTGAGTTCGCTGCCGGCGTCGGCAAATGGTGCCACGGTAAGTTCGCCATCGATCCTGATGCGTTCGAAGACCTCTTCGGGTGTCAGAAAGTCGACGAATAACACTTCCCGATCGTCCAGTTGCGTAATGGGGGTGCTGCTGGTGATGCGCGCACCGGGGTCGATGTGGGTCAGGCCCAGGTGACCACTGAACGGCGCGTGAACGGTACGCTCTGCCAGCGCCAGTTCGGCCTGGTCCAGGGCGATGCGTGCGGCGTCCACCGCGGTCTGTGCTTCATCGATCTGACTGTCTGAAACCGCCCCGGTGCCTTCGATGCGACGATAGCGTGCCAGCAGTTGTTCGGCGTTCTGCACCTCTACCCGGGCTAAGCGCACGGCCAGTTCCTGCTCGTTTGACTCCAGACGCAACAAGGCAGCGCCCGCGTCGACATGATCACCGGAGTTGAACAGCACTTCGACCACTTCGCCGCCGGTTTTCGGGTAAATCTGTGCGGTGCGTCGAGCACGTGAGGTGCCGACCGCCTCAATCCGTAATACCTCGCGGCGAAGTTCAACTGCGTGGGCTACCACGGCCACCTTGGCGTCGGCGCGCCGCGGCGCCGGGGTATCTCCCGTACCGCAGGCGGTGGCCAGCAGCAGACAGCTGACGATCAGTGCGACTGTGCGGTCAGGCATTTTCAAACTGCGATACACATGCCCGTCTCAGATGAAGGAATGGCTAATCTGGCGTGATCACATGGCTGGAACAAGGAATATTCGATGAAATGTGCTGCTTGTTCGTTGAATGCCCGATGGCGCGCGATTCGTCGAAGCAGGCGGGGGTTTCATCGAGTTTCACTTGGCAGACCTGGATACCGTGCTACTGTGCCGCGGGCACAGTTGCTAACTGGCGAGATGCTCTGGAGGCCTTCATTAATCTGTTTCCCTACAACCGCACACTACTGTTCACCATCGCCGTTGCCTCCTACCTGCTGGTGGCGACCCTGGCTGAGCGCGAGCTGTCGTTGTCGGTCAGCGAGCTGGGCGATGCAGCCTGCGGTGCGGTATTGGGTGCGCTGCTGGTTTTTTATGCGTTACCCAGGCTGCTTTACCGTGAGCGCTACGCACTGTTCGCGCTGTTCTGTCTGGTTGGTGTGGCGCTGTGCGGGACGCTGAATGAAGTGGTTCTGGATCCACTGTTTCTTCCTGCGGGTGATCCGCGTCTGGGTATCTCCCGTTGGGGTTATATCAATGGTCTGGTGTCAGCGTTTTCGATCGCCGCAATCGTGGCGCTGTTCGATAACCTCGACTATCAGCGGCGCCTGCGCCAGGTGGGTGAGCTGCGCAAGGCGGCAGAACTGGCTACGCTCAAGCAACAGCTGAATCCACATATCGTATTGAATAATCTAAACAACTTGTATGCTTTGTGCCTGGAACAGGATCCGCGCGCTCCGGATCAGGTCATGATGCTGGCCAATATTCTGCGTTACTCGCTCTATGAAACAGAAGATCCGTCTGCATCACTGGCGCGGGAAGTTGAGTTGCTGGAGTCTTACTTTGCGCTGCAGGAAGTGGCGCTCGGCGAGCGGGTGCAGATCGACTTTCAGGTCGAAGGCGTGCCTGCGGAGCATCAGATTGCGCCGCTGCTGTTGCTGCCGCTGGTTGAAAATGCCTTCAAACATGGCAGTGCGGTCGCGTATGAAAATCCACTGAAGATCAGCTTCCAGCTGTGTGCCCGCGATCAGCGTATCAGTTTTGTCAGTGAGAACCCTTTCGATCAGACCGTCCAGGCCGCAGGTGGCAGAGGCATTGGCCTGGAGAATCTGCAGGACCGTCTCAAGCTGGCCTACCCGAACCGCCACACACTGACGCTGACAGCCTGTGGTGATACTTATCGGGCCGAGCTGACCGTAGAGGGTGCGCCGGCGTGACCCTGCGTTGCTATATCCTCGAAGACCAGGCACCGGCACGTCGAGTGATGGAAAACTATCTGGCGCGGCTGGAAGACCTAACGGTGGTTGGTGGTTCGGCCGTACCGGCAGAGGCAGCCCAGGCCCTCGACCGGCAGGCCGTCGACCTGTTGCTGCTTGATCTCGGCCTCCCACAACAGGATGGCTTCGACTTTCTGGCCCAGCGTGAAACACCGCCGGTGGTGATTGTCACCACGGCATTTGGAGAGCGAGCGCTGGAGGGGTTTAATCATGGGGTCGCCGACTACCTGGTGAAACCCTTTACCTTCGAACGCTTCAGCACCGCTATCGAACGCGCGCGGATTGCGCTGCGGGCGCGTGGCGACAGTACCATCCTCAGTATTCCGGTGGATCGCGGTCGGCGTGAATACGTACCCAGCCGGGATGTTGTTTCTTTTTCGGCCGATGGGGACTACGTCGTCATTAACACGCTCGAGGCACGATATTATACGTTGGGTCCGCTCACCGCCTGGCTGGCGCGCGTGCCCAGCCCACCTTTTATTCGCATACACCGCAGCCACGCCGTTAATCAACATCATATTACCGGCCTGGATGGTCGCGCAGTGATCCTGGCGGGTAACCGGTTGCCCGTGAGTGCAACGCATATGGTCAAGTTAAAACGGTTGTTGGACGCAATGCACTTAATGCAATGAATCGACCGCAGACCAGGCTCATGACCTGGATTGCCAGAACCCCAAGGGAAACCTGATGACAGTAAAACAAGTAAGCACCACACCGTTCGACGATCAGCGTCCCGGCACCTCCGGTCTGCGCAAGAAAGTCCCTGAGTTTAAACAACTCCACTATCTGGAAAATTTTGTACAGTCCATTTTCAATGCCATGGGCAACCCGTCTGGCCAGACCCTGGTGCTGGGTGGTGATGGGCGGCACTACAACAGAGAAGCATTGGCGATCATCATCAGGATGGCGGCTGCTAATGGCTTTGCCCGCCTGCTGGTCGGTTGCGATGGCATTCTTTCCACGCCAGCAGCCTCCTGCGTGGTGCGTAAGTATCAGGCCGCCGGCGCCATTATTCTGTCCGCCAGTCATAATCCGGGTGGCCCGAGTGGCGATTTCGGGGTGAAGTTCAACGGTGCGAATGGCGGACCCGCAACTCAGGAAGTCACCGATCGAATCTTTGCCGAAAGTCAGCGCATCAGCGCTTACCGCATTGCCGAAGCCGAAACGATTGATTTGGGCCGAATCGGCGTCAGCGAACTCAATGGCACGCGCATCGAGGTGATTGATCCGGTGGTCGATTACGTTGAGTTGATGTCCTCGCTGTTCGATTTTGACCGCCTGTCTGAGCTGCTGCGTAAACCCGACTTCCGTATGTGTTTCGATGCCATGTATGCCGTGACCGGCCCCTATGCGGTCGACATTCTGGAACAACGCCTGGGTGCAGAACCCGGGACAGTGATTCGCGGTGAACCGCTGGAAGATTTCGGCGGTGGCCATCCCGACCCGAATCTGGTGCACGCCAGAGAACTGGTGGCATTGATGAACAGCGAAGGCGGGCGCACCGATTTTGGCGCAGCGTCGGATGGCGACGGTGATCGCAACATGGTCATGGGACGTGGTTTCTACATTAATCCCTGTGATTCGGTTGCGGTACTGGCGGCGCATGCGCGATCCGTGCCAGGCTATCGGGCCGGGCTGGCCGGTGTGGCCCGCTCCATGCCCACCAGCCGCGCGCTGGATCGGGTGGCTGACGAACTGCACATTCCCTGTTTCGAGACCCCGACGGGTTGGAAGTACTTCGGTAACCTGATGGATGCTGAGCGGATCACCCTATGCGGGGAAGAGAGTTTTGGCACTGGATCCAGCCATGTGCGGGAAAAAGACGGGCTCTGGGCGGTCCTCTTCTGGCTCAACATCATGGCCGACTTGAACAAGCCGGCGCACGAGATTGTGCGTGATCACTGGCAGCGCTTCGGCCGTGACTATTTCACCCGTCATGACTATGAGGGCATAGATTCTTCAAGTGCCGAACAGTTGATGGGGCGGCTGGCCGAACGATTGCCCACACTTGCCGGGCACAAGGTGGCTGGATTGGCCGTCGCGACGGCGGATGATTTTCACTATCAGGACCCGGTGGATGGCAGTACGGCAACCGGGCAGGGCGTACGTGTCCATTTCGCCAACGGCGCACGAGTCGTCTATCGTTTGTCAGGTACGGGCACCTCGGGCGCGACGCTGAGGGTATATGCCGACCTGCATGTGCAGATGGCGTCGATGCTCAATGCCGCTCCGCAAAGCGTACTTAAACCGGTGCTGGCGGCAGCTGATGAGCTGGCAGGCATTCGTACCCTGACGGGACGGGACAAACCGGATGTTGTTACCTGAGTTGCTCGATCGGCCTGCAGGCGCGCTCCAGGCTCTGACGCAGATCCTGCATGCGAACCGGCTTGGAGACGAAGTCATTCATGCCGCTGTCGAGACAAGCCTGGCGGTCTTCGGCTAAGGCATTGGCCGTCATGGCAATGATATAAGGTTGTTGCTCGAACTGTCCGGCGCGAATTTCCCGCGTGGCCGCTATGCCGTCCAGTTCCGGCATCTGCATGTCCATGAAAATCAGCTCATAGCCCCGCTGTTGCATCATATCTACTGCCTCCCGTCCATCGGCGGCAATGTCCACCTCGACCCCCAGCTTGTTAAGCATGTTGCGCGCAACTTTCTGATTCACCACGTTGTCTTCAGCCACCAGCACAGTTTGTCCTCGCAGTTCCTCCAATTGTGTATTCGCCGTACCCGACCCAATGGAAGAAGGTTCGGTGGCTGAATTGAGCAAGGTATAGGTCAGCGCTTCGCGCAGATCAGATGGGCGCACGGGTTTGCGCAGCACGCGGGCGAAGGGTTGCCAGTCTGAGGTGCTCTGGTCCAGGCTGGTCAGCAGAATGACCGGTGGCAGATTGTCATGCTCGTTTTGCAGAGCGGCAAATAACTGAGCCCCATCCATATCCGGCATGGCCATGTCCGAGATGATCAGATCGGGCTGGCTATGACGCAGAGCGTTGATCAGTTCTTTGGCACTGGCAAAGGTTTGCGCCGCCACGCCCAGGTGACTGAGAATGCCGGCCAGCACTGTGCGGTTGGTTTCGTTGTCGTCCACCGCGAAGATTTTTTTACCAGCCAGATCCAGGGAGGCAACAGACGTCCGCGCAACAAAGTGGACGTTTACGTTGAAACTGAAGGTGGATCCTTCACCTTCGCGGCTATCGACGCTGATGTCGCCACCCATCAGGTTGACCAGAGACTTGCAGATGGACAAACCCAGGCCGGTGCCGCCATAGCGACGGGTGGTAGAGGCATCAGCCTGAGTGAACGCCTGAAACAGTCGTGGAATGGCATCAGCAGCGATGCCTATGCCCGAATCCTGAACTTCGAAACAGAGCGTGAGGGGACTTGTTTCAGACGCTTCTGCCGGTGGGTCGGAGCAGCGCACCCGCAGTATCACCTCACCCCGTTCAGTAAATTTGATGGCGTTGGACAACAGATTGACCAGCACCTGACGCAGACGTTGCATGTCGCCGCGTACCTGCAGCGATTCTGTGGTCTGCAGATCCAACACCAGTTCCAGACCTTTGTTGGCAGCCAGGGTTGACACGATGTCCAACGCATCAGCGGTACAATGCTCCAGATCAAACACCTGATGTTCCAGTTCGACATGTCCCGCTTCGATTTTGGAGAAGTCGAGAATGTCGTTGATAATGCTCAGCAGTGATTCGCCGCTGGAACGTATGGTTTCAACGTAGCTGGCCTGCTCTGGTGTGACCCTGGTGTTCAACAGCAACGAAGTCATGCCGATCACGCCGTTCATCGGCGTACGGATTTCGTGACTCATATTGGCCAGAAACCGGGTGCGCACCGCCATGGCGTGCTCCGCGGCGTCCCGTGCTTCTATCAAGGCCTGGTTCTGTTCCCGCAGTTCGGTGACGTCGGTCACGCGCACCATGATGGTGTCTTCCTGTACGCCCAGTCGCCCCATGGCCATATTGCCCCAGAACCTGCGTCCGTTGGCGCTCTCGAATTCCACGGTTTCCACGTACTGCTCACCGGTAAAGGCCTTGACCAACAGCTCACGGGGGTCTTCGCCCGGGTGGTTGGCCAGATAGGCTGAGCGGATCAGTTCCGCCAACTGGCGCCAATCTGTGGTGGCAAACATGCGCTCCGCAGCCTTGTTGGCGGAGAACACTTCTCCTGTCGTGAACGAGCCGTACAGCAGTAAGTCCGGAGAGTGGTCAAATACCGTCTGGGTAAAGTGCGCGTGGCGTCGGTCTGATCTGGCAATACTCAGTCGCATGCCGGCCAGTACACCCATGAAGGGAATCGCAATTCCCAGTGCAGTGGCGTAGATCGCGATTTGCGGATGGGCGATGTTGGAGGCAACCAGGGCCATTGTGGCCAGCGCATTGATGCCGCACCAGATCCAGATCAGCCTGGGCCGGTGTAATACCAGACCGTGCAGGACAACCATGACCAGCACGCCAGCGATCGACTCGCGGGAAAAATCTGCGGTAGCCACATCGAGACAGCCGTGTACCACCAGCAAGGCACTGGGTAGGAGAAACCACTCGCCAATGTGTCGGTAAACGTGAGAAAAAAAGTAGCTGCTGGCCAACCAGACCAGATAACAACCAGCCATAAAGGTGGCCGCCAGCGGCATGATGTTGCTGCGTACGCTGCCTGGCTCGGCGTCCATCAGTAAGCCTCTGAAGAGCAACAGAATGACCGCGCTGAACAACGCGAAGACGCGATAGAGTTGGGCTTGTGATTCGCTGCTGGGGGCCATGTTTACTGATCTACGCCTTAATTCGGGTGCAGACCGGTTGGTCCGCCTCTTAACGAGTGCTTATTCTGTCTAGCGTTACTTAAGCAAAGCACACGGGGTTGATGTGTGCCCAAAGGGTGTAAAAAAGTGTGAAACGTGCACGGTTGCAGTTCGCTGTTGTGGCCCCCATGGGCAGTCAGCGGTGCACGAACACGGTAGGTATAAGCATATAAAGGAAACGCATAGAAAAATACATTGATATAGTTGGTTACATTTATGTACCCTTCGCGCCTTATTTTAGCTGTTGAGGGGATTTTTCATGCGTTCAACGCGTTTCAAGTGGTTTGCGACCGCCTTTTTGTTCGCTGTTGTCAGCAGTGCAATGCCGCTACAGGCGGCTCAGATTGAAGAGGTAATCGTCACAGCCGAGCGTAAAGAGGCGTCCATTTCCGACACTTCTATCTCTATAACCGCCTTTACCGGCGAAATGCTGGACGATTTCGGTATCCGCAATCAGTCTGATCTGCAGAACGTGGTACCCGCCACCACCATTCAGCCCTACGACTCCGCCATACGCGGTATCGGCCGGGCGTTCCGTAACCTGGGCGGTGATCCGGGTGTTTCAACCTACATGAACGGTGTGTATTCGGAAGACCTGTATACCGCCACCATCGGTTCTTTCTGGGACATCGACCGCATCGAAGTACTGCGCGGCCCGCAGGGCACGCTGTATGGCCGTAATGCCGTCGGTGGTGCCATGAACTTTCTGTATAAAAAACCTACTGATGAGTTTGAAGCTTCGCTGAAAACGATTCTTGGCAGCTACGGCACCGAAGACTTGTACGGCATGGTGTCCGGTCCTCTGATAGATGGCGTGCTCAATTCGCGGCTGACCTATTCCAAGCGACGTCATGATGGCTGGGTCGATGAAGAAAGCGATTTCGGTACTGACCTGGACAGTGGGGATGAACAGAACCTGGCTCTGCAATTCGAGTGGCTGATCAACGACAGCATGTCTTTCAGCGTCCGTGCCAACCGGGCCGATGTGGATCGTACCTTTGGTGGTGCTGACGGTGGTGGTCTGATTGTGCTGGCAGGCGAAAATACTGTCTTGCCTGGTAACGACACCACCCGCAATTACGATGTCTTCAGTCACCGGGTACGCGATGTGGATCCGACTCAGGTTAATCCGCTGGCCGACGACTTCCTGGACCCGACGCAGCCGGTCCTGACCTATACCAACCCGGTGACCGGTGCGGATATCAGCGCACAGCGTGTTCGTCCTGGTGTGGATCCGGGCAGCCATGTGCGCAACTACGGCCAGGGTCTGGCTCTGGATGAGCGGCAGTGTCTGTTTGATGATAAGGAAGACATTGATGGCGATGACCTCTGTGCCTTCACCAATGGCCACAATGTTGAGCTGTTTGATCAACGCGCTGTGCAGGCAGAATTCAACTGGGACATCAGCGACAGCATGTCGTTCAAATACATCTTCGGCTATAACGATCTGCTGTATGAACGTATCACTGACGATGAGTCCACCGCCTCACTGGTTAACGACCGCCAGTTCTACGTTAACCATGAAGCCGAATATGTCTCTCACGAACTGCAGTTGTTCTGGGACGTAGGCCCGTCAGTTTCTTTCACCTCGGGGATCTTTTTCTACGATTCAACCATTGATCAGCGCTACGACTACTTCTCGTCTACGGGTGCCAATCAATTTACTGATCCGACCTGGGCGATCGACAACATCTTAGCCACGGTCGCGCCCGGCGCGGTCCCAGGTGATCCGGCGCTGACTTTTCTGGCCGGTACCCAGTTGATCGACGTTAATTCGGCTAAAAATGCGGCACAAGCTGCGGGTGCGCCCGAAGGTGCTTTCACCATCGTCACCGGCCCCTGGCTGGGCGATGCCTCCCTGGGCAGCATTCCGCACGGTATCGTGACCCTGGGTTCAGACCTGCATTCCACCAACAAAACAGAACGTGAAGCCTTTGCCGCCTATACCCAGGGGGTATGGGATATCGATGAAGCCTTTACTCTGACGGTAGGTGTGCGTTATGCCTATGACGATGTGCAGGGCGAAGAAAACCTGGCCCGCTATACCGAAAGTATGACGCCGGCAACAGCGGTAGGCCTCAATCTGGCAACGATCAATATCCTGCGTGGCGCCATTGATCCGGCCACACTGCAACCCACCGGTGTGGTTGACCCCTGGCTGGGCGGTGTGCCGATTCAGTTTGGTGCCTTCCGTGAACTGAGCCGCAAGGATGAAAAAGTCACCTGGCGGATCAACCTGGATTGGAATGTGACTGACGATACGCTGTTGTATGCCAACGTCACCACCGGCTATCGGTCAGGTGGTTTCAATCTCGCCTTCTTCAGCCAGACGCCTGAGTACGATCCTGAGGAACTGATCGCTTATGAGCTGGGCTACAAGAGCCGTTTCCTGGACAACTCACTGCAGGTTAACGCCTCTGCTTACTATTACGACTATGAGACGATCCATACTTTCACCGAGGAAGCATGTCCTGCGGGTAACACGCCGGGCGATACGCCGGAAGACCTGAACAGCTCCTGTGCGGTGGTGGACTCCACCTCGTCGGTACAGGCCGCACCTGGTGCAGAAGTATGGGGCTTTGAGTTTGACGCACTGTGGCTGGTGAACGACAGCCTGACACTGGGCGCTAACTTCAGCTACACGGACACGGAATACTCCGAGTCGTTCCTGGTGGTAGACGGTGCTGACCCGACCATTCCGGGTGCTATCTATAACGGTCTGAACAACCCGGATCGCGTTCGCGATGTTAAGGGCAATCCGTTGCCACGCATTCCGGAGATGAAGGCCAGCGCCTATGCCAGTTACAACTGGCATCTGGGAGATAATGGCTCAATCGATGTGCTGGGCAGTTACAGCTGGCTGGACGATGTCTATTTCTCCGCCTTCCAGGACGAGCTCGATCGAGCGCCTGCATACGCGCGCCTGGACCTGCGCTCCACCTGGACCAGCGCGACCGAAAGCTGGATTGTGTCGGCCTTCGTCAACAATGTGTTTGATGAGATCGGAATCCGCCAGATTCTGCGTTCCGGCTCAGACACCGGCTACCGACGTACCGCACAGGTGTCAGAACCGCGCGTGTTCGGCCTGGAGTTGACCTATAACTTTAACCGTTAACCGTAACCCGGTTATATGCTGCCCCCTTAGCTCACTGAATCCCCGGGCTTTGGGGGTGGCGCCTTTCCTCGCTCAACCCGGCAATATCGCCGAATTGCTCGATTACCGTATCTACGATCTTGAGGCTGTCTGCCTTGAAGTCCCGCTCACCCTTGGAATCAATCCAGCGACGCAGCGTGAGCAGTTGACCGCCCCATAACATGGCCGCAATCAGCATCGGTCTGGGGTCTTCCTCCAGATCAACTTGCATATCGACTGCCAACGCTTCACTCAATAGCTGCTGGTACTGAAACCAGGTGTCCAGAAAACTGGTGACCAGGTTGGGTGCCGCGAACAGATTCAGAATGGACTTGCGGTAATGACTACCTTCGCGCGCCATTTCCGCACTGGTCTGTTCGACCCAGTCGCGCCAGAAGATCAGGGTCGGCGCTGTGCGCGATGCGAATTGTGCAGCGAAACGCAGGTACAGGTCCCGATCGATTGAAGCGGCCAGTTCCGCCTTGGAAGTGAAATGCCGGTACAGGGTCTGCAGATGCAGGTCGGCGGCTTCTGCAATATTTTCTACGGTGGTTGCGTCGTATCCCTGTTCGGCGAAAAGACGCAGTGCCGCTTCTTTGATGGCCTGGCGCGTGGCGTGCTTGCGCTTTTCTCGCAGCGGATATTGTCCACTCATGGATCTAGCGTCCGAGTTTATTTTTGAGCGTGCACCGATCTTAGCTGCCAGCTGGGGATATAAGAAGCAGTTATTTTCCGGGGTTTGGCAGCAGGTTGGTGCGCTCTTACACCGAATCTCACTGGCGCATTTGCCGCTAAACTGGTCCAATGTAGCGCTTTGCAAAAGCGCAGCCCCAGTTATCCGAAACGTTCGCTCAACTTCGCTCCCACCTGTCAGCCAACTGCACAGCCGGGTCAGTCCAGACGACTTTCTCGACTGTTATGCGGTCGCTTCGACCCTGTCCCCGCGTCAGGCGGCAGAGATCGCGCTGACATTCCCTGCCTGGACGCGGGCGCTGTTATGGTTGCGCAATGTGCTGGTGGCGCCGTTTGGTCTGGCGGGCGAAGGTGAATCTACGGCCGAGAAGATTGGCATCTTCCCTCTGCAAAGCGAGAGCGACAGCGAACTGATTGCTGGTTTCAACGACAAGCACCTGGATTTCCGCATTTCGGTGTTGGCTGAAGCGGGCTTCATTTTTCTGGCCACCTGGGTGCATCCCCATAATGTCGGTGGCCGACTTTACCTCGCGACCATCATGCCCTTTCATGTACTGATTGTGCGCGATGCCTTGCGTCGGGTCGGTGCATCGGAAGATTCGAAAAAGGAGTAAGCAACCCATCGCTGAGCAGCAAGCCATCCATTGGTTCAGACAGGATTTGCGCCTGGCAGACAATCCCGCGCTATCTGCTGCAGCGGATTGGGGTCAGGTGCTGCCGGTGTACATTCTGGACGAGGTCAATGCCGGACCTTGGGCACCCGGGGCTGCCAGTCGCTGTTGGCTGCATCACTCGCTGCTGGCTCTGAATACATCTCTGGGCGGGCATCTGCAGGTGTTCGCCGGTGACCCGCGCACCATTCTCATAGAGCTGATCGAAACACATCAGATTTCTGCGGTCTTCTGGAACCGCTGTTACGAACCTTGGCATACTGAGCGTGATGCAGACATCAAACAGTCACTGCAACAAGCTGACGTGCACGCAGAAAGCCACAACGGATCATTGTTGTGGGAACCCTGGCAGGCGCTGAAAGCAGATGGCACGCCTTATCGGGTATTTACGCCTTACTTCAAGAACTGTCGGGCGGCCAGCAATCAGCCTCGTGAACCGCTGGGACTCCCGGATCTGAAGTGTCTCGGGCAACGGACTGACGAGACCGACATCGCAGCACTGGCGCTGCTGCCGGAGGTGCGCTGGGACCAAGGGCTGCTTGCGGATTGGTCGGTGGGTGAAGAGGCGGCCAACACGGTTCTGGCGAAATTTCTCAGGGAACGTATCAAGGGCTATGCCTCCGCCCGCGACATACCAGCCGCTGAAGGCGTATCCCGGCTTTCGCCGCACCTGCATTTTGGTGAAATTTCACCTAACACAGCCTGGCACGCGGCGTTGCGGGCTGGTGACAACAGCGACGTTGATCGTTTTGTGACCCAGCTGGGCTGGCGTGACTTTTCGCATCTGCAGCTCTACCACTTCCCCGAGCTACCCGATCAGTGCCTGCAGGATAAATTCGAAAAATTTCCGTGGTGGAGCGAGTCCGAGCATCTTGAGCATTGGCAGCAGGGCCAGACCGGCTACCCGATTGTGGATGCAGGCATGCGCGAGCTGTGGCAGACCGGTTATATGCACAACCGCGTGCGTATGATTGTTGCTTCGTTTCTGGTTAAAAATCTGCTGGTCGACTGGCGCGTGGGTGCGCGCTGGTTCTGGGATTGTCTGGTGGATGCAGACCTGGCCAACAACAGTGCCAGCTGGCAGTGGGTGGCGGGCTGTGGGGCTGATGCAGCACCCTATTTTCGTATTTTTAATCCGGTCACGCAGGGCGAAAAATTTGATGCCGATGGCGCTTACACTCGCCAGTATGTGCCGGAGCTGAGCCAACTGCCTGACAAGTACCTGCATCGTCCGTACGATGCGCCTGACGACGTATTGCAGGCGGCCAATGTGAAGTTGGGCGTAAACTACCCGCGCCCCATCGTCGATTTGAAGACCACGCGGCAGCGCGCGTTGGATGCGCTGGCCTCGACTAAGACAGACTGAGATAAAAGCCCACCATGCAAACTGACAACCTGCGCATCGACGCCACTCATCCGCTGATTTCACCGGCGGTGCTCGCTGAAGAGCTGCCGTTGAGTGAGCAATTGAGCGACCAGGTAAGCCGTCACCGGCAGGTGGTCCAGTCGATCATCAATGGCACTGACGAACGCCTGCTGGTAATCGTCGGACCGTGTTCCATTCACGATCCACGCGCGGCGGTTGAGTACGCCGAACACCTGGCGGAACTTGCGGCTCAGGTCGCAGATCGGTTGTTCCTGGTGATGCGTGTGTACTTCGAAAAACCGCGCACCACGGTGGGTTGGAAAGGCCTCATCAACGATCCCCGGCTGGACGAAAGCTATCGCATTAACGAGGGCCTGCGCGCTGCGCGTGCGCTGCTCTGTCAGGTGACGGAAATCGGCTTGCCGTCGGCCACTGAGTTTCTGGATACCACCTTTGGCCAGTACTACACCGACATGATTTCCTGGGGCGCGGTGGGGGCGCGCACGGTAGAAAGCCAGATCCACCGTCAGCTGGCCTCAGGTTTGTCTATGCCGGTAGGCTTTAAGAATCGCACGGATGGTGATGTTCAGGTGGCCGTGGACGCCATTCAGGCAGCCCGTGCTCGGCATCTCTTTCCGTCATTGACCAAGGAAGGTGCGCCGGCCATTCTCGAAACTCGCGGTAACCCGGACAGTCATCTGGTATTGCGCGGTGGGCCGCAGCCGAACTATCACCCGGCGGCGGTACGCGATGCGGTGGCCTTGTTAGCGGGCCAACACCTCCCCACCGGCCTGCTCATCGATTGCAGTCACGCCAACAGCGCCAAGCAGCATGAGCGCCAGATTGAGGTTGCCGAGACAGTGGTGGCCGATCGTGCGGCGGGTCAAACCGCCATCCGTGGCATCATGCTGGAAAGCCACTTGAAGTCAGGTCGCCAGGACCTCAGTGAGTCGCTGGTCTATGGCCAGAGCATCACCGATGCCTGTATCAGCATGGCAGACACTCAAACGCTGCTCAAAAAACTGGCAGCGAACGTGGACTGACTATATTTTACGCGCGATCATGAATACGGAAATATCGTCCGTGCCATGATGCCATTGTCGCTCGATGGCAAAGCCTGCAGCAGAGACTTCGGCGGTATATTCGTCTTCGCTGAAGACAAATACATCGGGCATCAGTCCCAGCCATTTTGCCAGCGGTGCAATCAGTTTGATGAAACGGAGTTTTGAACCCGCCAGGCAGGCCGTGCTGCTGACAAAGATACCGCCGGGCTTGAGGATACGGGCCACTTCGGCAAGTGTTGCGGTCCGGTCGGGTAGCAGATGCAGTACGTTGAGACCTAAAACCGCATCCAGGCTTGCATCCTGCGCGGCGAATTCTGCCAGGGTGCCGCGGCTGAAGGTGATGTTTGTAACACCCGCTTCCGTGGCCCGTTGCCTGCCGATCTGCAGCATGTTTTCCGCTATATCGATGGCATCCACATGGGCGACATGGGGCGCATGATGTACTGCCGTGGTACCGGTACCACAGCCGAACTCCAGTATGTGCATATGTGGCTGCAGAAATTCCCGGGTTTCCGCCAGTTTTTTCTCGTAGGTCGCATTATCCGCTACCGGTCTGCGGGCGTAACCCTGGGCTTTCTTGTCCCAGAAGGCGGCGTTATCGGGCATGGCTGAGTTTCAGTCGCGTGGGATCGGGGAATTATGCCACACTGGTCTGATTTCTTCCCTTTCCAGGTGGTTCCTATATGAAGTCCTGTCCTGAATGCCTCAGCGAGATTCCGGCTGCTGCCCAGGTGTGTGCGGTCTGTACTGAACGAATTGAGGGCCAACGGTGTCCGCGCTGTGCATCCATGTGTCGGGCAGAAGCCGAGGCGTGCAAATGGTGTGGCCATGAATTCCAGCAGACCCGCCAGCAGGTCGAACTAGAGCCCTTTACCATCAAGGCAGAACTTCTGCCGACGCTGTTGTTGCGCTTCAGGCTGTTACCCCAGGAGCTTCATTTTTCGACGGATAAGATCACGGTCTCAACGCCTGGCTTGTTCCGCCTGTGGGTGCGGGAAGAGGAGATACCCTGGCATAAAGTGGCAGGCTTCAAATATCGCGATGGCATCTTCTGGGACACGGTGCACATCGAAACACGTGGTCAATCGGCCTCTGAAGTAGGCGGTTTGCGAAAGCGTGATGGCAACATCGTGCGTGACATCCTGCAACAACTGGAACAGTAGACCGAAAAGGGGTGATTACGTGCTTGCTTCAGCCCGGTTTCTGCACTAAATTCAAACGAACGTTTGAATTAATTGGAGCCTTTTGTGGGCACTCGAGCCAGCCTGGCGAGTAACGCGGCCAGTACGCGGGAGCGGATTATGGACGCTGCTGAGGACCTGTTCATCGAACACGGTTACAGCGCGACGTCTCTGCGTGCCATCGCCAGTGCCGCAGATGTGAATCTGGCGGCCACTCACTATCACTTTGGCTCCAAATTTGGCCTCTTGGCTGAAGTCTTCCATCGTCGCATACAACCCATCGATCTCGCCCGGCAGGCGGGTCTGGATGCGCTTGAGGCGCAGCCCGAAAAAATGACGGTACGCGCCATAGTGGAAGCGTTCCTGACGCCCGTCGTCACTGCAGGCGACAGCGACCCGGAACTGCGTGAGCGGCTGCCACGCCTGATTGGACGGCTGTTTGGCGAGCCGGAGTCGCTGACCAAGCCACTGCTTGAAGCTGAATTTACCGATGTGGCGAGTCGCTACCAGCGTGCGCTGGCCAGCGCCCTGGGTGGTGCGTCTGCAGACCAGGTCGCCTGGCATTTTCATTTTCTGGTGGGTGGCATGATCCACCTGATGCGCCTGCAAGCGCCGCTGGGTAAAACCCCCTCGGCTGCCAGTCTGCGTGCCGGTTTGCAGGCGCTGATCAATTTTGCGGTGGCCGGATTTAACCCATTGAAGAAGGACGCCTGATGAAGCGTATTGTAGTACCCCTGGTCATCGTGCTGGGTGGATTTGGGCTTGCGGGCTTGATCATCGTTACCGGCCCGACGCTGGAGCAGCAGGCACCACCGGACAATGCACCGCTGGTGCGCACCTGGCAGGCGCAACCTGAGTCGGTGCAACTGACCATTAAGGCACATGGCACGGTGGTGCCGCGCACGGAAAGCGATCTGGTTCCGGAGGTGGCAGGTCGGGTGATGCGGATTTCCCCCAATCTGGTTTCCGGTGGCTTTTTTAAAGCGGGGGATGTGTTGCTGGAAATTGATCCGCTGGACTATGAACTGGCGGTAGATCAGGCGGAAGCCGCACTGGCCTCGGCGCGCAGCGAACTGGCCAGTGCTGAGCGGGCGCATGCCCGCCAGCGGGATCTGGTCAAACGCAACCTGACCAGCGAAACCCAGGCTGACGATTCGCTGAATCGTTATCGCGCCGCCCAGGCCGGACTCAAGGAGGCCACCGCCAGGCTCAGTCGGGCACGGCGTGATCGTGCCCGCACTCGCATCACCGCGCCTTATGACGGTCGCGTGCGCAGTGAAACCGTTGACGTGGGGCAATTTGTCAGTCGCGGCGTGCCGGTGGCTAAGCTTTATGCCACAGATATTGCGGAAGTCCGCTTGCCGGTGCCGGACGATGAGCTCGAATTTCTCGATGTGCCGCTGGATGGCCTGCAGCTGGCTGGCGTAGAGCAACCCCGGGTGCGTCTCACCGCCACCTTTGCCGGCAAGTCGCACAGCTGGGAAGGCCGCATCGTGCGCACCGAAGGTGAGATTGACGCTCAGACGCGCATGATCAATGTGATCGCTCAGGTCGAAAATCCTTATGCCAGCACGCAAAATCGCCCACCCTTTGCCGTCGGACTGTTTGTTGAAGGCGAGATTTTTGGCAACCGCGCAGATGATGTCTATGTACTGCCCCGTTCCGCCATTCAGGCCAACAACCAGGTGTATGTGATTGGGGCGGACGAAACGCTGAGTTTCCGTGACATCGAAGTTCTGCGTTATGTGGGCGAGCAGGTGTATGTGACCAGCGGTATCCAGGCTGGTGAACGCATCAGCCTGTCGACGGTCAATAACGCCATCGAAGGCATGCGTGTACGTACAGCCGGGGGAATAGACTCATGAAACCGATCATCGCCTGGTTTGGCAATAACCATGTCGCCGCCAACCTGATGATGGGACTGATCATTATGGCCGGTCTGGTGAGCCTGCCGACCATGCCGAAAAAATCCTTTCCGGATATCGACATACCGGTTATCAGCGTCAACGTACCTTATCTTGGTGCTGCTCCGGAAGAGGCCGAACTCGGCGTATGCATTCGCATCGAAGAAGAGTTGGAAGGCATTGAAGGTGTC
>JAVKCL010000011.1:0-8796 GCA_040222775.1 Pseudomonadales bacterium
TGACGCGCCGTTACATGAGCCAGGAGACGCTGGCGCGCGTGCTGAGCAAGGAAGACCAGGCCAACCTACTGCCACAGTCTGAGGCCGCCTGAAGCGATGAAACTGGAGACCGGAGTTACACCACTTGACGGGACACTACCCAGCCTGACACAGGGCATGGTGTTGCTCGACATAATAGAACTTGAATGGTCAGACGTCCGCGCCGTACTCACGAACCGCAATTCGAAGCCACGTTGGCACTTGAGGTGCTGAGAGGCGAGCAGACGATGGCGAAGCGTTGCGGAATGCCTAGACTTTCAAGCCAATCAAGCTGCCAAATATCGGCCGAGGTAGGTTTTATCATCGGCCAAAGCCAGTTTGAATCCTCGACAGGGTCCAGATGAGCGGCTTGGCCGACTGCACCTAGAACTGACTTCTGCCGATGCCCTCGTACTGAGCGATCGCTTGCACCAAAAAGGCTATCATATGTGGTCCGGTAAGGTGTCCCGCTTGATAGCGCCGCTGCGTATTGTGCCGCCCTACCGTGATCTTGTTCTTGATCTTTTATAAGGCAAAAGGAATGCTTCTGCAGTCTCCGCCAGTGAGTTTAATGCCAGGACGTAGATTTCAGCACCTCTTAAGCGACAGATGCGATGCACTAGCAGGCACCTCCAAAAGCAATATTAAAATCTCATATGTAACTAGTTGACTATGATTGATCGTGTGCTAGTATTGGGATGTAGATTCACAGTGCTCTCAGGAAGTTTCTGCGCTTAATGAAGAGCCCGATATCAATCCTAAAACGAGAAGAGCATGTCTAGCACAACGTTGATAAGGAATATTTCGTGGTTGGTCGCATGGGATGAGGTCAACCAGAAGCATACGTATATAAAGAACGGTGACCTCGTGATGAATGGGGACACAATACTCTATGTAGGAGAAAGCTATACGGGGAGCGCAGACTATACTGTCGACGGTTCAAATACGATGGTAATCCCGGGTCTCCTCAGTCTTCATACGCATCCATGGGCCCAGCTTCCCGGCAAAGGATTCTATGAAGATATGTCTATGATGGGACGGCTGGTTGCAGGCAGTCCCGAATATATATTTCCTCTTGATGGTGATGTTGAAACTATGCTTGCCGCCACTAGAGTAGGCATAGCAGAGCTTCTGAAAACGGGCTGTACAACCTTTGCGGACCTCTCAACCCCATTCCCTCGTGGCAACCATAGGGATTGGGGTGATGAATGGTTAGACATTCTTGCCAATAGTGGAATTAGGGCCTACGCATGCCCAATGGCTAGAGAGGCATACTGGTCCACATCTAATGGACAGGACATGAAATGGGTATGGGACATTGAAGCTGGAAGGAAAGAGTTTGAGAGAGGGTTAGAAATAATCGATCGCGCTGAACGCCATAGTAGTTCACTGCTGAGAGGGATGGTGGGAATTGCTCAGGTAGATACGGCTGGAAAGGATTTGTTTCGAGATAGCTATCAAGCAGCGTTGGACCGCGAGATTCCGTTCCAAACTCATGCGTCACAGGCACTTTTTGAAGTGGAGGAAATGCGCAAGAGGTATGACATGACGCCCATTGAGTGGTTGGATTCGGTTGGTGCTCTTGGCCCCAATACACTTCTCGGTCATGCAGTATATACCGAGCTTCATCCTAGTACCCCTGATTGTGTGAGGCGGGACCTTGAGCTTATCCAGGAAAGGGGGGCATCTGTAGTCCACTGCCCCAGGTCATTTGCTGAGATGGGAGATGCTTTGCACAGCTTTGGCAAATATCAAAACAGAGGGGTAAACATTGCCTTAGGTACAGATACGATGCAGCTGAACATGATCGAAGAAATGAGATTAGCTCTCTACTTAAGTCGTGTGCTGGATTCGACAGATGATAGCCCCTCAACTCTAGACGTATTTAACTCCGCAACGATTAATGGGGCAAAAGCATTACTACGAAATGATCTAGGGCGACTGTGCGGAGGGTGTCGTGCAGATTTTTCTATTGTCGATCTAACAACTGCAGAAATGAGGCCTGCACGAGACCCACTACGGAATTTCGTGTTCTCCGCTAATAGTCAGTCTGTGAGGGATGTATACGTGGCTGGAACCAAGGTTGTATCTGACCGCAGCATTGTGTGTTTCGATGAGGAAGAAGCAATCCAGAAACTTGAAGCAGGACAAGAAAGAGCGGCCAAAAATGTTCCCAAAGTACATTACGCTGGGATAGATGCAGACAGCATGGCGCCATTATCACTGAGTGTTGCCAATACACAGTAGAGTAATCGCTACAGCAGCCCAGAAATTTTCTAATTAGTCGATATTAAGTGGATTAGATTTGAATAATAGAGAGTCATCGATCAACTCACTGAATGAGTGTGTAACCATTGAAGATCTCAGGTATCTCGCGAAGAAGCGAATTCCAAGAATGGTCTTTGACTTTATTGATGGAGGCTCAGAAGACGAGGTGACCCTGCGCGATAACATGGATTCCTTTAGGAATATCAAAATGATACCAAGGGTTCTTAGAGACGTAGGGTCGAGGGACCAAACAGTATCTATCTTCGGAGAAAAGGTTCGCACGCCGATAATCTTTTCACCTACGGGTCTTCCTGGGATTATCCATCCCGAAGCCGAAATTATGGCTGCTTCCGTTGCTGGTGAACTGGGAACAATATTCACCGTGAGTTCGGCGTCTACACACTCTATAGAAGCTATAGCAGATCGTACTACCGCACCGTTATGGTTCCAACTATACCCCTGGAAGGATAGGAAAGTTATAGGAAACCTCATCGAGCGTGCTAGTAAAAATAGCTATCAAGCGTTGTGTGTAACGGTTGATGTGCCTGTTAATGGAGGCAGGGAGAGGGATTTCTATAATGGAATGATGCTTCCACCAAAAATAAATCTAAGGAATATTATTGACGTTGTCACAAAGCCCAGTTGGTGCATTCGTCATCTAACAGGTTCGCCGGTAACCTTAGCGAACCTCGCAGGTATAGATGGAGCTCCAGGCAAAAGCGTTTCTACGCTAGCAGCCTGGGCCCAACAGCTTCTGTATCCGTCATTTTGTTGGGACGATTTAAAGTGGATTCGGGAGATGTGGCACGGACCACTTATCGTAAAGGGTATACTGAGTGCAGATGATGCGCTTCTGGCAGCCCGGTGTGGCGCAAACGGTATAGTGGTATCAAACCATGGCGGAAGGCAACTAGACGGTGCGGCAAGTTCGATTGATGTACTGCCAGGTATCGCTAGTGCAGTCGGAGACAAACTGGAAATAATGATGGATGGCGGTGTTCGCAGAGGGATAGATGTTATTAAGGCGAAAGCACTCGGAGCTAAAGCGTGCATGATCGGTAGGCCATATCTCTATGGTATGGCTGCCGGAGGCGAGCAAGGGATTCGTAAAGCACTCAATACTCTGTCAAACGAAATAGATCGCGGTCTCGCCCTTACTGGACATCAGCGATTCGACCAAATTGACTTTTCGATTCTTCATCGGAAATGCCATACATTCGCGCAGCTGTAGAGAGGTTTCTATGACAGAAGATGAATATGTGAACATGACAGCAACAGATATACAACGCGCTGTCTTATCGCGAAATATCTCTCCAGTAGAAATTGTGACAGCCGCGCTGAGTCGACTGGAGAAAGTAGAACCATCACTTAATGCATTTGTTACCGTTACCCAAGATAAAGCAATCTCATCAGCAAAAGCCATTGAGAGAAAACTACTGAACGGTGAGAGCGTTGGCTTACTAGCTGGAATACCGTTATCTATAAAGGATCTGATAGATGTAGCTGGTGTCCCAACAACATATGGCTCTAGGGTAATGGCTGCGAATGTAGCCGAAAGTGATGCACCCGCCGTCGAAAGGGCGCTACAAGCTGGGGCTTGTGTACTTGGGAAGACGACAACAACTGAGTTTGGTGCGAAATCAGGAGAAAGTAGTAGTCCGCTTTCTGGCGTGACCCGTAACGCATGGAACTTAATGAAAACTGCCGGCGGTTCGAGCTCCGGGGCAGCGACGAGTGTTTCAGCTCGAGTGTCGCCTCTCGCAATTTCAACAGATGGAGGAGGTTCTAGTAGAATCCCTCCGTCCTTCTGTGGTGTCTTGGGTATCAAGCCCCAGTTTGGACGAATTCCTATATTCCCGAGTGGAGCGACACCAACTCTATCCCACGTTGGGATCATCGCAAGAAATGTCTGCGATGCTTCATTGCTGCTGAGCTCTTTATCAGGGTACGACGCAAGAGATCCGCACAGTATCCATGAAGACCCTTTGGATTGGATGGAGAACAGCTCTAACGATGTAAGCAAAATGCGAATCGCATGGAGTCCAACCCTGGGCTACGCAAAGCCAACGCAAGAAATACTATCCATAACCGGCGCTGCTGTTGGAGAACTTCAACGACTTGGATGTAACATCGATGAAGTGAATGACGTTTTTGATAAAGACCCGTTAGACGTATTCACCGCAGAATTCTATGCTGGAGCGGTGGCGCGTATAAAACCGATGCTCGCGAAGCACATCAATCACATTGATCCAACAATCTTAAAGTCAATTGAGCCTGCTGCTGACCTGACCCTGGGTGATTACAATGGCTTTGTACAGAGTAGGTATCAGATTCGCGAAACCGTAAGGCAGATTTTTGAAAAGTACGATGCTCTGATAACTCCGACCGTTCCTACAGTAGCATTTGATATTGGGCATGAAAGCCCACCCGAGTTCCCTGAACTGGATGCCAACTCGTGGGTATACTACACATATCCTTTCAACCTTTCTGGGAATCCAGCGGCGTCAATTCCTTGTGGTTTCTCGAGCTCGGGAATGCCGGTAGGCCTTCAAATTATTACAGCTGCCTACGCTGAAAATACACTACTTTCGGTAGCAGCCGCATATGAAATGGCTACATCCTGGAATCACCAGTTTCCAACGATTTAGGTAGACCCGGAATAGAACTACATTCAAAAGGAGTCACATAAGCTATGCGAAGGATAATCGATCTGTCATTGGAAATTTCTAACAATATGCTCGTGCACCCTCTTTTGCAAAGTCCCGTTGTGCTCGAGTATATGACGCACGAAAACACTAAAGAAGTTGCGTTCGGTACGAAGGACGATCCTATAACTGGAGCAATGCACTACATTTCTATGCTCGACTCTACAGGCACCCACGTGGATGGTTTTTTTCATAATGATCCAGAAGGTCTGACAGTTGACGAGATGCCGTTGGACATGTTCTTTGGAAAAGCCGTGTGCCTGGATCTCACCCATATCCCAGACTTTGGGGTGATTGATGTTGATGACCTAAAGTCTGCGGAACAACTTTCCGGCGTAGTTATCGATGGGCACATTACGCTGCTGAACACTGGCCTTCACAAGCGGCATTGGCCCAACGTAGAAGCCGCAACGAATCAGCCAAGAGTCACAGCAGAGGCGACTCGATGGCTCGCTTCAAAAGGCTGTAGGGTGCATGGTGTAGAGGGGCCGTCTACGGATCCATCAACAAATACCTTATTCGAGAGCCACAGGGCATGTAGAGACCTTGGGGTAACACACTATGAGTGGCTAGTGAACCTTGAGGAACTTGTGGGGCAGGGCGAGTTCACCTTTTTTGGCGTCCCGCTTAAGTTAAAGGGTGGCCCTTCTGGTCCTGTCCGCGCTTTCGCCATCCTGGAATAGAAGGGTATGACTTCCGTCGGGATGAGATCCATCTATTGTCGAAACCTTCTAGTAGCTCTATCTAGAACTATTTTCTATAAAAGTGGAATTACCAAGTTGTTAGTTAGGAGGTCTGTATGAATAACAGAATTGACTTCGAAGAGATTTCAGATCTCGTCCAGGCGACAAAACTGCATAAAAGCCTATATGTAGACGAAAGTATATTCAAAACTGAGATGGAAAGAATTTGGGGTAAAGCTTGGATATATGTAGGTCATACAAGCCAAATCCCCAACGTGGGCGATTACTGTACAGCAAATATCACACCTTCAACTCCTGTGATCTTGATTCGTGACAAGAAAGCTTGTGTACATGTCCTTCACAATCGTTGCGCACACAAGGGAGCAAAGATTGTCGAAAAAGATCGTGGAACAATACGCGGAGCTTTTCGCTGTCCTTACCACGGATGGAGCTACCGCCATGACGGCACCCTGCTGAGGATTCCTAACGAGTCGGGTTATGAGGACACGGGATTTATCATCAGCGATGAGTGTAACAATATGCAACCCGTCGCAAAGATGGAAGTCTATCGAGGGTTTGTGTTTGCAACATTATCTACTGAAGCGCCGGATCTTAAAACGTGGATGGGAGGGGCCATCACGTGTATTGATAATCTTTGTGACCGCTCTCCTGAAGGTGAAGTGGAAATTACTGGAGGCGTACTGCGTTATGAGCACAACTGCAACTGGAAATTCATTCTGGAAAACCTCAATGACACAATGCATCCGATGGTTGTGCATCAAGCAGTAGTGCAATCTGCTATGGATTACATTGGGTCATTGCCTGAGGAAGCTACTCGAGAGAGAAGTCTCGCAGAAATCATACTGCCTTTTGGATCTTCATACGAAAATTTCGAAGACTCGGGAATTACCGGGTTTAAGTATGGCCATCACTACGATGGAGGGAAGACTAGCATACATGCAAACTACGAGGTGTTTGACGAGTATAGAGAAGCTATGGAGAATGCTTACGGTTTGAACAGGATGAATGAAATACTCTCCTTCAATACACACAATACGTTGTTTTATCCGTCGCTAACCATAAAAACCGCCATTCAGAACATTCGTGTCATACGACCAATAGCCGTTGATAAATTCGTGGTTGAAACATGGGCCTTTAAACTGAAAGGCGCCCCTGATGCAATGCTGCACCGGACCTTGCAGTATTCACGGTTGATAAACTCTAGCGCCGGCATGGTGGGCCCGGACGATCATGAGGTCTATCTAAGAGCTCAAGAGGGGCTGAAATCTCCAGGTGGTGAATGGGTCGAGTTTCATCGACAGTACGGGCAAGACACTGAACACCCAGATCGCACCACGGGTGGCGGCACTAGTGATCTTGATATGCGGACACAGTATAAAGCCTGGAAAGAGTATATGAGTGGGGAGATCTTCCAGTGAGCGTGGATTTGGAAGAAACGATTAGAAAATTTCTATACCTTGAAGCGGAACTACTCGATCGTGCGGATCTAGAAAAATGGATTGATCTTTACACCGATGATGGCACCTACTGGATGCCAGCTGCGGAGGGACAAAGTGACCCCATGAATCATATATCGCATATTTACGATGATAGAACGATGATGGAAATTCGTCGCAGATATCTGGCAAACCCCAGAACATCTTCCGCCGAAGTGCCTGTCAGGACATCTCATATTATTGGCAACTTCAGGAACCTCGAAAAGACCAAGAAAAATCATGTTGAAATCAGATCAAACTTTCAGGTCTCCATGTGGTATAGAAACTCTCTCCGGTTCTATGCTGGAGAATATGTACATCAACTAAAAGAAGCAGATGGCGGCTTACTGATAAAGCACAAGAGAGTAAATCTAATTAATCCTGAAGCTGCGCAGCGATCGATCACTATTTACATCTAGGCCGGCGTATTATCCATGATAGGTCGGCCTTCGCTTTATAATGTGAAGGTCTTCCGAGTAGCGTTTGCACTTCACATTCGGGTCTCCGTCTATCGACAATGGGGAGATCCCACATTCTGTAGGGCTTGAACTATAGGGGCTCGGTCACTGTCACAACTGCAGACCGATATATTTACAATAGTAAGTAGTCTCATAATTAACTAATGGAGTAGAATACGCGACATGATGAGCCAAAGAAGATGACACCAGAGCAAAGGAATTGTTTATGATAAGTGATTTAACAGCCATCGTGTCTGGTGGGAGTGAGGGTATTGGTCTGTCGATATCCAGGCGACTTATCGAAAGAAATATCCGAGTAGTTTCATTGACCGACAGATCTGGGTGTTTTACGCATGAAAATTTCATAGAAATCAAGGTAGATCTAACTGATCGCGAACAAACACTTGAAGCGTGTGGGAAGATTAAGGATTTTAGTCCCACAATTCTTGTTTGCAATGCTGGTTTTGTGAAGTCAGCTCTGCTGGAAGACGTCGAGCTAGAAGATCTGGATGCGTTGAATGAAATCTTCATTGCCGGGTCTATATCTACTCTTCAAGCGTGTCTTCCCGCAATGAAGAGAGCTTCTTTTGGTAGGGTTATTCTGATCTCATCTCGAGCGGCTGTCGGGTTGGAATCGAGAACATGTTATAGCGCTGCAAAATCCGGTCAGTTTGGTCTAGCAAGGACCTGGGCGTTAGAACTTGGCCGTTATGGGATAACGGTTAATGTCGTCGCGCCTGGTCCAATTTCTACCCGAATGTTCACGGATGTTGTACCTACTGGGTCAGAAAAGGAAAATGCTCTGATTGAAACTATACCAATGAGAAGAATTGGGACGACAGAAGATATAGCTAAAGCAGTCAATTACTTTTCAGATACTGAAAATTCCTTCGTTACTGGCCAGATACTTTATGTATGTGGAGGCACAAGTGTGGGTACGTTACAGATATAGGCCGATCTGAGAGCATGATAATCTGAGCTCAGTAATTTTTTCGCAAGCCCTATCGTACACCAGCTGCCTAGATGCATGTGTGAATGACCAGGTTTGGGATTGCACAGTCTAGAAAAGGTTATGGAGAGGCATTCATATGAGTATGGATAAGGATACTAGAGAAATAGATTTGGAAAAATGTGAGAACGAGTTCTTTGATAACCACTTAGCGTACTC
>JAVKCL010000012.1:0-62826 GCA_040222775.1 Pseudomonadales bacterium
CGCTTTCAGCGCCAAAAAAACCGGGACTCAGACAATCCTAACGCTTTCTGTAAGGAAGCGTACTTCCCACGTAGGGGCACGCGCCAGCCAGCACTCGGGCTAAGCGCTCGGACACTCAAGCGCGGTAGGTCCACCCAGCCTCTGGCTGCTATGTCCCACGATCAAACGAAATTCAGGTCTCACGCTCGCCGTTCAGGTAGCGGGTTCCGTCGAAGCTGGCACGTCGCTGTTCGGCGGTGTCGTCGGTGAGATCCGGGTATTTCGGACGGGTCATGTAGCGTGCCAGCCAGTCGCCGAGGAGTTTTTCATCGGCAATCATTTCGCTGAGCAGGGCCTGCACCTGGGCGATGTAGGCCGGATGGATTTCGTCGTTGGCCATGGCCGGGGTCAGCGCGGGGTCGCGCAGGTGGCGGTTGTGTGGTCGGGCGGCGATTTCGACGGCCAGGTCGTCCATCAGTTCGGCCAGCGAGGGTGAGCGAAAGCCGATGGAGAGGGTGATGCCAGCGGTTTCTGCGATGCCCCAGTGGGCCACGCCTGGGGGTAGATACAGGACATCCCCGGGTGCCAGCAGCCATTCCTGTTCGGCGTGAAATTCGGCCAGCAGAGACAGATCGCTGTCGGGCCTGAGTGTCGTGTGTTCGTCGCAGCGCTGGCCGATCTGCCAGCGTCGGGTACCCTCTGCCTGAACCAGGAACACATCGTATTGATCAAAGTGCGGGCCGACGCCGCCACCAGGGGCGGCGTAGCTGACCATGATGTCGTCGCACCGCCAGCGGGGCAGAAAAGGAATGCGCGTCAGCAGGTCGCTCAGTTCCGGCACCCACAACTCCACCGCCTGTACCAGCAGCGTCCAGTTGCTGGCGGGCAGGGTGGCAAAGGTCTGTTCGTCGAAGGGGCCATGTTGCAGTTGATAGCTGCCTGTCGGCTCGCTGCAGGTGATCAGGCGCGACTCCACCTTGTCGGACAGGCTCAATCCGGCCAGATCGTCGCCCTCAAGCGGCAGGTCCAGGGTGGCGGCACCGTCGCGGATCAGCAAGGGTTGTTGTTGCCAGTACTGGCGCAGAAAATCCTCTGGCGGGAGGTCACCGATAAGCAGATCAGACATGATTGCATGGTGCCCATGCACCCTGGCACTTACAAGGCGCTGTTTGGGACTGTGACAGGAGTTACCTCATTCGGTGTATTTTGTGCCACCATACCGTTCGTTGTAGAGAGAGGTATCGAGCATGATGAAGCGTACCAGGATTGTGCTTTTTGGAGTTCTCACGTTTTTTACGCTGCACACGGTGGCCGATGTCACCCGCGCCAGCCGCATGGTCGACCGGGTGGTACTCACTTCAGAAGGTGAACTGCTGGGTCGGGTCGAAGATCTGGCGCTGGAAGAAGGCACTCTGAAGGTGTCTTATGTGGTGGTGTCGGTTGGCAGCTATCTGATCGACAATAACCTGATCGCCGTGACACCGCAGTCACTGACCGAATCAGAAAGTGGCGAGTATCTGGTTATCCCGGCAGATGCGCTGGTGGATGCACCGCGATTCAATCAGGATTCCTGGCCGGATGAGGCGCAGGTAGACATCCCGGTAATTAAGGATGAGCGGCTGCCACCGGCGGATGCGAATCCCGGGGTAGCTGAAATCGTCGGTTCAAACCGTCGTCTGACATTAGATCAGGCGGGGCAGAAGTCGGTTACTCAGTTTGATCAACCTATCGTGCGGGCTACGCCTGCACCGGGAGCCGCTGGCCAGGAAGTGCAGCAGAAGACCTGGCGCGCCGGTGTACTGGATGGCAGCTCCGGCGATGAAACCTTCCGCCGCTTCGATACCAATCAGGACGGCTATCTGTCACGGCGTGAGATCGCGCCCTATTTCAAACCGGGGCTGCGCTTCAGCGACTACGACTCAGATGGTAATGGTGGCCTGGATCCCTTCGAAATGAAGGTGTTGCAGGAAAACCAGTAGACTGACTTGATCGCTGCTGTGCCAGGTCATTCTGGCCCAGATCGACCCCGCTTATCCGAACTCAAGGCTGACCCATCGTCAGCCTGAGTTCTTGCGGTCTACCTGAAGTCAGCGTTGTGAAACAGCCAGTTGCTGATCTTCGGTCTCCGGATTGTAGTCCGGATCCAGACAGATGATTTCCAGCGTGCCGCCTTCCAGCGCAGGTGGTGGAATCGGGTTGTTGGACAGACACACCTGGCCATCCGCCATAAAGGTCATGTCGCGGGTGTAGGTGCCCGACAGGGGTACAGGATAAACGACCCAGCGCTCTTCTTTCGGAATGAACCGATAAATACGATCGGTCATGTTCTCGTTCAGCCAGATGTCCTGATGGATGGGGTGTACACCCAGAGCATAGGGTGCCGGACGTGCGCCTTCGGCAAATTCCGGCATGTCATAGACCGTGGCTTCGAAACCATCAGATACGTCGATGCGTGCCAGCTGGCCTTCGGAATAACCGGATACCCACAGGATGCCTTCTTTGTCGAAGCGCATGCGGCGTGGCCCGCGGATGGGTGAATCGTATTCGGTGACTTCCAGGGTTTCGGCATCCACGGTACCGATCTTGTCGGCGAACAGACGGCCGTACCACATGCGGTCGTCTACCGGACTGATGTCGATACCGTAAGGCTGAGTACCGCCGGAGATACCGTCAGGCTCGACCTCAGGCAGAGACACGATGTCGAATGAGCCATTGTCAGGCAGCAGGCGGCCGACCTTCTCAGAAGCGGCCAGGGTAAACCAGGCATAGCCTTTGCTGTCCACGCGGATGGTGTGCGGGTAGTAGGCTTTTTCTTCGCGCGGGATCATGTGCGAGGGTTCCCAGGTGTTGGTCTGGGGATCGAACACGCCGATGCTGTGGGTGCCGGTGTTGGTGACGTAGTACTTGCCATCCTTGCCCAGATCCAGCGAATGCGGACCGTGGCGGGTGCCCGGATCAAACTCACCGATGACCTGCTTCTTAGGCACGTCCTTATGATACTTGTTGGCATCGCCGTCAGACTGCACCACGTATTGTGACTGACCCGAGATCGGGTCGGTGACGACCATATGGTCCAGCGCCTGATCGACGGTGTAGATCAGCCCGTTGGTGGGATGCACGATGGAGTCGTGGGGGACAAAGGCACGGTCCAGCATGTACTCGTAGATCTTTGCGGACTGCAGTTCTGCATGGATGGGGAACTCGGGTCTCGCCTTGATGGGTTTGCCATCAAAGCCTGCGGCCAGGATTTCGGAACGGCGGTCGCGCAGTTTTTCATCGAAATTACCGACCATGCGGTGCATACGCTGAATGGTCACGGCCCAGGATTCTGCAGTGCGAGGGATGCGGGTGAACGGATTACCCATCTGGTGACAGGAGAGACAGTCGCGCTGAAACTGGTACGCGTTGAAGTCTTTGTCATCGCCCTCTTCAAAGGGCAGGGCATAAAAGTGATAGGCTGCCGGCAGGCTGTCGGAGATTTCCTGTGCGTCGGTCATGGGCTGCATGACGATATTTTCGCTGGTGGTGGCACTGCCGCCCAGTTCAACCGTGGTATGAGCATCTTTGAAATAAGGCGTGCGGGCGCGCACCTTCAAGGTGCCTTCCAGGCGGGTAACAAGTTTATAGACGCCTTCGGGATCGGTATAAACAGATTCGGAAACGCCGTTGGCCTCGTCGGTGACGCGGATCAGCACGCCGCTCATTTTCTCACCTTCCTGAGACTTGACCTGCCCAGTCAGGACTGCGGCGTGGGTGAAAACACTCAAGGACAGCAGTGCCAGCGTGATTGAAAGAAATTGGGTGCCGCTGCTGACGAGCCGTGACAGGCGCGTGGGCAGCTGCGGGTTTGCGAGTCGATTCATGGTGATTCCCTCCTCAAGGCGTCAATTACCCTACGAAATAACGGGGTTAAAAGCCAGATCATTTACGCAGGGGCACAAGCTTGCGGATCCAGCCATCGCTCTTGGTGAGCAGGTATAGCTCGCCCAGGGCGTCAGTACCCAGGCGCAGATCCACCCGCTGCCCGGGCTGATAGGAATTGGCAAAACTGCTCACTTCAATCAACGATTTCTCCTCGCCGGCGAAGGACAGGCGCAGCTCATAGATCTTCGCCAGTTGGCCTTTCTCAGCGGCTTGCCCGGGCTCGATATCACTGGCATCGAAGTAGAACAAGCGTCCGTTAACCAGATCGGCAAAGACATACATACCGCTGAGCTCAGGGATGGCAGACCCCTGATAGACGAAGCCACCGCCGATGGCATGGCCTTCGTCGTGGTCGTACTGTGCGATGGGATCAATGAGGTCATCTCTGTCCGACGGCAGGTCATACACGCTGCCCAGACTGTCCTCGCCGGCGCCCATGGCGGTGGCGAAGGTGCCTTCCCGCAAGCGCCAGCCATAGTTACCGCCGCGCTGCCCCAGGTTTACTTCTTCCAGCTGGTTCTGACCGATGTCAGCGATGAACATACGACCCTGACTGTCCCAGGAAAAGTGTTGCGGGTTGCGCAGGCCGTAGGCCCACACCTCTGGCGCAACGCCTTTGACCCCTACAAAGGGGTTATCTTGAGGTATGCCGTAGGCACGCTCGCCCTTTGCCGCCAGCGGCAGGATGCGCAGGATGGCGGCCAGTGGTTCATGGCGTTGCTGACCGTAGTCGCGCGGGTCGTTGGCAACACCGCCATCGCCCAGCGCGATGTACAGTACGCCATAGTCCGGCGAGCCCACTTCGGCGTAGGGGTTAAAGGCTATGCTGCCGATGTTGTGATTGGGAGCGAACTGACCGATCCGCAGCAGCTCGCGGCTGGTGCCCTGAAACACGCGCCCGCGCGGGTTGTAGGCGGTCCATTCACGCACCACGCTTTCATGACTGCCGGCATCATCGCCCAGGTAGTCGGCCGGACGCGTACCGCTGCCGGTGGTGGTACTGTAGGCGGTGTAAAATTTGCCGAAACCGGGTTTACCCACGGCGGTGAACTCGGGGTGAAAGGCCATGCCCGACAGCCCCATTTCGTTAGGGAACATGGTGTCATCGAAACCCACGTCCGCAGTGCGCAGATCGAGATACACCGATGGGCTGCTGGCGCGATCATCGGTGCGGTACAGAATACCCCGGGTGTCGTTGATGATCAGCGCGCCGAAGGTGTTACCCAGCGGCATCAGGTACTGAATGCGGGCGTAGGCATCGTTGGTGTGCTGTTTACTCGAGTCCACGCTTTGCGGCACGCGTACAAAGGGTTCCACCGCCACGATGATCTCACCCTGCAGAATCGGTTCGGGCACCGGGTTGTCCAGCGCCGTTGCGGCGGATGCTGTGCTGCCGGCCAAGCCGCTGAAGAAAACGCCGAAGAATAAGATGAGCAGTCCCAGTCGCGTCATGAAGCCCCCGTAAAGCCGATTTTTTCTCGACTGTATGACTGTTAAGCTCAGTGCGCAATGCCAGCCAATTCTGCCAGCTCGAAAGTATGGGACCCAATAGTGCGCCTGGGGCACTGGTCGCTGGCCGGTTTCTTTACCGCTGCCTACTGGACTGGGGGCGACTGGCTGGATCTGCATGCGCACCTCGGTTACTGCGTCGGGTTGCTGGTCTTGCTGCGCCTCTACTGGGGTTGCGTGGGTCCGACGCCGGCCCGTTTCAGCAGTTTTGTACGGTCTTTCGGGGAGGTCCGCGCCTTTCTGTACAGCCTGCTCAAGCGTTCGGTTCTTCCTCACCGCGGGCACGATCCTGCCGGTGGATGGATGATCGTAGCCCTGCTTGCTGCGCTGGCCGTGACTGCAGCATCTGGAACAGTATTGTTTGCCCTGGAAGGGCGTGGTCCGCTGGCCGGGAGTTTTGCGATGTCCTTACCCGGAGCGACGGTGGAGGCGGTGCATCATCTGGCCAGCGATATCAGCCTGGTACTGGTCTGCGTGCATATTCTCGGTGTGCTGGCGGTTTCCTGGGCGACCAGACAGAACCTGATTGGCGCCATGATCAAAGCGAATAATGCCCGGGGTGCACCGTAATGTTCGGTGTGCGATGTCATTTTTTGCTGTCCATGGTGCTGTGCCTGTGGGGTGGCCAGGTGCAGGCTACGCCGGCAGTGGATACCTTGCTTATGGAATATGCCAGCGCGCAGGGGGTTGGCGCTTTCGATGCTGCACAGGGCGAGGCCCGCTGGTACGCGTCCCAGGCAGAACGCAGCTGTACCAGTTGCCATGGCATGGACCTCAACGTAGCGGGTCGCCATCATAAAACCGGTAAAGTGATCGAACCCATGGCCCGTTCTGTGAACCCGGATCGCTTGACCGAGGTGAAGAAGATCAGAAAATGGTTACTGCGCAACTGCAAATGGACCTACGATCGTGAGTGCACCGCGCAGGAAAAGGGTGACTTTCTGTTGTGGTTGCGTGATCAGTAGTGTGGCACAGGGGGTGATGAGAGAGGATGAGAGAGGGGATGAGAGAACATGAACAGAATGCATAAGGTCAGCGCCACCGTGCTGCTCGCCGCAATCTGGGTGTTTGCCGTGCAGGGCATCGTGCAGGAAGTGCAGGCGGGGGACTTCCGCTACGTCAAGAAATCCGACTACATTGCTGAGTGTGGGGCCTGTCATCTGGCCTATCCGCCCCAGCTGCTGCCGGAAGCGGGCTGGGATAAGATCATGCTGGGGTTGGAAGACCACTTTGGCGAAAATGCCGAACTGGATGAAGAAACAGCCGCCACCATATCCGCCTATCTGTCTGAATACGCGCTGGGCAAGGGCAAGGCGTCACGCATGAGCAAAATGATGCGCAATCTGCCGGACGAGATCCCTTTGCGCATCACCGAGATACCTGCGTTCAAAGACACCCATGCCCAGGTACTGGAGCAACTGGAGATGGATGCCTTTCCCACGGGTTATCTGAGCCCCTGCGCAGATTGCCATCGCCAGGCAGCGTCGGCGTTGTTCGATAAAGAACTGCTGCATCCGGGTTACGGCCCTTCCGTCTGGGGCGGCAGCCCACTAGACTAACGGCCGCATTGGCAAGGGAAGAGAGCATGGGAGAGTTAGACGACTTCCGGGCGGAAGTGTCTGCCTGGTTGCAGGAAAATCGGCCACCAGAACCGGATTTTCTGCTGCCGGAAACGTTCATGGAAGTGGGCACCGATCAGCAGTTTCACTATCTGCGCGACTGGCAGCAGCAGGTTTACGAAGCAGGCTATCTGGGCATGGCCTGGCCGGAAGCCTACGGCGGGGGCGGTAAGCCCCAGGTGATGCAGGACATCGTCAATGCGGAGATGGCCCGTCAGCAGGTGCCCTTTGTACCCAATACCATCGGCCTGAACTGGGCCGGTCCACTGATTCTCGCCATCGGTACCGAAGCGGAAAAGCAGAAGTATATCCGCGGCATTCTGTCGGCGGAGGACATCTGGTGTCAGGGCTTTTCTGAACCGGACAATGGTTCTGACCTGGCCGCTGCCACCACCCGGGCGGTGCGCGACGGCGATGAGTGGGTGTTGAACGGCAGTAAAATCTGGACCAGTCTCGGCAGCTACGCCAAGTACATGATTCTGCTGGCGCGTACCGATCCCAATGCCGGCAGCAAATACCAGGGACTAAGCTACTTTCTGGCGCCCATGCATGTGCCCGGCATCGAAGTACAACCGATACGCAAACTGACCGGAGAATACGGTTTCACCCAGACCTTCTTTACCGATGCGCGTATTCCCGGCGACTGTCTGATGGGTAAGGAAGGCGAAGGCTGGCAGATCGCCATGCAGACGCTGACTTTTGAGCGCGGTGCGGCCGGTGGGCAGGCCGGGGGGTTGTCCATGAATGCGGTTGGGGTCAACGATGTGGTCGAACTTGCCCGCCGTGTAATGCGTGATGGTAAGCCCGCCATCGAAGATCCGATCATCCGCGATCAGCTGATGGCGTTTGTGATCGAAGATCAGGGTGACCGGCTGTGCGCTGCGCGGGCCAGAATTCCTGCACTGACCAGCGAGCGGCCCGCAGCCATTCCCATGTCTGGCAAGTTACGTGCCACTGAACACAAGCGACGTCTGTTCCAGTTTGCGGTACAGCTGCAAGGCGCCAACGGTGCCCGCTGGGTCGGCGACGAGCGCGCCGCTGACCGAGGTCTGTGGCAGCGTTCCTACTTCAATTCGTTTTCCGCAACCATCGGCGGTGGCACCAGTCAGGTGCAGGCCAATATCGTAGGCGAGCGTGTGCTCGGCCTGCCGAAAGATTAAGGCAGACAGCACATGCAGAAATTGACTACCACCCTGTCGTTTTCGGAAGAGCAGACCATGCTGCTGGAAACCGCAGAAAACTTTTTCCGTGAACGCACTCCAGTAACCGGTGTGCGTGACCTGATGTTGTCCACGCATGGCTACCAGCCTGAAATCTGGCAGGAGATGATCGCGCTGGGGTGGACCGGCCTGGCCATTGCCGAAGAGTATGGCGGCAGCGGCTTGAACCTGGCGGCAGCCACCTGTATTGCCGAACCCATGGGCCGCTACCTGTCCGCTACACCCTGGCTCAGCACTCAGTTGGCGATCCAGGGTCTGATGGCCGCGGATGAGTCACTGCAGAGTGAGTTTCTACCGCAGATTGCGGAAGGTGCAGCGGCGACGGTGGCGTTGACTGAAATAGACGCCAGCTGGGACCTGACCGCAGCCCAGCTCAAAGTTGAACGACAGAACGGGCAGGTGCTGCTGAGCGGCACGAAAACCTTTGTACTCAATGCCGATGTCGCCCAGATCGCATTGGTGAGCGGTATCTGCGATGGTGAACTCTGTCTGGTGGTGCTCAACGCCGATGAAATTGCCGCTGCTCAGCCAACCCGGGAAACGGTTATCGACGAGACCCGCCGCAGTTTCGAGTTGCGCTGCGACGGCTTAAGCGTTGATGCCGGACGTCTGCTGGTTGACGTGCACGCGCAACAGGCTTGTGCACGCATCGAGGCGGCAGCCCTGCTGTTGTTGTCAGCAGAAGCCGCGGGCGGCATTGCCGGGGTGTTGGAAGTCATTGTTGAGTACCTGAACACCCGCGAAGCGTTCGGACGCAAAATCGGCGGCTACCAGGGTTTGAAGCATCCCACCGTCGACATTCTGATCGGTCTGGAGCGCACCCGTTCGCACGTCTATCACGCCGCCAGTCTGCTGGACGCAGGCGAGGATGCATCGCTCGCGTTACGCATGGCGAAAGCCGAGGCCAGTGCCTCATTTGCGTTCGCCGGCGACCGCGCAGTGCAGTTTCATGGCGGCTTTGGCTTCACCTGGGATTGCGATGCGCAACTGTATCTGCGCCGGGCATTGTGGTCGCAGTACATGTTCGGTGATGCGATTTATCATAGAAAACATTTGAGTGAGGCACTGCTATGACGGCAATAAGAATCGTACTATTGGTGGTGGTTTGCGCACTGAGCCTGCCGCTGAAAGCCGAACCAGGTCTCGGTGACGAAGCCTACGGACTGCTCAAATCCATGTATGCCTACGACGCCACCTTTCCCTTGAACGTGCGTACGGCGGGACGTTTTGAGCGTGAGGGCGCACAGTTTGAACGGCTCGTCTTCGAAAGTTTCCACGGCGGCAACGCCACCGGACTGCTGGGCTTACCTGCGGGCGAGGGCCCGTTCCCAATCGTGATCCTGATGCACGGAGTCACCGGCAGCAAATCCCAGTGGCTGGATGACGCCTTTACCAACGGCGGTCTGGTTTCCGCAGGCCTGCTCGCCAAAGGTTATGCCGTACTCGCACTGGACGCTCAATACCATGGCGACCGCGCGGTCTACAACGACTACATCGACGTCGGCGAAATGGTCTTCCAACGCGGCTGGGGCGTACGGTACGCAAACCTGTTGACCCAGACTGTAGTCGACTATCGACGCGCCATCGATTACCTCGCCACACGAGAAGACATTGATGTCACGCGTCTAGGCGCACTCGGCTACAGCATGGGCGGGCACATGGCCTTTATCCTGGGCGCCCTTGAACCCCGCATTCAGGCCACAGTCGCCTGCGTCGTACCGCATATGGCCGGCATGCCCATGACACCTTACGCGTTCGCCCGCGACATGGGTGCAGACCCACTGCTGATGCTGATGGGCACGCAGGACCGCTTCTACACCCGCGAGCAGGCGCAAGCCCTGTTCGACCTGGTACCCGGCGATAACAAGACGCTGCACTTCTACGACAGCGGACACTCGCTACCGGCAGAGTATACTGACAAGGCTGTGAACTGGCTGAGCGAGCAGCTCTAGGACAGAAATGTCAGATTGCGTTAACCCCTGGCAGAATTGCATTTGCGCGCTGGAGAATGGGCTGGATTTAACTTTTCTGGCGTGTCCGAGCGTTTAGCCCAAGTGCCGGCGGAGCGTGCCCCGAAGGGGGGCCGAGGATTGTCTGAGTCCCGGTTTTTTTGGCGCTGAAAGCGCCAAAAAAGAGGTCGAGTTCCGCAGGCAAGCGACAGAGGCACTTGGGCTGCGAGCATGCCAGAAAAGTTAAATCCAGCCCATTCTCCAGCGCGCTACCCTCGAGTAGTGAATTGGATTTATCAGTTACTGGTTTTTAGAACCGAGCGCTTCAACCAGCTTCACCCTCAACGTGATACAGCTTGTTATAAATCTGCCAGCGATCCTCCACCCGTACCAGCGATAACGTGTCCAGAAACGTCAGCCCCATGTAGTCATCCCGTACCCGGGCAACCGCAGTATCACCAGCAACGTCCAACGAGACGATGTCCAGCCGGGGTGTATCGCCGCGGGCCTTAGGTGACGGGTCGACGCCGGCAACGACATCGGCAAACTGCTCGACGGTCATTTCGCTGAATTTCCCCTGCATATAACCGGTGATTCGGGCAGATGGATGGAAGGCCGCGTGGGTTTTATCAGCACTGGCTTCGAACATGCAATCGAAATAGGTCTGGATGAGGGCGTGGATGTCGTTTTCTGTACTCATCTCTCTTGTTCCTCATCAGGGTTTTCATCGTCGGGTTCAACGGGGAATTCAAACAGCTGTTCCGCCTCTGTTAGATAGGCCTCGGTACTGTTGGGTGTGCGCCACAGCAGGCTGACGGGCAGCAACGTGGTTTCGTAGATGGGCTGTGGGTTGAACTGGTCGTCATCGCGGTAGGCGTTGACAAAGTTATAACCGACAAAGCTCCAGGCGATGCCGGCCGCCAGCAGCGAACGCACCAGTGCAGTTTGATTAAACGCGGTACGAAGCTGAAACCATAACAGCAAGGTCAGTAACAGACCGGGTATCACATACTTCAGTACTGTGACCAGATTATGTATGCCCAGGTTAAACGCCAGAATTTCATTGATGTAGCGATACAGCAGCGAGGCGGTCAGAAACGCCAGCATGAATAACCAGTGCTGCAGAAAGCGCGATTGGTGCCGTACCACGCGGGTGATGAGTGCACTGATGGCGACCCAGGCGATGGCGCCAATGCCGGGTGACAGGGTCTGGGTCAGCCACTTGGACAGTTCAAACTCCCGTGTGGTGTTGTAGTAGACGCTGAGTCCGGTGAGGGCGAAGAATGCGGCAGTAACAAGCACCACGACCCAGGGTCGGCTGAGCTGGTTGATGATGCGGTCAGTTCTGCTCAGGTTCAGCACCGGGTCGACCGGATGGTCGCTTGCGAGTACCCGGATCTGGGTGTTGCCCAGGGTGATGCGGGTACCTGAGGTGATGGGCTGCACCGCCCCGTGGGAAGCCTTGCCATGCACCTGGGTGAACGCCGCCTCGCTCAGTACTTCCAGCCGCAGCCCCTCCAGATCGTTGACCACGCGCAGATGTTGCGCGTCGACATAGGGGTCGGGCAGGATCACGTCGCAATTGTAGCCGCGACCGATGGTCGCCTGGCGCTGTTCGAAGCGGTGGTATTCCTGGGAGCGGCCACCCCTTTGGCTGACCTCGACTACGATTCCCATGCGTGCAACTCCATGAATTTACGCGCGAAGGCCATGGCGTTTGCGTGGCTGACGCCGCTCAAAGCGAAGTGGCTGGCCAGACCCGAATCGGCCTTGCCTAACAGAGAGCCGGAATAGAGCACGTCGTACAGGCGGGGAAACTTTTTATACTGGCGGACGCACATGACTGCGCGCCACACGCTGGGTGACAGTTGGGGCTGGGTGACGAAGTCGCGATTGCATTGATAGTTGGTCACATCGTCTTCACCGGCCCAGGTGCGGGTGCTCATTCTGGAAAATGTGCGGCCAAATACCTTATGGAATCTATAGCTGTCGAATTCTGTGGTGCTCAGCCAGGCGTACTGAATATCGATGGCGCCCGTGGTGAAAGTCGGGCTGACATAGATGTTGTCCTGGGAGGTACAGGTCTTGCTGGACTGCTGAAACTCCTCCGCATCGTCATTGGTGTTACCCCAGCATTTGAAATAGTCGTTGATGTCGGCGCCGATCAGCCAGGGCCCCAGCGTCTGGGTCTGCCAGTCGTGTTCCAGTAACAGACTGAATTTGTAGTTCTGATCGGCGTACAGCTGGTCGGCTATGACGCTGAGGTAGCTCTCTTCCGCCAGCGCCGCCCCCCGTGCCTGGTAGTTGGCCAGCAGTTCGGTGAGGAATCTGATGGGTACCAGAAAACTGATCTGATTGCCGGAGGTGGCCACGTTGACCCCTACCAGTTCACTCTTTTCATTGATGGCCGGGCCACCACTCATACCCGGGTTCAGTGAGCCACTGAAGTGCAGCTTCTGATAAAAACTCTGCTCCAACAGACCGTTGTAGGTGCCCGGGATGATGGTGTGACCCAGATCGTAGGGGTTGCCCAGGGCGTAGATTTCTTCGCCCTGGGTCGGGACAGTCTGGCTGATTTCCAGCGGCGCAGGCAGTTCGACCTCGTCCACGAAGCGAAGAATGGCCAGATCATGGATCACATCAAAATCTGCGACGCTGACGGTGTGGGTCACTCCCGCCCGGTTTTTTGCTTCGATGCGAAACTTTTCCGGCTCGTGAACGGCGTTGGCAATGACATGGAAATTGGTCGCCAGCAATTGTTCGGTGGACAACACGAAGCCTGAGCCGATGGCGGCTTTTTCCTTGGATTGCTGGTCGATGATGAGAATCTGATACACCCGATCCGCGGCGTGGGCGTACACCTGCCTGGCATCCTCTGCCTGAGCCTGGGAAGCACACAGCAGCAAGCCGATAATGGTGAGCAGGCGAGCGGGGAAGGGGTGATGGGGATGACGTTGGTGACTGCCGGTGACTTCGGTAATGTTCGCGCTCCGCTGGGCTCAGCGGCAACTATAGCATCGAAATCTGGCGTCTAAATCAACTTATGGTTGTGCTCGTGACCGCGGATGGTTTCCACACAGTAGGCCACACTGTTGATGCCGAACAGCCACAGGGCCGTGCCCAGTACCAGCGCGAGATAGGGATTGCCGCTCTCGATGCTGCCGACACCCACCGTAACGTAGCCGATGTAAACAGCAATTTTGGCAATGACGTGGTCGTGAAAGTAGTGATCCTGATTGTTCATGACTTTACCCCTGTTGCTTTACCTGTGGGTCACGGCCAGGAACCGAGGGGTTCAAACTTTTTTTTTCCGTTTCTGCATCCAAAGTCATCTCAGATGGACCTTTTAATACGAACAAGCGAATTTTGCAGGTGAACAATGGATGGTATGACGCTGGGTATGGGTCTTGCGGCACTCGGTTTCTGGTTATTTGTCGCTGCGATGGTGGCAGTGGGCGTGTGGGACAGCATCAGGAAGCGGGAGACTCAGCACGAGACCCTGCGGCGCATGGTCGAGAGTGGCCAACCGTTGGATGAAGCGCTGCTGGACAGAGTGTTGTCTGTGCACAAAGAGAGTAAAGACATGGGTCGTGATCTGCGGGTTGGTGGATGGATCACGTTGGCATTGGGTCCCGGTCTGGCTGTTTTCGGCTGGATCCTGGGCATTGCGTTGGACGAAGTGCTGACCTACATCATGCTGGCTGTGGCAGTACTGATGTTGTTCATCAGTGCGGGATTATTTATTGGTGCAAAGGCAGTGTATGGTCGTGATGAAGGTGGCAATCCGTAATCAATCGATTCCCGAACGGCATGACAGATCCTCTGGAAAAGGCGGCGGAGTTGCTGGTAGTGGGCCTGGCTCAAACGGGTGATCGTGCTGCGTTTACCGAACTTGTGCGCCGCCGCCAAAGCTGGTTACGCAATCTTATGGTCAGACTCTGCAACGACCGGACGTTGGCAGATGATCTGGCCCAGCAGGCGTTTCTGCAGGCCTGGCGCGATATTGTGCGGCTGCGCGAGGGGCGCAAGTTTGCCGGCTGGTTGAAGCGTATCGCCATCAATGTATGGCTCAAGCATCAGCGCCAGCATGATCCGCTGCAAAACAGTGCTGCGGTTGAAGATTCAAACCTGCTCAGTACACGCACGCCCCGCCCTGCAATGGCCATGGATCTGGATCAGGCACTGGCTGCGCTGAATGTAGAGCAGCGATTGTGCATCGTCCTCGCCTACCACGAAGGCATGAGCCACCGAGAAATCGCCGAACTCTCGGGTTTACCTGTGGGCACGGTAAAATCACATATCCGACGCGGCACCCAGCAACTCAGAGCGCGGTTGGACAGCTATCGGGACGACGTGGCCGCAAGTACTGGTGAAGCGCATCAAGCGGTAGCAGAAAACAAAGAAAACGACGTTGATCAACAGGGAGACGCAGATGAAAACCCAGTCTGAACATCAACCCGATGTGGATGATTTAGAGCTTGATCCCCGTCTGACGGAGCTGTTTGCCCGCAGCTACACGGATCTCGCGCCAGACAATTTTGTCAGCGAAGTAATGGATGCAACCAGACATGCGTACCGCAGAGAAATGCTGGGTCGCCTGGTGCTCGGCCTGGTGGTGGTGATGGCGATGATACCCCTGCAGGATGCAGCACTGGAGCTGGCAGCCCTGCTGATGGTGCAAGTGATCGAGCTGCAAGGAGGGGTAGTGGCAGTCTTACTGGCACCGGTTAACTCAGTAGGTGCCTTACTGTCGTTGGTGCTGTTCGCAATCCGTGCGGCACACCGTAGACTGTTTGTGCGTGGCTAGGTTCAGTAATCCAACTGCTGCCACAGCATCTCGCGATATTTCAGCGGGTCCTCGAGGGTGTTACCCCGCGCCTGCGAAACTTCCTGCTCCGTCAGGCCCTGGAAACTTGCGGGCAGCGTGTCAGCATTGAACTCGTGCAGGATGTAATTGACGATGACGGTCAGTTCGTCATCTTCTATCGGCGCCTGTGATGCGCCGGGAACTCTCACCAGATAGGCACGCCCCCCGGGTACGTTCATCAGTTTGCCTAGATCACGCAGGCCGGGTACTTCCGGCGGTGTGCCGCTGCCATCCAGCAGATGGCAGCCGCCACAGTGCAGGATGTATGACACGCGCGCGTCAGCGCCGACAGGTCCGGTAAGGGTAAGTGTGGCCAGCAGGGTAGCGAGACTGACAATTCTGCGGCTGGCAACAAATCGCAGTTGCATAGGCGGGCTCTGACTCAAGCCTCGCCCATCACCACAGCGACTGTGCAATGGTAAGCCTGACTCTTAGTGCCGAAACACCACAGGATATCGTTGGCTTTGGCCGGTTGGTACACCGGCAGGTCGCGTTCGGCGTTGTGACAGAAGCAACGCGCACAGACGGCTTTGCCGCAGCAGTCGTTGTAGGAGATCAGGTAGTCCTTATCATCCACCGGATTGTGACAGGTGCCGACCCAGCTGATGGGTGAGGGTTCTGCCCCCGGCGGGCATTGGCTGGTGCTGCCGCCACAACAGGTGCACAGGGTGCCACCCAGCGCGCAGTAGCGCCAGTATTCGCAACTCTGATCGTCGCCCATCTCTTTGATGCCCTTTGCTTCGCCGGTGGCTGCGCGAGCCACCGGCAGCAGGGGCAGCATACTGGCGCCTACCAGGGTGGCACCCAGTTTACCGATAAAGCTCCGCCGGCTGCTGAGTTGCGCCAGACTGCGGCTGGTGGATTGCGCCAGTTGGTCGATGCGGGCCAGAATGTCTGCAGTTGATTTCATGCGTTGTCCTGAGATTAGTGAGTCACACCCTGCAGATAGCCTGCACCGGTGCCGATATCGGCGATGGAACGTTGCAGTTTCAGACTCTCAACGTCGTACACATGCAGTTGACCGTCGGTGCCGCTGACGGACAGTAAAGGTTTCGCTGTGCGGGTCACAAACAGATCGGTGCCCTGATGAGGTAGCGGCAGACGGGTGAGCAAGCGCTGCTCAGCGCGCTTGTAGATCCACACTTCGTCGCCTGCAGAGTCGTGGGAGTAACCCCCTTTGCTGTTCATCAGCACAAACAAAAGATCCTGTGCGGCATGGTAGGTAAAGAACTGGCCGCCGCCCGGGCGCCAGTCTGCCGCGCGCTGTTCATCGTCCAGTAATGACCAGGGCTTGCTTACGCTGACCTTGCTGCCGTCCACGCTGGCGGTAAAAACCTGCCCGTTATAGGAAATAAACAACCAGCCCTCGGGTACGGCTGCGGTCTTGTCGAAAACCGGGTCATCGTCGATTTTGAAAAAGCTCTGGCTGCGTACCCGTTCTGCTTCCTGACCCTCACCGTTCAAGCGGATCAGCTGCAATTTGCCATCACCACAGATCTGCAGGAACGCCCGTTCAACACTGGGCACGGTCAGGGCGCAACCGGGGGTGGACAGCTCAGTGACAAAGGTCTGTTGCTGGAGGTCGACGACGGTCACGGACTGGGCCGGTGTCAGGTTGAACAGCGCGAGAAATCGTTGATCGTCCAGCAGAGCGATGTAGTGGCGGAAGGGCAGTGCCGCGATCTTGTTGGGCACCTTGATCTCTGCTTTGGGGCTCAAGGTCGGTACGTCGTAGATGGTCACCACATCAGTACGGTCACCGTTGGTCAGGCGGCTGTAGTAGCTTTCTGCGGCGTAAAATTCGTTGGCGGCGAGATTCACTTCAATGGCCGGTGTGAAAGCGGTCGCACCGATGAGGCCATGCATCTCACCGTTGGCAGCATCGAAAATATAGTACGTACCCAGACCGGCGCGGGCCATCAGCCAGCTTTCAGAGGGTGTGGCGAGTTCTTTGACGCCTATGGTTTCCGGCTCAATGGTGCTACGGGCAAGGGAGCTCAGGCCCAGCAGCAGCGCGGTCATGGTGACCAGGCAGATTAACTTTCGCTGTCTCACGGCCATCCCCTGCAATGTGTGTCCCGACTCTAGCCAACCCGGGACATTCTGGCAACAGAAAGCCGGACCGCCTGGTGCTGGTCCGGCTGTCGCGGTCAGTGCAGTTCCATGCCCTCCAGGCCACCCTGTTCACGCCAGTCTTTCAACAGTTTGTTGAACGCGTTGATGCCGGGCGCATAAGGCGAGTTCTGCATGTTGCCGCGATTGCCCTGACCTTCCTGGTTGTAATATCCGGGCGTGCATTCCTGCAGAAAGGCAGTAGCACCGGTGCCCGCCAGGGCGACGATCTGTTGTACCCAGGCATCCTCGGCTTCGGCACTGGGCTCCACGGATTTGTGGCCGCTGCCCAGGACCTGGTCGATGATAAAGCTGACGTGTACCGCCTGATCATCAAACATGGCGGTCATGTTGGGCGACAGACCGTTCTGGTTGATGCCGATAGTGAACCAGTTGGGAAAACCGTGACTGGCCAGCCCATGCAGGGTGCGATAGCCCTCCTGCCAATGCTCGTAGAGCGATTTGCCGCCACGACCGACGGTGTCGAAGTCCACCCGGCGGTGTGGCGAGGTGGTAATTTCGAAGCCAGTCGCATAGATGATGCAGTCCACCTCGTATTCGACGCCGTTGGCCACCACGCCATTGGCGGTGATGCGCTCTACGCCTTTGGCGTCGGACACATCTACCAGTTCCACATTGGGACGGCTGAACGTTGCCAGGTATTCGTCGTTGAAGGTGGGGCGTTTGCAGAATTGGCGGTACCAAGGCTTCAATGCCTCGGCCGCTTCTTCTTTGCTGACCATTTCGTCAACCCGCGCGCGAATTTCATTCATCTTCTGAAAATCGGCGATCTCTGCGCGCAGTGCGATTTCTTCCATATCCAGGTTGCCATCGTCCGGCTTGCGGCTCATCAGCGAAATACCAATGCGGCGCGCGATGTCGGTCCAGCCGTCGGCGACCAGGTCCTCACCGAACTCCTGGCCTAACAGCACCGCGGCAAAATTTTCCCGTCGTGCGCGCTGCCAACCCGGTTCCAGGCTGCTGTACCATTCCTCATCGGTGGGCTTGTTGCCGCGCAGATCCACTGAACTGGGTGTGCGCTGGAAAACGTACAGTTGTTTGGCATGCTTGCCGAGAAAGGGTACCGCCTGAATAGCCGTCGCACCGGTGCCGATCACCGCCACCCGCTTGTCGCCCAGCTTGTCCAGATTGCCATTGTGATCGCCGCCGGTGTAATCGTAGTCCCAGCGTGAGGTATGAAAAGTGTGGCCCTGGAAATCCTTGATGCCCGGAATACCTGGCAGTTTTGGCCGGTTGGCCGGGCCGGTGGCCTGAATGACAAAGCGCGCGCGGATGTTGTCTTTGCGGTGGGTGCTGACCTGCCAGTGGTGGCCTTCGTCTGACCATTGGATGCCGGTTACCCTGGTCTGGAACAGGGCCGCGTCGTACAGCTCGAAATACTCACCTATACGCTGGGTGTGGGAAAAGATTTCCGGTGCGTAGGAATACTTTTCTTTCGGCATATAGCCGATCTCTTCCAGCAGCGGCAGATAACAGTAACTCTCGATGTCGCATTGCGCGCCGGGGTAGCGGTTCCAGTACCAGGTGCCGCCGAAGTCGGCGCCGGACTCGATGATGCGGAAATTGGTCACGCCGCGTTCCTTCAAGCGTGCTGCCGCCATCAGGCCACTGAAGCCAGCGCCGATGATAGCCACATCAATGTCCAGCTCCAGCGGATCGCGCTCAAGCGGTTGTTCGACATAGGGGTCTTCGTCGGCATAGCGGGCAAACTCAGCCGCGGCTTCCAGGTATTGGGCTTCACCTTCAGGGCGGATGCGTTTATCGCGCTCCTGAGCGTACCTGGCGCGTAGCGCCTGCGGGTCGAAATCAAGGTCAGGGAACAGGTTGTGTAATCGTTCTCGCTCAGACAAAGCTTCCTCCAGAACTCGCGTTGCAAAGCGGTACAGTATAAGACGTATTGAGTCACTGAGGCCATCAACTGTATGCTGGTTGTTCGGTTAGAGAGGGATGAAGACAATGAGCAGACTGATATTAACGGTCGCAGTGACATTGAGCGCACTGCTGGCTGCCAACAGCCACGGCAAAGTGGATCTGTCAGGTTTTTATGATTCCGGCACACTGACACCGCTGGACCGACCTAAAGAATTTGGCGACAAACAGTTCATGACGCCGGCCGAGGCGGAAGCGATCGTCAAACGGACCGAGGCTGGCCTGGCCGCCGCCAACCAGCAGAGTGACCCGAACCGTGAAGCGCCGGTGGCCGGTGGCGATGGCAATAATAATGCCGGTGCCGGTGGGGTAGGCGGGTATAACGCCTTCTGGGTTGACCCGGGCAGCTTTGTTTCAGAAGTAAACGGCAAGATCCGCACCTCCATCATTTATGACCCGCCCAATGGTCGACGCCCGGCGATGACGCCCAAGGGTCAGGCCGCCATGGCGGCTAACTTCGCCTCGTTCGCCTATCAGAATGACGGCACTGCCTCGTGGCTGGCCAAGCCTGGTAACGGTCCCTTTGATGGACCGGAAACGCTGGCGCTGGCAGAACGCTGCCTGCTGGGATTCAGTGCCGGTCCACCCAGCCTGCCGGGCCTGTACAACAACTTTAAGCGCATCATTCAGACCGAAGACCATGTCATGATCCTGCTGGAGATGGTGCACGATGCGCGGGTGATCCGGCTCAACTCGACCCATGGACCGGAAACCAACCGCAAATGGCTGGGCGACTCCATCGGCTGGTGGGAGGGTGATACGCTGGTGGTGGAAACAAAGAATTTCAAAGAGCGCACCGGGCTGTATGGCGGCGATGAAAATCTGCACCTGGTTGAACGCTTTTCCAAGCTGGATGATGGCAATCTGCTGTATAACTTCACCGTGACCGATCCCACCATCTGGACCGCGCCGTGGAGTGGTGAATATGTGTGGAAGGCCAGCGAAGACAAGGTGTTTGAGTACGCCTGTCATGAAGGCAACTATGCCATGGGTAACATTCTGCGCGGCGCGCGAATTCTGGAGTCAGAGTATGAAGGGCCCCGTGCCGAGGCCGGCTCCGGCGAGTAATGGCGGCCAGCGATCGATTTATCAATGAGGATTTCTGATGAGTGAAGCGCAAAATCTGACCTACGTCGGTACCCGACCCGTCAGACCCGATGGGGTTGAAAAGGTGACCGGCAAAGCCAACTACGGCGCCGATGAAGCGTTACCGGGCATGATTTATGGCGTGGTTGTTCGCAGTCCCCACGCCCATGCCAGGGTGAATGGCATTGATGCCTCGGCGGCGCTGGCGCTGGATGGTGTTTATGCGGTCACAACCGCAGCCGATTTCCCCAGTCGGGATGGCATCAGCACGGGCCGCAAGCGCTTTCTGGAAAACGTCATCGCCAGTGAAAAAGTGCTCTATCACGGCCATCCGGTGGCGGCCATCGCGGCTAAGAGTCTGGCTCTGGCCCGGCAGGCGGCAGCGCTGGTCAAAGTGGACTACACCGTGCTGGATGCGGTGCTGGATATGCAGGCAGCCATGCGCGACGACGCACCGCTGCTGCATGACGACATGTTTACCCAGGGCGTCGAGCCGGCGCCTGACAAAGCCTCCAACGTATCGACCAAGACCGCCATAACGCGCGGCGATGTGGAAGCTGGCTTTGCCGAGGCAGATGTCATTGTCGAACGCACCTTCGTCACACCGATGGTGCATCAGGGCTATATCGAGCCCCATGCCTGTGTGGCAGATGTGAACAAGAGCGGTGAAGCCACCCTGTGGTGTTCCAGTCAGGGCCATTTCGGCATTCGAGATCAGGCCGCGCTGGTGTTGGGCATGGATACCGGTGCCATACGCGTGATTCCCGCTGAGATCGGCGGCGGCTTTGGTGGCAAGACGGTGGTTTATCTGGAACCGCTGGCCATCAAGCTGTCCGAAAAAGCAGGTCGCCCGGTCAAAATGGCAATGACCCGGGAAGAAGTGTTCCGCGCCACGGGTCCCGCGTCGGGCACCATCAATACTGTCAAGATCGGCGCCAAGTCCGATGGCACCATTACCGCCATGGCGGCGGATCTGCTGTATGAGGCGGGCGCCTTTCCCGGCAGTCCACTGGGGGCGGGCGCGATGTGTATCTTCGCGCCTTACGATGTGCCCAATATTCGCATCGAAGGTTTTGAAGTGGTGGTCAACAAACCCCGCGTGGCGGCTTATCGCGCACCGGGTGCACCGCAGTCGATGTTTGCCGGTGAGTCCGTGCTGGATGAACTGGCTCAGCAACTGGATATGGACCCCATCGATCTGCGGCTGAAGAATGCCGCCCGTGAGGGCACCAGTGCGGCCTACGGACCGCGCTTCAAGGCGATCGGTTTTATCGAATGTCTGGAAGCGGCGAAAAAGCATCCCCACTATCAGGCGCCGCTGGGGCCCAATCAAGGGCGGGGTATTGCAGCGGGGTTCTGGTTCAACGCCGGTAATAACTCCAGTGCGGAAGTGCATATTGCCGAATCGGGCATGGTGCAGATTGTTGAAGGCAGCCCGGACATTGGCGGCAGTCGTGCGGCGATGGCGCTGATGGCGGCCGAAACGCTGCAGATTCCTTATGAACGCATTCGCGTGCGTGTGGGGGACACCGACAGCACCGGATTCTGCAACACCACCGGCGGCAGTCGTACCACCTTCGCCACCGGTATGGCGGTCATCAACGCCTGTGAAGACGTGGTTGCGCAATTAAAACAGCGTGCCGCCATCACCTGGGGTGTAGACGCCGATCAGGTGGACTGGGTGGACGGTCAGGCCGTGCCCCTGCCGGGCGTGAATGTGGAAGCGCCGCCGCTGCCGCTGGCCAAGATCGCGCGCGCCTTTCCGAAAACCGGTGGACCGATTTCTGCACGGGCATCACTCAATGCCCAGGGCCCCGGCCCTTCCTTCGCCGTCAATATGTGTGACATGGAGGTCGACCCGGAAACTGGTCGTACTACCGTGTTGCGCTTTACCGCCATTCAGGATGCCGGCCGAGCCGTGCATCCGGACTATGTGGAAGGTCAGATGCAGGGTGGTGCGGCACAAGGTATCGGTTGGGCGCTTAATGAGGAGTATCTGTTTGACGCAGGTGGCATTCAGGAGAATCCGGGCTTTCTGGATTATCGGATTCCGGTGGCGTCAGACTTGCCGATGATCGACACCGAGATCGTTGAAGTACACAACGACACCCACCCTTATGGTGTGCGTGGTGTTGGCGAGACGCCGATCGTTGCCCCGCTGGCGGCGGTGGGTAACGCGGTCAGTCGGGCGTTGGGTAAGCGCATGTCGACCCTGCCTTTATCGCCCAGCCGAATCCTGGCCGAGCTGGACAGCTGACCGGGCAGCGCTCAGGCAGTCGCCTTAACCCAACGCTGCTGCTCGAACCAGCGGTCGAATTTGACCAGCAGCGGTGGCAGGAAAAACAGATCCAGCAGCAAGGCCACGACTATGATAGGGGTCAGCAGCAGCGCCACGTTCTGAAAGTGGAAGGTGTTGGAAAAGATCAGAATAACCGTACCGATAGCCAGGCACAGCGTGGTGATGGTAATGGCTGAACCTGCCTTATCCAGTGAATAGCTGACGGCCTCCTCGGGTTTTGAGCCCTCCCGGCGCGCACTGATGTATTTACTCAGCACGTGCACCGAGTCATCCACTACCAGCCCGATACTGATGGAAAACAGCATCAGTATGTAGGGGTTCAACTCACCGATGAAAACGCCCCAGAAACCGAACACGATGGTGGCCGGGAACAGGTTCGGCATGATACTCAAGAGCCCGTAGCGTACGCTGCGCAGACCGATCAGCATGGTCAGCGTGATGAGAATAAAGCTGACGGTAAAGCCTTCCATTAATTCGCGGGTGATGTTCTTGTCCTGACGCGCAAATAGAATGGAGTTGTCGCCGTGCAGCACACGGTATTTGTCCTGCACGTTGGCCGCGATCCATGCATCGATACGGTCGTTAAAGGCCAGCAGTTCGCCGTTACTCAGATTCGAGGTGCCGACGGACAGGCGGATGGCTGAGTAGTCCGTATTGAAGATAGGCTCCAGGCTGGGTTCGATCTCCTGAATGAGCTGATAACCCACCAGGTAGTCGATGACCTGCAACTGATCGGTGGGTAGTACATCATAGGCTTCGTCATCATCGTGCTCCGCTTTGTTGCGGCCGCGCAGGTAATCCGTATAACTGGCAACGAAGCTCGCCTCCGGCTGACTTTCGACCCAGCGCGAGAATTCATCGACCTGCTCAAGGAACTCGGTCTGGGTGATGCCGTAGTATTCGCCGCTGTCGATGCTGTAGACCAGGCTCTGGTCGTTGCCTATTTTTTCGCGCATGGCTTCCATCACGTGATGAAAGTCGGAATCTTCATCCACAAAGCTGTAGCGGTCGAAGTCCAGCCGGTTGAGGGGCAGCAGGGCCAGGGTGACCACGATCAACACCGTACTGCCCCAGAACAGCGCGTTGCCGCGGGTGGCGACCAGTTCAGTGACCCACTCGATAAAGTGTTTTACCCCCAGGGGTTTGGGGACCTTGTTGGTGGGCAGGAGAAGAATGAGCATGGGCAGCAGGGTCAGCGTAACCACGAATGCCCAGCAGACACCGATGGCAATGATGTTGCCGAAACCGTAAATGCCGGGCGAAGAACAATAGTTCAGACTCAAAAAACCCATGGACGTGGTGATGGTTGCCAGGGTGATGGGCTGGATATTGATGCGCATGCTGTCGCGCATGGCTTCAATGCGGTTCATGCCGGCATGCAACCCTTGTGCGTATACGGACACAATGTGAATACCGTCCGCAATGGCGATGACCAGCACCACCAGCGGACCTAAACTGGAAATCTGATTAAGGGGAATACCCAGCCAGCCATAGGTGCCCACCGTCAACGCGATGGTGGCAAAGGCAATCACAAACAGCGTCACGGCGTAGGACAGGGATTTCAAACAGAACCACAACAGGACAACGCCGAGACCCACCACCAGCGGAAACAGCAGTATGCGGTCATCGATGGTTGCGTTGTAACTGTCCAGCTCAAACAGCACGCCGCCCAGAACATAGATATCGACGTCTGGATAGGCTTCGCGTAATGAATCACGCAGCGCAATAACAGAGCGGGCAACGTCCAGTCGGCTGGCCTGATCATCGCCAGGTGCTTTGAACTTGATCTGCGCCAGGGCCATATCGCCGTCAGGTGAGAGAATGCTTTTGGTCAGGTCTTCGTCGTCGACCGCCAGGGCGCGGATCTGTGCCAGGTCGGCCTCGGTCAAGCCGTCCAGTGCCGGTACCAGGTAATCCCGGTCATAGCGTTCCGCGTGGGCGTCATTCAGACGGCGGTTAAGCAGTGAACCGATGGCGATGGCGCCGTCTACCTCGCTGTAACGTTCGGTCAGCTCATTCATCGCCGCCAGTGCACGGTGGGTGAAGACATCCGGCTTGGCTTCAAAAGCGAACAGCACACTGGTGCTGGGTGGAAAATCTTCCGTGGCTTCGTCGACTTCCACCTTATACGGGTCGTCTTCGCTCAGAATTGCGCTGTAACCTGCATCCATGGTGGTGAACTGAATACCCCAGCCCACTGCGACCCCGACCAGCAGCGTCAGCACCGCCAGCGCCACGCGCCAGCCAATCAGGCGCTCAATGAGGATCTGCACAAATTTTTGAGTGGTCTGCATGATGTTTACTGCTGATGTAAAAGCGCGGCCTGGGTCGAGGCCATTTTGCCCGAAACACGCTATGCTAGGGGGTTCTACAGTTTAGTTCATCCGGTATCTGCATGAAATTGTTCAAATTTGCACTCGTTCTCATGGTTTTTGTTACGCCAACCGCCGTGTTCGCGTCGTCGGTAGGTGATTTTGCCTTGCTGGACAGTCAGGGTAAGTTCCACCAGCTGAGCTATTACAGCGACCAGCGCGCGGTGGTGCTGTACGTGCATCGCAACGATTCAGCACAGGTCAAAGCGGATCTCGGCAAGTTGTCAGCACTGGCGGCTGACGATGTGGTTGTGCTGATGCTCAACCCGGACAACGGCCGTGATGCCATTACCGCAGATGCCAGCGCACTGGGCACAGACATTCCCATCCTGTTCGATGAAGGTAAGTTCGTCGCCCAGGCGCTGGGGATTGCCAGGGTAGGGGAAACGCTGGTCATTGACCCGGCCACCATGACATTGAAATACCAGGGTGCTGTGGCGGGTGCGGCTCAGGTGCTGGCCGGCCAGGAGGTCGCCGCACAGGAAGCCACAGGACCGCTGATCAGTTTTGCAGCAAGCCATCCGGTTTCCTACAGCAATGACATCGTGCCGATCCTGGAAAAGAATTGCGTATCGTGTCACCACGAGGGCGGCATCGGTCCCTGGGCTATGAACAGCCATACTATGGTGCGTGGCTTTTCGCCGATGATGAAAGAAGTGGTTCTGACCCGTCGGATGCCGCCGGGGCAGATCGATACCCACGTCAGTAAACCGATTCTGAATGCCGCTGGCTTGAGCCTGACGGAAAAGTCCAAACTGCTGGCCTGGATCGATGCCGGCGCGCCCATGGATGGAGACACCGATCCTTTAACTGAGCTGACCTTCAGCAATGCTCGATTTTCCATGGGCGAACCAGATCTGGTCTACACCGTGCCCGCGCAGAGCATTCCGGCGACCGGGATCATCGATTACCGCTATGTACCGGTTGAACTCAACCTGGACAGAGACGTATGGGTCAGTGCCATGGAGTTTGTTCCGGGCGACCAGGAAGTGTTACATCATGTGATTGCCTATGTTTCCAGTCCGGCAGATAAATCGGTGCGCGGCCGTGAAACCGGTGCCGCGCAAGGTGAAAGTGTCGGTGGCTTTGCCCCGGGTCGCCCAGGCGAGCGCTTCCGTGACAACAGCGGACGGCTGATTAAGAAAGGCTCAAATCTGTTGCTGCAGATGCACTACACCACCAGCGGTCGCGAAACCGTTGACGAAACGCAGATCGGCATCTTCCTGCACGACGAGCCACCCACCTACGTGATGCGGGGCGGCGTTGCAGGCCAACGCCGTTTCCTGGTGCCACCAGGTGCGAAAGAGCATGAGTTGCAGGGCGAAGAGCTGATCGAAAGGGATGCCTACCTGTACGCCATGATGCCGCATATGCACTACCGGGGTAAGCGCATGAGTTATACCGCGGTGTATCCCGATGGGACCAGCGAATTGCTGCTGTCCGTGCCCAAGTACGATTTCAACTGGCAGTTCTCCTACGAACTGGCAGAGCCGGTGTTCCTGCCGGCCGGTACGCGCCTGGTGGCCGATGGCGCCATGGACAACTCTGCACAGAATCCGAGTAATCCAGATCCCACCAAGCCCGTGCATTTTGGCTTGCAGACCAAACATGAGATGTTCTTCGGCTTCACCACCATCCGCTATGTGGGTGATACACCGGACAAGCTGGTCGCCGACAAAGCCAAGGCATCGCCCCAGGATTCAGCCGGCCGCTGATTGGGTTACAACTCCGGGTAGCTGAGTTCCCATTCGGCGAGCCAGTCGGGTTCGACCAGCAGCACCATGCGTTCGTTGACCTGATAAGACACCGGATAGGTACCCTCTCCCTGAGCGGTACCTGCACGCAGACGTTCGAGGACGGTCGATAAGTCACTGACATCACTCAAACTGAGTTCAGGCAGACCTGCACCCGGATTGCGGTGGGCACCCAGCACGCGCATTTCCCGGTGGACCGTATTGAGAACATTTTCTGCCGCCCAGGCATAGTCGCCCAGACTTGAGTTGGGCAGAAAGGCGTACAGCGGGCCGGGATAAATAAAGTCGCCGCTGAACAGAAACTGATTGCGCACGTCCAGCAGCGAAATCGAATCGTTGGTGTGCCCTGGTGTATACAACACCTTTAATTCGCGCCCGCCCAGATCAATGACCTGATCCGGCGCCAGCCATTCGTTGACCCGCAGGGTAGGCGCAGGCACTCCCTCGCCGGTGCCCAGGTGTTCTTCCCAGGTGAGCAGCAGGCGATTGTCCACAGCGCGGCGACGTATATGCGGCAGATCGATGACGGCAACGCGGTCAAAGGTGATTTCGTTACCCACGTGGTCATAGTGAAAATGCGAGGGAATAAAGGTAATGGTCAGATCGGTGAGTGACTCGGCTACTTCGCGGATGTCGCGATAGCCGGGTCCGGCATCAAACAGAATGGCGCGCTCCTCACCGACGATCAGATAGCTGAAATTCTGTTGCGCATACAACGGCTCGCCGATGGCGTAGGTCGCCACGCCAGCTTCGGTGGCCAAGGGCACGACGATGAAGTAGTCGTTGAACCAGGTGACATCAGGACCTTCGTCGATGGGCTCGAGCAAAGGCGGGGGTTCGCCGCCACCCGTCATCAGATGCAGCAGGATGGCATGGCGTTGGCTGACCAGAATGCTGACAGCAATTACCAGCACAACCACGGTGATCATGGCTTTTTTCATTTTTCTCCTCCAGGCAGCGCGTAGGCTACGTAAGCATAATTGCCCCGGCGACCATAGGCAGATAAGTCGCCCCGCGTTGCGGTAGCGACGATAAATTGCCGACCGTTGATCGGGTAGCTGGCCGGTATACCACCCGGATCGGCAGGCAGATCAGCCGACCACAGAACCTCGCCGGTAGCCGTATGCCAGGCGCGGATTTTGCGGTCATTGGTGGTGGAAAAAATCAGTCCCCCGGCGGTCACTGAGAGGCTGTTGGTGGGGAACAGCGAACCGGTATTGGTGATGCCGCGCTCGACCAGCGGAATCACATCGCCGTAAGGCTTGTCCCACAGGATGGTACCGCTGTTTAAGTCCCAGGCCATCAATCTGGACCAGGGCGGTGGCCCGACCAGACCATTGTCGCTGAAGAAATGATGATAGCCGCTGCGAAAAGGCTCCAGCTCAGAAACGTAGGTCACAGGCGTGTCTGCTGCAACTGCAGCGCTGGCGCTGCCAGGCAGATCAGAAACATAGTCGTATAGAGCAGTTAATTTGGCCGCGGGCAGATTCGGATAGGCAGTCATCCGCCCACGGCCTTTACTGACTGTGTCGCGAAATTCCTCAGGCGTAACTCGTGCGCTCAGTTGATGCAGACTGGGAAACACGGGTGGCTCACCACTACCATCCCGGCCATGGCAACTGGCGCAGCTGGAGGCATAGATCTCGTCGACGCTCATGGTCAGATAGCGTGCCGCGGAGAATTCCAGGCGCGGCTCCAGTCTGGGTATGGTTGGGGATTCGATCACGGCCATATAAAACAGCCCTTGCCCGGGTATAACCGCACCGTTGCCATGTTGTGCGCCACCCCGCGATCCCGGTGCGCTGACACTGCCGCGAAACGAAGGCGGGGTGAACAGACCTTCGTTGCGGGCAGCCGCGATGCGTGCGGCCAGTTCTGTCCGTTCATCCTCGTCGGCATAAGGGCTGAGATCATCGGCGGACAACGTCTGCCGGGCGAACGCGGGTAATTCAGTCGGGTAGGGCTGGGTAGAGGCGGCCTGCTCGCCGGGTATGTCGGACGCCGGCACTGGTCGGTCGGCGATATCGAACAGGGGCTCTCCGCTGACTCGGTCAAACACATAAAGGAAGCCGTGTTTGCCGGCCAGTGCGACCGCGTCGATGCTTCGACCATCATGTTCGACGGTCAGCAGTTTGGGTCCCATGGCCAGGTCGTAGTCCCAGATGTCATGTCTGACCGCCTGAAAATGCCACAGGCGTTTCCCGGTTCTGGCATCCAATGCCACCAGTGAGGTAGAGAACAGATTGTCGCCCTTCCGGTTCGCGCCGTAGAAGTGATAGGACGGGGCACCGGTGGGCACGTAGACGATCCCTCGTGCTTCGTCCACCGCCATGTTAGACCAGGCATTGGCCGCGCCGATGGTCTGCCAGGCGTCCGGTGGCCAGGTGTCGTAACCAAATTCACCTGGATGGGGAATGGTGTGAAAGGTCCATACCAGTTCGCCGCTGCCGATGTCGTAGGCGCGTATATCACCGGGTGCCCCGGCGTAGGTATCGTCACCCACGGCACTGCCCATGATAATCAGATTTTCAAACACGCGACCGGGTGTCATGGTAGCGACGCGACCGATGGATTCAGGTGCGCGATTCAGGTGCTCGCGCAGGTCAACACGCCCCTGGTTGCCGAACGAAGGGATTAATGCGCCGGTATCTGCCCGCAGAGCGAGCAGATAGGGTTCTTTGACCACCAGCAGACGTCGGTCGGTTGCGTTTTCGTTCTGCCAGTAGGCAAAGCCGCGTGCGTTCTGCGAAACCACGTCTGGTGCGTGCCAGAGTAACGTCCCTTGATCAGCCCGCAACGCTGCGACACCGTTGTTGGCAACCACGTACATCACCTCGTCGATCACCAGAGGTGTTGCGCGGTGTGCGGATGGCCCAGTGTCGAAAGTCCAAGCGACTTCCAACTGCGTAACATTTTCACGATTGATCTGGGAGAGGGATGAGTATTGGGCCGAATCGGGGCTGCCTGCATAGCTCGCCCAGTTAGACCAGTAGTCCTTCTTTGGTTCTGGTTTATCACTACAGCCGGTAAGCACAAGCAAGACTGCCAGGCCCAGTACCGATCGGAAAATAACCATGCAACCCCCATTTGTCCCCGCCTGCATGATAACCAAATCGGCCCGGGTTAGAACGCTAAAGTAGGGTAGTATTGCCCGCTGGATTATTGAGAGAGCTGATGATGAGTACGAATCTACCTGGCAGATTAGGCGATGCTGATCGCACCCTGGAAAGCGATCCTCGGTTAGACCCACGTATAAAAGCAGCGCTGGAAATGGCCGGCGCACTGGGTGGTGATGTGGAACTGGTTGATCCAAATGCGGGTTACGAAGAGTGCCTGCAGTATTGTGCCGCCTTTGAAGCGACCGCCGAGGCCGCGCACCCGGTGGCGGAAGCCATGATGCCCGATTACCCGGATGTGGAATCCTGGACGGAAGTCATTCAGGGCGTCGATGGCAACGACATCAGCCTGTATCTGCACAAACCAAAGAGCGTTACCGGTCCTGTACCCGCTGTGGTACACACGCACGGCGGCGGCATGGTGGTGATGACCGCGGCAGATCCCGGCTTTGTCCGCTGGCGCAATGACCTGGCCAGTGCGGGTTTACTGGTTGTAGGGGTGGAATTTCGTAACGGTGGCGGCAAGTTAGGTAACCATCCGTTTCCTGCCGGTCTTAATGACTGTGCTGCGGCGACCCAGTGGGTACACGCCAATCGGCAGCAACTGGGTATTTCCGCGATTGTAATTTCCGGTGAGTCTGGCGGTGGCAACCTGTCTATCGCGACTACGCTGAAGGCAAGTCAGGAAGGCTGGCTGGAGCAGATTGACGGTGTCTATGCCTGTTGTCCCTATATTTCGGGAACATACATCGAGCCACCCGCCGACCTGGTCTCTCAAGTCGAAAACGCAGACTATATGCTGGCCGCGCAGACCATGGGCGCACTGGTTAAGGTCTATGATCCCAGTGGGCAACACGCCAGCGATCCATTGGCGTGGCCGCTGCACGCCTCGCTGGAGCAGTTGCAGGGTCTGCCCCCGCACATCATTTCAGTCAATGAACTGGATCCGCTGCGTGATGAAGGATTGGCATTCTATCGCAAGCTGATGACAGCAGGCGTCAGTGTTGCAGCGCGTACGGTGCATGGTACGCCCCATGCGGGTGACCTGATGTTTGCCGATGTAAATCCTGAGGTCTATGCAGAAACACTGCGCAGCGTGGTTGGCTTTGCCAATTCGCTGGTACCACAGGATTGAGTGGGTGAGCTGTAAGCGGTAGCGCATCGTGCGTCAGTGGGTGTTGGGGATTGTTGTCCTGCAGTTGCTGTCTGCGCTGTTCCTTTACTATCCGGTGTGGCGCCTGAGCCTGTGGTTGGGCTTGGCGCCGGAAGCAGCGATGTCATTGGGCGCGATTGCCTTTGTCAGCCAGCTCGTTGTTCGCTTGCTTCTGCGCCGGGACGGTAATCGTTTTACGCGCTTATTGAGGATAAGCGCTGATTTTCTCCTCGGGCTTTCACCGTTACTCTTAGCGACTGTAATCTGCGCGGAAATACTGATAGTAACAACTGGTCTCGCGACTCAGTGGGTCGCCTTGTCGGCCCTGATGCTCAGTCTGTTAATCGGGTTGTGGGGGGTAAAGAAAGCGTCGCTGCCTGAAGTGGTGCCGGTAACCTTGCGCTCGCCCAAACTGACATCGCCCCTGCGCTTCGTGCAGATTTCGGATGTACATATCGGCTCCCGTTCCAGCCGCTTTCTGCGCCACATTGTCGACCAGGTCAATGATCTGCAGCCAGACTTCCTGTGCATCACCGGCGACTTTATCGACGAACGCAACATCAGTACCGAGCGGCTGGCCGCCTTGCGTGATGTGGTAGTGCCGATCTATTTCTGTACCGGCAATCATGAGCATTATGAAGACCTGAGCGATATTCTCGAAAGGCTGGAGGAACTCGGTGTGGTCATTCTGCGGGGCGAGCGTATCGAGCGCCATGGTATTCAGATTGTGGGTTTCGACGACCAATCTGATCCGGATTTTCTGCAGGAGGCTCTGCCGACTCTGGGTCTGCGTGATGATCTTTTTTCACTGTTGCTATTTCACCGCCCCCATGGCTTCGTGCACGCGGCAGCTAACGGCATTGACCTGAAAATTTCAGGTCATACGCATAAGGGACAGATCAGACCTTTCGATCTGTTGGTAAGGATGCAGTTCAAATACATGAGCGGTCTGTACCAACAGGGTGATGCCTATCTCTATGTCAACGAAGGTACAGGTACCTGGGGGCCCACCATGCGCATCGGCACCCGCAGTGAAATAACGCTGTTTGAGATTTCGCCTGTCGTGAACGAGGCGCTATCATGCGACCAACAAGAAAAGGTTAGTAACTGATATGAAGAAGATACTCATCGTGGCTGGGGTCGTGATCGCCGTGCTGCTGGTGGTGGGATTTCTGTTCCGGGGACCGATTCAGATGGGATTGTTTTACCTGGCTATGAAGCCGGGCCTCACCTTCGCTGAGGACACTCGCCACCAGGCACCGGACTACGCCGACGAGTCAGCCTGGGCGGCTCTACCGCAGAAGAGCGATATGGCGGATGTGCTGCCCAATGGCAATGTGCAAGATAATCAGCGCGGCGCGGCGGTAGATGTGTTTTTTATCCATCCGACCACTTACTACAAGTCGGACCACTGGCTGCAGCCACTGGATGACAAAGACGCCAATACGATTACCGATGAGCAGGTGCTCAGAAATCAAGCCAGTGTTTTCAACAGCTGCTGCGCCATCTACGCGCCGCGTTACCGCCAGGCAACATTGTTTGCCTTTATGGACGACAGTGGCGATGGTGAACAGGCGATTGCGTTTGCCTATCAGGATGTCAGTCGGGCCTTCGATTACTTTCTTGAACATTACAGCCGCGGTCGGCCGTTTATCATTGCTGGACACAGCCAGGGCGGGAAGCATGCGGATACGCTTCTGCGCGAGAGGATTGTGGGTACGGAGCTTGAAAGCCGACTGGTGGCCGCGTATCCCGTTGGTTATTTCATAGACGCGGCGGGTAGTGTACCGGTGTGCCAGCATGCAACACAAACGGGCTGTCAGGTTACGTGGAATGCGATGTCGCCGGATGCCCAGGTATTTCAGGAGACTGCTGGTTCTGTCTGCGTGAATCCGCTGCACTGGCGCGCTGATGAAAGTCGTGCTGACTTCGCGGAAAACATCGGCGCGGTAAGTTTTCAGGTCGATGGCGATATCGAGCCTGAGGTGGCGGATGCTCAGTGCTCAGAGGGTCGCCTGCTGGTCAGCGAGGTACGCTCTGCGAATTACAGTACAGAGATGTTTGGTCCCGGTAACTACCATGTTTACGATTTCAGTTTTTATCATATGAACATCCGCGCCAACGCGCTGGATCGTGTGGCGGCTTATCTTGCCGGGAATTAGGGATGCTCTGCTCAGAGCCTGGAGTTCTTTACGATGGGTATCGGATTGAAAATTATTTATGCGTTGGCCGGTTTGTGTGGTGTGGCCGTGCTGGTGTTGCTGCTCAGCTCAAGTCTGCTCAAGCCGGAGCCCTTCGGGCCGGCAATCGCACCGGATCCGGTTGCGCATCGCGATCCAATCGTGCAGATCTATGGTGCTGATGTGTGGGGTGTGCGTGGACGGTTTGCCATTCACACCTGGGTGGCGACCAAGGGGTTGGATGAACCCAGCTACACGATTTATCAGGTCATTGGCTGGCAGTTGCGACGTAAGGGTACGGCGGTGTCGGTGGAAAGCTCTATTCAGCCTAATCGTCCATGGTTCAGATCGCCGCCGATTCTTCTGTATGAACAGCGCGGTTCAGGAGTTGAGCACCTGGTCGAGGCAATCGCGGAGGCCGCCGCGGCTTATCCCTTCGCCCGTGAATATGTCATGTGGCCGGGACCAAACAGTAATTCATTTACCCAGTGGATCATCAGTCGCGTACCTGGTCTGAACGTGGAACTCCCAGCCAAAGCGATTGGTAAGAACTGGATGGCCGATTACCTGGCGACCGCCAGTACTGCAGAGTTGGCCTCGTTGTCGCCTGTGGAAACGATTACCGATCTGTAACCTGCAATGAATTGGTTGCGATCAGGCACGATGCCGTGTTGCACACAGTCTGCCTGGTGGCGAGTGATCACAGACATAGGTAACTGTTCGGCTGCAGCTTGTGAACCCATCGCGTACCAGTCATTAAAAGCGCACTGAGAAGGCGTGAGGTTGGTACAGGCTGTGCTTGCCAGCAGGGCAATCGCGCCGGCCAGAATCTGACAGAATCGGTACATCGATATCGAGCATCCGTGCTGATAATCGCCCACCATAGACATGCATTTCGTAAGTTACTGTGCGCTGAATCACTGTTTAACTTGTCAACTAAAGTGCTTGTGACAAGTTTGGCGAAGCCATACACTGAATTCCGTTAGATTTTTATCGCACGCACAAACCCTGACACATAGCGGGTCGAAGCAGTCGAAAACATGTGTCAACTTGGTCAGGGTGCACGCGCTAAGAAGCAGCGACATGTTGCTGAACGCAGTACGCGTACAGCGGCAAAGGGCGCCTGGAGCAGAAGAACAAAAGAACAAAAGAGCAAAAGAGCGAAGAGCCAGAGCAAGAAGCCAGGCCGTATATCTAACAGGAAGGGTACACCAGGTGTGTGGTTCGGGGGGTCGAGACCATATCGGTAAGGGGTGGGGATTCGCATTTGCACGAATCCTGCTGATGGCCGCTATTTGGCTGGTTAGCGCCAACGGGCTCGGCCAAAGTCAATCAAGTGACACGCTGGAAGCGGTTGGCCTGACGCCTGGAAGTACACCACCAGAAACCTCACCCCCTAAAGACCCAGCGCCAGACCCAAAACCTGAGCCCGAACCTGAACCTGAGCCTGAACCCAAGCCCAAACCTGAGCCTGAACCCGAGCCAAAGCCAGAGCCTGAGCCAGAACCTGAGCCAGAGCCAGAACCCGAGCCAGAGCCCGAGCCAGAGCCCGAGCCAGAGCCAGAGCCCGAGCCAGAGCCCGAGCCAGAGCCAGAGCCCGAGCCCAAGCCCGATCCCAAGCCGAAGCCCAAGCTCAATCCCGCCGTCGCTCTGACTAAAGGCGTGGCCTTTCTGTCAGCCTCGGCCGAAGGATTCGTCTATCGCTTCGATCTGGTGGCGACCAACACCGGTGAAACAGAATTGCAGAACTTCCAGATAGTTGACGTGCTGCGGGATACGTTTCCCGAACCGGTGGAAATTGAGGTGTTGGCGCCCCCGAATGTGTCGGGTGATCTAGCGGGTGGGCAGTCGGATGGCCAATCGAGTGCTCGCCCAGACTTCGGTGCACTCCAATCAAACATCCTGACCGGGGACGAAACGCTGCCGCTGGATGGACAGGTCTTTGTGGTCTTTGATGTGCGCGTAGCGCCTCTGGATATCGAAGGGCCGTTCTTCAATGTCGCCGAGGCGAGCGGCTTCGCGCCAGACGGTCGTAGGGTGAAAGCGCGCAGCAATGATGACGTGGGCGTTCTCATCGACATACCCGGTGGTGTGCATGGCAACGTTTTCCTGGATGTCGATCATGATCGAGTGTTAACGACCAGCGATCGGCTTTTGTCGGATTGGCTGGTGGAACTGCTCGATCCTGGGGCGGAAAAAATACAGGACATCTCGACTGATGAAGCCGGCTACTATCTACTCTCCGAGCTTGACCCAGGTGCCTACCAGGTTCAGTTCCGCCATCCTCACACCGACGTTGTCTGGGGGCGTACCGGAATTGTTGTGCCACCCGCCGGACTGGCCCGCGTGGATCTACCGGTCGACCCACAGGGCGTGATCTACGATGCGCAGACCCGAGAACCGGTGGGGGAGGTGCAAGTATCTCTGCTGGCGGCCAATGGACAAACATTGCCGCAACAGTGTCTGCTGCCGGGTCAGCAGGGTCAGGCCGTTTGGACGGATGGGGCATATCAATTTGTGTTGCTGCACGGTGCCGATGCGCTGTGTCCGGATGCATCGAGCGAGTATCGATTGCAGATTGTGGCCGTACCCGATGCCTATGCGGTTGGTTTCTCTGCAGGAATCGATGCCTTCGCCACGCCCTTGCAGGCCGATTCCTGCGCACCTCCCTGCCTGGTGCAGCCACAGAATGGTCCGCCCACGCGCGGGGAGGAGACACTCTATTATCGCAGCTACGAGTTGCAGACCCATTCACCAACGGTGATCAACAACCACCTGCCCATCGATCGGCTGCGGGAGCAGGCGGTTATTGGTGGCAAGTTAAGTATCGAAGTTGCGCCCAGTCGACAGCGAGTGCGTATTGGACAGGCGCTTGGTTATACCATCACCGTAAATAACCTGAGCGGTAACACCCTGCCGGACGTTAATGTCAGTGACGTACCCGCTCCCGGCCTGCAATTCCAGCCGGGCTCGGCCCAGTTACACCGGGCCGGTGTGGATGGTGTGCTGGATACTGCTGATGATGTGATTACCCCGATTACAGAGACCGTCGACAGGTCGGTTGCCTTTGCCGAATTTCTGCTCGCCCCTTTCGAGCGTGTGCAGATTCGTTACGCCGTGCGCGTTCTGCCGGTCGCGCGGGTGGGGCGAGCGGTCAATACCGCCACGGCTGTCTGTGGTGTCGGCATCGATGCGTTGCGCACCAGTGACCGAGCCGAGGTCGAAATTGTTGCTGATGTGCTTTTCACCCAGGCGACCGTCATCGGCAAGGTGTTCAGAGAACGCTCATACGACCCGAAAGATCCAGATTCGCGGTCTCCAGACGGTATTCAGCAGCAAGGTGAATTGGGGGTGCCTGGCGTACGCCTGGTGACCCCGGAAGGGCTGGAAATCATCACGGATCGACATGGCCGTTACCATATAGCAGATATTGATGTGCCACCGTCCGGTTTGAATTATCTGGTTAAGCTCGATGCCGAAAGCCTGCCGAATGGCGCTCGCGTGATCTCTGCTGAACGGCAGATCGTCAGGATCAGTCAGGGCGGCATCTTCAAGATCAACTTTTCGGTCAACTGGGCTGATTCCGCCGCGGATAGAGATTGTTGTGACGATTTTGAGGCGCGTGAACGGGTCATGTACCGTAGCCACGACAAAAAGCTGGACGTTCTGTTACGCCATATCCGGAGGCTCGGTGAAAACGCTTATCAGTTGCGCTTCGAACTGGCCAGCAACTACACAGAGGTAGCCCAGTGTATGGAGCTGACTCTGTACGATGCTGAGCATGAGTTGCTGCATAACGCGCTAATACCGATGAGCGGACATCGTGCTGAGGTGGATATGTTGGTCAAGCAACCCGCACTGAGTACCCATTACTACAAGCTGCACGCGTTTAAGAGTGAACGGGGTGAGCACGACCAGGTGACGTGTCACAGCCGCTTCTGGCCGGATCCGAATGCCAGTGTGGACAAGCGAGCTGTTGTGGATCGCAGCGGCATGGATGAAACCGAGTTGCAGGTCATTGAGCTTCCCCCGGACAGTACCTTTATGGCGCAAGGCAGTAATCTGCTGACACTCTCCACCCGCCACCCGCACTCTTCGTTGTTGCACTCACGTATTGACCTGGGTGATCTGAGTTATCAACTCTCCAGTCGTCACTATCTGCCTGAATCGGCGCATTCCGATCTCCAGGTGGGCGAACTGGTGCGCAAGCAAGGCCATGTGTCGGGTTTTGAATTTCCAAACTGGTCGATTGATGGTCGCCATCATCGCTTCGACGCGCACCAGGATATGTATGAAACTATTGGGACAGTGGCGAGGGGCATGCGCGAGCAATATCTGATGCGTGGTGAGTATGTTGAAGCGACTGGTTTTCAGGAAACTCCACCTCAGGATGGCTCGCTGCACGGGTGGACGCACCTGGAGCGCCACCCTGCCTTTCTCAATGACCATATGGATTTCAAAGCTGAGGGGCTTGCCGCGGAATCCTATTGTTGTGACATAGAAAGCCGATTGAATATGTGGGTAGAACGTCGCAACAACACCTACAGCGTGCGCTTTACCAACAGTGATGAACTGCCGGTGCAGGCTTGTCTGCTTACCGCTGATGCGGTCGCGGTGCCCGAAATTGACATGGCGCAAACCGCCACAGATTGTTGGCAGCAGGGGCGACGGGCGCTCAACATCCTGCCTGGCGGCAGTGTCGAATGGATGCTGTCCAGGTTTGATGCGCGGGGTCCGCTGAGCACCGATGGCTGGGCGAGTGCGGTGGTGTTTGTCCGACCGATGGTGCCAACTCGAGTGACACAGAACGTACAGATCGGTTATCGGGTCGTACGGGAACGCAGCGAAGAGGGCGCTCACTGGCGTCCTCCGCGGATGACAGCGTTGTGTCAAGACATTACCGCGGTACCCCAGATCACGCCACAGGCGGGCGTGTCCAGTATCAGGTTAAAAGACAACATTGCGCCGCTTGTCACTCCACCCGCAGGGCCTACAGCGCCGCAGAATTTCTATGTGGCGGTTGCGGATTTCACGGTGGGGGGCTATCAGCGCTCTGGCCGCGAACAGGGGCTGGCAGATGCGGGCGGGCTGGAAGACGATTTTGTTCACGGCAGAATCGCTGGCATGTGGCGCGGACAATCCGGCACCGGTCATGCAGACGACCAGCCGATACAGGCCGATTCTTCCGCTCATGAAAAAGACGAAAAACCCTGGCGCTGGCTACTGCAGGTGGACTCTACCAAGGATGAACTGAGCGAACTGAGTAACAATCTGCAACGCAAAGATCCGACCCGCTTATTCAGACAACTGGATCCCGATCATTACTACCCGACTTACGGGGACGACTCCAGTACGGTGGATCTGACAGACTCACAAGGCGCGGTCTTTGGTTCGCTCGAACGCGGTAGATCGAAACTGTTGTGGGGGAATTACCACACAGATTTTACTGGCACAGAGTTCGCCCACTTCAATCGTTCCCTTTATGGTTTGAACGCCAATCTGCGTGCTGATGACGATGTCCAGACCCGCTACGGAGACGACCGCTACAGCTTTAAACTGTTTGCCTCTGAAGCCCAGACAGCGCATAACCATGCAGAATTGCGTGCCACTGGCGGATCGCTCTACTACCTGGAGCATACTGACGTGGTCATGGGCTCAGAAAAAATCTGGGTGGAGGTGAGACGTCGTGACAGTCTGCAGATCGAAGAGCGTCGCGTATTGATCAATGGACGTGATTACGAGATCGATCCGCTGCAAGGCCGTATTCTGCTGCGCAGCCCGTTACATCAGGTCATGCAGGATCAGTTCGGCAGCGTGATTCGCGCGCGGCCGCTGGATGGCAATGATGTCTTTCTGCTGGTGGATTACGAATACGTACCGCGCAATTTTGACAGCAACCAACTCATCGCCGGTGCGCGCGGCAAGGTCTGGCTGACCGACCATGTCGGACTTGGTGCGACGCTGGTGCGCGATGAACAGGGTCGACACGATCAGACGCTGCATGGGATCGATGGCATTTTCCGCTATGGCGAAGACAGCTATCTGAGTCTGGAAGCAGCCAGCACAGAAGGCTTCAGCGCTGGTCGTTCGGATTCCTTTGATGGTGGACTGAGTTTCACATCTACGACTGCCATGCCGCTACTCGCTGACCCCACTGATCGCGCAGCGGCCTATGGGTTCGAAAGCTACACAGCCTTGTCGGATCTCGGGTTTGATGCTGTTACCGGTGTGACTCGGCTATGGTGGAAAAAGCGGGAAGCGGGTTTTGCTCACAAGGGTTCGGTAGCCGACTATGCTCTGACTGACCTGGGTGCCGATTTCGACATCGCGCTGACCTCGACTCTTGAGTTGAACGGTGGTTTTGCCCGCGTTGAGTCGCAGGGACTCGAACAGCGCAGTGTGGCCCGATTGCAGGCTGGTTATCAACTCCGTTGTGTGCGATCTGACATAGGGTGCTGGCGTCTGGATGTAGAGGCGCGCTATGAGAACACTGAGCGGGGGCAATCTCCCAGGTATCCCTGGCAGAATCCGCTCAGCGAGAATCTACTGACTTTCGGCAGTCGACTGAGCGTGCCACTGACTGAGGCCGCGACGGTTTACATTCAGGCGCAGGTTGGTAGTGAATCCGATGACGACCCCCGCGATGGCACTTTTAATGCAAGGGATGGAATCGCGCTGGGTATGAACAATCGCCTCTCAAATCGCTGGGCCACCAGCCTTGAAGGTCGGGCGGGCGATTCTGGCAGTGCTTTGATCGGTGGCGTCGACTACAGCGCAGGCCCTCGCGCCAGCTTTAATGTCGCCAGCGGGGTAGGATCCGCGGCAACCACTCAGTTCACCAGCCGCTATCGCCTGCTGGAAGGCCATGAGATCTATGGCAGCTACAGCATCGACCCGGACCGCAGTTATGGCGATCGCAATGTGCTCACCTTCGGTCAGCGTCGGGATGCGGGAAGGCGCACCGCAATCTTTACTGAATCCCAGTTTGGACACAGCGACCGTCATGCAAGCACCGGGCATGCCTTTGGTGTCGAACACCAGCTGGATGAAGCCTGGACCTTGTCCAGTCTGGTCCAGGCCAGCGAAGCCGATTATCTGGCGCAGAAGTTCGCCCGGCGGGCCTGGAGTTTCGGCGCGACGTATTCCAACGAGAGCATCAACTTTTCTTCGCGCGTTGAAGCCCGCGAGGATGACAGTGACAGCCATCACGTGCGCCAGTATGTTGTTTCCAATGCCCTGCGCTGGGCGCCTACGCCAGCGCATCGGCTGATGGCTAAGTTCAACGGCGCGCTGATAGACGATGATGCCGATCCGTTGGATCTGGGACGCTTTGTCGAACTGGATCTGGCCTTCGCCTACCGTCCCATCGAGACCGACGAGGTAAATTTCCTGACCCGCTACGCCTTTCTATATGACGTAGGTACAGAGGGTCAGAGTGATGCCCCGGGTGATGAGAAAAGCCATCTGGTCTCCGCAGAAGGTGTGTTTGACCTGTTCCAGAAGTCGGTGCAGCCGCAACTGGGTCAGCCACGCCGTCTTACCCAACAGGAGTTTTCCCTGGGTGCCCGGGTGGCGGGGCGTCGCGGTGTGCATCGGATAAAGAAAGGTGTGGGGCCCTGGTACGACGTCAATCTGGCCATGCTCAGTGTGCGCGGTACCTACAAATTTGCGCTGCCGCATCGCAGCCGCTTCTGCCCGGCAAATGCCGACAGCGCAGATGCTGAATCAAATAGCGGCGATCCTGCACAAAACGCGCGCTGTGAACCACATGAGGTGATCGATACCCTGTTCGATAACTTTGAAATCCTGGCAGAGTATCGCTGGCTGAAAGACTGGGAAGGGGAAAGTTCCAATGAGGGTGTGTTGCTTGGTTTGTTTAAAACCTTTGAGTCCAGGCATCGCAACGCGAAACTATCCAACACCATCAGAGTAGGAGTAGGGTATAACTTCTCTGGTTTTGATGACAATCTCAGAAACACAGGCTACAAGGCTGATGGCTGGTTCGTAGATCTGGTCGCAGCATTCTAAGGGGGGAATCTTGAAGATACTGTATATGACGGCGAGTCCGTTTGTTACTGAACATCAAACCGAGAGTGGCCAGTGGATAGAAAAGGAATATCCCAAGCTCGATTTGTGGCCGGAACTGAAGATCGTCACGGAAGCATTGTTTGATGCACGCGCAGCAGGCGATGTATCGCTGGACATCCTGCCTGAGGTTTCAGCTGCTGATCTGCCCCGTTACCTGAATGCTAAAGACTTCAACATTGTGCACTTCAGCGGTCACGGCGATAAAACCGGCAAGCTTGACGCAGAGGGCAACGAAGAAGCCGGTCTGATCCTGCAGGTAGATGTCGATGTAGGCGAATATGTTGACAACACCTGGCTGCGTGATCAGTTCGCCAACCGTGGTATCGACGTGTTGGTACTCAACTGTTGCTGGTCGGAGCCGGTGGCAGAGAAGCTGGCAGGTTCGGTCGGACTGGTGGTCGGCACCACATGTCCGTTGCGCAGCGATGATGCGGCTTTGTTTACCCAGTGTTTCTATGAAGGCATTGAGCAGGGTTTAACGTTGCGTCAGATCGTGAACAAAATTAAAGACAAAACGTCGCTCGGCGATCAACTCTACGAATTTAAGGTCCAGGACGAGTCGGTGTGGGACAAGGTGGTGCGATACCCATCCACGCAGGCGATTGCTGATGCCGTGCCCAGAGATGGCGCGCCGCCAACAGAGGATGTGGCGGCAGTGGAAGATGCTCCGCCCAGTGCCCAGCAGATATATGATCTGGAATGCCGTATGCGGGTGGCGGTTGAGCGCTGCCTGCCCAATCTGGGTTTTGACCTGTTGAAACTGCTGGGGGCCGCGCTGGTGGCCTACGCGGCGAGTGTGTTCCTGCGTGACCTGGGGAATCCGGCAGACTGGTGGGAGTTTTACAAGCACTGTGTCACCACGGAGACGCGGGATATGGGTCTGTTGGGTGACTTTCTGCGTTTTCTTACCGGTGCGGTAAATACCTCCCAATGGATCGTGTATGAGCCCTACGCAATTATGGCTGCGCTGAGCGCCCGTCCGGGAGGGCGAGTGCTGGGTGCGCTGTGGTTGTTGTGGGATCACGTGCGTGACAAGGGTGTACTGCCGCTCTTAACGACGCAGTCGGAACATCGTATTCGCCAGGAACTGGCCAGTGGTCGGGTCGAACAGATGTCGACCTGGTTGAAGGAGTTTGAACGATGAGCGCGATTAAACCCGGCAAACGTATACGTAAACCTTCAGAACGGGCCATTCAGGGGGCCGCCATTGCCAAATGGCATCGGATTGGCAATGCCCACCGCTGGTCTCGTATGGGCCGCACCGCATTACTGACTCTGGGTGTGACCACCGCTGTCTTTCTGCCGCTGCTGGACCAGCCAGCCACAGAAGGAAAGGTGCCGATTTTCGTAGTTAACGACATCGAAGTAAAACCTGGTGAAGTTAAGCAGCCCATTACCACTGGTCACACCTTTGTTCAGCATGAGGCCGCACCGACTTACGTCAGGTTTGGCGACAGCGCCGGAATAAACTGGGTGCCGATACGCAGTAACCAATGGCATCGACCGGTCTTTAATCGTGCTGACGATATTCTCTGGGTGATTCCCGAGCAGGACCTCAGATTGCAGCTGACGGGTCCGGTGCAGGGTGACTGCGTTGCTAACGTAAATTGCGGCGCGAACTTTATTCTGAGCTCAAGCGATTTCAACCTGGGTGGGGTGCAGCATATTTTGCAGTTAAGGGGAGACATCTGGACAGCTCCGGATGAGGGGGTTTGTGACTCGATCCCAGTCAACCGGCGACCGGCACTGCAGTGTACATTGGTTCCTCTATCTAACGGCGAACCAACGCTCTGTCTCTGGCTACGCAGGTCGGAAGCTGAAGAAGAATCGCCTAAGGATGGGCAGACCCCCATTGCTCTGGATGTACGTTGGACAGAGATGATAGGCAATGAATGCGTTTTCGAACGCGACTGAAACGACAGGAGTTGGAGGAGAGGATATGAGAGCAACGAAAGGAAAGCAAAATGGCTAAAGGTAAAGCGCTGATCATCGGATTAAATCGAGTTGATGCGGAGCAGTACCAGGGTTGGGAGGGGCCGCTGAATTGCGCGGAAAACGACGCTAACGCGATCGCCGGGCTGGCAGCGGAAAAAGGCTTCGAGAACACGCTGTTACTGACTGCCGACGCGACTAAGGCGGCCGTGAAGAACACCATTCTCGCCGCTGCCGAAGAACTGCAACCCGGGGATATGTTTTTCATGTATTACTCAGGTCACGGTAATTCCGTAAAGGACCGTTCCGGGGATGAGGGCGACGATGGCAAGGATGAGACCCTGTGTCTATACGACAATCAAATGCTGGACGATGAGCTGTATGCGTTGTGGCCGAAATTCGCCCCGGGCGTGCGTGTGCTTGTGCTGGCGGACTGTTGTCATAGCGGTTCCATTACCCGTAACGCCATCGATGATGATCTGGTGGTCAAGGCGATGGATGAGCGCAGTTCTAACCGTGTGTTGCGTCGCGATCCCGAGAAGTACAAGCGCATGCGGCAGGGCATTGATAAACAAGGGGAAATTGCGGCTACGGTGCAGTTGATCTCCGGTTGCCAGGATCATCAACAGTCTTTCGAAAGCAAGTCTAGAGGTCATGGGCAGATGACGGCCGCCCTGTTAGGCTTGATGGCCAAGGGGAGTGCTACATCTTATGTCGATGCGCATGCGAAGATACTGGCAGAAATGCCTGATTTTCAGCAGCCTAACTATCTGGTGATTGGTGCTGAAAGTCCGGAGTTTCAGCAGGAGGCACCCTTTACCATCTGATAATGGGTGCCACAGCTTCGTTCCAGCGGCGTAGAGCCGGCTTAAGGTTCGAGGTCGGGTGGGCCTGGTCTGGGTTCGAGGTCGGGTGGACCTGGTCTGGGTTCGAGATCAGGTGGGCCTGGTCTGGGCTCCAGGTCAGGTGGACCTGGTCTGGGTTCCAAGTCGGGTGGGCCCGGCTTGGGCTCAAGATCGGGTGGGCCTGGCTTTGGCTCTAGATCGGGTGGTGTTCCGCCGCCGGCGTGTACCGCTTTGTTACCAGCAGGATCTTCAATGAAGTCAAGTGTCATGGCGTGCTCCTCCTCAGGTATTAACAGTGTGCACTCACGGGCTGGTTTTGCAAGCGGCCTGTTAAAAGTAGGGTTCTATCAGTTTGGCAAAGCGCTGCGGATATTCCTCACGCAGGTCTGCCAGTAGTGGCTCGCGAACGATGAAGTTACCCTGTCTGGTTAACCCGGCCTTGAGCGCCTGCTCGAGATGGCTGAAAGTCTGTTCAATATCACTCCTGGCGATGGCGACCAGCGCAGCCCAGTAATGTGTCATGGGTTCGCCGGCAGGATTCAAACGAAACGTCAGCTCGATATAGTCTGCGGCTTTATCATGGCGTTGCAGTAAGGCGTAGTAACGCGCGAGGAGTCCACTTGCTTCCCAGTTCTGCGGATTAACGGCAAGCTCCTGTTCCGCCAGTTCAATGGCCCTGCTTAATGCCTGCTCAGTGTCGTCACGGGCGCCATATGCGGCGTACGCCTCTCCCAGGTGGCCCCATTTACGGTGATCCATCGGGCTGAGTTCTGTCGAGCGGCGTTGATGGGTGATCGCCTCTTGTGCATTGCCTGCGTAGAAATGCAGTATGCCCAGGCCGGAATGCGCATAAATGTTGGCGTCATCGATTGCCAGTGACCGTTGCCAGGTTTGTTTCGCCTGTTCCACCTGTCCCAGCCGATACTGGATGTTGGCCAGATTGTTAAGCGAGGGCATATTGTCGGGTTGTTTTTGCAGTGCACGGTGCAGCTGCTGCATGGCATCTTCCAGCTCGCCGATGCGGGTGAGGAAAATGGCGTAAGAGTGGTAACTTCCCCAGTGGTCAGGGTCCGCTTCAATGGCGCTGTTGAATGCCTCATGTGCACGTGTCCGGTCACTCGGCTCCTGCAGAGCATAGAAACGACTGGCGTGAGCGCGAGCCAGCTGGATATGCGTTTCAGCAGACCGCGCGTTCTGTCGCGCCGCAGCTTCCAACTCCACGATTGCCTTTTCCAACTCGCCGATTTCCGCGTAGTAATGACCCAGCGCAAGTCGAACCTCGAACAATTCAGGATCCAGATTTGTTAATGCCTCACAAGCAGGGCGTGCGCGGGTGATGATGCGCTCACGGGCGTACTCAGTCAGGTAGGTCTGACACAAACCCGCCTGTGCCCAGGCGAAATTTGGGTCCAGCGCCAGCGCTTCTTCGTAGAGCGCAGCAGTTTCGTTCACGCTGTTGGCCGAGGCCGGGTTGCGATATTTCGCTTTCGCGCGCAGATAGAGTTCAAATGCAGGCTCGCTGTTGGTGGATTGTTTCTGCAATCGCGATATGGTCACGCTGCCCACGCCCGCTGGAAAGAATTCCTCGGCAATTCGTTGTGTGGTCTGGGTCAGTACGCTCAGCAGCTCCGCCGGTGACTTGCGTGTGAACGTTTGGCTCCAGCGCACCACCTCATTGCCTGCTGAGACATCCACCAGTTCAAGATGCATGCGTATATTCGAGGGGGAACGTCGAATGGTACCGGTAACGATGTTAGCCACGCGCAAGTCTCTGGCGATATCCACCAGATTGGTGCTGTCGGCATGGGCAAAGGAGGCTCGACGGGAAGCGACCAGTAGGCCTTCTATCGACACCAGTCTGTTTAACAGGTCTTCTGCCAGACTCTCCGCATAGTATGGGTCATCGAAGCCGCCGTTGTTGTCGAAGGGAAGCAGAGCTATAGAACGGTCTATCTGAGAGGCGTCGCCCTCGATGTGAGGCACCAGAAACTGATAGGCTGCCCAGCCCATGACAACCAACAAGGTAGCACAAACGGAAACGAGGACTGAGCGTCGCAGGGTCGAGTGCCTCGCCGGGGGCGGCGAGCGCGGCTCAAACGTACCCGCGACAGTATCAGCCAGTGCATCATTCAGCTGTTCGCGATATCGACTACGCGAGGTGTCAAACTTGCGGATCGCCTGGATTGACCCGAGTATCAGTTCCAGCCCGGGGGGTAACTCGACATCCTCGAGCATGACCACGGTAAGCGGAATGTTGTGATTCAAGGCAAATTGAATCTCGTCGCGGCAGTGTCGCGAATCTACCGAACTTCTGGTGGCGAAATACAGAAAGCGTGATGACTGACTGATCGCAGCGGCCAGTTCTGCGGTCCACTCCACACCCGGGCGGATGCCTTCGTCATACCAGATATTAAAGCCGGCTTTCGCTAGCGCCCCGATCTCTGCGTAGACGGGCGCTGCGTCCTGGTGCGAATAACAGATGAAAACGTAGTCATCGTCACCACGGTAGGCTGGAATAGGCGGTTCCAAAAGAGTGGCCTTACCCGATTAAGCGTCAATTCCACTGCATAATAGCATTAACCTGCCAGGGAAAACTTACTGTTCGGGGAGGATTGCCCGCATCCAACGAACACGTTATCTTGCAGGCTGTAAGAGAAAACGAAGGGAAGAGAAATGTACGATCTGGTCATACGCGGCGGCACCATTATCGATGGTTCGGGTAAGCCCAAGTTTGTTGGCGACATAGCCATTAACGGCGAAAAAATTGTGGCAGTGGGCGAAGTGCCTGAAGTGGGTAAAGAAGAGATAGATGCCCAAGGCCTGCTGGTCACGCCAGGCTGGGTAGATGTGCATACCCACTATGACGGTCAGGCTACCTGGGACCCCATTCTGGCGCCCTCAAGCTGGCATGGTGTTACCACGGTGGTGATGGGCAATTGTGGCGTCGGTTTTGCGCCTGTTCGACCGGGTGATCAGGAGTACCTCATAGAATTGATGGAGGGCGTGGAAGACATTCCTGGTGCCGCTTTGGCGGAAGGCATAGATTGGCAATGGGAGTCGTTCCCGGAATATCTGGATGCGCTGGAAACCAAGGCCCGCACCATTGATGTGGCGGCTCAGGTTCCCCACGGGGCCGTGCGTGCCTATGTCATGGGTGATCGATGTAACACTCAGGATGATTTGCCTACTGACGAAGAACTGCTGCAGATGCAGGCGCTGGTGCGTGAAGGCATCGCGGCCGGTGGGGTGGGCTTTTCCAGCTCGCGTACCTGGCTGCACAAAGATAAACATGGCGTCCATGTTCCGGGCACCTTTGCCGGCAGTGACGAAATGCTGGCCTTGGGCATGTCCATGAAAGGACTCGGCCATGGCATCTTTGAGATGGTATCTGATCATCTCGGTGATGATGATGAGTGGGCCTGGATTCAACAGTTTGCCGAACAGACAGGACGACCGATTACACTGGTGGCGACCTCGGCGGCAGCATTTGAAGGCAATAAGATGTACAACATTGCCGAAGAAGCACGCCAGAAGGGCATCGAAGTGCGCCCGCAGATTGCCGGCCGTCCTACCGGTGTGCTGCATGGTCTGCAGTCGAACTTTCACGTCTTTGCACTGACGCCCACGTATCAGAGTATTGCCGATCAGCCGCTGGAGCAGTTGGTTGCTACCCTGGCGGATCCGGATATCCGGGCGCGTATCATCAGTGAGGTTGATGCTGACCGTCCGATGCCGTTGTCGGGCTCGTTGGGCCAGTTGTTATGGGCCATCTTCCCGTTGGGTGAACGGCCGAACTATGAGCCCAACCGCGAGGACAGCGTCGCTGGTATTGCAGAAGCACGCGGTGTCGATGCTTTTGAGGTGATGTATGACCTGCTCATCGACAACGGTGGCAAGGAACTCTTTTATCAGCCGCTGGGTGGCTATCAGACCTACAATTTCGATTTCTTCCGCACCTCCATGCAGCACCCGAATGTGTTGTTTGGCTTGTCGGACGGCGGCGCGCATTGTGGCGTTATTGCCGATGCCGGTATGCCTACCTTTATCCTCAGTCACTGGGCGCGGGATCGCTCCAAGGGCGAGCGTTTTGAACTGGAGTTTCTGGTACGCAAACTGAGTCGTGACACCGCCGAAGCCTATGGCATGTACGACCGTGGTCTGCTGGCCGAGGGGATGCTGGCCGACATCAATCTGATCGACTTCGCAGCGCTCAGTCTGCATCGACCGGAAGCGGTCTTTGATCTGCCCACCGGCGGCAAACGACTGGTGCAGCGGGTTGAGGGTTACCGCAAGATCATCAAACGCGGTCAGACGATCTTTGCGGACAGTGAGCATACCGGTGCTCTGCCCGGCAAACTGGTCAGGGGTGGGGCGGTCGCCTAAGCGCTATTCTTTGCGCCCAGTTCCGCTCTGAGAGTGGCCAGTTCCTCGGCCAGTACCCGGCGACCCTCTGCGGCTGCCGGGTCGTCGGGATAGTAGGCCAACTCAGAAGCCTCATCGCCGGCCACGCGGGTGGCCGTCATGACCCGGGGCTTGCTGTAGTCGTAGACGCAGGCCCGATGCAGCAGTGCCCGGTTATCCCAGAACAAGGTATCGCCCGCCTGCCATTTGTGGGTATACACCCGACTTGGCTCGGCGATGACAAAATTCAGCAGGTCCTTGAGCAGTTGCCGTGACTCATCACGGCTCAGGCCGGGAACGGCAAACGCGTGGCGCCCGATGAACAGGTTTTTCACACCGGTTTCCGGATGGGTTTTCACCAGCGGTCGCAGATAGGCCTCGCCGTGGTAAATCGTGCCTTCTTTCTGTTCGGGAAAATGGCCAACGTCGTTGGCCTGGGAATACTGGGTTGAGTGATAAGCGCTCAGCGATTCGATACGAGTTTTGGTTTCGTCATCCAGCGCTGCATACCCCGCACGCATATCCGCCAGCTCGGTTTCGCCACCTTCGTTCGGGACCGCCACCGCTGAAAGCATGGCGCATTTGCTGCTGATCGGCCAATAAGTGGAATCGGTATGCCAGGCCTCATTACCCCGGTTGGTCCGCATTCTATGCGTGGTAACCGGAATGACATCGCCATAACTGCCGTCTGGCAGTTTCTCCTGATTGGCGATGGGTAAAGCGCCGAACTCCAGCTCGCCGAAACGTTCGCCGAATTCTATGTTCTGCTGGTCAGTGAGGTGTTGGCCAGGAAAGACCAGAAAGCCATAGGTGAGGAAAGCCTGCTTTATTTCAGCAAAGGTATCCTCGTCCAGTTCAGGCAGGTGGATGCCGGTGACCACCGCACCAAAACATTTGTCCGCAATTGGCTCAATGCTGATCCGGCTCATGCACCCACCCTCCTGATTCAGTTACGGTTGAACTCGCGAATGGTCTGACCCGGACGGTGTCCGGTGTGTTTACCATTTTCGACAATGATCTGTCCGCTGACCAGCGTGGCCAGATAGCCCTCGCTTTCAACGATGTAGCGCCCGCCATTGTGGGGGAAATCGTTGACGTAGTAGGGGTAGCCGGTCCGCAGATTTTCATAATCGAAAATGTTCAGGTCCGCAATCCAGCCTTCCTTCACCGAACCACGCTGCTTCAGGCCCAGCACGTCAGCGCTTGCCTGGGTGATGCGATGGACGGCCTCGGGCAGGGTATACACACCCTGTTCGCGGGTCAGCTCACTGAGCAGAAATGTCGGTGAATCGGTGTCGGTGAAGATACCCACGTGCGCGCCTGAGTCGGCCAGCATGGGAATACAGTTGGGCATCTGCATGAATGACCACTGGTTTTCCAGCGCCGCGCCGAACGCCCAGTAATTCCACAGTTCGCGTCCTTCAGACTCGATCAGCCGATCGACGTAGATGTCTACCGGATCGCGCCCTTCGGCTGCAGCGATCTGTGCCAGGCTGTTCTGCCGTGCCATGTCATAGTCTGGGGTCGAGCCCATACCCATTGGGTGCAGTTGCTCGGGCGCGGCGGTGAAACCGGATTCCTTCGAGCGCTTGATCAGATGGGCCTTGAATGAGGGGTCTTTGAGGGCTGCGACACGATCGGCGATGCTGGGCATGGCCATCAGCTCTTTCCAGGCTTCATTGCGAAACGGCGCGATCTGCGCCAGGCCGAACATGGCGCCGCTGGGACGGGTGTGGCAGATCGCAGTCATGCGCTTGCCATCTACATTATTGCGTGCCAGCAGATCGGCGGTACGTGCTACGCCGCCGTCACCTTTGCTGCCCGCGCCGCTGGAAAACATCACATGACAGCCGAGCTCAGCGCCGGTCTCGAACATCTGCTGTTCGATTTCGCGCCGACTGGCCATATCCGGTGCGACCTGAAACAGTGCGCCGCGACCGCCACCGGCGATAACCGCGCGCTGGATCGCTTCCGTCTCGCGCAGGTCGGCCCAGGTGCCGGGTGTCAGCCGTCCGTCGGGTACTTTGTGACCCAGAAAGCGTGAGGTGGAAAAGCCCACAGCACCTTCTTCGACAGATTGCTGCACCAGGCGGGTGATGTGTTCGAGTTCAGCGTCGCTGGCCTGCACGCCTTCATCCATGGATTTGTCACCCATGGCTTCGAAGCGGATGGAGGAGTGTCCGGCCAGGCCCACTACATTGAGTGCAGGTTTTAATGAATCCACCGCGTCCAGATACTCGCCGTAGCTGGTCCAGTTCCAGGGCAGGCCATCCATGATGGCATCGGCGGCGATGTCTTCCACCGCTTCCATAAGTTCGGCCAGCAGGCGATGGTTGGGTTTGCTGACCGGTGCGAAGGTTACCCCGCAGTTGCCGATCAGCGCGGTGGTGACGCCATGATAGGAACTGGATTTCATCTCCGGATCCCAGCCGACCTGGGCATCCAGGTGGGTGTGCAGATCGATGAAGCCCGGAGCAACAATTTTGCCTGTGGCGTCGATGGTGCGCGCGGCACTGACACCGCTCAGGTCGCCGATACGGGTAATCTTATCGCCATCAATGGCGACATCCGCGCGCAGGGGTTCTGCGCCGGTACCGTCGACGACTGTGCCGCCGGAAATAATCAGATCGTGTGACATTGGGTTCTTCCCTCCCGGATAAAATATCGCCAGCCAGTCTAGCAGAAGGAGGTGGCGGGTTGGATATCAGGCCTGACGCCACCAGGCAACGCCATCCGCGTCTTCTTCTACCGTCAACATACGCCGTTCGCGGGCACAATGCAGGTGGGCAATGGACTCGCCGGTAGCCGGGAAAAAGCTCATGTCGTTGATTTTGCTCTTAAACAGCGCCGGGAAAACATCCACTGCCCGTTTGGGTTCTGCACACAGGTCGTACAGTTTTTCCAGCGCCACTTCGTGCCAGTCGATGAGTTCAGTGAGGCGTTCGTGCACACCCTCATAGAGGCTTTCGTGGGCCGGCAGAACCAGTAGATCGGGTGGCAGCAGCTCGCGGAATCGAGCGCAGGAGTTGAGGAAATCGCGCAGAGGGTTGGCGTTGGGTTCGGACGGCTGCACGCTGATATTGGGTGTGATTTTAGGCAGGATCTGATCGCCGCCGATGATCACTTTGAGTTCAGGGCAGTACAGGCAGACATGTTCCGGGGCATGGCCATGGCCGATCACAGCGCGCCATTCTCGACCGCCGATATCGATGTACTGCCCATCGGTAATGCGGCTGTAACCTGCCGGTAGAGGGGAAATGTTGGCACCAAACTGTCCGAAGCGCTGTCGATAACGATCCAGTCGGTCTTCGGTGAAGCCGGCCCGACGGTAAAACTTGAGCGCATCTTCCGGCACATCCGAAGGCCCATCACCGGCCATCACCTTGCACATATAAAAATCGGCCCGCGACATCCACAGGGCACAACTCCATTCCCGGGTTAACCAGCCGGCCAGGCCGGTATGGTCAGAATGCAGGTGAGTGGCGATAACGCGGGTGACCGGCAGGCCGCCCAGCGCGTCAGCAAAAATCTGCTGCCAGCAGGCCTGCACATCTTTGCGAAACAGGCCGGTATCGACAATGGTCCAGCCATCCTTGTCGCGCAGCAGCCAGACGTTGATGTGGTTCAGGCGTCCACCCATGGGCATGCGGGCCCAGAAAACACCATCAGCCACTTCGGTGAGCTTGCCGGGCTCGGGGACGGCATCTTCAAACCGGTAGGTCAGCGGGTCGTAGCCGCGCTTGGACATGTTATCCACCACGATGCATTGCCTCGTCGAGTAAAAAGAGATCCGTGAGCAAGGCACGGAGGTGAGAGGACGCGTTCAGGTTGTCGATCAACTGGGAGCTGATGCCTTTGCGCGTGGCCACCAGTTGCACCGCTCCCAGGGCGTGGTTGGCATCGTGTTCCAGCGCGTGCAGGTAGCTGGCATAGTGGCTGGTGTCTGCGCCATCCTGTGCCTGTGCCATTTCGCGACCCTGCGCCGCCACGTGCGCTAAAGCGTCGCTCATGGCCTGCAGGTATTTACGCACTTCTGCCTCGTGGGCACCACTCTGACCGGCCTCCAGACCCTGGGCGGCATACGCCAGCATATATTCATAACCAGCTTCGATGGCCTCGACGCAGTCCGTCCATGTTTCAGCCACGCTGCTGCTCCCGTTCTGATGTTTCGTTCTGCGCCCACAGTGCCGGATCGTGATGGGCCGCGTATTCTTCGGCGCTGAGATGCCCGCCGATCATGCTGCGCAGATATAGAAGCTTTTCCGGGCGCACCGCGAAATAGATGTGCAGCATCACGGTGGTCAGCGTGGCCATGGCGGCCAGGCCATGACAGACATAGATCAGTCCCCAGGTTTCATCGCTGAACAGGTAGATGTTCCGCTCCCAGAAAGGCGTATCGATGCGTACCATCATCAGCAGCCCGGTCACCAGCGTGATCAGTGTCAGGAAGGCAACTCCGTGGTGCATCAGTTTCTGCGCCAGTGAATACTTTCCGGTCCTGGCATCGCCGCCGGTGAGGCCCTGCCAGGCAAGTTGTAGATCCTGCAGACCGACCCACATGCGCGCCAGCGCCGCTCGATTGAGACGTCGCCACAGGTGCCAGAGCAGGCCTGCTAGCACCAGCAAACCGGCGCTCCAATGGATGGTGACCCATTCAAATTTCACCCCGATGACTGGCAGAAAACCGGTACCCAGCAGCACCAGCGTAGCCAGTGCGAGCAACCAGTGAACGAGGCGATCGGCGATGCTGTGCCGGACAATCTTCTGCATGACCTTCAGCTTAGCGGGCGGTGTTTTGTGTGGATTTTCTGGTCAGAAATCTGCTCAACAGCAGGTGGCCGACGATGACCACCACGCCCAGCCCGAAAAACACCGGCAGCAGATCCCAGGAGGCACCCTCCAGCACGGTCTGCCCCCAGGCGTTGGAACTGTAGCGAAATACTTCCATTAAACGCGGGCTCAGGCGTCCCGTAGCGCGCGTTTGACAAGGTTTTCCATCAGCGGAATCTTGAAATGGTTGTAATTCAGCGGTGTCGCGCCACGTACCGCAGCCTGGCCGGCCAGGGCGGCGGTTTCTTCATCTCGACTGCTGCCTTTGACCACTTCCTCCGACACCGTGAGGCGTTTGGGTACGCACTCAACACCGGCACAGGCGATGCGTACGTCCTGAATGACGCCATTGCTTTCCTTGAAAGCGGCAGCCACGTTGACCAGCGGAAAATCCCAGGAGTTGCGATCTGCAACCTTTTCAAAGTAAAAGGTTGCATTGGCGAAGGTGGTGGGCAGCTTGATGCTGGCCAGAATCTCGCCCGGCTCAAGGACCGTCATGCGTTCGATGTCTATGGCTGGACCGATGAAAAAGTCGGTGGCTGCGACGCTGCGCGCACCGCCCGGTCCAGCAATGTTGAACACCGCATCCAGAGCCACCAGCGCCGATGCCGTGTCCGAAGGCGACACCGCCACACAGCGGTCGGCATTAAACAGACAGTGCTCGCGATTCATGCCTTCCGGGGTATCGGCATAGCATTTGGTACCGCCTGCACGATAGCAATCCAGTCCGTCCCGGTAGTACCAGCAGCGCGTGTCCTGACAAACGTTGCCGCCGATGCTGGAGACGTTCCTGATCTGCGGTGTGGCCACATGGGCCGCGGCCTGGGCGAGCAGCCCGTAGCGTTCGTTGATCAGGGCATTATTGACGATCTCGGTCAGAGTGGTCTGTGCACCGATTTCGATGCCGTCCGCCACTTCACGAATGCCAGCGAGTTCAGTTACACCGCCCAGGTCGATGACCGCGACGGGTTTTTTAACCCGGTCTTTAAACCAGTCGAAACTGTCGTTGCCGCCTGACAGCAGCCAACCGTCGTTGCCGTAACGATCTGCAAGACTCAGCGCGGTGTCCAGGCTGTCGGGCTGGTACAGCTCAAAGGGCTGCATCATATCCTTTGGCATGATCTTTCCTCCTAGAACGTGTTGACTTGCAACGGTTTGTGGGACGGGTCGCGACCGACGGCCGCATTCAGAATCATGTCCGGCAATACCGGTACGCGATTGAAATAGTGTCCGCCCAGGGCGTCAGACAGTGCACTCAGCAGTGCCGCTGCCGCACAGCCCTGTACCGGCTCGCCCACACCGCGGGCACCCACGGGATTCATGGGGTCGGCAATTTCCACCGCGAAAGCGCCCATGTTGTCGGGCACATCCAGGATGGTGGGCAGTTTGCTGGCGTTCAGACCTACGCAAGCGGGCAGGCCGTTCTGTGGATCGTAAATGTGGCGTTCATAACCGGCCAGGCCGATACCGTCCACCGCGCCGCCCTTGATCTGCTGAGCGAGACCGGCGGGATGCAGCACGGTGCCACAGTCGGCGACGCCGACGTAGTCACTGATCTCGTACTTTCCGGTTTCCAGGTCTACTTCGATCTGCATGAAGCCCACGGCAAACGCAGGCACAGTGCCTTCCTGATTGAGAGTATCTTTGGCTACCCCGATCAGGCCGCTGCCAGCTAGCCCGGTGACGGCGCGCTGGGTCATGGGATTCAAGTCTTCGGGTATCTCCTGGCCGGAGAATTTGCCACCGAGCTCGATCGCCCGCTGGGCCGCCTGGGCATTTGTCATGGCGCGGCTGGCATCAGCAGTGGCAAACACTTTGCCGTCGCCGATCTCGTAATCTGCGGCTTCGCCACCCAGATCCGTGGCCGCGATTTCCTTGAGCTTGGCAATGGCATCCATGGCTGCCACATAGTTGGTGCGGGTCATGGTGTAGGAGGTATTGCTGCCGAACTGGGCCAGGTTCCAGGGCAGGTGCTTGCGGCTGTCACCACGCACCACTGTGCAGTCTGACCAGTCCATTTTCAGCATCTCTGCTGCCACCCGCGAGGTGGCGCTGTGGGAGTAGGTGCCCAGGTTACCGACCCCAGTATGAATGTTGAGCTTGCCCTCCGGCGTGATCACCACCAGTCCGTCGAAGCCTGAATAACCCGCGCTGTGGTAGGCCGCCCCCAGACCGATGCCGGTCACCTTAGTGCCGTTTTTCTGGCCGGACAGCTTGCTGCGCCTGGTCCAGTCGAATTCGCTGGCGCCTTTGGCGTAGGCCTCTTTCAGGTAGGCGCTGGTTACCGAGCCTTTTCTGGGCCCGTACAGAGTGCTGTTGTCCGGTGCATTGACAGTACGGATATCTAACCGACTGATGGACAGCGCTGCTGCGGCCTTATCCATCAGTGGTTCCACCACACAGGCGATCTGGTTCTGTCCAGGACCGCGTTGAGGAACCCGGGGTGGCGTATTGGTCTGCACCGGAATACCGCGAAAGCGCATATTTTCCGGGGTATAGACCAGCGATAAAGCATCTGCCGCTGACAGGTAGTCGTTCATGCCTACATCCGGGCCGTTTTCCTGCACGATGTACAGATCGCAGGCTTTGACCCGCCCATCGGCGGCGAAGCCCATCTTGATGCGGCCCTGGAATCCGGGTCGCGCTGAACCGACAAAATACTCGTCCGCGCGACTGACACGCATCATGACCGGCCGTCCGATCTTCTTGGACATGTGGGCGGGAATAGACATTTCCGGATAGGCGGTGCCTTTGGCGCCAAAGCCACCACCGCAGAACTCAGCGATGAATACCAGATCTGCAGGATCGATGCCGATGTAACCGGCCAGGAAAGGCAGCGGAAATGCCTGGCTCTGGGATGAGGCATGCACAAAGCACTTACCGTTCTGCCAGTAGCTCAGCGCAGAACGGGGTTCCAGCGCATGGTGCGACAGGCCCTGAGTGACAAAGGTTTCATCCAGGGTATAGGCACTGTCGGCAAAGCCAACTTCCAGATCGCCATACAGCCATTCGTCTTCGGCCGGCCCCATGGGCAGTTCGCCTTCGTTAGCGGCGGCGAAGTCTCGTGCGCTCCACTTGGTTTCTTTGACGTAGGGCGCGCCTTGCTTGCGCCCGGCCACGTTGCCGTCGCTGCGTGCGTTGGGGCCACCGGGATACAGGCTCTGCAGCGGATCGACGGTAAAATCCAGAGGTTGCAGATCCAGGCGGATGGCGTCGATGGCGTCCATGCACAGCTCGTCACTTTCAGCGGCCACCGCCAGGATGGGCTCACCCACATATTTCGGTTCATTGGTCAGGATGCTGCGATTAGGCGCGCCCTGGTCGGGTACTTCGTCTGCGGTGAGCACGGCGATCACGCCGGGCATGGCCAGCGCCGCTGAGGCATCGATGTTGCGCACCCGGGCGTGCGGCATGGGGCTGGTCAGCAGCCGGCAGAAAACCATGCCTTCGACGCGGAAATCTTCGGAATATTTGGCCTTTCCGGTGACCTTCGCCAGTACATCCGGGGGCGTGAAGTCTTTACCAATCAGGTTATAGGACATCTCAGGCCTCCTGTGCGGCGCGCATCACGCCATTCAAATAGTGTTCGTAGGCACCACAACGACAGAGGTTGCCGGACAGCGCCTGCCGCGCCTGTTCGCGAGTGGGGGTCGGGTTGGCTTTCAGCAAGGCCACACTGCTCATGATCTGGCCCGGGGTACAGAAGCCACATTGGGGCCCCAATTCATCAATAAAGGCCTGCTGCACGGGATGCAGCGTGCCGTCGGCGGCCTGTAAACCCTCTACCGTGGTGACCGCCCGTCCGCGTACGCTGTGGGTCAGCGTGGAACAGCCGTATACCGGCATATCGTCCAGCAGAATGGTGCAGGCACCGCATTCGCCGCGGTCACAGCCCAGTTTGGTGCCGGTCAGGCCGAGCTTATAGCGCAGGGTATTGGCCAGCGTTTCATGGGGCAGCACGTCGACGCGCCGCACTTTGCCGTTGACGTTCAGCGAGATCAGCCGTTCGACACCGCCGGCTTGTACCGGGGTATCGCCATTGGGACCGCAGCCTGCCAGCAGCGTGCCGGCGGAAACCACCGCGCCGGATGCGATCACGCTTTTGATGACTTCCCGGCGGGACATGCCGCCACCGCTGAGACGCACTGTCCCAGGATCGAAGTTGTGCACCGTCATGTGCTCCCCCCAGAGCTTATTCAGTGAGTTTATCTTCCGCCAAGCCAGTTGATTGTTCAATAGCTGGCATCACCTGAGCGGAGTTATTATGCTAAAGCGCTTATTTCCAGGGGGCAGGGGAAAAAATGAACGATCAGCACACCGAGCAGTACGCCAACAACCGCATTCTGTATGACGCCGACAGCCATATCATGGAGCTGCCGGACTTTCTGCAGCAGTATGCTGAGCCGGATCAGCGCGAGCTGGTGCCGGAAATCAGCTTCGGCACCGCGGCAGGTTCAGGTATTGACCGGGATCTGCACGAGTACATCCGCAACGGGCGCGCGCATGACCCTGCAACCGTGTCTGAGCTGGTAGCGCTGGGCCCGGACCTGCTGCGCGGACCCAAGGGCTATAAGGCGCTGGGAGCCTTCGATAACGCCGACCGCCCCGCAGCGCTGGATCTGCTGGGCTTCCGGAAACAGCTGGTGTTCGCCACGTTTTCTACCGGTATTGCCTTTCGCGAGGATCGGCCTGATCTCGGCCATGCCGCAGCACGGGCACACAACCGTGGGATGAGCGATTTCTGTAACGTTGATGAGCGCCTGCTGGGGGTGGCAGCGATCCCCCTGGATGACGTTCAGTGGGCGCTTAAGGAACTGGATTTTGTCCTCAATAAGGGCTTGCAGGCAGTGTGGATTCCCCACCGACCCTGTGGTGGCCGCTCGCCGGGCCATAACGACCTCGATCCATTCTGGGCCCGTCTGGCTGAAGCTGGCGTGCCCTTTGTACTGCATGTGGGCGGCGATCCTCTGCAGCTGACGTCGGAGTGGATGAATACCGGCCGGCCGGTACCCACTGATTGGGGGGGTGGTGGCGAGAATGTGCGCGGTAAGGATATGGCCGCGCTGCATCAGGCCGCAGAAAAGTTTCTCTCGGTAATGATTCTGGATGGCGTGTTTGACCGCCACCCGCAGCTGATGGGCGCCTGTGTAGAACTGGGTGCCGGCTGGGTGCCACAGATGCTGGATCGACTGGACTGGGTGGTGGACATCTGGAGCAGAAGCGATGAAGCGTTACGTAATCTGACTCGCAAGCCCTCGGAAACCGCGCGCCAGCACCTGGCTTTCACACCCTATGTTTATGAGGACATCGGCCGTCTGATCACGCAGTCCGATGCCGAGCTGTATCTGTTCTCTTCGGACTATCCGCATACCGAGGGTGGTCGCAATCCGTTAGGGCGATTTGATGCTTCTCTGCAACAGGCAGAGATTCCGGAGGCAGCGCAAAGCAGATTTTTCGCCGATAATTTTTTACGGGTCTTTCCCCATGCAGCAGGCTGAGTGAAGCGATGTCAGAAAGCGTAGTAGAAGAGCAGTTGGACTTCGATCCGGAAGCGCTGCGAGCCAAGTACCGTGCAGAGCGGGATAAGCGCCTGCGTGCTGACGGCAACACCCAGTATCAGGAAGTGGCCGGCGATTTCAGTCGCTATGTGGACGACCCTTATGTCGCTGAGGAGATCGAACGCGAGCCGCTGACCGATCTGATCGAAGTGCTGATCGTCGGTGGGGGGTTCGGTGGTTTGATCATGGGTGCGCGCTTGAGTGAGGCCGGCATCAATGACTTCCGCATCGTCGAGAAAGGGGGCGATTTTGGCGGCACCTGGTACTGGAATCGCTATCCGGGTGCAGCCTGCGATACCGAGAGTTATATCTACCTGCCGCTGTGCGAAGAGCTCGGTTTCATCCCTAAAGAAAAGTACACCCACGCGCCGGAAATCCTGGCCCACTGTCACAACATCGGCAAACACTACGACCTGTATCGGCGCGCGGTTTTCCAGACCGAAATCTCCGGTATGCAGTGGGACGAGCAACAGGCCAACTGGCTGGTGACCAGCAACCGCGGTGATGCCATGCGCGCCCGCTATGTGATCATGGCTAATGGCCCGCTGAACCGGCCAAAGCTGCCGGGTATCTCAGGCATCACCAGCTACCAGGGGCATACCTTTCATACCAGCCGCTGGGACTACGAATACACCGGGGGTGGTCCGCAAGGTGACCTTGCCAAGCTGGCTGATAAACGCGTCGGCATTATCGGCACCGGCGCCACCGCGGTGCAGTGCGTGCCGCATCTGGGTGCGGCGGCTAAGGCGCTGTATGTATTCCAGCGCACGCCGTCGTCGATCGATGTTCGCGCCAATCGGCCCACCGACCCGGAGTGGGTGAAGAGTCTCAAACCCGGCTGGCAGCAAGAGCGCATGGAAAACTTCAACACGCTCACCTCGGGCGGGATTGTTGAAGAAGACCTGGTGCAGGACGGCTGGACAGAGATCATCCGCAATCTGATTTCCATGGCCAACTATCGGGGTAAGGACACCGACTGGTCACAGGTGCCGTATCTGATGGAAATCGCGGACTTCAAGAAAATGGAGCAGATTCGCGCGCGGGTAGATGAGATTGTTGAGGATCCGGCAACCGCGGAATCTCTGAAACCCTATTACCGGCAGTTCTGTAAGCGCCCCTGTTTCCACGACAGTTACCTGCAGACCTTCAATCTGCCCAATGTTGAGCTGGTGGATACTGACGGCAAAGGTGTCGATGCCATCACACCTGCGGGGGTGGTGGCCAACGGCCGCGAGTACGAACTGGACTGCATCATCTTTGCCACCGGATTCGAAGTCGGCACCGACTACACCCGCCGCGCCGGCTATGAAGTGGTGGGCAAGGATGGCCTGAAGCTGAGTGAAAAGTGGGCGGATGGTATGCGCACGCTGCATGGGTTTCACACCCGGGGTTTTCCCAACCTGTTTGTGATCAGCAATTCTCAGGCGGGTTTTACCACCAATTTCCCGCATTCCATGGATCATGCTGCGCGTCACATCGGCTACATTCTTACTCGTTGTGCCAGTGAACAGATTCGTACCATTGAGCCCAGTCAGGCGGCGGAGGATGCCTGGGTTGAAGAGATCATCTCGGTGGCTCGCTTCAGTGAGCAGTTTCAGTCGGACTGCACGCCGGGCTATTACAACAATGAAGGCCAACCCAACCCCAAGAGCGTACAGAATGGGCCCTACGGTAAGGGTTCCAATCCATATTTCCGCAAAATGCAGGACTGGCGGGATGACGACACCCTGGCCGGGCTGGAGAGAGGCTGACTGCTAGCCGATGGTGAATGTCAGGATGTAGTAGAACACCACCGATAAGGCCGCACCGACGGGCAGGGTGATGATCCATGACATGAAAATGCTGCGAATCACGCCCAGGTTCAGAGCGCTGATGCCGCGTGCGATACCGACACCCAGCACCGCGCCCACAAGTGTGTGTGTGGTAGAGATGGGCAGCCCGGTACCACTGGCAAGTACCACCGTGGTTGCCGCAGCGAGTTCCGCGGCAAAACCCCGGCTGGGGGTCAGTTCGGTGATTTTCTTGCCGACGGTTGCCATGACCCGGCGACCGAAGGTTGCCAGACCCACAACGATGCCCACCGCGCCTAACAGCAGCACATAGATAGACACCGGCGACTTCTGGCCGATTTCCCCGGTGTTGATGATGCTGACGATGGCGGCCACGGGCCCAATGGCGTTGGCGACATCATTCGAACCATGGGCAAACGCCATGGCGCAGGCGGTGACCACCATCAGGACTGTGAAAGTGCGTTCGACGTTGGCGAAGTGGAACTCCTTCAAGGCTTCCTCGCTGACGGGTTTTTGACGGCGGATGAAGAAGACCGCGATGCCGGTGACCATAAGCGCCAGCAGCGCTGAAGCCCCGGTGGCTTCCACACCGCTGAGTTCAAGCCCGACATGCTTTAAGCCCTTCAGGAAGGTCACCAGACCAATCATCAGCGCGGTCAGAAAGACGTAATAAGGCACATAGCGCCGCGCCTGGCTGTCCGGGTCGTCGTGATCGAATATCAGCCGCTGCACCGAAGTAATAAGCACGAAGGCGATGATGCCCGACAGCAGGGGTGAAACCACCCAGCTGGCGGCGATGGTACCCAGTTTGCCGAGGTGTACCGCTTCGATGCCCACGGCTACGATGGCGAAGCCGACAATGGCGCCGACAATAGAGTGTGTAGTGGAAACGGGCCAGCCCAGACGCGACGCGATGGTCAACCAGACCGCTGCCGCCAGCAGGGATGCCAGCATGCCGAACAGCAGCACGTTGGCATCATCGATCATACCGGCATCAATGATGCCCTTGCGAATGGTGGCAGTGACCTCGCCACCAGCCAGAAAAGCGCCTAAAAACTCGAAGATGGCGGCGACGATGATGGCATTGCGCACAGTCAGGGCGCGGGCGCCCACGGAAGTTGCCATGGCGTTGGCAACATCGTTAGCACCAATGCCCCAGGCCATATAAAGACCAAAGATTATCGCCAGAACCAGCAACAGCGTGGAAAATTCCATCTGGGTTCTCCCTCCCCTCAGCGGATCATTTTGTCGTTATTTTTGTTTAATCAAGTCCGATAGCTTCAAGCCAGCATCAACTGTATGCGATGCGCGACCCGCTCCGCTGCATCCGCCATACCGGCCAGCATATCCAAGGCACGATACTGGAACATCACCTGCACCGGCGGCAGTTCGTGTTCCATGGTCATCATCTGTGCGCGAATGCCAACCACCAACTCGTCCGTCTGATGCTCTACCCGTTCAACTTCTGTGACCATGTTGATCACCCTGCGCGCCTGGGCGCCGCGAAAACCCGCTTCAATCAGCTCGTCGAGTTCGCCCACGATGTCCTGGACGAGTTCCGTGCTTTGAATTGATGCTGTAACAAGCGCCTGCATGTTTTCGCGGATGGTTTCAGGGTACTGCATCTTGCGGCCAACCATCAGGCCACTGATGTCACGTGCCAGGTTGGCCATTTCGTCCTGGCGGCTCAGCAGGTCCAGAAGGTCGCCACGCGCGACGGGCATGAAAAAACCGCGCGGCAGGTTAGCTCTGATTTCGTGCTTCAGATCATCTGCTGCGTGCTCAATACGGGTGATTTCCTCATATACCGATTCCATCCCCTGTACATCCCCTGCATAACTGTGCGTCAACAGCGCCTCCAACTGCCGGCTGGCGCTGACGCAGAGTTGCGCGTGGCGTTGCAGCGGTGAAAAGGGCGACTGTCCGAAGACACTGGATATGTACGCGGAGACTCTTGCCATGGGATGCACTTGTTTTAAGCGAACATTATCCCATCTGTGCGCGGGTTTCACCTGAAAGCTACCTGCGAATTTGAAGTGATAAAAAGAGGGCGCAGAGTGAGAGCCACACTACGCGACAAGGTCATCTACGCAATCAGTGTAATGCCAAGTCGGCTTTGCGGTGACCGTCTTCCGCGGAAGACGGCGACTCTACTGGCCGACCATCCGGACGCGCAAAGTAGAACTTATCGTTACGCTGTTTCAAGCTGAAGCCGCCTTCGTGCATCAGCGTGTGGTGATGCGAACAAAGCAGAATCATGTTGCTCAGGTTTGTTTCGCCTCCATCACACCAG
>JAVKCL010000013.1:0-108027 GCA_040222775.1 Pseudomonadales bacterium
GCGCTCATGAACTGGGGCACGCGCAGCAAATTGCACCTGCGCAGTCTATCGCCCAGGTAGAACGATACCTCAGTGAGTACCGACACAGTGGTGACGACGCCTGGCTGCATGCTGCCGAACCCTTTCTCTGGTCGTCGGGTACCAGCCAGCGTGCGGATCTTGCCCTGCTGCGTGCCTGGCACGCTCAGGCGGAACACAAATTTGGCCGTGCGCTGGACGAGATCGAACCCCTGCTTGCTGGCGGCACGCGCCAGCCCGGGCTGTGGCTGCTGCATGCCAACCTGTTGCGCGTGCAGGGTCACTACGCTGCGGCGCGAGAGAGTTGTCGCGAAGCGCTGAACGTGCAGATACTCACCGGCCAACTGTGCCTGGTGCAGGTTGATCTTGCCCAGGGTACGCCGGTACCTGCACCCCACGCAGACCTGTTCGCCCGTTTGTTGGATACCAGCTTCAGGCAGACGACTGATCCGGGCATTCAGGGCTGGGCCTTTGATGTACTGGCACAGCTCTATGCGTCGGTTGATCGCCTGGATGAGGCGCTGGAGTGGGCAGGGCGGGCCTATCGAGCAGAAGATACCATTCAGCGCCGTGCTGCGCTGGCAGACCTGCTGCTCAAGGCGCAAAAACCCCAGGCAGTACTGGCGCTGGTGGGCGAGCACACCACGGCACCGGCGCTGGTTGTGTTACGCTTGTCGGCATTAAAAGCGCTGGGTCAGTTGCCGCAACAGTCGGCAGAAGTGGCCCGCATACATACAGTGTTTCAGCAGCAGTTCACCAGCGGTGACTATCTGCACGCGCGGGAGATGGCCTTGTTTTACTTACAGATCATGCCCCGACCGGCTCTGGCCAGAGAGCTGGCGTTGGCGAACTGGCAACATCAGCGCGAAGCAGAAGACCGCAAACTGCTCCTGCAAACCGGAGGCCTGCAACAAGTCGATGGCTGACAGCGGACAGACACAATCAGAACAGGCGGCTGAACTGCTGGCCCGGGTGGCCCTGCGCGACCGGGCGGCCTTCCGCGCGCTCTATGATCAAACCAGTCCACGCCTGTATGGCGTGGCGCTGCGCATGTTGGGCAACGCCACCCAGGCCGAAGACGTGCTGCAGGATGTGTACCTGAAAGTCTGGCACGCGGCCGGCAGCTACGCCGCGCCGCGGGGTGACGCGGTCGCGTGGATGGTCGCGCTGACCCGCAACCGTGCCATCGATGTGTTGCGCGGCAAAATGCCCGTTAGTGCGACCGATGAGCAGATCTCCGCGCTGGAAAGTGAGTGGCGCAGCGATGCCACTTCTTCCCCCGATCGCCTGCGTGAATGCCTCGAAGCCCTGGAGGACGGCCAGCGACAGAGTATCTTTGCCGCGTTTTTTCAGGGCCTGACCCACAGTGAAATTGCCCAGCGCTTTGCGGAACCGGTCGGCACCATCAAAAGTCGAGTGCGGCGCGGTCTCGCCTCTTTGAAGGGGTGTTTAGAGTCATGAACTACGAACGCCCCGAACTGCTCGACAGACTGGCCGCAGAATACGTGCTGGGTACCCTCGACGGTGCCGCACGCCGCCGCTTTGATCGCCTGCTGCTGGAGTCCGCTGCAGCTCGCGCCGCCGTGGAGGAATGGCAGACCCGCCTGGGTGCGATGGCAGAACAGTTCCCGGAAGTGACACCAAGGCGCGCCCTCTGGCAGCGCATCGAAGACAACATCGAACCGGTGACAGAAATACCCTCTATGGGCGGGCTGGGTTTCTGGCGTCGCTGGGCGCTGGTCAGCAGTGTGGCGTTTGTTGCCGCGGTGATTTTCATCTTTAAGGAACTGCCCACCGAAGAAACGCTGGTGCCACCCCAGAGTGTGGCCTTTGTAAATGAAGAAAATCTGACCCCGTTGTGGGTGGTGAGCATGAACTTTGATACTGGCGAACTCACCACTCAGGCGGTCTCTGCGACAGCACAGGACATCGATCGGGTCTATGAACTGTGGATGTTGCCGGCCCAGGGCAATCCTCAGTCGCTGGGCTTGATGCCGGTCAACGGCGACACTACGCGCAGAAATTTCTCACCCGCATTGCTTGATCTGTTAAGAGGTGCGCAGGGCCTGGCGGTGAGTATTGAACCACCTGGTGGCTCACCCACCGGATTGCCCACCGGGCCGGTGGTGTATCAGGCTGAGATGGTGGATATTTAAACTGCGGATGCGCGGTATGGGTCAGTGGACGGTGGGGAAGGGCGCCAGGCGGACACGCCCGCCCAGATGCTCCCGTGTCTCACGGAAAACCCGCGACGTACCACCGCGGCCGATCTCTTCTTCGATGATGTAGGTGCCGACTTGTGCCAGATCTTCTGATTTCAGCACCCATCAACGTGCACGCCCTGGACGCCGCGCATTCGTGCGTTTATTAAATCGGGTTTTTAACTGATACGAAGGTTTGAATCGCGACAACCGGTTGCGCTAAATCTCTGTGACTTCCAGAATCAGTTCACTTGTCTTTTAGTGTTTCTATCCTGCAATGATGGTGCCTCTCAACTGGATCGTGCTTCTTTCGCTCAGCCTCCTGCCCGGGCTGACGCGGGCAGACGAGGCGTGTGCCAATGGCCGAATGGTCGATGCGCTACAGATCAATCAGTTCGCCGGGCACGAAACGCTCAGCGTTCGATTAGGGAGGGTAGCGGCTGGTCGCTACGTTAAGGTGCAACAAAGGTATGTCGATGTGGCATGGCGGATTTACACCGAGCACTGGCAGAGTGAGGTGATTGACAGTCCGCTTGGTGTGTATGGTGCGGAGTACGGCCTGATCGAGCACGGCGGCGAAGCCTGGCTGTGCGTATGGGGCAAGCTGGCCAATCCCGGTGAACTGCGGGTCGAGTTGGTTGATGACGCTGACCCCGGGCTCTCTGTCCGTGCGCTGGCTGACCGCCAGGCAGGCACAAACCAGCAAAGACGCAACCGTTATGCGCACGCCGCACAGGTCTCTGCGCATCCCAGCCTGCTGGCTGAAGCGAATCTTGCTGTTGCTTACTTAAGTCGGCACAGCAGGTCGGTCGCTCAGGGCATAGAGCGGGCAACACTTGCACGGCAACTGGCGCCAACAACTGCATTGCAGAACTGGTCCAGCTATGTATTGGGTAGTTTGTTATCCATCGTTGATCAGCCGGAGGCGGCACGCGAAGCTTTTGCGGCAGTTCTCAACAACGATCCCGATGATTATCTGCACTCAGTTACGCTCAGTTACCTGGGCCTGATCGACCAGGGTAAGGGCGCGTTAGACGCGGCAGAACAAACCTACAACGCTGCATTAGTGAAAGCCGGGGCGTTACCCCAGCCGCGTGGCCGAGCGCTGAACAACCTGGGTGGCGTAGCCTTGCGTCGTGGTGATCCTCACCTTGCCGCCAGTCTGTTTCATCAGGCAACAATCGACTTTCGTGCCAGCCTGGATGAAGAACGAGCGTTGTTTACTTTGTTAAACAACGCCGACGCGTTGCTGGATGCAGGACAGATGATGGCAGCCCTGAAGCGCTTGAGTGAGCTGCCTCGACAGCTGCCTGATCAATTTGCCGCAGCCGAAATGTTCCGCATTTATGGCGAGGTTTATCACGCTCTGGGGATTTATGAGCGTGCCAATGCGTCTCTGCAGCTTGCACTTGACCGGGCCGCACAGACTGACAGTCGTGGCTTGCAAGCTGCCTTACGCCGCGTTAGAGCGAAAATTCTACTCAGCCAGCAGGATGAGCTGGCGGCAGAGACAGAACTGCGCACCGCCATGGAAAGTGATCGCACTGCCCGGCGTATTTACGGCCTGTTGATGGATGCCTGCCATCTGGGTGATCTGCTGTTGCGGCAGGGCAAGTTGGCCGCGTTGCGCAAGCTGCGCGACGAGATAGCAGAGCCGTTAGCTGAAGCAGACAAAAATACAGCCAGAATAGCGACAACCTGTCATTTACGTTTGCTCGGCGGTTTGCAGATCGCGCTAGGTGACACCCAGTCGGGACTGGAAAACCTGAGTTCGGCGTTGCAGCAGTATGAGTCGATGGGAGATCACAGTCAGATTTATGACACGGTCTACCGTTACGCACAGGCGTTATTCGGACAACAGGACTATGCGGGTGTAACTCGATTTATCGAGCTACACAGCCCCAATCTGCAAAGGGCAGCGTTAACTGCGGCTTATGGACCTTTCAGCCGCGCCTTCGTAGACCTGCAGCGACGTCTGATCGATCTCGCGGTGGTCGCGTCGGTCGCTCAAGGAGAGACGGCGCAGGCGCTCACGTTCAGTGCTAGATGGAGAGGCGTACAAGCCACTCAACAGAATAGACCCGCGGCAGACGCTAAGCGAGACCTGGCTCGGCGTCTGGCCTTTCTGCAACACCAGGCAAGTTCCTGGGATGCTGTCCCGAGTCCGCAGGAACTCACCAACTACACGGTACAGCGTGCAGCTCTGGAAGCACGGCTTTATGGCGAAGATGGGGGGATCGATGCGACTGAACTGCCGGGCTTGGATGAACTGCAGCAAGGTTTGCAGGAATCTGACGCGGTGCTCTATTTCCATCTGACCCCTGAGGTCGGCTTTCGCTGGCTGATCAGCAGAGAAGCGGTGAGTGTGCAGCGCATACCGGGTGATCGGCAATTACAGGGACCGGTCGATCGCGTGCTTGAGGGTGTATTGGACGATCATGATCAAGGTCAGTTGGAAGCGCGATTGGCCACACTGGCAGAGCCATTGTTACCCGACTTTACCGCCCGCCGGCTGGATAAACTGTATGTCGTAGGCGATGGCGCGCTGCACAAAGTTCCTTTTGCGGCGCTACCGCAAACGTCAACAGGTGCCGTTCTGGGCAGTACCACCCGTGTGGTGCACCTGACCACACTCGCGCTGCCGCGCGCAGAGGATGAGCCTTTCGAACAGGCGACCATCGTCACCGCCCGGCATGCAGATGGTGCGTTCAGCCTGCCAGGGGCAGCCGCCGAACTCGATATTGTGCGAGCGCGGTTCAAACAAGTTACTCATATCGCAACGGATTTTGTGCAAACACCTGACTGGTCGCGGCACCCTGCTGATGTGCTGCACCTTTCCAGTCACGCCTATGCGCACGCCACCGAGCCCGGCCTGTCGGGCCTGATGCTGCATGCAGACTTCGGTAAGTCGTTTGAACGTGGCCAGGTGATCACAAGCTTTGAACTGGCCACTATGTCGCACCCGTTTTCGCTGGTGGTGCTGAATGCCTGCGAGACAGGTGTTGGCCCAGTGAGCCCTTCTCAAGGACCCATGTCTATCGCGACTGCTTTTTTGAGTAACGGTACGAAACATGTTATTGCTACCTTGTGGCGCGTATCAGACTTCGCCGCGGAGTATTTTACCCGTCACTTTTATCAGTTTTTGCAACAAGGACACCGACCAGATGTGGCGTTGCACCTGGCAAAGATTGAAATGATGCGTGCGGGCGAAACCAGGCAACCTAAACATTGGGCTGCTTTTCGCCTGATTTCGAGCTAACCAGGGGAGAATGGGATGGGTAGAAAGCCAAGACGGATAACGATAACCAGTGTAGAGGCACCTAAAAGCAAAGGCGCCTTAGATCTGCGAGAGGTGTTTGAGCGAGGTGATGTATTAAAGATTGAAACCGATAGCTTCTATCACGATACGGGGGGCGAAAAGAAACAGACAGGTCGATTTAGAGGTCCGGTGAAAATCGACCGTGGTAAATACAGTTGTTTTCTTGAGATTGGCGAAGGACAACACAAACATTGGCATGTCTTGTATGTCGCATGGAAGCCAGAGGATCAAGACGCAAAGGGACCATCTCGAAAGGCTGTGGGCGGCATTATCAGTATTCCCGATTTCCATGACTTCCACACCCCGGCCGGGCGCCTGCGACAACAGAGTTCAGCCAAGCGGATAACTCACAATGGAATATTTCATGGTGAATGGTGAGTGAGAGAATCTGAGTTTTGTTGGCAGTTGAAAGGTGACAGTGAACAAAAGGATGGCTCATGGATGTGACAATCTCGATTGAAGGTTCGCAAACGGATATTTTTGATCGTAACGATACGCTGCACGTGAACAATAATTCTCTGACACACACTTCTGCGAAAAACGGCAGTGTGATCGTGAGTGCAAGTGACATAGAGGTTCATGAAGCGTTTGGACTCTTCACCGCGCGGATAGAATTCGATGGCCACATGCATACTTTGTTTATCCACGTTTACGATGTTGTGAACGGCAGGTGCAGGGTGGTTGGCAATGTCAGTGGGGGAGTGATTAGGAGTCACAACGGCATCTTCCACGGCGAGGGCTAACACCGCCCTAGTGGCGTGAAGGAAAACTGATACTATGTCAGACCTGCAAGGGGTTGGCATAGCGATCAGTGAATACCACGGCCACTTCGGATACGGATCTCGTCGAGCGCATAATTCGTGGAGATCCGGATGCGGAAACACAGCTATACAGGCAGTTTGAGCGCCCGGTTCGGCTCATGTTGACGCAGCGTAGTGGCAATGCGGAAATTGCCTGGGATCTGTTGCATGAGGTGTTCATTGTGCTGCTCAAGCGTATGCGCGAGCGGGAACTGGACGATCCGGCCAAGCTCGCCGGCTTTGTCTTTAACACGGCACGGTTTGTGTGGCTGGGGTATGTGCGAAAGGAAGCCCGTCGTAATACTCACCCTGCCTCAGAATCTATCGAACAGTTCATCGATGAACAACAAGCCGCTCATGACGAGGCCATCGAGCGTAGCCAGCGACGGCAAGCGGTCGAAGATCTATTGAACGAGTTACCACAACAACGTGATCGCGATGTATTGCGTCGCACCTACCTCTATGGCCAGGAAAAAGAAGTGATCTGTCAGCACCTTGCACTGGATGCGGCCCATTTCGACCGCGTTATTCACCGCGCTAGACAACGCTTCCGCAAACTGGTGGAAACGCGAGAGGTGTTTGAGCGATGACTGAGCACGAATTGCAATCATTGGACGCGGATCTGATTGCCCGCTACGTGGCTGGCACCTTGAACGAGGAGGAACAGGATGCCGTAGAGCTCTACTTCTTCTCGCACCCTGAAGTGTTGGATGAAATAGAGGCAGAAATACAGCTGGCCAAGGGCGTGAGTGAAGCCGAAGACTTACTGCAGGCATCGGCTACATCTGCGGCACCTGCTACGCCAGCTGCGGCGCGATCATGGTTTGAGCGGACCTTCGGTAACCCGTGGTTAGGCCTTGCTACCACCAGTGCGGCGCTGATGATGTTGGTGGTTATTAACTTGAATGATGCCCCCATCGTTGCGGTGGCCCCTGCACAGCTCAGCCTGGATAACGTGCGCGGCGTGGCTTCCGCCCATGAGTTACAGATCCCCGATAGTGGCGTGGTGCTGCTCAGGATAGACACCGGCACAATCGTCGGTGGCCGCGCGAAAGCTCTATTGATAGGGCCGCAGACCACCACAGAAATTGAACTGGAAAAGCCTGCCAGTCGGATCGTGAACCTGGCAATAGACCACAGTGTTTTTGAGCCCGGGCAATATGAATTGGCCATATATGCCGACGATCAGGAAGTGATTCGCTACCAGTTCATCACCCGAAGCTGACCGCGCCGCAAAAATCTTTTGTTCGCAGTGAGAGGAATCGCTCCGCCGGAGCAGTGACCTGGTGACTGACAAATTCAGGGGAGTCACGGATCATGATCTTTAATCTGCACCAATCACGCCATGCAACCCAGCGTCGATGCCAGGCGCTTTTGCTGTTGCTGTTTGCCAGCCTGTCTGCGCCGGGCGCGCTGGCAGCCTTCACAGAAGCGCCAGGGCCAGACCGACAGCTTAACGATACGGTGGACGCTGTGGGCTACTGTCTGCTTGGTCATCCCAGCCTGGATGCCAACTGCGCTGACCCGGATGGAGCCGGACCGTTGCAGCGCGGCGATGGACATCAATATTCCGGTAACGTTCGTGACATAGCCTTTGGTCCAGATGGCAGCTATTACGTCACCGATTCAGGGCATCGTCAGGTGCGAAAATTTGGCGCCGACGACGTCATGATCACCAAATGGTCACCGACCGGCGGCTTTCGCGATGTGTGGGGTATAGATGTCGACGCCAACGGTGATGTCTATGTCTCAGGCTACCGGGACGGGGTGATCCGCAAGTATGCCGCTGACGGAACCCCATTGTCGGCGGGTAACATCAGCATAGGTCAGCGCATAGGCCGCGTGCACATAGATGTCGATGGCAATATCTTCGTAGGCCTGAACGGTCCTGCCCTGGGTGAGGTGCGCAAGTATCATCCCGATGGCACGCTGTTGATGACCATATACCCGATTAACAATCCTGCTTCGATTGATACTGACTCCGAAGGTAACATCTATGTCGTGGCGGGCACCAGTTGTACCTGCTCGACGGGCACACTCATCAAGTACGACCCCAGCGGAAACCTGATCAAGTACGTCAATACCATCGATGATGCAAACTGGGTGCCCTGGGATCTGGTGATCGACAGCCTTGATCAGCTCTGGATGGGTTCCGGTGGCCGCCGGCAGGTGGTGGTGATGAATACCGAGCTGGAAGAGATCTTCTCCTTTGGTGTGGCTGGTACAGACGTAGGTCAGTTTGGCAACAGTTCGGGCTTTCTGGCGTTTGATCCGACCGAACAACAACTCTACGTATCAGATTCTCAGCGGCGCTTTAATGTGTTCGGCAGCCCCAACAATCCGCCGGTAGCCAATGCCGGGTTGGATACTGCGGCGCCTGTGGGAGAGACGGTGGTACTGAATGGGGGTGCATCCACCGACGACAACACGCCAGTCGCAAACCTTGGCTTTACCTGGCAGTTGGTCAGTCAACCCGGCGGCAGTACAGCAACGGTCGACGGTGATACCTTTGAGCAGGCGAGCCTGGTGCCTGATATGCCCGGTGAATATGTCCTAGAACTGATCGTTACAGATGAAGATGCGCTGGTGAGCGCGCCGGATCTCGTGCAGATCAGCGCAGAACTGACGCCGGCCTTTGTTTATGAAACGGTCGCCTCGGGCGGCAACACTTATCACCGAGATGCAGATGGCTACCAGAGTAACTATGACCAGTTTTACAGCATTGATTTCGACAACGGCGTTATTGCGGCCCAGCGAAGTCAGGGTTCGTACAGCTATGACTACCTAACACGACAGTACACGCGTGATTATAGCCGCAGCCTGGTAACCCTGGATGATACGGGTATCGAAACATTGGTCGGGCCGAACACCGAAGGACCTGAACCGGGCACCTCGTTCCGCTACGCCTGGCAGCCGCGCAACCTGGATGGCACCAGTTTTGCTTTCGAAGGTGTGCTGAACAATGCTCGCTACCCGGGCACCTATCAAACCGATGGCACCACAGTGACGGAAATCGCAGCACTGCCTCTGACGACCAGCACCGGCGCGAATCTGACCTGGATCAGTACCCATGGTTCCGATGATCCAACGGTCATTCGTGCGGGCAACCGCGATTGTCTGGAAACGCGCACTTATTCCTATCAGCGTAGCGATGGCTCGACCTACACCTACAGTTACTGTGGTAAGTATTACCGTGGCCTGTTCAAAGTTGTAAATGGCACTGCAGAGGTGCTGGTGGACAATACGGTCAGCGTGGCCGACGCCGGGGCATTGCAATACTTCCACTACAGCCAGACGACCTCTGCTGGCATCGTGTTTACTGCCGGCTACATTGATGGCCTGGGTCAGTGGCGTCATGGCCTCTTTGCCCGCAACACTGCCGGGGATGTGAGTACGCTGGTGGCGACACACATCCCGGGCGAGGACTTCTACCGCGGCTACTTCGATCGCCTGGAGACCAACACGACAGGCGGTGAAATTACCTTTGGTGGCCAACGCGTCACCAACGCTGACAACTACAACTGGGAAAGTGGTATTTTCAGACTGGATGAGACGGGTGGCGTAACACCCGTGGTGACCAGCTTGAATGCGCCAACCAGCCAGCTCGGTGAAAGCTGGGGTTGGATCGATAGCTACGGATTCGATCAGGAAGGCGACGTGCTGGCCTTCCAGGGTTATTCCTACAACTACTCCACCCGAGTTTATCGCCGCGGTATTTTCTGGTTCGAAAATGGCCAGGTGCGCGAAGTCGCCGAACGTGGAGAACCCATCGGCGATGAAACCTACGACGACTATGCCATGCAGAACGGCGTTAACCGTGCTGTGGATGGACGCTCGCTCGCCTTTACCGGTTATCGGCTGGCGGTAAACAGCTACGACGAAACCACCGGTGACTACGACTATCAGTACGACTACGATCTGCTGCTGGCGCGGTTTGATACCGACCGCGACAGTGTGGGTGACGATCTGGACAACTGTCCCAGTCGACCCAACGAGGATCAGAGCGACACTGACATGAACGGCATTGGCGATGTCTGCGAAGATTCTGACGCAGATGGCACCATAGACCCGCTGGACAATTGTCCACTGCTGGCGAACAACCAGACCAACAGTGATGGCGATGATCTGGGTGACGCCTGCGATGTCTGCCCCTTAGTCGATGACCCTTTGCAACTTGATTCAGATGGGGATGGTGTTGGTGACGCCTGTGACAACGACAGCGATGACGACGGCTATGACAACGCCGTCGACAATTGCCCTCTTGTCGCCAACAACCAGGATGACCTGGATGCCGACGGGCTGGGTGATGTGTGCGACTCGGACATCGATGGCGACACCATTCAGAACCTGGTCGACGGTCAGATGGTAGCGGGTGCCTGGGTCGACGAATCTGCAATTGCTTCGAATCGCTTTTCGGATCAGAACCTGGGCGGCGCCAGCTACGGCCGGATTGTCAATTCAGGCGGCCTGGACCTGCTGGTTACAGACGCCTCTGACCCTAACGTCGGTGTGACAGTCACTGCTGCGGAAGGCTCCGGTACTGCGCGCCTGCGCCAGTGTGATTTCCGCGGCCGTGACGCCCGCGTTGACTTGTTGCAAGGCAGTAGTGTTGAGATCACCTGTGGATCTATTCAGTTGCACTCGACAGGTAACCACGCGTTTCTGTTGTTGGATGACGATGTGCTGATCAACGTCTCGCCAGACACAGCTTTGCTGGTCAATGATACTGACAGCGAAGATCTGTCGGTGACCAACGATGGCAACAGCAGCGGCGTGATTGAACTGGTCGTGGGTGATGTTGAGGTCACGATTGAAAGCGACTCCACCGGCAATTTCGTCAAACAGGCGGATGGTGAGTACACGATCGAAAACGACCTCAGCAGCGCGCAACCCATCACGGTAGTCAAAAATGGGGTCACGATCCCGTATGGGCCTGGCGATGCGGGTATTGCAATCCTGATCGACATCAAACCAGGCAATCACCAGAACACCATTAATCTCGGCTCTAATGGGGTGACCAAAGTAGCCATTCTGAGCACACCTGCGTTTGATGCCTTGAGCGTCGACCCGACCACGGTGGAACTGGCCAGTGCGCCGGTAAGGCTCAAAGGTAAAGGCGAGCCGTGGACCGACGTGCAGGATGTTAACAGTGATGGCCTGGACGACCTCGTGGTACAGGTTTCCACCAGCGCTTTTGAGTTATCGGAAGGTGCGGTAACTGCGGAGCTCACGGCGACCACACTGCAAGGTGACGCTCTGCGCGGCAGTGATGTGGTTCGGATCGTGCCGGAGTAGTCGCCAGGCGCTGGGGAAGAGGGGAGTCCGTTAAGGACTTCCCCTGACCCTGAAACCGCGTGGAGATCTCAGATCAACAACCGCCGCACATTCTCAATAGACGCCTGCATGGCCGCCCCCATCTCTTCCATCGCCGCCACCACATCCGGGTCAGAGACGTCCGGGTCCGGCGCATCAGCATTACTAAAGCCATCCAGTCGTGCCTGCTTTAACCAGGTCTGCAGTTCCACATCCTCCGCCCAACGTACCCCATTCAGGCTGTTAACCAACGTGGTGCGCAGAAAGTCGATGTCGCTGTCCGGGTGGGGTACCGGTGTGCACAGCTCGTTCTTCAGCGTGGGATCGGCGTAGCTGGCTTCGACATGGGCGATAAACGCTGCGCTGAAAACCTGCTGGCAGGTGCGCACTGATTGCAGTGTGATCGCGTTGTCGTCGAACACCGGTACAGCCGGCCGACGCTCGAGTCCATCCGCGGTACAGTCCACATGCAGGGTCTGTGCACTGGTGGGTACTTCGCCTTCCTCCAGCCGGATGGTGTCCGCTTCAATCGCGACGACGCGGCCCTTACGGATCACTTTGCTGATGCGGCGCAGTTCAACCAGCTCGGCCCTGGTGACTGTCGCACAGCGGTACATGCTGGGCGTAATGTCCGGATCCAGCCGCAGCAGGCCGCCGTTCTTTTCTACCCGGGCGAATGCATCTTCTATCGACTCGGCTTCTGCCAGGTCACGGGTGTTCTGCTGAAAGGTACGGCCGATGGATTCTGCGAACAGTCTGCCCGGTTGAATGTTGGCGCGATCCAGCATCCAGCTGTCGCGGGGCATGATCCAGCGGATGCGTTGCGGGTCGACCTGATTGCGTAACAGAAACAGACACGCGTCCATGCCGGTTTTGCCGGCGCCGACCACCACGTAATCTGTATAGCTGCTGCTGAGTCGAGGCAGTTCATTGGGCGGCACGCAGTGGACTTCTGCACTGACCTCATACGGTGGCGTCCGCATGGCCGGTACTGTGACGTGCATATAGGTTGCATCCACGATCTTGCCCGCTTTGGCGGTATACGCCGCACCGGAGATGGTGGAATGGAATTGCCCTTCGCCGCAGTACTCGCAATTGGGGAAGTACTGCACCCTGCCGGAAGGCAGAAAGGTGTGCTGCATCACGCGGTCGAAATAGGTCACCACCTCGCTGTTGGTGGCGAGTTCGTACAGCCCTTCGTTCCAACCGGCGGTATCGATGCGGTCGCTGCCCAGATGGGTGGAGTTCACCCCGTAGAACGCAGACGGCTGGTGCAGACGCACGTGAGGATAGGCCACTGTCCAGTGCCCACCCGGCTGGTGGTAACGATCGACAATCGCGATGGTGGCATTGCTCTCAGCGAGCAACGTATCGGTAAACGCCATGCCCATGGCACCAGCGCCTACGATGAGGTAGTCAGCTTGAATTTCTTTACTCATGCACGGCACTTTCACACATCGTGCGCTTAAGTCAATCCATCTGCCGGCACACCCCCGGCGCATCCGCGATCGGTACCTCGCTCGTGTCGCACACGAGCCCCGGGCCACAGGTCATCGCCATGCAGGCAGGCGTGAAGCCACCACAACTCTGGCCTTCGGATTGATAAGCGACACAAAGCGTGACGTTCGCATCCTCACAGCTCTGCCGACACCAGCCATGTTCGCACGGGGTGCCGTCCGTGCAGGTGGAAACCTGCGTGTCCGGCGGTGGTGCCGGTGGCGGCGCGGGTGGGGGTGGCGGCAATACCGAGATGCGCAGAGGAACCTGGCCCACCGTCACCTCGACATCCTGTCGCGCGGTAACCGGCTGTGTGCGCAAACGGAAGTGCCCATCCAGGCTGCCGCGCCGCAGCTGCAGCCGGACGCTCTCCACAACGCGATTACGGGCGCGGATGGTGAGCACATCGTCCTGCACGGTCGGCCCGCGAAACAGCGCAACCCCCTCGACGACCTCGCCGCCCACGACCTGTGCTGAGCGCACTTTGACCCGTTCCACGACTGGTTCGGCCAACGCGGGTAGCGAGCTGAGTAACAACGTGGTGGATAAAACGATCCAACGGTAAAGCATGGCTTTCTCCCTTACTTCAGGGATGAGGCTAGACAGGCGCTGGGGGTCCCACAATCCCTTGTTTGAGGGATGTGGGCTGGACCGTCTGTGCATGCCGTAGAAGGATTGAATATACTCAAAAAGGGTACTAATATACCCGATATGGGTACACCGATAGAGAATAAGCCACAGTCCCTCGCGGATGCGCTGTTTACGACGACACAACAAAGGTTGCTGGGCCTGTTATTCGGTCAGCCGAACAGATCTTTTTTTGTTACCGAAATCATCGACTTGGTCGACATGGGTCGGGGTGCTGTGCAGCGAGAACTTCAACGCCTGGCGCGCAGTGGGCTGTTGCTTACACGACGTGTAGGCAATCAGAAGCACTATCAGGCCAATTCTGCCGCTCCCATTTTCGACGAACTCTGTGCCATTGTTGAGAAAACGCTTGGGATCCAGGAAATGGTGCGTAACGCGTTACAGCCTCTGGCACAGAAAATTGAGCTCTCGCTGATCTATGGTTCCGTCGCCAAACGGACGGACTCAGTCGCCAGCGATATCGACCTGTTAGTGGTTGCTGATGAGCTTATGCTCGAAGATCTGAACGGAGTACTTGTGCCAGTGGAAAAACGGTTAGCGCGAAAGATCAGTCCAACGCTTCTGACCACTCAGGAATTTGAACAGAGGCGAGTGCAATCTGATTCTTTTGTGCAGCGAGTCATCGAAGGCGAGGTAAATTTGATCGTTAGTAAATTGAAGTGAACGTGGTTGAGAGCCGAACAATTGATCGTTTAACCAGAGCTATGCTACGGTCCAGCCACATGCCGCAATCAACGAATCAGGGAGAGATGGGTGCCTGATATTGAAGCGATCGAACAGGAAGTCGATGCGAACTTTGAGTCGTTTGTCCGCCAAATACCCAAACTGCTCAACGAACACGCAGAAGGCCAATTTGCGCTGATTCGTCACCAATCAATCGTAAGAGTGTTCAAGTCTGCAGGCGATGCCGTTCGCTATGGCAAAGCTGAGTACGAAGACAATATTTTCTCTGTTCAGGAAATCACCGCAAAGCTGCTTGATTTGGGATATTTTTCGCATGGCGGTCCTTACAAGGACGTTTGACCCGTTAGAAGGACCTATTCTGACCGTCACTGTCTGTCCTCAAGGCCGGGACAACGGTGTAGAAGTGCCTTTGCTGATGGACAGTGGCGCAGACGCAAGCAGCATTTCTCGCGACGTCATCAGCGCGCTTTCGCTGCCGCCTATTGGAAAGCGCCAAACGTTTGCTTCTGGTGGAAACCAAGGTGAAACGCACACTTTCCTGGTAGACATAATAGTCCCATTTGATGAAGCGCCGTTCCGCTTTGTCGACGTAGTTGTGTCTGAGTTTCGTTATCAAAAGCCAAGTATTCGAGGACTGCTTGGTAGGGATATTCTTTGCAAAGGTAACTTTCTGATGGGAGCGGACCACTGGCTGAAGTTCGAGTTGGCTGAGGACTAAAGTGCATCCAGCTCAGCCCAGTCCTAAACCGTCTTAATGAGATTCCAGCTCACTGCGCGTCAGCCTGCTCAAGCGCCTCAGCCGGTGCCGCTTCACTCAGCATCTCCTGCACTTCGGCTAAACGCGTCCTCAGTGCCGCCCGATGCTTCGGCTTCGCGACCCCTAAAAGCGCCAGCGCAAAGCCGTACTTGGTCCGCGTTTCCATTTCCTCAATGGAGCCTTCCGCCGCCACCCACTCGATGATATTGCTCCAGTAGATGTGGACCAGATTGGTGGCGAAGGCATCGCTGTCCACCGATGCGTCGATACACTTGTTGCGCTTCGCGTCATCCACCAGCGACTGCCAGAAAATGCGCCGCGGTCGTCTAAACATGCTGCGATATTCGCTGGTTTCACCGAAATAAACGGCGCCCAGGACCGCGCGGGAAAATTCAGGGTCTTTGGCATAGCTGGCGCAACTGATGCGGACGACTTCAAAAAAAACATCCAGATCCTGCGCTTCCAGGGCGCGAATCTTCTGCGCGAAAAACTGCAGATCCTCGTCCAGCACGGCCTGCAGAATGGCCTGTTTTGAACCAAACAGGTTATAGGGTGTGACCAGGCTCAAGCCGGCGCGTTCGGCCAGCGCGCGCATGGAAAAGCCGGTTACAGCATTTTCTCGAATCAGCGCACGTGCCGCCTTGACGATGGCGCGACGCCGCTGATCTTTTCCTTCTTCTCGGTTAGGCATGGCATCCAGTTTGCTGTAAATGAACAGGCAGATAAAGTGAAGTGTTGGTCTGTATCGCTAAACAGTCTCATACTCAGTTCTTGTGTATCTGGGCATACTCACCCATATCCGCATACTCTAATGCCATGCGTTTGGCCTGTTCCAGGTCGTAGTGCAGGCGCGACACAATGCGCTGGGCGTACAGCCCGCCACCGGCCTGAATGTTGGTGACCGCGCTCCAGCCACCCAGCGCATCGGCGGTGGTGTCGCGGATGGCGTGAAAGAGCTTGGCGCGATACAGGCCGTCTACTTCCTGGCTGGTGCCCATGTACTTCCGTATCAGATGTCCTGTCTCCTCGCTTTCGAAGTCGGCGATGGAAGGCGTGGTCAGTACTGAACCGCCAGCAATGTCGTGCAGATGGCGCACCATAAGCGAATAGTTGGCTGCACCATGATATTTGCCGACATTGGTATACAGTTCGTTGGGAAAAGCCGCACCGTCCGAGGTGATGCTGCAGTTTTCGATGGCGGCTTCCAGCGTGGCGCGAATCAGCGTGGCATTGATCATCATCTCCGAGATCTTCTCCTTGATGTGGCCCACCCGGTCCAGGCCGTTGGCTTCGCTGATCAGTTGCGCGAAGCCCACCAGTCGGTCGTAGCCTGAAGCCATGCTGGCCAGCCCACCGAGCCGTTCCCACAAGCCCAGTGAGTGTGCGAACACCGCGGCAAACTGCGGCACACCGTCGAGGAAAACGCGTTCGTTGGGCACAAATACATCATCAAAGATCACGAAGCCTTCCGGCGTGCTGTGGCGGCCCGACACCGGAAAGTCGCGCAGATCTTCGTGGCGCGGTGCGTAGGTGGTGTTGACGATTTTCACCCCGGGCGCATTGACCGGCACCATGCAGGCAATGGCATAGTCTTCCTCGCCTTCCCGCATCGCCTTGGTGGGAATGGTCATCAGCTCATGGCCCATGGAAGCTGCGGAGATGTGCAGCTTGGCGCCGCGGATCACCACGCCGTCGTCACGGCGCTCGACCACATGCACATACGCGTCGGGGTCGTCCTGGTTACCTGCGCGTCGGCTGCGGTCGCCTTTGGCGTCTGTTATGCATTGAGTAATACGCAGATCTTTAGCCTGCACTTCTTTCACATAGGCGCGGATGCGCGCGGCATTTTCGGGGAGTTCGCCTTCTATGCGATCAGCGGCGGTCAGCAGGGTCATGATCGAGGCGTAGGTGACATGGGTGAGCAGATCCACCGATTCATGCAGCTCGACCTGTTGGCGTAACTCATCTGCTGAACTGGGCACAACCATGAAAGCGCCCACAGCCCCCGGGGTGGGATCATAAAATCGATCATAGCCTGCGGCCGCAGACTTCACCGTGATACCCAGCAATGGATGGCCAGGCAGGTCGACAATCCGCTTGCCCTCAAAGTAAGTTTCGCGGCCGTCGTCCAGTGAGGCGGCGTATTCATCCCCGGTCATCATAGTGGTCACCCTTCGCTGGTTGCACAAAGAATAAAATCATAACGTGTTTGAATTATATTTGGAATCGAGGCAGGATATGAAGACTGCAGTTTTAACAAGCTGCTCATCGGGGAGAAAAATCAATGCATGTGCATCAGTTCCTGTTCGTCTTACTTACCTTGACCCTACTGGCATCGTTCAGTCCATTTGCCAGCGCAGAAGAATCCGCCTCACGGTCCACCATTGAAGAAATCGTTGTCACCGCGCAGAAACGCGAAGAAAGCATCAACGAGGTCGGCATGTCCATTCAGGCCGCGACCGGAGACCGTTTAACCGAGCTCGGCATCACCGATACGGCAGAGCTGTTTAAAGTCGTGTCCGGCTTCAACTCTAACGTGACCTACTACGGCACCACCATTTACACCATCCGTGGCGTGGGCTTTCAGGACACCGCGCTGGCCTCCAGTCCGACGGTCAGCGTGTATCTGGATGAAACACCCCTGCCTTATTCGGTGCTGACTCAGGGCGTGACCCTCGATCTGCAGCGCGTAGAAGCGCTGAAGGGGCCACAAGGTACGCTGTTCGGGCAGAACGCCACCGGCGGTGCGGTGAACTATGTGGCCAACAAACCCACCGAGACCTTTGAGGCTGGCATTGAGGCCAGTGCCGGCAGATACAACACCTACGACCTGCAGGGTTTTGTCAGTGGTCCCATCACCGAGGCGCTAAAATACCGCGTCGCGGCACGCATGATTCAATCCGATGGCTGGCAGGAGCGCTATACCAACCCCAACCAGTTGGCGGCAGACCCCTACTGGACAGATCTCGAGCCCACGGCACCGGCGCGCAACTATGGCCTGGACGATGAAGCAGGCGACCAGGACTTTCTCAGTTGGCGGGCGGCGCTCTTGTTCGAACCCAACGATCGCTTCAGCGCCCTCTTGACCACCACCGGGTTTATTGACGAAGGAGATTCGCAACGCCCGCAGTTGTACGGTTTCGCCACCTTGAACCCGGTCAATGGCTTGAACCCTCTGGTGGCCAACTACCCCCGCGCCCCGCACGACAACGAGTCGGCCGATTGGGGCTCGTGTGTGAATGTCAGTGGTGGTTCTGAAGCCGATGTGTTCGGCTTTCGTCCCAGTCCCGGTGTCTACACCATCACCCAGACCGACCCGCACGGCGAGGCGTTGAATCTGGCCAACCGCCGTTACGACCGCTGTGAGGATGCTGTGAAAGACAATGACTACTGGTCAGTCTCGCTGCGCATGGACATCAACCTGACCGACGACATCGTGTTGACCTCGTTAACCAGCGTGTCGGATTTTGAGCGTGATCAGAGGCTCGAAAGTGATGGCACCATTTACCAGGACTACGAGTCCTACCAGACCGGTTTTATCGAAGACATGTTCCAGGAACTGCGGCTGTCGGGCAGCTTCGGCGGCAATGGCAGCTGGGTGGTCGGTGCCAACTATGAAGAAACCGACACCTGGGACAGCTTTCTGCAGACTTATGGCATTTCCACCGCCGTACCTACCCAGGTTTTTAACCGCATTCCGCTGGGACCTACCAACCCCAATAGCAAGCAGGAAATCGAAACCTGGGCGGTGTTCACCAACGCCGAATATGAACTGACCGACACGCTTACCCTGCAGGCCGGCGTGCGCTATACCGAACAGTCACGCGATCATCGGGGCTGTGGCAGTGACGGTGGTGATGGGACCTGGGCGGATATTTCCGTGGAGATTCAGCAACTGCTGCAATGGATTGATCAGGGTACGCCGTTTACTGCGGGTGGATTTCCAGATCTGTCCAACACCACGTTCCTGGATGCCGGTGCCGGCAACTGTGCCACCACGGGACCTGGTCCGGACTACGCACCAGAGCCCGCCGGTTTTACCGCCAAGCTGGACGAAGACAATACGTCCTGGCGTGTGGGGCTGAACTGGTTTGTGGATGAACGCAAAATGGTCTATGGCAACGTCAGCAAGGGCTACAAATCAGGCAGCTTCCCTACGGTAGCCACGGCCGCAGCGGTGCAGCTGCAACCGGCCACCCAGGAAGAACTGCTGGCCTACGAAATCGGCACCAAGATGGCGTTGTTCGACGCCACCCTGCAACTCAACGCGGCCATTTTTTACTATGACTACACCGACAAACAGGTGCTGGGCGCGATCAACGACCCGATCTTCGGTTCGCTGCCGGCGCTGGTCAACGTACCCGACTCTGAGGTGGTAGGCGCCGAGGTTGCGCTGGAGTGGTACCCCATAGACGGTCTGCGCATTGCGCCTTCGCTGAGCTATGCCGACAGTGAGGTTAAAGGCACGTTCAGAAACTTCGACCCGTTCTTCAGCGGCACCTTCAATCCGGGTGACAAAGACTTCTCCGGCCAGGAGTTCCCTAACGCCCCGCGCTGGACCGGCAATATGGATATCCAGTACGAGTGGACCTTAGACAGCGGCTTGATCCCCTTTGTCGGCCTGAACGCCAACTATCAGAGTGCGACCCGCAGCTTCTTCTATGACCGCTGTCAGGAAGCCAATCGCACCTGCACACCTGATGTGCATCCGTTTCTGGTGGGCGATCACGAGATGGTTATCAATGAACGGCTGCTGGTCGATGTGCGTGCAGGGGTGGAATCCACCGATGGCAAATGGCGGGTGTGGGGCTGGGTGCGCAACGTCACCGACAAGCACTACTGGAACCAGTCAGTGCACGTGAACGATGTGCTGCTGCGCTACACCGGTATGCCGCGTACCTACGGTGTCTCACTGAGCATGCGCTTCGGCGAATAGCCGCCCAGCCAGTTCAATCCCGCGGGTGTACCCGCGGGAAGGCCGGGTCTCTGAAGGGTGCGCCTTCAGGTAAGGCGCGCATACGCGTAAGCGGGTGCACGTTGGGGTCGATCTGAGGGTTTTCCACGGGTCTTTGCCCCGGCCGTTCCGCAACCACCGCGTCGGCCCCGAAAAAGCGCAGGCTCAAAGTGCGGCGCTGACCCTCCGGCGCAGTCGCACCACCGCCATGCAACACCGCCGGATGAAACACGATCACATCGGTCGGCTGTGTGGGCCAGGACACCAGCGGCCAGCGCTCCCGCTCCGCTTCGATATCCGGCAGCCGCGGATAGCGGCCATCCCCGTACAGCGGCAGCGTATCGTCGTCCGGGTCGAAACGTGACCCATCGTAAAGCGGCCCGCGATGCGAGCCGCGCACGAACTCCAGCGCGTGCGCCGCATTCACCGGATCAAAAGAGATCCACACCACGGCCAGTTGTTCACCGGCCACCGGCAGGTAGGGCGCGTCCTGGTGCCAGGGCGTGCGTCGGGTTGTGCCGCCGGCCTTGCTGAACACCTGCTCGTACATGAACCAGACCTCCGGCTGCTGCCAGAGACCGGCCACCAGCGCTGCGATCTCGGTCTCTGTGACCAATGGCCGGTAGGCGTCCAGTGCCGCCGGATTGGCCAGATCCTGGTAAAAGGTGCCGGGCTCTTTGCCAGGCAGATTTCCCGCGCCCGGGCCGGGATGGGCGAGGCTCCATTCAAACGCCTCGCGCGCCTGCGCCAGGGTGTCGGAGGTCAGGGCGCCCGGCAGGCATACCACACCATCGTCGCGAAAATCCTCGATCTGCTGGGTGGTGAGGGTGATGGCATCTTCCGACATATCAGTGCATGTTAAAAAGATCGAGCGCGGTCTTACCCACGATCTGCTGAGCGTGTTCTACGCTGATGGCGTCGAATACCGCCTGGATCGAACTGCGCGTGTAACCGAAGGTGCTCTCCTGGTGTGGATAGTCCGACGACCACAGACAGGTTTCGGGGCCGATGCGGTCCAGCAGGGTGAGCCCCGCCGGGTCGGTCATAAAGGTGGCGTAGCAGTGCTGGCGCCAGTACCAGCTGGGGGCGTGCTTCAGTTGCGGGTTCATGCTGGTGCGGAAGTGGGTGGCGGCCATGTCGGCATCGTGCAGCATGCTGGCCACCCAGCTGAGGCCCCCTTCCACAAAGACTGCCTTCAGCGCCGGAAAACGGTCGAACACACCACCGAAGGTGAGCTGTGACCATTGCAGGCGAAAGCCCTGCATCTGGGTCAGCAGTGCAATGCCCGCCGCTCCGTGCACAGCGGTACGCACCGCTTCGCCAATGTGAAAGGTCAGCGGTATACCGCTCGCTTCGATGGCCTCGTACAGCGGGTCCATGTGCGGGTCGTTGTAGTTGATGTGTTTGCCGTCTTTGTCCTTGCCGGGTTTCAGCGGCACCATCAGAGCGCGTGCGCCCAGTGCCTGACAGGCGCGTACCGAACTGGCCGCCTCGCTCATGTCCCAGTAGTTGGGCACCATCACCGGATACAGCCGGTCTGGCGCTTCGGCACAGCGGCGCGCGATGGCTTCGTTATACAGCCCGAACACTTCTTCGCGGTTCTGCATCTCGCCGAACATGAAGAGGCCAAACAGGCGCTGCGGAAAAATCAGTTCTTTCTCCACGCCTTCCACATCCAGGTCCTTAAGGCGCGCTGGTATGTCATCCAGCCCGGGGGTGCACTCCATTGAGGTGCACAGGTGCCGGGCCAGTTCCGGCGGCGTCATGTGTTTGTCGCCAATGGTCAGATCGAAGTAACCATCGACAAACTTAAAGCGTGGTGCCTGGTCTTTTTTATGCTCAGGAAAGCCGTCGTACCAGTAATCCCGCTCAATCAGGTGCGAGTCGGCAGACACGATGCGGGTGCCCGCTGGCCATGGCTCTGCCTCACGTTCGGCGACCCGTTGCGGCGAGACATCGATGGTGCGCTGGGCGGGTATTTCCAGCACGTACTCATCGTGCGCGGCGTCCTTGATTTCTGCCATGTTCAGTTGCTCCTCGTCTGCGCGCTCAGTGCGGCAGGTAGTTCAGCGCCAGACCCGGGCGCGGCCAGTGCATGCTGATCAGCAGTCCGGTGCCGGACAAGGTGATAAAGGCGGTGCGCAGGTCGGCGCCACCGAAACAGATATTGGTGGTGAACGGGTCTCCGGTGGGCAGGTGTTCAACGCTTTTACCGTCCGGCGAAACAACGGTGATGCCGCCGTTGATCAGGGTGGCCACGCATACATAACCACCGCTATCGACCGCCAGCGAATCAAACAGTTGGAACCCGGGCAGGCCCACCAGCAAGCGGCCGGATGCCGGGTCGAGCTCACCGGGTGAAGTAATGTCATACGCCCACACCCGCCCGGTAATGGTTTCGGCGAAGTACAGCTGTTGGCCATCGGGCGACAGACCGATGCCGTTGGGGGTTTCGCGATGGTTAAGCTGGCGGCTGATGTGGCTGCCATCGGCCTTCGCATAATAGATGCGGCCGATGTCTTTGTGCGTATCGTAGGTTTTACCCAGATCGGTAAACCACATGCCGCCATGGGCATCAAACACGATGTCGTTGGGCCCGTTCAGCGGTTGCCCATCACAGGCCTGGTACAGCACTTCGAAATGACCGCTGTCCAGCTCCACCCGTTCGATGCGTCCTCCGGAATAATCGTCTGGCGTACCTGCGGGCGTGAGGATGCCGTTGTTCTGTTGCCACTTGAAGCCACCGTTGTTGCACACATAGGCTGCGCCATCCGGACCGATGGCCGCGCCGTTAGGACCGCCGCCCAGTTCGGCAATCACCTCAACGGTGCCGTCGGGCTGAACCCGGCTCAGCGTCTGGCGTTCTATTTCCACCAGCACCACGCTGCCGTCTGCCATGGCGATGGGGCCCTCGGGAAAGCGCAGTCCGGATGTCAGTTCGTGCATGTTTGTTGCTCCTGGTAAGTGATTGCCATCAGGCTGCCGACAGCGCCGTCTGCACGCCGGAGTATTCAGGCTGATCGATCAGCGCCTGGGTCAGAGTGGCATAGCGCAGATAGGCCTGCAATGCGCCATCGGCCAGGTCAATGCGGCCGTCGCGCAGCCGCTCGCACAGTTCCCGTTTGAGGGTGTGGTCGTCATCGTCCTGGCCCAGCAGTTGCGCCAGTTGCTGGTGGGCCCGGGGTTGGTACAGCGGAGCAAGGCTTGCGTCACGCAACACAATGTCCAGCGAGTTGGCCGCCACCCGCGCCAGAAATCGAGTGCGGCCTGCGGTCTCGGCCATGACATCGGTGCGCAGAAAGTCCCGCACGCTGGTTAACAGTTCATCTATACGGGGCATGTCGTCGTCCTGATGCTTATCTGACTTTCCTGGCTCAGGCAGATCCACCTGGTCGGGGATCAATAGATTGACACAGTCGATCTGACACTCCGAACTGCGCCGCCCGATGGCAGGGCGTTCGACGGTGGCATCGGGGCCGGTGCGGTAGTGCTCGGCCATGGTCAGACAGCCGATGGCCCAGTTGAAAGAGCCGTATACGATCCAGAATTTCACCCGCTCCGGGTCAACCGCGGTACCGCTGACCTCGGCATAGCCGGCCAGCAGATCTTCCAGTTGACCGAAGCCGCCCACCTCACGCTCGGTCACACCGAACCGCCAGGAGTTGGTACACAACCAGCCGAGATCGCGCATGGGGTCACCGATGTGCGCGCCTTCCCAATCCAGCACCGCGATGATGCCTTCCTCCGGTGACACCATGAGATTGCCGTTGCGGAAATCGCCATGTACCAGGCCGGGCTCCGCCGGCGGTGGCAGATGGTCCAGCAGCCAGCGCGCGGTAAAGTCGATCATGGGCTGCGGGGTGGCAAAGGCCTGATAGCGTTCCCAACTCAGACGAATGACCTCGGCGGGGTCCCGTACTTGCAGGTGTTCACGCAAGCCAGCCGTGTCCAGATCGATCTGATGGATGCGGGCCAGCAGTTGCCCACATTGCCGCGCGAGCTGATCACGAACGCCGGCCAACGTCTCTGCCCGGGCGATGCGCGCGCCCAGTGCTTCGCCCGCCAGCCACTGCATGATGAATCCCGGGCCCAGACCGTCTTCGGGTTGCAGGACATAGTGCACTTCGGGTTCAGGCACGCCGGCGGCCGCGGCGGCATTGAACAGTTGCGCCTCTACCGCCAGTCCGGGTTGGCCAGGGGCTGTCTCTGCGCTGCCACCCGCTGCCCGGCGCAGACACAGTAGACGTTCTCCAGCCTGAGTCTGCATGACAATGCGATAGGTTTCCTGATTGGCCCCGCCCGACAGGCGCTCACACGCAGTGAGCGCGGTGAAGTCATCAAACACACGGGCCAGCACCGCCTCGAGCGAGCTGGTCAGGGTCATGCGGCTTTGTTTTTCTTCTTCAGTTTGCGACTCAGCTTGGCCACGTCTGCCTGCAAAGCAGCGACGGTCTCGCACAGAGCTGCCACCTGATCATCATCAGACCTGCTACCGGCGCATACCCGGTCGTACTCGGCCTGCAGGCGCCGTCCGCTGTCCCGCTCTTCGGCGATATAGCGTCCCAACAGGGCGCCGGTTTCAGGGTCGATGCTGGTGTCGTTAAAAAAGCCGACAAACGGATCACGCTGTTTTTTACCGCTGTCGCGCTTATCGTCACGCTCGCCGCCGCTCAGCATGGCCACTTTGTCGGCGTCACTGATGTCGGACGCCGCACAGGCCAGCAGCCCGTCAAAGTCTTTGAACACCTGATACGCGCTGTCTTCATCCACCGCGTGGCCGAGCTCGCACATGCGCTTGGTGAATGCCATGGCGTGTTCGCCTTCGCGAATCGCCACGAACTCGAGGGCGGCCTTGAGCTTGGCGTCACGGGTTGCGTCGGCCCAGGTCTGCAGCAGCTTTTCGCCCTTGGCTTCGTTCACTGCGATTGAGTTCAACAGGGGCAGGTAGGTGGGTTTGGTCATGTCATTCTCCTTTGGTTACTTATCGAACATCAGGACTGGCTGAAGTCCGGTTTGCGTTTTTCCATATGCGAGCGCACGCCCTCCATATGATCATCGGTGCGCCACAGCTCATCCGACAGCAGCCGTCCGTACTCTTCAACCTCGTCAAAGGTAGACGTCAGGCCGCGCTGCACGCAACGCTTGATGGCACGCTGAGCCAGGGGCGCACCCCACGAGAGTCGCTCGATCAAGGCCATTACGGCGGCCTCCAGTTCGTCATCCGGGACCACCCGCGAGACCAGACCCAGACGCTGGCACTCTGCCGCGTCGATCAGATCACCGGACAGCAACAGTTCCATGGCCTGGCTCAGGCCGATCATACGCGGCAGCAGATAAGTACCCGCCGCCGTGCCGATGACCCCACGCCGCACAAAATACGAGCCGAGCTTAGCCCGCTCCGAAGCCACGCGCATGTCGCACAGCAGTGCCAGATCCATGCCCATGCCGACCGCAGCACCATTGATCGCGGCGATGGTCGGTTTGGTACAACGCAATATCACATCCACCAGTGGGGTGGCCGCGCCATAACGGGAACGATAGCGCGCCAGGTTGGCACTGGCGTTTTTGCCGGGGCCGGTCTCCGACAGAAAGATCTCGTTGAAGTCATCCCCGGCACAGAAGCCGCGGCCCTTGCCGGACAGCACGATAAAGCGGGTATCCGGGTCGGCATCTGCCCGCTCGAAGGCGTCGATCAACTCCGGATGGGTTTGCGGGCGCACTGCGTTCATCTGTTCCGGGCGATTGATATAAATCCAGCTGCTCAGCTCGCGTTGCTCGACCAGTACATCCTGGTAGCTCATTTAAGTTCTCCTTTCCTGTAGCGCGCTCGTGTAAATCGTCAACGTGGTCACAGCCCGATGCGTGCCGCCAGGCCGCCGTAAAAAGTCTGTCGCGCGGTTTTGCTGCAGTCGGCCAGTTGCCGCTCGCAGATGTCCACCGCACTGCGGGTGCCCTCGACATGGGGATAATCACTGGAGAAACACAGCATGCCAGGCGCCACCTGATCAAACACCGGCCGCAGCGGTTCAGACGCCACCAGCGGCGTGACCGACACCTGCCGTTGTAGATACTCCGACGGCGCCAGCGGCAGATGATAAGCCGTGCCGGCAAAGTCCGGCCGAAACTCACCATCGGCCAGCTGCTGCCGGTCGGCGCGCCCCACAGCGTGGTCCAGCACGGTCAGCAGATGAGGCAACCAGGAGATGCCTACTTCTTCGACCACCACGGTCAGCTGCGGGTGGCGTTCGAAGACGCCGTCAAACACCAGCGCGCCCAGCAACAGTTGCGGCGCCATCTGTGGTGCAAGCGCCATAGACAGCAGGCTGTAGGTGGAGAGATCGTCAGCGCCGTTGTTAGCCCAGCCAAACTGAATGCGTTCACGACCAAAGCCGACATGGGCAATGGCCGCCATGCCCAGATCTTCAGCGGCCGACCACAGCGGTTCGAAATCCGGGTGAGTGAGCGAGCGCGCCATCTGATCAGCTGCCCGCCGGTCGATACCCACCGGACACTCGCCGATGGCAAAGGCGCGACTGCCCAGCGCGCGCATGCGGGTCATTTCGGCGATGGCACCGTCGACGTCATTGAGATCGAGTTGGGTCACCGGCAGCAACCGGTCGGTGTGCCCATACACCACATCCATCGCCCAGCGATTCCAGCATTGACGGATGCGCGGCGCCAGATCAGCACGCCCGGAGCGGGCGGCCTGCACCAGCGGGTTGACCAGAAAGGAAGGATTCAGAAACTGCATGTCGATGCCTTCTGCGTCACACACAGCCAGACGCGCGTCGGCATCACAGAACGGGTCGCCCGGCAGATCCGCCTGGTGGTCGGGCTGCCGTTCATCGGTCATGCGCAAATGCTCAGTAAACCCCGGCAGAATCGTCTCCCAGCGATTGGCCGGTTGCTGCGCCGCTGGCAGACGCGACGCCGCCGGGTTAGACACGCCGAACACCCCATCGGCCACATCCATAAAGCGCGCCGGTGGCCCCAGTAACTCGGCCAGCGCCGCATCGGTGGTCGCCAGCCAGTCTACCGGCTCATGGAAATGCGCATCTACGTCAACGACCGGGTCAACGCTGGGCATGGTGCTTCTCCCTTCCAAGGAACCCGAAAAATTAGCACACAGCCAAAATAATTGAAACACATTATGATTTATCCTAGGCTGCGTGACATGGAACGCACAGAAATCATTGCCTCGTTGACCGCGCCGGAGGGCGACTTTCCACTGCTGACGCAAGAGGATGGCCGCGGCGGAACAGAACGCATCTACGCCCGTCCGCCACAGACCCTGCGTGAGGTGTTGCTGGCGACCCGTGAGTTCGGCGAGCAGATCTATCTGGTCTATAACGACGAACGCATCTCTTACGCCGAGCATTTTCAGCGCGTCGCCCAGCTTGCCCACTGGTTGGTCGACCAGGGCGTGGACAAAGGGGATCGCGTCGCCATCGGCATGCGCAACCATGCGGAATGGCCCATCGCCTTTTTTGCCTGTCAGGCCATCGGTGCAGTGGCCGTCACCCTCAACGCCTGGTGGATCGGCGCGGAACTGGTGTACGGGCTGCGGGATTCAGGCACCAAGGTCGCCCTGCTGGATAACGAACGCTACGCCAGCCTGACGCCATTGCTGGCCGAGCTGCCGGAACTGCGCCTGCTGGTGACCCGCGACGAACAACACCAGTACGATGTGCCTCACTGGCACTCAGAGCTCGGGCGTTATGGTTCGGTGACCGAACTGCCCGACGTTGCGCTGGAGGCCACTGATTACGCCCATATTATGTACACCTCCGGCACCACCGGTGTGCCCAAAGGCGCACTGCACACGCACCGCAACCACGTCACCAACATTCTGAATTCGCTGCTGTCCGGCGCTGTAGCGGCCGCCCTGACCCCACCCGCGGCCACCCCTGCAGAGCCGGTGCAGCGTTCATCTCTGCAGACTTTTCCGTTCTTTCACATCGGCGGCTTGAGCGGTTTATACATTGCGGCCGTCACCGGTACCAAGCTGGTGCTGATGTACAAATGGGATCCCGAGCAGGCCATCGAACTCATCGCCCGGGAACAGATCCAGAGCTGGAGCGGTGTGCCCACCGTGGTCCGCCAACTGCTGGAACACCCCCGCGCAGCCCGTGGTGAGCTGAGCAGCCTGGTCAGCATCGCCTCCGGTGGTGCGCCGGTGCCGGAAGATCTGATCGAGCGGGTGGGCGACATGTTTGCTGCCAAAGTGGCGCCAGGTAACGGCTATGGCGCCACCGAGACCACTTCCGCCATCATCGCCAACGGCGGTGCCGACTACCTGGCACGCCCCACCAGCGTAGGCCGACCGGTGGTGACCGTGGATGTGCGGGTGGTGGACGAGGCAGGCAATGACTGTGCCCTGGGCGCCATCGGCGAACTGTGGCTGCGCGGGCCGAACATCTTTGCCGGCTACTGGAACAAGCCTGCAGAAACTGCAGCAACCTTCAGCGACGGCTGGTTCAAAACCGGCGATCTCGGCTACTGCGACGACGAAGGTTTTTACTACGTGGTGGACCGCAAAAAAGACGTCATTATCCGCGGCGGCGAGAACGTCTACTGCGCCGAGGTGGAAGGGGTGCTGCACCACCACCCGGGCATCGCCGATGTTGCGCTCATTGGCTTACCCCACCGCGAGCTGGGCGAGGAAGTCGCCGCGGTGGTGGAACTCAAACCCGGCGTCAGCCTGAGCGATGCCGATGTGCAAAGCTATGTAGCCGAGCGGCTGGCGCGGTTTAACGTCCCCACGCGGGTCTTTTTTATCGATGAACCGCTGCCGCGCACGGCCACAGGCAAGGTGCTGAAGCGGGAGCTTAAGTTGCGTTACGGTGGTTAATGCTACCGGCTGTCAAAAGCGGATACAGCCTGCTAGCTTGAGAGTGGTAGCTCGAAACGATCGGCGAATTCTGGAGTTCTCGCCCAGGGCCGGCCTGGTATTTTTGAGATCAGGCGATTGAACACCATTGCGAAGGCGCTTTTCATAGCTCCGTCGGTCAAACGTTCTGCCGCATCTGCAGTTAACAGAGGGCGCACATCTGCGAGAAAACCTGGATTAATGAGTTTGGCGAGCATTCGTTCTTCCGCTTCTGCGCGGGAAACGGTCTGATCCTGCAATGCCAGGTACTGCGCAAACATCTCCGTGACACGCTCTTCATGCAACGAGCTAAATACAGACAGCGCATGTGATAGATCGAAAAGATCGCGCCCCTTGTTGCGTTGGAGCAGCGCGCGCAGTTTCGTGGCTAACATTTCTTCGTGCGAAAAGCTGGCGACAGCAGCAGTGCCGCTGAACCAGGGATTGTCCGCACTGTGAGAGAATGACCTCGGTTCGTCGAAAGCGTTTGTTTCTCGAGTATTGATCTCGACCTTCAGTCGCAAGGGTGCTGTGCCATCTTCAGCTTCAACCTGAAATCTCAGCTTAGGGGCGACGCTGCTGCGATCAAATGATGCACGCCCAAGCCATGGTTCCAAGAGTTCGCGTATGCGACGCAGAATCGGTTTTATCTCACCACGGGTTGTCCGTACCAGATCAATGTCTTCGGAATATCTGACCGGCTCCGGGAAGTGTAGTTTGTTCAGTGCGGTGCCACCTCTGAACCTCAATTGAGTTCGCAGATAGGTGTCGTTAAAAAGTTCGATGATTACCCGGCTGATGATCAGGTCTTGCTCGATCTGACGCTGTTCGGCCCACGGTGCCCGGTTGCCCCAGGCAATGATGTTCTGCGACGGGATCATTCGTCGATCTGTGGCATCCGCCGCACGACGACGTGCCAGCGCTTGTCTCGTAGGATGGAGGCTGGCGTGAAATTAGAATCGCGCGTAAGGGCAGGTTCCAGTTCTATCCAAGGCGTTGGGGTGCGCGCCCGCAAAGGCTCATCGAGCGCGCCCGCTTTGTCCTTGTGACCACTGAAACAAAGTAAGTATCCAAGCCGTTGCAGAACTGCACGTTCAAATCTACTGGCGAGTTCCGCCAGCCTGGTCTCGTCGATGAGCTTACCGAGGTCGGCCAGCACAGTTACAACGTGATCCAAGCCGCCCGCCGCGTGTGGGTAACGTACCAGATCGAATGCGGTCAGTTCCGGGCCAGATATTTTCATCAAACCGGTGTCTGTCTTATAGTTCTGCTGCGCAAAGGTGATCGCAGCCATGTCCTTCCGGTAGTAAAAGGCGATGGTGGAGCGGCCTGCTTTGATACGTGGCAGACGCTTGTCGGTGATCACCTGGAACTCCATCACAGCTTGATGCGTTGCGCCGTGCAACTCCGCAGCTTTAAGCAGGCCGACGTAGTAGGGGCTTTGTTCGTGATCCATTAAGTCGTGTATATACCACGCGGGTGGGGGTGCACCCCAAGATAAGAACTGCGGCGGAACAATGACGTAAAAGCCACGCCGTGGTGTAAGTAAGTGCTTACGGCGCCGCTGCCGATCGGCAGCATCCAGCAGTGCACCACGGCTGATGCCTAAATCTTCCTGTGCCTGGGCTGCAGTAAAAGCCACCTGCCCACGTGAAAGTAGATAGGTCAAATAGGCAGGAAATGTCATACGTTTTTCTAGCATCATGTTGAATAATCCGCTCTTATAGCGGTATTTACAACATGAAACTCAAATTATTGTGAGTCAGTCGCTCCGCGTTACTGGTAATTATATTGCTCAGATAACGGGCACGAGATCGCGCTGCCTGCCTGGAAGAATTCGTCGAAGGGGTGGTCGGTGCAGTTCCTCCCAAACACCGATCCACTCGCTAAAACCACAAAAAGTTAGGTATGCTACGCCCGCTGCACAAAAGGTAAGGAACACCATTGCAAGCAGATGGACGCAAACTAAGCCTCTCGCCCACAGACTTAAGCCAGTTCTTAAGCTGCAATCACCTGACCGCACTCGCCCTCAAAGTTGAACGCGGTGATCTCGAAAAACCCCAACGCTACAGCCCGGTCACAGAAGCCTTAAGAGAAAAAGGCATCGCCCACGAACAAGCCTATCTCGCCCACTTAAAAACCCGATACCCCCACGTCGCCGAACTGGGCGACCGCCCGAGCAAAGAACAAACCCTGGCAGCCATGCGCAGCAGCGCCGATGTCATCTTCCAGGCGCGCCTGGCGCACGGGCAGTGGGGCGGCTACGCCGACTTCCTGATCAAAGTGGACAAACCCTCGGACTTAGGCGACTGGTCCTACGAAGCCCAGGACACCAAACTCGCCCGCGAGACCAAGGCCGGCACGATCCTGCAGCTGTGTGTCTATACCGAACTGTTAGCAGCCATGCAGGGCACCCGCCCTGACCACATGCACGTGGTGCCCCCAGGCCGCGACTGGCAGCCAGAGACCTACCGGGTAGACGACTACCTCGCCTATCACCGCCTGGTCAGCCAGCAGGCGGTGGATTTCATCGCCGCCCCCAATGAAACCTATCCAGAACCCGTCTCGCACTGCGACTACTGCGACTGGTGGGCCACATGCGAGAAACGCCGCCGCGACGACGACCACTTGAGCTATGTGGCCGACATCGCCAAAGGCCAGATCGAAACCCTGCGCGCCAACGGCATCGCGACGCTCACCGCCTTCGCCAACGCCATCGAGCTCCCTAAACCCGAACGCGGCTCAATAGATGCGCTGGCCAACGCCCAGCACCAGGCCCAGGTGCAAATGCAGGGCAAAGCGCTCGCCCGCCCGCACATCGAGATCAAAACCCCCATCGATGACGAACACGGCTTTCAGCGCCTGCCCGCGCCTACGCCGGACGACATCTTTCTCGATTTCGAAGGCAGCCACTTCGCCGAAGACGGCGTACAGGAATACCTGACCGGCTGGGTTACCGTGAACGCCGATGGCAGCTATGACTATCACCCGCTGTGGGCCGACACCGAAGCGGCGGAAAAAGCCGCCTTCGAGACCTTCATCGACACGGTGATGGCCATGCGCGCAAAGAACCCCCAGGGCCACGTGTACCACTTCGCCCCCTATGAACAAGCCGCCCTCAAACGCCTGATGGGCCGCTATGCCACCCGCGAACGCGAGCTGGACATCCTGTTGATCGAGGGCGTGCTGGTGGACCTGCACAGCGTGGTGAAGCGCAGCCTGTACGCCAGTGTGGAAAGCTACTCGATCAAAAACCTGGAAGAGTTCTTTGGCTATGCACGCAGCCAGGACCTGCGCGAAGCCAGCGCCAGCCGACGGCTGATCGAACTGGCGCTGGAAGACGGCCCGCTGGATGCGACCATGACCCCGCACAAAGCCATCGTCGAGGCCTACAACTGCGAAGACTGCGAGTCGACCCATCGGTTGCAGCAGTGGCTGGAGGCCTTGCGCGCCGCCGAAGAAGCCAGCACCGGCCCCATCCCACGCCTCAGCCGCCGCGAAGAAGCCCCCGAGCCCAAAGACCTGGACCGCGAACTGCAGGCCCTGCGCGATGCGCTGATCAAAGACATCCCTATCGATCGTGACGAGCGCAACGACGAACAACAAGCACGCTTTCTACTCGGCCACATGATGGAGTTTCACCGGCGCGAGGACAAAGCCTCGTGGTGGGAATACTTCCGCCTGCGCGATCTCATGCCAGAAGACATCTTCCGCGAGCGCAAGGCGATCACCGGGCTGCAGGAAGTAGAGGTGGTGAACGATAAGAAAGCCCCCATCGTGCGCTTCAGCTTTCCACCCCAGGATGTGGATGCGCGGGATGACGAAGACGTGCACATCGGCGATGAAGACGCCGAACAAACCCAGGTCGGCCACGTGGTGGCGGTAGACCACCACGCCAACACCATCGACCTGCAACTGAAAACCGCCCAACGCGAGCTGCGCCCCAGCGAAGTGTTTCTGTACAGCAACATCGGCACCGATGTCATACGCCAGTCACTGATGGCGCTGGGCAACAACGTCTTGAGCGCCGGCCTCACCCCCACGCCACCCTACACCGCCGCCCTGCGACTGCTCACCCGGGCAGTCCGCCACGTCACAGACGGCACCATGCAACGCCCCGATGAAGAAGGCGTCGCCGCCGCCTGCCGCTTAGCCCTTGCGCTGGACGGCGATGTGCTCGCCATCCAGGGCCCACCCGGCACCGGCAAAACCCATACCGGCGCACAGCTCATCTGCGAGCTGGTCAAAGCCGGCAAAAAAGTCGGCGTGGTGGCCGTGGGCCACAAAGTCATTCACAACCTCTTAGAAAAAGTCACCGCCACCGCCGCTGAACAAGGCATAGACGCATGCGTCGCCCATCGCCCTGGCTCCAATGGCAAGTACGAAGGCACCGCCCCCATTGAGAACGTACAGGACTACGACAAAGTACTGGCCGGGCTCGAATCCGGCGAGATCAAAGTGCTGGGCGGCACTCAATGGATGTGGGCCAAACCTGAGTTTACCCAGAGCGTGGATGTGCTGGTGGTGGACGAAGCCGGCCAGATGGCGCTGGCCAATGTGCTCGCCTCGGCCCCGGCCGCCAACAGTGTGATTCTGCTGGGCGACCCACAACAACTGGAACAACCCATTCAAAGCAGCCACCCGGTAGACAGCGATGTGGCCGCGCTCAAACACTGGCTGGGCGAACACGACACCATGCCAGCCGAGCGGGGCCTGTTTCTGGCTGAGACCTGGCGGCTGCATCCGGACATCTGTGCGTTTACCTCAGAGATCTATTACGAAGGCAAACTGAAAAGCAAAGCGGAATGTGCGCAGCAAAGCGTGGTGGGCGAGGGGCTGCTGCATGGTTCTGGCCTGCGTTATCTGCCGGTCAACCACCAGGGCCGCACCGCACGCGCGGATGAAGAAGTGCACGCGATCAAAGTGCTGGTGGCACAGGTCGAGCGGGGTGGTCTTAAGTGGGTGAATATGGCCAGTGAACAGGCCGCGCTCACGTTAGATGATCTCTTAATCGTCGCCCCCTACAACGCGCAAGTGGCTGCGCTGAAATCCGCCATGCCAAAGCTTGCCCATCGCATCGGCACGGTGGATAAGTTCCAGGGGCAGGAAGCGGCGGTGGTGATTTATTCGATGACGTCATCCAGCCCGGATGATGCGCCCCGGGGGATGGAGTTTCTGTATAACCCGAATCGGTTTAATGTAGCGACTTCACGGGCGCGGGCGTTGTGTATGCTGGTGGGGGAGCCCAGGTTGCTGGCGCCGGTGTGCAAGACGCCTAAGCAGATGAAGATGGCCAATGGGTTTTGTCGGTTTGGGGAGATGGTGCATCTGGGCACAGTTCTGTAATCTCAATCTAGTTTGGATGGTGTAAAGACGCGTACGGTTTGGCTATACAGAGGCGGAAAGTAGACCATCGGATTATGAGGGAAGAAGAATTAGCGGAAACCTAGAACAACTCATTGAGAAGTTACCCTACGGCGATGGCTCAATTCGCCGAAGAATTGTAGGCGGAGGCCTTTTTTGGCTTACGCTTCTCCTGGCTTCGATGTTCGACCAGACCCTACCTGAAAAGCTGTTTAACACAGTAACCGCCAATTTTGGCTACATCGCTCTTACGGTCTTAGTAATCTACGCAACCGGCACGCTAATCGAAATGCTCGGCGATTTTTTCTTAGCGCGTGCTGCTTCAGGATTCCTTTTTGTGTTGCGTTCCGTCAATCCATACGCGATGCCGTTTTGGCGGCCAGTGGAATGGCAAAAAAGTTACATAGATCGAGGACTTTGGGGCATCGCAGAGTACATCGTTAACATGATTTTATTGGTGCCAGCAGCAGCATACTTCACCTTTATGGGATTGCTGGGTAGCTCATACTTTCGAATTCGGGATACGACTTTGCTTGAGAACCTACACCCGATGGTGAGAGAAGGAGTTGAACAGCCACTCGGAAAATTTGCGGATGGCGCACTTTACAACCTTGTTAAATCTTTGCCTGATGAAGAGTCGAGGAAATGGGGGCGTTCATTGCTTAATAGGGCCAAAGACATTTCTGTCGTGACCGCGTCTATTTTGGTTACAGCGCCTATTCTAGTAATCCTATACTCGGGGAATGCTGATACGCTCCGGCTTGCTAAACTCGAACTGGAACAAGTGATAAAGGACGAGCACATCAAGTCGTGTAAAGAACAGATCCCAGGAGTAGTGCTAGCACAGGCGATCGAGTATCAAATTGAAGACTTAATGAGTGATTGCAAATACATGCCCCCTTCCGCTCGAGAGGTATACAAAAATGCTCAAGCAATGAGATTTGCGTTGGAAAGCACTGGGCATACGATCACTTGGAACGATGGACAACTCTTGGTTAGCGGAACTGCCTGGATTGATCCGTCGCGAAATACCACCAGTGGATTCAATCCTTCGAACCAGGAGACAAGAACGGAAGCGGATCCTTCTGGGGAGTTGTACTCCGGCTTAAAAGCTCTGTCTGCACTTATGCAAGGGGTAGATCGGGTCTTGGAGAAAGAGGCAAAAGTAGCAGATCTTGAATCGAGAGCTGCTTTTGCAACGGGAACGTTTGCGCTTCTGTTGGCGGTCGCACTTCTAGCGTTGTATGTAGGCTACTTTGCGAGTTTGGAGAGTGCAGTTCTGTCGATACTTAGTTTTCAAAAAGAATAACGCGAACCTGAATCGAATACAGATCAAACGATTTTTAGAGCGCAGTCACGATCAGTCAGGTCGCAGAAAACAGACAAGGTGGAGTTCTACTCACTGGCAGATCTAGAAGATCCTGAGATAGCTGATCGTTTATCGAAGTCGCGGTTTTACTACAACTGGCAGGGCCCCCACGGCTCACTAAATAGCAAAACCCCTATGCAAGTCGCGGCAGATTTGGGCGAAGTAACACCGCTGCGGGAAGAAGTTGGCCAGCGACATGGCCCGAACAAAGAGCGTATCCAGTCGCAGAATTATCAGGTTGATTTAGCGATGAAAACATCGAAAGAATCTCCCTGAATCGCACATCTCGCTCTTCAATTTTTTTGAAGCAGTATGTTTATCCAAACAATGCGTCTGTTCGAATTTGAAACATCCTGCGTTTTCCAGATTTTTAGAACTTTAGCATCGTCGAGGCCGTTGCAAAGCTCCAAGAGTTCACTTTCGCTAAAGTTATAGAAAACACGGCCATCATCAAGCGTCAGCTTGCCTGAACCCTCTTGAAATGATGCATATAGGACTCCATTATTTTTCAACGCTACCGACAATAGACCCAATACGCGCAGCAACTCTGACTTGGGAATGTGTAACAATGACGCGCAAGCCCAAATTCCATCAAACTCCGTGCGCCAATCGACTTCATCGAAGGTCATGTGATGGCACTGAATGCCGGTGTAAGAGGTTGCAAACGAAGCCAATAGCGCGGATGCATCAAACCCAGTAACTTCGTAACCAAGTTCCCAAAATGCTTTTAAGTCTCGCCCAGCCCCGCACCCCGCATCTAGTATCCTCCCGCCTTTCGGCACGAGTTCAAGGAATGGCCGATAAAGATCAGACATATCCAGTCCAATGGTCTTCGCCGCGTACATCTCGTGGTTTTCATTGTAGAACCAAATAGTCGAATCAATCGTTGAACCTAGCATGCGTCTAGCCAGTAGTCTTAAAGAAATTCGAAGCTTCGTGAGCTATACGTTGATCCCATTCATTAATCTTTTTTGTGAGAATGTCATATCCTTCATCGACCTGCTTGTTCAATGCTCGGGGGTACACACCTACAGCATATTCGAGGTTGTTTCTTGAAGGTTTTTGCACACTTTCCCAAACTTCGTTTAAGACGATGAAATGAGAGAGGTAGTTCGACATCGTCTCGGATAATTCAGGCTGCTCGGCCAAAACTAGTCCTGATGACTCTCTGATCGTTGCAACTATCTGGCGACCGATGAGGAGAATTTCATTAACCAGCGGGAGTACGTGAGGTTCGTTCTCACAGATTTCAGGTAGCTGATTGAGTAGCCTGAAAATTTCCCATTGCCCATTCTTATAGGTACGGAAACTCATACCGGAAGTGCTTTCCTCATCTTCTTCCCACTTATATCTCTCAGGTGAATGGCTTCTCAGTTGTTGGCACATCTGGTCATAGATGCCTTTGCTTTGTTGTAAAAGGGTTTTAAGTGGTCCGTACAGTCGTTCTCGGCGTTTAATCTGGATCTGAATTAGCTCTCTCTGAGCTTCTATGATTAGCGAATGCCGCGCCACTTGTTCATCGTGTTTTACCTTTTGCCTATGAATCAAAAACTGGGCTCCCATCCCTAACAGAAATGTTACGAGTGGAACAACGCTCCACAGTTCTGATTGTCTTGACTCCAAGCTTTCCCTGATGGAGCGGAGCTCGTCTCTAATCTCCGCTGGATACAATTCGCCTGGCGGTTCTGACGCCCATGTGGGAAGTATTGCTATTGCTAAGGCACCCAACAAAAATAGACGTGGACTACCAATCATGATGTATAGCTTTCTCGTAAGAGCGCAGGAGTTTTCCATGGACCCATTTGCTTAACATTCGAACGGTTGAGTGTTGGTCCGTCAACTCGAACTAAATTCAAATCCCCGAGCCCGGCTGTCTCTGTATATGCTTGAATGATCTTTCGTGCGATTTGCTGATTCAACTTACTACCTGGCCCAAAGTGCTTCATGCTGTGTGGCCCTAGTTTCTTTGCCAAACCATCTAGTAAGTCGTCCTTTGTAAATGTTGAGTGTTTAGGCAGAAACTCTTTCGCAAAGAAATGCCACGCCTCAGCCCTTTCTGGATCTTCCACTAACTCATGGTGAAGTACCCACTGCGTTGTAGGGCTTTCTAAATCCGGATCATGCTCTAGAACAACTTCTCCCACCGGAGTCAGCTGGAGCGGCAAGCCAAGTTCGCACAAACCAGTCTTGTGAAGCCAACTACGCTGCCGGGCAGCGAACGGAGCGCCGTATCCGAATGATTTTGCGAGATCTTTGTCTTTGAGCTTAGATTTTTTGAGCGCACGCTGGAGGATGCCTGCCAGATGTTTACGATTGAGCGCAAAGTTTCCATGGAATAGTACGGCCACAATTAGTGCTCCTAGTTTTTGTTTGCAGTTTCAACCCGTGGGTTGGGCGAAAGCATATGAACATCGATGATACTTGTTTCACTCAGTGCGGAGAAAGAATTCTTCCTTGGGTCCATTGAGAGGTTCCGGTTGAAACTCCCTGCCGTATTCAAAATAGTCGACTTTTAGCCGCGGCAGATCTACCTTGATTCGCTCGACTAAGCTTGGATTGTCTAGACCTTCAAAATCGTCGTAAACCTGGAATGTCACCTTACCCGACTGAAGATGTACTTTAATGAGATCAACCGATTCCACGTCGCCGAATAGCTGTAGTGCGCATCCGACAAAAATCCGAATGAGCGGGAGACAATCTTTCAGCATTTCCTGATGGAATACGAAGTCGTGTCGGTCGTTGAGCTGGCCAATGCCTATCTCTTCGTGACAAAACACGGCAGATTCTTCAATTTTTGCAAAATCACCGACGGCAAAGAGTGCTTTTTTCCCTACCCCCCTGGCTTTGGTGATGTTTCCAAAAAAATACTGAACGTCGCGTTGGAGGCGCGGGAGCAGCTTTCTATACGTGGGACCTTTGCCAAAATGGCTGAGGGCGAAATAGACGACCAAATCTTCTTGGCGGCCGAGCGATGCTGCCTCTAGTTCTTCAGTGTCGAAAAACTGACCAACCCATTCGTGAACCTTTTTCCACGACCCAACTAATTGCATTAATGATTGTGCTTCAACACATTCCTCCGGCGCTGGAGCACGACCAAGGTCAAGCGCGCGGTGCCAATAGGATTCGATTTCATCTCTGTAGGTTTCAACGAGTTTTGCTACGTCTGCGTCGGTTGGGTCGCGCCTTAGTAGCCGCCATTCGCGGCGAACTTGTTGACGCGACAGAAGGAACAATTGTTCGTCCAATTGATTTTTAAATACCAGGCAGATCCCAGGAGCAAGTGGAATCACACGGTGCTCTAAAACTTCTTCTAAATATGATTTAAACTCATCCTGAGCAAAATACTTTTGGAAAGTATTGCGTTGGGTAAGTACGCCGTCGCGAAACTCTTGATATTGTTCTCGTTTTCTCTGGTACCCAAGCATGACACTAACCAACATCACATCCTGAGTAAGGCTGAATGCATCTCTTAGCGTGGCGCTGCGTTCTTTTTTATCTTCGATCACGTTAAGCACGTAACCTAGATTCACAATATTAGCAGACACCTTCTTTTCGCCTGGACGATACTCTGGATCCCATCCCTCAGCGGATACACCTAATTGCAAAAGCCAGTCTAGGTCGTCTCCGCGACCGCAGCCGTAGTCAAAGACAGCTTTTGAACCGTCGAGGAATCCGTAGCGTAATAAGAGCCGCATAGGTAGGGATAACTCAGAGCGGACGAGCGCGGTCTTGTGTCGTTCGATTTCTGTCATAGATTAACTAGTTCGTAACCCAGCAAGGTGAACCCAGCTTCCTTCAAGCGAACATTCCAGCCTACCAGTGTGCCAATAGCCTTAGCGTTCTTAAGTAATCCACTCTTTTCAAGTGTGTTGGTAAGTTTTGCAGATTCAATTGCTATTGGACTATCCGCAGGTAGGAGTAGTTCTTTTCTATGTAATATTGGAGGGTTTGAACGCTGTGTGTAGTCGGTTACGAAAACATTGCCCCCGTTGTGGACGGCGAAAGAATATTTCAACACTGGAAATGGCGAGGTATCAAAGTTCGAATATTGGAGTAGCGAAAATTTGGGTTGCTTCCGGCTTAGCTTTACAACGTTAAAATCAGGATTACCGATCTCTTCAAGCTCCGACTTATAAGCGGACCAATCACTGATTAAAGATTGGTGAAAGTAGCTAAACTCGCCGATGTGCTTACCACGGGAAGTGGCCAGGAATGCTTTCCGAAATCCCTGATAGAGAGAGGTCACTGCAGAGCAACGATATCTTGCAGTGATCTGGCGTGCCCCATTTTATGCAGTCCATTTTCGATATGACTGGCAATGACTGTACTTATTTCGCGGTCGTCTTTTGAGGCGCGAAGGTATTTCGCAAGCAACAGTTCGTAGGCGCGCTGATGCTCGCCAAATAGCGTAGGCGCATTGAACTCTTGACCGTCTAATTCGCTGGACACTTGAGCGACGCGTCGAAGGTCTCTGGCTGACAGTACAAACGCAATCCGGCTCAAAATATTTGGTGTGAGGCCAGTTTTAGACTTCAAATATTTGAGACGAGCACCTGCTCGTCCAGATACGCGAACTCGGTGTGGGATCATATGGCTTCCTTATAGGCGGCTTGGCGCCAGAAGTAACCTTCCCGTAGCGTAGAGGCCTTCTCGTCTTCATCAAACTGGATTTCGTAGACGTGGCTGATGTTGGGAGATAAGGATTTGTAGAAAGGTTCATCCACTTCTGTATCGGTAGACAGCAACACAACCTGGTGGCTTGCTCTTGGGAAGTAATGTTCAACGAGGTTGGTTCTATGCCGAGAATCAAGTCGTCCCAACGGAGTATCGATGATCACTGGTAGCTTACGACCGGAAGTTCGCGCTAACGCTTCCAGCATTGCGATCGCGTAAATCTGCTTTTCGCCAGCGGATAGTTGGGTCTTGTCGATTACTTCTCCGTTTGCGCCTATGAGTTTTACAGCGAAGGACTGAGGGTCGATCTCTGCGCGCACCAACACATCCTCTTTACGAGCCAGCCTACAAAATGCGTCGGCAAATTCTGTTTCCAGTTGCGTAACTTTTCTTTCTGCATTGACCTGCGCGAAGTCTTTCAATAGAGCGCGCGCTTTTATCGCGTAGTCAATAGGCTGTTCACTCGCTCGCTTATCCGATAAATTTTCGTGTAAGCGTCGCAGGTTTCTAGCCATCTCAATGGTGTGGTGGTAGGTCAGTTTTAGATCTCTACTTCGTACCGCTACGTCGGCAGTTAGCTCAGCAATGCGTTCGTTTAACTCACTAAGCTTGGCAAACTCATCTGCTAGCGTTTGCTCATCTGGCGCCCTTTGAATTTGCAGGGAGATTGTGTCGAGGTCTTGCTCGATATTCGCTACTCGCTCGTTAGATGCTCTTACTTGTTTTGAGATTGTTGGGAGCTCTTTATCAATAAGGTATTCGAGAGCAGCATGTTCGCGACTTGTGATGTCGAGAAGTAACGATTTGTTTGGTTTTACTTTCTTTGTCTTTTTCAGCGTTGAGTCGACTAACTTCCTGCCAGACTCGTCCAGGTTTTTCTTAAGTTTTTTTGCAAACGATTCTAGAGCCGTACTAACTTGCTGTTGGTTTTCGTTTTCGAGTTCGGTTGCCAGTTCTTTAACCGCTTCACCAAGGACGTTCGTCGCAAGGCTGAGAGGATAGGCGCCGGCGAGTAGTTCTCGAAGGTCCTTTTGTTGACGTTTCAAGTTATCCGTTAACTCAGAGACCCTTGCTTGCTGATTTTGTCGAGTCTCGCCCCAATGGCCTCCATTTTCCACCAGTCGAGACTCAGCCTGATCTTTCTTGTAGCGAAGATCTTGAAGCGCTTTTCGCTTTTCGTCTAATGTTGCTCTTTCGTGCTCAACTTGAGATTTCAGGTGATCAAACTCACTTTGTGCCGTCTCGATAGCCTCAGCACTTGTCTGGTCAGCACGTCTGGTTTCACGGCGGAGGGCGTAAACACGAAGGTCGTTACGTAGTTTTTCGACGACGTCTAGCCCAAGCAGTCGTCGAATTGCGTCTCCCAAAGCATTGCCTGAAGAATCTTCTGCGAGCTCGGCAATTTTTTCACCGTCAAAGAAGAAGAGTTCCGAGACTCCGACTGGGATTAACTCGTTTAAGAATCCCTGGCATTCCTCCTGCGTAAGGTCGCCCAATTCTTCTTTGTCATCCCAGATCTTGACCGATTCTCTCGTGACCTTCCCATCTTTCACCCAGCTTCGGCGAACTCGATATTGCAGGCGCTGCCCTAGCTTTCCGTAAGTAAACTCGATTTCAACATACGCACTATTGGGTTTGACCAAAGCTAAGTTCGACTGATGAATGCAGCCATCGATAAATGACTCATAGTCCGCTTTCGTCGTACCTACCCCTAAAGCTTGACGGCCGTATAGCGCGAGTTTAATTGCAAGTAGTAGCGTTGTTTTCCCCGCGCCATTCAATCCGCCAAAAAGTACTATAGGGCGCTCAGCACCGTAACGAGTGCGTGGGGTTAGATCGATCTCGTGATATCCGCCATAAGAGCGGAAGTCGCATAACGCTATTTTATCTAGAATCATTCCGATGTGATCCGGTTGAGCTCGTCCAATTCTGCTTGCAGCCTGTCCATTTCCTCTTGGTAGCCACCGTCCTTTTCAATTTGTTCTCTCGTAATGAGGATTTCGTAATCCTCCCAATCTTGCGTTAACACACTGTGGATTTTGTCGCTCATCCCCTTACGCTTAGAAAGGCCATCCATGGAGACTTCTAATTCCATAAGCTTACGCACGAGTGTGTTAGACACACCATGCTTAGCTTCTAGCTCTTCCAGCAAATCGGCGTCTGGTTTTGTGAACGCCCCAGCGTCATTTTGAACCCAATCGATATCCTTTCCGAAGACTCGCTTATAGATTGCTGGTAGACAGTCTTCCCAATCCGGTTCGTTCGGATCGTTCAACCACTCCCGACGGATGTGATGAAGCTCCTCTCGGGTAACCAGTTCAATTGGATGCCCAGATTCGTTCAGCTGTTTCTCAATGCGCAGCAATTCTTCCAGCCATTGTTTGCGGTATGACATCCAATAAGGGCCTGGGACATGCTTGCGATTCCGGCTATCTTGCGAATCGTCTTGTAAATCACCGCGCGCATACGTCACTTTACCGGTCCGGCGTTTAAAGTTACGAAATTCGTTCTTTACGGCAGGGTCAGTTGTATGCGCCAGCTTGTTTCGAAAATCCAGCAGAGGCTTCATCCACGCCTCACCTTGCTCGACGAGACTCTCCATCGCTTTATCTGTCGTCACTACCGTACAAGTCCAGCATCCGAATCGAGAGTTGCCACAGGACGGAGTGCTAGTGTCGATTACTACAGGGCATTCTCCGGCATTGGACCCACGATACAGTTCTAGCAACTCGCGATTGTCTCCGCCCCACGGACGAGGTGCCGACATCAGATACTCCCAAACATCGTCCGCGCTCCAGTCTTCGATAGGCATATAAACGTACGCGTTGGGTAAAGACGTATGCCGTCCTAGGAGCGAGCCATTGATTCGGTGCTTGGCAATGACTTGTGCGCGTGATGAACTTTCCTGACTTCGAGATCCTAGTACGACGACCACTTCGCCAAAATCTGCGACTTTCTCCAAAATAAACTCGCTAACGGGGTCAATTTTCATTCGCTCTGTACACCAACGGAAAGACTGCGTAGGTGCTGGATACCCTTTGCCTATAAGGTTTACCCAAAATGTGTTGTTCATCCGAGGAACTACTTGATGGGCTTCGATTGGCATCTCATGATCGGTGGCGGCTTGGTCTAGCTCAATTAAGGTTGTTTTTATGAGGTCAACTACTAGCGGTGTTTCAACCAAAGTATCTGACGACACTACAAAGACTGGCTTTTGTCTGGAATCTTTGTTGAGGGCAATAAGGGCTGTATAAATCAATTGTAAAGTTGCGGTTGAATCCTTACCTCCACTGAAGCCAATGACCCACGGGCGCGCATCTTCTTGGTAGAGGCATTGGATCTCAGAAATGAGATCACGCGTTGGTCTTCCGGCGATTTCTAAGCCTGCAACCTGGTCGCTTGTAGACTGATATAGAAAAGATTCACTCATAGTTTTTTAAATGCGCCTCTAGTTCGAGTTCTCGGTCGTTTAACTCAAGACCGAGATGCTCCTTGATTAAGTTTGCGGTGAGCATCACGTTGTTTCGCGCCTTGCTTATTTTTCCTAGTACCATCGCACGACCTTCCCATTGTTCTTCGTTAGAACGCGACCAATCCAGTGTTTTCAAAGCACTCAGCTTCTTCTTCCAATCCTTCGGGTGCCTCGCTAGTAGATCTGCGCCAGCCGCTCCTAGGGCCGCCAATGCGACACCATGTGCATGTATACAGGTTTGGCGCAGGTCGCTGGAAGCGACTTTCTTTTGTTTCGCTTGTACCCAGTCGGGGATATTAGCTACTACTTCGGTCCAGAACTCAGCAGCTATTTCCATCTCGGCTTGGGAGATTTCTTCATTTTTACCTTTGCGTAAAAGCGCACGATTAGCATGCTTTATCCCACTTAGCGTAAATAGTTTTACACTTCGATTTGAGATACTCGACTTTTCCATTTCAGTCATACCTTTAAACCCGTCGACAGACATAGCAACATAGCGGGCTAATTCCGAGCTCGGGTCACGGTGGTCATAGAGTGTGCTGAGAGAATCACTCGGGCGAACTGCATGTTTGTTCAGATCCGCGAACATTTGCTGGCTTCGCTTCAACCCGTTATCGATAAAGAAAAGCACGGGAACGTGGTCATGCTTCAACTCGGGGTTTTCTTTAATCGCATCTTCTATCGCTGCCCGCCGATGCTGCCCATCGTTGATAAGCATCGTAGCCTCCATTGGGACGTGTAGAGTACCCATTGAATTCGTCACTTCATCGGTGGATAGAGGCTCAAATCGTACAGACGCATTTACGGATACAGTGAGTGCGGAAACGATATAACTATTCCGATTTTCTACGAGATAGTTGGCAATATCCGGGACCCGATTACGGTTTAATACTCGCTGAGCTCTAAGTTCCGGTGGTACGTCTTCGTCATCAAATCGAAATATTTTGGGGATTAAACCCATTGGACACATTGCGATGTAAAATTCGCTGCACGCCTGAGTGCCTCGGAGCGCGGGAAAGGAGTGGTTGTACCCGATGTCAGCCATTCTTCTTTGGAAGTTATTTTTCCGAATATTTTGACTTCCACCTTGGTTGGCGTCAACAGCGATGTCGCATTTTTTTTGGGACAGCAGGTGGAAAGCATTTTGCCAATATCGAAAACTTAAGGAATATGTAAGTGACGCGGTTGATGGCAGCGTGTCTTTTTCGGGATATTGTTATCCATATCGTAAGCTTGCGTTGTTCCATCACCGAGCTAGGCTTAATAAGGGAATGTCTAACAATAAACAGCTAGGAAATGAAGGCTCGCCATTTGATATTCGTATAGTCGATTTGGCCAAAGTCGATGGCATAGACAATCGATTAAAGAACATACTTTTGCGTGCGAATGCCAGTGGAAAACTACCATTCGAAACGGTGGGTGAGTTTTTGAATTCTGGGCACCGCGAGGATGCGATGCTCGCGATTCCTGGTTTTGGCTGGGGCGCGTATAAAACGTTCCAAAGACTCGTGGAGGATGTGTCGGTGGGCAAGGTTAGGCCTCTAGTCGAAGGTAGACACCAAGCCGTTACTGCCGCCACGGCGCAGACGACTTTTTTGGAGCTCGTTCAGTCACCATTTGTTTCGGCAAGGACTGCGAATGGGGTAACCCGAGCTTGGAAGACCGGTGAATTCCCGTTTCGTACAGTTTCAGATTACCTAGACTCAGGTCGAGATCGATCAAAATTGAATATGGTCCCAAACCTAGGAAGAAAGTCTGTCGATGAACTAGACGCCCTTGTAGATTCATGTCTTGGAGTTAAGAAATCCGATGAGCCTTACCTCGAGCATGGCACGGTATTCGAATCTCTACAGCAATATTTGGATGAGCGCAGCTACAAAGTTCTAATGTTGAGACTTGGGGGGAAAACCCTTCAAGAAATCGGAGTTCAAGTCGGAGTCACTCGAGAGAGAGTTCGGCAGGTTCAAGCAAAAGCTGAGAAGAAAATTCGAAAAATCTTCGCGGTGCAATTGCAAGACTTCGCAATAAAGTTAGACAGACTCCTTTCATCAGCCAATGGAGAAGTAACTGTACTCGAAGCAGCTGCGAGGACAGGTTTTACTCGAAACGAAACTGAACTACTGGTTTCTGCTGCCATAGAAAATCTGCCAAAGCCCGCTAAGTATTCTGTTGGAGTACTTCGATATGTGGAAATTGAAAGAAAGAAAGTCGACTGGGATTCGTCAATCGATGAGTCATTAGCAACTCAAGCGTGGCCGGTGTCGTTCCAACAAATAGTGCGTGATAACTCCGATATACCTGTTTCTTATATACAAAGGTTCCTCACGGAACGGCGGGGGGCATCGATACACAGGGGCACTATCACTCAGCTTTCAAAAATCTCATCGACTCTAAAAGCAACTTTTGTTCTGAGGCACGCTAAAGGCGCAATCACCCCCGCGAAAGGAGTTGAAATATACAGGGAGTTGTTCGGGGAACATATAGAGGAGCACAATCTACAAAGCATCTTCGGTCGTATGGATAACGCTCTAATCGTAAAGCGTGGACTGTATGCCTTGTACGAACATTTGAATTTGGAAGAGGATGAACTCTCAATCATCAGAGAAACGGGGTTTACGATACTTCAAAATCTAAAGCGCTTTACTAGCGCTAAAGTTCTTTTTGAAGTGCTAGTGGATAAACTAGACCCTTCGATTTCGATTAAAGTGACTGGATCATACTTACTGTATGGAATTCTACAGGATGATGACCGATTTCTAACACGCCGAGGTCTAATGCTCGGCATTAAAGCCCACGCTCTTGGCAATGCCTTTGTACCGCTTGGCGATGAGATAATCGATATAGTTCGTGAAAGAGGTCCTATTTCCGTTGGGGAGATAAAGCGGGTGCTGGCAACCCACAGGAAGGTGTTGGACGTTACAATTTCAATGTTCTTAAAAAATAGTAAAGAGGTTGTTCGTGTAAACCCTGGCTCTTACGATATCGCAGAAAGGGCAGTCGGCGGTAAAACGAGTTTAGAAGCAATTCTGCTTGCGATTAACATCGTCTTGTCAGATTCACCGTCTACACTTTTTGATTTGTGCTCTAAGCTATCCGTTCTTGACGCCCTTGAAGATGTGCCGATAAATCATTCGATTATCTCCTCGATTTTGTCGACCATGGAGGAAGTTACGTTCGAACAGCCAACCTACAGTATTGTCGAAGTTGACGGACGAGTTAAGAAATATATTGCTGCAACTAAGAATAATCGGGAGGCTAGAGCGGGTGCGCTTAAGCCACGTTTGATTGCGTCAGGCCTATCTGCCGCAGATGCGCAATTGCTCATGGATCTAGACTTTCGACGTGCGGCAGATTTCCAGATCCAAAGACGACCCACCGATGACTTTGAAACTGGAACGGAGCTCAGTCAGATCCTTTCTTCTTTCACCTAGTCATGCTCAATTTTAAGGACATTGATCTACCCGAGTCGGTAAACACAACCGATGACAATCCTATATCCCAATTTTTTAATCCGATGCTGCGCTGTTCAATAACTTACGACATAGCCGTAGGGTATTTTTCGAGCAAGTGGATTAAGGATGCGGCTGCGGGGATCGCTAGTATAGCCGCCCGAGGAGGTAGGACTCGATGGATAATAAGTCCTGAATTATCCGAAGAAGATTGGGAGATGCTGAAAGACGCGAGTGAGGAAACTACAGAAACCCTGGTACATGAGATCGTTAAAAGAAGCGTTGAGTCACTTGTTTTGCAATTAGTCGAGAATACAAGAGATACGATCGCCTGGATGATTCGTGACAAAATTCTTGAGTTTCGCATCGCAATTCCCAAGCAAAAACTAAGTGGAATTTTTCACGCAAAGATCGGGGTAGCCAAAGACTCTGAAGGTGAGACAGTTGCATTCAGCGGCTCATACAATCTAACTGGTGCCGCGGAGAACAATTGGGAAACGATTGAAATATATTATTCTGCTAGAGAGTCCGAGTTATCCAGAATCAATCGTAAGGAAAGAGAGTTTGAGCGAATGTGGAGTCAAGCAGATCCGAATCTAAAAATATTCAAACCCAACGATCAGGACGTCGAACCATTCATTCGAATTACTCAACGTGTCGAAAGGCCGTATACGCGATTACTTCATCAGCGACCGAAGATACCCAGCCGATTCACGGACGCAAACAATCGTCTCCGAGAACATCAGGAGCTTGCCATTAAAAACTGGTTTGCAGCCAACGGCCAAGGTGTTTTTAACATGGCGACGGGATCTGGAAAAACAGTCACGGCTTTAAGTGGCGTGACTCGCCTTCTCGATCACATCACTTCAAGCGAAGCCAGCATCGTTGTACTTGCGTTGGTACCTTTTCGCCACCTTGCGGAGCAATGGGCTGAGGAGGCAAGGGACTTTGGGTTCACTCCGATTATGTGTTTCGGGGACTATCCTAGTTGGCCTGACGATGTTGGGAAGGGCCTCCTAGAGCTCAAGAACGAAGCTGCGGACAATCTTTTCTTAATTGCAGTAAACGCTACATTCTCTACTCCTCGCTTTCTGTACTTTATCGATCAAATCGATACAAATTTTCTAATCATAGCGGATGAAATGCACAACCTGGGTTCACCGGGTCTGCGGCAGGCATTGCCATCAAATGCTCGCTTTCGAATGGGTTTATCTGCTACTCCGATACGTAAATATGACGATAAAGGTACAATGGAGCTACGTCAGTATTTCGGGGAAGACGTCATCGAATACGGGTTAAGAGATGCGATTTCTGACGGAACTCTAACCCAATACCGCTACTATCCCGAGTTGATTCGGTTTACTGAAACCGAAATGGAGGAGTATCGAGATCTTTCTTATGATATTGCACGGGCGTTCTCAATAGACGAAAACGTAGATTCCAATGAAAGGCTAAAGAACCTTCTCATAAAACGAGCGCGATTGATTAGCAACGCTGAAAACAAGCTTCCTCGATTACTCGAGATTCTAAAAGCAAATAGTGAAACCGGCTATAACTTGATCTATGTTGGCGACGGAAGTGTAGAAGACGAGCGCCAGATTGAAATTGTGCTCAAAGCCGTTGGCTTGGAAGCAAAACTTCGAGCGCGAAAGTTTACAGCGGAGGAGTCGTCTAAGGAAAGGAAGGAGATTTTAGACGCGTTTGGTTCTGGCGAACTTCAAGCCATCGTCGCAATTCGATGTTTGGATGAGGGAGTGGATATTCCCAGAACAGAAACGGCCTATATTATGTCCTCTTCTTCTAATCCCCGACAGTTTATTCAACGGCGAGGACGGGTTCTCAGAAAAGCCGCTGGTAAGAAATTAGCAACCATTTACGATTTCGTTGTAATTCCACCAATGGCTGAAGAGCACCGTTTTTCAGAAGACGATGCGTTTGCGGTTGAACGAAACCTAATGAAGCGAGAGCTTGAGCGAATAGGCGAATTTTCAGAATCCGCAATCAATGGGCCAGAGGCATATTCTCGGCTCCGGGAAATAGTTAAAAAGCTAAAATTACTTGATGTGTAAGGAGGCCCGATGACACCTGAGGAGATAATAAATGCGACTACGCCACAGGTAGCTGGCTTGATTGAGAAGATATTGCAGGTCGAAAGAGAGTACCAGCACTTCCAAAATATCGAATCGAGCCGCCAACTAGAAACCGAAATTTGTAACAAGTTGGCCAAGCTAATCGACGAAGAGGTGCGGAAGAATGAAGCTTAAATCGATCAGAATCGTTAACTTCAGGCAGTTTTTTGGAGAGCAGTACATTCAGTTCGCTACTACTAGCAGTTCTAACGTCACGATCATCCATGGGGAAAATGGCTCAGGAAAAACTGCGTTTCTAAATGCTTTTAAGTGGGCGTTTTACGGGACAACCGACTTTGAACATGGCAGTGATCATCTATTGTCAGAAAGAGCAATTGCGGAAGCTGACCCTTCGTCGATCCTCGATATGAGTGTGACAGTCTGTTTCGAACACGACGGGCTAGAATACGAGGCTGTAAGAGCTCAGTCCTTTCGAAAATCGGAAGAAGCAGTCAGCTTGATCGGCGATGGCTCCTTCAAGCTTAATTGGACTGACCAGGACGGGGCATATCATCACTCCCCCAATTCTGGAACACACATTAACCAAATTCTTCCGGCGCGGATGCACCCATATTTCTTTTTTAACGGCGAACGCATTGAAAAGCTTTCTGCGATTGAAGGCTCGAAGGACATAAGAAACGCGATTAAAGCAATAATGGGGCTAGAAATTCTCGAGCGAGCAAAACTGCACCTTGATTCGAGCATCCTGAAGAAGCTAAGAAAAGAACTGAAAGAATCTTCAACAAAAGAACTCGGCGAAGTTGTAGAAATGGAATCAAAGTTGAATGAGGAAGTTGACGAACTCGCGGTTGAACTTGAACAGCTTGAAGAAAACAAGCGCCATCTAAGAACCCAACTTGATGATGTGAATCAGCGCATTTCTGAAATCGGCCCCGTGGCGACTCTGCAAAAAGAAAGAGAGGCACTGGAGAAGGACATTGATGAGTGCGTTATACAAGCTCGTAAGTTGAGACAAGAGAAATCAGATTTCATAAGTAAACAAGGCTTTCTCGCTTTTTCAACAGAAATGCTCACGAACTGCGTAAATCTTCTAAACGAGCGGCGAGAACGAGGCGAACTGCCATCCAAAATCAAGCAACAATTCATCACCGACTTGCTTGAAAGTCGAAAGTGTATCTGTGAGCGAGAATTTGAAGAAGATAGTGATGCTTGGAAAGCTCTCAAATCCTTCCAAAAGCAAACAGTATCCACAGACGTGGAAAACGCTTTCATCGACGTGTCGAGTTCGGTCAAGGCGATGTTGCTCAACCGCGCTGATCTAGTAAATCGACTGAAAGGATTCTCTGAGCGACTTCATGAAATCGAGACTTCTAAAACAAAAAAAACGGGAAGACTCGATGAGATATCCTCAAGGATTGGTAGCAGCAAGGTTGAAAATGTTGAGTCTTTGGAATCGAAACGCGAGGACATTAGAGCGAAGATTTCTGTATGCGACCAAAACATAGGTCGATCTAGAGAGCACTTAGACGAGAAGCGTAAAGAGCTCGATTCTTGGGTAGAAAAACGGAAGGAGCTAGAGAAACTTGGTGACTCTGAGTATTTAGCAAGCCGGAAGCTCCAGCTAGCGGAAGAAGCGAGTACCGTCATCCAAGCTCTAAACGATTCGCTTTCGGATAGAGTGCGTACTGAACTCTCATCTATAGTAGATGATACATTTCGCGGAATTTTGAAAAAAGACTACTGGGCTGAGATTTCTGAGGACTACTCATTGAAAATCAAAAAGCGTGTTGGGGATAACGTCCAAGAAGTCGTAGGTAAATCAACCGGTGAGTCCCAGGTGAGCAGTCTAGCTTTCATTGGTGGCCTATTATCGCTCGCAAAGCAACGTCAGAAAGAGCAATCCTCATACTATCGAGGGGGCGTTTTCCCCATTGTAATGGACTCCCCCTACGGAAATCTGGATCCTGAATACAGAGAGAAAGTTGCTCAAGCGATTCCGACCTTGGCGGAACAAGTTGTAATTATGGTCTCGAACAGTCAGTGGAAGCCGGAGGTAGAATCGGCGGTAAATGGAAGGGTCGGTCGAGAATACACGCTGATGTATTACACGCCACAAAAGAAATCAGATACTAAAACGTCCTCGGTTATTGGCGGTGAGCGATACGAGTATACCGAAATAAAGGAGGGTTATTATGAGTAATGATGTCCGCCGTCCAAAAGAACATGAGGAAATGCTCAGCGCGCTGTGCCAATCCGACAGAAAGGTGTTCAACTCTTACAAGGACGCTCTCGTGTTTGCAGCTTGCCTAGGCCAGATGCGACACGAAAAGAGAGCGTTTGATAAATCTTCGGAACCTGTAGGTATCCATATCTTCAGAGGTGAGTTCGATCTATCAATCATGCAGTGCATTGCACTCGCTGAAAACAAAGACCCTGCCACGATGGCTGATGCGAAAGAAGAGTCGCGCATTCGACTTTTTGAGGAGTACGCCTGTGGAGGTCTGGATATTATTAACCGCGAAATTTACGAAAGCCCTGAGGACTGGGATGTTGCTTTAGAGCGATTAATGCTCGAAGCGATGGGCGGCGGGACTCGTACGATACTTGAGGATATTACGAGTCTAGCCTAAGTGAAGTGATCCTTTTGGTGATAAACGATTTAAAAGTTTCGGTTCTCCCTGGAGGATAGCAAATGGAGTAACTGCCTTCTCAGTTTGATCGATACATGTTTGTTAGCCTTAGGTCTAAGGATTTTTTGTTCAGAAAGCACAGTTTGTTGTTTCCAAAGAATCGAACAACGCAATGTCTAGCCCCGAGTAGTGCCTGCGTATAAATTTCTATGCATACTTCCGAAGCTTCCTATTGGCCGCATTCTCGCGGATTAATTCCAGTGTCGGCAAAATTCCCTCGACGGCTGGTCGACAATGCCCGGGTCATCCACGCTGCTGCATCAAGGCTATGCAGATCAAATAAGGGGTCCTGATACAGCGCCAACAACCATCGTCAACGACGTAGCGGGTCGAAAATTTTAGTTCACACGCTGATTGATGACTTTGAGAATTCCATTTGTACATTTTGGGTTTGCCATTACACGGTAAACGACCTCGAAATTCTTGTCTTGGGCCAATTCCAATAAGACTTCCCGTGTCACGTCTTTGTGGGATGCGCATGCCAATCGCGCATCCAGAGTAGCCTCATCAAGCAGAGTTTCTACAGTTTGTTGTAGACAACTGACGTTCTTTCCCATCACCAATCGAATCCAAGGCGAAATCGATTTTTCGTCCAGCATCGATTTAATCACTTTGGTAGGTAGCTTCGGGTTTTTCATGGCGAGTTCGCGAACTGTTTTATTTTTATCAAGCGTTAGTTTAGCCAGACAAGACTCGGGCGTACGAATGGAACTCGCCACTGATCTACGGACGTCGATGTTTCTGTGTCGTGCGAGACCTTCAAGTGTTTTAGTCGGACATCGTTTGTTAATCGCTACTCGAGCAGACACTTCATATTTTGCATCTTCAGCCAGTGTCCTTAAGAGATTGGCGGGAGTCTTGGGGTTCTCGGCCACCCCGCGCCTAACGGTAGAACTTCGATCTACGGATAGGTCCACCAAAACTTCTTTCGGACAAGCCGGATTAGAAACCAGATAAAAACGTACTAATTCGTCCGGGTCTTCTTTGAGTTTAGCCAGCAAATCTATTGGAGTGCCGGGGTTTTGTGCGAGTGCTTGACCTATCCGATTACGATAGAGTGAGGTGGATGCTCCGGTTATGTAACTCCTTAGAGTGAGTTTGGATTTCTTGGCCAATCGTTTGAGCAGAGGACCGGGGCAGATTGGGTTTGCCGCTAAAGTCTCAAGAACCGCTTGATCCCCTTCTTTTGCTAGGTCTTGAAGCAAATTCTTTGGACAATTTCCGTTTTGGGCAACGCAAGAAGCGAGACTTTTGTCCTCTGCCAACAATTTTAGTATTTGTGGGGGGCAATTTGGATTGCGAGCTACATTTTGACGCACGAGTAAATCTTCATCGTTGGCAAGCCGTTTAAGTAGCTCTGTGGGGGTTCGGTTTGAGCGAGCGAGAGCCCGCCTCGAGTCAACATGGTTCATGAGTTCGTCGATGGACTCTATAGACAATGAATTGTTGGCGAGAGCTTCAATCCTAATACGCGCTTCTTTATCTATGCACAAACTTACTAAACTGTCTTCAGGTGTATTGAGATTGCCCGCCACAAGTTCTCGAATCTCATTAATCTTGGAAGTTGCGAGTTTGCGAAGTAGGTCTTTGTTGGTCTTCGGGTTCCGGGCGATGACCCGAAGTCTAAAAGAGTCAACGTTGGTTTTCAGGGCTTTCACTGATTCTCCTGACACGTGGGTGTCTAAGACTCATGTCCTAGTCGAGAAACTCGCGGACGGTTAACACTTCGTGGTGTCCTGGTTTCAAAGCTAGCCAAGCGGCGATATCAATCTGTAGTGCAGATGTGTAGTCACGTACAGATTGCTCGTTTTCGTTTTTTAGGGATTCGAGAATTTCTAAGTGAGTATAATAACCTCGGCTATTTTCTCGCCGCTCAATGTCCATCTCTCCGTCGACTGTTCCGCGGTTCATATCCTCGAGGTATCGCGTTACAGATTCTTGCTCACGAATGGTGAGGCCATCCCAAAAGCCGGGTTGAGTCATGCTAGCGAGTAAGTAGATATTGTGTTTCATTTGGACTCATCCTCTCTGCTGCCCCATTTGCCCCGCGTCGCGATGTAAACTAACACCTGCCGCGCTTCATTTCTGGTTTTGTAGCGACGTCTGTTGTTCCGTTCCCGTTTAATCAGGCCCAACCAACTTTCCATCGCGGCGTTGTCGACCGTACCAGCCCTTGGGTGCTACCCAAGAAATTGAACTCCAATACGAGGCTGCTGACTAGCAATTACGGGTATCTCTCTGGACGTATATCATAACGATCATGCAGCGTCTGGAACCATGCATCCCACACTTCACACTCAGGCCAACGGCCTTCAAGTTCCCGGAATTCCGAATCGTGTCCCTGGCCTGGCAGCAACGCGTGAAGCAACTCGTGATAAATCAAATACTCTAATGCCTTGTCTGGCACATCTTGAGCAGGGGCTCGTAGCAATCGATTGATACATATTTTCTGTCTCCCGGCGTTCCTTCCACTTAACTGAATGGACCAGTGGCCGAAGGAGGACCGAGAAACAGATCGACTCCAACGAACAATTGGCACTTCCTCTAATCGGCCCGCGCAGTCTGGTGGCAACACTGTGCGCGCGATATCAATCGCTGCTTTTACACGGGGCGCAAGATTGCGTTCTGCCCTGGGCAGCACCTTCAGTCGAGTTTTATCTGGCTGCCTGATCGTCGCTTCCGCATTCAACCGCTGGGCTGCATAGCGTCGCTCTCTAAGTTGAGCATCCACCAGTTCTTCAAAACGCTGCAGCGAAGGTATTGCAGAACGAATAATCGTGTTTTTCCATGCAGACTCTATGAGTTCTGCCCGGTGCTCCTCGGTAATCGGACCGGCCGCGACGATCGCATCCGCTGCCTGAGATGGACTGATCGTTACCCGCAGGTCATTAAACGGTGGAGGTTCGCCGAACTCACGGCAAAAATTCACAAATTCAACCAGCGAGCGCTGAGTAGGATAAGGCGGGCGGCTGTCGTCGAAAAAACTCAAGTACGAACGCCCTGTTAACTTGGCGCCATCGAGCGCGTCTTTCTGTAACGCGGCGAAACCATCGAGTTGATGCTCAAAAATCGCGACCATCAAAACCTGTAAATCGTAGTAGCCAATGAGTTGGGTAGAGAACAGTCCTGGATCAATGGCAGAAGGTTCGTGCTCATCTCCAGCATTCGATGCGCGTGTATCAAGCTGTCGAAACTGCCGCTTCACAGAAATTTGTGCTGACTTTGGGATTGGACGTTCTTGGTCATCCACAATGATAGGTGGAAGGTATCCGTCCTTGTCACTGGCATCCGACTCGACCACGTCGAATTCTATGGCTTCCGGTGGTTCTAAGATGTCAGCAAAATTCCCCCATTCATCCTGAAAATAAACAACATGCGCAAATTCTTCGCCGCCCGCCTTTCTACCTCGAAGTACTCGGCCAATCATTTGCCGCAGCAAAATTCGGCTGGTTGTCGGGCGAGCCAGAAACACGGACTTTGCATCAGGTATATCCACGCCTTCCGTTAGCATTCCAACTGAAACCAACACGACGTTTTCAGAAGATTTCTTGAACCACCGAAGCGTCCGATCTCGATCTTCTGAGCGACTGTGCAATGTTTTTGCATTCGCCCCTGCTTCTCCCAAAAGATAGGCCAACTCTTCGGCATGATCTATGTTGGTTGCAAATACGAGTGCCTTACCCCATTCGGCCTTCCGAGCTAGCCACGCCGAGACCACTCTGCGATTTCGCGTCACAGAATCTAGTCGATCCAATGTCTCAGCCGATAGATCACCGCTTTGGGCAAATCGTAACTCTGACTCACTCAAATAGATCGACTGACCTGTATTCACCGTATGCAATAAAGGTGTAGCGAGAATGCCTTCTGCCATTAACGTTTCTGGTGCGATCTCACATATATTGGCCGGAAATCTTTCGCGCAAATGGAACCGATTGAGCATCGACGTCGGCCATGGCGTTGCTGACAGGCCTACAAAACAAATTACTTCGTGCAGGGATATTTCATCTAACAAATTTCGATAGCTGGGCGCTCCAGCGTGGTGTACTTCGTCCACAATGATGTACGTGGGTCGCTTGAGGAAGCTGCGCAATGCTTTGAGCTTAGTCCCCTTTAGTCCGCGCGAGAGAGACTGAATCGTTACCGCCGCGATATCGAGGTTTTCCTCCGCCAAAGTAGTCACCGCAGACGATCCGCCAAATATCGTCCTGGCTTTTCGCTGAAAGCCTATGTCTCTGTAACCTGCGCATTGTTCAAAGCGATCAATCGCTTGCGACAAGAGTTCCTGCTGGTGCGCTAGCCATAAAACTCTAGCGCGGGGCTCTTCTTGTAGAATGTCCAGCAGCCATTCGACGGCAGTCTCGGTTTTACCGGCCCCAGTCGGCAATACAACAATGCCGCCTGGTGCTTGCTGTTGGGCTTCGTAAATGAAACTCGTCAACTTTTCTCGAGCCTCAATTTGATGCCGGTACGGTTGGTATGGTCTGGGCTCACCTAAGCCGGTCAACTCAACCGGAACAGGCACAGTTTTCTCGCCAGGGGGCTTAATGGCCTTCTTCTCTGCTACTTTGTGTGCTGAGACGAACGCCTTGCGCAGATTGGTAAGAAAGTTTTTGGTGTGCCGTCGTCGGCGTAGAAAGCTAAGCGCGTTTTGTCTGTTGCCGATATCTTCCCAGCGCTCACTGCTAGACAATCCGGCTTGAACAATTGTCGCTAGTTCCTTCACTGTTCTCGCTTTAGTAGCAGGCAACCACTTCTCGACCAAAACTGGTGCTACGACCGCAATGTGTTTATCCGGAAGCTGTTTTCCGAAGGACCGAAGTGCTTGTTCCGCCAGCCTTTTCTCTGGGAGCTGGCTGAGTTGTTCCAAGCGCTCTCGATACTTGGGCTGACTGTAAAGGGCCTCTAGCATGGCGCGCGCCAGCCTGGGGTTTACTTCACTCCAACTGAATCGCTTGATCGTTCTGAACCTTTGCTGAGCAACTTCAGGGCTCGCGGATTGGAATTCTTTTTCTTTGTTAGACACGATGACCTTGAAGTTGACTAGCTACTGCATTGGGTAAGTCTAAAGCTATATATCCACAACTCGATTTTCCAGCCACTCCGACTTAACCTGAGCTGATTGCCTATTTTACCCTCTTCAGATACTCAGCATATTTCGCGCCATTTGCCATAGGTACAGCAGCACCCGAATCCCGAACCAGAATACCCTTCTTCCCCGTTTCAGGATGAGGCACCTGAGCCAGGATAGAGCGCTCTGGCGATGGCCCGGAATACCAGTTGATGTTGAATGCGGCTAACTTCGGGTAAAACACCACATGCCGAAAGCTGGGGATGTGATCGTACAGCCACCACGCGAGCGCCGGCCAGTCGCCTGTCTCTGCATAGTAGTCAACGAACGAGTTCACCACGATGCACGCGGTCGCGCCGTAGTTGCCGGCCGCATCCCGCACATCCCAGATATGGGATGCGTAGTTCTTCTCGTTCGAAGCACAATTGTAGTCCTTCCCATTACCTATCTTGTTTACCTGCGCGGAACGATACGCCGAACGGATGCTGACTTTGCCGAGTGCTGCCTGAATGGGCTCGAGTATGTTTTCACACAGCCCTTGGCCAGCAAGCGTTGCCAGCTCCAGGTCGCTGGGCACGTTCTCAATGCCCTCTGCCTGGGATATTTCGGAGTAAAGAAATTCTCGCAGGAAGAAATTAGGCGAAAGGCGGATACGCCCGATAGATTCCAGTTTGGTTACGCTGGTCACATTTGCTCACCATCGCAGTATTCGCCGGTAAACCACCTTAGTGCGAAAGTGCCAATTTTGACAAGTTCGTGAAGAAATTCGAGAAGAAGGTTCCGAAGCTGATGGCGTGGACGGAAGAGAATCTGTCTCAGGGGTTCACGGTGTTCCGCCGACAAGCGGAATATGGCCTGTTCTGGGGGTCAAGTGGTCGCAGGTAACTACTGCCAATACCTCACAACAAGTAACAACAACGACTTAGAGTTTTGAGGCTGAAGACTACGTGTTTCAAAGGACCAGTTTGTTGAGACTTGTTGCAACAGGAAATGCAACATGACCAACCATTCTAACTCTGGGCAGCAACAAACCATTGCCAAAATATATATCTACATATATATTATCGAGTTGTGAAGTCGATTGTATTCTTAGGTCGCTCCTTGGAAGCATTGCGTGAGTTTCCTTCACCCGTGAAGCGAGCGTCAGGATACGAACTAGACAAACTACAACGCGGTCTCGAGCCAAGAGATTGGAAAGCGATGCCGAGTATAGGACCCGGTGTTAGAGAAATTCGGATCCGGAATGAGGGTGCATGGCGAGTAGTTTACGTCGCAAATCGAGGTGACGCCGTTTACGTTCTCCATGTCTTTCAGAAGAAAACGCAGAGGACAGCGAAACAAGACATTGTCGCGATCAAGTCCGCATTAAAGGAACTGAAGTGAGTAGGCAAAAATTTGAAAGCGTCTGGGACGCGATTGAAGATGATCCGGTTAAACGTGAAATCTACAAATTGAGATCCGAATTGATCCACGTGATTACCGAGTACATCAGAGCGAACAACCTGAAGCAGCGTGAAGTTGCCAGTTTACTGGGTATCTCGCAACCGCGGGTAAGCACTCTAATGAAAGGCGACTTTGAGTCTTTTCGCCTGGATACTTTAGTCGGATTTGCAGTGAAGTGTGGGCATACGGTCAGCATTGACGCTGCCTGAGCACGCAGAAGCAATTGTTGAGTTTATACGACGACTGATCTTCACCGTGTTGATTGGGAAAAGGGATATGCACCTCAAGAACTGGTCACTGATCTATCCAGATCAGCTCCAAACTCGACATATGAAATCGACATGTCCAATGTATCGACACGTTTGCCATATATGTCGAACGAACAAGAAATAATCGACATATGCCATTCACGCCTACGGCGCCCTTCAACATCCGCGAAACATCCAACTGGACCAGCAACAAGGTTCGGGGCGCGCAGGCGTTACTCGAGCACACAGTTCAGCATGTGCAGCGGCGTGCCAGCAATATCTATACCCGAGAGCTTGTCGAACAGTTGTTCGTGCAGCCCTACTGTCGCATCGCCAACCTGGTAGACAGCGGCATTGCCAAACGGCAAACGGCCTCTGTCTACCTGAAACAGCTCTGCGACATTGGCGTGCTTGAAGAGAACAAGGTTGGGCGCGAAAAGCTGTTTCTTCACCCCAAACTGCTGACGCTGCTCACGCGTGACAGCAACGAATTCGACCGTTACCCGGCGTGACGGATCCGCGCCAACACACTGGACTACAACCCATGGCCACTGAAGAAGACATGGGAAGCGATTAACACTGATGCAATTCGTTATTTCGCCGGCAAAGCTGAATTTGGTAGAAGAAGCAAGGTGAATGGATGGAATCGGATGGAATCGGGTGGAAAGTTGAATGGTTGTGTGCCAACCTCTAATCGGATGGAATTGGACGTTTAAATGGATGATCTCCTCACGCATACGCTGGTCATTACGCCAGCGATCCTGAAACTCATTGCGGAAATCGATGAGTTTAAGGGTGCGTGGACGGCAATCGGGCGAATTTCCCCCGAACGCCTGACAGCCCTGCGGCGGGTAGCCACCATTGAAAGCATCGGCTCGTCCACCCGAATCGAGGGGGCCAAGCTATCGGACAAAGAAGTAGCGCAATTGCTATCCAGGCTTCAGGTTACCGAGTTCTCATCCAGAGATGAGTCCTCGTCGAGGGATGAGGAAGAGGTAGCAGGCTATGCCTCAGTCATGGAGATGATTTTCGAAAACGCAGCAGATATCACCCTGACCGAAAACCACATAAAACAGCTTCATAACGTGCTGCTGCAATACTCATCGAAGGATGAGCGCCACCGCGGCAACTACAAAACCCATACTAACCACGTGGAGGCTTTCGGCCCGGACGGGGAAAGTATCGGCATTGTCTTCGAAACTGCCAAGCCATTCGACACGCCCCAGCTGATGGCTCAACTTGTTGACTGGACAAACAAGGAAATGAACGAAGGCGATTTGCATCCGCTGATCGTCGTTGCGATATTCGTCGTGACGTTCTTAGAAATTCATCCTTTCCAGGACGGAAATGGAAGGCTTTCGCGCGTTCTAACCACTCTGTTACTGCTGCGCAGTGGATACAATTACGTGGTGTACAGCTCTATGGAGAGCGTTGTCGAACAGAGTAAGGACGCATACTACCTGGCGCTGCGACAGACGCAGGCGACGATCCGAACGGCCGATCCCAACTGGCAACCGTGGCTGGATTTCTTCTTACAGACGCTACAGCACCAGAAAGCACAGCTTGAAAAGAAGATTGAGCGCGAGCGCCTCGTCCTTGGCGATTTGCCAGATCTTTCAGTACAGATTCTTGAACTCACGCGCGAACGGGGGCGAATCACCGTCGCCGAAGCGGTCACACTCACTGGCGCAAACCGGAACACGATCAAAGATCATTTGAGCGCGCTTACGAACGCGGGACATCTTGAACGGCACGGCAAAGGCCGCGGTACCTGGTACGGGCTCGCCTAGGACTCATCTCGCTTTCCTCATACGCTGGTCATAATGGAAAGACCCATCCGATCATGGAGTTCGTTAATTAAGGATAACGCGTTATCCTTAATTAGCGGCGCGCACTAATAAAGCATTCGACAATATGGTTAATTAACATCGCCTCCGATCAGTGTTACATTTCCGCCTGCCGCAGTCGTGTCCACGCATATATGTCTCTCTGACAGGTAACTTTGCGGAGCGAGTAACTGGTTCTGCAACTGCAGAATAGGACCCGCCTGGGCAGCCAGCAAAGTTCGATACTCAGCCAGATAGTCAGCGTTGCCCGCGGCTGCGACGGAACCGGGCACGCTCAGTGTTGCTAGCGCGGTTGAGCCCATGCTTCCTTCGAATACGACAATCGGCGCACCAGCTTCGATCAATGGCTGAGCTTTTTTACCCGCCCCCTCAACAACAATCACCACGCCACACCCCACACCCAGCGCCTGCGCCGCCTGCGCAATCGCCACCTCCACCCCAGGCCCCAGACACAACACCACCCCGCGCGGGTGTAATGTCAGCCGATTACTCTCACCAGTCGGCCCGGGCAATGTTTGCGGCGTCGTATCAAACGCCGCGGTCTCCGCCAGCGCTTTACGAATCAGTGGCCCCCTGCCCGCCAGTGCCTTGCGCAACACAGCCACCTTGTCAGGTCGTGCCGCCCAGTTGCGTGCATCCAGCGAGTGGATCGCGGCGTTGATCTCTTCTGCACGGATGACGCGGCCGGTCGGTTCGGGCAACTCGCCCAGCTCAAATGTCTCCACCCGTCGTCGAAAGCGTTGCACATAGTGCGGTCCACCGGCCTTTGGCCCGGTGCCCGACAAACCCTCACCCCCAAACGGCTGCGACCCCACAATCGCGCCAATCTGATTGCGATTCACATACACATTCCCCACCCGAATGCGTTCTACGATCTGTTGCACACGATCATCGATGCGCGTGTGCAGACCGAAGGTCAGTCCGTAGCCCGTGGCGTTGATGTCATCTACCACCTGGTCAATGTCCCGCGCCTGAAAACTGGCCACATGCAGCACCGGCCCGAACACTTCCCGCTCTAAATCAGCGATGCCGTCCACTTCGATCACGGTGGGGGCCACATAGGTGCCGGTGCTTGTGCCGGTGTCGGGAGCGGTGAGTTGCTTGGCGACGCGGCCGGCTGCTGCGTGCTGCGCGATGTAGTCGTTGATGTTGGCTTGCGCCTCGGCATCGATCACCGGCGAGATATCGGTCTCCAGTTGCCACGGGTCGCCGATGGTGAGCGCCTCCATCGCGCCATACAACATGGTCAGCAGTCGTTCGCGGGCTTCTTCCTGCACGTACAACATGCGCAAGCTGGAACAGCGCTGGCCGGCCGACTGAAAGGCCGAGATCAGTATGTCGCGCACGGCTTGTTCGGTGAGTGCGGTGCTGTCTACCAGCATGGCGTTCAGGCCGCCGGTTTCCGCGATCAGCACGGCGTCCGGGCGGGCGTTGGCGGCCAGGGTGCGGTTGATGAGTTGGGCCACTTCCAGCGAGCCGGTGAAGCACACCCCGGCGAGGTTGGGGGAGGCGGTGAGCGGGCCGCCCACGCTGGGGCCATCGCCGGGCAGCAGTTGCAGGGCATCGTCCGGCAGTCCGCCGGCGCGCATCAGCTCTACTGCGCGGGCGGCGATCAGCGGGGTCTGTTCTGCGGGTTTGGCCAGCACCGCATTGCCGGCCGCCAGGGCGGCGGCGATCTGCCCGGTGAAGATCGCCAGCGGAAAGTTCCACGGGCTGATGCACACAAATACGCCACACGGCTCCGCGGGTGATTCATAGTCCAGCCGTTCGGCCTCATCCGCGTAGTAGCGCAGAAAGTCCACCGCCTCGCGCACTTCGGCCACGGCGTCCTGCACGGTTTTGCCTGCTTCCAGGGTGGCGAGGGCGGTGAGTTCGGCGATGTGCTCTTCATACAAATCAGAGATGCGGCGCAGGATCGCGGTGCGGGTTTTGGTCTCGACCTGGCGCCAGTGCTCGAAGCCGGCTTCGGCGGTGGCCAGTGCGGTGTTTATTTCCTCCGGGGTGGCTTCCCACACATGCCCAACGACTCGGTTGGGGTTGGCGGGTGAGCGGATCTCGCGCGGCTCGCCCTGCGGGCTTGGGTTGCCGGCGAGCATCGGCTTGGCTGTCCAGGTGGCGTCTTTGAAGGCTTCGCGGGCTTCCAGCAGCGGCGTGATCGAGGCGGGCTCGTTGACTCGATAGCCTTTGGAATTTTTGCGTGGGGCAAAGATCTGCAGCGGTTGGCGAATGGTCGGGTTGGCGACCGCATCACTTAAGCTGGCCACTTCTGTCACCGGATCCCGGGTGATAGCCTCGGGCGGGATCTCTTCATCCACGATCTGATTCACAAACGATGAGTTGGCGCCGTTTTCTAAGAGGCGTCGCACCAGATAGGCCAGCAGATCGCGATGCGCGCCTACCGGTGCATAGATGCGACAGTGGGTGCCGTAGCTCGTGTGCAGTATCTCGTGCAGCGATTCGCCCATGCCGTGCAGGCGCTGAAACTCAAAACTGTCGCGGTCGTCACCGGCCAGGGCCAGCACCGCCATGCAGGTGTGGGCGTTGTGGGTGGCAAACTGCGGATAAATGCGGTCGCGCTTGTCCATCAGCATCTGCGCACAGGCCATGTAGCTCAAGTCGGTGTTGACCTTGCGCGTAAACACCGGGAACGAGGCCACGCCCAGTTCCTGCGCCAGTTTGATCTCGCTGTCCCAATAGGCGCCTTTCACCAGGCGCACCATGATCTGGCGGTCGTGTTGTTCGGCTTGTATGTACAAGGCGTCGATCACCTGCGCGGCGCGTTTGCCATAGGCCTGTACCACGATGCCGAGGCCCGCCCAGTCGGCCAGGGTCGGTTCGGCCAGCAGCGCTTCGATCACATCCAGCGACAGATCCAGCCGTTCCTGTTCTTCGGCGTCGATGTTGAAACCGATGTTGGCGGCCGCCGCCTGTTGCGCCAGATCGATCACCCGTGGCACCAGTTCGGCCATCACCCGCTGTCGCTGGGTGTATTCATAGCGGGGGTGCAGGGCAGAGAGTTTCACCGAGATGCCGGGGCTGGTGCGTACGTCCCCGGTCGCGCGATCGGCGATGGCCGCAATCGCGCTGGCGTAGGCCTGGTGATAGCGCACCGCGTCGGCCTCGGTGCGCGCGGCTTCGCCCAGCATGTCGTAAGAATAGGTGAAGCCTGCGTCTTCCAGAGCCCGTGCACGGCTCAAGCCCGCCTCGATGGTCTCGCCCAGCACAAACTGGCTGCCCAGCAGCTTCATGGCCTGGGCCACCGCCGTGCGCACCACCGGTTCGCCCACGCGCCGGATCAGGCTGCGCAGGGCGGCCGCCGGTTTGGTGGGGTCATCATCCAACACTTTGCCGGTGAGCATCAGCGCCCAGGTGCTGGCGTTGATCAGCGGCGAGGTGGAATGGCCGAGATGCGCACCCCAGTCCGAAGGCTCGATCTTGTCCTGGATCAGATCATCGATGGTCTCTTCGTCGGGTACGCGCAACAGCGCTTCGGCCAGACACATCAACCCCACACCTTCGGTGGTGGACAGACCGTATTCCTGCAGAAAGCTTTCCATCAGCGAGGGGTCGGTTTCATCGCGCACGCGTTGCACCAGGGTGGCAGCGTCGGCGGTGATGCTGGCGCGTTCGGTGGAGGTGAGGCGGATGGTGTCAGCCAAGGCGCGGATTACAGCGGCTTCGTCTGCACTGTAGTTGGCGCGAATCTGGGCGCGGTACGCGGAGATTGGGTCTACCATCGTTAGCTCGAACTTGGGCGAGGTCCAATTACAGAGCTATTCGTCGTTGCCCGCAAGCAGGCAGTTTTTCAGGGCAGGTAGACGGCCGAGAGTTGCAATGGCGAAAATTTAGCCAGCACAGTCGAGATCTTCAGCGCGTAAGCCACGTCACCGTGTCCCGCGAAATGCATGCCTACGAGATAACCATGATGGTCGACTACCGGAGCGCCACTGAAGCCCCGCCCGGTAGAATGGTTTGCATCGGTGGCGCGGAACATATAGACCTCTTTGAAGATGTACGGTATGCGCGTGGCGCTGTTGTGCAGATAAACGCGCACGCTGGTCTTTCTTTCAAAGCGCTGTTCCACCGCCTGTTCGCCGCTGTACGCGTAGTAGTAGCGGGTGAGCAGCGGGTCGGCGCCCTCGTTATCCAGCATCGCGACGTCGTACAACCTGCCGCCGGCGAGGTGAGCTGCATCGGTACTGACGATGGCGGCGTCAACCGGCTGATCCAGATAGCGTGTGCGCCACAAGGCATCTTTCACCAGTGTTCCCGCGATGCTGTGTCCATTGTCGAGGGCTGTCCTGGTTTCGACCGTGGCGTACTGATTACTGGGCATAAAGTCGCGCACCTTGGTCAAGGCGAAGGTGTGGCTGCATCCCAATAGGTAGGGCGTGCCATGCTGGTCGACCACCTGGCAACATGCAGTGCCGCCGATGTCATTGCCAAAAGCTTGAGTGGTGGCCAGTGTCGCGCCGCTGGCGGTGGCTTGTGCTTCCGCATCTGCCATGGGGTAAACGTCCACCGGTACTTCGGTCAAACGGCGTTCTGCGCCAATCTGGGCATACCCTGCCAGCGTGGTTGGGATCGAAGTGCTGCGCTGCCGCCGATCGCGCCACTTTTTCTGCACCGTCACCACCACGGCGCACTCATCTGTAAGCTGGCCGTCGCGCTCACGGTAACCCCAGCCTACGCTGATCACGTTAGGTAGCTGTCTGAGTTCGCGTCGACGGCGTCTGGCCACTTGTTCAGCCGTATGTTGCTGAACCAGTGGCGGCAGCTGGGACCAGCTCAGCATGGTTAAATGAACACCTTAATCTCACTGATTTTGGCTGCCTTGATGCAAGCTTCCACTCTGTCTCGGGTTGCCTGGTCCTTGGCTGGCTGCCCCGTGCCGATCTCCAGTAAGTAATCGTCCTTGCCATCGGCCTTTTTGATTGATCTTGCGAGCGCAGCACCGTTTTCCAAGCCTTCGCAATTTTCCAGTACCGAGGAAAGCTTTTTTACCATCTCATCTCGTGGTGTAAGACCACCCTTGGCACTCTCCGTTGCGCCACCAGGCTTTTGCTTGGTGATATCGACGACTTCAAACGTGACGGTTTCGCGCACGCGATAGTTAACCAGTGTGGTGGGATAATCGGCCAGTGCCTTCGTGATTGCCTTGCCGCCGGATGTTGCGGGTGCCTGGATGGCTGCTTTTTTAAATTCCTTGGGTTTTAACACGGGATAGACACCTGGCAAGGCAACATCCATGGTGTGCACCTTCAACAGCACATAGGTAGGAGTCGTTTCTTGCGCCAGCGTCCGGCCCTCTGCATCTGCAGTGCGGACGTCTCCCTCTGCCGTGCCGTCTGCTACATCTTCACCCTCTTGTTCACTCGGGGGCGTGTCCCCAGCGACCTTGGCAAGTAGACCCTTGTCCAGTCGTACCAGGTCCCGTGCCAGATCCAGCGTGTCGCCGATCTGTTGAAAAATGAACTGGCCCACTGCGGTGTTGTCCAGCGTGAAGCCGGCATTTTCCATCATCCAACCATTTTCCAGGAAGATTTTGGTGGTGAGTTTTGAGGTGCCGGCTTTGGCGCGGATGGCGTATTGCTCGGTGAAATCCGGCAGATAAACCACGTCGAACAGCTCTGATAGCTCAACCTTGGGGCTGGTGAGTGCGCTCGGCGTGATCGCCAGTTCCGATTCGGTCTCCGGCTTTGGGGTTGCCGCAGTGGGTGTGTCGCCTTTGGGGGCGGCCGGGTCACTGTCTTTCTTATTCTGTTCTTTCTTGTTTGCCTGCTCACTTGTCTCTTTCGGTGCAGGCTTTGAGCCGCTGTCATCGCCCTCGGCTTGTGCGATCCCGGCTGCGGTCCGGGGCTTGATCAGCAGTTGGTTCAAACTGACAGTTGATGGCAGCAGCTTCAGCTTTTCGTGATCGTTGCTCAACAGAATGACTGACCGGCCATCTGCCGTGACCTGACCATAGACGAGGTGCGTAGTGCCTGAGACTGGGAATTCTTTCTTAACCACCACAAACGGGCGCGGCAGGTAGTAGCGAAATCCCTTTACGGCATCCGCTTGTTGCTGCATATCCTTATCCCAATCTGAGTAGTCACTGCTTGAGCGAATCTTTCGCACTTCGATCGATGCGCAACCCCACAGAAAAGTGACCATCAGAACCCAGAAAATTAGTCGTTGCATAACAAACCCCTTGTTGCTTGGTTTTGTTACTGCGACGAATAGCTTCTTTCTCTCACCTGAAATCGGTTTGATGGTGCGCTTTTAAAGTGCGGTTAAAGGCTATGTGGATACACGATTCGGTCCTAACGTAAGGTAGCTAATTGAATTTTTCGGCATGTGAAATGTAGTCTTTAATCAAAGCATCGTCAGAAGAGGTCGAAGTCAAAGCCACGGACGGGCCGGGTTGGGAGTTGCCTTACACGCACGCGCTCGATTTGTTGGAGATTACGCGGATATACAATCCTGCCTCACCACCCCCGGTTGAGGATTCGCTACGATCGGGCTGTTTCAAACCTCTCGCTGAGTGTGCTTATGACCCACGGCCTGTCGTTACTGTTTCTGAGAGTGATGCGCAGAAATACACACAATACACATAAAATGCTTGTAATAAATACACACTGTGTGTATTTTCCGTGAAGAGTGCTGAGGTCATCAAGCGCTTGAAAGCCGATGGCTGGGTTCTCCATTACCAGAAAGGGAGCCATCAGCAATTCAAACATTTGCAAAAGCCAGGCAAGGTAACCGTGCCTCACCCTGAGAAGGATCTCCCGCTCGGGACTTTGAAGAGCATCGAAAAACAGTCTGGCGTGAGTATGAGGTAATGACGCTGCTATACCCGGTAGCCCTATACAAAGACGAAGACAGCGACTACGGCGTAGTCATCCCAGATCTCCCCGGCTGTGTTTCTGCGGGCCGTGATCAAATTGAAGCTTTAGCGCAAGCGACCGAAGCGGCCTACACCCACCTGGAAGGTCTGGTGCTGGATGGTGAACTGGTACCGGAACCCCGCAGTTTGGAGGCGTTGCAGGCGTCCGAGGAACTACAGCAGGGTTTCGTCTGTTGGGCTGTAATTCAGATCGATCCGATGAAGATTTCCTCAGAAACTGAACGCTTCAATGTGGTGTTGCCGCGGTGGCTGGTTAATCTAATCGCCAGAGAGAGCGAAAACCGCTCGGCGTTTCTCACGGTTGCGGCGACTAATGAACTGAAACGTCGCCACAAATCCATGGAGACCGGCGCGTAAGTCTGAGCCTACTCCGGCAACGTAATATCAAACTCATACCGTGCCAGCTGCTCCGGGGCCATATCTGCCGCGGTCAGAAAGTCCTGCCAACGCGGGTCGTCGTGCAGGTTTATCAGCAGCGGTTCGTTCAGTCCAATGAACAACCAGGTCGGAATGTTGCCGGCCGCTGTTTGAACGAGCTTGTCCAGGCGCGCGAAGGCCTGGTCGTGCTCGCCTCGCGCGGCATGTGCTTGCGCGATTAAGAAGTTCTCGTTAGGCACTTCGCTGATCAACGCGTCCAGGGCCTCATTCGAGCGGGAGTGGTCACCGAGCTGATGCTCTGCCAGCGTCGTGATCAGTTCACGGAACGCAGCCGATTTAATATTTTGTCTGGTCTGCAGCGCGGCTTCTGGTTGGTTGTCCAGCATCTGGGCGATGGCCAGATTCAACTTATGTATGTCGATGTCGGGTGATAATGCCATCGCACTGCTGGCGGATGCGGCCGCGGCTGAATACTGGCCGAAGATGAGTTGCATCCTGGTCAGATTACCGAGACAGATGGCGCACAGCGGGTCGTGTTGTACCACGTACTCGGCGATCTTGAGCGCTTCATCGAGCCGACCAAACGACATTGACACCGCCACCGCACTACGCATCACATCCACATTGGTCGGGTCCAGCGCGGTGGCTTTGGTGTATTGCTGCGCGGCCAGTGCATGGTCGCCTTCACTGAACAGTGCATGCCAGCCGAGCCACGCGTTGGCGATCGCATGATCGGGGTTGACGGCCAATGCACTTTGTATCAAGTGCTTGCGCACGGAGCGGGTATCTCCGGGTCTCACCAGTCCGGCATTCTCTTTCTGCAGGTACAGGCGCGAGAGTTCCAGGGTCACTGTAATGTCGTTTGGATCCAGTGCCAGGGCATCCTGCAGCAGCTGTTCGGCGCGCGTGAGCCGGTCTGTGCCTTCCGCGCCCAGGCCGAGCAGGTGGTGGGCCTGCAGGTACAGCAGGTAGGCCTGGGGGTTGCGTCCTGCGCCCTGACTTTGCCTGCCCTGAGCTTGCGCCGTGGTCAGCGTGGCATTCAACTCATCCGCGATGCTGGCGGCGATTTCTGCCTGGATCGCAAAGATGCCATCCAACTCGCGCTCGTAGGTTTCGCTCCAGACGTGCGTGGTGGTGGTTGCATCGATCAATTGTGCGCTGACGCGTACCCGCGAATCCTCATAGCGCACCGTGCCGGTCAGTACGGTGCCCACGTTCAATTCGGCGGCGATGGTTTTCAGCGTCTTGTCAGTGTCGGCGTACCGCATCACCGACGTACGGGCAATCACACGCAGCCGTCGATAATCGTTCAAGCGTTGAATGATCTCTTCGTGCATGCCAGTGCTGAAGTACGCATCGTCCTGGCGGGGGCTGAGGTTTTCAAAGGGCAGCACGGCGATGGCGTTGGCCGGCCCGATGGCTGTCTCAAGCTGTTGTGTATCAGGGGCGTCGCTCTGTACCACGCCTGCGTCCTGCTCGTCTGTTTGTCCGAGCCAGACGAGCGCGGCGATGGATGTGATCAGCACCAGTGCAATGGCAATGAATCCTGCGGGTAAGCCGCGTGGTTCCTCCGTTTCTGCGGCGGCAGGGGCAGGTGGCAGCACCTGCACCGACGCCAGCGTGCGGTAACCGCGCTTGGAGATGGTTTCGATGTAGGTCGGGTGACGCGGATCGTCGCCCAGGCTGTGGCGAATGACAGACAGATTGCGGTGAATGACATTGGGTTCGACCACGCGGTCGGGCCACACATTGTCCAGCAGTTCTTCCGCCGGCACGATCTGCCCCGCGTGCTCGAGCAGATAGCACAGCACTTCCATGGCTTTGTGCTCCACCTGGTGCTGCTCTCCGGCCTCATTCGACAGTCGGTTCAGGTGAGGTTCGATCACCCAGGTGCCGAACTGGTAGCGCACTGCTGACTGGCTGACGCTCATGACCCTCTGCTTTGCAACGGGAGATCAAGAGTAACGCCTCTGTCGTTGCCACGCACCTGTTCGCTAACGTATTGAAAACTAAGCACTAAAGATTTCCGAAAGGTTTATTTCAGAGAATCGGAAAGACAATTTCGCGGCTCCGGCCTAGGTTCAAGCCACCGAGAGAGAAACCACAGGGAGCTACATATGAGATTCGTAATCAGTTCTATGCTTGCCGTCATGCTGTTGGCGAGTGCCGCAGCCGCGCACGCGGTGCAGAACGAAAATGCACAGCCTAAGCGTCAGTATCAGTCCACGGATATGGTCGCGCTTGATACAGGTGCCATGGAAGGCGCCGCCTGGCTGGTGCGTACCAAAAACCGGCTGCATGGTCGGGTGATGGTTAACGTTGCCACCGCCGGTGAGGCGTACACGGTCTGGTGGGTGGTGTTCAACAACCCGGAAAAGTGTATCTACGTGCCGTGTACTGTTGGCGCAAACCCGTTGGATGATTTGTTGAATCCGGCGGTGGGCGTGTCTATCTTCAGCGCGACAGGTGCGATCAGTGCAGCCAACGGTGCTGAGGAAGGCAGCCTCGGGGTCATTAACCTCGACATGACCACCATCGGCGGCCAATACCCGGAGGGTCTGTTTGTGCTGGAATGGGTGGACGGTACTCCGTTTGGCGATCGAATGCGCCGCAACAACGGCTTTGGCGCCGAAGTGCATCTGGTGGTGGACCGACACCCGGCATTCACCACCTGGGCGGAAGAGTTGACCACCACTAACTGGGGGCCGAATTCAAATCATCGCGCTGCGGTGTTCCCGGCGATCAATTAGTCTGGTGTTTGCCTGGGGTCAGCGTGCGCTGGGTGTGCGCTGACCTCACACACCGAGTGTTGGTGTTCGTACCTGTTGTTTTGTCCCGTAGGTTGGCTCACTCTAGCGATCCAGACATCGGGGGAAAATCGCATGAGCCACAGGATGCTTTTTTGCGCGTTGCTCGTTACGGGGATCAGTTGCTGGTCGCTTGAACTGACCGCAGCCGAACCGGCAGCCGACGCACCGCGCCCAATTCCAACCCCCGAAGTTTACGCAGATCGCTCCAAACGCTTCAGCGCCCACCTGGAAAAAGACCTGGCCAACGAATTTGTCGGTGTCACCAGCGATGGCGAGCCGGAGCCGGGCCTTTTCGAAATACTCTCAACGGGTGTCTCCACCCAGCCCATGGTCAATGCCGCCCAGGCCTTTCTGGCCGCGTTGAGTCCGGAGCAGCGGGCGGAGACGCAGTATGCGGTGGACGATATCGAGTGGCGTAAGTGGGCCAACCAGCACATATATCATCGTGAAGGGGTTTCTTTCGAAGACATGGATGACACCCAGCGCGTGGCGGCCTTTGCTTTGCTTGAGGCATCCCTCAGTGCCAAGGGGCTGAAACTTTCCCGCGACATCATGCGCCTGAACGAAACCCTGGCTGAGCTCAATAACAACAACTTTGTCGACTACGGCGAATGGAAATACCACCTCACGGTGATGGGCGAGCCCGACCCTGAACAGCCCTGGGGCTGGCAACTGGACGGGCATCATCTGATTGTGAACTTCTTTGTGCTCGGTGATCAGGTGGTGATGACGCCCTCATTCTGGGGCTCTGAACCCGCGGTGGCCCATGGCGGCAAATACAAAGGCACCCGCATCATGGATGCCGAACAGGCAGCAGGGCTGGCCATGATCCGCGCGCTCGATCAGAAACAGCAAGGCCAGGCGGTGCTCGCGCCTGAAAAGCCCGGCAATAACATTCTGGCCGAAGCATTCAGCGACAACCTGGTGCTCGATTTTGCTGGTGTCAGCGTGGCGACCTTCAGCGAGGCTCAGCGCGCCCGGCTGATGGAACTGGTGATGCTCTATGTGGGCAACCTGCGCGACGGCCACGCACAGATACATCGTCAGGAGATCGAGGCGCACTTGGACGACACGTTCTTTGCCTGGATCGGTGGCATGGCCGATGACTCGGTCTTTTACTATAGAATTCACAGCCCGGTGATCCTGATCGAGTTTGATCACGAGCTACCGGTGGGGCTGCGGCATCTTTATCCGAATGCGCCGAACCGCGAGCACATTCATGCGGTGGTGCGCACGCCAAATGGCAATGACTACGGCAAAGACCTGCTGCGCCAGCACTACGCCGAACATCCGCACTAGGTAATCAGACCTTGTAGAACAGACCTTAAGGAGCGCCATGAACGTAACAGAATTTAATCAGGGTGTGATCGATGAATTCCGTGCCAACGACGGAGTTGTCGGAGGCCCTTTCGAAGGTATGCAGCTGTTGCTGCTGCACTCGGTAGGTGCAAAAAGTGGTGCTCACCGCATCAATCCACTGGCTTACTTCGAGGATGGCGACAGCTATCTGATCATCGCCTCCAATGCCGGCGCGGATAAACATCCGCCCTGGTATTTCAATCTGCTGGCCAGCCCGGAGGTCCGGATCGAGGTGGGCGCGGATGAGTTCAACGTACTCGCAGAAGTGCTTGAGGAACCCACCCGCACCGAGGTGTATGACCGCATTGCCGAACAGGTTTCGGCCTTTGCCGAGTATCGCGCCAAGACCAGCCGGGTGATCCCGATTTTTCGACTGACGCGGGTCTAACGCTCAGGCCCAACCATGACCTTCGACGAGGCGCTCACTCAGGTTGCGAACGATCCCCTGACTGTGGTGATCGTGCCACTGTTTGTGCTCGCCATGGTCATCGAGGCGTCGCTTTCGCGCTGGCGGCATCTGGACCTCTACCAGGGCAAAGACTTCGGTGTGTCCATGGCCATGCTGATCTTCGCCAGCCTGGTGGATGCCATCCCCAAGGTACTCGCATTTATGGCGTTCTTTGTATTGCATGAAATGAGTCCCCTGCGCGATGTGATCGAGCGTCAGTGGTGGGCGTGGGTGTTGCTGTTTTTTCTGGATGACTTCATCTACTACTGGTTTCACCGCGCCAATCACGAAGTGCGCCTGTTATGGGCCGGGCATGTGGCGCACCATTCATCGCAGAAGCTGAATTTCGGTACGGCCCTGCGCCAGGGGGTGACCGAACGGGCGCATAAATATCTGTTCTGGCTGCCTTTGCCGTTGTTGGGCTTTGATCCGCTGATGATCTTTCTCATGATCGGGCTGAACCTGTTGTACCAGTTCTGGGTGCACACTGAGCTGGTGCGGCGTCTGCCACCGTTCATCGAGCTGATCTTTAATACCCCTTCACATCACCGCGTGCATCATGCTTCCAACGTGCGCTATCTCGACTGCAATCACGCCGGCGTGCTGATCATATGGGATCGGATGTTTGGCACGTTCAGCGGCGAAGATGAGCAGGAGCCGCCGGTGTATGGCCTCACCCATAACATCGACACCTATAACCCGTTGAAAGTGGCATTTGGTGAGTACGCCAGACTATGGCGCGATTGCCGTCGCGCAAAACGCTGGCAGGACAAGGTGCGTTATGTCCTGCTTGCGCCAGGTTGGCATCACGATGGACCGGATGAACGGGCGCGCGTGCTGCGCGCCCAGGCAGCTCGCTAGTTCAGTTCGTATGCGGCGGCAAACTCATTGGCCCACGCTTTCAGGCGTGCCAGGTTTTCCGGCCCTAATCGCAGTAGCTGCTTTTCAAACTCGGGTAAGGTTTCCAGGTTTTCGTCGGCGTATTCATAGACCGACTCATTCTGCACCAGCTCGATCTGGTCGGGCAGTGTCGGCAGCGCGTTCAAGCGTTGTATGGCCTGTTCAATCAAGCTCTTCGGTGAGCGCAGTTCGCCCACATCCGCCAGCCCATCGGTGAGCAGCGGCTCGACCTGCCGAACGAAGCTCGCAGCGGTGGTGGGCGGTACGCGCTCCAGCATACCGACGTAGTTGTCATAGCGGTCATAGGTTTCTGGATCCAGATAAACCGTTTCACCGCGCTCAGCGATCTTGAACTTGCCCCTGGGCGCGACCGGTTTCAACAGGCGGGTGGGTACCAGCCCATCTGCGGCGTTAGCAATAAAGACGCTCAACTGTGGCAGCAGGTCTTCCTGTTGCGTGACCAGTTCCGGCAGTCCCCAATCGTCAAACCGCTCGCGCACAAACTCATCACTGGATTCAAGCGAAGGCAGCGCGGGGGGAGGTGCTTCGACCGTGGTCGGCGGTGGGGTGGTGACCACGGTTTCGCGCGTGACCTCGGGCTCTTCTTCGCGTGTTGTCAGCGGCGGCGGGGGTTCGGCGATGGGCTCGACCGACATCGGTTCGGTATCAACCTCGGGTGTCTGACCGGCGTACCAGAACCAGGCGGCTACCCCGAGTACGATGGCAACCAATGCCACCACGATCCATACCGTGTTTGAATTGCTGCCGCCGGGATTTTGACCGGGGCGTCTTGGGGACTGAATGGCGTCGTCGTTCACTGTCTTCATTACTGGTTATGGGCACAAATTAAAGCACGGAAATCACGCCGCAACCACGCAAATTCTGCGCCCGACGTCAGGGTCAGAGACACTTGAGCCAGAGACAATCGGGTCAGAGACGCCGGTACCAGAGACGTTGGGGTCAGAGACGTTGGTGCCAGAGAGGTCGCTTGCACGACGCCTGCTTGTCGGACTATCTTTGACGTTCCGCCAGCCGGAGAGATTCAGGATGAAACAAGTCGTCGTACTGCATGGATGGAGCGACAACTCCAAATCGTTTAAACCACTCATCGCCTTTCTGAAGAAAAACGGCCTGCGTGTGACGCCTTTGTTTCTGGGCGACTACCAGTCATTGCGCGATGATGTGCAGATCGAAGACGTGGCCCAGCGGCTGGAACAGGTCGTTAGAGAAAAGATGGCCCGGCCGCCGGGCGCGCGGGATCGTCTGGACAGGACCTTCGATCTCATCGTGCACAGCACCGGCGGTCTACTGGCACGCTGGTGGATCGCGCGCTACTACCGCGACAAGCCGTGCCCCGTGCGCAATCTGCTGATGCTGGCACCGGCCAACTTTGGTTCGGTCTTGGCCCATACAGGGCGTACGCTGGTGGGCCGTGCTTTCAAAGGCGCCAAATCAGGTTTTGAAGTAGGCGAGGAAATGCTGCACGCACTGGAACTGGGTTCGCGCTTTCAGATGGAGCTTGCCCAGAGCGATCTTTTTTATCCTGAGGAAGGCGCCGACAACACCATTCTTTATGGCCCGGATAAGACGCGACCCTTTGTCATTACCGGCACACATCCTTATAAGCAGCTGACCCGCAAGCTGGTCAACGAAAACGCTTCAGATGGCACGGTCCGGGTTGCGGCAGCCAATCTCAACGCCGAAGGGGTGACCATCGACTTCACCCGGAATCTGGAAAACCCCACCCGTACCACCTGGCGTAAGCGCGGTGGTGCAGGCTTAACTTTTCCGTTAGCGGTATTGCCGGATCGCGACCATGGCAATGTTATCGATCCAGGTGATGAGGGCCACACCCGCTTGCCAGCCTATCAGTCTCGCCTCGGCGAACTGATCATCGATGCGTTGTCCACCAACACAGAGCAACAATACCGAGCCAAAGTCGACGCCTGGCAGCAGATCACCGGCGACACACGCACATACGCCGGCTTCAGTGACGCCGCCGTGCAGCATCGCCGCGACACCTTTGGCCGCAACGAGCCCAGTGCCGAATACTTCCATGAGCACTTCCAGCTGGTGGTCTCTGCCGAAGACCAGTTCGGCCAACCGGTAGAAAATTACTTTGTCGAATTCTTCCCCAAAGCGGGGCTGTTGCACCGCTTTTCCAATTTCGGCCGGTTATCCAATTACTTCTATGACGAAGTACTGGAACATACCCATACCAACCGGCGCGACCCGTCACGCCAGTGCATGTTCATCGACCGCTACGACCTGATGGGCAAGGGCGGCTTTTATGACCAGATCCGCAAAGATGACAATGCGAAACTGTTGAGCTTTACTGCCATCGCCTCCGACCCGGGCAGCAACGTCTCGTACTTCGCCCACGGCTCGCCGGCCAAGCGGGGTGTGATCGATCTGCACGGTGTGCTGAAACGCGATCGGTTTCTGAAGCGTCATACCACGCACTTCATCCGCATGATTGTGCCGCGTGTAGGGGATGACAGTATCTTTAAGTTGAAGCGTGCCTGATGCAGGCGGCTGGAGCAGTTTAGACCATTGAACGACATTACCCACCCGCGTAAACATAAGCCCACTGTTTCACTGGTTTTGAGCAGCGGCGGCGCGCGCGGACTGTTTCATATTGGTGCCATCAAGTCGTTGACCGAGCGTGGCTACGACGTGCGTTATGTCAGCGGCTCGTCGATGGGCGCGCTGGTGGGCGGCATTTACGCTGCAGGCAAGCTTGATGAATTTGCTGAATGGGTCAGCGAACTGCGACGCGGTGATATCGTGAAGCTGCTGGATTTCGGCTGGGGGGCCAATGCCGGTTTGTTCAAGGGTGAACGGATCATCTCCTTCCTGCAGGAACTGGTGGGCGAGTTTGATATTGAGGATCTACCGATTGGTTATACGGCTGTTGCCGCCGAGCTGAATCGCAAGCGCGAAGTGTGGATCAGTTCGGGCTCTCTGTTTGGCGCCATTCGCGCCTCTATCGCCATTCCCCTGGTGTTGTCGCCCGCAGTACGTGGTGATCAGCTACTGGTTGATGGCGCGGTGCTGAATCCCTTACCCATCGCGCCGGCGCTCACGCAACACAACGACCTGATTGTGGCGATTGACGTAAACGGCATGGACGAACACAGCTTGAACCCGCAGCGGCCGGTGGCGGGTAGTCAGAGTCCGATCGTCGAAGACAGTAAAGAGGAAATCGAGGAGCAGTCCTCGATTCGTGTAGCGCTGACCAACTTTATGGACGATTTCTTCACCAGTGACGAGCCGGACAAAATTGATCATGGCATGTTTGATATTGCCACTGAGTCGATGGATGCCATGCAGGTGACCATTTCACGCCTGAAGTTGAGTGTCTATTCACCAGACCTGCTGGTGCAGGTACCACGCAATGTGGCGCACTTTTTTGAGTTTGATCGAGCTAAAGAACTGATCGAACTGGGGTATCAGCGGATGGAAGAGGCATTGGGGGAAGACGAATAAAATGCAGGAGCAATTGAATGAGCTACGTCGGACTGATCAGCAGACCGTTGCCTACTTTGTGATAACGGGCTAGAGGTGTTCACTATGCCAAACTCGAAGGGTATATCGGTTCTATTGATCGCCTGCCTGATAGCTCCCGTGGTCCACGCAAAAATCTCGCAGTGGACACCCATCGATACATCGGAGGGCTGGATCAAAGTCGCCAGCGCCATCAATGGAATCGAAGGTTATTCGATCATCGACAGTGGCGCGAATTTGCACGCGATCAACGAAGCCTTCCTGCGCGAGGCAAAGCTGGAACTACATAAAATCGGCCGGGGCTCACGCGTTCAGGGAGTCGTGGGTGAGGAAGTGGTTGGTAACTACGCGCCAATCAATGTCCGTGTGTTTGGTGAAGAGCTGGAATTCAGATCTCTCCGTGGTCTCGATTTAGGCGACCCGAATCTGCAACTTCTGATCGGTGCCGGGTTTCTCAGGCACTTTATCTTTCAGTTCGACTACCCCCAGAACCGCATGCGTCTGATGTCGAGGGACGCTGTGAATATGAAAAAAGTAGCCAACGTTCCCTCGAAGAGCGCGCGTGGCGCGGGTACACCTTTGGTTAAGGTTCGCCTGAATGATGAACTAGACGTCTGGCTTGTGCTGGATACCGGTAGCACCGGCGGTGTCTTGCTGGACCGCAATGTGGTTGATCGCACATCATGGCTTGAGGAATACGAACAATCCGCCGGCACGATTCAAGGTGTTGTGGAGTCCGGTCAGACACACAGTTTTGTATTGCCTTCGGTCAAATTTGGGCCGTTTGATCTCGGTGGTGTGGCCATCCGAACTCAAGCCGAAGGCAAGGAATTCAAGATGTTTGAGCAATCTACCTATACCGGAACGCACATTCCGCGGTCATCCACCGAGGCAGTCGGCCTGCTGGGCTATCAGGTGCTCAAGCACTTCGTCATTACACTCGACTATCGAAGTGGACGGGTGCATGTAGGCACCCGCGCAAGTCCATGAAAGTAGGAGATGAACTTTCTAACAAAAATTCGAGCTGTCGAGTGCGGGTCTTAGTTGGGTCGAGTTTCACACGGGAAACCATGCGCCAACCACGCCTCCATGCCACCCGCCAGCGGAAAGACGTTTCTGATGCCATGTTTGGCGAGATACAGCGCTACCCGAGCGCTGGATGCTTCTGACGGTCACGTACAGACCAGCACCACGTCATGGTGGGTCGGTATCTCATCCCGTCGAGTGCGAATCTCACTGATCGGAATGCGCAGTACACCGGGAATGCTTCTGGGCTCCATTTGATAGTCGAGCTGCTGGCGCAGATCAATAACAGTCAGCCCATCACCACGTTGCATACGCTCATACAGTTTTTCGCAGGTGATCCGGCGCAGTTGGTGCTGTCGAAAAAACAACACCCAACTGGTTATTTTAAAGGCGCCGTAAAGCCCGAGAATGGCCAGCACCAGCAACGTGATACCGCCGGTGTATTCACGAATCGCCTGGAATAGAGCGACCAGTTCGGCTTGATAAAAATGGCCAAGCAGAACGAACGGCGTAATGAACAGCAGCGTGCCGAGCGTGTCCAACGCGAAGAAGCCCAGCCACGGCACGCGTACAAAACCCACCGAAGCAGGCGCCAGAGTCTGCACACCGGGCAGAAACTTCGCGATAACCAGGGTCGCTGGCCCGAACTTGCCGAATGCGGCGCGGGTGTTAGAGACACAACTGTCGGGCTCAATGGATAGCCGGCACACCATGCTGATGGCGTTTGCGCCACCATAGCGACCCAGCGTGTACCACATGGAATCGGCCAACAAGGTGGCCGTTGCAGCCGTGATCAACACGGGGATCAGATCGAGATCACCGGTCGCAGTGAGCGCGCCCGCCACGATCAGCAACGGCACAGAAGGTAGCGGCAACGCCGCCTGGTCGGCGAACATCCACAGGAAGATGATCAGATAACCATGTGTCGCCAGCAGCGCGAATGCGGTTGTGAGAATGCCTTCCATAGAAATTAGTGCCGCCGGTAGATATTGTTGTTCCACAATTACGTGGCCGCCAGGCTCGCGCCAGATCATACTTGCTATCGAATCAAAGCGCTTCTCTGCAATGACAACATCAATTCAGGTAGATCAATGAAACTCGTAATCGCCGGCGGCAGCGGTCTGATTGGGCAGGCATTGGCGCGCCAGGCCGTGGCGTTGAGCCATGAGGTGGTGGTTCTTTCCCGTCGGCCCATGCCGGCAGCCCTCGCTGGGCGCGGCGTGATCTGGGATGGTGAGCAGCCCGGCGATTGGGTGGCTGAACTGAACGATGCACAGGTCGTGATCAACCTGTGCGGTGCCAATATCGGCCAAGGTCGATGGACTGAATCCAGGAAAGCCGAAATCCGTCAGAGCCGCATTGCCCCGGCCCAGTGCCTGGTCAGCGTCATGCAGGCTCAGGCCAATAAACCGGTCTATCTGCAGGCATCTGCCGTGGGCTTTTACGGACCGGGTGATACGCCCGTCGATGAGGAGAGCCCTGCGGGCGATGACTATCTGGCACGCCTGGCGATCGAATGGGAAGCTCAGGCCGACGCCTATTCCGGTCCCACGACGATTACCCGCTTTGGCGTGGTGCTGGCGGCTGATGCTGGCGCTTTGCCCCTGATGGCGCTGCCGTTTAAATTATTTGTCGGCGGTAAGCTGGGCCGCGGTGAGCAGTATTTTGCCTGGATCACGGTAACCGACGTGGCCGGTGCGCTGCTGTTCTGCATCGAGCAGGCGTTACGCGGTGTGGTCAACCTGGTGGCCCCACAAACCATTACCAACGCTGAGTTTACCCGCGCCATGGCCAGCGCTGTGGGGCGACCTGCTGTGTTTACCGTGCCCGCGTTCGTGCTGCGCACGGTGCTGGGTGAACAAGCCGATCTCATGCTGCAGGGACAACAGGTACTACCCAGCCGCCTGCAGGATGCGGGGTATAGGTTCGCCGATCCGGAGATCGCGCCGGCGTTGCAGCGTCTGCTCGGTTAGCGCACGCGGAAGTCGATTTTCAATGTAAGCGGTGTTACGCGAGGCTTTCAGCTCACCCTCAGGTTGCGTGAATCTCGCTGTACCGTCGCTGCGGTGGTGGGTTTGGCTGCTGTCACAAAAGCGACTTGTTGCTCGGCTGCCTCGAGGTGCGAGTTTGCGGTAAACAAACGAAAGCACGCGGGTACCATATACAGAGCGATGATCGCAGACCCCGCCACACCGCCGGCGATGGCGGTGGCCAGCGGCGGCCAGAACGTACCGCCGGACACGATCAGCGGCACAAAGCCGCCGATGGTGGTCACCGTGGTGGATACGATATGCCGGGTGGCATCTACCACGGTATCAGCGGTGGCCTCGACATCATCGCTGATGGTCGGCAGCTTTGCCTTCAACGCGGACAACACGATGATGCCGCCGTTAATGGCGAGCCCCATCATGCCCAACGAGCCGATCAACGCCATATAGCCAAAGGGATAGCTGAACAGGCGCGCACCGAACAAGGCCAGACCAAAACTCAAGATGGCGATCACGCCGATCATGGCCGCCTGACGGAACGAGTTCAGCGATAACACCACCACGATGGCCATGGCCAGGGCAAAAAACAGAAACACCTGCATGATGTTGCCCATGGATTCGGAGCTCTGTTCCGCTTCGCCCCCGATCTGCAGCTTGTAACCCGCGGGCAGGGTAAAGCCTTCGCTTTCTATCCTGTTTCGAAATTCAGTCAACACGCCGGCTGGCAGAGTAAAGGGCACCAGATACGCCTGCACGGTGCTCAGCCGTGCACCCTGGCGACGATCGATGGCCGAGGCGGTGGGGACCAGTTGCCATTCCCCCAGTTCATCCAGCGGGATGCCGCGACCGCCGCTGGTCACCAGCGGCAACGTTGCCAGGTCTGAGATGTCGTTGCGGTATTCATCTGCCAGACGTACGCGCACATCGAGTTCAGCCGTGCCTTCCAGCACTGTGCCGGCCAGTTCGCCGGTCAGAGAATTCTGCAGGCGGCGGCTCAGTTCGCCGGTGGTCATACCGGCCAGGGCGGTGGCGTTTTCCCGGGGTACAAAGGTCAGTTTGGGTTCGGCGGATGAAAGGGTTGCGCGGGTGTAGGTCACATTGTCCACGGTGGCCAGAATACGGCGCAGCTCTTCTGCGCGTTCGCGCAACGTGTTCAGGTCGTTGCCCACGATGCGCACCTCAATAGGTGCGTTGGAGGGTGGCCCCTGTTCAAACGGAATGGCCAGAATCTCTGCCTGTGGCAACGCCTGGGACAAAGCCGCCTGCAGTGCCGGTAGCATGTCCAGGGTATCGTCGGCCGAGGTGGTGTTGACCCAGGCAGAGGCAAAGCTGGATACCCGTTCGTTCAATGAAACCACGTTGTAAAAGACCCGCGGCGCGCCTTCACCGATGGTCCAGAAGCTGTCGGTCACCCGCGGGTCGGCGCGCAGGATCGCATCTGCTTCGGCCACAACAGCCTGGGTTTCAGCCAGTGAACTGTGCGCCGGCAGCGCCAGTTGCACCTGAAACTGATTGCGATCCACCGGTGGGAAAAACTGCTGGGTCAGGGTGGGAGCCAGGGCGAAGCCAATGAACGGCAGGACGCAGGCGACACCGATGCCGAGCCAGGGCTTTTTCAACACCGCGACGATGGAGTCGCGATAGACCTGTGTCAGTTTTGGGTTGGCGTAGCCCGACTGCCACCAGCGGTATTCGGTCTGCCGGTTGGGCCAGCGTTTCTCCAGAAAACCGGCAATGGCTGGCACGACGGTCATCGCCAGAAAGAACGAGCTCGCCACCGACAGTGCCACGCTGATGCCCACGGTGCCGGTGAAATCACCCACCCCGCCCGGCGCCAGCGCAATGGGCATAAAGGCGAAGATGGTGGTGGCAGTGGATGCCCCCAGCGGAATCAACAGGTGGCGCACGGCGTGCGCAATGGCATCACCGATTTCCGCACCTCTGCTGCGCCTCAGCTTGTAGTCTTCGACCACCACAATGGCGTTGTCGATCAACAGTCCCAGCGAGATGATCAAGCCGGTCACCGACATCTGGTGTAAGGGGATGTTCATGAACTGCATGCCGATCAGCACCATGCCGGCCGACAGCGGCAGCGCGATGCCTACAGTCAGTGCCGAACGCACGCCCATGAACCAGATCAGCACCATCAGCACGATGACCAGTGCAAAGGCCAGGTTGGTGGCCAGATCCGCCATGCGCTCGCCGGTGTATTGATTCTGGTTGTACACCACGTCGACACCGATCTCCCGGGGTACGCCGGCGCGAAAGGTGTCGATCAGCTCGATCGCCGTTTCGGTCCAGGCTTCGATCTGTAGTCCCGGCTGCATCTTGGCGTTGACCAGCACGATGGGCTGGCCCTGGTGCAGGGCCATGGAGTCGGCTGGCTCTTTACGCAGCTTGCTCACCGTGGCGACATCGGCCACTCGCAGGGTGGTGCCGCTGGTGGTGACGGTGAGGGGAATGCGCGCGATGCGTTCCGGTGTGTCGAGTTCTGCGCTGACCTCCACCAACAGATTGGCACTTGCGCTGTTCAGTCGTCCCGAAGGCAGTTTGGTGTCGGCGCCGCGGATGCGCGCGGCCACCTGGTCGACAGTCAGGTGCGCATCAGCCAGTGCGTAGGGGTTCAGCGCCACCAGCAGTTCTTCATCCGCCGCGCCCCAGGATTCGGCGATCTCAGTACCTGGCAGGTTGGCCAGGCGCAAACGCAGTTCTTCCGCCAGCCGCGACATCAGGTTGATCTGTTGAGGGCTGTCCTGTTGCCAGCGGATGGCGACGATCAGCGTTGAAGCCAGCGGCTTGTTGATGGTGAGCTCAGGCTCACTGGCGTTGGCCGGCAGCGTGGCGGCGATGTCGCCCAGCTTGTCACGAATCTCGGACCAGATGGCGTCCACCAGACCGGGGGGTACGCTGTCAGCCAGCTCCACGCTGACCTGCGAGAGCCCCGCCTTGGAAGTGGAGCTCAATTCATCGATTTCGGGTACTTCGCGCAGCGCCGTTTCGATGCGCTCGCTTACCAGGCTTTCCATGCGTTCTGCGGTGGCGCCGGGCATAAAGGTGGTGATGTTGGCCCAGCGCTCGGTCATGGACGGGTCTTCCTGGCGCGCCAGCGACAGAAATGCCACACAGCCCAGCAGCACGATGAAGATACCTAAGAGCGCCGTCAGGCGCGGGTTGGTGTAAAACGCGTTAGCGCGCATGGCTGGCCAGGTTCGATGCAGTAGGGGTTACGGCCTGGCCTGGCACGATGCGATGCACGCCGGCATCCACCACGCGGTCGCCATCAGTCAGGGTACCGCGGGCAAAGACCCGATTGGCCTCGGTGTGCACCAGTTCGACCAGTTGCCGTCGGACGATGTTGTCGTCATCGATGACGTACACACCCCACAGCCCGCGATCGCCCTGGGTCAAAGCACTCAGGGGTAGCCAGTAGCCGTCCTCGTCGACTGTTTCGTTCAAACTCAGTTCTACCGTTGAGCCCAGCGGAATGTTGGCGGCATCCAGATGGAACACGGCGGTCTGCGTACGGGTGGCCGGATCCACCTCAGGCAGCACACTGCTCAGGCGTGCGTTCACTGCGTCGCTGTTCCAGCGCACCGTATAAGTATTGTCAGGCAAGAGGCGTGCGCCCACCACACCGGGTACGCCGACGTGGGCTTCGAGTTGACCCTGCTCCACCAGGCGTAGAATCGGCTGCCCGGGATTGATCTGACTGCCTTCGTCCATGTAGCGGGCCTGAATGACACCGGCAAAAGGGGCGGAAATGGTCGCTTCGGCCAGCGTTACTTTGACCGCGTCGTGGGCGGCAATGGCCCCCAGCATTTGCGCGTGAGCCACTTTCAACTGCGATTGTTTGACCTGCAGGCTCAATAAAGCCTCGTCGTAGGTCTGTTTGGGTGTATGCCCCTGCTCGCGCAGGCTGCGAAAGCGTTGCTCGGTGTTAGCGGCCAATCGCACCTCGGCCCGTGCGGCGTCCACATTGGCACGGGCCAGCGCCACATTGGCGTCAGCACTACGCACGTTGGCGGCAAGTTCGGCGGTATCCAGGCTGGCCAGGCGATCACCGGCCTGCACCGTCTGGCCGATGTCGACCTTCACCTCGCCCACCCGACCGCTCAACTTGAAACCCAGCTCAGCCGCCCGGGATGCCACCACCTGGCCGGCGTAAACGCGGGTCGAGTCATAGCCCGAGGATGGCGCCAGGGTAATGTAAGATACGTTAATGGAAGCAAAGGCGCTGCACGCTGAAACCAGCAAAAGGGCGCTGAGCGGAAATCTGCTCATGGACGGTTTCATTATGTTGATCATGATGTTGACGTTGAACACATTGAGGCTTAGTGTATGGTTAATGTGTTCAATGTCAACATAAATGCTACCGAAGGTAACAATTAATAATTTACAGACAGGGCTGCGAAGTGAGTGAACGAGAAAGCTATCACCACGGTGAACTGCCTGAGGTGATCATGCAGTTGGCGCTGCAGGCTATCGAACAGAACGGCACGGAAAAGCTCAGCCTGCGCGCCCTCGCGCGTGAAGCCGGGGTCTCCCAGACCGCGCCCTACCGGCATTTTCCGACCAAAAAGTGCCTGCTTGCTGCGCTTGCAACCCAGGGCTTTCAGGAGCTGGGTCGACGCATTCAGCGCATTGTCGACAATGGCGAACCTATCGAAGCGCGTTTCATGGGCATGGGCATGGCCTACATCGAGTACGCGCTGGAGAACCCGACCGCCTATCACCTGATGTTCGGTTCAGTGCTGGCGGACTTTTCCGAATACGACATGCTGCAGGCAGCGGCCGCGGGCGCTTATGCCCAGGTGCAACGGTGTGAGGCGGAATTGATTCAGACCAGGGGTCTGGAGGTGGATGGCGCACGCTTCGGTGGTGTGGTGTGGGCGGGTGTGCACGGCATCGCGTCATTGTTACTGATGGGTGACCGGAGTGGCTCGGGTACGGCTGAGACTGGTCACGCAATTCAGGCGATGCGGGCGGATATCGAGGACTCGCTGCAAATCCTGTTCGGACACCTGACTTCAGGAACGCCTTCTGCAACGCCGCGCGGTGCGGATTGATTTGTTGTTACTGCTGATCGGTTTTTCCATCATCGCAGGCCCCGTGCTGCTGCTGGCCTATCTGCGCTCCAGCCTGTTTCTGAAAACCGCCGCATCCATCGCCGCCTGCTGCGCGTTCGTGCTGATCCTGACCGTGCTGCAAGGTTTTCACTTCGTCTATTTCACGCAAGGTTATGCGGCGCTGAGTAACCCGTTTTATCTGTTCGGGCTGTTCGTCGCGCCCGGATTGTTCCTGCTGTTCGGGCGCGCGGTCGTGTTACCGAGAGAGCCCTTTAAACCCGCCTTGCTCACCAGCTTTCTACCATTGCTGCTGCCGATCTTTCTGCCCATCCACGTCGCCTTACCCGCACTCCTTGTATTCGGCGCGGTGTACGCCTGCTGGCTGGGTTGGATCGCGGTCAGCGTGCACAAAACACGCACGCAGTATCGCTTCGAGGTGTTTTTTTCCGTTTGCATCATCACTTTTGCTGTCCTCACTCTGGCAGCGGTCCTACTCACGCCACTGAACAACCCGATTTATTTTTACAGCATCTATTCCCAGAGCATTGGTCTAGCGTACGTGCTGGTGATGTACGCCCTGGTGGCTATTCCCGGCATGGTCGAAGACCTGTTTGAAATTGCGCGTGACAAATATGCCAGCTCGACGCTGGGGTCCGTAGATGTGAACGATCAACTCGTCGCACTGCAGCGTTTGATGGAAGAGGACGCGATATATACCAACGACGAACTCAAGCTGGCGACGGTGGCAGAGATGCTTGGCCTGTCGGGTCATCAACTTTCCGAACTGATTAATCGACATCTGGGGCTGAGTTACAGCCAGTACCTGCGCCAGATTCGCGTTCACGCGGCGCAAACTATTCTGCGCCGGGAACCCGATCAATCTGTGCTGAGCATAGCCCTCGAAGTGGGTTATCGGTCTCAGTCCACCTTCTATGCAGCCTTCAAACAGGAGACGGGCCTTTCGCCAGGTGAATATCGCGAACTTGCTCTCCGGGAAGATCAATCTGGATAGATCTAACTGACTGTTTTTGCTTGGCTTTGTATATTTTTGGTCTGAAAAGATAAAACCGGAAGCTGCTGTGTTGTGTCATGCCTAGATTTGGCACATGGACACGCCAGCACCGCAAAACAACCGTACCTGGTTACGTAATCTCGCCATCCTGGGCATCGGCTCTCTGCTTGTCCGGATGCTGTTGCTGAGCGACAAAGGAACGACCGCAGTACTCTACATTTTTGTTCCTTTCGTGCTGGCACTGGTGTTGTTGCGCTTTCGTAAACCCAGGCCCGACCAACGCTGGTGGCAGGCCTACACCCGCTTCACGCTCGACGCGACGATCTACATGCTGGCGAGTTCCGCTCTGCTCTGGGAAGGGTTCATCTGCGTACTGTTTTTCATGCCGATCTTCTATCTGATCGTTACCCTGACGTTTGTAAGTGACTGGCTGACCCGCCGCCGCAAGCAGAACACTCGGCACCTGAGTGTGGTTTTCCCACTGGTGGTCGTCATCGCTTCTCTGGAGGGGGTGACTCCACAAACCAGCTTCGACCGTACTGAGAGCGTGGTGATTTCTCGTACGTTGCCGCTGCCTGCAGCAACGCTGCACGATAACCTGGAACGGCCCATTGACCTGCAACAAACAGGTTCTGGTTTATTGCGCATTTTCCCCATGCCTTACCGGGTCGACATGGATGGGGTCTATCCTGGCGCAGTGCACACCGTGTATACCCGCTATCACCGTTGGTTTTTCACCAACACTCACGACGGTCAGATGCAGCTTGAGTTTACTGAGGTCACGCCGCAAACCGTTGTGACTCAGGTGCAGAGCGACAGTACCTACTTTTCTACCTATCTGAGTCTGACCGGCACGCAGATCCATTTCGAATCCCTGCCAGGCAACCAAACCAACGTCAGCCTGACCCTGAGTTATCGGCGCAACCTGGACCCTGCCTGGTACTTCGGTCCGCTGCAGCGCTACGCCATAGCCCGGATGGGCGAGCTATTGATAGAGGAGATTATTTATCGTGCAGGCACCCTACACTAACCCTCGCATTGACCGGCCAACACAGCACGGCGACCCGCTGTGTGGTCAGGTGAAACTGGACCTGGCAAAGACGCTCTGGACACTGGGCATGTTTGTGGGTGGTGCTGTCGGTGCGCTCTATTGGTTCAGCTTAAGCGGTGTGATTCTGTTTGTGTTGTTCACCTTGTTCACGCTGTGTTTTGGCCATTCGCTGGGCATGCACCGCCGTTTCATCCATCGCAGTTTTGAGTGCCCGAAGTGGCTGGAATACAGCATGGTTCATTGCGGTGTACTGGTCGGCATGGCGGGTCCGCTGAGCATGTTAAAGACCCATGATCTGCGCGATTGGGCCCAGCGACAGAACGCCTGCCACCCCTACTTTTCGCATGACGAAATCTGGTACCGCGACTTTTACTGGCAGATGTTCTGCCGGATAGAGCTTGAAGCTCCGCCCGATTTCAGAATAGAAGCGGATATAAGACAAGATCGCGTATACCGTTGGATGGAACGAACCTGGCGCTGGCAACAGTTGCCCTGGGCTCTGTTGTTCTTCGCCCTGGGTGGTATGAGTTGGCTGCTCTGGGGTATTTGTGCTCGCGTCAGTGTCAGCCTCATCGGACATTGGCTGGTCGGATATTTCGCCCACAACGCGGGGCACAAAGACTGGCATGTAGACGGTGCCGCAGTGCAGGGACACAATGTTCCCTGGTGTGCTCTGCTGACTATGGGTGAGTGTTGGCACAACAACCATCATGCGTTTCCGGGTTCGGCACGGCTGGGGTTGGCGCCTGGCCAATGGGACCCCGGGTGGGATGTGCTCAATTGGATGCAACAGTTGGGTTTGATCAAAAATCCTGTGCTGCCGGCGATGTTGCCGCACCGTGTGGAATTGAGGTCATTGAAACCTGCTCACCGGGCTTGCGCGCCCGTTACGCATAGATTGGCGCACCCTCAGCACCGCGAAGGTGCATAGCGCAAAGTTGTGCACAGCGAGAGTGCATGCCGGCGCCTGACCGCTGACTCCAGCGGGGCGATCAACCCTGCATTGCTTGTGTTGGCCCGTTTTTTGAATAGCGATTAGCGGATTCGCCCAACAATACAAATACCCAATCGGCAACGTCGCCCGATCTGCTTTAAGCGGACCGGGCGTATTTATTTCTGGAGACCAAAAAATGAAAACTGTACCGCTCCTTCTTATCCTGTTTCTGGCGCTCGCCAGCCTGGCGCCAGACGCCCGGGCTGTGCAGACTGATGCGCTTAAACAAGCAGTTACTGACAGCACCGTTAAGCTGAACCTCCGCTATCGGTACGAATATGTTGATCAGGACGGTGTCGACGACGAGGCTGGTGCTTCTACTCTGAGGGCTCGGTTGAGCTGGAGCTCTGCCAGTGTCGGTAAGTGGCAAGCTGGCGCCGAAGCCGATTATGTTGCGCTGCTTGGTGCCGAACGTTACAACTCGACGGTTAATGGTGAAACTCAATACCCGGTGGTTGCCGACCCCGAGGGATTTGACCTCAATCAGGCCTTTCTCAAATACTCAGATGACAACCTGACGGCAACATTCGGGCGTCAGCGCAATCTGCAGACTGACCAACGTTTCGTCGGTGGAGTGGGCTGGCGGCAGAATGAACAGACTTACGACGCGGCACGGGCGGAATTCAAGCTCAATGACGCGCTCAGTATCGATTACAGCTATGTGTGGAATGTGAATCGAATATTCGGACCAGACGGCGGCGTACAACCGTCAGACTGGCGCAGCGACTCACACTTTCTGCTGGCAGAGTTTGCGCTCGCCGACGACCATAAACTCGAAGGCTTTGCTTACCTGCTGGATTTCGAGAATGACAACGGCATCCCAAATTCCACGGCTACCTACGGCGTCAGTTATCGAGGCAAACTCGGACCACTCAAGCTCACCGGCACCTATGCGACCCAGAGTGATTACGCGGATTCCCCGTTGGACTACGACGCCGACTACTTCGGTATCTCCGCCGCAACCACCTTCGACCCGGTGACCATCAGCGTCGGCTACGAGCTGTTAGGCAGCGATGATGGTGTGGCCGCGTTCCGCACCCCACTGGCGACCCTGCACAAGTGGCAGGGCTGGGCGGACAAATTTCTGGGCACCCCGGCTGATGGTATCGAGGACATTTATGTGGGTATTGCCGGTGCCATTGGTCCAGTAAAACTTGCCGCCACCTATCATGACTACGGTGCCGACGAAGGTAGCGCTGACTACGGCGACGAGCTCAATGTGGTGGCGAACTTTGTTATTGCCGACGGCATCAGCGGCCAACTTAAACTGGCCGATTACAATGCCGACGAATTTGCCACCGATACCACCAAGATCTGGTTCAGTCTGATCGTCTCGCTGTAGCTGGCACAGCCCTTGCACAGCCTTGCAACAAAAGAGTCGTACAGCCTTTGCCAAACTGAAGAACGCAAAGAGCTGCCACTGTAATTACCGGATCTGGTCGTGGTTACCACACAAGCGAAGCCGCCGCTGCGGATCATGCTGGTCGATGATGATCCAAAGCGCGCTGGCTGGGTTGAACAATGTCTGAACGAGATGGGCTTCGACACCTTTGCTGTCGTTGGTAATGCCATGCGCGTCCTGAAAGTCATAACGGAGGTGGCTCCGGATGTCATCATTATTGATATGGACTCCCCGGGCAGAGACATTCTGGAAAGTCTGACCATCCTTGCCGCGCATCAACCCACGCCGGTGGTCATGTTCAGTGACGAGGAAGATCCGGATTTTATTCGTCGAGCCGTAGATGCCGGCGTCTCAACTTACCTGGTAGGCGGTATCGATCCGGTCAAAGTTGAACCCATCATCGAAATTGCTATGGCTCAGTTCCGCAGTTTTCAACAACTTAAAACCGCGCTGGATGAAACCCGTCTTGAGCTTTCTGAACGCCACACTGTGGATAAAGCCAAGCGTATTCTCATGCGCAGTCACGATCTGAGCGAAGCCCGGGCGTTTGCTTATCTGCGCGGTCAGGCAATGGATTGCGGTGCCCGTATCGCGGATATCGCGCAAAGGGTCATCAAGCTCAGTGAATCCGGAGGAATAGAAAATTGAACACCACCCGGAGTTGGGCAGAAAAGACCACGCTGGACGTAGGCTACCTCCGTCTCACCGATGCCGCGCCGTTCATTGTCGCGTGCGAACTCGGCATATTCGAAGAACATGGTCTGACGGTAAATCTGCACCAGGAAATATCCTGGGCCAATATACGCGACAAACTGGTGAGCGGCAGATTGGATGCGGCACAGATGCTTGCCCCGCTGCCCGCAATGTCGACGCTGGGGGCCAGCGGTCTGCGTGCGCCGGTGCTCACCGGCCTGGTGCTGTCGAGTAATGGCAACGCCATTACCCTGAACAGCAACCTGAGTCACGAAGCTACAGCGCTTATTGCGCGCGGTACGGTCAGTAACATGCCTCAGGCATTGATTCATATCGCCGCGGAACGCGGCTCGCGACCTACCCTGGCCACAGTGCATGCATTTTCCACCCACACCATACTGGTGCGGCGCTGGCTGTCACAACACGGCGTGCACCCGGATAAGGATGTCAGCACCCTGGTGGTACCGCCCAGTCAAATGGTAGACAGCCTGCAGGCAGGCATCGTCGATGGCTACTGTGTCGGTGAACCCTGGAATACCATCGCCGCAGTGCGAGGGGTCGGCACGACGATTGCGCTGGGGCAGCAGATTTGGCCCGACGCGCCGGAAAAAGTACTCGGCGTCAGTGCCGAGTGGCACGATGAGCACCCGCACACTCATCTGCGTCTGCGTCAGAGTCTGTTGCAGGCCTGTGGCTGGTTGGCTGAGCCGGACCACCTGTCGCAAGTTGCGCGCATGCTGGCCCAACCTCACTATCTTGATGTACCACCCGAGTGCCTGTTCCCCGCCCCCTTAGGGAGAAGCAGCGACGGCTTGAATGATGTTGTTATGCATCGCTTCTACGGGCGCGAGATCAATCGACCGGACCACGAGCGCGCGCTGGCTTTGATTCGGGGCTGCGGCGACCTGCTGGGCACGCCGTTGTCAGCAGACGCAGCGCTTGCACTGGCACAGCAATCCTGGCGTCCTGATCTATACGAACAGACGCTGGCCGCAAACGCCGCCCTGCTTGGAGACTTAGCGCCAACCTAGCCGCAGCACCAACCTGGCCGCAGCGCTGCCCTTCCATCTGACCGCACGCACTAAGACATGCCCTTTTGTGAATATCCTGCACCGGGATAGTGCATCCGCACTCAGGCACCGCGCATGCCGGTCGTGATGCGGCAGGTTTTGCGCCCCCTGAAGAGTTGGCACGGGAATTGAAACGCATAGTTTGAAAATTCAATGAAGGAGCCCCGGGCAACGACGCCCGTCGCCAATAGCATGCTGGCTTGTTGGCGGCGGGCGTTTGTCGTTGTGGGGTCGAAAAAAATAGACATCGAGAGGACCATGTTGCACCAAATAGCCAGATTTTCGCGCGTTGCCATCGCCATCGCCCTGTTGCTTCCATCGACACTGGTATCGGCCGCCGTCGGTGAAGCGGAGAAAGACGAACTGACTTTCGGCTTCATCAAGCTCACCGATATGGCGCCTATCGCCATTGCTTATGAGAACGGCTACTTCGAAGACGAAGGTCTGTACGTGACCATCGAAGCACAGACCAACTGGAAAGTACTGTTAGACGGCGTGATCGACGGGCAACTGGACGGCGCGCACATGCTGGCCGGTCAGCCACTGGCCGCCACCATCGGTTTTGGCACCAAGGCCCACATCGTCACGCCCTTCTCCATGGACCTCAACGGTAACGGTATCACTGTATCCAACGCTGTCTGGGAGGCGATGAAGCCAAACATTCCGAAACAGGCAGACGGACGACCGGTTCACCCGATTAAAGCGGACTACCTCAAACCCGTTGTGGAGAGTTATGTTGCCGACGGCAAGTCTTTCAAAATGGGCATGGTCTTCCCGGTCTCTACCCACAACTATGAATTGCGCTACTGGCTGGCTGCCGGCGGATTGCACCCGGGTTACTACGCACCACGCAAGGGCGACATCAGCGGTCAGATCGATGCGGATGTGTTGCTGTCCGTCACACCCCCGCCACAGATGCCGGCCACCCTTGAGGCCGGCACCATTTACGGCTATTGCGTGGGCGAACCGTGGAATCAGCAGGCAGTGTTCAAAGGTATCGGCGTCCCCGTCATCACCGACTACGAAATCTGGAAGGGCAATCCTGAGAAAGTATTCGGTATGACCCGGGAGTTCACTGAAAAGTATCCCAACACCACTGTGCGCATCGTCAAAGCACTGCTGCGGGCAGCCAAGTGGCTGGATGAAAACGACAACGCCAACCGCATGGAAGCCGTGGAGATTCTGTCGCGCGGTGAATATGTGGGCGCGGATGCCGAAGTGATCGCCAATTCAATGACCGGCACATTCGAATACGAGAAGGGTGACAAACGCCCGGTGCCGGACTTCAATGTGTTCTTCCGTTACTTCGCGACCTATCCGTATTACTCAGACGCGGTCTGGTACCTGTCACAGATGAGACGCTGGGGGCAGATCGCCGAGCCCAAAGCAGATGCGTGGTATCACGACGTGGCGCGTCAGGTGTACCGGCCCGACATTTATACGATCGCCGCCGAGGAACTGATTGCGGAAGGCTATATGACGGCTGCAGACTTCCCGGACTTTGCTGAGGAATCCGGCTTTCGTCAGCCTCAGACAGAGTTCATTGATGGGGTGACCTTCGACGGCACCGTGCCGAATGCTTATCTGCAGAGCTTTGCCATCGGGTTAAAGGATGAAGTGTTGTGATCGCTGTAGAGCGTCTCAGTTTCAGCCTGCTCAGTCAGCGTGTACCTAAACTGCTGGCCAGCGGCGTTCTGCCGACCCTGGGTATCGTCTGCTTCCTGTTTGTCTGGCAGCTGGTCGCAAACAATATCGATACGTCGCTGGGTAAGTTCCCCGGTCCCGCCCAGGTCTGGACCCAGAGTCAGGCCCTGTATGCCGAGCATGTCGAACAGCGGGAAAAAGCGGCCGGATTTTATCAGCGGCAGGAAGAGCGTAATGCAGCCAGGCTTGCGAAAAACCCGGATGCGACGATCAAATGGCGAAGCTATACGGGCAAACCCTCTTTTCTGGATCAGATCTTCACCAGCTTATACACGGTGATGTTCGGCTTCGCGCTGGCCACCCTGCTGGCGGTGCCGCTGGGCATCATCTGTGGGCTCAGCCAGAACGTCTACCAGGCAGTCAATCCACTGATACAGGTATTTAAACCGGTGTCGCCACTGGCGTGGCTACCGTTGGTGACCATGGTGGTCTCAGCGCTGTACGTCAGTGAAGATCCGCTGTTTGAAAAGTCATTTCTGACCTCAGCAATCACCGTCACGCTGTGTTGTCTGTGGCCCACGGTGATCAATACCACCGTGGGTGTGGCCGGCATCCACCGTGATCTGGTCAACGTCGGCCGCGTGATCAAACTGGCGCCGTTTACCCATGTGACCCGCATCGTGCTGCCTGCCGCTATTCCCATGATCTTTACCGGGCTGCGACTGTCCCTGGCAACCGGTTGGATGGTGCTGATCGCAGCCGAGATGCTGGCGCAGAATCCGGGACTCGGTAAATTCATCTGGGATGAGTTTCAGAATGGTTCGTCGAACTCGCTGAGCCGCATCATGGCCGCCGTCATCGCCATCGGCCTGCTCGGGTTCCTGCTCGATCGCATCATGCTGCTCCTGCAACGTCGGGTCAGTTGGGACAAACAAGCGGTTTTGCGTTGAGCAACCAACCAACAGATCAGCACACGCGCGCACCTAGTAGACCTGCTTAACAAGGACAACCATGAATACATTTCTCGACATCAGCCTCATCGGTAAGACTTTTGCTACAGACAGCGGCGTGTTTGAAGCGTTGCGTGACGTAGACCTGAAAATCGCTGAGGGCGAATTCATCTCACTGATCGGTCACTCCGGATGTGGTAAATCGACCGTGTTAAACATTGTCGCGGGCCTGCTGACTGCGACCAGCGGCGGCATCTTTCTGCAAGGTAAACAGATTGATGAGCCCGGCCCCGACCGTGCCGTAGTCTTTCAACACCACGCCTTAATGCCCTGGCTGAGCGTCTATGACAACGTCGGCCTGGCGGTAAAGAGTACGTTCAAAGGCAAAAAGACCCGGGCTGAAATGGCCGACTGGATCCACCACAATCTGGAACTGGTCAACATGGAGCACGCCAGCAAGAAAATGCCGCACGAAATATCAGGCGGCATGAAACAGCGAGTGGGCATTGCCAGGGCGCTTTCCATGCAACCCAAGGTGTTGCTCATGGACGAACCCTTTGGCGCTCTGGATGCGCTGACTCGCGCGCAGCTGCAGGACACGACCATGGCCATTCACAGTGAACTTGGCAATACCGTCATCATGATTACCCACGATGTGGATGAAGCGGTATTGCTGTCAGACCGTATTGTCATGATGAGCAATGGCCCAGCGGCGACTATCGGTCAGGTGGTTGATGTACCCCTGGCGCGGCCACGGCGACGTCTTGAGCTGGCGGAAGATCCACAGTTCAACCACTGCCGTCGACTGGTGCTGGATTTCCTGTATGCCAATCAGCATGGGGATGAAACATCCGCAGAGGTCGTTGCGACCACTGACGATACCACCGACGACAAAACCACAGAGACCGTCCCGAGCAGGCCGAGCAAAGCGGCTTAGGTGATCGTGCCTTCTCCATCGCTGAGGCCCGCGAGATAGGCTGTGTTGGAAGGTGACAGATTTTTGAGCTGAGTCACTGCGCTCTCGAAGAATCTGTACACCGGGCGCGAGCCCGGTGTACATGGATTGGTGGAGGCGGCGGGAATTGAACCCGCGTCCGCTGATTCGCTGCTATTGGCTCTACATGCTTAGAGTCCGTCTATTTATTTAGCTTCCCACGACCCGACGGTCAGGGTGTGTTCAGCGAGCCCGATTGGTTTTAATGCTTCAGCCCCGGGCGAGGCATCCACACGATCCTGCTGCTTTGCCGATCTCTTCTCCTAGCAGGAAGCGAATCGAGATCGTAAGCGGGTTTTTTAGGCCGCTAGTGCGTAGTTTTCGTCGTTGGCAACTATATAAAGTTACAGCGATTGTTTTACGAGAGTCACTACCCTCTCGGCATGCACCGCAAGTTTTGATATCCGCGTCGAAACCAAGTCGCCCCCAGTTTCGTAACAGTCAAAAGTTGCTAGTACTTCTTAGACTAGACACTCCTTCATTCGTTCACGAGACCGTCAATTCTACCCTAAATAGCTCCTGGTCGTAGTGAAACCGGTCATTCGACGATACAGCCTTGCGGCTGCGCGCCGGTATGAATTTACAAACTCGTCGCAAAATCGGTTAGACCGGCTCTAACAACTTCGTTATTCTGACTGGCCCCGTAGAAGAAAGCGGGGGTACCATTATTAGAAAATGCAACCGAAGAGTTGCGTATTCATCAGGATCTTTTGAACAAGGACTGTCGAAGACACAACAATTCCATGGGGGACATGCATGTTGTTGTCTGACGGCAAACGCTCGTTGTGGGCGTTTGTGCTCGTTTTGTTGGTCTTGCCGTTGTCGGGGTTTGCGGTTGGTCAAAATCCGCAACCAGATCCGACGAAGCTCAACCCCAGCATCAGTCTCACCAAGACCAGCGGTGCTGTAAATCAACTTGCTGATGGCACCTGCCGCGTCGATTTTGATCTCAAGGTAAAGAATCGAGGTGATGAAAATCTGGTAGATGTCCAGATTTACGATGACCTGGCCGAGCATATCGCGCCGGCTGAGGTTGTCGAGGTCGGCCGTGTCGAAGGGCAGGGCTTGATAGTGAACACTCACTTCAATGGTGTTGATCAAATTACTTTGCTCCAGCCCGGACAGACGCTGGTGCCAGGTGATCTGGCCCGCGTGTCTTTTCGTCTGACCCTGCGGGCGGCGGCCGGACAGGACCGCTACGTGAACAAGGCTAAAGCGTTGGCTCGAGGCGAGCGTTCCAACCAGCAGGTGATTGATCAGGCTCAGGCGAAAATCCATTGTCCGGCGGCGCCACCGGTTGATCCCCCAGCAATCCACATCGGTGCAGCAAAGAGCTTTCGTGACCTCGAACTGATCGGTATTGGCGAGTACGCAGTAACGGTTCGTGTTGCGGTTGAGAATCTCTCAACGGAAACCGTGGAGAACGTCCAGTTAAATGACGACTTAATGGTGGCGTTCGCCGGAGTGAATGGATTTGCAGTCATCAGTCCGCCCCGCGTGGTCGAAGGCGAGGCGTTAACCCCCAACGATGGTTTCGACGGTCTGGCGGACATCAACCTGCTCACGGGCACGGACCTGCTTCCGCCCGAGTCACGTTCAGTACTGGAATTCCGCTTGTCGGTTTCCACCGGGGACAATCTGGGTCCTTATAGTAACCAGATAGTTGCTGAAGCGGTCACCGAGACGGGTGAGCCACTTGCCGATCTTTCAGACGACGGCGAAGATCCTGACCCGAATGGCAACGGGATTGCCGATGAAGTGGGCGAAAACGACCCGACACCAATTGAGTTCCCGCCTTTCGCCGTCGGTGCGGCTAAGGCGCTGAGCGCTGTTCGTGCCCTGGGGGGTGATCGTTACGCGGCCGATTTTGTCATTGTGGTCGAAAATCTCTCGTCGCTGCCTGCACCTAATGTGCAAGTCAGTGATGACCTGCTCGCGCAGCTTGCTCCGGTGGAGACCGTTGCGGTATCTGATCTGGCGATCACTGGCGATCTGACAGAATTGGCTGCAGACTACGATGGTATCGCGCAGACCAACCTGTTGAGCGGCAGCGAGACGCTGCCGGCTGGGGGTCGCGCAGAGCTCCGTTTCACCGCTGAACTCACCACGAACGATCGTTCGGTTAGGCTGAATCAAGCGTCCGTATCCAGCACCAGTGATGAAGGTCGTCCGCTGTCCGAGGATCAATCGGACAATGGTACTGATCCAGACCCCAACGGTAATGGCAATCCTGGCGACCCCGGTGAAGATGATCCCACCCCGGTTGAACTGCCGGACAGCCCCGCAACACCTGTGGTAGGCCTTGCCAATGAACTCAGTAACCTGGCGGAACTTGCGCCCGGCGAATATCAGGCTGACTTCACCATTCGCGTCGAAAATCTGGGTGATGTGACAGCACCCGGGGTGCAGATTATCGATGATCTGGCCGCGACCTTTGCCGGTCTGGCGGAATTTGAGGTTGGCGATGTCAGCATCACTGGTGATCTGACCGCACTCAATCCCGCCTTCGATGGGGCGGGTGAAAATCAATTGCTGGCGGGCACCGAGGCGTTACCGATCGGCGGCGGCGCAGTTATCACGCTGCAGGTCAGTTTCCGCCCGGGCGCGAATACGGGTCCCTTCTCCAATCAGCCGGTTGTCAGCAGCGCGCTCGATGGCGAGATACTGACCTCTGATCCGGCGGATGATGGCGCTGTGGTCGACAGTGATGGCGATGGTAACCCCAATGAAGAGGGTGAAAACGACCCAACCGTATTCGCCTTGCCGCCGGTACAGATCGGCGTGGCGAAAGCGCTGACAGCAGCGGAGTTACAGCCGGATGGTGCTACCGACCTGACGTTCGGTTTTGTGATTGAAAACCTGAGCAGCACCCGCGCTGCACACTTTGTGCAATTGACGGATGATCTGGCTGGGACGTTTCCAGGTGCCAGCTTAGACGTCATCAGCGCACCTGAGGTCACTGGTGGTTTGTCCCTGGCCAATGGCAGTTTTGATGGCAGCGGCGATACGCAATTGCTTGCAGGTAGTGAAACGCTGGCTGCTGGAGCGACCGCGATGCTGCAGTTCACTGTGCGTGTGGCGGGAGTGACCGGTGAGTTTCTGAATCAGGCTGAAGTCACCGCTGCTAACAGTGATGGCGGCAGCCCGCTTGCCAGCGATCTGTCAGACGATGGCACTGAGCCGGACGCGAACGGCAACGGCGACCCCGGTGATGCAGATGAGGATGACCCGACGCCGGTGACCCTGGCGGCACCACCGTCCTTGTCCATTGGCGTCGCCAAAGCGCTTACCAGCGTAACAACCGTGGCCGCTGACGTATTCGATGTGGCGTTCAGCTTTAACCTGACAAATTTGAGTGCCAGCCAGCCGGCCAACTTTATCCAGTTGACCGACAACCTGGCTGAGACCTTCCCGGGAGCAGAATTCGCCATCACCGAGGCCCCAGTGGTCAGCGGAGAATTGAGCACGGCCAACCCGGGCTTCGATGGCAGCACAGATACAGAATTACTGTCGGGCAGCGAAAGTCTTGCCCCAAGCGCCTCGGCGCAGGTCACCTTTACTGTCCGCGTGAGCGGTGTGAGCGGGACCTTCACCAACCAGGCTTTGCTGACGGCCGCAGAAACCGAGGACGGCGAGCCGGTAGCGCGGGATCTGTCCGATGACGGCACCGCGCCGGACAGTAACGGAAATGGGCGGGCCGACGACCCGGACGAAGATGATCCGACCCCGATCACGCTCGCCAACCCGCCGACCGGCGAGGCCATCTTGGGCCTGGCGAAAGCCCTGGGCACCGTGACCGCCAATGACGACGGGACATTCACCCTCCCGTTCACCCTGCGGGTGGAAAATCTGGGCGGATCTGCGCTGAGCGCGTTGCAGATTGTCGACGATCTGAGCGCGACCTTTCCCCCGCCCAGTGTCTTCGCCATTAGCGCGGCGCCAACGTCCGACAGCCTGACCATCAATCCTGCCTACGACGGTGGAGATGATGTACAGCTTCTCAGCGGCAGCGACGTGCTGGCGACAGGCGCCACGGCAACGGTGGATTTTGCAGTTGTGCTTACGCCCAATGGGGTCACGCAGTTTGCCAATACCAGCCTCGCCAGCGGACAGGACCCGGATGGGGATCCAGTGGAGGATACATCTACCGACGGAACAGAGGTGGACCCGGACGGGGACGGCGATCCGACCAACAACAGTGTGCCCACGCCTGTTGAAGTGCCAGATGAAAATGGTGGTGATGCCGGTGTGATCGGTATCGCCAAAACGACGCTCAGCTCAGAGATCGTCGGTGATGATGCGATTGAGGCGACCTTCCGTTTACTGGTGGAGAATCTGGGCACCGGCGAACTGACCGACGTGCAGATCACAGAGGATCTGGCCCAGGCCTTTCCCAGCCCGGCCGAGGTCAGCCTGACGGTGCCTCCGGCCATCGAGGGTGCATTGAGTGCGCTCAATTCTGCCTACGATGGGGTCACCGAAACCACTCTGCTCAGTGGTACCGAGACCCTCGCGCCAAGTGCCACGGCGACCCTGACGCTCACGGTACGTGTGGTGCTGAATGGGTCCAGTGGCCCCTTCAGCAATCAGGTTGTTGCGATTGGCATGAACCCGGGCGGCGATCCCAGCGAGGACCTGTCTGACGATGGCGTAGACCCGGACCCGAATGACGACGGTGACCCCACCGGTCCTGGCGAAGACGACCCGACCGTGGTCGAGTTTCCAGCGGCTTTGGTCGGTACCGTGTTCGAAGACCTGAATGTCGACAATCAGTTGGATGCCAGCGACCTGCCCCTCGCCGGCTGGACCGTTGAGTTGCTGGATGGCAGCGGAGCTGTGGTCGCCACTATGGTGACCGGGACCGACGGTGGCTATGCCTTCATGGATCAAGCCGTGGGCGATTACACGGTTCGTTTTCGTCATCCGCAGACCAGCACGGTGTGGGGTGAACGACCCGCAACCCTGGTGGCCGCGTCGATTACGCGGGTGGATTTTCCGGTGGTGCCTGGCGGACGCATATACGACAGCCTGACCCGTGAACCGGTCGCCGGGGTCGAGATCACCCTCACAGACGGTCTGGGTCAGCCACTGGATGCGGCCTGCCTGCTGCCCGGTCAGCAGAATCAGGCAGTTGGTGACGACGGTGCATATCGTTTTGATCTAATGCCGGGTGCGCATCCAAGTTGCCCGACAGCAACCACTAATTATCGGCTCGCCATTGTGGCCACGCCTGATGCCTATCGAGCGCAACCCTCGAGTATTCTACCCGTCAACGGTGAGCCGCTGGTGGCGGCTGCCTGCGCCATCGACAACAATCCCGAGCCACCCTGCGTGGTGCAGGCCCAGACCACGCCCCCGAGCGGCAGTCAGGACACCACCTACTATCTGCAGTGGACGGTGGCCGCAGGGGATGACGCAGTGGTGAACAACCACATACCGCTGGATCCCGGCGGTGAAGCAGGTCCCCTCGCCATGGTCACTGTCGTCAAGCGAGCACAGCAGGACACGGCAGTGCAAGGTGACCTGGTAGGTTATGAAGTGCTGGTCACCAACCTGTCCGGGATCGATACACCACCCATGGAGTTGCTGGATAATGTACCGGCTGGCTTCCAGTTCGTGTCCGGTAGTCAGACGTTGCGTCTGCCCGGCGCCGACGATGTGCTGGACACCGCCGACGACGTGGTGACCCCACTCGCGGCCAGCGGGGTTGATCCGACGATGATCGGGCCGTTTATCGTACCGGGCGATACCGCCGTTGCCGTGCGCTATCTGGTACGCGTGAGCACGGGAGTCACCCACGGCGAATATATCAACACAGTCACCCCCCTGGTCGGTGGCACCCCGGTCGGCGAGCCGGCCTCGACCTCGGTCGAAGTCGTCGCGGACCCGATTTTTGAAAAGACCACCATCATCGGCAAGGTATTTAACGATGCCAATGGCGATGGCCGACAGGACCCTGAAGAAGCGGGTCTGCCGGGCGTACGGCTGGCGACGGTCGGGGGCCTGTTGATTGAAACAGACCAGCATGGCCGTTATCACATCGCCGATGTGGATGTTCCCCGTGCAGAGCGCGGCGCTAACTTTATTCTCAAGCTGGATACGGCGAGCCTGCCCCGCGGCGCAGAAGTCATCTCTGAAAACCCACGCGTCATTCGCATCACCCAGGCGCTGATGTCGAAGATCAACTTTGCGGTGCAGATGCCCGGTCAGGCACTTGTGGTCGAGGAGAAACCCCGCTACAAGCGCGTGCGCACGACCACCCAGTTTGCCGATGAGTACATCGAACCGGTGCGCTTTGCCTCGGGTAAGTCAGACATTCCGGACAGCTACCTGGCAACCCTGAGCGAATTGCTGGACCGCTACCAGGGCAAACAGAACCTGCGGGTGCGCTTTATCGGTCATACCGACAGCCAGCCTTTGAGTGCGCGCGCGGCGCAGAAATATGTCGACAACCAGGGACTCTCCGAAGCCCGTGCACGCCAGGTCGCCGAGTTTGTGACCAGAAAGCTGGGTCTGGATGCGCAGATGGTCGAAACCGTCGGTCGCGCAGATCGTGAAGCGGTGGCCTCTAATGCAACCCTGGATGGCATGCGCCTGAATCGCCGGGTTGAGATCGAGTTACTGTTTGATGAGGCGGTCACCGAAGAAACCGTGGTGACGGGTGAAATCGATTCGTCGACCACAGGGTCATCTAGCAGCACCACAGAGACCCGCTATGCAACCGGCGTGGAGCGGATCGAACCGGTACGTTTTGCGTCCGGCGAGTACGTGATGTCCGCCGGCACACAGCGTGAACTCGATCGTCGCCTGGCGAATTTTGCCGATGTGGAAGTGACCGCGTTGCAGGTGACTGGACATGCTGATGCCAACCCCTATGTGCTGTCGGGTAGCGACGACGGTAACGCTGCCTTATCGCAACAGCGTGCACAAACAGTCGCAGACTATATTGCCGGACAGTTAAAGATCCCCACGGCTCAGGTCTCCGTTGCCGGTAAAGGTGCTGCGGAGCCAATCGCGGACAACAACACCCGTGCAGGCCGTGATCTGAATCGTCGTGTCGAGGTGGAACTCACCGTACGACGCAAGTCCGCCAGCATTGAAACCCAATACCTCGCCATGACGCCGGTACGTTCTGAGCGTTGGGTGGATGTGGAAGGCGGTGGACGCCTGTGGATGAGTGAAGATGCACTGCTGCTCAAACCACGCATGGACGTGCTGGCATTAACCGACGTGGTGGTCGATCAGCATGGTCATATGATCGAGGCGGTACCGTTTGCGGCGCACAGCAACTACGGCGCTTTACTGGATCGTTATCAGTTGGATATCTATGACGCGCGGGATACCGACTTCATGACACCGCTGGCCTCGTTGCAGGCCAGCACGCTCGCCTATCCAGAGGCGTTCGAATGGCTGGATGACGAGCGCAGCTTCCGTCCGGGTCAGCGGCTCGCCTATGTGTTACGGGCGCAGGCGGATGATGCTGAAGATGTCACCCACGCTCGCATCGTCGAGGTGGTGAGCGAAGCCAAACCCAATCTGCTGCGGGTCGATCCTGCAACCATCTGGTCGCAGAACAATCTCGACCAGCAGCGCATCAGTCTGCGTGGCAGTCGCATTCGCGTGCACGGTGCGGATTTCCAGCCGCGCTCCACGGTAGAGGTGGCGGGCAACAAAGTGCCGGTGGCAGATGACGGGCAGTTTGTTTATGAATTCTACGCGCCACCCGGCGCCCACAGCCTGGCAGTTTCGGGCAACAGCATCCGGCCGGGAGAAAACGGCAGCGATGGCCTGTGGCACACCACGTTGACGCCAGAGGTGGACGACGACTATGCATTCATTGTCGGGCTGGCCAATCTGACCATCGGTGACCACAGTCTGAGTGGCGATTTCGAGCCGCTCACAGTCGACGATCACTTTGACGAGTCGGTCTATGTCGATGGACGCCTGGCTTTCTATGCCAAGGCCAAGATCAAAGGCAAGTACCTGATTACGGCCCAGCTCGACAGCACTGAAGATGAGTTGTCGAACTTCACCGACAATCTGAAACGCGAAGATCCCCGGCGCATTTTCCGTCAACTGGATCCAGATCGGTACTACGCGGTGTATGGTGACGACTCGACCACCGTCAGCGATGTCGACACTCAGGGCGCGTTTTATCTGCGGGTCGACTGGGACCGCAACCAGGCGTTGTGGGGTAACTACAACACCGGCATGACCGATACGGAGTACATGCAGTACAACCGTTCGCTGTATGGCGCCAAGCTCAGCCACAAGAGTGAGGCGACCACCCGCTTTGGCGATGCGGCTCGCTCGCTGACCGTGTTCGGGTCTGAGGCGCAGAGTGCCGCCGCGCACGTGACTTTCCACGCGACTGGGGGTTCCTTGTACTACCTGAAACACACTGATGTGGTGCAGGGTTCTGAAAAGGTCTGGGTGGAAGTGCGCCAGCGCGACACACAACAGGTGGTCGAACGACAGGACTTCATCGAGGGCCGAGATTATGAGGTTGATGCCTTGCAGGGTCGGATCATCCTGCGCCACCCCCTCTCGCAAGTGGTCAATGACCGCGCGCCGGCCATCATCCGTTCATCGCCACTGGAAGGGGACGATGTGTACCTGCTGGTGGATTACGAATACGTGCCCGACAATTTTGCCGCAGAAGATGCGACCTATGGTGGGCGTGCCAAGGTCTGGCTGGGTGATCATGTGGGTATCGGGGTCAGCAAAGTGATCGATGAGCGGGGTAACTCAGACTTCGATCTGCAAGGGGTCGATGTGACCTTGAAGGCGAGTAACGGCACTTACCTGAATGCTGAAATTGCACAAAGCGAAGCGCGCCAGAACAATGCCAATTTCGCTTCGGCCGACGGCGGCTTGAGTTTCAACTCGCAGAACTCTCTGTTGCCGGACGCATTGACCGACGGCGATGCGCTGGCTGTAGAAGGCAGAGTGAATCTGGCCGACCTTACGGACGACGTAAATGGTGATGTGCGCGCCTGGTACAAAGAGCGAGATGCTGGATTTTCTGCCGGTCGTCTGCGCCAGGGCACCGAAGTCACCGAGCAGGGCATCGACCTGATTGTGCAGCCCAGCGACAACGTCAGAATCACCGCAGGCTATGCTGAGCTCGAAGAAGAGGACGTGTCCCGCAGTGAGGTGGCCCGGCTGCAGGCTGATGTAAAACTGGGCAAAGTCACCGTGGGCGGTGAAGTGCGTTACGAAGATCTGACCCGCACCGTCGCCACCCCTGGCAGCCCGGGCGCGACCCAGCAGCAGGGTGATGGCCTGCTGGCCGGTGTGCGGGTCGGCTACGATCTGAATGAAGCGCAGACTGTCTATGCCGCTGCGCAAACCGGACTCAATGAAGACGGCGAATATCGTGATAACGACCTTTACGCGATAGGTCTGAACACCCAATTGAATGAACACGCCGCGGTCAGTATTGAAGCCGCCGATGGTGATCGCGGCCACGCGCTCACCGGTGGACTTGAATACTCGCCGGCAGAGCATCTGACGTTGAACATGAAGGGCGGAGTGGGCCCGGGTGCGATCAGTCAATTTTCCGGCAACTATCAGCTCGCTGAAGGCCATGAGCTGTATGGCAGCTATGCGGTGGATCCGGACCGGACATTTGGCGAACGTAATCTTCTTACGGTCGGTCAACGCCGCGACTTCGGTAATCGCTTCGGTATTTTTACTGAATCTCAGTTTGGCAAAGACGACCGCTATGCCGGCGCCAGCCATGCCTTCGGCGTGGATTACACCACTGACCAGGACTGGGTGCTGACGGCACTGATGCAGACTGCCGAAGACGACCAGGGCTTGAGTGAAATCGAGCGCAACGCCCTGTCCTTAGGCGCCGCCGTCAAGCGTGATGACTACAAGTTCAGTGCCAAAATCGAATATCGAGAAGATGAGAATGCAGCGCAGGAGAGCGAACAGTATCTGTTGAGTTCCAGCTACACCAGGATCGCCTCACCCGCGCGTCGCTGGCTGGGTCAGTTGAACGTCTCCTGGACAGATGATGAGCTGAACGGCGGTAAGACGGCCCGTTTCGTGGAGTTTGATATCGGCCATGCTTATCGGCCGGTCGCCAACGATCGTTGGAATCTGCTCACCAAGTACGGCTATTTCTACGACCTGGTCAGCGCCGGGCAAAGCGCGTCACGACCTGACCAGCGTGTGCACATACTCTCTGCTGAAGCGTTGTATGAGCTCAGCACCCGCTGGGAACTGGGCGGCAAACTGGCGCTGAAGGAAGGTCAGGTGCGCCTGTTCCGTGACTCAGGTTCCTGGGAAGACTATGGCCTGGGTCTGGCTGTGGTGCGCGCGCGTTATCATGTCACCAAAGCGTGGGATGCGCTGGGCGAATATCGATACCTGCGTGATCGCCACGGCGACAACGCCCGCCACGGTGCATTGCTGGGGGTTTACCGCCATCTTGGCGATCATTTCAAGGTGGGCGTTGGGTATAACTTTACCGATTTCAGTGACGACATTCGCGATGCGGAATACGACAACCATGGCTGGTTTGTAGATCTGGTCGGTAAATTCTAAAGGTTGCGATCCGGGACATGCTCTCAGGCGTGATTCCGGTTTAAACTATGGGCATGCCAAAACTACACGCCATGCTCGCGCTCTGGGTACTGGCTCTGGCCTCACCCGCAAGTTTCGCCCTGGACGCGCGCACAGACATCGATCGAGCTGTTGAGCTGATTCGCGAGGGTCAGTTCGCCTTCGCCCGCACGTATCTGGCACCAGCGCTGGTTTCACCCTATATCTCCTCCGGCGAGCGTTCCCGGGCGTATTACTTCCGCGGCTTTACCTTTGCCGCAGAAAATATGCCGGTTTCAGCGCGCAAAGACTTCCATCGGGCGCTGGAATTCAATGCATCCAACCCTGCGGCGCTGGTGGCGCTGGGTCGTCTGTACGCGGGTGGTATCGGCATCGAACAAGATGCGGAACTGGCGTTCGAGCTGTTCACCCAGGCTGCGGATCTGGAGTACCCACCAGGGCAGTTTCACCAGGGTTATGCCTATCTGCTGGGTGAGGGCGTGGAGAAAAACCTGCTCAAGGCGCGCGAAATCCTCGCGGCGGCCGCGGATGAAGGTCAGGTGTTCGCCATGATGAGCCTGGCGGCCAGTTATCGGGCAGAACATACCGACTCACCCGAGCCTGAACTGGCGCGGTTCTGGTACGAAAACGCCCTCGAAGCGGGCGAACCCAAGGCCCAGCTGGCCCTGGCGTACATGCACAGCCTGGGTGAATTCGGTGAGCCAGACCAAAGTGCATCCTTTCGGTTGCTCGTCGCGGCAGCCAACGATGGGGTGCCGGAAGCCTACGCCAGCCTCGGCTATGCGTATTTTGCGGGTGAGGGTACAGAAGTGGACTATGCGGCCTCGCTGGCGGCCTATCAAAAAGCGGCCGATGCCGGGGTGGTTGGCGGCTACATTGGTTTAGGTCACTTATACCAGTTCGGTTACGGGGTGAAGCAGGACAGGGCGATGGCGCTTGAGTGGTTTCGCCGTGGGGCTGAGCTCGGCGATGTGCAGGCTCAGTTGCGGGTCGCCAACCTGTATCTGCAGCAACAGACGCCGGATGCGGGCAAGCAGGCCGTCTACTGGAGCCGGCTGGCCGCCGAGAGTGGCGCGCCCCAGGCGCTGAACGACTTCGCCTGGATTCTGGCCACCTCGAAATTTGATGAGATGCGCAACGGCACCCTGGCGGTGGTTCAGGCCGAAAAGGCCGTGGCGGACGAGGCCTCTGCCGCCTACCTGGATACCCTGGCTGCGGCGTACGCGGAAACGGGTAATTTCGAGCGAGCTGTGGAAGTGCAGCGCCGAGCCCTCGACTCCCTGACTGAAGAAGAAGCCGATTTGCGAGGCGAATTGGAAAACCGATTACAGTATTATCAACGTAGCGAGCCGTGGCGCGAGTAGCGGCGCACGGAGCGGCGCTCAGAGCGGCGCAAGTTTGTAGTAAATCGGCAACCATTCTGGTACAAAACCGGCGCACCAGGTGCGGAGGGAAGTTTTGAGTTTCGAGAAAAGACGTACAGCGACCGTGACAGATGTCATCCTTGAACTGGTGCGCGAGCACGGCAAGACCGCTTTGCGCCCGGGTGATGTGAATACGGTGTTGCGTGAACGTGGCATGCCCATGGGTAGCTGGGAAGTGCGCGCGGAATTTTCGCGACTCGAACGCATGGGTAAGCTGCAGCTGGATGAAGCCAGCGGTGATTGGTTTCTGACCGAAAACGCCTCGCTGGAAAACACGGGCTGACGCGTGCAGACCACCGTCGACCTCAGTCACCTGCCGGCCATCAAAAAGCCCGGCCGCATCGCCATTTTAAAATCCAAGTGGTATCCCGAATACGTTGAGAATATGGCGGAAGCCTGCTCTGCCGTGCTGCGGCAACATGGCTACAAGAGGATAGATCATCACGTTCTGCCCGGTTCGCTGGAGATCCCGCTGGCGGCTCGTGATCTGCTGGCAGAAGATAAGAATGACGAAATCGATGCCATCATCTGCTTCGGCATCATCGTCAAAGGCGACACCCTGCATTTTGAGATGATCAGCTACGAATGCATGCGTGGTCTGGGCAAAGTAATGGAAGACTTTCGCCGGCCGTGCGTGGTTGAGGTTATCCCGGTGTTTGATATCCAACATGCTGCGGCGCGGGCTGGCAACGACGAATTCAATAAGGGCATTGAGGCGGCGGTTGCTGCTATTGAGATGGTCGCCTGGCGGCGCGCTAACACCTGAAATTGGGGTCAGAGTAACTGGGGTCAGAGACGTTGGGGTCAGAGTCGTTGGTGCCAGAGAGGCTCACTTGGCGTTGTGGAGTCTGAGGAAAAACTGAAGATTCCCGGCCGCTGTGAATACATCCGTGTACGCTGCGGCGCGCGCATCCCTGCGCGCGACGCCCGTGAATCTTTAGTTTTTCCTCAGACTCTACAACTGCGATGTTGAGCTGTTCGTGCGTCTGCGGATCTCACCTGGATTCAGGCGTTAGGGTCGGTGGGGGCAGAGGCAAATGTGTCTGACCCCCACAGATGATACCCCCCAAATA
>JAVKCL010000014.1:0-28061 GCA_040222775.1 Pseudomonadales bacterium
GTGTAATTAATGGCGCAGACGCGGCGAGATTCTGCGTGCGCCTGGCAGAAGTGCTTGCGGCGCCCCAATCGCTGATCTAGGAGTTGACCGTGGACTTTAAATTGACCGAAGAACAGCTCGCGATACGCGACGCGATCAAGAAGCTATGTGAGAAATTCGACGACGAGTACTGGACGGAGAAAGATCGGAAAGCCGAGTTTCCACACGAATTCCACCAGGCCATGGCGCAGGGGGGATGGCTGGGTATCACCATGCCAGAGGACCTGGGCGGGGCCGGCCTTGGCGTGGTTGAGGCGTCAGTGATGATGAACACAGTTGCCTCCTGCGGCGGCGGCGCAGCGGCGATGTCGACTATTCAGATCAATTTGTTTGCGCCGCATCCGGTCGTAGTGCTGGGCACCCCTGAGCAGCGCGAACGAATGTTGTTGCCTCTGATCAACGGTTCAGAAAAGACCTGTTTTGGCGTAACTGAACCCGATGCCGGCCTGAACACCACTCAAATCAAGACTCGCGCGGAGAAAGTAGATGGCGGTTATTTGGTCAACGGTGCCAAGATCTGGACGTCTACCGCACAAGAGGCAGACAATATTTTGCTGCTGGCTCGCACCACGCCATACGAAGAATGCAGTAAATCCACCGATGGGATGAGCATTTTTTTTACCAAGCTTGACCGCGAGAAAATTGATGTGCGTCGCATTCCCAAAATGGGGCGTTCCGCGGTGGACTCCAACACCATCTTTATTGAAGACCTGTTTATTCCTGATGAGGATCGTATTGGCGAAGAAGGCCGGGGCTTTTACTATATTCTGCATAGCATCAACCCGGAGCGCTGCATTGTCGCCGCTGGTGCCATCGGTATAGCCCAGGACGCGCTAAGGAGGTCTGTTAAGTATGCGAACGAGCGTGAGATATTCGGCCGTCCAATTGGGAAGAACCAATCTATTCAGCACCCATTGGCCGAGAACTGGTGCCAGATTGAGGCCGCCTGGCTGATGACGATGAAGGCTGCCAGCCTGTACGACGCGGGTGAGCCTTGTGGCTCATATGCCAACGCGGCAAAGTTGATGGGTGGCCGCACTGCCTTCGATACCACGACTCAAGCGATCCTCACTCATGGCGGTATGGGCTATGCCAAAGAATACCAGGTAGAGCGGCTTCACAGGGAAGCGGTGCTACAGCGACTGGCGCCAATCTCAGAGCAGTTGATTCTGTGCTTCCTTGCGGAGAAAGAACTGGGACTGCCCAAGTCCTATTGAAGCTCCTGGCCAAACATACACTTTGATTGCAGCCAACCTTTTAGGCTAAAGTTTTGTATAAATCCCTTTTCCGCTGCTCAACATTGGAATACGGCTTAGACACGGTGTTTCTGGAACTACTTACTCAACACAAGGCGGCATACTACCTGAGCATTTGGTAGCCTAAAAACGAAAGTACAGAGGTAAAAAAGCAATGTTTCAGAATCCGGCCGTTCCCATAATCAGGGGAGACCAATGGTTTATTGTAAAACCGGTATTAGAAAAAACAGCTTTTGCCGCGTTTTTCTTGAAACATTCATGGGTCGGCACTAAATGCCCGTCATGCTACATTGTATTGATTCCACTACTTGTGGCGGGTGCGAATGCCGGCTCAGGCTTACCCGCCAGTTTTGCCTTGAATTCATCCAACGACCCGGGAATAGTCAATATCGCTGCTAGTACGGCAATTATGTTGTCCGTTACCTATGCTTGGATATGTGCAAATTTGATACGCTCGCATGGTTCGGGTCTAACTGAGTGTAAGACCGCGCCACCATGATAGTAGAACGGTTAAGTTGGAGGCAACGCGTAATCTCTGGGACCAAGTGAGGATTTTTGGGGCGCTGCGCAAGTAGCGCCTTTTTTTAAAGCCAGGCTAACGCTTAGTCCCATGCAGGTGGCTCTCCCCGCGGAGGGGTTCTGACCAAGGGCCCGATAGCTTGCGAGTAAGGAAAGGCCACTCGTCTCCTACCGGGTGATCGAACTTATCCAACTGTCGTCCATCGTAGACGCTCCAGTATTACCCGTCATAGAGTTCATCGCGAGCACGAGCAGCAAAAAATGGATAGACCGTACGGTATTAGTTTGATTTACATCAAAGTCTGAAATAATAGTAAGTGAGATGATTGTAAATACGATAACGTTATACAGAAATTTCAGGCTTAATCGTGCATGCGACACTGCGAGGTGTAAATGTGAAGAAAGTACAAGAGAGTTTTAATAATTATCAGCGTGGATACGGCACCCAGGACTCCCCAAACTGGCGTGATCTTGCGGCGCAGGACAGTAGAGAAATTCCCGTGACGCTTCTGGAGGAAAATTCGCCTAACTTGGGGTCTGCAAAGATAGACCCCAGAAGCTATATCGACTACCAGGAACATCGAAACGAAGTTGACAAAATGTGGAAGCGCACCTGGCAGGTTGTGTGTAGAGAGGATGAAATTGCTAAGCCTGGTGATCACTTTGTCTATGACGTCGCCGGCATGTCGTTTCTTGTTGTCCGCACTCAGGATAACGAGTTCAAGGGGTATTGGAACGTGTGCCTGCACCGGGGCAGAAAACTGGTCGACAAAAGTGGTTGCGGCGCCACAGGATTTCGTTGTGCATACCATGCCTGGTCGTGGGATCTTAAGGGAAATCTAGTCTACTATCCGGGTAAATGGGATTTCCCTGATGTAGAGGCAGAGAAATTTGGTCTACGGGAAACAGCGATTGACACCTGGGGAGGGTTTGTCTTCATCAACCCGGACGTTGGCGCCAAACCACTGGCGCAGCATATGGGTTCCCTCCCGAAGCACTTCGAGCAATGGCCTTTGGAACGCCGTCATACCCTATGGCATGTGCAAAAACGTATCAATGCTAATTGGAAGGTAGGTATTGAGGCTTTTCTGGAAGCCTATCATGTGGTGCAGACTCATCCGCAAGCCCTGTCTTCGGTGGCGGAACACGGCACCCAGTATGACATTTGGGATGAGGGCGAAGCTGCGTTCAGTCGCCTGATCACACCCACCGCTGTACCCAGTACACACTCTGCGGAGGGTACGCCTTTGGGCGCCATAGGCGATGTATGGGCAATTCTCAATGGGCTGCGCATGGATGAGGCCGACACCTTGCCGGAGAATATCAATGACCGGGCCACCCTGGCCCAGTGGCGGCGTGACTCCCTGGGCGAAATGACCAGGGCGGATTACAGTAGTTTGCCTGACGCCATGTTGCTCGATTCCATTCAATACTGGCTGTTTCCCAATTTTTGCCCCTGGTTTGGAGAAGGTTTGCCATTGATCTACCAGTTTCGCCCTGATGTGGATTCGCCGGATACGTGTTTTATGGATGTCTGGATGTTAGTGCGCTCGCCCGACGAGGCCCCCGCGCCGGAGGCGCCTGAGATGATTCGTATTGGTCCCGATGATGCATTTGAACCCCATATCGGTGCCATGGGCCTGATTTTCGACCAGGATGATTTCAATATGCCTCAGGTACAGGAAGGTCTCAAAACCTGGCCGGGCGATCCGCAGGGCTGCACCCTGGCCCGCTATCAGGAAATTCGCGTACGCTTCCTGCACCAGATTTTGGCACGGGTTTTGGCGACCCCCTGAGTCATACAAAACGGTTTTGCGCGCAGTGCATGTGTAAGCGCATGCAAACACTGCCGAGGCTGTTGCTGAACGTGCGCTGGCCTCCGCGTGGCTTGTCTGGCCGAGCTGATTCACGCGTGGAAATCGGGGGTCAATACCATAATCTTCGTTTTAATATCCAGCATATAGTGATCAAGATATCTAATATGGTACCATCGAGTCAGGACCATGATTGAGTAACGGAGAGACACCCCAATGAGCGATATGATAAAAGGCGTCGGCAGCAAAGAGAGCCCGCTGGTGTGCGACTTGCTGGATCATGACTCAGGCTCTGTTCCGGATTGCCTGAAGGCTGAGGGCAATTACTGCCCCGAACCTCGTCAGGTGCCTTTCAGTTCATATTATGACTTGGCCTATGCCGCCCTGGAAATGGAACACGTTTGGAAAAAGTGCTGGCAATACGCCTGTAGGGAAGAAGATGTTCCGGAGGTAGGTGATCGTTATCCCTATGAGGTGGGCACCTTGTCCTTTATTATTTTGCGCAGTGCCGAAAACGAATTTAGGGCTTTTCATAATAGCTGTCTGCACCGCGGTACCAAATTGTGCACCAGCATATCCAGTGGGAATCAGGTTCGTTGCCCTTTCCATGGATGGAGTTGGAATCTTGATGGTTCCGTGCGGGAGATTCCGGGGCAATGGGATTTCCCGCATGTCGATGAGAGTTATCGGTTGCCGGAGGTGAAGCTGGCGCGTTGGGGCGGATGCCTTTTTATCAACCCCGATTCAGATGCAGGGCCGCTCGAGGAAGCGCTGGGTGTGTTGCCGGAGCATTTCAAGAATTTTGATTTGGCAAACCGCTTCACCCTTGCGGTTACCCAGAAAAAAATCCGCGCAAACTGGAAGCACACCTGGGCAGCGTTTCTCGAGGCCTACCATGTAGCAGAGACACACTTCGACGCGGTGGATTTCAACGGCGATTCCAATACCAAGTACGACTGTTATGATGATGGCAATACGGTGATCAGTCGCTTGATCACCCCGGCAGCCGTGCCCAGCCCCGGGCTGGGGGATAAGGTGACAGCTCGAGAAGCCGCGATTGCTGCTGCCCAGTCCTTCGCCAACGCCCTCGGGCCCGCAGCACAGGCGTCATTGCCAGATTTTGACCAGATTCCTGATTATGGGCGCAGGCATGTGGCGGCATGGCGCCGGGAAACCATGCAGAGCATGCTGAGCGCCGATGCCAGCAATCGTTGTGATTCCGAAATGTTGGATGCCATTCAGTATGCGATGTTCCCTAACTTCGGCCCATGGTTAGGTGAAGGATTGCCATTGATGTACCAGTTTCTGCCTTCGGGTGATAATCCGGATGAGTCGCTTTTTACTGTGCGCCTATTGGCCCCTGTTCCAGACGGCATGCCTCGCCCACCCTCGGCACCAGTAACGCAGCTTGGCTTCGACGAGTTTTTCGAGTCGCTGCCAGAGTGGGGACGTATTGCTCATGTCTTTGATCAGGACATGTCGAACCTGCCCGTGATCCAGGCAGGGATGCGGGCTGCGGCTCCGGAACGTTCCTACATGATGTTGGGCCGATACCAAGAGCAACGAATCCGGCTGATGCATGAATTTATTGACCAGAAGATTGCTGAAGGTCAGGCCAGCTAAGGGTTGCTATGTGGTGCGATGTTCTGGCGATCGAAGAACTCCCGGAGGGCCATCAACGTTGCCGCAACGTGAATGGACGTAAACTTCTCTTACTTCATACGGAGAAGGGTCTTTATGCCTTGGAAAATCGCTGTCCACACGCGGATTTTCCGCTGTATGGTGGCCGGGTGGAAGCGAATGCAATTCGCTGCCCTTCCCACGGCGCTCGCTTCAATCTCGACGATGGGGAACCCTTGCAAAGCAGCCACATCGGACCGGCTAAAACCTACCCGGTGATGCGAAGGGATGGACGTGTGCTGGTGCAAATAGATGAAGATACCAGCGGCTCCACAGAGTGGTAAGCGGGACCCTTGGCAAACTTTATCCCAGCCCGAACGATCTGCTGTATTCTCCCACCGTCATCCCGGTCCATTGTTTGAATGCTCGCAGAAATGGCTTGGTATCATGATAGCCTAGAAGATAGGCTATTTCCTTGGCGGTTAACGTCGTTGTTTTCAGGTATTCCTGAGCAAAGTCCTGGCGAAACTCGTTGCGTAAATCCCTGAACGTGAGGCCCTCATTTTTCAGTCGCCTCCTGATCGTGCTAGCGCTGCAGAGCTGCTCTCTGGCCATATCTTCTATGTCAGGCGTCCTCCCCAGAGTCTTCAAGAGGTAGTTGTATACGCTGTGGGCACAAGAGTTCTCGTGAACCGCTTTACTGGACTGGCGCTTACAGTAGTGTTGATAGATGGGGAATAGATACTCATCGCGCGTCTGAATAAAATCATCCAATTTGGGATGAACTACCGAAATACAAGTACGCGGAGCATCGAAAACTACAGGGCATTCAAACAATTCCTGGTATTTTGCCTGGTGGAGTGGGGCAGGATAACTGATCTCCAGTCCGCCATACGTAACGCGATTGCCCAGCATTCGCTCTCCCATGTGGGCCACGATCGCAAGGTATTCTTCCAGGCAGAACTGATAATAGATGCCCGCGGGAAGCGCCACTGTGATATCCATGCGCCACAATTCTGCTTCTTCTTTGAGCGCAATTTGTATCAGCGATCCAAACAGGGTAGGGGCGTAAGAGGACCAGATCTGGATAGTGTGTCGAAAAGTAGGTGCGGCGATCATTCCCTGGCCGACTACACCCATGTCGGACGGGGTAATGCGCGCGCCCATATCAAACCCGAGTGCAGCGTTATCGGTTAATGACAGCATATTGCGGATAATGACTTGTATTTGGGGTATATCCAGCTTGAATGCATCCCGCCTTAGATCAGCAGCGGTCACGCCGCTTCCCTCCAGCACCTGCCAGTCATCAAACCCCTTCGCCTGCATGGTGTTTAAATATTGTTGTATCTTGGATGCGCGCAGCACAGACAGTCTCCACTCCAGGATGACGTATTATGTCACCCAATGACTCTATATGTCACCAATTAGTGATTGAGTGATAAGAACGCCTGCGTATTATATGCTAATAAGCGTTTGTAGGTCCCTGAATCCATTGCAGGGTAATGAAATCAGCATATTGGTACGAACTCTATGAGTAAACAATACGATATCGTTGTGGTGGGTGGTGGTAGCAACAGCCTGGTGGCGGCTGCCTACATGGCCAAGGCCGGCAATAGTGTGCTCGTACTGGAGAAGAATGACCAGTGCGGCGGTGGCGTTGTCTCCATCGAAATAGCCCCGGGATTCATTAATGACCCACACGCCAGCGGCTACTATGTCTGTATGGCCAACCCGGCGATCTCCCATGATGAGTTGGGACTTCTCTCCCGGCATGGGCTTGAATTCAAGTTCTGGAAAGCAGGCTTTGCCACCATATTTGATGATGGCAGCCACATTACAGCGTTCAGCGATCTGGATAAGACCTGTGAGGACATCGCGAAGTTTTCCCAGAAGGACGCAGAGACCTACCGCGAGTTCGCCGGTGACTGCGCCCTCTTGTTGCCGTTGCTCACCAAAGGATTCTGCTCGCCGCCCATGCCTACTGGAAACTTTCTGACCTTGTTGGAGTCCAGCCCCTTGGGACGAAAACTTGCGGCGTCGATGTTTATGAGTGTCTATGAGATGCTCGATTATATGTACGAATCGCCCGAGCTGAAGATCCATATCATGAAGTGGTGTGCCGAGATGATGGAGGGGCCCGATATCAAGGGGACCGGTGTAGCGCTCTATCAGTTGTTCGGACTGGCCCATCAGTATGATGCCGCCATCCCCGTCGGGGGCTCCCGCGCGATCACCAATGCACTGCTGCGTTGTATCGAATATTACGGTGGTGAAGTCCGTACAGAGGCGGAGGTGACTCGTTTAAAAATCGAATCGGGTGATGTCAAAGGGGTTTATGTAGGCGACGAGCTCATCGAAGCAGGCAAGTCGGTTATCGCCAATATTCACCCCTGGCGGCTAAAGGATTTTATTCCCGAAATAGACGCCGATGTGGCACAGAGCGCTCGTCGCGTGCATCTTAGCAATCATGGTGCGGTCAACCAACAGTTTGCGCTGTCCGAGCCTCCGAAGTTAAAGGCAGGGCCACAGTTTGATGAGGCCCTGTGTGTAGAGTTTGTCACAAAGGATGTTGAAGGCTGTCGCCGGGTATTTGATGAATACCGTTATGGCTGCATTCCCAAGCACCATTTAAGCCCGTTGACGATGATCAACAGTAATCTTGACTCGTCTCGGGCGCCGCCGGGAAATGCCACCATGTATCTATATCACTTCGCTCCGCGTGAATTGGCAGACGGCGGCCTGGAGGCATGGGCTCGACCGGAAAACGGAGCGGCCTTCGCAGATGCAATTCTCGAGAATTATCAGCAGTTCACAACCAATATAGATAGCAGTAAAGTTATAGCGCGGCATATTGAAACGCCTCTGGATCATCATAAGCATTCTATGAATATGATGAACGGCGATATCTTCGGGATAGGTACTTCCACAGGGCAACTACTGGGTCGCAGGCCGACGCCGGAGTTGGCCCAGTATAAAGTTCCTGGAATCTCCTCGCTTTACCTGGTTGGACCAACGCAGCACCCGGGCGGTACGGTCACGTTTGGCGGTAGGGCAACGGCCATGCGAATGGCCATGGATATGAAGATGGATCTCAAATCTGTTTTTGAGTCTTACTAAGCCTATTAACGACTTGATTATTCGGAGCGACAAACGATGAAGCTATATTCCAGCGACAACTCAGACCTGATGACGGTAAACAGTATTACTCGTGAGGACAACAACCTGATCGTTGAAGGTACAATTATGGGCTCGATGCCGATTCGCGCAGTGGTTAAGCCTGCAGAAGTCCGCCGGGTATTCGGTGTGATGTCTTTTGGTACCTTGCTGTTTGCCATTACCATGCTGTTTCGCGGCTCACGTTAAGGGGAGTACCCATGGACTCGAGTGGATATCGAACTTTGCGCCTGGAGGTGGAGAGCGAGATCGCCACCCTGACCCTGAGCCGCCCGGAGCAGATGAACCTGATTGATGGGCCCGCCCATGACGAGATGGAGCATGCGCTCTTTGCACTGCGGGAAAACCGAACCGTCCGTGCTGCAATCATTGCCGCTGAAGGCAAGTGCTTTTCTGCTGGCGGCAATTTTGATTTCATGCTGGAGTTGAACGGGTCGCCCGCAAAAAACAGGCACTCGGCCGCCAAGGCGGTAACGATCATCGAGTCCCTTACCAACATACCTTTCCCCGTGATTGCCGCTGTGCAGGGCGATGCTATTGGCTTTGGCGCATCTCTGGCGCTGGGTTGCGATATTGTGGTGGCGTATACCGAGGCCAATTTTGCTGACCCCCACGTCCTGGTCGGCTTGGCGGCCGGTGACGGGGGTTGCCTGTTCTGGCCCCAGGCCGCCGGTATACTGCGGGCCAAACGCTATTTGCTCACCGGCGATTACATCAAGGCCGACAAGGCGTATGAGTTCGGTCTGGTGACAGACCTGGTTGACAGTGCTGAGCAGGCCCTCCCGGCGGCGCAGGCTCTTGCGGAAAAGGTAGCAGGGCTTTCCCCGGTCGCTGTGCAGGGCACCAAGCGTAGTCTTAACGCCTTGATGCAGGCGCGGGCAGCAGAGGTGGTCGAGCTGGCGGCCCTTTACGAGCAGCAATCCATGGGCTCATCGGACCTCAAAGAAGCGGTGAGCGCAATTCGGGAAAAGCGCAAGCCGAATTTCAGGAATCGGTGATAGCGAAGCAGCCCCAGGGGCTACGTGATAGCCTCCCTATTCAAGTTATCAAGACATCTCGGAGATACCCGATTTTTAGTCGAGATCCGGTCTCAAAGCGGGGAGAAAGAATCTCTTCAGAAACTGCTCTTGCCTCTCCGTGGGGAGTTCCGTTCTCATCATAAACATATAATGTATACTGCCTAACCATTCCATAAGATCCTTATCGTCGATGTCTGCAGCGAGCTCTCCTGTTTTACGTGCTTCTTGAAATACCGGTTTCCACCATTTGAGGACGGCGTGTATTGCCGGTCTTTCCGGGTCCAGCAGTACTGCAGGCAAATGGGAGGTGGTACTATTTTCGAATAAATCCGCCAGTACAGGATTTGAACGCACTAGCTTCATCCCCGTTATTGAGCCCTTAATGATGGCTTCCTGTAGAGATGGCTTTTCAGGCATTTCTTTCGTGAATTCCTCAATGATCAGTTCAATTTCGCGGTATATAGCTGAGTCTATGAGAGACTGGCGGCCATCAAAATAGGAATAAAGGACCTGTCGGCTTATTTCAGCTTCTTCTGCTACGTCTTCCATTCTGGTTCGTTTTACTCCGAATTTGCGAAAGCAAGCTCTCGCTGAATCTACTATTTGTAGATCCAGATCTTCCGCAACATTTTTTCTTTGGATCTGTTTCCTTGCCATGCAAGAGCCACTCCTTTAAAAGATAATACGTATGTTGACAATAATTATACTTCCCTATATTCTTATTAAAAACATATTACAAAATACGTATGGTGTATTATGTAACTAAAGGTGTAATGGGCGGTTGACACAAACAGATTGAAACTTCCTAAATTTGGGAAGTATTCGAACGCCACCGCCACTGCAAATAACGATACGAAATAGACGCACCTCACTTCATAAGGGAGTTCTCCGCCATGACCAGCCCAGAACGATTGACTTCAAGAGTCCTCAGGTTAATTGTAGCGTCAGCTACAGTCTATTCTTTTACGCAAATACCCACGGCTTTCTCTCAGGGCATCCTTGAAGAAATAGTCGTTACCGCGCAAAAGCGCGAGGAGTCGATCCTAGATATCCCCATTTCTATCTCGGCCTTTACTGGCAACACGCTGGAGGAATTCAAAATTGTAGATACGCGCGACCTACAAAAATTGGTTCCCGGTTTCACCGTGGGCGACAGCGGTTTTAACACTCCGATATATACAATGCGTGGAGTGGGATTTAATGAGACCACCTACACTGCTCAGTCCACGGTGGGTGTCTATCTCGATGAGATAAGCCTCCCTTACACCATCATGACCAAGGGGCCGATTCTGGATGTAGAGAGGGTAGAGGTTCTCAAGGGGCCACAGGGGATTTTCTATGGCCGCAATACGACAGGCGGCGCGATTAACTACATCGCCAATAAGCCGACTGACGAGTTCGACGCCGGGATCAGCATGGACGTCGGGCGCTTCCAAACTACCGACGTCGAAGCGTACGCAAGCGGGCCAATATCAGATACCACTGGATGGCGTCTGGCCGTTAGGGATATACGCTCTCAAGATGGAAGCCAGGATAGCGTAACGCGATCAAACGACAGTCTGGGTGAGCAGGAGAAAACTTCTGTTAGAGCGCAATTGTCTTGGCAGCCGACGCAGAAGCTAAGAACGCGCCTTTCTCTTGATGCCTGGCAGGATAAGAGCGAGCCTCGTGCTCCGCAAGCGATACAGCTTTCGCCGCAGGTGCCATCGCTCACCCAGTTCGTACCGAATCACTTGTCGTATCCGTTCCTCACCCTGGATGAGGATGATCCCGCAATAGCTGATTGGCCGACCTACCGGAACTGGCGATTAAACGACAGTTTTTACATGTTGTCCGCAAATGTTAGTTACGATCTCACTGAAACTGTTGAATTTACGACCCTGCTCTCTTACGCGAAACTGGAGTCCGACGGTTCATCTTTCCCGCAGGCGGGCACGAATTATCGCTCAAATGACCAAGTGGTCGACGCCGAAATTGAGACTGTGGGGTTCGAGGCCCGTTTGGCAGGTGTGGCGGGTAATTCTGGCCAGTTTACCTGGCTGGTTGGTGTCAACTACAGTAAGGACGATGCGTTCGAAAGTCGTGAATTGCAGTCTGGCAGCAACACCGCACTGGTAGACACGTTTTCCAATACTACCATCGGTATTTTTGATCCGCCCGGCACCTACGAGCAGTTTACTGATCTGACGGTTAACAGCAGTACGTCAGATATTGAGCAGTACGCGGTATTCGCCAATGGCACCTGGGACTTTGCGGAGAATTTCACATTGTCATTAGGGGCCCGTTACACGCAGCAGGATCAGGACTTTGTCGGATGTTCCCTGGAGCCTGTGAATTCGACCGGTGGTGATCTCACCAACGGGATCTCTCTCGCATCTCTCCTTGGTGCAGCGAAAGGGCAATGTTTTGCACTTGATGAAAACTTTGCACCAGGGGAGTTCGTAGGTTCTCTGGATGAGGACAATCTGGCCTATAGGGCAGCGATAGACTGGAAGGTTAACGAAGACAGTCTTATCTACGTTTCGTATAGTCGTGGCTACAAGTCGGGGGGGTTTCCGAACATTGGGGCGTCCAACCAGCTTCAGTATTCTCCGGTGACCCAAGAAGAGGTGCTCGCCACTGAAGTCGGGGTAAAAACTTACTTGGCGGATAGGCAGCTCAGAGTGAATGCTGCCGTATACTACTATGATTACAAGGATAAGCAGCTCTTCTCAAAGGTTATCGACCCCTTGTTTGGTCCTCTTGTCCAACTCGACAATGCTCCTGAATCCGAAGTACAGGGATTTGAGATTGATGTAGCTTTTGCTCCCAATTGGGCTGAGGGGCTTTTGCTCAGCGCTAACTACGCCTACACGGACACTGAGGTGATCGAGTTTGTTGGATTTGACTTTGTTGGCCAGCCCACAGATTTTTCCGGCAGACCGTTCAACTTTGCACCCGAGAGTCAGTATACGCTCATCGCAAGCTACGGCGTGGATATCACGGATACGCTTGGTGGGTTTGCGAGTGTTGATTACTCCTATTCGGATGAAACCAATGCAACCCTCGAGGGGGCTCCTGCATTTGCGATAGATTCTTACGGATTGCTGGGAGCGCGTGTTGGCATCGAGTCAAGTGACGGTAAGTGGAGCGTATCGCTTTACGGACGCAACCTCACGGATGAATATCAGGCCACCGGGGTTTTTCAAAATGGCGATGTCATAGCGCGCTATGCAGGTCAACAACGATTCTACGGGCTGTCATTTGACTACTTTATCAACTGATTCAGACGTAGGGCGGACCGTAATATTCCCCGTGATTCAGGCGTAGAGCGACCGTGATATTGCCATGACTGAGCGCATGTTCTGTTGCACGCTGTTTATTCTTGTCGCGCTGTCAGGATGCGCAGAGAATTGGATCGATGAATGCACAGACGTGGGTGCTATTCATGCGATTTGCGGCGTGCAGAACCCTGAAGATCTGGCAGTACTGCCCGATAGGAAACACGTTCTTATATCCCAGTTCGGCATGTTAGACGGAAGTCTTGGGGGAGGCTTTGCTCTTTATGATTCCGAGAATGGCACAATTAGCCAAGTAGCACCTGTGTACGAGGCGAGTCCCCAGATTTGGGGCTCGCCTGATTGCGACTCCCCGCCGGGCGAGGCGTTTTCTCCTCATGGTATTGAGCTTTCAGAGAGGCCGGATGGAAGGTTCCAGATTCTTGCGGTTAATCATGGCAAGCGTGAGTCTGTAGAGTGGTTTGAACTGATTAATGCCTATCAGCCAAGTAAGGCGGAGATCCGTTGGCGGGGCTGTGCTCTGGCGCCGGAGAAAGCTGTTTTTAATGCGATAGCATCATTGCCCAAAAACGGAGGATTCCTGGTCACGCAACTCTGGGAGGCCGATAACCCTGGCTCTGTGCTAACCGCCACAATCGAATTCCTGCTCGCCAAAGTCGGGTTTGCGGATGGCGCTGTGCAAAGATGGGACGGTCAATCGTTTAGTGTTGTTCCCGGCACTGAGAACAGCATGCCAAATGGTATTGTGGTCTCAGATGATGAATTGTTTTTCTATGTGAACATGGATCTTACCTCGCGGGTAGAGAAATACTCGATTAGCGGAGGGCCGGTTCTTGACTCTGTTGAGGTCGGCGGTGGCCTCGATAATACGCGCTGGAACTCTGATAGATCCAAACTGCTCGTAGCAACGATTCGTGCTCCTATGCATGAGTACATGTTTTGCCTGGGTAAGGTTCAGGGGGCCTGCGCTGCCGAGTCTGCGATCGTGCAGGTAGATCCGCTGACCATGCAGCTAAGGGAGTTATTTGTTCACCGTGGCCCACCTATGGGGGCCTTTACCGCTGCGGTAGAGTTGGATGGCTCGTTGATCATCGGTTCTTTTGCCGGCAATAGGCTCATAAGAGTCCCGATGCTTTGAGCGAGTTCCGGATGAAAGTGCTGGGAGACAATAATGGCGCAAACTAGCGTATTTATGGGTCGTGAAATGGAGAATGCGAGTACATTCTTGGGCAAGTCTCTGGGGAGCGTCGTGCCGGAGGATGAATTTCTGCATGTACCCAAAACTGATCATTACGCAGAGTCAGAAACCTTTTACTACGGATTCTGTATTCCTGAAGAGCAGATAAATGCGGAAATCTATATTTGGTTTCACCCCAGCCTCAAGTCGATGAGTGCCGGTGTTCTGCTTTGGAAAGGTATAAAAAGAACCACGTCTGCGGCTGAATACGTCAACTATTTTCAGTTCTTGCCCATGCCCGAAAGCGGAGTGGGGGAGTTTACGGTCGAGGCAATCGGCATGTCCGTTAAGGTTGTTAAGCCGCTCGAGTCTGTGTTTATCAGTCTCAAGGATCCTGACCAGGATGTAAGCTTTCAGTTGACCAGCACGGCGATTATGCCACCGGCGGTGAGGCCTGATAGCTGTCATTTCACTCAGGCTATGCGGACAACTGGCGAGCTCACACTCTACGGTGAGCGCTTTGCGATCGACAGCTTCTTCTCTAGAGACCACTCATGGGGTCACACTCGAACAGAGCAACGCCGCTGCACTCCACCACTTTCCTGGACTGCCGGCGTGATCAACGAAAACCTGGCGTTTCACTCACTCGCGTTTGACGATCCAGGATTGAAGCCTTCATGGCTGGATGGATATTCTGGGATTACCAGCGAAAATAATCTGGTTTGGGGCTACTTATTCCGAGACGGCAAAACCCTGCCATTAAAGAGGGCATCGCAGCTCACTCATCGAGATGAGGACGGTATATCCGTTTCTGCTGTGGCGCTGCGCCTTGTAGATATTGAAAACAACGTTCTGGATCTGGAGGGGACCGTGCAGGCGAGGCTTCCATGGAACGTCTGGCAGAACAATCTCGTTGTCTTCGGTCAAATCAAATGGACCTGCCGCGACGGGGTGGGCTACGGCGATGTGATGGACAATCTGTTTAGCGACTTCCCGTATCGTTTTATGAAGTAGTTGTTCTTTGTCGACCTGTGCCGACCTTTGTCGCAGGAAATGCGCACGCAGCCGCAAGATACTGAAGCATTGGACGGTGGCAGCCTTAGATTTTACTAGCCACAGTGGAGCACGATAATGGAATACGACAAAAATCTTCCGCGGCAGCTACAGGAGCTGAGCCCGGACTGGCTGTCTCGTGTGCTTCAGGCGAAATGTCCCGGTATCACAGTCAAAGCCGTCTCGATCGAAAAGATTATTCCTGGAACCACTACCAAGGCTCTCGTACATCTCGACTATGACGCGGACGAGGCCGGACATGATATCCCGCAGAAGCTGTGTATCAAAGGCGAGTTTAACGAAGAGCTGCGCGATTCCTTTAGCGATATCGAGACTACCGGAACACAAATCGAAGCCGATTTCTTTAATGAGCTCGCGGGCTTGTTATCGGTTCCCGTGCCGCGGCACTGGTACGCCGGAGCCGAGCCGGGTATGGGGATATTGATACTGGACAATCTCGAAAGCGCGGGCTGCAGGTTTGGCTCGCCCGCCGAGCCCTGGTCGCCGGAACTCGTGGAGAGCGGTCTTGAGGTTTTGGCCACGCTGCACGCAAATACCTGGGATGCGGATCTGCCTGATTTACACTGGCTCCACGTGGGTTCTCCCACAACCAAGCAGTACACGCGACATCTCGTCTCAGATACTCACTGGGACAGTCATTTTCGTGAGGCGGGAACGTTTCAGCTGCCGGACGAAGTCAATGACAGTGCCAGGCTTATGCGGGGCTTTGAGACACTCTGGGAGCACAATGAGCTGAATGCCCGCTGCCTTGTGCATGGAGACGCGCATCTTGCGAATACCGTTATAGATCAACATGGGAATCCATACTTTCTCGATTGGGCCGGCGTGAACATCTCTAACTGGGCTTTGGATGTGGCGTACTTTATCACCGGAGCACTGACCGTTGATGCGCGGCGGGACAGTGAAAAGAGGTTGCTTGATGCTTACCTGGCGCAACTTGAGAAGAATGGCGGACCCCGGTTCAGTCATGAGTCAGCATGGCATGAATATAAACTCAATCAATTGCATGGTTTTCTGTGGGCGACACTCCCTGACGGAATGCAATCCAAGGAGAATGTTCACAGTATGGGGAATCGATACTGCACTGCGATCATTGATCATGACACGTTGCAGTTGCTTGGGGTCTAGTGCTCTTTCTGGTTGCGGGCGGGCTTGTTATGTATCGACAGGGTACTTGTCTGCGTAGCGCTGTTATCTCGTAGTAGCTCAAATTAAGCGCCAAAGCACATGATGCCGTTTCAGTGCTTTACTCTGCGCTCGGGCGTTAAGCGTTAAGTCGCCACTATCACGCCCAGTCGCTCCAGCCAATGCGAAGCTCCGCGCCGTCGAAGTGGCAGACCTGCACGCCTGACGCGAGCAGGCTCGTAGAGCAGAAGGGAGTATCGTATGCAAGCGTACAACCATTACTTGAGCTGAAAAGTGTCTGAAAAGTGTCTTGACAGCTGTCTAGGTACAGCTGTATCGTAATTATGCATATTAATACCTAGAGTCCTAAATTTCGGGCGGCTGGTTTCCTGAATGTGTGAGCTCAATAACAAAAACTAGGTTTGAGGGTAAACTAATGACTAAGCTTTCGTGCTTTCGCAAATCCGTATTGGCCTTTGCTGTTGCCGGGGCGGCGCCTTTTTCCGCGGCCCAGATGCTGGAAGAGGTGGTGGTCACTGCGCAAAAGCGCGCGGAAAACCTGCAGGACGTGCCTATCGCGGTTACCGCAATAACCTCCAACGAGCTGGCTGACGCCAACATTGAAGGGCAGTTGCAGCTCCAGAAGCTAACTCCTAATCTTAATTTTACGCTGGTTTCAACATTTGCTGCGCCTTATCTTCGCGGTGTGGGAACCCAGTACGCCCTGCCCGGACTCGAGAGTAGCGTATCGGTTTACATCGACGATGTTTACATGCCGCGGGCCATATCGGGTATTTACTCGTTCAGCGATATTGAGCGAGTAGAGGTCCTCAAGGGGCCGCAAGGTACACTCTATGGACGAAACGCAACCGGTGGCGCCCTGAGAATAATTACTCGAGATCCAATCGAGGATTTTGAAGCTAACGCTGCTCTCACCGTCGGCACTGATGATCGCGTCGCGATTGACGGTATGGTCAACGTACCACTCGGCGACTCAGCGGCGCTCAGGGTGGCGGCTAGGACAGATGAATCTGATGGCTACGCCAAAAACATTGCTCCCAATGCTCCATTTGACCGGTTCAATCGGGACGAGGAAATGTGGTCCGCAAAGCTGTTGCTGGAACCCAGTGACGCGCTCTCGGTGATGTTAAGCGGGAAGTACGTGTCCAAGGAGGATAGAGAGGGTAACGCATTTTTTAACCTTTTCCCGGGGCCGACAGAGCAGGTTGGAGCTGTTTTGGGAGGCTGCGTGAGTACGGACTTAACCGGTAAAGAGGGGTGTAGCGATCTGGCATTCTTGAATAATGATGTGGAAATGTGGGGCGGGGCTCTGCGCGTGGACTACGAATTCGACACCCTGACTGTGTCGAGTATCACCTCATACCAGGACCTTACCGAGAGTAACTGTGCCGATAATGATGCGACCGGGGCTTTCTTTCAGTCTACCTGCGCTAAGCCGTATACGGAGCAGTTGACCCAGGAGTTTCTGCTGAACTCGCAGCTCGGAAGCAGGTTTGAGTATACCGCCGGCTTGTATTACTTGGCCGAAGAGTCGGGGTATCCGATTAATGTTTATGGTGCGGCCATTGACGGTGGATTTGGGGGGTTCGGGCTTCTCCCTGCCGCGTTTATCGGTGCCGGAGATGTCGAAGTAGAGTCTCTCGCGCCTTACGTTCAGCTTGACTTGGACCTCAATGATTCGTGGTCCCTCACCCTTGGCGCTCGCTACACCTGGGAAGAAAAGAAGCTGATCCAGAATTACGGTGGCGTGGGGCAGTTGGGTGACGATGGGTTTTTTATACCCGACACAGTGATTCGCGCGCCACTCGGGCCTTGTTTGGCGTCTGGGCAGGTCCTTTGCGAAGCACCTGCGGATAACTTGAACTTTAGCGAGTTCACGCCGAAGGCAACTCTGAGCTATCGGCCCTCTGATGAGCTTTTGGTTTACGGCACGATAGCGCGAGGTTTCAAGAGTGGAGGCTATAACCTCCCGGCTTTTGGTGCAGTGGACGCAGTTGATCCCGAGATACTGAACGATTTTGAACTAGGCTGGAAGTATCAGCAGGACAATGTTCGTTTTAACGGAGCTGTTTTCTATTACGATTATCAGGACCTGCAAGTGCAATTTATTAATCCCGCGGGTGGGGGCGCATCAGTCGACAACGCCGCCGACGCGAGGCTGTACGGGGTCGAGCTCGATTTTACCTGGCTAGTATCAGATCAGTTTGAACTGGCTGCAGGCTTTGGGTACACGAACAGTGAGTATAAAGATTTCACCGGTGACTCCTTCGTCTCCGCTGCTACAAGTCCTGCGTGCGCCGCTGCGGCTGCTACCCCGGACCCTGCAGACGATGCCGCATGCCTGGGTTTATTGCAGGTGCCAGCTGATCATTCTGGTAACTCCATGACGAATGCTCCGGAAACGTCAGGCTACCTGCGAGGGACTTACTCCTTCTCGATGGGGGATAAGGGCAGCCTGCAGGCTAGTAGTGTGGTCAATTACCAATCGGAATTTTATTACGACGCTGATAACCAGTTTGAAGAAGACGCGAGAACTCTTGTGAGCGTGAATATTACCTGGAGCTCTCCGAACGAACGGTATTTTGCGAGTGTGTACGGTGAAAATCTCACAGACGTGGACTACAACATCGGTACTGCACCAGTTATTACTGGTGGATTTAGGGTTCCAGGCCCGCCGCGGCAGATTTTTCTGAGGGTCGGTGTGAACTTTTAAGACTTGTTCGCACAGATTTGACCAGTAGCTCACATGCGCAGATTCTATTCGTACCTTTGGAGTTGAACAAGATCTGCAAAAGAGCTCAAGGCAGTTTGCCCGCAATCGGGAGGTGATAATTAGTGGCTCAGGAAAGCACATTGGGTGAAGTTGGGTACTACGCGCTGAGCGCAGCGCAGTCCCAGATTGCAAACCTACTACTAGGTGGCCTCGCGGTCATATCCCTCGCTTTCTGTGTGTTTACCGCGATTCGAGAACGTAGGGCATACCCGCTTTACTGTTTCGTAGGTGGGTCGCTAGCAGTCTACTATGAGCTCCTTACGGACATCCTCGGCCGGTGCGTCTGGGCAACTAAAGGCGAAGTTGTAATCTCGTCCGCATTCGGCCGAGATTTACCGCTGTATGCAAATTTTGTCTACATGTTCTATTTTCCAGTCGCCGCCGTGCTCATCCATCAGGCGATCCGAAAAGGAGTTACAACCCGTCAGTGGTTCAATTGGATGTTATTTGGAATTCCACTCGCTTTTGTGTTTGAGCTTTACCCGGTTAGTCAGCGTTGGTGGTACTATTATGGAGAGGGGCAGCCGCTGTCCATCCTCGGGCTGCCAATGTGGTGGTCGTTCGCCGCAACGATGGCTGTCACCTGCTCGTCAGCATTGTCTCTCGTTGTCGTAGATCGGTTTATGCAGGGGCGACACTCGTGGTCAATAATGCTGGTGATGCCTTTGAGTGTGGTTGGCCTTCACATGTTTGTGAGCTTCCCAGTGGTGACTGCCCTGAGTAGTTCGACCAGTCTTTTGGTGACGACGCCTGCTGCGTTGATAACGATGGCGCTATCGGTTGCGATGCTATGGGCATTCGGTCGCGTTGTCTGCGTCGATGGTGGAGATCATCGCTCTTGACAGCGCTACGAAAAGTTTCGTGTGATCGCGTTGAGTCCTCCCTTAGCGCTCTCTGTCTTCGATCTCTGATTTTGCACTGATTTTGGAGCTTCAATGTTTGGAAAAGAAGTGACTCCCATTACCAGTGGAAGCGAGTGGTTCATAGACAAACCTCTTCTTGAAAAGAGCGTTCTGGATCAGAACGTTCTTTTCACCATTCTGTCAGTGCTGGCAATAGCTACTGTAGTTTATGCGGTGCGAATGTGCCGACGAGAGGCGACAGCGATTCCCTTGTATATCCTCGTGGGTGCTGCCCTGGCCTGCTTCTATGAGCCTTTGGGTGATTTACTGGCCCACGTAACCTATGCAGAGCTCAACCAGGTCAACTATATCGAATCATTTGGTTTCCTGGTGCCCCTGTGGGTTCTGCCGGCCTATATTTTGTTCTTTGGCCTGCCAACGCTTTACTTCCTCGATAAAGTAAGGCGTGGAATGTCCCTGAGCTGGTGGATGTCGTTGTTTGTTCTATCAGTTGTTGGAAGCTGGTTGTTCGAAATTCCCTTGATTATGCTTGAGTTTCAAAGCTACTACGGTGACAACGCGCCGTTCAAGCTGTTGGGATACCCGGTTTGGATGGGATTTGTGAATGCGGCCACCATGTCTATTGTCGCCACTTGCGTCGTGTTTTTGAGGAACTCCTGGCTGGGCAGGGAGTATCCGTCGGCCTATGTGATCCTATTTCCTCTGCTTGTTTCCGGAGCCAATACCGGATCGGGTCTGCCGCTCAGTTATGCAATAAATTCATCAGATGATGTGACGATAGTGAACCTGATGGCTTGCGTTGCCATTATTCTGTCTACTGCCTACGCCTGGATTTGTGGCAATCTATTGCGCGTTCACGGCCCCCTTCCAGTACATTATGATACCGGGGGAGTCGATCCGAAGTGATTGCTTACCCAAGTCAGCGAAGGGAACCAGGAGCGATCTCTGCTGGGGCATTGAGCATGAGTGCAACAAAAACCATAGCGCTTCTTTTGTTTGTGGGTACCTTTATAGCCGGCTGCGGAGAAGATATCGATATTATTCAGGATTGCGATCCGAGAGGCGATCTGGAGCCTATTTGTGGGATTCAAAATCCGGAAGACATGGTAAACCTCCCGGAGAAAGGCTTTGTACTTATTAGTGAATACGGCAGCTTTAAGGGTGAGGTGCCGGGGTTTTTGACGGTTTTCGATTCGACTAAGCGGACTCTGCACAGACTCGGGCCATTCACTACTGCCCCTCCCGAGCTGTGGGGTGCTAACGAATGCAATACACCTCCTGGGCCCGAATTTTCGCCCCATGGGATTGACTTTAGTATTCGAAAAGACGGTCGTTTCCAGGTTCTTGCTATCAATCACGCGAACGGCGAACGTGTCGAATTCTTTGAACTGTTTGCTGGCGAGTCCGATGCTCAACAATACAGCGCCATCTGGCGTGGCTGTGTGGAGGCGCCCAATGGCGCTTCATTAAATTCGGTGGCGTCGATACCCAATGATGACTCTGGCTTTCTGGCTACGCAAACTTATAGACGCGACAAGGCGGTGACAAAGCTCTTTATCGCATGGAATTTGTTTACGGCCAAGTTTGGTTTTGCTTCTGGCGGTGTGCTGAGATGGAGTGATGGAATTCTTTCCTATGTTCCAGGCACCACGGGGACCTTCCCAAATGGAATCATTGTTTCTCCGGATGCTCAAACATTCTTTGTGAATATGCAGGGAGTAAACAAGTTGCAGAAGTTTGCGTTTGCGGGGGGGGATGCGTTGGCGGTTGTCGATATGAACGGCCACCCTGATAATCTGCGCTGGAATCTGGACCACACGAAGATACTATCTGCCACCACACGCGAGAGCATAAGTGTGGTCATCAAGTGCATGAATATCACATCCGGAGCCTGTCCGGCCAGAGCCGCGCTGGTCGAGATTGATGCAGAGTCTCTGATCGCCAAGGACCTGTTTGAAAATCGTGGGCCCCCGCTAGGCGCTTACACTGTCGGTATTGAGTTGCACGATAGCTACTTGGTAGGCACTTACGCTAGCGACCGAGTGATGCAGGTCCCCAAAAGTTTCACCGCGATGCAGTCGGTTGGCTCGGATTAGGGAAATGGCGTCATGTTCTTCGCTATGAGTACCGTCAGGGTTGTTTCGGGCCGGCTATTCTTCGAGTCATCCCACTTGATTATGTTAGTTGCGCTTCTTCTGTTCGCTTTTGATAGTGTCTTGGCGCAGGGTTTGAAAACTGATTCCACGAAAATTGAGAGGGTTCGAGTCTTGATGGGAGACGTGTTGTCTCGTGGTCGTCTGTCCGCTCTTGATGATCTTGTATCAATCAATTATCAATCACATTACCCCGTGCACAGCGGCGCTCCTGCAGAAAATAATAGCCTGGAGGATCTGCGCAGTCATCTCAAAAAGCGAGGCCGCATAGCAAACCGAGTAGAAAGAATCATTGCCGATGGTGACTACGTGTTTGCACAGGTTCATTATCTGGCGGATTCCGGCTCTGGCAGTGGTTCAGGCATGATTGGTGGTGATGTCTTCAGGTTTGGCGAAGACAACAAGATCCACGAACATTGGTTGGTGAGGCAGCCGATGTACGATAGTAGTGAGCATCAGCAGTTGGTTTTTTCGGGCGCCGATATTGCAGATAAACCGACCGTTCCTGAGACCCTTCAGGCGAACAAAAACCTGGTGAGGCAGGCATTCGGAACTGTTTGGGCGCAGGGGCGTCCGGATCGGGTACCGGCTTTTTTTGCTGAGCACTATATCCAGCACAATCCCTACATCGCTAGTGGCGCGGAACATCTGCAGAAGATGATTGCCTTGAAGGTTGTGCCGTATATTCAGATAGAGAAGCAGGATTATCCGCTTGATGTGCTTCATATCGGTGCTCAGGGCGATTTTGTCTTCTTACATTTGGAGACGGTCCTCTACAACCAGGCAACGAGATCTGAATCCAAAGTTCAGTCCTTTGAGATCGTAAGAGTAAACAGCGAGCGAAAGCTCGCTGAGCATTGGGATATCTTGCAGATAGAGGGCGTTCCTTTTACCGACCTCCGAAGTTTCTATTGAGCCACCAGCAATAGTAGGCCTGTAAGTAAATTCAGTAGTCAGTGCGCGTAGACGTGTTTTGTAGGTGAGCCTGGCTAGAAACCTTGGCGCCACAGCACATATTTTTAAGACCTGAAATACTCCAAATGGTTGGGGGAAGATATGAAAAACCTGGATAACGAAAAGAAGCTAATGGAGTTTTTTGAGGCCCTCAAAGGGCCATCTCTTGAGGACACGATTGCGGCTTATAAGAGGTATTGCCATCCAAGTATTGTCTGGAAAAACAGTGGTTTCCCGGATATTGTCGGCTTCGATGCGGTAGAGCACCTTTTGCGTGAGCAGAAAAAGCTGTTTGACTTTGAGAGAGTCAAGGTACTGCAACATCGACTGCTCGCAAGTGATGGCGATCATGTTTTTTTTGAGCGTGAAGACACCATCGTTAATAGCAAGGACGAAGTTGTATTCGCGTTTGATATCCTTGGAGTGTTTGAATTCAAGGACGGACTGATCGTACGCTGGGCCGACTATATGGATACGACTACTGTCCGGGAGAATTGGGACAAAAGCAGCTTCGACAGCCTTTAGAACGGCTGCTCTAAGAGATGTCAGATAGTCCTGATTGGAGTAGCAACTCCGGTAGAGGTTTCGGTCGAGCTGTTCCTGGCGACGAGTTCCTACATGCATCAGGCATCGGCGGGATAGCGGGCATTGGAGAAGATTCAATGACCGAGACCTGGTTTTGGAATTTTCATGTTCCCGAAGCGCAAATCAATTGTTTTGCCTACTGTTGGGTTCATCCCAATCTTGGGGTCGTCACCGGTGGGCTGATGATCTACCAGGGTATTAAATCACAGCACCTAGAATGTGAACTTTTCGACATCCAGGACTTCAACTCGTCTGAAAAAATAGTTGGAGATGGTAGTGATATTCGCTTTCCCAATGGCATGCGTGTCGAGGTCATTAAGCCATTGGAGCATTTGCGGTTGTCCTTCAGTGACTCGGATCGCAGGACTTCCTGTCTGGTGAATTTTTACGCCATCGGCGCGCCGATTATGCGCGCGAATAACAAGCACTTTGAACAGGTGATGCACGCGACAGGAAGACTCGTGCTACGTGGCCGCGAATATGAGATTGAGTCATATTCTGTGCGCGACAGGTCGTGGGGAGAGTCGCGGCCGGAGCGACCTCAATACTGTCCACCCTACACTTGGGTGACGGGTACCTTTGGCGACGGGTTCGCCTTTAACATCGGCTCCCATGACGATCCCGAACGCAATCCGGATTGGTTAGGGGCGCTTAAAGCTCCCGATGAAATATTCAAAGATGGTTGGGTGTTGGTAGACAAAGAGCCGCGGCGTATTGTGCGTTCCTCCAAGATCACTCAGCGGGATCTTCCTCTCTGCCGACCTCTGACCCATGAGTACGAATTTGAGGATGTTGCCGGAGATGTCTATCGCATCACCGGGCGGATTGTCAGCCAGACGAACTGGTCGGGGTGGTCTAATGTCAATGTTCATATGGGACTGGTTGAGTGGTGTATGGGTGGCCGTAAAGGTTGGGGCGACTCCCAGGACGTGCAGTGGAACGACTATGTCTGGCATATGAATCGCCCCTAACGCTATAACCGGTGCCTTGAGTGCCACTCAGTTCAAATAACCAGCCTGATCATGTGAGGAACATCAATGTTGACACCTTCGAGTCGGATTCACGCAGTAATCGGTAGTGAGTTCGCAAGGTTGAGCCAGAACCTCCCGGATCGCGGCATCGAGGGCTCGCCTGCCCAGGCAATCGCATACGCCCTTCGCTTGCTTCGAGAGCGCGATTCACGGGGTGAAGATTTACTGAGGGAGCAGTTCAATCAACTTTCTGTTTTACTGGCGTCAATAAAATCGATCGCATCCAAGTCGGCTGTTGATATCGAAGATGAACTCGTAGAACTGGAAGTGTATCAAAACGAAGTTGATGAGGATGCGCGTTTACCGACATTGGAGGCGCTATGGCGGAACTCGCTGAGTAAAACCGAAGACATTGTTAGTAAGATCAAGGGCAGTAGTGCGGTTCATCCCTCGAGGAAGGAAGATCTACTACATCTTCTCGTCGACTTCGAGTCTGCTGACTTGCTCAATCAGGTGGGCCCCGACGCAGATGCCGTCGATGGTTTTGAAAACGTGCGAATATCCCGGGGAAAGCTCAGCCACTACCTGCGTGACAGGTTTAATGATCCGACGATCGAAGTCACGTTTCTGGAGTCGTTGTCGGGCGGTTTTGGAAAAGAAACGACGTTGTTTGGTTGCACGGGTGGCAGCCTGAATGGCGAGTTCGTGATTCGTAGGGAGATTAGTGACACCGCAGCGTTACACAACGATTGTCACGATCTTACACGGGAATACGAACTCATCAAGGTACTGCGCAAAATCGGCTACCTGTCTCCGGAAGTGCTGTGGCTTGATACGGAGCACCGCTTGCTACCTGGCGGGCACTTTATAGTCATGCGTCGCTCTAAGGGCCGTTTAGGGGGAAGCATTTTCGGTGCCACGACAGATATACCGGAAACGCTTACAGACGTCTTGGCGCGACATGCGGCTCGTCTCCATACACTTCCGGTGTTATCGGAACTCGGGGAGCTTACTGAATCGATCAATTTTGAGCGCTGGGAAATGTCACGCCGGGAAAACGTTGAACGTTATCTGCGTGATTGGTATCGCTATTGGCGATCAGAGACACATAGTCCATCACCGGCTTTAGCAGCGTTATATGGTTGGCTTTTCGATCACCTACCGGAACGCCCGGGCAAGCCTGCACTGATTCACGGGGACCTAGGGTTTCACAACATATTATTGGAGGGGAATGAGCTTTCGGTCATCCTCGACTGGGAGTATGCGCACATTGGTGATCCGGCAGAGGAGCTTGCCTATGTGCAGTTGACCACTGGGGCTGGAATTGATTGGGACAAGTTTATGACGTGTTACCTGGCAGCAGGCGGGGAGCCGGTGGATCAGAAAACCCTGAGGTTCTTTCAGGTTTGGGCCCATGTGCGCAATGCCAGCGCTGCAAACATTGTCTTCGCAGGTTTTGCTAACGGTAAGGCTAACGACCTCAAGCTCAACGTGTTGCCCTACATGCACATCCCTAACTTTATTTGCGCTGCCCAGGCGTTAATCAGGCAGGAGTAAGTAAAACTGTCCGACGCCGATCCGGTATCCACTCAATGATTTCGCGGGATAATGTTCGAGGCAAGTTCCGTTGCTCAGAATCTTCGTCGAACCTGAGTAAGCGTCCGGCGATTACACCTTGATAGCCGAACTCCAGTTGTGCGGTAGGAGGCTGTCGATCGCTGAGTACTTCGTACTGGGTAGACGCTCAAGTACATCGCGCAGGTAAGCCTGCGGGTCGAGACCGTTGATCTTCGCGCTCTGGATCAGGCTCATCACGTTCGCCGCCCGCTGCCCACTCCGTAGCGATCCAGCAAACAACCAGTTTTTCCGTTTATGCAAAGCTTTGCATAAACGGAAAAACTGGATTTTTAGCGATTCGGTCAAGGGCGTCAAAGCCAGCGCGAACCTGTATTCCCTGGTGGATGCGTATTCCGGACCAACGTGACCACTCATTCCGTTTCAACGTGACCGCCTGTTCCGGGTGATCGTGACCGCCCATTCCGTTTCATCGTGACCGATTTTTGGGCTTTCCCCGGAATCGTCGGTCAAGTTGCCGGAACCGGCGGTCACGTTCGTCCGGAATCTCACCTAACTCGCTGGAATTCTTAACGAAATTACGGCATACCCGTTCCCTTTTGCCTGCCAGGAGGGACGAATGCCCGCATCGAGGATTCCAATGCGTAAGATCATGGATATTTTGCGCCTCAAACATGAGGCCAAACTCAGTAACGAGAAGATCGCCCGGGCCTGTGGCGTCTCCAAAGGTGTGGTCTGCAAGTACCTCCACCTCGCCGAGGCCCGTGGGATTGGCTGGCCTGCGCCGGAGGGCACCGACGAGGCCCAGATAGAGCGCCTGCTGTTCCCGGCGGTGCAACCACCTTCCCGGTTTGTCGAACCGGACTGCTTCGGCATCCACCAGGAACTCAAGCGCAAGGGCGTGACGCTACAACTGCTGCGGGCGGAATACGTGTCCGTACATGAGGCAGCGGCTTACCGCTACAGCCAGTACTGTCACCGCTACCGGCTATGGCGCCAGCAGCAGCGGCGCAGCATGCGCCAGATACATCGTGCCGGTGAGAAGACCTTCATCGATTACTGCGGTCCCACCGTGCCGGTAGTCTGCCGGCAGACGGGTGAAATACGCACTGCACAGGTCTTTGTGGCGGTGCTCGGCGCCTCCAGCTACACCGACGCCGAGGCCACCTGGAGTCAGGGCCTCCCGGATTGGATCGCCTCCCACCAGCGGGCCTTCCGCTACTTCGGTGGGGTCACCGAGCTGCAGATCCCCGACAACCTACGGGTTGGGGTCACCGACCCCAACCGCTACACGCCGCAGATCAACGCGACCTATGCCGAGATGGCGGCCCACTACCGGACGGCGGTACTGCCGGCCCGTCCCCGCAAGCCGAAGGACAAGGCCAAGGCCGAAGTGGCAGTGCAGATCGTTGAACGCTGGATACTGGCCCGCCTGCGTCACCACACCTTCTTCACTCTGGCGGAACTCAACCGGGCCATTGCCGACCTGCTGCCAGACCTGAACAACCGGCCCCTCCAGGGACAGGATGTCTGCCGCCGGGACCTGTACGAACGCTTGGATGCCCCGGCCCTCAGGCCGCTCCCCGTGGCGCCCTACGAGTACGCGGAGTGGTGCAAGGCCAAGCCTGGCATCGACTACCACATCAGCGTCGACAAGCGCTTCTACAGCGTGCCCCATGCCTTGGTGGGCCAGACGCTGGATGTGCGCCTGACGGCCGAAACGGTGGAGGTTCTGCATAAGGGGAACCGGGTGGCAGTTCACCGTCGCCGCGGCCAGGAGCGGTTCAGTACGCTGATGGATCACATGCCCAGCTCCCACCGGGCACACCGGGAGTGGTCGCCAGGGCGCTTCCTGAATTGGGCCGTGGACATCGGCCCCTGCACCCGACAGGTGGTGCAGCAGCAACTGGAGAGCCGGCGCCATCCCGAACACGGGTACCGCGCCTGCCTGGGCCTGGTGAGCCTCTGCCGAGGCTACAGCACGGACCGGGTGGAACGCGGCTGTCAACGCGTAGTGTCGCTCCGCTCGATCAACTGCCAGAGCCTGGCCTCCAGCGTCAGGCAGGGGCTG
>JAVKCL010000015.1:0-316212 GCA_040222775.1 Pseudomonadales bacterium
GATCCGTCGCATAGGTCATCACCAGGTTGGTCACCGGGGTGAGTTCTATGCCCAGCACGGTCGCTGTCAGGACCAGGTTGCCGGGTTCATTGACGCTGCTGACCAGGTCACTGATCAGTTGTGTGATCATGGTGGTGCTGCTGCCGGCGCTGGTGGTGTCTGGATAGATCGGACCCAGTGCCAACGGCGAGGTTGCCACGACTGCCGCCGCATCATAAGTGGAAGCTTTTGCGTCTACATCGACGACAGCGACACTCCCAAACACGCCCAGACCGACGGCATTCAGGTCCAGGTCCAGGGACGCGATGTCCGCCACCGTCAGCGCAGCATCCAGGTCTGCAGCCGATTGGGTGCGATTAAAAAATGTTGCGTCCGGAATTTCACCGAGAAAGGCGTTCACCAGCCCGAAACGGCCCGTTAAGCCCGTGAGTAGTGTGACTGGATCAACAGAATCCAGACTGGCTTCGGCCTGCACAACGTCCAGGTAGAGTTCCAGCGGATCGAGCAAGGTGAGGCTGGTGAAGGCCGGAATGCCCAACAGCGCGAGCAGCGTTGCATCCTGGGTGCTCAGTAGATCGATGTCGAGCTTCAGTCGAATGGCTGCTGAGTAAAGTGTCGTGCCTTCTGGTCCACAGCCGATGGTGGGTGGCTCAATGACGCTCAGTCGTGCAGATACACCATCCACTACGCCGGCCAGGCCGAGCGGGGTGAGCAGCGGTGTCAGCGAAATCTGAGTCGGGGCGGTGCCTGTTGAAGCGACATTCTCGGCGTTAAATGCCTGCACGCCGAGAATAATCAGCGACAGCGCATCCAACTGTACGTTCATCACTGAAGCGCCGTTACTCACCTTGATCAGGTCACCCAGGCTGAAGGTCTGCACCCCCAGTGACAGGTTGTTGAACAGGCCGCCACCGCTGTCACCGCCAAGCACGAAACCCTGCTCCGCAACGGCGGTTGCGACGGCGGTAAAATACTCTGTCAGGGTGACGTTGCGTGCATCGAGCACACTTTGTGGATTGACCACCGAAGCATCCACCGACAGCAGCGACAGGACGCGGACCAGGTCCACATCCACCTGTGCGAGGCCATCTGCGTCCACCAGTTCGATCGCCACCCCGGAATCGAGCAGACCGCCCAGCACCAGGTCGAGAATCTGGCTCTCACTGCTGTCAATTGAAGCGAGCCTCGGCCCGACTTTAAAACAGGCGCCGTCGCAGTGTGGTGCGGCTGTGGTGGGCATTGCAACCAACAGCGCCATGGTCAGTAACAGCAGCTTGGCAAGACTTTTCATCATCGCAGCCTGCCTAACAAGCTGGTCAGGGTGTTCTGATCGAACACTGCATCCAGACTGACAAACCAGCCTCTGTGCTCCTCAGAGCTGACATCCAGTACGCGGTCGCGGTAGGCGAAGCGGTTGTAGCCGACGGTGACACCCACGCTGGCATTCAATTCGGTGCGCATATCCAGGCCATAGCCTTCGGCCGAGCTGCCTTCTCCCGGCGCGCGGGTGTGGCTGACAAAACCACTCAGGCGCAATCGCTCGGTCAACTGGTGACGCAGCCGGGCGGCCACCAGCAATTGTCGATTGGCTGCGCTGTAAGGCTCGGTGTGCCTGCTGGACCGACTTGCCAGGCGCAGATTCAAAAAGGTCTTCGGCGTGAGGGCCCGCTCGCCGTTCAAACGCAGTGTCACATGTTGCGCGTTGTCATCCTGCTGCAGGTCAGCGCTGGCCAGGATGCTCCAGCGGTCACGTTGCTGCGGACGATAAGCGAAGCCGACATCAACATCGCGCCGTTGTCGGGTCGAACCCCGGCTGTCTTCCAGGCGTGTGCGGATCAACCAGGCCCAGTCGCGCCAGGCACGGCGTACCACTTCCGCCAGCAATGTGGTGCGTTGTTGCGTGCCGTGTTCCCATTCCAGACCTACACGGGTATAGCGCTGGCCATTGTCCGCCTGGGTGAGTTGAGACGAAAACCCGTAACCGTGCCGTCCGCTGCCACCCAGATCCAGGATGCGTTCACCGGTGATAGAAAGGTCCCAGTCCTGATGGAGCTCGGTGTTGTTGTATTCCAGGCCCAACGCGGCACGGTCGCTGTCGGTGAGACCATTGGGTGTGTTCATGCCACCTGACAAACGCAGGTTCTGGCTGAAGCGGTGTTCCAGGCCAAAGCCCCACTCGCTGTCGAAGTGAGAATCGTCCGGCCGATCCTGCCGGTCCATCTGATTGCGACCTTTCCAGCCGAGCCAGACGTCGCTGCGCTCGCCCAGTGCATAGCGTATCTGTGAGCCGATGGCGCGGCGGGGGCTGTCAAAGTCCTGTTGCATCGATGCGGACAGACTCAGGTTTTTCAGACCTGCGGGTTGGTAGCGGACGCCGCCATACAGATACCTGGATTCGAAACTGACCCCGCTTTCATCCGGATTGGACGCATCGCGCTCAAAGCGCGCAAAGCCCAGTCCGACGTCCAGGCCCCAGCCGGCGCCCGGCTGGTAGCTGTAGATACCACGGCCAGCGTCACTGACCCCGGCACTGACCGTCGCGAGGCCGTCCACTTCTGTGTGGGACGCGTTCAGCTGCAGGTCATGGGCAGGTTTCAGCTGCACCTGAGCATCAATTTTTGCGTCCAGCACACCGGGTGGGATGGCCGCACCGCTGTTCACGTAACCGTCTTCTGCGTGACTGAATTCGGCGTCCAGCGTCAGATGATCTCTACGGTGTCTGAGCGATACATACTGCGCGTGACCACTATCATCAGCGTTGGCATTGTTGTTGAGTACACCACTGACAGCTGTGGTGCCGGTATCGCGGGACCGGGCAGCGTCCGCGAACAGCACCGTCCCTGGGCCCAGCTGGTATTCGAGTTGCAAGCCTGAGAGCTGATAGTCGTGTCCGCCGCCGCTCTCGACAGCGGTATTAACGCCGATGTTTGCGGAGCCAAACTGCCGCGACACGCTGGCGCCATAGATGTCGTAGTAAGCAGGCGCTCGTTCGTCGACATGGTAACGCACGCGCAGGTAGACTTCGCCGCCATCACCGGTTCCCGCAGCCAGCGGTTCAGTGAGCAGGAGGCGCCCTGACAGATACTCCAGCCGGTAGTCGTCCGCCGCCAGGGTGCGCACATCGGTTTCCACGCCGAAGTGGGAGCGCACGATGATCTCGACTGTTTCCCGGCCACGCTGGATGCGGTCATAGTTCAATTGAAACGGGCCGCTGGTGCCGCGGGCACGGAATTCTTCGACGATTTCCTGCTCATCGGCCTCGGCCGCAAAGCTGTCGATACGCCAACCGTCGCGCTGCCAATGCTGCTGTATGCCGAAAGCTCGCCGCTGGTAGCGCGAAGCACGCGCCTGACGAAAGGGTTGCTGTGGTGTCAGGTCGCCGATCTGATACCAGTCGTTCTCGCCTTCCAGCCGCGCAAACAGCTTGCGCGACGATTGCCCGGTGGTCAGTGATTGTGACTGGTCACCGTAGCTGTGATAGTCCGTATCTGAGATGCGTGAGTTCTGCCAGTCGTCCTGGCGGGGTTTGGCTGAGTCCCACACCAGGGTGAGGTGATAATTTTCGCTGACCTCACCTTGAGCAAAAACAGCAGCGCGCTGATCCGTATTGCTGGGTTGATAGTACTTTTCACTGATCGCTTCGTCCCGGCCAGCGGTGCTGTGTCTTTTTGCGTGGCCTGCTTCCAGGAGGCCCACTAAGGCAAAAGCATCCCCTTCCGGCGCAAACTTGAGGTCGAACTGTTCCGTCACGTTGCCGCTGTTGATCTGCAGAATGGCGCTATGGGTAGCAGGCGGAACGAGCAGCTCCAGGTCGAGTGCGCCTTGCATTGTTCTCGTCTGCAGGCCGTTTTGCAGGTTGTCCGCATCCGGCGTACCCCAGGTAGCCCCTGTCAGCGTGATGGTGACTGGCAGATCCTGGGCGACCTGGTGGCCACGTTGATCGAGCAGACTGAAACGTAACTGTTGCGCTCTGCCGGGATTACTGGTCAGCTCCCGGGCAGAATCCATGCGCCATGTGTAGGGATCACCGCTACGCACGACAGGCGTCTCGATCGTGCCGCGTGCTACGCCGAAGGCATCGGTCAGGGTGGCCTGCAGGCTGTTCTCGCCCATGCTCAGCGGCACACCGACAAACTCAAGATACTGTGCCCGCGTAGCGTCGTTCTGCCAGCGGTTGCCGGCATGGGCGGGTCCAGCAACCTGGTCGTTAACACGTAGCTCAACTGTGGTCCCGAGGGGCGATTTGACCACCAGCGTGGCCGTTGGGCCGGCCACGCGCTCGGGGACGTCGACGAATTCGAAAGTCTTGTTCGATTCTGTCCATTGTGGTGTTGGCGTCTCGGTATTTCCCTCAGCAGTGGGTAAATGCTGCTGCAAATCAGCACCCGCGTCGCAGTCGGCTACAGCGAAATCCACCCGCCTGATTTCCCCGGCGATCGGATCAAGCAGTTGGCGGGTGTGGCTGGCATTGTCCGGCAACCAGATCAGGGTTTTACCCGGGCGTACCCGGCCGAAACTGAATTTCCCTTCGGCGTCAGTCAGCACCTGGCGACCGTTGAGCAGGCGAATAACCGTCCCGGCCAGCCCGGATTCAGCCAGACCGCGGTTTCCATCTCCATCACAGTCGGCAAACACCTGACCCAGTATCGTTGCGTCTTCGTGAAACAGGGGTGCGTGCACGTAAACCCGTTCGAAGACCGTTGCTGAAGCAATGTCGATGCCGCCTTGTTGCCCGCTCACCTGAGCGCTGTTGATGGCTGGAGTGCCGATGGCGCTGGGCAGCACCTGAGCGGCGTACTCGATGTGATGCGATTCGCCTGGCGCCAGTGTGCCCAGCGGTAGATGGAAATACTGTCCGGGCGAGGCTGGGGTAGTTACGCCGTCCACAGTAATCGTGCGCTCGAGCAGGCGGAAACCGCGCGGCAGGCGATCCATCAGCGTAGCGTCAGCGATCGGCAGGCTGCTGTTGTTGGCCAGTTCGATGCGGTAGCTGACAACGTCCCCTACCGCGACCTGCTGATCTGGTGTGGTTTTGCTGATGGCAATTTCGGCCAGTATCTGGCGTCCATTTGCGATCGGGTAATCGCGTGCGCTGCTGATGGTTTCAGGCTGGTCGTCGCCGACGCGAATGCTCAGGGTTTCAGTTTCCGCTGTCACCTGAAGAATATCGTCGGTTGGATCAATATCGCGGGGATCGGTCACGGGGTCAATGCGGGTGAGCGTGGTGGCGAAAAAGTCGTTGACCGTGCGTTGCAATTCCAGTGGCAAGCGCTCGCCTTCGATGGTGGTAACTTCTACGGGCAACTCATCATCGTCCCAGTCCTGATAAAAAACCTGCAGCACCTGGCTGCCCGCAGGGTCTATGAAGGCAGCAGGGCTACCCTGGCTGTCCAGCAGTTCGATATTGGATACCCGACTGGTGCGGACTTCGTCCGGCGGGCGCCAGTTACACGCAAACGAATCTGTCTCGGCATCAATCAACGGATGAAATATCCCAGGGGCTCTAGCGTCGGTGGCAGCCAATTCGATCGTAAAGGTCTGAATAGATTGTGGTGCGATGGGGCGGGTGGCGAACACGCCGACCACCTGGTTACGGTTGACTGAGGTGTTGTCGTTATAGGTTCCCAACTGGGATCGCACGGCCAGATACACACCGCCGGGCAGTTCGTGTCGCCAGCCAAGGACAAAATTTTCTGCCAGCTCGATTTCAGTAAACAGGGTGCCGGGCATACCAGGCAGTGTGACACCTTCCATGGGCGTGCTGGTCGGATTGAATATGTCGAAGCCATAAAACAACCGCTCTGTGGTCCGAGGCGCTGCTACAGTCGTCCAGTGCTGGGACAACACCAAACGGTCTGCAGCAGGGATATCGCCGCGCGCGCAGGTCAGGTGATTATTGCCGCCTGGCGTGCCAGGCGGATGGGTCGCCATGGCCACCACCCGCTCAGACTCCAGGCGCGCTACAGGTATTGCGCTGGGGTCGACGTAGGATGCGTATGCCTGAGAAATGAGTCGTTCGCCCGTCGGCGGCGCCGCCGAAGCGGCGCTACAAACGAGCAATAAACCGAGCCACAATCCTGCGGTGAGGGTATGCACTTTGTGCATGCTGCCGGGCTCTAGGGTTCAACCTGCACGCGGAACATCAGGGTGGCCGTGGCGCTCTCTTCCAGATTGCACACGTTGACGGCGATTGCGTCGCTGGTTACGTCGAAGCCTCGATTTGCGTTGGTCGCATCGCATGCCGCCGGTGCTGCCGGTGGCGATGCGACGCTGATCGTGTCGGAGCTTGCGCCGGTGCCGGTCACCGTCAACTCGGCCTGATGAATCAGACTGGAAAATGCCGGTGCCTGGTCGTTGATAACCACCTCCGTGAGGTCGCCCTGGGTGGCGGTGAGCACCACTTCGTAAACAATGCAGTTTCCGGGATCAACGGTGATGACCGTCGTACCAAAAGGACCGTCAGCGGTACCGTCACAGGAATCGTCCGCGGACTGCCGCTTGCTGATCACCGCAAAACCGTCGGCCTCGGTTTCGGTGGTGAAATCGAGGCTGGTGGCGGCACCGTTGGTGGGTGTAATGGTGACCGTCGTTACATTGGGGGCACCATCCGCATCGGCCGGCGCACTGACCTGGACCAGCACACAGGTGCTCGCACCCGCTGCCAGTGCAGCCAGACTGGTGGTAGCCGCACCGTCGGCGGTACCGTCGCAATCCGCGTCCGGAAACAACAGGCTGGTGAAGCCGCTGCCCCCGACATTGCTGTCCGTGCTACTCAGGGTGATTGCGCCGGTGCTCTGATTGCCGTTGTTAACCAGAGTCAGGCTGTATTCGACGCTCTGTCCGACGGGGGTCGTAGCGTCCGTTACGGGTGCGGTCGCCGCCAGGCTGTCGGCGGTAGCAATGGTCACCGTGTATGCCAGCACATCCTGGGTTGTGCCATCTTCGGTGCTGGTGGCGCTGAAGACGAGGTCGTGAGAACCGGCGGTTGAGGCCGCAGAGGCATCGATGACGGCAACTACAGATTCTTCAGCACCCGGGATCAAGGTATCGGTCATGGTGATCAGTGGCTCGCCATCGTCCACCACACCGTCATTGTTCAGATCGCGGAACAGGCGGACGTCCCAACCTGCAGGGACAGTAGACTGCCCAACTTCGACGGTGGCCAGATCATAGAGGTCGACCTGAGAGCTACCCGTGTTAGCGATAAACAGGCGCAGTTGACCCTGATTGGCAGCATCCAGTACCAGGGTATCCACAGGCGAAGTGGTGCCTGCGCCATCGCCCTGGCGACCGCCGCCATTGCTGCCTTCAAGGTCGACATCTGCAGCGTCAGCGATTGCGCTTAAGGTCAGCGTGACGTCGTCGGTGGCGCTGCCCGATGTAATGGAGGTTGCGCTGACCACAGCGTCCAGGGCTGTGCCGCTGGCATTGCCGGGCAGCTGTGCGCGCACAAACAGGGTTGCGGTCGCACCTGCCGCAAGCGGGCCGACATCGACGATACCGTTGCCGTTGGAATCTGTCAGCGGGGTGGCGCCATCGCTGCCCAGCGGGGTAAAGGTTACACCGCTGGGAAAGTCTGTATTCGCCACCGTAATGTCGAATCGGTCGCTGTCATTGCCATCGTTAGTCAGGCGCAGTTCGAAATCAACAAAACTGCCGGGTACACCGCTGGCTACCGTTGCGATGGTCGCATCGCCATCGCCATCCGCGTTGTCGTTGGTATCGGTCAGCGTAACCGCCGCCGCATCGAGTACGGTAAATGGCACCTGATTGGTGGTGCCGGTGCGGGGGTTGGTTGCGGCATCGGTATAGGCGTAATCCGCCTGTACCGTCAACTGTGAAGCTGGCGTACCGGTGGGCACCTTAACCGCGAAACTGACAATACCCGAAGCACCCGCAGCGACGGAGTTGACAGTTGCGGTGATGTCGTTGGCGGATTCAGTGAACGTATCCGCGCCCGATTCACTGCCGCTGATGTAGCGCATGCCGGTGGGTAACAGTTCCGAATCTGCTGTAGTGCTGAAAGTCAGGGCCGTAATAGCAAGGTCGCCGGTATTCTCGTACGCAATGCTCACCGTATATTGGGTGCCTTCATCGACAGTGTTGTCCTGTCCGTCCGGTGTGCCCTGGGTGTTGCTCAGGCCGATCGAAGCGCTGATCAAGCCTTGAGCATCGTCCTGGATAGTCACCGTGGAGGTATCCGTGGCGCTCAGGTTGGTGCCATTGCTGCTTTGCCCGGTAAAGCTGACCTGGTCGGTGCCACTGCCAGAGTTGGGTAGCGTTGTAACGGCAACAAAACTGGCACTGCCCTCGTACGGCAGGGTCAGGTCGGGTGAGCCGCCGACAGCGTAGGGTGTATCACTGTCCGGGATACCATCTGCGTTGGTGTCCGCATACAGCGTGACTGCGTCAAAACCAAAGCCACCGGCCACATCCGTCAAACTCAGGTCAAAGGCATCCTCAGTGTTACTGGCGTTGGTGATGGTAAACGGCAGATTGACGGTGACGCCAAGCTGGGCGTCCATATCGATGGTGCCGGTAATGATGGGGGCCACATAAACCACCGCCACAGTGCTCTGCACCAGGTTGGAGGAAACGCTGACCGTGTTGCCGGTGTAATCGGTGTAGGTGACGGTCGCCTGATTGCCGATGGTGGATCCAGCTGGCGGCGCCGCAACCGCGCTGAGCGACGCGCTGGCGAGCACGCACGCCAACAACCACCATCGTCCGCATTGCAGGATGGAACTGAGAGTTTGCATAGTATTTTGCCTAATCTATTACTACTTCGATCGATAGGTTCTTTGCTTCACCCGGATTGAGTGCGGCGATCTGCCAAGCCAGAGCTCGGTATTCAGATTGGGGGATTTCTGTTTGCGCCAATGTGCCGTCTGTCTGGCGTTCCACTCTGATCAGCGGCACGGCAGCAAACTTCACACCATCAACACTGGCCAGGGAAGGCGCGGGTTGAGCGCTGTTGGAGATATAGGTGGCGTTTTCCGGCACTGGGATTGCGGCCTGCAGCTTGGCAAGCGGTTGCTTCGCATGACTGATCATTTCCAACTGATAGCGAACCCGGTCACGGCTTGCGACCTCCTGGGCCGGTATCCAGGTCGATGAGCCTGGAGCAGATTGCGCCAGCGCGATCAACGTGGATTCCAGTACCTGGCGCTCGTCGGCCTGAACCAGCGTGGTTGGGAAGACTAAAATCAGAGTAATGAACAGGCAGGTACGCAAAGCAGGCTCCCATAAAGAATTATTAGGTCCTTTAGGTATAGTCGAGTATTCGGGTGACTGCCCAATCTGGGTCACAAAGGCTCAATTTGGTCGTTAGCCCAATTTCTGTTCGCTCGCAGGCGTCCGAACGTCTACGAAACCCTTCTCTGCTCGATGAAAACCTCACCCCTTAGAAGAGTTGTTTGCAACCAATTTGCATCATGGTGCATCTAATCTAGAAGAACCGACGTCTCAAAAGGAGATTAAAGACAATTAAATTGCATACATAAAAATACCTCAATTCAAATAATGGAAATTTAATGGAAGTTTCTGTAGATTCCACGCCACTGGCCTGGAGAGCGCACCTGCGTGGGCCAAAAAACCATTAAACAAACCATTAGGGGGTTTTATGTTGCGAGATTCGCAAAACCTGAAGGCGATCGGGTGGCTGCTCTGTGCCACCATGATTGCCATCTTCCCCATCGTCCCGGCCTCTGCTGCTGACGATGAGCTTGTGTTGGAGGAAGTGGTCGTCACTGGTAGTCGCATCAAGCGCAGTGACTCATCCAGCATCAGCCCGATATCCGTGTTGTCAGAAGATGACTTCATGCTGTCGGGTAATCTGACCCTGGAGAACTTTATCCAGGACATCCCAGCCGTAAACGGTGGTGACTTCGGTTCTACCGTGAACAACGGTAATCCCGGCGTAGCCACCGTATCCCTGCGTGGACTGGGTCCGAACAGGACTCTGACCCTGGTCAATGGCAAGCGCTTTGCTTCAGCCGCGGTGGATGGCTATGTTGATCTGAACGCCATTCCGGCGGCCATTGTCGAACGGGTAGAGGTACTGCGCGATGGCGCATCTACGGTCTATGGTTCGGATGCCATCGCGGGTGTAATCAACATCATTACCAAGCAGGACTATGAAGGTGTCGACATTGACTTCGGCTATGACGTGACCGACGAAAGCGACGGTGATCAGTTCAATCTGGCGGTAACTTTCGGCAATACCTTTGATCGCGGCAACTTTGTGCTCAGCGCACAGATGACCAAGCGTGATGAGATTCGCCAGGGTGATCGTGGCTTTTCTGCCTGTCCGTTCTTTGATGACGGTGTGCGCACCATCTGCGGCGGTAGTCCCACCACCACGCCTGCGTCGTTTACGCCTTTGATTGATGGCACGGTAACCGGCGCGCAGGTCGCGATCCCTGGCGGCTCGCGTCCCTTCGATGAGGCGACCGACTCATTCAACTTCGCAGCGCTGAGCTATCTGGCTACTCCGCAGGATGTGTATAGCGCCTATGCGGCCGTTAACTACGAGATCGTTGATGCAGGTCCCTTAGGTGTGATCAATGCCAATCTTGAACTGAACTACTCCAACCGCGAATCCGACCAGTTACTGGCCCCTGTGGGTACCTTCGGCGGCTGGCTGACCGGGCAGGCTCATCCGGACAATCCGTATGGTGATGTCCTGTGTGCGGGTAATCCGCAGTGTACGACCCCGCAGGCAGTCGCGACTTCGCGTCGCCTGACGGAAAGTGGTGGGCGTCGATTTACTCAGGATGTCAACACCTGGCGGATTTCAACTGGTCTCGACGGTGAGTTCGAAAATGGCTGGACCTGGGACACCACCATCATGATTGCCAAGTGGGAAGACAGTCAGCGCGACGAAGGTCGGCCGAATCGTCCCAACATCGAAAACATGATGGACCCGGTCCTGTGTGCGGCAGCCACCAATGGTTGTCCGGGTATTTTCAACCCGTTTGAAAGCAACAGCATGACGCCGGCCCAGGTGGCCTATGGTTTTGTGGGTGTGAACACCAAGGAAGATTCCACCCTGAATCTGTTTAACTTCAACGTGCAGGGTGACCTGGGTGATCTGGAACTGCCAGGAGGTAAGATCGGCTGGGCGGTGGGTTACGAAAATCGTCGCGAAAAGGCTTCATCCAACCCGGATGGTGGTGCCGCGATTGGCGCAATTGCCTTTACCCCAGGTAATGTAACCAGCGGTAAATACGAGGTGGATGAAGTTTACGCGGAAATGGTCTTCCCGCTGCTGTCAGAAGTGCCGGGCGCCAAGATGCTGAATCTGGAAGCATCCGCGCGCTACACCGATGTCGATTTTCTGAGTGACTCAGATACCGTGTACAAGGTCGCTGCAGAGTGGATGCCCATTGAAGATATCCGCTTCCGGGCGACTTATTCAGAGGGATTCCGAGCGCCAAACATCAGTGAACTGTTCCTTGGCGTGCAGCAATCGGCAGAGAGCTATACCGACCCATGCCGGAACTATGGCACGTCCGGTACTGATCCCACGACCGTGGCCAACTGTATGGCAGATGGCTTAGCCCCTGACTTCAACCTGGCGACCTTCCAGGCCACCACGTTGCAGGGCGGCAACCCGAACCTTGAGCCTGAGACTTCTGAGTCCTTCACCTTTGGTGTGGTGTTCACGCCGTCCTTCCTGGATCGGTTGACCGTGTCTATCGATTACTTCGATATTGAAATCGAAGATGCCATCGGCACCGCGCCCACATCGGAAGTGGTTTCTGCCTGCTACGCTAGCGTAGGTTTCTCAGACCCGCTTTGTGCGTTTATCGTAGGACCCGCGTTCCCGGGCGTTGACGAAACACCTTCGCCTTCTGCGCCAACTCGACGTAACTCAAATCGTCAGCTGTCGGGCGTTCTGCAGACCGAAGCCAATCTGGCGACTTATGAAACCAGCGGTATTGATTTCCAGGTTGATTACGACTTCGATACCGGGCTGGGCAATCTGGCCCTGCGCATGGTCGGTACCTACCTGGAAAAGTATGACTATCTGCCCTTTGCCGGCGGAGAAGTTGTGGAACTGGCAGGTTACTTCGGCGGCGATCCCGCCTTCGGTAATCCAGCCACCTTTGCCGAGCTGCAGGGTAACCTGAGCGCAACGCTGACCAATGATCGTTGGGGCGCCAACATCACCGCCAAGTACATGGGCGAAACGGATGACATCGACGCGGCTCCGGCCAACCTCGACAATTCAGCCGACGCCATCTGGTACTTCGATGTGCAGGGCTACTACGTGGTCAATGACATCACTCTGACCCTGGGTGTGCGTAACGTAACGGACGAAGATCCGCCCTATGTCACCGCGTATGATGACATGAACACGATTCAGTTCAGCTACGATACCCTGGGTCGTTACTACTATGGACGTGCGGAGTACAAGTTCTGATCTGTTGATGAACTTGTTTTAATCCGTTCTGAGAAGCCTCGTGAAATTATTCCCGGGGCTTCTTTTTTTGCTTGGCAGAGAGGAGGTTAGAGTATGAATTTGCGAAGCATAATAGCTATCCTGGTAATGGCAGGCGGTATTTCCCCGCTGGGATACGCAGACCCGCAGCTGATGAACTGCCGGGGAATGGTGGATACAGCCATGCGCCTGGCCTGTTACGATGATCTGGTTGATGCGCGATATTCCGCTGATCATGCTGCCGACTCGACGCAGAAGCAGGCACAGACGCAGTCAGAGGGCGCTCAAGTGCAGTCCGCAGAAGCACATTTTGGTAAGCCTGTCGTGCGGCAGGATGAGCGTGAAGAGATCGCGGCGCGAGTTGTTGATCTGGATAAGACAGCCTATAACAAGTTGCTCGTGACACTGGACAATAAGCAGGTCTGGCAGCAGTTGGACTCCAGTCGCCTGCGCCTGGCGGTGGACGATGTGGTCACCATCCGTGCCAGTAGTTTACGTTCGTTTCAGCTGCGCAAAGCAAGTGGCGGCAAATCCATCCGGGTGAAACGAATCAGGTAGATTCTGCTTCGAAGGCGCGGAGCTTGCGCTGATAAATATTCTGCAGGTCTGCGCGATGCGCAACGTTCTTTGCTTCCTGCAGGCTCTGCCTGGCGGCCTGCAACTCGCCTTGACGGTACAGCGCGATCCCCCGCAGATGATAGAACTGGTGTTCGTCGTCTTTCAGCGCAATGGCCTTACGTAGTAAGGCGAGCGCCTTGTCCAGTTCACCTCGGGAGATGGCCTCGCGAGCGTGCTGGCTGTAAAAGTACGGGTTATTCTGCATGTAACGCTGGACTCGCTGAGCCAGCCGCTCTGCCTGTTCCGTGTTGCCTGATTGACGCATGACGCGCGCCAGGTTGACCAGCGCGGACTTGTTATTCGCATCAAGATCCAGGGCCGTTCGGTAGGCGGCTTCTGCTTCCTGCCAGTGTTCCATGCGTGCATACAGAACGCCCAGATTGATCCACAGCCCTGGTACGTCTGGTGCCAGTTCAAGACCGCGTTTGAGCTGGCGGAATGCGGCCTCATACTGTTCTGTGCCCATGAATTCGACTGCTCTGTTGCCATGATAGAGACTGGTCGCGTAAGCATCGGAAACCCGGTGGGTATCGTAGTTGCCGTTGTACTCGATGCTGTTGAAGTCGACGATATGATCCTGCACATGATTAACATCGCTTCTGATGCCTTTGATGCGTACGTTGATGTGGTTGTTAAGCAGCACGAGTTCTTCTTCGGCACTGAAACTTGGCGGAATTTCTACCAGCTGAAACTCAGCATCCAGCCTCAGTTCGCGGGCGAGGGCGACGAACAGGATGGAAAATGAAAGGCAGTTGCCGGTGCGTTGTGCGAATGTCTGTTGTGCGGTGTAGCTGCGGTTGATCTCGTAGTCGAGGTCAAGCAACCCGTCATCCAGCATGGCCTGTAACAGACGCCGTAGCCGGGTCTTTGCGTAGGGGTGATTGGTGGCGTGGTTTGTCAGCCATTGTCTCATTTCATCGGTCAGTTGAAACAGCTCAACCGGTGCGGCTGCGGGCACTGATTCGTCGAACAGGACTTCACCGGAGAGCAGTAGTTGACGCTGTTCCGGGTTGTGGTGTTGTGATGTGGAAGCGCAGGCAGTCAGGGCCAACACCGATGCGATGAGAACCAAACGCGATGTCAGGCCGTTTTGCAAAGACACCCGAAAAGTCCTCGTCTGCTGGAATTGTCAGTCTAGCTGCGCCCCTACAGCGGGTCAATTTACGGCGTCAGGATGCGTCGCGGGCGTTAACAGCGCTGATCCCTGAGTGACCGGCTCAACTCGAAGTTCCGATCGACTTTGCGCCGGGGAAAGTGCTTTACCCTCAGCACGCTTTATATTATAACCGTTGTTATATAAACGATAAGGCGCTTAAAAATGAAGTTTGACCTTTTCTCCGAAATTCAGAAAAGGGATTGTGATGCCAACGGCGGCTTCCCGCAGTTGTTGCAGGAATCTCTGGCTCAGGCGCAAGCTGGCGAAGCCGCTGGCTTTACCTGCTGGTGGGAAGTGGAGCACCACTGCACACCGGATTTCAGCTACAGCTCCTGTCCGGAGTTGATGCTGTCTGCCATTGCTAACGCAACCCGCACCCTGCGGGTCGGGCATGCGGGGATTCTAGCGCCTTTTAACATCAACCATCCGCTGCGCGTGGCGGAGCGGGTCGCCATGCTTGACCAGCTCAGCGGGGGGCGCATCGAGGTGGGTCTTGCCAAGTCCGGTGGCAAGGAGTGGGAAACGTTCGGCATTACTGAAGACGAGGCCAATGCAGATCTGGTGGAACTCACCAGGCTGCTGCCCCACGCCTGGCAGGATGAGAACTTCAGCTGGAACAGTGACCGCTGGCAGGTGGAAGACCGCAATGTACAACCCAGAGTGGTGCAGGGCCCCTATCCAAATCTGTGGCACACCTGCTCCAGCCCGGATTCCTTCAAACGCGCAGGGCAACTGGGAGTCGGCGTATTGGGGACCACGCTGTTTGCACCGGTGGACGCCTTTGGCGGCATGCTCGAAGGCTACCGGGCAGCTATTGCGGAATCAGATAATCCCAACACCAACAACCAGGCTGGCGTGTTCACGTTTGTGCACGCCCGCAAGTCCGTGAAAGCGGCCATTGACAGCGGCGCACCGCGCTCTGCGCTGTGGTACGTCAGTTCCGCGCCGCGGGTCTTTCGCGTTCCGCGGGAAATTTTCTATCGTGCCATCCGCGGTCAAACCGATCCGCGCTCTGCGCCGTCTGCTGAATCACTACAACAGGCGGAAACACCAGATCCAACGGATGTGACCGACAGCAATCCCGTGGTGGCACTGATGAAGCGGGAGTTTGTCGGCGAAGAGATCAGCAACGAAGAAATCTACGAGACGCTGAAAGATCTGGATTCATTTATTGTCGGCGGGGTCGAAGAATGTCGGCGCAAGGTGGCCCGTTACCAGGAAATCGGCGTGGACCGCTTGATGTGTCTGGTACAGATGGGCGAAGTGGCCCACACAGAGGTGCTGGAGACCATCGGGGTCATTGGCGAAGAACTCATACCCGAATTCAGTAAGGAGTAACCTGTGGCCCAGCTTCCTGAAATTACGCCCGTTTTTTGTGAACAACTGTGGCAGAAGGTCTGCAACTGGGGCCGTTGGGGTGCCAGCGACCAGCTGGGCGCGCTCAATCTGGTCACCACCGATGTTCGACAGGCTGCCGCAAAGCTGGTGAGTGAAGGCCATGTCATCAGTCTGGGTAATGTGTGGCCGGTTGATCCCGGCCCGCATAACCCCTGGCCGGCAGAACATCGGATGCTGCGCGCAGGCGACGACTGCGACTATCCGGGTGTGCCGGGCCTGTCCGTTGCACTGGATTACATCGGTATACAACACCATGGCGTGGCCTGTTCTCACATAGACGCGCTGTGCCATGTGTTCGTCAAGCATCAGATGTACAACGGCTATCCAGCCACAGATGTGAAAAGCACCGGTGCGACCCGCAACGACATGACGCCCATGTTTGACGGCGTGGTTACCCGAGGCGTGCTGCTGGACATTCCGCGTCTGCATGGCACCCCGTATCTGACTGGCGATGTGCGTATCGGGGTTGATGATCTGTTAGCTGCCGAACGCGAGCAGGGGGTCATGGTCAGTAGCGGTGATCTGCTGATTGTGCACAAGGGTCGCGAACAGCGCCTGCTGGCGGAAGGTCCCATCGATCCCAATGCGGATGGCATGCCGGGCCTGCACGCCGAATGTGTGGAATTTCTGCACGAACGCGGCGTGGTGGTGCTGGGTAGCGACTATATGCATGATCCGCAGCCGAACTGGGTGTGCGAGGACTGGCCCTTACCCATTCATTATCTGGGTATCTGCGGAATGGGTATGACGCTGATCCACAATATGGATACCCGCGAACTGGCGCAGTATTGCCAGCAATCGAAGCGCAGTGCTTTTCTTGTTACAGTAGCGCCCCTGAAAGTAGTCGGTGGGACGGGTTCTCCCGTTAATCCCATCGCCATGTTCTAGCTCTGGTCCCTTGACCAGGCTGCCTCTGAGGACCGCGCCCGTGCCGAAGATTGTAGACCGTGAAAGTCGTCGCCAGCATTTTATCGAGGCTGCCTACCAGACTATTCTGGCGGAAGGTGTCGCCAAAACAACGATCCGATCCGTGGCTAAGCGCGCCGGTTATACCACCGGGGCGCTGGTCCACTATTTCAAAGATAAGGATGATCTGATCGGCCAGGTGCTGGAGGAAAACGGCAAGCTGGTGCGCAGTGCCATGGAAGCGGCTGCCCGTGAGTATCAGGGTCGCGCCGCGCTGCGTCGGGTGATTGATGAAGCGCTGCCCAAAAATGCCACTCAGGGTGCAAGCTGGCGCATCTGGCTGGCGTTGTGGTACCACTCAGAAGAGAGCGGGGATATGCGCCGCGAGCAGGAACTGCGCTATCAGGAGTGGACCGGGCGGCTGCGCGAAATTCTTCACCAGTCGGTGGAGTTGTCGGAGCTGAGCAAGAGTCTGGACTTGAAACGGGAAGCAGAATCGCTGGTGGCCCTGATCGATGGCATCGGCGTGCAGTATCTGATGACCAAGGGCCGTATGAGTCCCCGGCATATAGATGACATCATTGAAACGTACCTGGACAGACTTTACGCAAGTTAAAGTTTTCCTTGCACCTGTCCTTTAATATAACTAATGTTATATAACGAGTGTTTTATTAAGGGGAAAAGCATGCGTCGATTGGTTTTTGCCGTTCTGGCTATTCTGCCCGGCAGCGCTTTCGCGGCTGGGGGAGAGGCTTCAGGGGTGATCGAGGAAGTGGTTGTGACCGCAGAAAAGCGTCAATCCACGGTGCAGGATACGCCCATTGCCATCACCGCCTATGACACCGAGATGCTGGATCTACGGGGCATTGACGAACTTGAAGATCTGCAGTTTTCAGCCCCGAACCTGGTTATCAGTCCTAACTCGCAGTCGCCGGTCACCTATGCCTATATCCGTGGCATCGGTTCTGACCAGCTGGTGGCGGGCTTTGACCCTGGCGTTGCCTATCACGTTGACGGTCTCTATGTAGGCCAGCCTTCGGCGATGCCGGGAGATATGTGGGATATGACGCGGGTAGAGGTACTGCGCGGCCCCCAGGGAACGCTGTATGGGCGCAACACCACGGGCGGCTCGATCAACCTCATCACGGCAGAGCCCACCGCAGATTTCACCGCCTTTGGTGACATCACCCTCGGCAATTACGACCGCCGCCGTGTCCGTGGTGTGATCAACGGGGGTAACGAAACCGTTGCCGGCCGCCTATCGTTTATCGCCGATAAAGACGATGGCTATCAGGACAACCTGATTGGTGGCAATGGCGATGAAACCGACCATCACTCCATCCGCGGCAAGCTGAAAATCGCCTTGTCGGATAACGCGGAAGTGTTGTTAACCGCCCAGCGTTTTGAAAACAACGGCCGCAACTCGCAGAAAAAGCGGGAAGGTTTTGCCGGTCTTCCGGTGTATGCCGGCGCAATACCTAACCCCAGTGACCCGCGTAAAATCGCCAAGGACCGGCGCGAGCGTCTGGACCTGGAAAACACCCTGTTGTCCGGTCGGCTGACGGTAGATTTTGAAAACTTTTCGCTGGTTGCCATTACCGGGTACATCGAGAACGAATGGTTCCAGAACGCGGACATAGATATGTCCAGCAACCCGATCCAGTACCAGAACTGGGATATGGAGACCGATCAGTTCTCGCAGGAGATTCAGCTGGTTTCCAATGGCGACGGACCCTGGCAGTGGATCGCAGGCGTGTTCTTTTTTACCGAAGATCTGGAAACCAGTTATCTGTTCGAAGACACCTCACCATTTGGCTTCCTGTTCATGAATGGAGGGGAGATTGAAACCGAGTCGCAAGCGGTGTTCGGTCAGTTGTCATATGATTTCAGTGACGGCGGTTTACCCCTGAGAGTGACGGCAGGCCTACGCTGGACGGAAGACGAAAAGGACATCGACGAATATCAGCAGATTCCCCTGTTCGGCGTCGATTTTGCCGGCCGCATGAGCGAGTCCTGGGATGAAGTGAGCGGTAAGCTCGGCCTGGACTGGTTTATCAACGAAGACACCATGGCCTATGTAAACTTTTCCCGAGGTTATAAAGGCGGTGGCTACTCCATTGGACAGTTTGACGTGTTCGACCCGGAGACCGTCGACAGTGTGGAAATCGGGCTTAAGAGCCAGTTCATGAACGATCGCGCGCGGGTTAACGTTTCTGCCTTTTACAATGATTATCAGGACCTGCAGGTTAATTTCCTGGTGTTTACCTCGTTCACCACGGACAACGCGGCGGAAGCCACCATTCAGGGTCTGGAAGTCGAGACGACCTTCATACCGGTAGACAACCTCACGCTGTCCGCCAACTTCACCTGGCTGGATGCGGAATTCGATCGCTATCAGTTTACGCCCGCGATCAGCCTGGATGGCGACACCTTGAATCGCGCACCTGAGTTTACCTATGCGCTGTCGGCGCAGTATGAATGGTTCCTGGGTGACGCCGGTTCGCTGCTGGCACGTGCTGACTACTACTGGCAGGACGAAGTCTACTATCGGGTGCAGAATATTCCGCGCCATATGGAAGAGAGCTTCGGTACAGCGGATGCGCGCCTGATCTGGCGCAGTGCGGACGATCAGTGGTCGGTCGATGTATTCGGTAAAAACCTGACCGATGAAGACAATCAGCGCGGGCTGACGGTGTCTGATGGCCTGTCAACGGGTAACAACAGTTTCGAAACCTACTATCCGCCGCGCACCTATGGTGTGACATTCGGCTGGAGGCTTGCACCATGAGCGCTCAAGACTGGCATGTCCGATCCATATTTCATTTTATCCTGCCCTGCCGGGATCTGGAGCGCTCAATTGAATTCTATGAACGCTTCGGCTTCCGCATCAGCAAAGACAACCGGGATGTGAAGTGGCCCGAGTACGTCGGATCCAATTTCAATATGAAAGCCGGGGCGCAAGGCCGCGCGGTGCAGCTGATCCTGCCGGACGCGCATGAGCTGCAGACCCGCATTGATCTGATTCAGTGGCTGGAACCTGAATGGGTGGATGTCAATGACCAGCTGCCAGCCGAGCAGCATATGCCCCGCGTGATGGCGTTGTTAACCTCGAATATCCAGGCGGCTTATCAGAGCCTGCTGGACGCCGGGCTGGAACCCACGGCACCCTTGCGCGATCCGGATCCGGTGATCGGCGTGCAGGGGGTGGTATGTTTTGCAGACCCGGACGGACATATTGTCGAACTGATCGAATACTTCGGCGATCAACTGGGCAGCAGGACAGACGATCTGCCTAAGTTGTCTGGCTGACGATTACTGCTTTGACCAGATCCGGGCGTTCAGATTCAGCTCATCGACGATGGGCAGCACCGTGCTGATGTCCTCCGCCAGCGTCTCGAGCTGTGCCCGCGAATCCGCTCTGCGGTAAAGGGACGGTTCGAACAGATCGCGCCCGGTAGGCAGCATCAGCATGAGTTTTTCCTCATGGAAGCGCGCCCGCATGGCGGGAAAGCGACGTGCCAGGCCAACCAGTCGCTGCAGCATGCTGCTACTCAGAATGTAGCGAACGTCGGTCTGATCGGTGCTGGTGGTGGTGAACAGCTCGTTGAACTCCGGGTCTTCGAACAGTACGGCCTGTTCCCCGCGCATGCGTTTGGCCTTTGCGCCGTGAGGGATCAGCCGCGTGGTGCTGTGAAAATGTTTGTGGAAATCTGCGCAGAACACCAGCCCCTGGAAATAGGTCTCCAGATAGGTGCTGTTACCTTTCCCTGTCCACCGTCTGCGCTCCCGCTTGGCGTGCGCTTCGCAGAAAGAAATGTCGGTGCTGCCGATCCGTCCGCTGAAGTAATCTTCGCTCAAATACCAATCGGTCTTGTAGGGGAAGAGACCCGTTGCTTCGAATTCATCCCAGCCGATGTGGCCGTCGTAGTCATAGCTCAACTGCGGAAAGCGGGTCCGACACAGGTAGGCATACAGGTTTGTCTTGAACTCGCGGACGTAGTTCCATCTGGGTTGGTTGGCGTACTTTCTGAAGTATCGACCCAGTAGATAGAGCGCTACAAAAATCCACCCCAGACTCGCCAGGATGGCGGGCTGGTCGTGCAGCTCAAGCCATATTCTCAGATCAGAGGCGAGCGCCGGAAAGGACAGGGTCCACTGTGCTTCAGTCATCAGTGATACGACCAGAAACCCCGGCAGAAACGCCAGTGGCAGCAGTAACAGACAGGTGAACGCGGTACGCCAATAGGCTTTGATCACCGCCCGGCGTTGCTGTTCCAGTGCGGCGGAAATAGAGTCAAGTGAGCCCTCTACTGCTTCGCCCGTGTAGGGCAAGGTTGCTTCTGTCATGGCGGTCACGTTGTTAGATCTACGCCTGGTGCGAGATGAGACGAGGCTTCAGCGGCATAAAAAGCGAGGCTGACGAAGCCGGTCAGTCTGGCAACCAGGTTGGTAGGGAACTGCTGCACCAGGTTATTCATGCGCATGACCTGGGCGTTAAACGCCCGTCGTGAAGCGGATATCTGCTCTTCAGCTTCGGTGAGGTTGCGCATCAACTGCAGGTAGGCATCAGCAGCTTTTAACTCAGGATACGCCTCAGCCCGTACGTTCAGGGTGGCAAGTGCGCTGGCCAGGGCGTCTTCTGCGGCGGCGCTGTTTGCTTGCCCCAGGCTGTTGATCGCCTCGGTGCGGGCGGTTGTGACTGCGGTCAGCGTTGCCTGTTCGTGGGCGGCGTAACCCTTCACACAGGCGACTAAATTGGGAATCAGGTCGTGGCGCTTCTGTAGATTGACATCGATGCCTGCACGCGCGTTGTGGCAGGCGTTGCGCCGCAGGACCAAGCGATTGAATACCCACAAACCAAATGCCAACGCGGCGATACCGACCAGGATGTAGAGGTTGATGTCCATGCGCCCGAGTTTACCGGCCGAGGTTGTTGCGGGTCCGTTCGGTGTCTCAATGGTGGCGCGGTAGCCAAACAAATTGTGATGCGGGTCACTACTTGATCAGGCATTTCACGCTTACCGGCAGGGCGGATTGGTGAAGAGAATTGGTGGAGGTGCAACCGCTGGGCAATACCCAGCGGCTGTTGTACGGCCTGCTAGAACTCAAATCGTATGTTGGCATTCCAGGTAGTAACGTCGTCGCCGAAGCTGCCACCTGCACCTACGGCAAAGCCGTCAGTGAAGTAGTAACGGCCGCCGATGTTAAAGGAAGTATCGTCGCCAGTGTCGTCCAGGTCGGCATAGCTGATGCCGCCTTCCAGTTCGAACACTTCTGCCAGACGACTACGCAGGCCAACGCCCAGACCGTAGCCGCTGTCGTCCAGGCTGCCGAAGCGGGTGTCTACTTCAGCATCGATATAGGCCAGTTGACCGACCAGATCCAGGTTGTCGGCCAAAGGCGTATGTGCACCGATGCCTACTGACCACTGGCTTAAATCCACGCCGAAGTCGAAGTCCTGATCGGCATAGGACGCGGTAAGAAAAACATTGGAGCTGATTTCTACAGAACCGTTGAGGCCTAAACCATCGCCGTCAACGTCCAGTCCGTCATCGAATTCGGTATCCAGGTAGGCGCCTTCGAGATAGGTGTAGCTCATCTCATCCGCAGCAAAAACCGGTACTGCGAGCCCTATGGCGATCGCCAGGGTGGAAACTCTGGTCAGTTTTGATACGTTCATTATCACTCCAAGTGCAGTTAAAAATATTGCCCGTTCGCATAACGTTACGGGCTGGCGCACTGTACGTTTGGGATTATGAACGGAAGCTTAACCGGCCGGTCACGTTGGGATTTCCATCTCTGACAAAGGCTGGACGCTAGGTTTGGTGCTTTTCAGATCTCCGGGGGTGCGGTGGGGTCGCCGACATGCAGCATCGGCGAGGCGTTGATGTCTTCTGCATTCATCATGCTCGCCACGCGCTGCAACGCGGCAACGATCATGGATTGTTCCCAGCTTTCCAACTGGCCGAAATTACGTTGAAAAGTGTCCTGCAGTGGCGTTGGCGCTTCTGCCAGGATCGCCTCACCCGCAGCGGTGAGTCTGGTGTGCACCACACGACGGTCCTGATCGCTGCGTTCGCGGGTTACCAGATCGCGTTTCTCTAATCGATCAATAATGGTGGTGACCGTTGCCTGGCTGAGGCTGACTTGCTGCGACAGTTTTGAAATTGAAACCGCGTCCAGTTCAGATATGGATTTCAGGACCAGCAGTTGCGGGGCGGTTAAACCGACCAATTTGCTGAGTCGTTTCGAATACAGGTCGGTCGCGCGGATGATCTGGCGCAGGCTGATCAGGACCTGCTCCTGTTGATTGGCTTCGGTCACTATTGGGCGTCTTTCTATCAGTAGCTGTGAGCGCAGCGCCCATCATAAGCGGGTGCGGCACAATGTGGCACACATTTATTTCGTCCGCGATTATTTCGTACACGATGGAATATAGGAGCTGTTTCTTAGAGAACAATGCAAATTTACATCTCAATTTGTTAGCATTGCGCGCTGTTGTGGTACCTGACGTCCCAGAGTTGGTCACAACATGGTTTGAGCTCTATGGAAATAAATAAGGGGAACCGGTGAACTTTCAACGCACCAAGATCAATCAGGCGGTGGTTGCCGCCATTGCCGCCACAGCGACATCACAGGGTTTGGCGGCTGAAAACAACCGTGTAATAGAGGAAGTGGTGGTAACGGCAACCAAGCGAGCCGTGCCCTTACAGGATGTGGCCGTAGCGGTCCAGGCGCTGACTTCCGACAAGCTGGATGATTTCGGTATTGCTAACTTTGAGGATTATCTCATTCAACTGCCCGGTGTGACCGCGGGCGGCAGCGGACCGGGACAGAACACCATTTATATTCGTGGTCTGGCGTCGACCACGCCGAACCTGACCACTGCGGGTGTTGCCGGCCTGGCGCCGAATGTCGCGTTCTACCTGGACGAGCAGCCACTGTCCCAGCCAGGGCGTAATCTGGATGTCTATGCCGCAGATCTGAGTCGGATTGAGGTGCTGTCTGGCCCCCAGGGGACGCTCTTTGGCGCCAGTTCGCAGGCGGGTAACGTGCGCTTGATCACCAACAAACCGGACACCACCGAGACCTACGGCAAAGTTAAACTTGGGACCTCGTTTACCAAAGACGGCGACCCCAGCGGCAAGCTGGAAGCGGTGCTGAATCTCGCGGTTTCCGACACCTTTGCGCTGCGCGCGGTAGGTTATACCGACACTCAGGGCGGCTTTATCGACCAGGTGGCGGGTACACGTGATGCCAGCGAGAGTGCCCGTTTTCGTTCAGCAGGGGCTGTACGGGCCAACGGCGAGCCGGTTTCTGCCAACCGCGAAGGCTTTCAGGCGGGCGCTGATCTCAGTGGCGTAACGTTTCTGCCTGCCAATGCGGTGCGTGACGGTGATGTGAACGAAACCAAGTATCAGGGCGGGCGCCTGAGCGGCTTGTGGGACATCAATGAGGATTGGAGTGTTAATGCTGCCGTCATGCAACAGACGTTGGATGCCGATGGTGTGTTCTTTGCTGACCCGGAACTGGGCGACATGGAGGTGCAACGCTTCAGCCAGGATGAAATTGAAGATGAATTCACCAACGTCAACTGGACCATCGAGGGGCGCATAGCGGCACTCAACGTGGTCTACACCGGTGCTTTTACCGACCGTGAAACCGATCAGGTGGTGGATTACACCGATTATCTGTTCGTTGGCCAGTACCTGCCCTACTATATCTGCGATGGTGCGGTCACCTATCCAGGCGCCGCAGCACCCAGTGGTGTCTGCCAGGCACCCAATCTGTTTGTGAATTCGCAAACAGAAACAGAAGTCACCTCCCATGAATTTCGCGTGACGACACCTGATCACCACTCGGTACGCTTTACCGGCGGTGTCTTTTTCAGTGACCTTGAACTGACCGAACTGAATGACTTCACCTATCCCGGATCAGTTGCCGCCGCCCCGTTTGGACCATTCAAACCGAATTTTCCATTCACCACCGGTTACCGGTCGGACAACGGGCCGTTCCCGGAGGGCGTGATCTTCCGCAATGACGTCAAGCGCACCGACGAACAGAAGGGTGTATTTGGTGAAGTTTCCTGGGATCTCAACGAGTCGTGGTCTGTCACGGCAGGTCTGCGCTGGTATGACATCGAGGTGGATTTTGACGGCAGCGCCAACAGTTCTTTCTGTAACTCCTTTTCACCCGCCGATGTGAATGCCTTCGGTACCGACATCAGCGATCTGTACAACGGCGATGGAGAAATTACCTTCCGCGGCAGTTGTGACCCCGCAGACCATATCACCTATACCCAGGCGGACATCAGCGACCCGGCTACCCCCGCCGCTGTCGTGGGTGCATTGCGCGCACCGGACGCGGCTGAAACGGACGGTGTGATCGGTAAGTTCAGTGTCAGCTGGACACCCAACGAAAACAGTCTGTGGTACGTAACCTGGTCAGAAGGTTTCCGGCCGGGCTTGCTGAATCGCCCGGGCGGTGCCAGTGGCCCCAATGGCTATACGGTGCCTTTTGCGCTGGAAACGGATGACGTGGTTAACTACGAAGCAGGCTGGAAACTGGATCTGCTGGACCGTACTCTGCGCTTCAACGGCAGCGTCTTCTATGTCGAAGTAGAAAACCTGCAGACCACCATTTTTGATCCCAGCATCGTCAACCTGTTTTTCTCTGATAACGCCGCCGATGCCGAGATCAAAGGTATTGAAGGCGACTTTATCTGGAATGCCTCAGCGGGCCTGACCATCAGTGGCGCATTTTCCATGCTCGACACGGAAATTACCAAGGTCATCACGCCGACCAATGATGTCCGCGAAGGCGATGAACTGGCCTACGCGCCAGAGTTTCAGGCCAATTTGAGTGCGCGTTATCAGTGGTATCTGGACTCCGGGATGTCAATGCATGTGATGCCCCATGTGGCGTACTCTTCCTCGGCACAGAGCGATGTAATCACCATCAATAATTCAGAAGTAGACAGCTGGTTTCTGGCAGGTATCACCATGGGTGTGCGCAAGGACAGCTGGTCGGCAGAATTGTATGTAGACAACCTGTTCGATGAAGAAGTGGAGCTGGCGCGCAGCTTTGTCTTTGATAGAGAGCGGGTCTCCTATGCACGTCCGCAAACGATCGGTCTGCGCGTTTCGTTCGATTTTTGAACCATGCGGGCCGGCGCGGCGGTGCGGAAATCTGACAATTGGCGGATCTGACTGAAGAATCAGGTGCCGCTCCGAGCGCGGTGCTCAGGGAAGCTCAAAGTAAGCTCGCCCTGGGTGAGTTTTCAGCCGCGCTGCAATTGCTTGATGAGGTACTGGCCAGTACGCCAGCCGACGTGGATGCGCTGTATCTGACAGCGGTGACGCATCGCTATGCCGGTGATTCTGACAAAGCACTGGAAGTACTGGCACGCTTGAAACGGCTGGCTCCGACCCACAGTCGCGCGCATCAGGAAGAAGGACACGTCAATCGCGACCGCGGGGCCTGGCAGGAGGCGCTTGTTGCCTACAGTCGGGCCATAAGATTGAACCCTGCGTTGGAAGCCAGTTTGCGTGAACTGGTGCAGATTCTTACTAACCATGGCAGGACACAAGCCGCGCAGTATTATGCCACTCAGCTGCAGTATCTGCAGAAACTGCCATCACCTGTACGCGTCGCCATGGATCTGGTCGCGCAGAACAAGCTGCTGAAAGCTGAAACCGTGTGCCGCCAATACCTGCGTGAACAACCCGACGATGTCGAGGGCATGCGTCAGCTGGCGGATATTGGCGTTAAGCTGGGTGTGCTGGAAGAAGCGGAGTTTCTGCTGGAAAGTGCGGCAACCTTCGCGCCGGACAATCTTGCCATTCAACTGGACTATGTGCAGGTACTGCGCAAGCGGCAGAAGTTCGCCGCGGCTCTGGATCAGGCGCAGCGTTTGTTGGGCGTTCACCCGCAGAATCTGCAGGTGAAATCCGTTTGTGCCATTGAGTATATGCAGACTGGCGACTACGAGCAGGCCATGGCGCTGCTGGACGAAGTTCTGGCTGAGGTGCCTGACGATGCGGCGACCCTTGTCACCTATGGCCATGCCTTGAAAACCAGCGGCAAGGCCGATCAGGCGGTGCAGAAGTATCGCCGCGCTATTGAACGCCAGCCGGACCACGGGGAGTCTTACTACGCGCTGGCCAACCTGAAAACCTATCGATTTGGCGACGCGGAGCTTGAGCGTATGCTGAGTCTGGATGCCACTGGCAATCTGGGGCTGATGGATCGTGTGTATCTGAATTTTGCCCTGGCCAAGGCCTATGAAGATCGCGCCGATTATGCAACCGCTTTCAAGTTTTACGCCCTCGGCAACGGGTTTAAAAAAGCTCAGAGTCGCTACGATGCAGACCAGATGCAGCAGGAGATGCAGGCGACGCAAGCGGTTTGTAGCGCAGACTTTTTTGCGGCGCGCTCTGGCTTTGGGGTTTCTGCCCGCGATCCGATTTTTGTGGTGGGGCTGCCGCGTGCCGGATCTACGCTGCTGGAACAGGTACTCGCTTCTCACAGCCAGGTCGATGGGACCTTGGAACTGCCCAATGTGCTGTCGCTGGCCCAGCGATTGCGGCGACGCCGAGGTGGCGGAGGATATCCCCACGTGCTTGAGCAACTCAGTGCCCGGGAGTGTGCGGAGTTAGGCCAGGCTTATCTGGATGACACCCGTATCCACCGAGCAGGCGCACCCTTGTTCGTTGACAAAATGCCAAACAATTTTCGTCACATCGGGCTGATTCACCTGATGCTGCCCAACGCCAGAATCATCGATGCCCGGCGTGAGCCGATGGCCTGCTGTTTCAGCGGTTTTAAACAACTCTTTGCTGAAGGCCAGGAGTTTTCCTATGACCTGACGGACATTGGCCGTTACTACCGCGACTATGTTGAGCTGATGGCCCATTGGGATGACGTGTTACCCGGCCGCGTGCTGCGTGTGCGGCACGAAGATGTAGTAGCTGATCTGGAAACCGAAGTGCGTCGCATACTCGATTACTGTGGGCTGCCGTTTGAAGAAGCGTGTCTGCGCTACTATGAAACCGATCGCAATGTCAGGACCCCCAGCTCCGAGCAGGTACGACAACCCATATTCACCGACAGCCTAGAGCAGTGGCGCCAGTTCGAACCCTGGCTGGAACCACTGGCAGCGGCACTTGAGGGACTGTATGAGTGAGGTAAAACCCATCAATAATGCGCCTTTGAATCCGACTGTGTTTTATGTGTCGGTCACCGCTCTGATCCTGATGCTCGGTCTGGCCGCTATTGCGCCGGAGCAGGCCAGAGATCTGTTCGCCGGTATACAGGAGGGTATTGTTGCACTGCTCAGTTGGTATTACGTGCTGGTGGTGGCGATTATCCTGGTCAGTGTGGTGGTGATTGCGCTGACCCGTTACGGCGAGATCAAACTCGGTCCGGATCATGCACAGCCAGACTATTCGCTGCTGTCCTGGTTCGCCATGTTGTTTGCTGCAGGCATGGGCATCGGTCTGATGTTTTTCGGCGTGGCTGAACCGGTTAACCACTTTCTTTCGCCACCTTTGGGCGAAGGAGGAACGACCGAGGCGGCTAAAGAAGCCATGAAGCTGACGTTTTTCCATTGGGGTCTGCATGCCTGGGCGACTTACGCCATCGTCGCCGTCATTCTGGCCTACTTCGGTTTTCGCCACGGCTTACCCCTGACGCTGCGTTCCGCTCTGTTTCCGCTGATCGGCGAGCGCATCTACGGACCCTGGGGCACCTTTGTGGATGTGTTCGCTATTCTGAGCACCACCTTTGGTGTTGCCACCTCACTGGGCTTCGGTGTCGAGCAGATTAACTCGGGTTTGAACTTTCTGTTCGGCATACCCAAATCGGTAAGCGTGCAACTGATACTGGTGGTGGTCACCACAGCCCTGGCCACAGTGTCTGTGGTACTGGGCCTTGATGCCGGTATCAAACGCCTTTCTGAAATCAATATTGTGCTGGCGATCGCGCTGTTGGTGGGCGTGCTGGCCTTCGGTCCGACGGTCTATCTGTTACAGATGTTCATGCAGAACACCGGCGGTTATCTGACTGACCTGGTGGGCAAGACCTTTAACCTTTATGCCTATCAGCCCACTGACTGGCTGGGCGGCTGGACGATATTCTACTGGGGCTGGTGGATCAGCTGGGCTCCTTTTGTGGGTTTGTTTATTGCCCGTATTTCGCGTGGTCGCACGCTGCGGGAGTTCGTCTTTGGTGCCTTGGCGGCACCGACTCTTTTTACCCTGTTGTGGATGACCGTGTTCGGTAACTCGGCGATCGCATTGATTTTGGACCAGGGTGCTGTAGAGCTCGCGGCGGCAGTACGCCTGGATGAATCGGTTGCCTTGTTCAAGTTTCTGGAAAACTTTCCTGCTTCGAGTCTGCTGTCACTGCTGGCGATTCTGATGGTGTTTGTATTTTTTATCACCTCCGCAGACTCTGGCGCCATGATTCTGAACATGTTGTCGTCCAATGGTCGAGACGACACCCCGTTGTTGCGTCGTGTTTTCTGGATGGCCATGATCGGGGCGTCAGCGCTCATTCTGTTGGTTGCGGGCGGGCTACCGGCATTGCAGACTGCTGCGATCGCCAGTGCCTTACCCTTCTCTGTGGTGATTCTGTTTTCCATCTGGGGGTTTGTGCGCGCACTGTCCATTGATCATGCTAAACGGCAGACCCTCAACCTGAATATGGTCGCACCGAGTGGCGGCGCTGCATCCAGCAATTGGCAGCGGCGGGTGGATAACCTGCTGCGGCGACCGACAGATGCTGAGGTGCGGGAATTTCTGCGCGCAACAGTAGCTGGTGCATTGCAGCAGTTTGCCCAGGAACTGGAGCAACGTGGTCTGCAGACTTTGCTGGACGTACATCCTGAAGGTTCGGTGGTGACCCTCAAGGTTGGGCATGGCGAGGAAGTCGACTTTCAATACAGCGTGATCAGCCGCGTGCACACGATGCCCGATCGCGCGCTGCTGCCAGCGGCGGAAGGCGATGCAACCACGCAGCCAGCCCAGGCAGAAGCGGTTTACTACCGGGCTGAAGTGCAACTTACTGAAGGCAGCCAGGACTACGACATCATGGGTTGGACGCAGGATGAAATTATCCACGACCTCCTGGAACAGTACGAACGGCACCTGCACTTTCTGCACGTGTTGCGTTAAAGGACTGCACGTGTTGCGTTAAAGGACAGCACGGCGCAGACCTTTAGCGCCGACTCAGTGACCTTATTTTCGGGCAGGTAGCGCAAATGCGATCAGGTGATCGCCTGCCTTGTTAAAACCCGACATATGCCCACCAGCGGCGACCACGACGTATTGCCTGCCGCCTTCTTCCAACTGATAAGTCATCGGTGTGGAGTTGGCAGCGGTGGGCAGACGTGTGTGCCACAGGACTTCGCCGGTTGCTGCGGAATAGGCCCGGAAGGCGTGCTCCATTGCCCCCGCACCGAACACCACGCCGGTGGCCGTGGTCATCACCCCGCCGATGGCCGGAATACCTTCAATCCACCAGAAAGGGAAGGGTGCGAGATCGCGGGTGGTACCGAAGGGTACACTCCAGAGAATCTTACCGGCCGCCAGATCCACCGCGTCCAGGGTAGACCAGGGTGGTTTGACACAGGGCACGCCAAGGGGCGACATGATAAAGGAGGTATCCGAGCAGTAAGGGGTGCCGCGCTGGTTTACCCGGCCGCTCTGTTCGCATTCCTCGCGCGGGGTCAGCTTGAGATAGTTGACGGTGCGCAGGGTGATCACGTACATGGTCTGGGTGGCTGGGTTGATCGCCGGTGATCCCCAATTGTTGCCACCGCCATTGCCGGGGTAAAACAAGCTGCCCGACACCGTGGGTGGTGTGTAGATGCCATCGTTGCGCAGCTTCTCCAGTTCGTTTCTGCACATCATCCTGTCCCAGATCATCATGCCCCAGGCGTCTTCGGATGAGACGGGCTGCATCAGATCTGGAAAGTGCGTCGGAAAAGGCTGAGTAGGTGACAGATACTCACCTGGCGCCGGGTCCTGGGGGACCGGCCGCTCTTCTACCGGATATACAGGCTCACCTGTTTCCCGATGCAGCACAAAGGTCAGACCCATCTTGGTGACCTGCACCACCACCGGTACCTGTTCGCCATTGACGTCGAGGTCAATCAGGGTAGGTTGGGCGGGTGTGTCGTAGTCCCAGATGTCGTGATGCACCATCTGATAGTGCCAGGCTACTTCGCCGCTCGCCCCATGCAGGGCCACCACCGAACTTGAGTAGTCATCCAGTCCCTTGCGATGGCCACCAAAATAGTCCGGTGAAGTATTGCCGGTCGGGACGAACACCAGATCGCGTTCCGCATCGACGCTGATGATGGACCACACGTTGGTGGTACCGCTGCGATAAGAGCCGTCCGAGTCGTGTTGTTCCATATCCGGTGGAACCGGGTTCCAGGCCCAACGCTGCGCACCCGTACGAACGTCATAGGCGCGCACCACGCCGCTGGGAATATCTGTACGGACGTTATCCAGTACCATCGAGCCGGTGATGATCAGGTCGTTCAATATCGCTGGAGGCGAAGTGATGCCGTATTCCATCGGATCGTGCCGTGAGATGCCGGGCGTAGTGTCTGCTGCACCCGCCTCGCCGAAGTCCATGCAGGGTTTACCGGTGGCCGCATCCAGAGCAATGAGGCGCGCGTCTACGGTACCGGTGATGATGCGGTGGGCACAGGTGCGGGTATCTGCAGTTTGCCAGTCTGGCGCCTTCCAACTGCTGACCCCGCGGCAGTTGGGCAACACCCAGTTGTTACTCACATCCACTTCGGGATCGTAAGACCAGATTTCTCGACCGTCCCGCGCATTGAGCGCAAACACGCGATTGAACGGTGAACAGTAGTAGAGGGTCTGATCCACCAGGATCGGGGTGACCTGAAAGGCGCTGGAGCCCATATAGTCACCATCGGCGTTGAGGCCCGCATCCCGGTAATCACCGGAATTGTGGACCCAGGCCTGTTCCAGCCAGGCCACGTTTTCCGGCGTAATCTGCGTGGCCGACGAAAAGTGGGTGCCACCTGGCGTGGCCCCGTAGGCCGGCCAGCCTGCGGGCTGACCGGAACGGATATCCGGTGTGCCGGAAGGGGTGCTGGGTGCGCAACCCGCCAGCAGTAAGACAGATGCGACCAACGCGCTGCGAATCATAGAGTGTGCCTGGAATCCCTGCGGTTCGTCATTCAACCCCAGCGGGGTCAGCCTTGCAACGGATTCAGACCTGGCCGGCGGTGTACACGATGACGGTCAGGCCGGTGGCCCACAAACTGCAGGCTAAGAGGTCGTAAGCAAAGAAGCGACTGAGTGAGATGTTGCTTACCCCGGCCAGAACCGGTGACAGCGAACGGGTGGCGGGATACAAGCGGCCCAGACAGATCGCCCAGGGAGTGGATTTCTGCAGCAGTCTCTGAAACTTGCGATAAGCCTCTTTGCGTCGTACCAGTTGCTTACGCACCCATCTTTTTTTGCCCAGCGCAGGTCCAGCATAGGCACCCACCAGGAAGCCAAGGTGATCGCCGAGCAGAGCACCGCTGAAGGCCAGGGCGATTAACAGGGCGAGATTAACCTCACCCTGGAGGTAGATCAACGAGGCCGTGCTGACCAGGAAGATGCCGGATACGAACAGTCCGATGCCCACACAGGCTTCAAGAAAAGCCAGTGCGGGAACCAGCAGATAGCCATGCGGCCCGATGTTGGCGACGAGCTCGTTCAAGGTATCGGCCATCTTCTCTGACTCCCCGCAATCTAGGCGAGGAATTCAGCGCGGGTCGAGGCGTTGCTTTTAAAGCAGCCACCCAGCGACGTGGTCTGGGTCGTGGAATTGGCGTCCATGACACCGCGAGACTTCACGCAGTAGTGGGTGGCGTCAATCAACACGGCAACGTCGTCAGTTTCCAGCAGCGTCTGCAGGGCAACCATGATCTGCTGGGTCAGCCGTTCCTGCACCTGTGGTCGTTGCGCAAAGAAGCGCACCACGCGGTTAATTTTGGAGAGGCCGATGATTTTGTCTTGCGGAATGTAAGCTACCCGAGAGCGACCATCGATGGTAATGAAGTGATGTTCACAGGTACTGATCACCGAGATGTCGGATACCTTGACCATCTCATCCACCTGCATCTTGTTATCGATAGCGGTGATCTTGGGAAAGTTGGCGTAGTCCAGACCACCGAACACTTCGTCGACATACATCTTCGCGATGCGATGCGGGGTTTCCCGCAAGCTGTCGTCGTTGAGGTCGAGGCCCAGGGTGGCGACCACATCGGTCATTGAGGCCAGGATGCGCGTGTATTTTTCATCCCGAGTCAGGCCGGTTTCCAGTAAAGGTGTTTCCAGGCCTGACTCGATCAGCGCACTGCGCACGCGCATCGCATCAGAAGTCTCTCCTCGGCAGGTAAGTTGTGGACTCAGTTGGGCGGCGATCGTCATGTATGGTCTCGAACAGGTTGATTACTGCTTTTTACGCAACCTGCACCGGCTTGGATCACATGCTGCGAAAAAAAATTTCTAACCCGGAGAAAACCTGAGGAATGGGTTAAATGCCCGCTTCAGCCCCGTCAATTTGATGGGTGCGGCGAGGACAGACAGACAAATACATTCCTCATTCTGCGCAGCGATAGGCCGGTGCACATCGCCAGGTGAGCGGACGATAAAATCGCCGGGTTGGTAGACGCCATCTTCATCGGAAAAGCTGCCGGTCAGCACCACGGTGATCTCCTGCCCGCGATGATCGTGTTGCGGCGCTTTGCCACCGGCCGCGATGCGGTGCAGGGCCAGTTCATGGGCTGCATCACCCACGCTGATGCTGGATACCTTGAGAGAAGGCGACAGGAAGCGCCAGTCGAGTTGCTCTGCAGGCAGAAATTTCTGTACATAACGTGGCAGTGACTGACGTAAACCGTTAGGATCTTCGCTTGCCCTTGGTGTCCGCTTCTCTGTGTTGGATGGTCCGCTATCAATGCGGGCTAACACGCTGTCGAACAGTCCATCGGAGAGCGTCGCGATGCCTTCCTGTGCGAGTATCTCGCCGCCGATTCTTGCCAGGGTGTCCACTTCATGCTCACATTGATCGCAGTACTGCAGGTGGGTGGTGACCGAGATAGTGGGCGCGAGGCTCAGGCTGCCGGCGGCATACTCGGCTAATATCGTATTGTCTGGGTGTCGATGAACCATGCTGTCCTCTATTCGTTTTCTGCGGCAAAGGCTGGCGCGATGCCTGTTTTCAGCTTTGCCAGTGCCAGGCGCAGGCGGGATTTTACTGTTCCCAGAGGCATTTCCAGCGCCTGGGAAATTTCCTGACCGGATAAACCTCTGCCGTACATCAGTCGCAGAACCTCAGCCTGCTCCGCGGGCAGTTCTGCTATTTTTGCGCCCAGGTGCTCATCTCTGCGCCACTGCACCAGCGTGCTGTGGGGTGACGTGTCCTGATCAATATCGTAGATATCATCCGCTCTGAGGCTGTCGGATTTTTCCCGCACCTGCTTGCGCAGCCAGTCGATCCTGGTGTTACGTGCGATGGTATAAATCCAGGTGCTGGCAGACGCCTGACCGGGTACGTAGGTCGGCGCGCGGTGCCAGACTTTGATCATGGTTTCCTGCACCAGTTCCTCCGCCTGCTGTTCGGGCAGACTGCCGGCACGCATCAGAAAAGATTTCAGGCGTGGCGAAAAGTGCTCGAACAACAGGCCGAAGTCTTCCCTGTTGCGGGTTTCGCCGACACGGCGCAAGCATTGATTCCAATCCTGAGTCTGACTCACGGGGCCGAGCGCTTCCTTTAGCTGGGATTTCTTCAGAGCCTGCATCTTAGCCACTATTGATCGATTGCAACATATATACGACCGACTCAGGAGTATGGATCACCGAGTCCTGGCTGGAATGCTGCACTGTCTGGCAACCACTGGGCCAATGGCCTGGTCAGCGGCGCTGCGGTCGTGTAATGGCTGAACTGGATCAGGACGTTGCGCGCATCCACTTTCAGATTGGTCAGGCCCTGGTAGGACTGCAAGCGCTGCTGGGTGTCGTAGCGCAGTTGGATGTCAGACACGAACAACCGCACCAGAAAGTTCTTCGGCTTGATGGTGAAGGCATGGGTCGCGCCTGGCTCTTTGGTGATCAATACGGTCAGCAGGCGCGGCTCACCGGCGACGGCGAACTTGTACTGTTGCTCAGTGCCATCAGCGAAATGCGCCCAATGACTGCGGATAAAGGCGTCAAAGCCGGCATCAACGATGGTTTCGTCATCCACGGTCAGCGTGAACTCATTCGTTCCACGTGGTGTGCGCTTGCGCACGTTCAGCGTCTGGTCGGTAATCGACAGCGTAATCTGTTCGTCACGCAGCAGGTCCTGCTGATCTATTTCGGGATGCTGAGGCAACCCGGGGTAGGTCATCTCCTTGGTGGCAATGACCGTGCCATCGCTGAGATAGTAGCTGACCAGATGACGGCCAGACGGCAGATACTGATGATGCTCAACATAGGCGATGGTGCCGTTGGATGTGTCGCGTGCAACGCCCACGCTATGGGTTACAGCCGCCATCGCCGGCATAGCCAGCATCAATACACCCAGCACCAGACAGGATAGGATCAGCGCTCGTTCTTCATAGCGCATTGGAAGCGCGTCCCTCAGTGGTAACCGGTACGCTGGTGGGTGACTGTTGCCAACTGGTCAGTTGTATTTTCTCACGTTCATAACCGAGTTCCACAGCCAGATCCAGCAGTTGATACAGCTTCGCGGTCTCGAGGCGAGGCTCGGGACATGATCCACAGGTAATCGCGCTTATTGCGACCGATGATGGTGGTCTGATAGTCCGCATCAAGGTAGATAATGCGGTAGTCGGCGCGAAAGGGCCACACAAACTGCATGTCCCAGATGCCGTTGTCCGGTGCTTCGTGGACGAAGGCGGTCATCGTCATGGTCTTCTGGCGACCGTTTTTTTCAAAGGTAAAGGTGGTGGCGATGTTGCCATCTTCGTCGCGTTGGTAGTTTTCTATCGGGTTGGTGGCGCCCTTTTCAATGAACGTCGGTATGTTGGCGATGACGTACCAGTCACCCATGAATCGGTCGATATCTACATTGGTAACGGCTCGCATGGGGTTCTCCGGATATGAGGCACAGCCGCTGACAGCGAACAGCAGTGACAGTACTGTAAAAAGTTTTTTCAGATGTTGGGTTCGCGTTTTCATGCCTCTTCTACGCTGAGCGCAGAGAGATGGATCACTGCTCAGCGAAAAAAGAGCGGTGGAGAGTTCTCAGGCTGCCAGAGCGTTTAACCCGAGACATAAGCAGAAGATCAACACAGCCATCCCCGACAGGTATATCCAACTGCCGGATTCAGGGGCGTAGGCAGGCGCTACGCGTTGCACGCCGCTGCCCAGTACGGCACTCGTGATGCAGACCACACAACCGGTTACGTTCCACCACAACCAGGAGATCTGTGGCAGCCACAGCCAGATCGCTACATTGGCTGCAAACCCGGTGGCGAACCCGGCGATGGCACGGCGCTGGCCCACTGCGGGTACCAGCAGGGCGATGCCGAACAGGCCCAGCAGCGGCCCATTGGCCAGTGAGCCGATCTTGTTGATGGCTTCCAGCACGGTTGGCGCGATGGCTTCCACCTGATAGCTGAAGCCCACAGCAAACAGCCCCCAGCACAGTGTCGTGACCTTTGCGGCGATGAAAAACCAGCGCTCAGAGCGCTGGTGGCCGGTGTTGCGGGCCAGAAAATCTTCGATGGTGGCAGCGGACAGCGCGTTCAGGGACGAGTCGATGGAGGACATGGCGGCGGCTAAAATACCGGCCAATATCAAGCCCACCAGCCCGACCGGAAAGTTGCTCAGCACAAAGGCCGGAAACACCAGGTTGTAGTTCGGTTGACCGGCGGCGGTGAGCGGCAGTGCGTCGATGAAACCTTCGTGTTGTGCTGCATAGGCCGCCAGTGCCAGGCCGAGCAGGCAGTACAACAACACCAGAGGAAATCGCAGTAAGCCGTTCAAAACCAGCACGCGTTCGGCATCGGCTGGGGAGCGACTGGCTAACACCCGTTGTGCCTGACTCTGATCGCAGCCGTAGTAAGCCATATAGAGGAACAGACCACCGAACAACATGGGCCAGATGCCGTAGTTTTCGCCTGCGGAGAGTCCCCACGACCAATCCAGCGCGCGCATGCGATCAGTTTCGGCGTGAAAACTGATCAGTTCCGACAGCCCACCCAGCGAGTCGGTGAGCAGCAGCAGGCTGATGAGCACGGCGGCCAGGATCAGACCCATCTGCAGCACGTCGGAAATCACCACGGCGCGCATACCACCCAGCACGTCATAGAGTATGGTCACCGCCATCAATAACAGCACGGCCCGGGTGTAGGACACATCGACCATCAGGGTCACCATGATCGACACGCCATAAACCGTTACTCCGGTGGCCAGGCCGCGAAATATGAGGAACACACCGCTGGCCAGCAGGCGCGCCTGGGGACCGAGGCGGTCCTCAAGAAAGGTGTAGATTGAGATGTGGCCGGTCTTGCGTACAGTGCCCAACAGCCAGATCAGCAACAGCATCGCCAGCGGCACGGCCAGTTCATACTGTAGCCACAACATACCGCCGCCGAGGATGAAGCCGACAAACGCCGGTGCGCCCAGCAAACTGTTGGTGGATGCCTGGGTGGCGATGGTGGAGGTGGCCAGACTCCAGGGGGGCAGGTCGTTGCCACCAAGAAAGTAATCCCGTCGCGAACGCTGCTTGCGGCCGAGCGCCGCGGCCAACGCCAGCATGGCAACGAGGTAGAGGGCGATGATCAGCCAGTCGAACGCGTGCATAAGTTATTGCGATATGTTGGCATGATTTGTGCCTTTACCAGTAAGAATCCTAAGAGTGACAGGAAGGCTCTGACGTGACTGATGTTAATTAATGACCAGCAATAATCGGACCAACATGGATAAAAACACCCAGACACGTCTCACCGAGTTGCTGGAAGTACTCTATGAGCCGAGCGTGGCTGCGGCCACGCTACCCCGACTGATCGCTACACTGGCCGCACCGATTGCTCATGAACCGCGCAACGACTCCATGCTGGTGAGCTATGGTGATTCGGTGTGCTCAGAAGACCAGGCCCCGCTTGAGACCCTGCATCAATTTATCGGTAAGTATCTGGGTGACGCCTGTGGGCGTTTACACCTGTTGCCCTTTTTTCCTTCGTCCTCGGACGATGGTTTTGCCGTGATCGACTACCGCATGGTGGACCATCACCTGGGAGGCTGGGACGACATTGCGGCGCTGGCGCGCGATTACGACCTGATGTTTGATCTGGTGATCAATCACTGCTCGCGGGAAAACCTGTGGTTTGCCGATTTCATCAATCACCGGGAGCCGGGGCGCAACTTTTTCATCACGCTGCCGGAAGAAGTGGACACCTCCATGGTTGCGCGACCGCGCAGTACGCCGCTGATCTCGCCGGTACACACGTATGGTGGTATTCGCCACGTGTGGAATACCTTCAGCGCCGACCAGATAGATCTGGACTTCACCAATCCCGATGTGCTGGTGGAATTTGTCGAGATCCTGAGTTTTTATGCCGCTCGAGGCGCCCGACTCGTTCGCCTGGATGCGGTGGGTTATTTGTGGAAGCGCCTGGGCACCACCTGCCTGAATCTGCCCGAAACCCACGTGGTGGTGAAAATACTGCGGGTGTTAGCTGAGCAGCTTTGCCCCAGCCTGCGGTTGATTACCGAGACCAACGTGCCCCACGAAGAAAACGTGGCCTACTTCGGTGACGGCGATGAAGCACATCTGGTTTATCAGTTCAGCCTGGCGCCGCTGTTGCTGTACAGCTTTGTGTTTGGTGATGGATCATACCTGCGGCAGTGGGCTGCACAGTTGGATGAACCACCTGAGGGCACGACCTATCTGAACTTTATCGCCTCCCATGACGGCATCGGGCTGCGCCCGCTGGAAGGTCTCATGCCGGAGGCAGAGGTTGATCGACTGGTAGACAAAATGCACGCGCGCGGCGGCTTTGTGACCCTGCGAGAGGTGTCGGCGCACGAACAGAAACCCTATGAAATCAATATCTCGCTGCTGTCAGCCTTTGGCGGTGAGCCTGGTCTGGACGCCTTTCTCGCCGCCCACGCGCTGTTGCTCAGTTTTCAGGGCAGCCCGGCGCTCTACATTCACAGTCTACTGGGCACGCTGAATGACCTGGACCTGGTAGAGCAGACTGGCCGCACCCGTTCTATCAACCGCCGCAAATGGCAGTTGCCGGAGCTCGAAGCTCGTCTGCAGGTAGCGGAGTCACTGGAAGCACGAACCCTGGCCGGGATGACGCATTTACTCACGCAGCGCAATGCCCAACCGGCCTTGCAAGCGACTGCCGATCAGCGGATTCTGCCGGCGCCCAAAGGTGTGTTTTTGTTGCAGCGTGAGTGTCGCGAACAGAGTTTGCTGGTGGTCTGTTCGCTGATGGATCAGCCGCAGATTCTGCCGGTGGACATGCTGCAGGTAACGGCCGGGATATACGTCGATCGTCTGCATGAGCAGAGCATAGCGATCACCACCGGCTTGCCGCTGCAGCCTCATCAGGTGATGTGGCTGGAATTGCCTGCGGGTGCCTAGACCTGCGCCTGCCGCAGCGTCTGTTGAGATAAGCTGGCATCGACGTAGTCTGCCTGTACGGCAGACTGCAGATCGCTGTAGAGGTCAGGAAATGCGCCGCTGACGCGGTTCCAGGTCGGGATGAAGGGTGCATCTTCGCCGCCTTCGAGAAAGGCCAGTCCAGCCTTGAGAATGTTGCTGGCGAACAGCTCCACTGCCTTTTCTTCTGTGTGCCGGTCAAGCGTCAGACCGTTCATGGCGGCATCATTGGCATAGGATTCGATCAGATCCAGCGCGATGCGGTAGTAGGCGGCCTTGGTGGTGCGGATGGTGCCTTCATCGAACACTACACCGAAAGTTGCCAGCTTCCTGAACATGGCCCGGGTGATGTCCAGACTCATGCGGGACAGACCGCGTGAGGCATCGTCAGCGGACAGCGCCTGGTGTTTGTGGTCGTAGGTATCGGCGATTTCCACCTGGCATAGACGATTGGTTGAGTAGTTGCGGTACATCTCCGAAAGCAGGCCTATTTCCAGCGCCCAGTCCGACGGTATGCGCAGGTCGTTCAGCACCTCGGTACGCATGGCGAACTCACCCGCCAGTGGGTAACGAAAACTGTCCAGGTAGTCGAGAAAGGGCTCGTGATCAGACACCTTTTTCAACGCGCGTATCAGCGGCGACACCAGCAGTCTGGATACTCGGCCATTGAGTTTGGTATCGGTAGCTCGGGCGTAAAAGCCTTTGCAGAAGCGGTAGCTGAAGTTCGGATTTGCAATCGGGTAAAACAGACGTGCCAGCATCAAGCGGTCGTAGGTTCGTATGTCGCAGTCATGCAGGGCGACCACTTCGATGTTATCCAGTGATTGCGCGTAGCCCATGCAGTACCAGACATTGCAACCTTTGCCGAGTTCGGTGGGTGCCAGCTTTTCTACATGCAGCGTGTCCTGCACCGATTTGAGGCGGGGTCCATCGTTCCACAGAATATGGTGGCGTTGTTTAAGCACCGAGAAATACTCTACGGCATGTTGATATTGAGGCTCATCGGCCTGATCCAGACCGATGATGACATCTGAGATGTATGGCACTTCAGACAGATTGGCGACGATATTTGCCAGCGCCGGGTGTTCGAGCTCGCTGTAAAGACAGGGCAGGATCAGCGCCATCGGCCGCTCCTTGGAAAATTCCACCAGATCGCTTTCGAGTTGCGCCAGGGGGCGGTCGCACAGATTGTGCAGAGTCGTAATGATACCGTTCTGAAAAAAGTCACTCATTTATGCTGGCCTGTGTTATTCGGTGTGGGGAGCGGCGGAATCAACAAGTTCGCTCACGCCGGTGAGCCAGGTTTCCGGCCCGGCAGCTGGGGCATGGCTCACGTGCGCCTGGACTTCACGTAGATAGCCGCCACTGCGATCCGGGAACACCAGGGCGTGGTCTGCTTTGTCGAGCATGGCCAGGTCATTAGGCGCGTCACCGCACGCTAACAGGCGCATTAACGTACCGGTCTCGTAGCGAATCTTGTCGCGCAGGAAATCCAGGGCTTTGATTTTGTCATTGCCCGAGGTGACGTGATAAAAACGGCCGCCGCGCTGTAGAGTAAAACCTAATCTCTCTAGTGCGGCGCCAAAAACCTGCAGGCGCTCAGCTTGGCCCTGCCAGCTCAATGGTTCACTGCAAATCCGTTGACTGGCGAGTCGAGCGTTCGACAAAGAAAGGTTGGTGAGGTCGGCAATTTCCCTGGGCCTCATATCGGCAAACCCGGTGAACGCGAAACCCATTCCGCGCAGCTGTTGCAACGCTGCAACGATGGTCTGGTAGGAAGCCCCCAGAATAACCACCTCATAGTCCGCAACGCGTCGCTCGCCGCCGGATACGAATCGTCCGGCCGGCCAGGCAACTCCGCCACCATTTTCGAAGATCAGATACGGCTTGCGTTCGGTCAATTCGGCTATGGCCGCCATTTCGGCCAGGGTTTTACTGGAAACCAGCACCACATCCACCTCTGGGTTGGCGCGCTGGATTTTGTCTATGGCCTGCGCAGCTTCCTGATTCGGGTAGCTGTCATCCAGCAGAGTACCGTCCAGGTCTGTCGCGATCAGCCAGGGTCGCTGGTCTATGGTATCCGGGGCCTCGTTCATTGGTTCTGCCGAGTAGGTCTGCACACGCTCTTAACAAATAGTTCCTGTAAAGCTCATGCAAAGAACGGGCCCGTTTGCATCGTGGCACCCTGAGGCCCGTACGCGGCTGTCGGGGCTATGACGGGGCGTAGCAGAAGTTCGTGCACGTTAACGGTGCGTAAGATTCCGGATCGCCCCTTTACGGTGCGCTCAGTTGTGCATCAGATGATGACCTGGGTCCGGACAGGATTTTGTGACGGCCTTGCATCAACAACATTGGTGCTGGTTTGATCTGTGGGTTACAGGAGTTTTGTCAGATGTGGAAGGAAGCGAATACTGCGGGGCGCGATCACCAGCGATCCCGGCGAGTTGACTCAACTTGTTCATGGTGTTGGGTTCGATGCACGCATTTTTGATGTCAAGACCACGATCGCGGCTTGTTCCGAGCAGGCATCTAGTGCTTTTCGAGATGGCCTTGGGCTGGCAGCGAGCCTCTAACATCTATCGCTTTAAGGTATTAGTTACAATTGGACAGTTGGTTAACCCAATCAGTTAGCAAAGAGACTCCTTCATGATCAACTAGGTTTGATGCCAGTGGAGGCATTGCAAACTGATCCCGGCGATTTATCCTTTCGATCAGCACAGAACGACTGGCATCTCCAGGAGCAATAAGACGAGCGTTGGCAATCCCTAGATCGTCTTGAGGGACTTCATCACACGTTTGGGTTTGATTGAGTGTTGTGTCGAATCTTAGATCCATGGAGGTAGGTGTCGGTCCAAATGGTTGATGACAGCCAGCGCAATTGGTATGCAAATAGGCTCGAGCTCGAGCGTCAATATCTGCAGTTGCATCATAGGGGTCTGCCAGTGCGTCGAGTTGGCTCACAGGTTCAGGAATATCGACACTGAAAAGGTCAATATGATTGTAGACCTCGAGTTGATTGTCGGTTATTCCCGTTGTGTCGTATAGAAAGTTACTGTTTTGCTGGGCAGTTTCTAATCCTAGTGAAAACCCTGCGATTTCGGTGTGGCAGATAAGACAATCAGATTCACTTGGAATAATCCAGTCTTGGCCAGAAACGTTTACGGTCGCGCCGTTTCGTATCCGCGTCGCGATTGTCTGAGCACCATTCCACTCATATGTATAACCAGCCCAATTTCCATCAGGATGGCGCATGAAGAGCCGCGTCTCAACAAGTTGGTTTCCAATACCGAAATTTTTCACCAGAACAGTGCCTCGTGGAAAGGAAAAATCTCCGTCCGGCTGGACATTAGCATTAGTACCATCAGGTATTGCGATCCAACGGTTTTTGTCTGCACCGTCCGACCAAAATTGAGCAGCTGGGGCATAAGGAATGAGTCCCGACGCCGGTTGTCTGGGATCCGATTGCAGAACGCACCCTGTATCGGTCAAATCGTCTGGCACGTTGTCTTGGGCTGTACCACCGTTTGAATCGAAGCGAAGGACGCGTGATGTTGAAGAAAATGTCAGGACATAAACTTCACCATTGCTGTCAAATCCAAATCCCGGTACCCGCATTCCTGGATTGCCAATGTCGACTGCATTAAATCCAGTGCTAGGTGTGCCCTCTAAGTACCAGACGTCTCCTGATCTGAAATCCGCGAAGACATAGTGACCGAAGAGTTCCGATGCCCGAGAACCGCGGTAGACAAAGCCACCTGTAATTGAGCCATTACTTGGTTCATGTGCATACTCGTAAATCGGGTCGACCAAGCTCGGTAGATTGCATCCAGAGGTCTGGAAATCCTGAGTACCTTCTCTGCACGGCCAGCCGTAATTTTCTCCGGCGGAAACCAGGTTTATCTCTTCAAACGTGTTGTCTCCAACGTCTGCCAGCCAAAGATCTCCGGTAGGCATATCGAAGCTGAATCTGTAGGGATTTCGCAGGCCCCAGGAAAATATTTCTGGACACTCCTGCGCATTGTCACCCGAATTGCACTTGGGATTTCCAGCAAACGAATTTGAATTGGGAATGTTGTAACCAGGAGATGGATGGCTTACTCCAAGGACGTCGATTCTGAGCATGCTCCCAAGCCAGTTGCTATTTGACTGTGAAACGCTGCTCGACCCGGCACCATCGCCTAATCCGAGGTAAAGGTAATCATCTGGCCCAAAGGAAATTGTACCTCCGTTGTGAAACTCTGTTGGCTGATCAACATCTATGATCACCTGCTCATTGAAGGTCGCCGGTAACACAGTATCATCCGTAACTACTAGGCGTGACAAACGAGATTTGAATTGGCCATCATTCAAGGTGTAATAGACGTAAAGATGCTTGCGTGCCGGCCAGCTCGGATCAAAAGCGAACCCTAGCAATCCGCCTTCCCCGCTGGCAGACACTGGAAGGGTTAGGTAGGTATCAAGATTGCTCGAAGCGGCGTCATTCACAAAACGACGAATGTCACCTTCACGCTGAATCGCGTATAAATTGTTCTCATTGGGTGCTTGCAGAAGTTTGAGGGGGAAAGCTAGTCCCGGCAAGTTCGGGAAAGCATCCACCATGCCAAGCGTTCCTCCGACAACAGTTCTTGTTGGTGCAATACAACTCGTATTCGAAGGTCTGCTGTCTAGACCCACTTCGTTTGAGGGAGGTGGGACGGGTGTGGGAGGTGGTGGAGCAGCATTCGATGAACCACCTCCGCCGCCGCATCCGAGCATCATCGTACAAGCTAGAAATACCGATGCGTATCTGAGCGAAAACATTCTACTCCAATGATGAGACATGAAAGACGGTTTCATGTTAGCACGACGAAATGCGGATGTTTGTAAAACCAGTTAAAAGCCTTTGCACTTGAAGAGCTTAGTTTTAGCAAGCCCGCGCCTTGTTTTCTGTTGAAAAAGTCACCTTCCTCATCTGCGTGCTCGGTGAGCCTTCCGCACCAGCGGCAGCGCCTGTAGGTAGCGGTGACGAATGTGTATTGGCGCACATTAACAGTGCCTAGTTGCACATATTATTCCGTGGACAAGGTTTTCGGATGATTTGCAAAGGAGTGCAACTGAACACCTATGACCGCCGCGGAAAAAAGACTCAGCGCTTACTTTGTCAGTGCCACGCTATGCGTACTGATTTTTAATGCCGTGCTGGACGACAAAATCACCCTTGCAGGCGATTTGAAGCACAAGGTTCGGGCCTATCAGCAGGCTGCGACACACTATGACCTGGTTTTTATCGGTGACAGTCGAACCTACTGCGGTATTCACCCTCATCGCTTGAACCCGCTACTCAAGCGTCGGGTGGCCAATCTGGCGGGTTGGGCGCATTGGTTGCCTACTCAATATGCGCAGTTGCAGGACATTGTTGATTACATCCCGGCTGATACCACGCTGGTCTGGACGGTGGGGTTTCAGAACTTCCTGCCTTGCCGGGGCTGTTCTTCCCTCGCCTATCCCATTGGTCATGACAATGCGCAGTTTTACGCCAGTCTGGGTATCCCGCCTGAAGCCTATGCCGAAAACGTCAAACAACTGCGGCCGCTTCAACCGGGGCGTGGGACGCGGACCATGCGCCTGCCGTTGCTCTACGATGAAGCCGTGAGTTGGCTGCAGGCGCCACTGGCCCTGCTCGGCGCCAGCACATTGCCAGCTCGGGTGCGTCAACTTGCCGCTGAACAAGGCGTTGTGCGCGCCGATCTCGTGTACCACCAGAACACACCCACGTCGATCGAACGTACTTTTGCAGATGGGGGCTACGAACGCATCGAACTGGACACCAGCTTCTTCCGCCAGAAGCAGGCTGAGTACGATGTCAGTCAGCACCTGGCCGGTAACAGCGTGCACTTGCATGAGGCTTATTTTGCGCTGTTCGTCGCTGGCCTGGATTTACTGCGGGACCATAACGTCAACGTGATCGTTAACATTATCGAAGAATCGCCCCATGTATATGCCAGTCGGGATATTCAACTGGAACAACGGCGCAGATTGGATGAGCAGGTGCGCCAGGCGGCGCAAGCGCGTGGTTTCCGCTATGTGCGACCCGATTTTGACCAGTTATCAGCCGCTCACTATTTCGACTACAACCATCTCAACAGTCAGGGCGCGGAGCTATATTCGTCTCTGTTGGCCGATAAGATTGAACCGCTCCTGGGCGTAGCGCTCGCGAGCAACTGAGCCATGCTGTTCAATTCCTTACAGTACTTTATCTTCTTTATCCTGGTGCTGGTTGGTGCACGCCTGTTGCAGGATAAAGCCGGTTTTTCCTGGCGCACGCTGTTTCTGCTGGTTGCCAGTTACGTCTTTTATATCTCCAACAACGGTTGGCTGGTGTTGCTGATTCTGGCTTCGACCGGGGTGGATTTTCTGGCCGGTCGATGTATCGACCAGGCGCGCTCAAGCAAGCTGAAGAAGGTCGCACTGGTCAGTTCTGTAGTCGTCAACCTGTCGATTCTCGGCTACTACAAGTACATCGATTTCCTGCGTGAATCCATCTCTGCTGTGGCATTGGGCTGGGGTTTTGAGTTGAGCTGGGTCGATCTGAATGTTGTTCTACCCGTGGGTATTTCTTTCTATACCTTTCAGTCGATGAGTTACACCATCGATGTCTATCGGGGTGAGATACCGGCAGAGCGTTCTTTTCTCAAGTTCGCCTTCTATGTCGCCTATTTCCCGCAGTTGATAGCCGGTCCTATCATGCGCGCCAGTTACTTCATGCCGCAGATCGAACGCGCCCACAGGTTGGAACTGAAGGATGTCGAGCAGGGCGTCTTTCTGATCATGCGCGGCCTGTTCAAAAAAATAGTCCTGGCTGACTTTCTTGCCCTTTATGCAGACGTGGCGTTTTCTTTAGGCGATGAAGTCAGCAGCACCGATCTCCTGATCGGCCTGTATGCGTTCACCTTGCAGATCTATTTTGACTTCAGTGGTTACACAGACATCGCCATCGGCAGTTCGCGCTTACTCGGCTACCGCATTCCGGACAATTTCAATCGACCCTATGCGGCCACTGGATTCTCGGATTTCTGGCAGCGCTGGCATATTTCTTTGTCCAGCTGGTTACGTGATTATCTGTACATCTCTCTGGGTGGCAATCGCCGCGGTACGATTTTTACTTATCGCAATCTCATGTTGACCATGTTGTTAGGTGGTTTATGGCATGGCGCCGGATGGCAGTTCATCGTCTGGGGTCTGATGCACGGTGTGTATCTTATCGCTGAGCGCTTCGCCGGTTGGGCAGATCGTAAGCCCGTCGCGCTATACGATAAGCTGCTGCGCCGTTTGATTATCTTTCATTGTATCGCACTGACCTGGATTCCTTTTCGCAGCGCTTCATTGGAAGACGCCTATGAGTATGTGGTCAGGCTGCTGGCTTTCGAAGGCAGCCTGGAGGTCAGCCGTGGCATGGCTGCTGTGTTGGTGGTGACCGTTGCTGCGCTCGCCCTACAGTGGCTGTGCGATCTTAAGAGCGAGTTACGCGAGCGCGTGTCGAGCCTGCTGCTGAATCAGGCTTATCAGCGCAAGATGGCACTCTATGGCGGGCTCGCGATCGTTATCGTGATTGCCAATGCAGGTGGTGCACAGCCGTTTATTTACTTCCAGTTTTGACCTTGTTTCGCGATCAGCTACTGCTGGTCCTCTAGCACTTGCTCAACCAATGCAGACCACTGCGTCATGATTTCTGCCAGTGCATAGCGTGTACGGACTTCCAGCGCGCGCTGGCCCAGTCGCTTACGCAGGTCCTCTGATGCTGCCAGTCTGGCGATGGCCTGACCCAGTGCTTGCCAGTCGCCGGCAGGCACCAGTAAACCATTGGTCTCGTGCTGAATAATGTCCCTGGGTCCGAAATCACAGTCGAAACTGGCGACCGCCACACCCTGTGCCATAGCCTCAAGGAGCGCGTTAGGAAAGCCTTCCAGCCTTGATGGTAGCGCAAATATCGATGCACTGCGCAAATAAGGCGTTGGATCAGGAACCTGTCCCGCGAAGTCCACACTTTGTGTCAGGTCGAGTTGTTCGACCAGAGCCTGCAGTTCAGATTTCTGCTCGCCATCGCCGAGCAGGACCAGCCGCCACGGAGGCAGGTCTGCGACTACCGAGTGCCAGGCTCGCACCAGCAGATCGTAGCCTTTCTCGTGGGATAGTCGACCGACCGCTAAAACGATCTGTTCACGATTGGTCGCAGGTTGATCGTCGTAGTGGCGAACCGGATTGGCTATGACATGGCTATGCACGCTGTGGATGTTAGTGTGCAGCCATTGCGCGGCTGACTCGGTCTGCATGACCACTGTACTCGCCCGCCGGTAAGTGAATTTGCGCAGCACCTGCCAGGCGCGGCTGATTGGCCATTTTTCCGGATTAGAGCGTTCTGAAACGATAACGGGAATGGACTTACCCCACAGGCTCAGCAACACCCTGACATTTGTTTTGTCGACAAAGGAAATCACCGCGTCCGGCCTGGTGGCCAGGATGGCCTTACGTAAATGGCGATGGCGTCGGAATTGCCAGACCAGACGCGCACCCGGATTGCTGGTCTGGCTGAAGATAGGGACGCAGATCCGTTCTACATTGCTGGGCAACGGGTAGTGGTCTTCTGTTGCAGGCAGGAAGGTGATGAGGGTTATCGCTTCGCCCAGGTCTGCCCAATGGTCAGCCATATGAGTAAGCACGCGCTCTGCGCCGCCCGCCTGCAGTGAGGAAATAACCAGCGTGATTCTCATACTCAGTTGTCGGTGTGTGCCTGTTTGATCACGAGCCCCTGCCCGGTGGCCAGATCCATAACCCGCTCAGGCTGGTTGGCGAAATAGTCTAATGCCGTGGCGCGCGCCCCCGGACACATGGCTGAGCCATGGTCGTCGAGCAACAACACGCCCCCTGGCACCAGGCGAGGATAAAAGAACTCAATGCTGTCCCGGGTCGGCTGTTCCAGATCCACATCGATGTGTACGAAGCTGAAGGTGTGTGAACTGACATCTGCAAACCGCTCTGGAATCCACCCGGCGTAGGTATGGAAGTTGTCAAACTCTCTGAGGTTGGCATGCACTTCTTCCTCGCCCACCGCCAGATCTCCCGTACTCCAGTGATCAGACTCGTGTTCCGCCGGCTTCGACAAGCCCGCGAATGAGTCGAACAGATGCACCTGCTTGTGATCAAGCTGTGCCACCTGACACATCAGGTAGGCGGAGCCACCTCGAAATACGCCACATTCGGCGAAGTCGCCGCTCAGTCTGTGGGTCAGTTTGAGCAACTCTTTCAGATTCCATTTGCGCTCAAAACTGGTCCAGTTTTCGTCGCTGAAGCGGGTGAAAATCTCCCGAAAGTTTACATCATCGAGAATAACGCGCCCATGATCTGCGATCACAAACTGCGGTAATACCGCCCGCTGAATGCGGTATATCAGATTGTGCCGGCTTGCGGGGTCCATATTGCGCTGATCTGCTTCATCAGCGACCAGCTGGGCCACGCTGCTGACAAATTTCTCCTGCTCGAATTCACCGACTCTGGTGAATTGTTGAGCCACTGTCTTTCTCAGCCATTTCTCGAACCTGTTTTTCAAGCTCATCTATGTTCTTCCAGGATTACTTGTTGGAGTTGAGCGGTACGGATCCAGCAGCCACTGCAATGTACCGCTGATCATAACAACAACGCCGAACAGCAGGCTGGCTGTCGTACCGCGGACGGCTGTTGCGATCAGATCATTGTTTAAGGATAAGCTGCTGACCAGTGCATAGTCCGCGATGACGACAGCCGTGGCGACCAGGGCGGTACGCCACAGGGCGTGTCCTATGTCCTGCAACAGCAGGGTGATGGAGAACTCGCGTGCAAGTTGTCTCAGCCAGAATGACAGGGTCAGCAGATAGGCTACCAGGGGAGCCGCGGCGATAAGCAATACGTTCTGTACCGCCACGCCTGCAGTGGCGATCAGGGTCACGCCGGCAAAACCGAGCATGCCACTCCACAGCAGCAGATCTACGCGGCGTAAGGCACTGTAATAGCGGGCGATGAAAGTTCCCAGTGCCAATGCAGGTAGAGACAAACAGAGGATCAGCAGTATTTCACTGGTTATCCGGGCGTGATGGGTCGCAAAGGCGCCACGCACGAACAGCAGCTCAATGACCGGCTCGGCAAACAGGTACGCCATGACGCACAGGGTCAAGCCGATGAACACCGAGCCCCGTGCCAGGCGTCTGAGCAGATGAAATGTGATGTCGTGTTCGCCTCGCGTTGCCAGAGTGGCGAATTGCGGCAGCAGTACCGTACTGAAACCGATCACCACGAGTTGGCTGAGACCGTTATTCAGACGATTGGCGAAGGTCATGGCCGCTACACTGCCTACACTTACAGCGCCCAGTTGTGCCACGCTGAACTGCATGATGCTGAGCATTGCCCCACTCAACGCAATAGCTGGCAGTATGTACCCGCTATGGCACAGCACGGTCCTCATCTCCTGGCGCAGCTCAGGTGTGACTGTGAGATGCAGCCGGGACAGGTTCAGAAACGGTTTACCAATTACCAGTAACTGGGTCAAAGCGCCCAGCAGCAGACTGCCGATCAGCGGCGCCAGCGGCGAGTCGCTCAAGTCCGCCAGGGCCGTATCCTGCCAGTACCACAGCGTCACCACTGCCACCGCAGCATTGGCCAATGGCGCAAGTGCAGCCAGCCCAAAGCGACCATGGGCGTTGAGTGCCTGGCCCATGAAATCAGCGATGACCACTGGCACCACCATGATGATGAGCCACTGAAAGGCATCGCTGGCATCGGCATTTGGTGTCGGCAGCAGGAGGTGAAAAGGTGCAGCTGGAAACGTCAGACCCAGTAAGCAGACCAGGCTCGAAAGGATGAACACGGTGGCCAGCAGGGTAGTGCGGAAAGAAGCGGCGAGTTCAGTGTGTTCTTCGGTCACCAGGGCCGTGTAGCGACCGACAAAGGCCAGCTGCAACCAGTTGCTGAAGATCAGTGTGAGAAGAGAGGGGATGGCCAGGGCCAGATAGTAGGCATCTATCTGCGCTGACAGACCGTAATAGAAGGCGATAATTGCCATGCGCAGATAGCCTGCGATCTGTGAGGTAAGGCCGAGCAGGGTGACGACTGTGGCGTTCTTGAACATCAGATCTGGCGGGCTTGTTCGTCCAACCACGCGTTGAACATCAGGACATCCCACAGCAGATAGTGCCACTGCTGTTCGCCGCTCAGGTGCTGCTGCCAGGTTGTTGCGATCAGCTCGGCGTTCAGATAGCCGTCTGCTTTGATGCGAGCAGGGTCGAGCAGCGCGCTGGCCCAATCTTTGAGTGGTCCTCTCAACCACTCGTTGAGCGGGATGCCGAAGCCCATTTTCGGGCGGTCGAGAATCTGGCTGGGTATATGCCTGTGGGCTATTTCTTTCAGCATATGCTTGCCGCTTCCACCACGCTGCTTGTCGTTCATTGGCAGGCTCAGCGCGAATTCAACCAGCTGGTGATCCAGCAGTGGGACCCGTACTTCCAGACTGTGTGCCATGCTGGCACGATCAACCTTGACCAACAGGTCATCTGGCAGGTAAGTCACCACATCAGCCAGCGCCATCATGTCAGCAAAGTTGCGGTTTGGCTCGCAGCGGGAAAAGAATGTGGCGGCTTCGCTACCGTCCACGACCAACTGTTCAGGGTTCGTCCAGTGGGACACAAACTCACGGTAAAACAGCAGCGGCTTTGTGTGGGTCAGCAGGTTGCGTACCCGGGCGATACGCGCAGGCATGGGCAACTGTCGCAACAGTCGCCGCAGGGGCAGCGGCAGCACTTTTATGCGGCGCCAGATGTCCTGCGCTCTGAAATAACGATGGTAGCCGAAAAAAAGCTCATCGCCGCCATCGCCGGATAGGCTGACGGTAACGTCACGTTTAGCCAGCGCGCTGACCAGCAGAGTGGGAATCTGTGAAGAATCGGCGAACGGCTCGCACCAGATACTGGCCAGTTCGGGAATAACGCTCTGTGCTTGTTGTTCGGTGACATATAGCTCTGTGTGATCTGTGCCAAGCGCATAGGCGACCGCCCTGGCGTGGGGGGCCTCGTCCAGGTTTGCGTCTTCGAAGCCGATAGCAAAGGTTTTTACCGGTTGCGTGCTCTGTTGCTGCATCAGTGCAGTGACCAGACTTGAGTCATATCCGCCGGAGAGGAATGTACCCAGCGGTACATCGGCAAGCATGCGCAGTTTGACGCTGTCTTTTAACAGGGATTCTAACGCTGCGATTCGTTCAGCATAGGTGCTGTTGGCCAGATCTGCCTGTCGCTGACTGACAATGGCGTGAATGTCCCAGTAACAGGTAGAGGTCAGTGCGCCGCCGGGATTGTCCAGCGTGATGTAGTGCCCGGGTGGTAGTTTATGCAGCCCACTGAAGATGCTGTGGGGGGCAGGTACGTACTGATAACGGAAATAGGATGTCAGCGCCTGCCGGTCGATCTGCGGGTGCCAGTGTGGATGCGCGCGCAAAGCCTTGGGTTCTGAGGTGAAAAACAAGGTACTGCCCTGGCGCCCGTAGAACAGTGGCTTCTCGCCCAGGCGATCACGGGCCAGCGAGAGCTGATTGAGTTCGCAGTCCCACAGGGCAAACGCGAACATACCGTTCAACCTGGCGAGCGTATCTGCCAACCCCCACTTCGCTAACGCGACCAGTAAGGTTTCGGTGTCGGAGTGACCGCGCCAGTCAACCTGATCGATTTCCTCGCGCAACTGGAGATGATTGTAGATCTCGCCATTGAAAACCAATACGAAGCGACCACAGGGCGATGCCATGGGCTGATGGCCGGCGGCCGACAGGTCCTGAATGGCCAGACGTCGGTGGGCAAGTGCGAGGCCTGAGGATTCATCCCACCATTCGCCCGAGTCATCGGGGCCACGATGGCGGATCACATCGGCCATTGCCTGGCTGGTGGCCTGCAGGGCGGGTCTCTGTTCTGTACTCCAGAAACCGACTATGCCGCACACAGGCTGGTTTCACAGGTAAGAGGAGAAGGGCATATTGCCGCGCTGATGATCTGCTGGTGCATATGCCTGAGGCGTTTCGGGTGGACCGTATTGTAGCCAAGGGGGGAGTGAGAAAGAAGAGGTGGGTCGTGTATCGCTGATCCGAACCAGGCAACGGCTCCCTGGCCACGCAGTTGCATCGCGCGTCGCCCCGGGCTGCTACAATCACCGCTCCTGGATAAGTTTTATGAGGGGCAGAAGATGAGTTGGCAAGGTGAGGCGACATCGGTGGGGAGCGTCAATGAACGCGCATTCAATCTGTCTGTGGACGGGCATGATGTGCCAGGCGTTTACTGGTCGCCGGCTGCCGGGGCTGATGCCCTGGTACTGCTCGGCCATGGTGGGTCTACCCACAAACGCGTCGAATATATTGTCAACGTCGCCAACCTGCTGTGTGAGCGGGGCATTGCTGCCATGGCCATTGATGGCCCCGGGCACGGCGAGCGACGCCAGACGGATTTCAGTGAGCCGGATGCCTTTGCCAGAGTCTGGGCGCAGGAGGGCGGCACCCAGACGGTGCTGGCCGACTGGCGTGCGGCGCTGGATTTTGTTGAAGGGGAAGAAGGCGCACGTCCGACCGGCTGGTGGGGACTTTCCATGGGTACCATGATGGGTCTGCCGGTGTGTGCGACAGATGAACGCATCCGGGTCGCGCTGCTGGGTCTGATGGGCACCTGGGGGCCCAACGGCGATGATCTGATTGCGTTTGCGCCCAAACTGACCTGTCCGGTCAGGTTTCTGGTGCAGTGGGACGATGAAATCGTGCCACGCGATACCTGCATCGAACTGTTTACGCTGCTCGGCAGCCGCAAAAAAACGCTGCATGGCAATCCAGGTAAGCATCAGGCTGTGCCGAATTTTGAAATTGCAGCCTCGGTCGACTATCTGGCGCGCCAACTGCGCAGATGATTCAGGCCCCTTCGGCCAGAATTTCGTCCAGGTAGTCAGCGCTGGTCAGCTCGATCGCCGACAGTGAATCCAGCTGCTCTGCATGTTGTGGGTAAACAGCCTTCAGGTTCTGCCAGGCATTTGCGCCCTGGCGTTCGGCATTGGCCTGAATGGTCATCTGCTCGAGAGGCGTATAAGGCTCGAATGCGGCGTAGTAAGTTTCTTTGGCCGCGGGAATGATCGACCCGACCAGGGCGCGATGGGCTTCGCTGGGTGGGAACAGAACCTCTACGCGGTCTGCGATGTCATCTTCACGAGCCGCACATTCGAGTAGACCGCGACGGTGTTCGGGTACTTGTTCTGCCCACATTCGATAGCGCTCGGCGGCAGTACGCTCCAGCTGCGAGAGGAGATAGGGGTAGGCATCCTGGGGGACGCCGCTCAGATGCTCAGCCAGTAGTTCGCCGAAGTTTGGAATCTCAATATCAGCCATGGTGCCTCCTTTAGCTTACATAACTGGACTATACTCGAATCCAGCTGTGACCGGCACAACAGGGTGTCTCATGCATAACATACTCAAGCAGGATGGTGGATAGATGCCGATAGCACTGGACCAGACAGAGTTACGTGTACTGGGTTGTCTGCTGGAGAAGGCAGTGGTTACACCGGACCAATATCCGTTGACTTTAAACAGTCTGGTGAATGCCTGTAACCAGAAATCGTCACGCCATCCGGTTATGAACCTGTCGCCGGGGGAAGTGGAACATACACTCCGTGCGCTGCAGGAAAAACGTCTGATCCGTACGGATGAAAACTTCCGCACGCGGGTGGAAAAATTTGCCCATCGCTTCTGCAACACACCGTTCAGCGATTATCAGTTCGATACCGCTCAGTATGCTGTCGTTTGCGTCCTCATGTTGCGCGGTCCACGCACACCGGGAGAATTGCGCGCCAACGCCGGGCGCCTGCACAGCTTTGCTGATAATGAAGAAGTTCTGGCAACCCTCAGGTCGCTGGAGCAGATCGAAAAAGGCCCGCTGGTTAAACGGCTGCCGCGCACGCCGGGGCGCAAGGACGCCGAATACGTACACCTGTTTGGCGAGTCGCCTGCGACTGAGCCCTCAATCCGCCAGACTGGCGCGGTTGAACGGTCGGCTACGGAGGTGCCAGCGGGTGCAGTACGCACCAGCACGACAGATAGTGGTAGGTCAGATACCGCGCCCGTAGACCTCGCGGCGAGAGTTGCCGCGCTCGAAGATCAGGTGCGCGCGTTGCGTGCAACGGTGGCACAACTGCGGGACGAGCTGAAGGGTCAAGACTGAAGGTCAGATGTGAGGTTGATAGCGAGTTCAGCCGTGAGCCCAATGGAAGGGTAAAGCCCGGGCTGACCGGAGGGTCAGCACCGGGCGATGTCAGGGTAGCCGGGACGCGGCGGACCGCGTCCCAGCTCGACAGCGCTGGAGAGAAGGGGAGGGGATCGCTGTCGGAGATTTGTGGTCTCGCTTCATGTATTGCAAGAGGTGGGCCAACTTTGAAATTGGCCGTTTGCGGCGAAAAATGGGGCTTTCGGAAGCATATTCCACTTAAAACCAACCTGCGACCAGCACTCTGCGCACCAGTTCAGGACTTCAGTTGAACATCCTGCCCTCCGTTGGTGCGCCCCCGTATCGCTACAGGATCGCTACAGGAAAGTTGCGGAGGAAGTGAGTGGTCGTGGCTGAGCTTTCGCCGCATAGCGGCTCAGGCGAGCAATGCGCGCAATTCCGCCAGTTCCTGTTTAGCTTCTTCTAATATGGTGACCCCGACGTTGGCGGTGAGTCCCAGTGCTGCCATCTTCTGAAAGGCAGGGATTTCGTCCAGACCCGGCATGCCGGTCAGATTTTTTGCTTTCATGCGCTGGTGCAGGTGCGCGACGATAAGAACGTCGGTTGGGTTTACCTTGCTCTGGCCCTCCTTGCCTGGACCATCGTAGTGCCAGTTTTCCTGCTGCTTTACCGCGTCTGCGAACTCTGGCAGATCCCACTTCTGCAAGGTGATGGCAGTCAGTTCAGGCGCCAGGTTACTCAGTACCGCATCGATAATGCCCGGGGCGGACTGCAGGCTGGGGAATTTAAGCGCCTGCTCCAGAATCGGGACGGCACCCAGTTCATGCAAGAGTCCCAGTAACAGCAGCTGTTCGCGGTTGATATGGGGCGTCAGGTCCGCCAGTACTGCGGCGTAGGCGGCGATGTCTACCGCATGTCGCCAGGTGGCCTGCAGCGGTTGCTTGATCCAGCTCTGCTGGCCTGCGAAGAGCCCCTTGGTGGCGAGCACGGTGACCAGGTTACGGGTCTGTTGGAGACCCAGTCTGATGACCGCAGCCTGTAAGGATTGGCACGCTTCGTGACGCTTGAACAGAGCGCTGTTGGCCATACTGATGAGCCGCCCGGCGATCGCGGGATCCGCGCTGATAAGCTTGGCCATGTCGGTAGCGGCGAAGTTGGCGTCGGACATGGCCTGGTTGATGCGGGTTGAAATGCCTGGCATGGCCGGAATCTTGAACTCCCCTTGCTGCTGCATGCGCACCACTTCGACCGCGAATGGATGGCTTTGCCAACTACCACCCCCCTGGGTGTTGGCGGTGGAAAAACGGGTTGCTTTAGAGGGTTGTGCGAGCCGTTTGAGATAAGACTGCTCAAAACGGATCAGTCGACTTTTCAGCGTGGTTGTGACGGTATATCGGCAGGGGCGTAGATTAGCGATGGGATAGCCAGCGTCCGGATCGCTGGCTCGACACAGGTGTGGCTCACCTCTGGGTGGTGCCAGGCTGACGGACCCTTCCACCAGAAACCATGCATACGGGGAGGTATCGCCGTGTTGCAGGATGGTAGTTTCAGGTCCGCATTCCACCTCATGTGCGTAGCGTTGGGCCTGATTGAAAACGGCATCTGACATATTCTTGAAAAAAGCATGCTGTTTTAACAGCCGCTGCAGCGTACCGGCGGATATGGGTCTGGCTATGGGGGCCGCGATCATGGGGTTTGTACCGAATGCTTTCCCATAACTGTAGCTGTGATCTGCAAAGTTTCAGCCAACCACGCGGCGCGGAGGGCGAGAATCGAGAAACTCACCAAGTTGGGCGATGAAAGCAGCGTAGTCCTGGTATGACCTTGGCTTCGACTGGTATCCGGATACACCCAGCTCAGAGGCACGTTCGATGTCTTTCGGGTTGCGCGAGGTGCTCAATACAAACACGCTGATGTCCGGGTACTGAGACTGCATGTAGGTCAGTACTTCAAAGCCGGAGATGTCGGGTAAATTGAGGTCCAAGAGCACCAGGTCCGGGCCATATGCCTCAACCTGCCGTAAGGCGTCTTTGCCGGTCGCAGCGATCAGCAGGGATACCTCGCTGGAGAGCTGTTTGACCGCTTTACGCGCTAACAACATATCTCCGGGACTGTCTTCGACCAGCAGAATTTTAGACATCACGCTACACCCCTCAAAAATGCAGGCTCGGGCTTAGGCCACTTGATGGTGAAAATCGTACCGGCACCGGGTTCTGAATTCACACTTATTTCGCCCTGCCAGGAACTGATTACGTTTTTTACCAGCGCGAGACCTACGCCAGTACCTGAGAACTCCGTCGGCCCGTGCAACCGGCGAAACGGTTGAAAAATGTCATTGAAGTGTTCGCTGGCAATGCCGATGCCGTTGTCGCGGACTACCAGGGTCTGGCTTTCCTGCGTCTGGGTGAGCTCGATGGTGACCAAGGGTGGGATGCCAGGGCGACAGTACTTGAGCGCGTTGCTGATCAGATTGCTCAACACCGAACTCAGGCCGACGCGGTCTGCCATGATGATTGGCAGGTCCTGGGCGATGATCTGACCACCGGTTTCGACAATGCGTACGCTTTGCTCAGCGCGAATTTGTTCCACCACTTCCTGCAGATCGACTTCGATGACTTCAGCGGTCTGCGAAGAAAAGTGGGCGTATTCAAGCAGGTCGTCGATCAGACGCTGCATGCGCGTTGCACCGTCGCAGGCATAGTCGATGTACTGGTTCGCATCCTCGTCCAGCTTAGGTGCGTACTCCTCCTGCAACAATGTCATGAAACTGGTCACCATGCGCAGCGGTTCCTGCAGGTCGTGGGATGCCATATGTGCGAAGCGTTCCAGATCAGAATTGGCCTGGCTCAGTTGTTTAACTGTGCGTGCCAGTTCTGCTTCATGGGTTCTCAGCGCTTCGACCTGACGGACATGATCGATGTTGATGATCGAGCCGGATAGCCGCAATTTGCCTGTGGTGGGGTTAAGCGTTGAGACAGAGTTAAAGCTGAACCAGCGATATTGACCATCGCCACACAACAGCGGCGCCTGAAACTGTTGTGTTCCGGGTCCCTGATACAGCTGGTCGCGCAGTTTCTGCATGATCTGACGGTAGTCCGGGTGCACGCGTGTCAGCAGGGTTGAGGTCTCTGACTCGGGTGGTAACTTGAGCAGTTCGTAAACACGCGGCGACCAGTACATTTCATTTTCATTTTCGATATCCGGACGGTCGATGATGCCGACCTCGGCATTGTCTACCGCAATGCGGTACAGGTGTTCCTTCTCACTCAGTTCCAGCGCGAGTGCCTCCTGCCGGCGAAACACGCGTACCAGCCAGAATGAAAACAGCGCTGCAATCAGAAACGCAGCACAGGTCATGACCAGGAGCCCCGCCAACTGTTGTCCGGTTTGTTCGAGCTTGCCTTGCAGCAGGGCGTCGAAACGCAAGCCAATGGCTTGTCGGAACTGCGCCAGATCACTCAGGACGTGTGTGGCGCGTTGGTAGAAGGTCTGTGGATCGACGTCTTTGAGATTCAACAGTTCTTCGATGTCGCTGCGCAGCGCGCTCAACGTATCCCGTTGTGAATCATCCGCGTAGGTGTCCAGCTCCGCACTGATGAAACGCAGCTGATGACGTATGGTCCAACGCATGGTCTCCATGAAGACGGCTTTGAGCTCAGACTCTTCAACCACGGCGATACCCCGGACCTGGGCGACCCGTTCCTGCACGCGACTGACCTGTGCGTAGAGAATGGGCAGCAGGCGCTCATCTCCGGACAGGGACGCGAGAATATTGCTTTCCTTGGTGTAGAGCTCAGCAATGGAGATCAGCTCATCCAGCGCGGCCAGAAACACGCCTATTTTCGGCTGGCGCAGCTCGTCTACGTAACTTGCCTTCCACTGTTCCCACTCAACCCTGGTGCTGGGAAACTCATCCGGCCCGAAAGTTATCCGGTTAATGCGGTGCTTCAGATTGTTATAGGTCGTCTCAAGATGTTCAGAGTCATCGGGCCGTAAATGCAGATCTGCACGGTAAGTCGAGATGTCGTAAGCGAGATCGTAGAAATCCTGCCGCAATGGCAATGCCTGTTGCTGATTGACGAGTTCCTGTTTGGCTGCAACTGTGCTCTGCAGCTGTAATGAAGACAGAAACAACAGCGGCAGGGAGATCACCGCAAAGGTACCCCAGATCAGCCACTCACGCATTTTCAGGGATAGATTCAAGACGCTTCCTTCGGAGCCACGTCCTTCGCTGCGTCGTCGCCCTCTAACAGGTCGGCCAATAGAGACAGCAGATAGGGTCGGGTAAATGGTTTTTCAACGAATCCGTGACAGCCCAGCCGTTTCGCCTTTTGGCGGTAGGCCTGATCACGAGAGGCGGTGATGAGAATTGTTTTGATACCCTGCGCGAGGAGTTGCTCGGCGACTTCAAAACCATTTTTCATCGGTAGATTAATATCGACGATGGCGGCGTCGAGGTGATTCTGCTGGGAGACGGCCAGCGCTGAGTCGCCGTCTGGCGCAGGGATGGTGTGATAGCCAGCTGCGGACAGTCGCTGGGTCAGGGACCACATGATGTCGGCGTCATCTTCAACCACCAGTATGTCTGGGTCAGCCATCCTGTCCTCCATTGATTGGCAGGATAACGGTAAAGGTGCTGCCGCTCCCCAGTTCACTCTGCAGCTCCAGATGTCCGCCATGCAACGCGGCCAGCTTGCTGCACAAGTACAGGCCGATGCCCATGCCCTCTTTGAAGTCGCCTTCTTCAGGCTTGCACTGAAAATATCGTTCGAAGATCAGTTGCTGATCTTCTTCACTGATCCCGCAACCATTATCGGTAACGCTGATGGCGACCTGCTGGTTAGCCGTATCGGCGATTGCACCGACTGTGACCTCACCGCCTGCTTCGGTATTTTTAATGGCGTTGGTGACCAGGTTGGTCACGATCTGAATGATCCGATCCGGATCCAGCGTGCAGGTTGGCAGTACACTGGCGCTGATGTGGCGGAGGTTGATTTCGTTCTCTTCGGCCACCGGCAGCAGTTCGAGTACGGATTCTTCCAGGATATCGAACAGATTGACTGGCGCGATTTCCAGGCACATCTTGCCTGTTTCCAGGCGTGCGGCATCAAGCAGATCATTGATCAGGCGGGTTAAGCGGTCGCAACAGGCAACTGAACGGGACAGGAAGTCCTTCTGGGTGTCAGAGACGTCCCCGCCGACCCCTTCCAGCATCAGAGAGTTATATTCCCGGATAGCAGTGACGGGTGTTTTCAGTTCGTGTGAAACTGTCTGGTAAAACTCGCGGATTTCCAGATTGCGTTGCTGCAGCTCCGAGTTGGTTTGATCCAGCATCTGTCGTTTGCGCTCGACCATGCGTTTGAGAGAAGTCTTTTCGATGCAGTTGCCAATCGTGCGCTCAAGTACAGTGACCGACAGTTTGTTCTTAGGCAGGTAGTCATTCGCACCATGCTGCATGGCATCGACCGCGATGGATTCGTCGCCGCGCCCGGTCAGCAGGATAACGGCCAACAGATCGTCCTGCGCCGCGACGCGTAGATTGTTAATCACCTCGACACCGACACCGTCGGGCAGATAGTTGTCCAGCAGCACACAGTCAAACTGCTGCTGACTGACCAGTTCGAGTGCCTCGGTGGTGGAGCGCGCCTCAGTAAAATTGCAGACAAACTCTTTCGACCGATCCATGTGTTTTCTGCACAGCAGGCGATCGCCTTCATGGTCATCGACCAGCAGCACATTCAGTTTTTTGACGAACGCATCGTTGTCCGTCGCTTTGATCATGGCGATTTCACTCATCTGACCAACTCGCTATGCGTAACAGTTTTCGAGTGCCGCCAGTAGATCGTTCGAGCTATACGGCTTCTCCAGAAAGCCGACGGCGTCCAGGCTGGTCGCCTCGCGTTTGAGATCCGGATTTTTACTGGCGGTTAAAAATATCTTTTTGATTCGATGGTCATCGACGAACATTTCGTCCAGTTTGCGCGCCAGGTCAAAACCATTGGTACCGGGCAGATTGACATCGATGATGGCAATGTCCGGCCGCACGTCGTTTGCCTCTGCGATGGCTGACATTGCGTCTGACTTGGCCGCTACATCGAGACCGATGTGTTTAAGTCGCGCCGTCATAGCGTGCAGAATGGACGGGTCGTCATCGACGAGAAGTATTTTTAGTGACACGGGAGTGGTCATATTGCGGATCCTACTGCAGCCATCAGCTCTTCTGGATGGTATGGTTTCTGAAAAAAGGCGATCGGATTGTAGTCCTGAGCCTTTGCCCGGATTTCTTTGCGCGCGTTGGCGGTAATGAAAATCAATGGCGTAGATGCGCCAACAATGCGGCGTACGCGATTAGCGACTTCGAATCCATCGCCCCCGGGTAACCCGATATCCAGAATTACCAGCGATGGCTTGTGGTCACGAGCCAGTTTGGTGGCGATGGCAGCGTCATGGGCGACTATCGAGTCCAGACCCAGGGCACCGATCCGTATTTCCAACGTATTGGCGATATCGCGGTCATCCTCGACGATCAGAATTTTGGCTTTCTCATTTTCCATGAGTGGTGTCCTTGCCGTTACTCGGCGTTGGTTAACAATTCTTCGACAACCGGCAGGCGGAAGTTGACCGACACACCGGCCGCACCTTCGTTACGCACTTCCAGTTGCGTGCGGTGCACTTCCAGCAGATCCATGCAGCTTTGCACCTCCAGCTGTTCGGCTATACGATCGGCATGACTGGGTGCGACCAGAATGGTCTGCACATTGTCTGACGAGGGTGCATCGCACCGTTGCAACAGCACGCTGATTTCCAGTACAGATTGTTCCCGCGCAGGGATTGTGGCGTTGAGAATTACGGTGTTGCCGGGTCCACCGATGGACAGCGCGCGGGACACCAACTGCAACAGCACCTGGCAGATCTGCAAGGCATCGGCATGCACGGGTGGCAGATCTCCTGCGGTGGCATTGACCAGGCGGACATCCAGAAATTCAGACTCGTTAGCCAGTTCATCCATGACGAGCTGGAAGATGTCCTGCATCTGTACAGTCGATTTATGTGATGCGTTCCATTCGTGGGACAGGTCGCTGATCTCATAGAGCGATGAGATCTGTCGTTCCAGGGTCCAGCAGGCACCCCTGGCCAGGGCAAGATACTTTTTATTGCGATCGCTGATCTCGCCACCCACGCCGTCCAGGGCCAGAGAGACGAACTCGTTGATGGATCCCAGGGGGGCACGCAGCGCATAAGTCAGCTCGTCCAGTTTTTCCGACAGGAACTGCTGACGGCGAGCCAGTTCCAGAGCGTTGAGCTCGGCCTGCAGCCGGTCCTCTGAAATGGCGGTGGCCACCTGATGGCGGTCAACTGCTGAAAGTATCTTCTCCAGCAGGACTTCCTCGTTAAGGCGGTTGAAAGCGACCACTTCATGAGCACCACAATGCAGTGCGTCCAGGGTGGCCTGATCATCACGATCATTGAGTAGAAAGACCACCGGCAACTGACGCAGGGTCATGGGATCGCGTAGCAGGGATATCAGTCCCAGGCTTTCGCAGTCAGGTAACTGTTCGGTAAGAGCGACGCAGGCAAAAGACATTGTTCGGCTGACACCCAGTGCCTGTCGTGCAGTAGCTACATAATGAACGTGAATATCGGCGGCGAGCGCGCGGAAAATCTCATTCAGCACCTGTTTACGCGCTGGATCAGGTTCCACCACCAGCACCGATAAGCGGGTGCTGTCGAGATCCTCTGGCACTTGTGGTTCTGCGGAACTTGTTTCGACTACTTGTGGTTTCACGACTGTCACTCCTGCATGTTCAGACAACGTAATTCGTTCGAGTCTAATAATTGCGCGGTTGGGGTTTGTGATATGCGTCACACCTCAACCACAATGCGGTTGTGGAGTTTTCTCCTTATTTCAGAGGTCAATTGAGTCACACTATTTCTTTCACTCGTATGTGAACAAAGCCCAGAACCTGGTCAGACCAATTTTCTGGCTCGATGCATAAAGTGTAGTGATCAGGGCGCAGGTTGATGGCCGGGTGCCCGGGAAATGTGTGAACGGGTGCACATTTCGCCGACCCCTCAGGTGTGCGTGTTAAGGTGGCTAAAAAAAGAGGCGGAAACATGTCACTGCTTACAGAATTCAAGAAATTTGCCCTGCGCGGCAATCTGGTCGATATGGCGATCGGGTTCACCGTAGGCGCAGCCTTCACTACTGTGGCCAAGTCTGTCGTGGTGGATCTGATTATGCCGGTCATTGGGCTGCTGGCGGGTGGCGCAGATTTTGCGGATCTTTTTATCGTGCTTGCGCCTGGCGAACTCGGCGCGCCGCCTTATGAGACGCTGGCTGCCGCACAGACTGCTGGTGCCGTGACCTGGAACTACGGTGTATTTATCAACAACCTGCTGGCCTTTCTGCTGGTTGCCCTGGTTATGTTTATCATCATCCGCATGATGAATAGAATCGAGGATGAACTGGAGGAGGGCTTCGGCAAAGATGCTGCCGATCCGGAAGATCCCAGTCACAAGAAGTGCCCACAATGCCGCACGCAGATTCCCTACAAGGCTCGCCGCTGTCCGAACTGTACCTCGGAACTGAGCGACGTGGATGGCTCTGTTGCCTGACTAGATCAATGAGTCGACGCAACTCGTTTGCAGCCGCGTGTCCGTCTGGCCTGGTTATATCGATCAGCGTATAGTTTCTGCTAACACCAGGGGAGGGCGTGACGATGAATCTGGAAAAGGTATTTTTCTGTTTCTTTCTGGTACTGGCCCTGACGCTTAACGTCGCCTTTGTGGTGGGTGATTCCAATACGCCGGAAAACCAACGCGTGTGGCTGTTGTTTGCCGTCATAGCGGTGAATCTGGTTGCTACGGTGCTGAAGCTCGGTGATCGTTCACAAGTGGGCGCACTGTTGTTAGCGACCGCGCTGGTCTCAGATCTGCAGTTGATCGCGGCAGCTTTAATCTGGACGTTTGCCGATGCCGGCGGTGGTGACATTGCCACGGTTGTATCTCTGGCAACCGGTGCCCTGGTCGCCAATGTGGTTTCCGTTACGTTGTTGGTCAGTGATACGTTGATTTCGGGACGCTGACATGGCCAAGGGCTCTGACCTGGATCGCGTCACCGCCATTGTCCTGCGCGAGATGCGGGCCCCTCTGATTGTACTGATCAGTGCCTACTCCATCGGCGCAGGCGTGATGATGCTCATACCAGGCATCGATGGCGCGCCGATGAGTGGATTCCACGCCTTCTATTTCATGACCTATACCGCTACCACCACCGGCTTTGGCGAACTACCTGGCGAGTTCAGCGATGCGCAACGGCTGTGGGCAACGGTTTGTCTTTACATGAGTGTGATCGCCTGGATCTATGCCATCGGCACCATCATTCGCCTGGTGCAGAATCCACATTTCACCCTGGCCATTGCCCAGGCTCGTTTTGCCAGGTCTGTTAAAAGAATCAGACAGCCGTTCTACATCATCTGCGGGTTTGGTGATACCGGCAGCCTGCTGGCGCGTGGGCTGAGCGATCATCACATGACGGCGGTCATAGTTGACGTGGACGTCGAACGGATCAAGGCGTTGGATATGCGTGATTACAATGTGCCCATGCCCGGACTGAACGGTGACGCCAGCGTGCCTAAGAATCTGCACGATGCGGGTATCGGACGGGCTGAATGCAAAGGCGTGGTGCTGCTTACTGGTGACGAAGATACCAATCTGAAGATCGCGGTAATGGTACGACTGCTCAATCCACAGGCGGAGATTGTTTATTGCACCACCACCCATGCCCACGATGAAGATCTCATGGGTCTGGGATCTGTAGTACTGGTGGATCCATTTGATGTATGGGCGCGAGAGCTGGGACTGGCGCTGCAGTTGCCTGAACTGCATACCCTGGATGAATGGCTGGTAGGCGCGCATGGTGTCACGCTGGATCGCCTCATTTCCTATCCTGGTGGTATGTGGATTCTGTGCGGCTATGGTCGCCTGGGACGCTGCCTCTATCAGGCGTTGAGCGCACGGGGTGTACATACGGTGGTGATCGACCCGGATATTGCCGCCGCCAGCGAAGTGACTCATAAGGTAGCCGGGTCGGCCACGCGCGACAATCTGCTGCAGGCAGGGGTACGTGAAGCGGCGGGTGTGGTGGCGGCGACCGGTAGTGATCCCGTTAATCTGGCGGTGCTGCTGACAGCCAGGCGCGTGAATCCGGACACCCACCTTATCGTGCGTCAGAACCACCATGAGAATGAACTGGCATTCAGTGCGGCATCGAGCGATCTCATCATGCAGCCGAGCCTGGTCACCGCCCGGCGTATGCTGCTGCGACTGATTTCGCCGTTGATTGAAGAACTGCTGAGCTATCTGGAAGCTAACCCTGTCTTTCTGCGCGAGACCCTCTATCCGCTGCTGCGCGAGCGAGTCAGCGTCACCAATCCTGCCCTGTGGGCGGTGTGTATCGATCAGGTGGCAGCGCCGGCTGTGATGGAGGTGTTCGCTCAACAACTGGCATTGGAACTGGGGCACCTGACCCGCAACCCGCAGGATCGTGAAGAGATGTTGAGTTGTGTAGCTCTGGTGGTTAAACGCGCTGGCCGCTTAACCACACTGCCCGCGGAAGACTTCAACCTGCAGGCTGGTGACGAGATTCTTTTCTGTGGCACGCAGAAAGCAGAAGCGTCGCTGCGCGCGACCCTGAAAAACTGCTATAACCTTGAATACCTGCGCACCGGTATTGTGCCAGCGCGCAGTTACGCCATGAGTATGTTGACTTCAACCCGGGGTCAGTGACTGACCGCTGGTCTGTGCAACATAACAGGTCCGATCAGGTTGTTTCTGCGGGATCCAGACGCATGAACTCCCGGGGCGGAAAACCCATCAGAAACCGCGCCAGAAACGGCAGCCGGTTGTCAGCCAGCACGCGCTCGTGATCGGCGCCTTCCACCAGAACCGCCTTGTAGTTGCCACTCTCAGCAGAGTGGGCACCACCGAATTCTATATGTACCTCCGGGTTTTCCTTGACCTGTCGAAACCAGGCGCGCGGCCAGTGATTGGCGGCCAGGTATAACTCACCCTGGCTTTCGAACAGCGACAGCACACGTTGAGATTTACTGCCGTCGTCTTCGGTCAGGGTAATCACCAGATTTTCTTCGCCGCGGGGCTGGTAGTAGCCCAGCAGAGATTCGAACACAACAACCAGGCCAACGTACAGCGCGAGCACAATGATCAGGATCTTGACGGGTAGCTTCATGGTGGTCCTTACAATTCGGGTGAGAGTCTTTGCGCCAACTATATCGATAACAATTCCTGCATAGCAAACCCGGCCATACCTTTATTGCTGGCATGAGAATGCTCGCATGAGAATGCTGCCATGAGTATGTTGGCGCGAGTGTACTGCTGGCACGATTGCTGCATTCCTATCAGTGTACTCCGCCCCGTGCTCAGTGGACCGGGCGGTATCATTTGAATCGGAAACGGAGAAACTATGCAAGCGCAGTCAAATATGATGCAACAGATGAACGCCACCAGCCAGAAATTGTGGTCTATCAACCAGGAATTGAATACCGGTCTGGCACGTTCATGGGTTAATCAGGCGCAGGACCTGGCCAACACCGGTGCAGGTCACGCCCAGGCGCTGGCCAACGTGCGCAGCCCCGCAGAATTCCTGCAGGCGAACTGGCAGTTCAGCGCGGAATACATGCGTAAGCTGGATCATGCCGCACGCGCACGCATGAATCTGCTCAGCGAAGCAGTGCGTGACACCAGTCAGACGTTGGCGGGCGTTGCCCAGACGCCAATGCAGCAGATGCACGAGGCGGCAGAACAGGCCGTTGACGAAGCGGAAGGAGTTGCCGAGCAGGTGCGTGGTGAGGCCGAAGACGTAATTGAAGCGGACCTGGAACGGATCGGCGGCATCGGCCCGGCATTTGCTGAAGAGTTGCGCGTAAACGGTGTAATCAGTGTTGGTCACGTGGCCGCTCTGGACCTGACCGAGATTGCTGAGCCCAACCACCCGCTCAACAGCATGCTCGGATATATTGAAAATGGTGAATGGATTGAGCAGGCACAGGCACTGCTGGCAGCTGGCGAAGCGGCCTGATAGCTGCTGCAGGTATCCCTGGAGGCAGCTGGGTGAGTAAGAACCGCCAATGGTTTGTAAATCTTACACCTGCTGCAGGTCCGCAGGTGGCCCCGGGAGGCACACGCTGTCAGTCATCCGCGGTGGCGCAGTTCACGGCCGATGGCTGCATTGGGATAACGACGGCCAGGCCGCCACCTGCGGTGCGCAGATTGGTTGTCTGGCCCTGATATACCCTGGCTGCCCACAACAACGGCTTGCCCGCGTAGGTATAAACACGAAGGTCGTACTTGAGCGTAATTCTTTCCTGCGTGCGCGTAACAGCGCGCAGCGGAGGGGCCACAAACTCCTGGGCGATATAGTCGTTGCTGGTGATGTGCTGCCAGACCCGTGAGGTCAGCTTGGCACCCCGATACGCGGCCCTGCTGCCATAGCCGGCGGCCGGCTTGAAGAAGTAGGCGCGGCGGTTAGCCCATAACGCCTCACTGTTCTCTGCTTTTACCTGCACACTTCCGGGCAAGCGGGCCAGCGGTTCCAGCACATCTGCGTCAAACCCCCATGCCCGCAGTACTGCGGGATCAGACAACAAGGTCAGGTTCCGCTTATCCGCGTAGTAGCCATGATGTTGCGGCGCGGGTGTAATCAGCGCTGCGTTTTCCATCAGTGCCTGCCGAATAATGGCATTGGCTGGCTCGGTCAGCATAAAATCCGTCAGTCGGTTGTAAACCACGTCGATGGGCACCTCGCCCAGATATAGTTTGCCTGCGCTGATTGATAATTCCGCCGGGTCCGCAACGTATGTCTGTAAACCGCGCTGGCGCAGGGATTGAGCCGCGAGGCGCATGTCCGGGTAGTGGAACTGCTGTTGCGGCGCGCTGTCGACGATGGCCAGAGTACGTGGCAAACCGCTCCGCCCGGACAACTGCCATTCTGTTCGAAACATGGCGGCCAGCCGGTCCTCGACCCTGCCTGACTCAACACCCAGGGCACGCTCCAATGCTGCGACGATGTAAGCGCCTCCGGCGTTTGAGTTGATTTCGATCAGTTTCGGGCCGTCGGTTGTCAGATGGAAGTCGTAGCCCATGAAAACACCCGCGGTTGCCTGCCGGGGCCCGGAGAACTTTGCCGATTGCCTGGTGTTGATTTCTGTCTGATACGGCTCGGAGTTAACAACTTTCTCGATGGCTGCAACCTGGGCCAGCATTTCGTCGATGGTGTCGGGTGCGATGAATACACCGGTAGTGGCGAAATAGTTTGGCCGTACAGCGAGCAGTGCCGCCATATCCGGCTCGTCGCTGTTGGCCACGATGTTTGCTGCGACCTCACCGGGCTGGACCGCAAAACAATAGCACTCACGGTTGAGCTCCAGCAGAGCGGGAAAATCAGGCGTTACTTGAGCTGATGAGGTGCTCATGTGCGTCGCAGAATCTCAGCGCAGATGTCTTCGCGACCCTGGCAGCAGTCATGCATGAGAAAGGCCATGAGCTTCGTCAGATGCGTGAAGTCTGCGTAGTAGGTCACTGCACGCCCCTGTCGCTCGGACCTGACCAGCCCGGCCTGGGCCAGGGCGGTCAATTGTGCGGAGGCTGTGGTCGCAGCAATTCTGGCTTTGCGTGCCAGGGTTCCGGCACCGACGCCCTGTTCGCCTGCTTTGATCAGCATGCGTATCAGGGTCAGGCGCCCATCGTGCGCCATGGCGGCCAGTGATTTGATGGCTGTTGATTGTTTCATATTCCATGAATACATGAAATGACGTAATAAGGTCAAGATGTTTTTTCGGTCGAACGGTATACACGGATACTATCCAGCGGCAGTAGTGAGTGACAGGTCTCAGCCAAAGTCATACTCTTGACGCTCGTCATAATGAAAGTCAGGTGCCATTGGATATTCGCACCAAGCTCATCATTGCTCTCGTCGCGGTGTCGCTGGGCAGCATGGCGTTACTTGGCTATTTTGCTTTTGTAACATCCGCCGGGCTGCTGAAAGAGATTTCCGGTCGGCAACTGGATGCGCTGGCAGAAAGCAAAGCACGCGACGTTCGCAAGCTTGTACAGAGCTGGCAGGACAGGGTCAGCCTGGTCGCCAGCCGTACGCAGTTGCGCATCAATCTGAATCGCTACAACGAAACGCCTTCCGTTGAGTTGAAAGAGAGCATTCAGCGTATTCTCGATGATGCGCAGCGCTCGACACCCAGCATTATGGGTCTGGCGCTGTTTGATCTGGATGGTGCGCTGTTGTGCGTTTCGGGCTTGGCCAGCGATGTAGTGCAACCCTCCATCGGTCTCGATCAACCCAGTTATCTGGGCTTCCACAGCGAAGCGCAGCAACCCGTGGTCAGTTTCGCTGCCTCGCTGAAACTGCGGGGTAAACCGGTGGGTAGCATTGGTGTGCTGCTCGATGGAACGACATTGAGTACGGTAACTGGTGATTACACAGGCCTTGGGCAGTACGGCGAGAGTATTCTGGTTGTGCAGGAGCACACCCAGGCTGCCCGGTCCATGCCTGCAGAGACAGAGCAGGGGAAGGCGGAGCAGGCGACTGTCAATCAGCTGCCCGCCACGCAGAGTGAGCTGCGCATTCTACACCCGCTGCGCGACAACAGTGTGCCCGCGGCATCCTATGAGGTGCTGACTGCGGCGGCAGCCGGTGTTGAAGCGCGTTTCATGCGCGAACATATCGACTATCGAGGCAAGCCGGTGTGGGCAGCAACCCGTTCCATCGACGAACTGGATTGGGGATTGGTGGTACAACTCGATCGCGAAGAAGAACTACTGCGAACTAACGAACTTAGAGACCTGCTCATCGACCTGGGTTTGTCCTTGTCTGCGTTTGCGATCATTGCCGGAGTTGTACTGGGCTACTTTCTTGCACGTCCTATTCGCAAACTGGCACAAACCGTTCAGCAGATCCGCGCAGGAGATGAAAGTCTGCGTGCCGAAGTGGAAACTGAAGATGAAGTGGGCGAGCTGGCCCAGGCCCTCAATGAATTTCTTGCTCGTGGTGGTGGCCGCGAGTGAGTGAACCGCTGAGTGCGCTGATGCTCTTCGGTGGCTGCGTATATCTTCTGATCGGTGGTGACTTCCTGGTTCGCGGTGCGCTGGCGCTGTCCCGCCGTTCGTCGATCAGCCCCATGGTGGTCGGTTTGACCGTTGTCGCCATCGGGACCTCTGCGCCAGAGCTGATTGTGTCACTGCATTCCGCGCTGGATGGTCATCCGGGGATTTCGGTGGGCAATGTGGTAGGCAGCAACATCGCCAATGTGCTGCTGGTGATCGGCGTGCCGGCGCTGATCCATCCCATCGTCGCCACCGAAAACACCGTGACCCGGCAGGCAGCTTTCATGGTCGCGGTGAGCGTTGTCTTTGTAGTTATGTGCTTCATGGGAGAGATCGGCCAGCTGCAGGCGTGGATCATGCTGGCTATCCTGGGGTTGGGGGTCGCCATGACCATTCGGGGCTCAGTGGCCATGCCCGGGGTCGATGTGGACGATGCCAAAGAACAGATGGAGCGGGTACTCGGGCTGCCACAGCGGCCGCTCAGCATCGCAGCGCTGATTGTCCTCGGTGGCGTATTTCTACCGATTGGCGCTGAATTGACCGTTAACGGGGCCGTGCTGCTGTCGGCTCAGCTGGGGGTGGCTGAGGCGGTGATCGGCAGTACCTTTGTCGCTCTCGGGACATCCTTGCCGGAACTGAGTTCGACGCTGATTGCGGCCTATCGCCGCAGCGCCGACATGGCGCTGGGCAATGTCATTGGCAGTAATGTGTTGAATATCCTGGTCATTATCGGCGTCACGGCACTGCTGGTGGATCTGCCCGTGCCGGAAATCTACCTGCGCCGGGAGCTTTGGATCATGCTGGGCAGCAGTGTGGTTCTGCTCTGCTTCATCGGCCGAAAAATCGCTGTGGGTCGATGGTCCGGTGCTTTATTCTGTATTGGCTATCTCGCCTATTGCATGATTCTTATTTAATCCGGGGCACACCAGCTTGCCATATCGACAGCGCGTAACGTTTTTCTGCACAGTGTTGGCGCTCATCTCTGGGCTCAATGTGGCGGCGGAAGTGAACTTGTCCGCCGAGCAACGCATCAGGTTTGAGTCGATACATGACAACTTCAGGCCGGGACGACTGTCTGATGACATCACCCTGTCGCGTACGCTGTTGCGAGCCAGTTATGAGACAGCGCAGTTCTCCCTGCATGGTGAACTGGTGGACTCACGCGTATGGGGAGCGGATGAAGATACGCCCCTGAACACAGGCATGGTCAATACGCTGGAGTGGGTGCAGGCCTATGCCGATTTCAGTTGGCGGGGATTGCAGATTCAACTGGGGCAGATGACGCGGACAGACGATTCGCGCCGTATTCTGGCGCGCAATCGGTTTCGCAATACCACCAACTTTTTCCGTGGGATCGACATCACCAGAGCGACAGACACGATCGATTGGCGCCTGTTTTACCTGTTGCCCAACGAAGCCCTGCCCAGGAATACAGAGGCGCTGGATGATGGGCGTCGTAAGACAGATCGATTTTCCACCGCGCGCAGAGTGTTTGGCGCGGGGGCGAAGTTCGCACGACATCAGACGCAGTTTGATCTGGGTGTGATCGGCATCAGAGACCGGGACGCGCACAACCCTGTGCAGCGTGGTCGCCACCTCAACGTATTGAGTCTGAAGGTCGAACGACCGGAGGTACTGGCTGGCTGGCACCTGCATTCACACACGCTCTATCAGTGGGGGCGGGTTGATGCCGATGCACAGGTTGAGCAGTCGTCCGACCTGCGTTCGTATATGCAGCGGCTGGCGCTGAAAACACCGGTGGATGAACTGCAACGATTGACGCTGACTTTGAGCCTGGATGTGGCGCGGGGGGATGAACACCCCGATGACGGCAGCTTCGACACTTTTGACACAATGTATGGTGTACAACGATTTGAATGGGGGCCGGGCAGTCTGTACAGCGCGCTGCGCCGTGCCAACGTGATTTCCCCGGCACTGCGTCTGGACTGGCGCGCATCGCCTTATCAGCACGACATGACCATCCGACCGGTGTGGTTGTATGCCAGACGGGATGCCTGGGCGGGTAGTGGAGTAAGAGACGCCGCTGGCCGCTCCGGTCGTTATGTGGGCACGCAGTTGGACATTCGACTGCGCCGGCAGTTCGGCGATCATTTTGAGCTGGAAGTGGGGGGTGCTTACCTGAAGTACGGCAGCTATGCGCGGCGCCTGATTACCCATCACAACAGCGGGCATACCCGCTATGGCTACCTGCAGTTTACGCTGAAAGTGGGAAATTAGTGCGGCTGTACGGGTCTGGGGTTTGCAGAGTACTATGTTCGCCACAATAAGCATGGAGTAAACCTATGGCGGACAACGATAATACTGCAAACCCGTTTGGCAACTTGTTTGGACAATTCCAGGTGCCTGGCCTTGACGTGCAGTCAATGATGGAAGAAAGCCGCAAGGATTGGGAAGCATTGCAGGCCGCCAATCAGGCTGCGATGGAAGGCTGGCAACAGCTGGCGCAGAAGCAGCAGGAACTCGCGCAAAAAGCCATGCAGCAATGGCAGGCGGATGTGACGGCCGGCATGGGCAGCAACCCGCAGGAAAATGCACAACGGGTACAGGAATCGGTGCAGGCGGCCATGGCTAACATGCAGGAACTCGCCAACAGCGCAAGCGAAGCGCAGAATGCGGCGAATGAAATTCTGCGCAAGCGCTTCGAAGAGAACCTGAAGCGATTAAGCGGAGGCAGCTAGACTGATTTCTGCGAGCTTTTCTTCGCGGATCCCTTTCTTGTAGATCTTGCCCGAAGCGGTACGCGCCAGAGATTCCTGCTGGATCCACACATAGGCGGGGACCTTGAAACGGGCCAGACGTTCGGCGACGTGTGACTGCACGTCGCCAACAGTCAGCAGTTCACCACTTTTGACGGTGATGACCGTGGCCACGGTTTCGCCCAGGCGTTCGTCCGGTAGACCAAATACGGTGCATTCGGCAACCTTGGGATGTTCGTACAAGGCTTCTTCCACTTCCTGGCAACCGATATTTTCGCCGCCCCGGATGATCATTTCCTTAGCCCGGCCGGTGATGAAGATGAAACCATCACTGTCGATATGCCCTAAGTCGCCGGTATGGATCCAGCCCTCGCGCAGGGTCTCTGCGGTATCTTCCGGACGGTTCCAGTAGCAGGTGAAGTTCATCGGTCCCTTGATGCAGATTTCCCCGGTTTCGCCGTGGGGCAGTTCCCGGCCGCTGCGATCCACAACCCGGATCTGCACCAGCGGTCGCAACGCGCGTCCGCAACTGGTGGGCTTGGCTTTCAGGTCGGCCCCGGCGTTAGAGGCCGCCAGACCATTGGTTTCAGTCATGGCGTAAGCAGCGCTGGCGCGGGTTCGATTCTGGCTTTTCTCGGCGATGCGCTCTGAGTGTTTGGGTGTCATGGCGGCACCGCCACCACCGATGCTGCGCAGACTGGACAGGTCGTACTGGTCGTAGTTGGGAGAATTGACCAGTTCGTAAGCCATGGTGGGCACACCGCTGAAGTGGGTGACTTTTTCCCGATCGATAATCGCCAGCGCTTTCTCGGCTTCCCACTTGTACATGGCCACCACCTTGCGCCCGTTGCGCAGTGATGGCAGCAGCTGGCCGTTCAAGCCGGTGACATGGAACAGCGGCACGGTGATGATCATGCAGGGCTGATTTTCAGGCGGGCGTGGTCGGCGGCCGGCGTCGGCGCGCGCCAGTGCTGCGGATGCTTCCCAGCCCAGCAAAGAATGGATGATGGCGCGATGGGATGACACCACGCCCTTGGGTTTGGATGTGGAACCGGATGTATAGAGGATGGTTGCGGGATCATCAGGCGCGATGGTTGGCATATGTGCCACGCCATTGCTGCGATTCATGAACTCATCCCAGCGCACCACACCGCGACCGGCAGAGTGTTCGGTACGCACGCTGACGACGTTGAGATCGCGTTCCCCCAGATAGGGTGACAAATGTTCCAGGCGCTCGCGGTCGACAAAGATGGTGGACAGGCCACTGTCATCGATGCCGTACATCATTTCTTCGCCGGTCCACCACGCATTCATGGCCACCGCCACCGCACCTACCGAGGTGATACCCATGAAGGCGAATACCCATTCCGGGTAGTTGCGCATGGCAATACCCACCCGGTCGCCGGGTTTGACACCCAGGGCGTGTAAACCGCGCATGACATTTTCCACCTGGCGCCAGGCTTCGGCGAAGGTATAGCGTTCGTCCTCATAGACGAAAAACGTATCGCTCGAGTGTTCCAGCGAGCCCTGATAAAGCTCGCGCAAATGGTGTGGCGCGTTTTTGAAAACGGGCATGGTTACACCATTGATGTTCACTTCTGTCAGTTCGTAGTCCCCCCCAGGACCCAGAAGTTCACGTGCGGCAGGGGAATAGTCATCCAACTGCATTTGATGCCATCCTCTAATACTTCCCTGGTCGCCTGATCATACACACTTATAAACGTGCAACAAATAAAGGTATAAACGTGCAACAAATATGCTTGCAGGCCCCGCCTGGCGGAATCACAGCGCCTTATTTGCCGAAGATAGCGTTGTTATCGGGGAAGACGTGACGCATTTTAGCGGGGGAAATGCGTTATACTGGCTGGCTTTGTTTGGAGCAAACAGCAGCTATGATGCAACGGCTACACGAATCCACTGTGCAGGGCGACGAAATCGACAGCCTGGGCCATATGAATGTGCGTTACTACATGGCGCGTATGGAACAGGCCAATCGCGTCCTGATCGAGCAATTGGGCTTGTCGCCCCAGACCAGGAGCGCGACGCTGCTGCGGCGTACGGATACCTACACACGCTTTCGCCAGGAGCAGTTTGAAGGTGCACCCTTGCATGTTTATGGCGGCGTCCTGTCCGTGGGCGAGGGTGGTATGCAGAGCTATGTCGAGATACGCAATCCTGAGCTCGATCAGGTGGCCGCCACGTTTATCGTGACCACGGCGCTGGTCGATCAAGCCACTCGCGAGCCATTGCCTTTTCATGCGGCGCAACAGACCGATCACAGCCAGTGGGTGGAAGTACCCGACTACGCGACACCGCGCAGTCTGTCACTGGGTGCGCCAACCACGGACATCAGTCTGGCTCAACTGCAGGCTTGTATCCCGGAGATCGAAGACGGCGGCATGATGAGCGGGCGTCGTGAAGCAGAAATCGAGACACAGGATGTCGATGCAGATGGATTTCTGCGTCAGGATGTGGAATTGATGTTCCTGCCCTTTACCAGGCTTGCGCAGCAGGATCTGGCCACCCAGGGACCGCCGGTCTTTATCGGTGAGCAGGGTCAGCGGGTAGGCTGGGCGGTGATGGAATCACGCAATATGGTGTTTGGTCAGCCCCGTCTGGGTGATGTGATCGCCTATTTCAGCGCAGATCTGCGTCTTGAAGCAAAGTCACGGCTGTCGCGCAGGTGGGCGTTCAATCGCGACACAGGCGCGCTGCTGGGTATGAGCGACACGGTCGGTCTGTGTGTCGACCTCGACGCCAGAAAGGCAGTCGAATGGCCAGCCAATCTGCGCGCTGACATTGAGAAACACCTGCAACCGCAGCTCCTCTAGGGACGCTGAGGAAACGCGCCTCGGCACAGAACTTGTACGCGGTACGGAGCACATGAGACTTAACTAGAACTTGCCTGGCTGTCGCTTTCGGCCGAGCGGCTGAATTTCAGGCTGGACGGGCGTGAGTGGCTGAGATTGCGCAGCGCATTGCGTACCTGTTCTGCTGACCAGGGGCGTTGTTCAGCCAGCAATTCCGTACCGCTGAGGCCGGCGAGCTGATCCAGGCTCAATTCATCGTTGGCCAGAAGTTGTGCAGCGACGTTGTTGTGGTTATCAACATCAGGTACCGCATGGGATTCGCGCCTGATTTCCGCGGCGATGGATCGTAACTCACCGATTTCCCGACCCGATAACGCTTCGGTCAGCACCGCCAGTTGGACGAAGTCGCAGCCGGTCACCTGTTTAACGTGGGACATGTATGCTTTGAGCAGCTTGCGATAACCCATCCGAACCTTGCGCGCGTGAAATTCAACATCGAAGCTAGCGCGACAATTTTACGTTTTAATGACAACCGGTCACTTTGCGTCTACAGGCCAGGTCCCAGGCGCATGGGGCTGCCGTCGGAAAATCGACCGAAGCGGAAGCGGGTCAGATCGTGAGCGGGTGGGCGTCCGAGCACCAGATCAGCCATCACCCGTCCCGCACCGGGGCCGATGCCGAAGCCATGCCCGCTGAAGCCGGTGGCCAGATATAAGCCGGGATAGCCCATGACCTCATCCATCACCGGCACCACATCGGGGGTAACATCGATCATGCCGGCCCAGGCCTCGACAAAGGGTAAGTCAGCCAGTTGTGGCGCGCGGTGCGCCAGTCCTTTGCGCATAGCCGCCAGCGCCTTTATTGACGGCTCAGGATTCAGCACGCGGGTATGTTCGAAAGGGGTGGTGGCATCATCTGACCAGTGACGCTGTGGCGTGAGGCGGTCCAGCAGACCGCCATCGAAGCGTAGTCGCAGATAACGCCAGCTGCTGGCCAGTGCCGGCGTGTACTTGAGGAAGTGACGAAAACTGTCTGCGCCGACGAAATGTTCGTTGCTGCCACTGGAGGCGATGGTGTAGCCGCTGTCCTGACGCCGGCGAATGGCCACCTCGTCGAGGATGGCGTTGCCGGCAAAAATGTCGGGCGCTGGCGCTGTACGTGCGACGGTTGCGCGCACCGTCAGTTGTGGCAGGTTGACGTTCAGATTGGCCAGAAACAGGCTGGACCACGCGCCGCCAGCCAGCACCACCGACTGACAGTTAACCCGGCCCCCTTCGGTGACCACACCGCTGATTCTGCCCGCACGGGTTTCGACCGAACGCACCGCGCACCCTTCCCGAATCAAACCCCCTTGTTTACGCAGGCTGCGTGCCATGGCAGGTACGGCTTTGAAAGGTTCCGCACGACCGTCACTGGGGGTGAACAACGCACCACGCCACTGACCAGGTGTGGTGTGCAGGCGTTCATCCACCTCGGCGGCAGACAGCATGCGCGTATCCAGCTGATACTCACCTGCCAGTTTCAACCAGCTTTCGTATTCAGCCATTTGTTCGTCGTTCTGTGCGGCAAACAGGACACCCTGACGGGTAAAGCCGATGTCCTCGTCCAGTTCCCCGGCCAGACTTTCCCAACTGTTGATGCTGTCGATCACGATCGGCAACTCGGCGTCATCGCGGCCCTGCTGTCGGATCCATCCCCAGTTGCGGCTGGACTGCTCGCCGGCAACCCGGCCTTTGTCGCACACGAGCACCGAAACACCGCTGCGACGCAGATACCAGGCTGTGGCGATACCAATGACACCGGCACCAATGACAACCACGTCGACGTGGTCAGGTAGTGCGTCCTGAAAGCGGATGGGTGTTGTATCGTCAAAAATCATGGTGGCGACTGAGCTCCGGCCGGCGTGGCAGCCCAGTATACGTCAGGCGTGGCCGGCGCTTTAAGTCGGTGGGTATATCAAAAACTCTGTTATTCCAAAAAATAACTTCGCTTCGTCCGTCAGTATTGAGAAGGTGAGTAAGCTTTCTCTTCCAAGCGAGGCACGATATGAGCGAAACAATCATCACATCGAGTCGGCCAGTGGTTGTAGGTGTCGGCTTGACGGACGAATCCCCCTATGTGTTACGCAAAGCGCTGGGGCTGATCAAAGATCCGGCTCGGATCGTTGCGCTGCACGTGAAAGATCGGATTTCAGTGCTGTCGGTGGCAGATCCGGAATCAACGATGGCGGTGGAGGCGGCCCAGGAAGCCTTGAATCGCAGTACCAACGAACGCCTGGCCGAACTGTGCAGCACCTATAGCATCGAAGACTGGCGCATTGCCAGTGGCAGCCCGGCCAGCCAGTTGCAGCACCTGGCGCAGGAACTGGACGCGCGGGCCATTGTGGTCGGGTCACATGGTTACTATGGCTGGCGCGCCATTCTCGGCGAGACTGCCAACAGCGTGTTGTATGATGCCCCCTGCGATGTGTTGGCGATCATGTCACGTGATCATGCCAGCGAGCCGAAAACCGAGTATAAGAAGATTCTTGTCTGTACAGATTTATCCGACGCCACTGCGGAAGTTCTGCGTGCCGGTCTGATCGTTCGCCAGCGCTATGGTGGCGAGATCTCTTTGCTGAGTGTGATCAAACCGTTGCGGCAGGTGTATCCAGGGCTGGATACAGCAGTGCTGACCGATCCGTCGCTCACCTTCGAGCATCAGGCAGAAACACAGATGACCACTCAGCTTGAACAACTGTGTCAGGAAAATGCCATCGAGGATTACCAGGTGCGCCACGGGGATCTGGCGCGTGAGGTGCATGCCTGTGTTGACGAATCGGGGATTGATCTGGTGGTGATGGGGAATCATCATCGACACGGTTTGAAGTTGCTGACCAGCGCTGCACCCAACGAGGTTCTGCATGGGCTCACTTGTGATCTGCTCGCGGTCCATCTGCAGGACAACAGTTAGACAGGCTTGATCCATGACCGACACCTACACACAGTTGCTCGGATGGCACGACTTTCTGCACGTACGGCAGGACAAAGTCCGCGGCGATGTCGAGTACTTCTGTATGCGTGCTGGAGAACTCGCGGAGTTGGTCAAGGGTATGCTATCTGCTGGTTATTCGGCATCCGCCGAACAGGTGTTGGGCGATCTGTCGGAAGGTGACATGGTCGATTTCGCCATTCTGGTGGACCTGGCGGATGGCGTCGACATACCGGATGTAGAGCCGCTGCCAGCGAGCGTGCGCGATCTGTTGCAGCGCTTTCTGCACAATGACCCCTGGCGCGCGCTGGTGGTAGATACCAATATTATTGTCTGCCTCGCCATGTTACGCAGTTATGGTCATACCGATGAAGACTCCATCTGGTATCACAGTGAGCCTCATCTGGTGCGCTCGCTGTCGAAGGCCTTTGAAGGTGTTGATCGTGAACAGTTCAACCGCCTGGTCGCCGAGATCAACGCCTTGAGCGAGGATCCCAACACGTCCTTTGATGCGGAGCTGATCGGCATGGCGACCGTATCGGCTGAACTGGCCGCTGAACGGCTGGGGCTCAAGCCGCCTATCCTGTTCAACTGATTACCCAGATTCGCCGCTGGAATGGGCTTAGGCAGGCTGCTTGGCGTTTCGCGTTGGGCATGACCTTGCAGCCTGAGCACTGCGTCACAAGATCGACAATTCGACTTCGATCAACCTTCTATACTTTCCTATGTACCCATAGGCAAGGACGACGGTGGACTGCAATCTGTTGCTAGTTGATGACGAGCCCCATATCGCTCAGGCGCTGCAGCGTGCGCTGCACAAAGAGGGCTATCAGATATTCGTCGCTAACGATGGCGATACTGCCCTGAAGCTGATGGGCGAGCATCCGATTGATGTCATTGTCAGTGATCATCAGATGCAGGGTATGACCGGTGCTCAGTTGCTTTCCACTGTGCGTCAGAGCTACCCGGATACAGTAAGAATCATGTTGAGTGGGCCGGCTGACCTGGAAGCCGTAATGCAGGCGGTTAACGAAGGCTCGATCGACAAGTTCCTGACCAAACCCTGGTCAAATGATACGTTGCGCGCAATCCTTAAAGAAGCGGCAGTGGTGGCGAAAAGCAGTCGGCAGGTCGCAAAGCCGACGCTTGCCACAGCCTATGTTCAGCAGTTGCAGGGTGTGGCGGGTCCCGCCCGCCTGGTCATGTTTGAAGTACGTAACGCCAGTGTCAACAGCTTGCTGAGTGCGCAACAGAAACAGGAACTGCTGGTGGAACTCGGCACCCGGTGTGTGGCTGTGGCGGGTGAATTGTTGGTGCCGGTTGCGGCCATAGAAAACTCTGTGCTGGCGGGGGTGATCCCCGTGCATGAGGGGCTCGACATGCAGGCACTGGCGATGGCTGCGAGTCAGCCTTATGTCCTGCAGGGGCAGATTGCGCCGCTGCGCCTGGCACTTGGGTATGCAGACAGCAAAACGCCTGCCACTGACGATGACTGGTTGCGGAGAGGGCTGATTGCGCTCACCGCAACAAATTTTGCCGGTGAAGTAACCGCCTTTTCCGAAGGTATCAAAGCCGATCTACATGAGCGGCATTCCATCGAACGAGACATGATGGAAGGGCTGAACAACAAAGAGTTTTTTATTCAGCTGCAACCTCAAGTCTGTGGCAAAACATTTACCATCAAAGGCGCTGAAACACTGTGTCGCTGGCTACACCCACAACGCGGACTGATCGCGCCTCTGCAGTTTATTGATCTGGCGGAGCGCAATGGCTTTATCCATGATCTGGGTGCCTGGGTGATCCGCGAGAGTTGCCGCGTTGCCGGGCTGCTTGCTCAACGCAATGCTCAGTCCATTAAAATCAGTTTCAATGTCTCTCCTCGACAGTTCACCACGCCCGGCTGGACGCAACTGGTAGCGGATTACGCACGCGCCGAGGGTGTCGACCCCAGACGGCTGCAGGTGGAAATCACAGAAAGCACGGTCATGGACAATCCAGAACAGGCGCTGCGCATCATGAATGAACTGAAAGAGATCGGCGTTCAGCTGGCGATGGATGATTTTGGTACGGGTCAGTCATCCTTAGGCATGTTGAAGACACTACCCATCGACGTGTTGAAGTTTGATCGCACACTGGTACAGGGCATTGAGACGGATGATCGCAGTCGCACCATGTTTTACCGACTGGTGGAAATGGCGCATGAGCTCGGTCTGGAAAGTATTGCCGAAGGGGTCGAAACCGAAGGCCAGGCGCAGCTGTGTCAGGAGATTGGTTGTGGACTGATCCAGGGCTACGCTTTTCACCGCCCGGTGGCGGTAGGTGAGTTCTTCCAGCTCATCGAAGGAGGCCTGGGTGGAAGACACTGAGCCCAAACTGTTGTGCGTGGATGATGACGAACTGGTACTGGTGTCGTTGCAGCGAGCTTTGCGCAATGTCGAGGTAGAAATACTCACTGCGCTGTCCGGCCAGGCTGGATTGGACATTCTGCAGCAGACGGAGGTGGCTGTATTGATTTCCGATATGCGCATGGAGCCCATGCCAGGGGAAGATTTTCTGCAACAGGCGGCTCAGCTGCAGCCTCACGCCAAGCGCATTGTCCTGACCGGCCTCTCAGACGCGGAAACCACCCAGGCAGCTATTAACCGGGGTGGAGTTTCCATGGTTTTGAACAAACCCTGGGATGACATTGAACTGAAGCGGGTTGTCAGCGAGCTGCTCAAAGTAGCAAAACTGGAGCGTGAGAATAGATTGCTCAATGAAGCCAATGCCATAAAAACTGTGGAGTTGGCTGATCTCAATCGTGAGCTCGAAGAGCGTGTAGCCGAACGCACAGCAGAGCTCAATTACGCCAACGAACTGTTGACCACCACGCTGGAAGATATCAGCAATGCCCATACCCAGCTGGTGAATCTGGTGGCGAATATCGCCGCGCTGCCTAATCCGGAGAGTGATAATGCGGAGAGCAAGATTCGACTGGCGTTGGCGTTGGGCGAGGAATTGGAACTGGACGACGAAGCGCTGGGTCACCTGCGGGATGCGACGCGCCTGCATCGGCTGGGATGGGTGGGTGTACCACGTGCCGTCCTGGACCTGCCCCTGACGCTGATGAGCACCAGGCAACGCAAGGAATTCGAAAAGCACCCCGCCCTGGCCCAGGCTGTGCTGCTGAGTGTGCCTAAACTGAGAAAGGCCAGTGAAATCATCGGAGCTCAGTTCGAGCATTTCAATGGGTTGGGTTTTCCCAACAAGAGCGTGGGCGAAGGGATCGTACTCGGTGCGAGAATTCTGGCGGTGGCGCGCGACTACTACGACTATCTCAGTGGGCGTATTCTCAAAGAGCGGCTCACCCCTGGCGCTGCCGTGCGGAAGATGGTTGCACAGGCAGGAGAGGTCTATGACCCGGTTATCGTCAAAATGCTGCCTGCGACCCTCAAGCGACTGGATGACATCGATCCGAACCTGGACGAGATGGGCGTCAAGGTGATGTCATTGATGCCGGGTATGCGCCTGTCTCAGGATGTGATCACCCGTGAAGGAGTGGTGCTGCTGGCCAAGGGTGCGCCCATGACAGAAGCCGTGATCGCAACGTTGATCAATCTGGAGCGCCGTTCTGACCAGCAACTGATGGTTTACGTACAGAAGCCGGAAGGTTATGAAGAAAACCGGGTTGCAGGGCAGCCGGGCAAAAGCCAGCCGATCGACGCTGCGGAGCCTCAGGTTTAAGAGAGTCTGGAACAGGCGCCTCAGCCTGCTCCAGAGTCACTTTCGACAACGATCAGTTCGGCCTCAATACAATCGTTGATCAGCGGCCCAAAGGCTTCCACCGCGGGCGCCGTTTCCACCAGATCACTGAGATCTGTCAGTGTGATGTCCATGACTTCGGCTGCATCACCCTCGTCGACGACCTGCTGAATGACGGTCTCCGCTGTGACCACGATGCAGGCCTGACCTCCGTCGTTAGTCAAGGTCACCAGATCGCCCTCTACGCTGAGTAACGTACCCTGCACACTTTCTTCCACCGCCTCTGCCGGGGAGATCTGCGCCAGAAAGGCTGGAAAGTCGCCTTCGGTGGTTACCGCATCCAGCACGGTGACCTGTGCCCAGGCATCTACGCCCTGGCCTGCGACGATGGGTGCGTCAAATGCGGCACCGAGTTCATCCAGCACCAGCGCATCGGTGGCGATCACGTTGTAGGTCTGAATAACATCGTTCTCATTGGTTTCAGCACTGAATACGCCATCGACCGCATCACTGGTGATGTCGCCGGTGATCTGTACGACACTGTCCTGGGCACCGTAGACGATCAGCCGTGCGCGGAAAAATCTGCCGCCCTCAGCGCCGATGAAGTAGTGTCCATAGACGTGCGCGGGATTGTCCAGCGTGCCTTCCAGTGTTTCCAGCACCATCCCTTCAATGTCGAGCAGCACCACGTCTTCGCTCAGAACGATGTCATAACAAGGTGGTTCGGCGGCAGTGCTGTTCAGTTCACAGAGATCAACGTCGCTCAGCGGTGAATCCACCTGATCGGGCGTCAGCTGACCAAAAAGATGAGAGAGTCGCAGGTTGTCGGTTTGATCGATGATGTCTACGAAGACCACTGGTCGGAACCGATAGCGTCCGTTGCCCGTCTGTACGACGTGTACCGACCGGTCCAGATCAAAGTCAATCTGCACCACCAGATCTTCGTTCGGTGAGATGTTAAAGCTGCCCTGTGGGTTCAGATCAATGCGGCCGTTGGCTGGCAGCTGCACCGCCTCAGCGACACCATTGTCCACCACTTCCAGAGCTGAGATACGCAAACGGATCTTGCTGTAATCGCCAGCGGGCACCTCACCGTCAAACAGCAGCTCGGTGACGTTCTGCAATTCCAGCAGGTTGATCGGGCCAACCTCGCCGTCAAAAATCGTCTGCTGACCATCATCGCCGAGCAGAATGATCTCAGTGATGGTGATGTTTACTTCGTCCACTTCATCCAGCGGACCGTCGCCAATAAGGAGGGTCAAAGAACCCTGCTCACTGACCCCTGCCGGTGGGGGTGTGGCGGCATTGTTGCTGCTGCTGCCACCGCCACCACAGGCGGACAGGGCAAACATGGCACACGCGGTGAAGAAAATTCCAGTTATTCGCATCTCTGATACCTCTATGAGCGAGAATTAGTGCCAAGTGTAAAGGTATTTGCTGACCTTTGTGTGATGCGGATCAAGATGGTTTGTAAAATCTCATGCTACACCTCACTTTGCCGCTTTCGCGCGCGCTTCCTCGATCATCTTACGTTCGGTGCCATCGAGCCGGGCCTGCATACCCCGATCCATTTCGCTCAACACGCGCTTGGCATGTTCATTACGCTGGATCTTTTCCCAGTAGGCACTGACCCGCTCCGTGGCCAGGATAGGGTTGTCCACATCCAGTCTGGGCACGGTGTTCTGACACAGCCACAAGGCCGGTACCAGGCTGCAGTCGGCGCGCGTCAGCTGGTTGCCGACGGCGAAATCCCCCTCACCGATGTGCCGTTCCAACGCGCCCATGCCGCGTACCACCTGACCGACCAGCAGATCACGGATGGCATCCACGCGGGTCTTGCGCGGAATCTGCGGCAGTACCATGAAGATGTTGTTCATCAGATAGATATCCGCGATGCGGGACAGCAGGCGTATTTCGGCGCGTTCCGCCGGGGTAGCGCCGAGCAGAGCGTGTTGCGGATACAGATCATCCAGATACTCGGCAATGACCTCGGATTCCGGCACGATGCCGTGTTCAGTGTCCAGCACGGGAATGCGCCCGATGGGTGAGATTTCGGCAAGCTTGCCCAGATAAAAGGAAGCGGGCAGCTCAAAGGTGATGTCGGTTATGCCCATGGCATAAATCTGCATGCGAACCTTGGCGGAGTAGGGGCTGAGATCACCGGTATACAGTTTCATAAGGATTCCTTGGCTTAAGGTGCGCATGGTAACGTACTCAAGCTGTTGTGCATGTACGTCGTGCAGGTCTTACGCGCACAGGTAATTGAACGACGCCGCGGGTTTGGTGCTAAAGTTGCGCGTCAAAAATTACGAGAGCTAACCGCATGACGAGCTGGGACAGTCTGCAGACCGAGACCAGAGCAGCGCAAGCACACCCGTGGCATGGGGTGTCGCCGCTGGTCGAGGACGGCAGCCACTTGGTGTACATCGAAAACACGCCGCTGACCGTGATGAAGTACGAAATCGACCCGGATACCGGCCTGTTGAAGGTCGACTATCCGCTCGCGACCTCGGCCCTGCCGCCCTCTGCTTATGGCTTTGTGCCGCGCACGCTGTGTGGGTCCAAGGTGGCGCAGTTGAATTCGCGCCTGCGCGGGGACCGTGCGGCGCTGGATGTATTCGTGCTCAGTGAACGTCCGCTGGAGGTGCCTGGCGTACTGGCCAACGTGCGCATCATTGGCGGGATTCCGGTGCAGGACGAAACCTATGTAGATGACAAACTGATCGCCGTGTTGTTGCGGGATGCAAGCTTCGGCCATCTGGAGGACATTGGCGATGCACCGGTGTTTGCCATCGACCGTATCTGTCATTTTCTGGTGCAGAGTTCGTTGCAGGGCAGTGCTCTGATTGGTGATCCCTTTGGTGCGGAACGGGCAGAGCGCCTGCTGGCCGCCGCGTTGGATGATTATGCGCAGAAGTTCGGCAGTGACTGATACCCACCTCTCTCTCGCTGCGGGCTTGCTGCCGGAATTTGATGCAGCCGTGGTAGCGCGTACCGCAGCCGAGGCTGGCTTCAGCCATGCCGGATTCACCATACCTCCTGCAACGTGGACGCCACAGATGACCCGTGAGGTCAGGCAACAGATCGCAGCGACCGCCATTGGTGTACTGGATGTGGAAGTGGTGTGGATCTCCGCCGGTGCTGAACTGACCGACGCGCATCGCATGATCATCGATGTGGGTGCGGAGCTGGGGGCAAAAAATGTGCTGGTGGTAAGTTCAGAAGCGGACTGCCAGCAGAACGCTGCGGCACTGCACCAGTTGTGCGAGTGGGCGGCACCCGCCGGTATGCGCGTCTGCCTGGAGTTTCTGATGATTACCGAGGTGCGTACGTTGAGTGCAGCGCTGGCGGTGGTGCAGGCTTGTGACCACCCGGCGGCGGCCATCCTGATCGATAGTCTGCATCTGCAGCGGGCCGGCGAAGGTATCGATGGGGTCGCTGCTGTGGATCCTCACCTGCTGCCGTATGCGCAGTTGTGTGATGGCAACCTGACCTGCGACGACAGTTATGAGGCTTATCTGGAAGATGCCATTGACTTACGCGCTGCGCCTGGTGAGGGTGAATTGCCGTTGCAGACCTTGTTAGGCATGCTGCCAGAGCATTGTCCGCTGAGTCTGGAAGTCCGTTCCCGCGTTTATCGCGAGCGCTACCCGGACCCGCTGGCACGGGCAACAGCCGTGCTGCAACAGACCCAAGCGTTTTTACGGACTTGTTAACGTGACCGAACCTGCAGAGGACCTTCCGCAGAGCGAAACCTGGATCGTGCGCAATGGCCTCGGCGTACAGGTCATGGAAACCCTCGCCGTGGGCGCCTTTCTGACCGCCCTGGCGGTGCAGTTGGGGGCGCCAAACTGGATGATCGGTGCATTGGCGGCCATTCCGCATCTGGCGCAGATTGCCCAGATTCCCGCGCTGTGGACGGTAGAGAAAGTTCGCCAGCGGCGTCGGATCTACCTGCTCAGCGGAGCCGTCGCCCGACCGATGCTGTTTGTGATTGCTATCGCTGCAGTAGCGCTACCACCGATGATGGCACTATGGGTGATTCTGCTGGCCTTCACGCTGCGTTATGTCGCGGGTGCGTTCTTAAGCTGTGCCTGGAACAGCTGGATGCGTGATCTGGTACCGGAAGATGAACTGGGTCGCCTGTTCGGCAATCGGCAGCGCAAGATGATCGGCATCTCGATCCTGTTCAGCCTCTTGGCAGCGGGCTTTATCGATGCCTGGACATCCTGGGTGCTGTGGCCGGTAACCTACGCCTATTCGGTGGTGTATGTGATTGCCTTTCTGGGAGGCGCGTATTCGGTCATCTGTGCACGGCGGATTTTTGAACCAACCATGCAGCCCGCGACCCATGAGCCGCTGCTTGCACAGATCAGGAAACCGTTTGCGCAGGAAAACTACCGCCGCCTGATCACCTTTCTGGGCAGCTGGAATTTCGCGGTCAACCTGGCGGCGCCATTTTTTACCGTTTATATGCTGCGCAGGCTGGAATACGATCTGATCATTGTCATCGGGCTGGCTACTCTTAGTCAGCTGGCGGCCTTTGTTACGGTTAAAAACTGGGGCTTGTTTGCCGATCGGGTATCCAACAAGACGGTGCTGCGCACCTGCTGTCCGATCTTTATTCTGGCCATCTTCGGCTGGACCTTTACCACGCTGCCTGACCCGCACGAGTTTACCCTCGCGTTGCTGGTGGTGATTCATATTCTGACGGGTATATCCACCGCCGGGGTAAACCTTTCTACCGCCAATATTGCGCTGAAGCTTGCCCCCCAGGGTGATGCCCCGGCTTATCTGTCCGCGTCAGCCATGGTCAACGCGGCAGCCGCCGGGGTGGCTGCACTGCTGGGTGGCATCACGGTCGATCTGATGGCGTCATGGCAGCTGAGTCTGTCCATCAACTGGCAGAGTGCAGACAGTGAACTCGCCTTGAATGCCATGCACTTCAGTCACTGGGATTTCTTTTTTCTGCTGGCTGTGGTGCTTGGCATCTATGCGCTGCATCGCCTGAGCCTGGTATCTGAACGGGGCGAAGTACAGGATGCACGGTTGTTATCGCTGCTGCTGGGCTCCACGCGCCAGAGTCTGAAAAATTTGAGCACCATTGCCGGCCTGCGCGATGCGTCCAACTTTCCGTTGGATGAATTGTTGATCGTTGAGGATGAGGAAAAAAAGCGTGCCGACACGGATGATGAGAATGAACCGCCGCGTTGACGATCAGCCGTTTCTAAAATTAACCGGTGGGCCGAGCAGGTCTCCCAGTTTGCGGATCAGCATGGCGTACATGGAAAAGTCCGGAATGGAGGTGTGCCTTGCTTCGTCCATGGCTTTACGCCAGGTGCGGTCAAACTGTTCGTTAACCACCTGCCAGCGCACCAGGTCACCTGCGGCATCGACCATCACCCGGGCACCGATCCGGCTCTGATGTGAGGTCAGATCATCCAGCAGTGCATCACGCTCGATGGATTGCCACAGCGAATGACATTCCAGACCGGCGATCTGGCTGGCCAGCCAGTCCAGGTGAAATTCGTGTCCAATCATGGTGACCGTTTCGTACAGGCCCACGGGGTCGCATTCGCGCCGTTGCGCCACATCGATGATGGGCAAGAGCCTCGCCAGCTCAGAGGCGTTGGCAGAGCGTTTGGCCAGTTCTTCGGGTACCTTTTCCTCCATCAGGGCGCTGTAACGCTGCTGCCAGTTATGCCCCTGGTTACGGGTTGCCTGACTGCGCTCGCCGATCATCCTGGTCAGGTCTGGCTTCAGTTCGTCCACTAGTTGCTGCACAGACTGGTGCCCACTGCGATGGCGCAATAACCAGCGCGTAGCACGACGGCCGAGGCGCATAAGTTCCAGCAACATGGCCAGCTTCAACTGCGCGTTCACGGCCTGCAGATCACGCACTTCATTGAACCAGTTCTGAATGTCATAACAGTTGGCCACCACAGCGTAGGCACGTACCACTTCATCGACCGTACCGCCGACAAACTCGAGCATATGAGGCACAAAAGAGATACCCATATGATCGACCACTTCGTTGGCCAACTGGGTGGCAATGATCTGTGGTGCCAGGCGGTGTTCCGTCAGGCTCTGCTGATGGGTCTCAACCAGTTGTCGGGGGAAGGGTGTCAACAGCTCTTCGCCGATCAACGGGTCTGTATGAATGTCGGATTCGATCAGCGCGTTCTTGATGAAGGACTTTGCGTAAGCCAGCAATACTGCCAGTTCCGGGCGTGACAAACCCTTACCGGCTGCAAATCGTTCTGCCAGCACATCGTCCGCGGGCAGAAATTCCAGTTCGCGGTCCAGGCCTGCGTGCTGACCCAGAAAACCGATGGCCCGCTGATATTCACTTTCGCGGGTTGAGGCGTGACGTTCGGCCAGGCTCAGCGTCTGCGCCTGCAGGTAATTGTTGTGCAACACCAGACTGGCGACTTCGTCGGTCATGTCTTCCAGCAGGGCATTGCGTGCGTCGCTGTCCAGCCTGCCGCCGGTCACTGCCGTGTTGAGCGCGATCTTTATGTTGACCTCGTGGTCTGAACAGTCGACCCCGGCAGAGTTGTCGATGAAATCGGTATTGACCGCGCCGCCGTTCAGGCCGAATTCGATTCTAGCTCGTTGGGTCAGGCCGAGGTTGCCGCCCTCGCCGATGACCGCACAGCGCAGTTCTCTGGCATCGACCCTGAGTTGATCATTGGCCCGGTCGCCGACATCGTCGTGGGATTCCGTGCTGGCTTTAATGTAGGTGCCAATACCGCCATTCCAGATCAGTTGTACCGGACTTTTCAACAGACGGTTAATGAGGTCATCCGGTGACAGATCGCTTTCCTCAATGGCGAACAGCGCCTTCATCTCCTTACTGATGGCGATGGACTTGTCAGAGCGCTTGAAAATGCCGCCGCCCTTGCTGATCAGGTCGGCATTGTAGTCTTGCCAGCTGGAGCGCGGCAGCTTGAACAGACACTCGCGTTCGGCAAAGCTTAGCTCCGGGTCGGGGTCCGGATCGATAAAAATATGCAGGTGATTGAAGGCGGCCACCAGCTTCAGGCAGCGGGAGGAAAGCATGCCGTTGCCGAATACATCGCCGGCCATATCGCCGATTCCCAGCACGGTTACGGATTCGGTCTGAACGTCTATATCACGTTCGGCAAAATGACGTTGCACGGATACCCAGGCGCCCCTGGCGGTGATGCCCATCTTCTTGTGATCGTAGCCATTAGAACCACCGGAGGCGAAGGCGTCGCCCAGCCAGAAATCGTATTCCTCTGCCACACGGTTTGCTTCGTCTGAGAAGGTGGCCGTACCTTTGTCAGCGGCTACCACCAGGTAGGGGTCTTCGCCGTCATAGGCGCGTACGCCTGGCGGGGTGACCACTTCGCCATCGACGATGTTGTCGGTGGTGTCCAGCAGGCCACGGATAAAGTCGCGATAACAGGACACGCCTTCGCGGCTGCCCTTGATCACAAAGCCGCCTTTGGCACCGGTGGGCACGATGACCGCATTTTTTACTACCTGGGCCTTTACCAGGCCGAGTACCTCGGTGCGGTAGTCTTCCAGACGGTCGGACCAGCGCAGGCCACCACGGGCGATCGGACCACCGCGCAGGTGTACACCTTCGAAGTCTGGTGAACTGACAAAGATTTCAAACATGGGTACCGGCCGCGGAATGTTGGAAATGCTGGTCGGTGTAAATTTGAGTGCGAGAAAAGTGCGCGGCTGGCCATCTTCGGAGCGGAAGTAGTTGGTGCGCTGGGTTGCCTCCATGACTTCCACAAAACGACGCAGGATACGGTCTTCGTTCAGCAGGCTGACGTTATCCAGCGCGGCGATGATGCCTGCGCGCAGTTCATCTGTGCTGCGGTCCTGGTCAGGGTCAAAGCGTGCCTCAAAAAACGCTACCAGATCGGCCGCAATGGTGTGGTGTTTGTATAGTGTGTCGCTGAAGAACGCCTGGGAAAAACCAAAGCGGATCTGCTTCATGTACTGAGCGTAGGCACGCAGAATGCTGACCTGTCGGGCACTCAGCCCTGCAGTGAGGATCAGGCGGTTGTAGCTGTCATCTTCAATTTCTCCGTGCCAGGCACCGACAAAACCCTGATTGAAATCCTGGCTCACCGCGTCCAGATCGATATCGCCGTCGAAATGTAAATCGAAATTGTGGACTGAGACCAGCGGCGTGGTTGCGCGCTCGACGAAGTAGGGGTGCTCGGTAATGATGCGTAAGCCCATGTTTTCGAGCTTTGGTACCACATCAGACAGCGGCAGCGGATCGCCGAGATGATAGATTTTCAGGCGCAGAGTGGAATCGGGATCCTCGGGTTGGCGACAGAAACGGGTCGCCAGCGGCATCTGTTCGTTAAGTTCCTCAATGGCATCCACATCGTCTACTGCCATGGCGACGGAAAACTCTTCGCGATAGCCCGCGTTGAAAGCTTCGGCGTATTCCTTGCGCAGACGTTTGCCGCGATTGGCGCCGAACTTATCCAGCAGGGCAGCATTCAGATCAGCTACCCAGTCACCGATCAGCTCGGCGATCTCCTGCTCCAGTTCGATGCGGTCTACATAGGGGCGGCTGCCGTGCCCGATGCGCAAGTTGTATTGCAGCCGCACCAGAATGGACTCCGACAGATGAGCATCGTAGTCCGCGTCTTCAGCGTCGAATGTTTCTACCAGCAGTTCGTGCAGGCGGATGCGCACCTGAGTATTGAACAGGTCTCTGGGCAGGAAAACCAGCACGTTGACAAACAGGCCATAGGCATCGTAACGGGGAAAGACACGGACGCGCCTGCGTTCGTGGATGTCGGTGATGATCATGCTGTTTTCAAACAGCTCCTGCTCTTCGATCTGCACCAGTTCATCGCGCGGGTAGGTGGCCAGCACTTCCGCCAGTACCTTGCCGTCAAAGCCGTTCGGATCCAGCCCTGAGCGCTCGATCACGCTGCGTACTTTGCGCCGGACGTGGGGGATGTTTTCCGGCAGTTCTTTATAGACACGTGAGGTGTACAGGCCGATAAAGCCGATCTCGCCAATGACATTGCCGTCAGGGTCGAATCTTTTGACGCCTACATAATCTGGATAAGCGGGTCTGTGGACCAGCGACTTGGTGCCCGATTTAGAGAAAGTCAGCAGGGTAGGCGCGAGCAGGAAGTCGCGGGTATCCTGCGGCTGGTCGTCTATGCTGCGCTCGCTGGCGGCAGAGCGTACGCGTTGGATACCGTAGGCCGGCTCGGTTTGTCGGATAGCGCCGTTGTGATACTCGAATTCCCGGTAGCCGAGAAAGGTGAAGTGGTTGTTGAGCATCCACTCGAGAAAGGCGATGCCTTCCTCAATTTCTTCTGCAGGCAGAGGTGGTGGGGTATTGCGCAAGTCTTCCAATACGGTTGATACCGCGTTCTTCATCGGCTCGTAGTCGGCTACGGCCGCCTGAAGTTCCACTGCCATGGTTTCCAGACGCTTGTACAGCGGCGGTAGATCAGCATCTTCCAACTGGTCGATTTCAGCGTAGATCAGCAGTTCCCGGTTGGGGTGATCGAGTTCAGCCGACAGATCGACGATCAACCCCTCTTCATCGCGGTCCACACCGACCACAATGTTATTCAACAGATGTGTGACCAGGCCATCATGCGACAAAGCCATCAACACCGAGTCGACCATGAACGGCATATTCGGCGCAGTCACCAATACCACAGTGTGACCGGATTCCCAGCCATCTCTGGCGCGGGCCGGATTGCTCAGCAGGATGCTGACTTCATCGCCGCTGTGGTCGCGCAGCCGCTGCCAGCAGCTTACGGTGATGCCCGCGGCATCGCTGGTGTCGCGGTCTGCCAGATCGTCTTCCGGTGTACGCGACCAGAACAGTTCGGCGAACTTCTGCAGCAGCGGGTACTCATCTTCGGCAACGCGCAGCTGCAGGCGATTGAGCAGACTCTCCATGTATGCTTGCTTGTTCATCGCGGAGGTCAGCTCGGATCGATATCCAGCGGTCGGTAGTAGTCCTTACCCTGACTCACATATTCGCCCATCATCTGCCGAAAAGTTTCACCGGCGGAGCCTTCCTCTGACAAAGTCAGATTCTGGCGGATAAAGTTCACGCTGTCGGGGTTCAGCTCGCGTGCCATAGCCCAGTAGTGTTCTGCTTTTTCGGCATGTCCGTGGTTGCGGAACAGATTACCCAGGCGGAAAGCTGCATCGGCTTTCAACTGGTCAAAACCATGCTCGCGAATGTTCGCTGTTACGGTGGCGGCGTTCTGCACATACTTGCTGTCAGCACCGTTGGCGATCCAGTCTTTTATAGCAGGCGAATAGACATCGTTGCCGAAGGTGATGGCATCGTCGCCCTCGCCGAATGCATGCACCTTGGAGTAAGTGCCTTCGTCTATGCGCACAATTCTGCCGTTTTCATCGATCCATGCAGCGGATGGCACGTTAACAAAGTTAAAGGTGCTGCTGATGATATGGTCGGTATCGATGACCTGAACGTAGGTGGGGTTGGCCGCATCAAAGATCGGTCCGGCAACCGCTTCGCCGCCCACATCTTCAGCGACACAGATGAGTACAAAATCAGGGTCGTTCACTTCTTCGTATACTTGTTGCCACACGGGCACATCGAGGAAGCAGCCTCACCATGAGGACCAGGTGACGATCAGTGCCTTTTTGCCTTTCAGATCAGCAAGCCGGACGACGTTGCCCTGACGGTCTGTAATTTCAAAGTCGGGTGCCTGGGCATCCACCATCATGCTCTCGCGCTTGGCGGGAATCTCCGCAAAGCTCCAGACACGGGCTTCGTGATCTGCAACAAAGGGTTGCTCCAGCAGGGTGGCGAAAGCGCTCAAGTTGAACCAGGTCTGATCCGCCTGTTTGACCAGCAGTTCATCATTCAGCGGAATGCACATGTCTGCATAACAGGCGCCTTCCGGCTTGACCTCGAAACCGTTGATCTGTTGCAGGTCTTCCGGGCGGATGAGCAGCTCATCGCCATCGCCGGTGGTGGAGAGGAGAATCTGTTTACCCTGATACAGAACCGTGGTGCAGCCATCCGCATGAATGGGTGTTTCTGCAAAGGGATGCCTGAGTTCCGGATAGGCCATCATGGCGTCTGCCATAGCTTGCTCCTGCTGTGATTGGTCTTACAGCTATCTTAGAGGAACTCTCTGGCTACAGCACTCTGTTTCGCGGAACTACCTCTCAGGTCTTACAGATCAGAACATCGCAGGGGGTATGATCAAGCACCGCACGCGCCGTCGAGCCCAGTACCAGACGGTTGATTGCGCCGCGGTTCGAATTACCGATAACGATCAGATCGGCCTGCATGCTTTCAGCGGCGCGAATGATTTCATCCCGCGGATCCCCCTCGGGTAACAGGAGGTTGGCGGTAATGCCCGTCTTGGCGATCTGAGCACTGATGTTCTGATGGGTCTGTTGCTTGATGTCCTTGCTCAGCTCCTCGAAAGACCACCCTAATCCGTGGGAGGCCTCCGGCGCGGCAAACACCGTGCCCAGCGGGATAATCACCGAAATTGCGGTGAAGTCTGCGCCAGTCGCGAATTTATGCGCGCTTGCCAGCACGTCCCCGGCGAGCTCCGTGGTGTCCACGGCGATCAGTACCTTACGGTAGGTCGCTGGGTTGGTTGCAGGGTGTACGGCCAGTATGTCGCAGTGGCAGTGGTTGAGGACTTTGTGTGTGGTGGAACCCAGCAGGCGGGAAAAGCCGCGTCGGTTGTGCAGGCCCATGATGACCAGCTCTGCTTTCTGTTCCGCAGCCAGCGCTGTGATTTCCGTCGCCGGGTTGCCTTCCCGGACTTGAATGGCCTCCGCGGCTGACGCTTCACCTGGGAACAGCTTGGCGGCAGTGCGCTCAAAGTAAGCGCGATGTTCCTTTTTCAGGGCGGTCTGCCAATCGGTAGTGCACTCCAGCAGAGGCGTGAAGTTAAGATCCGCGTAAATGGAAACGGCCGGTTCAACAACGTTGATGACCGTGAGCCGGGCTTCGTGCTGCTGGGCGGTGCGTGCCGCCACCTGCCACACCAGGTGGCCCTCATCGTTGGGTTCCAGGGCAGTCAACATAGCCTTGCTCATAAGCGCCTCCGTCGGCATTCAACTACTGATCCGTTAAGACAGCGATGGGTTAACAACATGGATTGGTTGAAATTTATCCCACTGCCCAATGCAGACTGCTGAGACTGACGATGATCACCATTGCACCAACGACTAAGGCGGCGCCGGCGGTCATTAATGTTTTACCAGGGTTTTCAAGCCACATCTGATTGCTCCATTGCGTTGTTATCGTGCTGCGTAGCATGACTTTTGCCATGGTCGTGCACCATACGGGGTTACCGAAGGTTGCCCTGCGGTACCTACGGGAAAACCCATAGAGACGTACCTCGCGTAAGGCTCAATACTGTGGCTTCTGATCACTTCTGACGGGAGAACGCATTCTTTGCTGACAAGCTGTATCGTTGAGTATCAGCCGGTGGAGGCCTTACTATGTGGTGGGGCATGTTATCAGTGCTGATTGAAATACAAGAGGATCGTCATGTGGAGTTGAAGGACCAGGATTGGTTGGCAGAGAACGCTGCAGCTGTACTGGATGCCGTGGTGGACGCCATTGTGACGATTAATGCGCGTGGCATCATCCTCTCCTTAAATACCGCCACCCAGCAGCTGTTTGGTTATGCTGCCCACGAACTGGTGGGCCAGCCGGTGGAAATGCTGATGCCGGAACCCTATAAATCTGAGCATCAGGGCTATGTGGCCCGTTATCTTGAGCATGGCCATCCCGGCATCATTGGTGTGGGTCGCGAACTTACCGCCCAACGCCGTGATGGCTCGATCTTCCCGATCTACCTCGCGGTCAGCGAAATTCCCGGTGCAGAGTATTTTGTCGGCATCATTCGTGATCTGTCAGCCCAGAAGGCAGCGGAACAGGCATTGGCAGAACAGAAAGAACGGGTAGCACAAGTAGGACGCCTGGCCTCTATGGGCGAAATGACGGCGAGCATCGCGCACGAAATCAATCAACCACTGACAGCAATTGCGATGTACGCCCAGGCCTGCTTACGCTTGCTGGCAAAACCGGATCACGATGCGGAGAAACTGATGAGCGCGTTGGAAAAATTAAATGCGCAGTCCATCAGAGCAGGTGATGTGATCGAGAGAATTCAGCGCTTCGTGCAGAATTCCAGCGGCGATCTGGCTCGCAGCGATCTTGTACCCATGCTGCGTGACCTGCGCAATCTGGCAGCTGGCGACGCCCGCCTGCACGGCATTGACCTCAAGCTGGAGCTCAGCGCCGACTTGCCCCAGGTTTATTGCGACCCGATCAAAATTCAGCAGGTCGCGTTGAATCTGGTGAGGAACGCGGTGGACGCCATGTTCGAAATTGAGTGCCGTCACGGCAACCGCATCACAGTGCAGGCGGCGCATGAACAGGGCGGCGTGATGGTGAGCGTGATTGACTCAGGGCCAGGTGTAGCGAAGGATTACGAAGACAAAATGTTTACCCCCTTCCATACCACCAAAAGGGATGGCATGGGCATGGGGCTTGCCATCTGTCGCTCTATCGTCGAGGAAAATGGGGGTCACCTGAACTATCGAAACAACAGTGATCACGGTGCGACGTTCTTTTTCTGGTTACCTGTAGGAGATCAAGGTGAGTGAAAATCTGGTTTATGTGGTAGATGACGATGACAGCGTCAGAGACGCCATCGGCATGCTGTTGGACTCCGTAGATCTGCCGCACCGCGCCTTCGCCAGCGCCGTGGAGTTTCTGGATTTTTATCAGGATGGGATGGGTGGCTGTCTGGTGCTGGATATCCGCATGCCGGGCATGAGCGGTCTGGAGTTGCAGGCGCAGCTGAATGACAGCGACAGAAATGTACCGATTATTTTCATCACCGGTCATGGCGACATACCCATGGCTGTGGAAGCCATGCGCAAAGGGGCCGTCGACTTCATACGCAAGCCCTTCCGCGATCAGGAACTGCTGGATCGTATTGGCGAAGCGCTGCGCGTGGATGAGCAGCAACGCGATCGCGCTGAAACCCTGCAAGCCGCGCGCGAACTGGTCGCCAGTCTGACACCACGCGAGCTGGAAGTATTCGAGCGTGTGTGCAATGGACAGGCCAACAAGGTGATGGCCATTGAGCTGGGTATCAGTGAGCGTACCGTCGAGATTCATCGCAGCCAGGTTATGCACAAAACCAGGGCGCGTTCGCTGGCGGAACTGGTGAAGCTGAAACTCAGTCTTGAGCAGGGCTGATTAATGTCAACGTGATACCAGGCTGAGGATTCAGTGGATTCGAACCGTCAGCACGTCACATTCGACGCCGTGTAGAACGCCGTTGGCCGTGGAACCCAACAATAAACCCAAACCGTGGCGACCGTGGGTGCCAATTACGATCAGATCTGCCTGAATTTCCTTAGCTGTTGCCTTTATTTCCTGTGCGGGATTCCCCGTCTTGAGATGCACGGCATCAGGCGGAATATTCAGTTTCTGCGCATGGGCCTGCAGGGCCTGTTCGGCATTCTTGCGTAGATCGGCTTCAAGCTTAGCCATGGCTGCGCTGCCGCCCGCGTCGAGTCCGCCCAGCCCGGAGTGCAGTGGCTTTATGACGGTAACCAGATGAATGGCGGCCTGTTTTTGTAAAGTGGCTTGTTTGGCAGCCGCGGCGATGACGTCTTCGGCTTCATCGGAAAGGTCGATGGCCACCAGGATGCGCTGATAAGACATTTCGGTTCCTCGTCTGGATTGAGGCAGAAGAATAGCATGTCGCTCTGTGAGAAATTATCAGGGGACATCCGGTTCTGATTAGGGGTTATTACGTAGCGCCGAGTCCGCTTGTTTGGGCCAGAATCAGGCCCAACCAATGCAGGTAAGATCCCATGTCCAAAACCGTCTCCCGATTGAAAACAGACCACCGACGCATGCGCAATGTGCTCAGCGCTTTGGAGGCTAAGGTTGAAGAGCTGGGGCACACGGTCTCGGACGCCGACGTTGACCACCTTTTCTGCCTGATCGACTATCTGGCTGAATATCCGGACAAGATTCACCATCCCCTGGAAGATCGAGTCATGCTGCAGCTGGTGCAGGCGGATCATGAACAACGTGAGCGGATAGATATGCTGGCTGGACAACATGTTGACCTGAAGAACCGCACTCGCGATCTGCTTACGGATGTCAACGCCCTGGATTCAGCTGACGCACTCAAGGCATTCAAGCGTGATGTGCTCAGTTATATAGAGCTGCAACGGGAACACATGCGTTTTGAGGAAGAAAAGATTTTCTCTCTGGCACAGAAAATCCTCTCGTCCGCCTCCTGGCAGCATCTGGATGAGGAAGGAGCCACCACGGAAGACCCACTGTTCGACAAACTGGAACGTCGGTACGGTGCAATCTATAAGTATCTGACAGTTGACCCGCTGGAAACTGCACAGCATAGTCTCGCTGAACCGTTGTACAAATTTCTGGGCGCCACTGGACTTGCGTCAGGAGCGGACCGCACGTGACCAGCAAATATGGGCTGGCTAAGGCGCTGCTGGCAGATCTGGAAACCGGCAGCAAATCTGCCGGACTCGACGCCGCGGATGTGCAGGAAGCCCTGCTGGTCAGCCTGGTCGATCTGATGAAACGGTCTGGTGAGCACCGTGATCTGCGCGGTCTGCTGCAATACGAACTCGATAATCTGGGTGGTGGCACATATGATTTACCGCGTGGCGGAGGACATTCGTAGTAACGTCACTGCAAACGGGGTGATATCCGCCGCTGGCAGCACAGGTTGAATACCGCCGCCCAGGCGCGCAACCATGCCATGTTGAACGCGGCACCATTGCCGTTGTTGCTGCGCATGGCAGCACCCAATGCGCTTGCCTTTGTGGTGCAGGCTTCTGTGAACATGACCGAAATCTGGTACGTAGGCCAGCTGGGCACGGTGTCGCTGGCGGCCATGGCGTTGATGTTTCCCTGGTTGATGCTGATGCAGATGCTGGCCAATGGTGCCATTGGTGGTGCTGTCACCGGTGCTGTGGCGCGTGCCATCGGCAGCGGGCACATTGAGCGGGCAGAGCAGCTTATCTGGCATGCGCTGGCCATTGCCGTGATTGCCGGGTTTGCTTTCCTGCTGCTGGTTCTGCTGTTGCTCGATCCTCTGCTCCGGCTGATGAGCGAAGACCCTGCTGTGCTGGCCGAATCCCGCGCTTATGCCATCGTGCTGTTCAGCGGTTGTCCGCTGCTGTGGTCCATGGCGATGTTGAGCTCAGTCTATCGAGGGATGGGCAACATGCGTTTTCCAGCCATGTTGATGGTGCTGGGTGCGGCGGTGCAGGTGCCCCTGTCAGGCATGTTGATTCTCGGCTGGTTTGGTATGCCGCAACTGGGGATCACAGGCGCGGCGGTCTCCATTCTGGTGGTTGCCGGCCTCTCCACACTGGTGCTGCTGGTGGGCCTGTCTGGCCATCGGCAAACCTTGAGGCTCTTGACCGAGCGCTGCAGATTCGCAGTCGCGCAATTTATGGGGATCCTTAAGGTGGGATTGCCCAGTGCACTCTCACCCGTGTTTACCATCGCCACCATCAGCGGCATCAATGTGCTGGTTGGCGAATTCGGGGTCGCTGCACTGGCGGGCTATGGCATCGGCTCGCGCATTGAGTTTTTGTTGATCCCCATGGTGTTCGGCCTGGGAGTAGCCATGAATGCACTGGTGGGTGTGAACCTCGGTGCCGGCCAACTGGCGCGTGCCGTGCGCATTGGCTGGACCGGTGGGTTTACCGCGGCGGCCTTTACCGGTGTGGCCGGGATTCTGCTGGCGCTCTTCCCCCAGGTGTGGGCAGGCTTGTTTACCGATGATCCCGCCACGCTGGCCTCAGCGCAGAGTTATCTGCGCATCATGGGTCCGTTTTTTGCCTTTCAGGGCCTGGGCCTGTCGCTGTACTTTGCCTCCCAGGGTGCAGGTACCGTGACCTGGCCTGTTATTGCCACGGTACTGCGCTTTGTCATTGCCATCGGTGTCGGCGCGCTGTGTGTCTATGGCCTGGAGCTGCCGCTTAACAGTGTTTACCTGATGGCCAGTATCGGTATGCTGATCTTTGGTTCGATTACCGCTGTGGCGCTGAAACTGGGCGTGTGGGACCGCATGTCCGCTGCCAACATCAGGAGAGATCATGCAGAAACGTAGACTGGGAAAAACAGGGCTGGAAGTGCCGGAGCTCTGTCTGGGCACAATGACCTTTGGCCTGCAGGTGGACGAAGCCGGCAGTCGCGAGATTCTGGACAAAGCTTTCGAAGAGCGGCTGGTCTTTCTCGACACCGCAGATGCTTATCCACTGGGCGGCGGTCTCGACAGTATTGGCGAAACCGAAGCCATTATCGGCCGCTGGATGCAGGACAAAGGCAACCGCGACGACATCATCCTGGCCACCAAGTGTTTTGCCGCTACCCGTAAAGGCCTCAACAACAGGGGCTTGTCGCGTAAGCACATCGTCGAGGCCGTGGAGCAGAGTCTGACGCGCCTCAAGACCGACTATATCGACCTCTACCAATCCCACGGCTTTGATCCCGATACCCCCATTGAGGAATCATTGCGGGCCTTTGATGACCTGGTCGCGGCTGGCAAGGTGCGCTATGTGGGGTGTTCCAACTATCCCGCCTGGCGACTGGGCCAGGCGTTACGCGCCGCTGACCATCTGGGCGTCGCCGGCTATGTGTCGGTGCAACCGCGCTACAATCTGCTGTATCGGGAAATTGAAACGGAACTGTTGCCGCTGTGTGTGGATCAGGGATTGGGTGTTATTGTCTACAACCCGTTGGCCGGTGGCTTTCTGTCGGGCAAGTACGAACCCAATCAGCGGCCGGTAGAGGGTACCCGCTTCAAAATTGGGGCCGCAGGTGAAATGTATCAGGCGCGATACTGGCATGACGCTCAGTTTCAGGCGGTGGAAGAATTGAAGGGGGTCGTCGCTGACAAGGGCCTGAACATGGTGTCTGTGGCCGTGGCCTGGGTACTGGCCCAGCCGGGGATCTCATCGGCCATCATCGGCGCTTCGAAAGCTGCGCAACTGGATGCCAATGTGGCCGCCTGCTCGCTGGAACTGGATGACGAACTGATGGCGGCCTGTGATGCTGCCTGGTGGTCGCTACCACGGCGGCCAGTGGCGGAAGGCTACCGCTGAGTGACTTCGTGTCCCACCAGAATTGAATCCATTCAAAATCCAACAAGGATAAAAATATGAAATTTCTCAAAATTGGCGCAGCAATTCTGCTCGTGGGTGTGGTCGTGGCCGCGCTGCTGGCACCCATCGGACCGATGCCGGGCTTTCTGATTGGTGGCGAGCCCACCGCCGTGCCTGCGTCCTGGGGTGATACCCATTCTGTCCACGAAATCCAGCTGCAGGTGGGCAACGGGCCGATTGGGCGCACGGTCATTATCTGGACGGTACAGCAGGATGGTGACCTGTTCGTAGTCGGCGACCCCAGACGAGGCTGGGCTTCCGGTATTGGTGAGGGCAGTCCGGTACGCCTGCTGTTGCAGGGCAAGCTCTATGAACTGCAGGCCACGCCGATTACACAAGGCAAGATTGAGGTGCTGCGCGCCTGGCTTGCCAAATATGCGCCGGACTATCCGGAAATCGTTGAAGGATTCGGCGCACCCGAAGAAGGTGCAAAGATGGCCGCGGTGTTTCGTCTGACGGCACGCTCCTGACCCTCGGTTTCTAGTCCGAGGCATATACGGCATAATTTCCGCCAGATCTACGGGTGGGGAAGGCCATGTCGATTCCGCAGGAGTTCACAGCCGAGGCGGTGGCGCAGCTTAATGACGAAGCCACGGCAGGCGGGCTTGCCTATCGGGCGTTCCATGATTCGCAGGAGCCCTACCGTTCGCTGATTGATCACAATCCCTGGCTGCGGCCTCCCGATCCAGAGCAGCAACTCGAGTGGGACGCGGGTTGGTACTACGACACAACCATCGGCAGACTCCATGCCGACTGGTGCGATAAAGGTCTGCCCGTGCCGACCAGAGACGCGATGCAACTGCAGCGCGACTTTGTCGAATGGGGCTATTGTCTGGTTGAGGATGGTGTGTCAGCGGATCAGTGTACCGTGCTGTACAACCGGGTTGCCGAGCAGGCGGAAGCTGAAAGACGGCTGGGTATCGCCCATGTCAGTCCTGCCCAACAACATCTATGGGCGCTGATCAACAAGGGTGAAGTATTTGAGGCCTGTATGCAGCATGATGCCGGCGCGGTGCAGTCCGGGCCCTTGCTGGAATATCTGCTGGATGAGTTTCTCGGCCGTGGTTGGCACCACCTGAGCTGTATCGCCAATATTTCATTCCCGGGCTGCCATCCGCAGGGGTTACATCAGGACCAGTCGTTGATTGCACCCTACGTCACCGAGCGCGCGCCGGTGTTGGTCAACACAGTCTACATTCTGCAGGATGTGGACCAGCACAATGGCGGAACATTGCTCATTCCCGGATCGCATCGCCTGCAGCGTGATGCTGAGCAGCAGTTCGGTGAATTGCCCCGGCCGATCAATCTGGAAGCCCCGGCAGGTACCATTCTCCTGATGGATGGACGCGTTCTGCATGGCGGGGCGGTCAACCACTCTGACAAACTGCGCTATATCATCACCAACTCTGTGGTTCGCCCCTGGGTGCGTCAGCAGGAGTGTTTCCACCTCACCATCCGGCCTGAGGTACTGGCGCGGGCGTCGGACAAGTTACTGTACCGCTGTGGCTTTCAGGCGACGGCCGCCAACAGCATGGTGGAAGGCTATGGTTATGCAGGCTCCGGGCGTGAGGGTGATGGCAATGGAGCGCTGCAGCATGCGCGCCAGATAATGGATGCGGGTAACTACAGTTGGGTCGGTCCGCTGGATCCGTCCAGCCTGGAAGGCATGCGTGCCGAGCATTTCACGCTGGGTCAGATTCAGCAGACCCATGAGCGGGCGCGCGGTAAACGCTTTCAAAGACTGCTTGAACGGATGGATTCGAGCGCTGGTTAGAACCCCTGCCTACAAGAACGCTTCTCATTATGCGTATTGGAACTTTCGGCCGAAGTTTTAAAGGCATAGGATAAGGACAGGACCGAACATCGAAAGGTCGACGACACATTAAAATCACCATTTTTGATGCACTTGCTCATTGAGCTGCCGCGTTAAAACTTTAGCGATAAGTTTGTGATCAGAGATCTCTCGAGTTCGGTCCTCTTGTTTTCCCGCCCGTAATTTTCACCCTAACCCAGCCACGCCTCGAGAGTGGGTCGAATAGACTGCTCTGGTGTGCTCGCAGCCCAAGCGCTTCTGTCGCTGATCTGCGGAACTCGACCTCTTTTTTAGCGCTTATAGCGCCAAAAAATCCGGGACTCGGACAATCCTAACGCTTTCTGTAGGAAAGCGTACTCCCCACGTCGGGGGTACGCTCCGCCAGCGCTTGGGCTAACCGCTCGGACACACCAGAGCAGTCTATTCGACCCACTCTCGAGGCGCGGCACGTATTCAGTTGTTCAATTACGAGCGCAGATCCAGGGTGTACGGCTGGTCGGGGTGAGGCGCTTCTGGTTCGAGCTTGAGTTTGCCCTGCGTTCCGCCGAAACCGATGAAGCGTGCGCCGCGGCGGGCTTCTGCTTCGTTGGCGTTGAGCGGGAAGGTGTCGTAATTGCGGCCGCCGGGATGGGCGACGTGATAGGTCGCGCCTGAGATCGAGCGGGCGTTGGCGGTATCAACGATATCGAAGGTCAGCGGTGCATGCACCGGCAGGGTGGCATGCAGGCTGGAATGCTGGGCCCAGGCTTTGAACCGTACACCGGCCACGTAAGTGCCTTCTTCATCTGTGGCGCGCAGGGGTACCGTGCGGCCGTTACAGGTCACGATATAGCGGTCACTGGGGCGCCCGCGTAAGGTGACCTGCACCCGTTCGACGCTTGAGTCCACATATCTGGAAGTACCCTGGGTGGTCGCTTCCTCGCCAAGTACGTGCCAGCACTCCAGTGCGTTGTGGACGCTGAGTTCCATATCCCGGCTCTGAATGCGACCGATCAAGGGGAAGCGGAATTCAAAAAAGGAGTCAAACCAGCTGGCATCAAACGCCAGACCTGCTTCGTTCAGGTCGGCGATGACCTCGTTGAAATCGCTTTTCACGAAATGGCGCAGCATGAATCGGTCATGCAGCTGTGTGCCCCAGCGAATCAGCGGCTTGCGATAGGGCTTGCGCCAGAACCAGGACAACAGCGAGCGGATGAGCAGCATCTGCAGCACGCTCATACGGGTGTGGGGTGGCATCTCAAAGGCGCGGAATTCCACCAGTCCACGGCGACCCGTAGCGGTGAGCGGCGCGTACAGCTTATCGATACAGAATTCGGCGCGGTGGGTATTGCCGGTCAGGTCGACCAGGAAGTTGCGCAGGATCCGGTCCACCATCCAGGGTTGCTCGGATTCGCCATCGGGCAACAAGCCTAAGGCGATTTCCAGTTCATACAGGTTGTCGTCGCGGGCTTCGTCTACCCGAGGTGCCTGACTGGTCGGGCCGATAAACAGGCCCGAGAACAGGTAGGAAAGGGAAGGGTGGCGCTGCCAGAAGCGGATAAAGCTGCCCAGCACATCAGGTCGACGCAGGAATGGGCTGTCCTTGGCCTGGGCGCTGCCCAGGGTGACATGGTTGCCGCCGCCGGTGCCGGAATGCCTGCCGTCGAGCATGAATTTCTCGGTGCCGAGTCGTGCCTGACGCGCCTGTTCGTAGAGTTTTTCGGTGGTTTCGACCAGCTCACGCCAGTTGTAGGCAGGATGGACGTTGACTTCGATCACGCCGGGGTCCGGGGTGATCTGCAGCATGCGGGTGCGTGGATCGTGCGGGGGTGCATAACCTTCCAGCACGATCTTGATTGACAGATGTTTGGCAATCAAAGTGATAGCGGCCACCAGCTTGAGGTAAACGTCCAGTTGCTCTTCGGGCGGCATGAAAATATGCAGGCTTCCATCGCGTACTTCGACGCACAGGGCCGTGTGCAGTATCTCGCTGTCTTCCGCCTCTTTCTGCAGACCGGAAATCTCTTGCGCCAGACCCTGTGGATCGGCGCTTTTAGCCAACGGCGGTAGTTCGGCGAAGGGATCGTTGGGTATCACCGGCTCGCGCTCTTCCTCGGGCTGCCAGGGCAGAGAATCCAATGGCAGGCGATAACCCAGGGCAGAGTCCCCCGGGATCAAGGTCATCACGTCGTCGCGCATGGGCCACTGGCTGGTTTTCCAGCCGCCGGTGTCCGCGCTGCCACGCCATTTGATAGGCAGGGCGTAGCCGACGACCTTGTTCAAGCCTTCGGTGAAAACTTTGCGCATCCGCGCACGATCCAGGTCCGTGCCTAACTTGCTGTCCAGCGGGCTCAGATTGATGGGTAACTTCGCTTCTGCCTTGAGATAGTGCCAGGGGTCTTCGAAGCAGGGGACGATGTAGTTTCTGGAGATGCCCAGTTGTGCAGCCAGCTGACGAACGACCTGTTCGGCGGCTTCCTCATCGACTTCGGGGGCGTCACTGCCGGCTGCAAAAATGCTGTTGTCTTCGACAATGGCTTCGCCGTCTGCGCGCCAGATCAGCGACAGCGCCCATCTGGGCAGTGGCTCGCCGGGGTACCATTTACCCTGGCCGATATGGGTCAGCGCGGTAGGCGCGAAACTGTTGCGTAGTCTGCCCAGCAGGTCGCTGGCCAGCTCGTACTTCGTTTCACTCAGCGCTGTGTAGTTCCACTCTTCGCCATCCATATCATCGATGGAAACAAAGGTGGGTTCGCCACCCATGGTCAGTTTGACGTCCTGTTTTTCCAGCTTGCGCTCAACCTTATCGCCGAGGGTGAGGATCTTGTGCCAGTCGTCGTCAGAAAAAGGTTTGGTAACACGCGGGTCTTCGTGAATGCGGGTGACGGTATTGCTGAATCCAAAGGTCACTTCGCTTTTGCCGACGGCACCGGTAATAGGCGCAGCGCTCGCCGGGTCAGGTGTACAGGCCAGGGGGATATGCCCTTCACCGGCGAACAGACCCGAAGTCGGGTCCAGGCCCACCCAACCCGCACCGGGCAGGTACACTTCGGTCCAGGCATGCAGATCGGTGAAATCTTCGGCCGCACCACTGGGACCGTCCAGCGCTTCTACGTCGGCCTTCAGTTGCACCAGATAGCCGGAAACAAAACGCGCGGCCAGACCCAGATGGCGCAGCGCCTGTACCAGCAGCCAGGCGCTGTCACGACAGGAACCGGAGGCTCGCTCAAGGGTCTCTTCGCAGGTCTGTACGCCGGGTGCCATGCGCACTTCGTAGGCGATATCCGCCTGCAGGCGCTGGTTCTGAGCAACCAGCCAGTCAACGATGTGATCTGCCTTCGGTGGGACATCGCGCAACCATTTCTTCAGCAGCGGACCTTCCTCGGTCAGCGCCAGGTAGGGTGCAAGGTCACGTTTCAGCTGGGCGTCATACTCAAACGGATACTCTTCTGCCGCTTCTTCCAGGAAGAAATCGAATGGATTGATGACATCCATATCAGCGATGACTTCCACGTCGATAACAAAACGTCGCACGGATTCCGGAAAAACGAAACGCGCCAGATAGTTGCCGAATGGATCCTGTTGCCAGTTAACAAAGTGATCTGCCGGCTGCACTTTCAGCGAATAAGACGAAATGGGTGTCCGGGAATGGGGTGCAGGCCGCAGGCGGATGACCTGCGGATGCAATTTCGTCGGGCGGTCGTAGTCGTATTGGGTATGGTGTTTGAGCACCACGCGGATGGTCATTGGTTGGTTTCCGTCCAGGAGATATTAGGTAGTCGTGCGAACGCTTCACGCACACTTTCGTTCCAGCTGCTGCGCAATTGACGCAGGTATTCACTGTCTTCAATAAAACAGATGTATTTACCCACCTGCAGACTGCCCCGATGATACACGTACAACTCGATAGGTGGGCCCACCGACAGATTACTGCGTGTGGTGGCATCCATCGACAACAACGCGCACAACGCCGCATCGTCGAGACTGGTGTTTTCGGTCAGGATCCGATCCATGATGGGTTTACCGTACTTGGTTTCGCCAATCTGCAGGAAGGGATTCTGTTTGGCAGTGGAGATGAAGTTACCTTCCGGGTACACCATAAAGGCGCGACAGCGTGCACCTGCGATCTCTCCACCGACCAGGAATGTAGCACTGAAGACAGCGTCCGGGGTGGCGCTGCGGTTCTGCTCGGCAAGGCTCAATGAGCCAATGTAACTGGCCGCGTCCGCCATACGTTTGACATTAAACAGATTAACTTCTGCCTGTTCTTCAATATCGCGCTCGACCTGGGCCAGAACGGCCTGGGTGGTTGCCAGGTTACCCGCACAACAGATAACGAACTGCCGTTCACCGGGCACGCCAAAAGCCTTCATCTTGCTGTACGTGCTGATGTTGTCGATGCCGGCGTTGGTGCGGGAATCGGAGATGAATACGAGGCCTTCCGCAACGTTTATGGCTGCGCAATAGGTCATTTGGGCTGCCTTTTCTGGTGTTGTTAACAGGGGGCGCATATCAACACCACGCCGTGTAGAGCACAAGCCTTATTTCGTATCCGCAGCGTCACTACAGGGCACGTTGCTGAAAAAATGTGCCGCGATAGAGATGTTAAGGGTGTAGTGAGCAGGAAGCCAGGGTGTCGTGTGGACAGTCAGTCAGGGTGTCGTACCGAACAACTCCTGCAGACCCTCCAGAGCGGTTTCGCGTACCTCAGCGTTCGGGTCCAGGGCCGCCTGTTCCAGCCAGTAGCGTGAGTCTGGTGGTTGGTTGTCGATGATACTTTCTACCGTGCTCAGGCGGATTTCCGGGTCGGCATCGGTCAGCAACAGTTGCAGGTGTGCGGTAAAGGATTGCGGGTCGCGTGCAGCCATATGTTCGATTGCAGTTTCACGCGCTTCCAGTTTGCCAGCCCAGAGGGTGTCTGTGTTGGCACCTTCTGACGGTTCCGCTGACGGCTCGTCCAACGGTTGGTATGCCGCCTGGCCAATCTCTTCGTCCGGCGGCGTCACGGGTTTCAGGTCGTCGAGAGAGGATGAGTCAGCTGGCGGCGTAACGGCGTCAGTCCCAGCAGGGGATGATGCTGGTGACCCATCACAGGCCACCAGCGACGTCGTCAACAGGAAGACCAGGCAGTTACCTGCCATGGCTGCTCTAGTCGTCATCGTCCCCGTCATCTTCGTCATCGTCCTCGCCTTCGACCAGGAAGCAGCTTTCCACTGCTGTCTGATTCCAGCTGGCTTCGCGTACCAGGAGCTCATACTTGATCTCGTCACCGAGCGCGAGTATCTCTTCCGGGACGACAAAGGATGAGGCATCCGCCGGCAGGATGGCGCTCACCTTGAAGGGCGTATCGTCGATCTCCACGACCACTTCGTAGTTAACCACTTCGATGGGCACGTTGGTGGTACCCAGCACCGGGTGGGACAGCGTGACGGCCGCCCATTCAATGACGATATCTTCATCGGCGCTGAATTGCGGGATGCTGTCCTCGTCATCGCAGTCCTGCACGTAGGGGATACCGTTGAGGGTAGGCTCAGGCTGGGCAGGGATAAGGTGGGTGAGCTCAGTTTCACTTTCCAGTTCGCTGCCGTCAGTACCCATGCCTTCTACTTCATAGATACCTGCCGGGAAGCGCTTGAAAAACACCGCGGGATCGAGCTCGTCAAAGGTCGGTTCAGCTGATTCGAAGAACAGTTCAGTGAGTCCCTGTTGGCGAAGCCTGCCGTTGGTGCGCACCTTGAGCATTCTGCGTTCCTGCGGATCTTCGATGGTGATGTACTTCCAGGGCCCACCATCCACCTTGCTGTGGATGCCTAAGTCGCCGTCGGTATTGTTCAGTTCAAAAAAGATAAAGGCCTCATCGAACTCGAGTTCTTCTTCCTCCTCATCTTCCGAACTCACGGCCATCGCCGCGCCCAGTGGCAGCACGGTAAGACAGGCTGCAGCGACCCCACGTCGCCATAATCTAGATATCTGCATGGTACCTCCTCAGGTTGGATCATCTAGGTAGCGGGTAGGACGGTGGGGGCGTGTAGAATCAGTCGCAGAAAAAGTAAATTTTGTCCGAATGATTCGGCAATGGAGTACAGTCTAACGGTTACTTAAGAACGAACGATGAGCGTGATGGATGTAAATCGCGACAAGGCGCTGATTGAGCGGGTGCTGGCCAAGGACCAGGCTGCGTTTGATGAATTCTTCAACGCCTATTTCGGTCGGCTGGTCCGTTTCTGCCAGCGGCGTATCGCTGCAAATGGGGCTGCCCAGAGCGCGGTGGAAGATATTGTGCAGGAGACCATGCTGAAGGCTTTGCGCAGCCTGCATAACTATCGTGGTGAGGCGTTGCTGTTTACCTGGTTGTGCATGATCTGTCGCAATGAAATCAGTAACTGGCATCGCAAAAATGGAGGTAAAGCCGAGCTGACTGACAGTATCGACAGCAATCTGGGTACGCGCGCGGCGGTTGAATCACTGGCGGTCCTGGTGCGGGATGAAAGCGACAAGATCGGAGTGGCCGATATCGTGCAACTGACGCTGGATTATCTGCCGGACAACTATGGACGGGTGCTGGAAATGAAATATGTAGATGGTTATTCGGTGGGTGAGATCGCCGCCCGTCTGGGGAACGGCAAACTTGCTACACAATCGCTGCTGGCCCGCGCCCGGACTGCCTTTCGCAGCGTATTCGCAGAACTGGAAACTGAAGCGGGCGGTTGAGGACCTGAGGATGCAACACGACGATGACATAAGAGAGTTGTTGGAGGACGTTGGCCAGCGACCTGAACCGCCCGCAGATATGCGTGAAAGGGTCTACCAGTCGGTACACAGCACCTGGCTCGAACAACCAGCTCAGTCGTCCCGCAGGTCAGCCTGGCCGCGCGTTGCCATGTCAGCCGCCGCAATGCTGCTGGTGGTGCTGGGTGGTTGGCTGGTGAATCGCGAGTTCGGCCAGCCCGCGGAAGCAGCCATGCAGATTGTGCGCAGCTCAGGCACCACCTATATGAATCGCGAGGCCGGCACCTTGCGCACGGGGTTCGATGGGGTAGTGCTGGTACGACTGGCCGCGGGACCGGTGTTGAATGTTGATGTGAACAGTGAGCTTAAGCTGCTGGATAAGGGTCGACTGCGCGTGCTCAGCGGGCGGGTGTATGTGGATGCCGAGGTCGGTGATCTGGTGCTGGAGACGCCCCATATGGCCGTGCGCGATATTGGTACTGCTTATGAAGTAGTGGTCAGTGCCATGGGCACCCAGGTAAAGATGCGCGAAGGCATGGTGGAAATGCTCGGCAGTGAGCGTCGCTTCCGCGCTGTCGATGGAAAGGGCGATACGGTTCTGGTCCAGGATGGGCGGGTGGTCGAACAGCAGCCAACAGCCACCGATGGGGAGTACTGGGCCTGGCGGAAAACCCTGCGTGAACCCCTTAAACTCAATGGACAGTCGGTGCATCGCTATCTCAACTGGATGGCGAGAGATCAGGGCAAGGAACTGCGTTATAGTCGGCGCATCGTTGCGCAACAGGCCGAGGGCGTTCTTTTGGTGCATGGTGCGGACATGACGGCAGATGATCTGGCGGTTTCCTCGGTATTGGAAGTCACTGATTTTGAGCTGGTTGACCAGGGCTATATCTGGCTTGTAGACAGCAAAAAATGACCCTGCGGGTAGTTGGGTTTGTATTGCTGCCGAGCCTGCTGCTCACGCTGTTGTCTCAGTCTGTTGTCGCGCAGCCGCAGCAGGACATTGCCTTTGCTGGCGAGCCCGTGCGTCAGGTGCTTGCCGAATATCAGGCGCAAGGCTATGAAATTCTTTACTCCACCGGGCTGGTGTCTGCGCGCTTGAAATTTCCAAACTCAACGCCTGCGGGTACGACGCTTGCGCACCTTGAACAGGCGCTGTTGGGCGTGGGGCTTGGGCTTAAAGACGATGCGGATGGTTTGCGGATCATACGTGCGCCGGCCCGGGACACGGCGCCCACAACGGCCAAGCACCCTCGGGTTGTGGCGGCTGCACTGCCGTCCATAGAAGAACTCGTAGTGGTATCCAGCCGCTATGCGGTGAAAGACGACCAGTTGCATAAACGCACCGTTGATCTGGAGCTGGTTGAAGCGGTCCCCCGGCTGGGCGAGGACCCGATACGCATTGCCAGCTATTTCCCCGGTATGGCTGGTAACGGCACGTCGGCCAAACCCTACATCAGAGGGGGTGCGCAGGATGAACTGTTGGTGATGTTCAATAACCTGGAGTTGCTGGAGCCTTTTCATCTGCGTGACTTCCAGAGTGTTTTCTCATCCTTCAACCCCAGCGTCATCGACCACATCGACGTTTATACCGGTGGCTTCCCGGTGCGCTATGGAGACCGCATGAGCGGGGTGATGGACATCAATCCGACCAGCGACTTCGGTGAGGGGCGGGGCGAAGTAAGCTTGAGTCTGTTGAACACTACCGCCATGCTGTACGGGCAGCAGGCCAGCGGCAAAGGCGAATGGCTGCTGTCTGCGCGACGCGGCAATCTGGACATCGTCACCAGGGAAATCAATTCCACCGTTGGCGAGCCGGCCTACAACGATGCGGTGCTGCAGTATCGCTATGCCATCCGCCCTGAGACCGAACTGGATATCGGCGCGATTTACTACAGCGATGACATCGAGTTTCGGGATTTCGATGAAGATGGCGAAATTGCTTCATCGCGCTATCGCAATCTGTATGCCTGGGCGCAACTGCACACCGCGATCAATCCGCAACTGCATTCAGCAACCGTTTTGTACTGGGGTCGCATCAGTCATCGTCGCGCCGGCCTGTTACTGGATCTGGAACTCGACAATGGCGAGGGCTTGCTGGATGACGATCGCAGCTTCAGCGTGGCATCGCTGGCGCAGACCTTTGAGTATGTAGCCAACCAGCAGTGGTACTTCGAGCTGGGTGGACGGCTGAACTATCAGCGTGGCAGCTACGACTACCAGGCCTCGATCCGACGCGGCGTGTTTGCTGATTTGTTGAACAACACCCTGGAGCAGGACCGTCTGGTGCGTTTCAAGCCCAGCGGGGTAAGCGGCGGGCTCTACGCCATGCTGCGTTACAAACCAGTTGCAAGTCTTTCACTGGAAGGTGGGCTGCGCTGGGATGTGCAGGACTACCTGTCGACTACCGAGCAGCAGGTCAGCCCGCGGCTCAGTATGCGCTGGCATTTCAATGAGCACACCGATCTGTTTCTGTCGTTGGGGCGCTTTCACCAGCCTGAAGGCATTCACGAGCTGCAGATCGGTGACGGCATCGAGGAATTTCAGCAGGTGCAGTATGCGGATCACTACATCGCAGGGTTACAGCATGCATTCGGTGGCAGTGGCTGGAGCATACGCACAGAGACCTTTTATAAGCTGTTTCGCGACCCGAAGAGACGTTTTGAGAATCTGTTTAACCCGCTGGTGCTGTTACCGGAACTGGCGGCAGATCGGGTGGAAGTGGCCCCCAGTCGCGGCCGCGCGCACGGCTATGAGCTATCGCTGAGTTATCAGGGCGAGCGCTCGCACGCCTGGTTTTCCTATTCTCATGTCGAAGTGGAAGACCGTATCCAGGGGCGGTGGGAGCCCCGCATCTGGGATCAGGGTCATTCTTTATCCGCCGGTTTCAGTTATCAGCACGGCGGGTGGGGCATTGGCGTGGCAGCGGTGTGGCATGAGGGGTGGCGCACAACGCACATACCCACCTATCTGGCTGAGGATGAAATGCTTAACCTGCAACGCAATGATCGGCGGCTGAAGGACTATTTTTCGCTGGACCTGCAGATCAGCCGAACCTGGCAGCGTGGCCAGCACAAAATCACCGCCTTCCTGGAATTGACCAATGCCTTTAACCGGCACAACGTAGGTGGCATTGAGTACGATGTGGAAGAAGATGAAGACATCGGTGGCTTCAACTTGACCCCGCAGGATGAAACGCTGCTACCGCTGGTGCCGTCCTTGGGGGTGCGCTGGCAGTTTTAGACGCCAAGGTGGCGGTCGGCAGGAGTGTCGGACTGACAATGTTGAAGCGCTCAGTCTGACCACAGACAGGTGGCGCGTAACTCAATGCTGTGGCGGGGTTCGCCTCGCTTAACGCTTGGATCCTGAAACGCACTGTGCGGCGTCCAGAACGGACGACCCTGTGCCACCAGGTCGCTGTCGTAAGTGCGGAAGGCCACCACCTCGTCAGCACCCATTGCAGGAAAAACGTACCACCGATGAGACTCTGCCGGTTCCGGTCGGGTAACCCCGAAAGTATCAAACGGTGATGCCTGACCACCATATTCACGTACGTGGTAGGCGACCAGATCTTCGCGTGGCACGCTGCGTGCGTCACAGAAGGCCAATGGCAGATCCACTTCGCGTGGTCCGATATTGCGCCAGAACTGCAGGATCAGGATACGCCGCGCGTTGACGACATCGGTCAGATCGATGCCCGCCCGTTGCAGGGCCTGTTGCGTCTCCGGTTCAGCGTCCAGGTAGCGGTCGCGGATCAGGTCACCATAGCTTTCGGTAAAATCTGAGTGCACGTACTGGATCGGGGCGAAATCGTCGTGCAGTGCGGCTTTGCTCGGGTTGCGCAGGATATGACCGGCGATCAGCGCATGGTCGCAGCCGCTCAGACGCCGGGCCAGAGCCTCCATTTCGGCATAGTGCTGGCTGGCGATCCGGGTTTCGTCTGACCAGTCGCTGAGTGCGGATTGATGCTGTATCAGTTCGAAGCCTTGTTCAGACCAGTTCAGATCCGGCTGCTTGCGACCGTTGAAAATCTGTACGTCGATCGGGTCGATGTCGGTCAGACTGAGGGCGTAGTTCATGGTCGCGCGGCAATACAGTTCGGTCATGCTTTGGTCTCCTGAGCGCTATAGACAGGACACTAGCGCCCTCGCTTGGGCGGATGCGCATTATCCATGTCCATCAACTGTTCGGCCTGCTGGGCGAGCGCCTCAAAGGTGGCCGCTGTGCCCAGCTTAACCGGGTCGTTGACGAACACCTGGGAGCGATAGAAACGGCCGCCCATGGCATTGATCACCGCCCCATTGGGGGCTTCCTCTGAACACATGTAGAGCACCGCCGGACTGACCAGCCGGGGGGCAGATTCTGCCGGCGGATTGTCCACATCGATATCGCGGCCGGGAATGGAAGCGGTCATGCGGGTGGCAGCCCCGGGCGCCAGGGTATTAACGCGTACATTGTTGCGCCCGCCTTCCAGCGCCAGCACATTCATCATGCCCAGCATGCCCATCTTGGCGGCGCCATAGTTGGCCTGACCGAAATTGCCGTAGATGCCTGAACCGGAACTGGTCAGCACGATGCGTCCATACTTCTGTTCGTTCATCAGCGGCCAGACGGCGTGGGTGACGTAGGCGGTGCCGTTCAGGTGTACATCAATGACCAGGTCCCATTCCTCCAGAGACATTTTCTTGAACGACTTGTCACGCAGGATGCCAGCGTTGTTGACAAGTATGTCTATGCGACCGAAAGCATTCACCGCATCATCAATGATGGATCTGGCGCCGGCTTTGTCGCTGACCGATGCCTTATTGGCGATGGCGGTTCCACCCGCTGCTTCGATTTCCGCCACCACCGCGTCCGCCGCATCGCCTGCGCCAGAGCCATCCACCGCGCCACCCAGGTCGTTGACCACCACTTTGGCGCCGCGCTTGGCAAACTCCAGCGCATGTGATTTCCCCAGCCCGTTGCCCGCGCCGGTGATGACCACCACCTTGTCCTGAAACTCGCTGTTGTCAAAATCAGACATACTTCCCCTCCGGTTTTTTTTTAAGTATCACCCATCGATAGGGCAGAATTTCGGTTCCAGATCCAGCACCATCAGCAAACGGCCGAAGCCGATAAACTGACCGATCATCATGCCCAGCTCGACGATCTGCGCATCGCTGAAATGCGCTTTCAGGCGCTCGAAAAAAGCGTCGTCGATGTTGTGATGATCCAACGCCATGCGATCCGCATATTCCAGCGCAACCCGTTCCCGTGGGCGGAAGTCGTTTTCCTCACTGTCCAGCTGGGCAATTTTTTCTTCACTCAAATCGTTATCTGCAGACTGCAGAAGTCGCGCGTTCAGTCACGTAAAACAATCGTTGTGGCGGGCGATTTTCAATCTCACCAGCTCGATCAGCTCGGCTTCGACAAATCGACCCTCGCGCGCTGGTGCGTAAAATTTGAAGTAGTCGTCAAACATCTCCTGGCAATGGGCGAAGCCGCGCAGATTTGATGTGTCAGCGCCCTGTTTTTCCAGTGCCTGTGCGTGTGCCAGTATGTGGGGTTCTAACTCGTGATCTTCCAGCAGAGTGATGCGCGCCATAGCGGGTGACCCTTGTTCAACTTGAAAAAATGCTCCATCCTCAGCTCAGTCTATGAGATGAGCGTACTTATGAGAAGCGGGACATGCAGGAGGCATGAAACGAGGCGTGAAGGAGATATGAAAGGAGACGTGAAGGAGACATGAAAAAGTCATGAAAAGAGAAGATGTCCCGACAGGTCTGGCCGAACGCGGCGCCGTCGACTTCGACCCCACGCCCGCCGTGGCGGGTGGTCCGCTTGCCGGGCGGCGTGTAGCGCTGATCTCTACCGCCGGACTGATGCACCGCGGCGACAAACCGTTCGCGCTCGGGGCGACGGACTATCGCATTCTGGATGCAGACAGCGAGCGCGAGATCCTGATGAGCCATGTCTCGACCAATTTTGATCGCAGTGGTTTCGTTGCGGATCTGAACGTCGTGTTTCCATTACAGCGCCTGGAAGAAAAAGCGGCGCGCGGCGAGATCGGCAGTGTGGCCCGCTTTCATTATTCTTTCATGGGTGCCTCACCGCCGGAAAAGCTCGCTTCGGCGGCTTCGCAACTGGCTGGCAATCTGCTGGACGACGAGGTTGATGGCTTGATTCTGGTCCCTGTCTGACCTCTGTGTACGCTCGCAGTTAGCGGGCTCGCGCATTACTTCGAACGGGCGGGCATTGCCACGGTCGTGATAGCACTGGTGCCCCAGCACGCCGAAAAGATTGCCCCGCCGAGAACTTTGGCGGTGCCTTACCCGCTGGGTCGCCCGTTTGGCGTGCCGGGGGATGCGGCGTTCCAGCATCGGATTCTGGACCACGCCTTGAGTTTGTTGTCGCGTACTGATGGGCCGGTCTTCGTCACCCACGCAGAGGATGCGCCGGCGATAGCAGGGACCGAAGACGCCTGGGTCTGTCCGGTCAACTTTGCAGACGCATCGAACGATAATTCTATCGCCAGCCAGGTGCATGAAGAGATGGCCCTGTTACGGCCCTGGCACGATCAGGGTCTGGCAGATACCGTCCCGCGAGGATTGTCCGGCCTGACCGCCACCGAGGCGGTGGACTTTGTCGCCGGGTTTGTCCCAGTTAACGACGATGAAGCGACGCCGGAAGTCGACCGCGCTACGGCAGAGCAGTTGAAACACGCCGTGGAAGACATCAAAACCTTTTACAACCGAGCCGCTGTGAATCAGCCGGGCAGTATCGATGTGCAGGCCCTGGAAGACTGGTACTGGGGCGAAACACAGGCGGGCAGACTGGTACGCGATGTGCGTCTGGCGCTGCTTGATCATCCAGACAAGGTAGTGGCCATCACCGCGGGGCTGTTGCTGGTGCCTGGTGCGCAGACCTGGCGCGATGAACCTGCTGCTGAGGCAGGTGCATGAGCGGTGGGGTTACCTATCGAGACCCGGATAAGGGTTATTTTGAAAAGCGTGGGCTAAAAAAGTATGCCGGGGTGTTCTCCCTCTGGGCGCTGGGGGTAGGGGCGGTCATTTCGGGTGATTTTTCCGGTTGGAATTTAGGCGTCGGCCAGGCTGGATTTGGTGGCTTCCTGATTGCCGTGCTGATCATCTCCATCATGTATGTGGGACTGTGTTGCTCCATCGCGGAAATGTCACCGGCGTTGCCGCACACTGGGGGCGCTTATTCCTTTGCGCGTACCGCGTTGGGTCCGTGGGGTGGCTATGTCACCGGACTGGCGGAAAATATGGAGTACGTCATCACCACTGCGGTGGTCTGCTATTTCGCCGCCTCTTACCTGCAGAGTATTTTCGCCACCCCGGATGCGGCGCAGCCTTTGTGGTGGGCGGCTCTCTATTTTGTCTTTGTCGGGCTCAACATTTTCGGTGTTGAGGCTTCCTTCCGCTTCGTGGTGATTATCACCCTGATCGCCCTGGCCATTCTGGTGGTTTTCTACGTCAGTGCCATTCCCCATTTCGAATGGCAGAACCTGTGGAACATCGAACCTGAGCCAGGGGCGAGCAAATACCTGCCCTTCGGCATGACCGCCGTAGGCGCGGCGCTGCCCTTCGCCATCTGGCTTTACCTGGCCATCGAGCAGTTGCCGCTGGCGGCAGAGGAATCGGTAGACATCGGGCGTGATATGCCGCGAGGTTTACTTTGGGGGTTCGTCACACTGGTGATCACCGGTGTACTGATTACTTTTCTGAATATGGGCATTGGCGGTGGTGCAGCATATTTCGGTTCTCAGACCGAAGAGCCGCTGCTGGAAGGCTTCAAGATTACCCTCGGCGTGACCAGTGGCAAGCTGCTGGGGATCGTCGCCGTAGCCGGGCTGGTGGCCAGCTTTCACGCCATTATCTATGCCTATGGGCGCAACATTTACTCACTGAGTCGTGCCGGTTATTTTCCCTCCTGGCTGTCGCTGACCCATGGTGCACGCAAAACGCCGCACGTGGCTTTGATTGCGGGCGCTATGATGGGCTTCAGCGTGCTGCTGCTGTTGCACTATGTCGGCGACAGCGGCGCGTTTGGTGGAGTCATTCTGAACATGGCGGTATTCGGCGCGGTGATCGCCTACATCATGCAGATGTGGTCTTATATTGTGCTGCGGCAGAAGTTTGCCCATCTGCCGCGACCCTTCCGCAGTCCGCTGGGCAGTGCCGGTGCGTTGACGGCATTGTTGATCGCTGCTTTTGCGTTGGTGATGTTGTTTGTGAACCCGGACTTCAGGCTGGGTGTGATCGGCGTTGCGCTCTGGTTTGTGGCGGGCCTGGGCTACTTTGCTTTTTATGCACGTCGACGCATGATTCGCTCGCCGGAAGAAGCCTTCGCAATTGATCACGGTGCTGACCGCGAGACAACCTGAGAGACCCAGAGCTATGGATAGACGACGTTTTCTTAAAGTTACGACTGCCCTGCAGGCCGCCGTAGTCGGCACCAGTGGCTGTGCCACCCACCCGGCAGAAACCATGCCTACCCAGACCGGGCTGGAGATCTCTGCTGAGCAGGCGACCAGTTTTCAACATGGCGTGGCCAGCGGCGACCCACTCACCGACCGCGTGATTCTGTGGACCCGGGTCTCACCGCTGGCGGAAATTACCCCCAGCGTTGACGTCGAGTGGTGGATTGGTCCGACCGCGGAACGCGCAGACGCACTATACAGTGGCACTGTGGTGGCGCAGGCGGAACGTGACTACACGGTTAAAGTAGATGCCGCCGGCTTGACGCCGGATACGCGCTATTTTTATGGGTTCAGCGACGGCAACAGTGACTCGCCCCTCGGTCAGACCCGAACGCTACCGGTTGGTGAAGTTGATTCCGTAAAACTGGCAGTGACTTCCTGCGCTAACTATCCCCAGGGCTACTTTAATGCCTATCGCAGTATCGCCGAGACCGAAGATCTGCACGCGGTGTTGAGTCTGGGCGACTACCTGTATGAATATGCCAATGCCGAGTATGGCGATGGCAACGCACTGGACCGGGTGCCGGTGCCGAATCGCGAGATTGTCTCTCTGGCGGACTATCGGGCACGCCATGCGCAGTACAAGACGGACCCGGATCTGCAGGCGGCGCATCAGGCTCATCCCTGGATCGTCATCTGGGATGATCACGAAAGCGCCAACAATTCCTGGTCGGGTGGGGCGCAGAACCACAACCCGGAGCTGGGCGAAGGCAGCTGGGAGGAACGGCGGGCGAATGCGATCATGGCCTACTATGAATGGATGCCGATTCGCGAGGTGCCCACCGGTCTGTTCCGCAGTTTTCGTTTCGGCAATCTGGCGGATCTGGTGATGCTGGATACCCGCCTGGCTGGACGCGATGAGCAGGGCACGCGTGATGATTTTGAACTGGCAACAGATCCCCAACGCACTTTGCTGGGGCCCATTCAGGAAGGCCTCTTTCTCAACCATCTGAGCGCCAGTGAAGCCGACCAGGTGCGCTGGAAGCTGGTGGGTCAGCAAGTGGTGTTCGCGCCCTGGACAGATGGTCAGTCGCCATTCAACGCGGACAGTTGGGAAGGCTACCGCAGTGCGCGTGCGCGGGTGCTGGATCATATTGAACAGGGTGACATTCAGAATGTTGTCATCCTGTCCGGTGATGTACACAGTTCCTGGGGCATGGAAGTGCCAAACGTTAAAGGTGATCGCAGCCAGGCCATTGAACTGGTAGCGCCGGCGGTCAGCTCACCGCCGCTGGCCACGTTGTCCCAATCTCTGCACGATATGGTCAGGCGAGCGCCGGCAGAACTGCAACACATCAAGTATGCAGAAGGCCATCAGAATGGTTATCTGGTGGTTGCAGTAGATCATCAAGAGGCGCGCGCCCGGTGGCATTTCACCGGTGATCGCACCGTAAGAGGATCGGCGTCAACTGGCGCTGGACTGGTCTGTCGTGCGGGCACTAATCGGCTCGAACCCGCGAGCTGAAGTCTCAGTTCTTCAAGGCCTGATAGATCAAGGCGCGGATCTTGGCGTGGTCGTCCACACCCACTGCGGGAATAAGCTGGGTAACATAAGACACCACCAGTCCTTCCTCAGGGTCCACCCAATAGGTCGAATGATAGGCTCCACCCCAGCCATAGCTGCCGCTTGAGCCCATCATCCCAGCCTGGCCCGGATCCAGCAGAATATTGAAGCCCAGCCCGAACCCTGAACCCGGCCGGTACTGAACGTCGGGGGGCAGATGATTGGTGGTCATCAGTTCAATGGATTTGCGACCCAGAATACGCACGCCATCCAGCGTACCGCCTGCGCGCAGCATTTCCAGAAAACGGCCGTAGTCCGCTGCGGTGGAAACCGCACCCGCACCTCCGGAGTAACTGCGTGAACCCGACAATGCGCTGGTCGCGTAATGTCCCTGGCCCGCGTAGAAGGCGTCTGCGGCAGCAGGGTCCACATCGGCGGGATCAGGACGCCGCTCAATGCCGCCATCGCTGCTGGAACCATAAACCGTCGCCAGTCTGGGCAGTTCGCTGTCGGGTACGAAAAAATAGCTGTCGCGCATCTTAAGCGGCTGAAAGATGCGTTCGCTTAAGAAGGCACCCAGGGTCTGTCCGGAAATATTTTCGACCAGTGCGCCGAGAATGTCTGTGGCATAGCCGTACACGAATGCGTCACCGGGTTGTGCTGCCTGGGGCAGGGCGGCCATACGTCGCACTTTGTCCCGCAGAGGTTCTGTATCGCCGGCGAAATACCAACCCAGAATACCCGCGTCCTGCCACACAGGCTGCGCGATACCCCAGCCATAGTTGATACCCGCGGTATGGGTCAGCAGGTCCCGCACGGTAATGGCCCGCGTCGTGCCTTCCAGGCGATAGCCCACCGCCTGGTCCTCTTCGGCGACGGCCACAGAGGTTGTCGCCCACTCAGGGAAGTAATCCGATAACGGATCGCTGATCAGCAACTTTCCCTCTTCCTGCAGGATCATCACGGCAACGCTGGTCAGGGCCTTGGTCTGTGAGGCTAAACGATGCAGGCTGCGGCGTTGCATGGGGATTTCCTGCTCCACCTCCTGCCAGCCAAAGGCGTGATGTACAACCGGCTTGCCCTGCTGGGAAACATAAAGCACCCCACCGGCCAGCTTGCCCGCGCTGACATACTGATCGAGGGTGTTGTGCAGAATCGCTAACCTGGATTTGTCGAATTCTGCGTAGGCGCCGCCGCCCAACAGACTGCCCAACAGAAAAAGTACCAGGCCTGAAGACAGGTGTTTGAGCAAGTTCATAACGATCCCCGCAAGATTTGGTGCATCGTCATCATAGCGCCCCTGGATTGGACTTGCCTACCATGGCTCGATACGATCAACTGCGGGTGGGTGAAGAAGTTCCATGAAGAGCACAAAAGTATGTTGAAAGTCGCGCGCTACATTGGCCTGGCGGTGGTATTCGCCTGGTTCATGCTGGGTGGTATCAGTCACTTCACTAATCCGGACTTCTTTGTCGCTATCATGCCGCCTTATCTGCCCTGGCATCTGGAGATCGTGTATTTGAGCGGTGCTCTGGAAATTCTTTTCGCCGCCTTGTTACTGTTGCGGAGCCGACGCGAGCTGGCCGGCAATCTGCTCATTCTGCTGACCCTCGCGGTCACCCCGGCGAACGTTCATATGTGGTTGAACCCGCACCTGTTTCCAGATGTAGAACCCTTGTTTCTGACCATCCGCCTGGTTGTGCAGGTCGCCTTGCTGGCGCTGATCTGGTGGAGCACGCGGCGTTCAACCTGGCAACCACAACCAACGGAGTCTGTTGCATGAGCGCAAATAGACAACGAATACTCGTGACCCTGTTAGGTTTCGCCCTGACGGGGCTGGCCTGGGGTGAAGAGATCGGCAGCGTCGACACCAAGTTCAAGCTGATCGGGCCGGATCATAAGATCAAGATCGAAGCCTTTGACGACGAAAAGGTCAGAGGTGTGTCCTGTCATCTCAGTCGTGCGGTTACCGGCGGCATTAAGGGTGCCGTGGGGCTGGCCGAGGACACTTCGGATGCCTCCATAGCCTGCCGTCAGGTCGGACCAATCAGTATCACTGACGAACTGGAGTCCGGTGAGCAGGTATTCAGTGAGCGACGTTCACTGGTGTTCAAAAAATTGCAGGTGGTGCGCTTCTGTGACGAGACCCGCAACACCCTGGTTTACCTGGTATACAGCGATAAGATTATCGAAGGCTCGCCAAAAAATTCTCTGTCTACCGTACCGATCAAACCCTGGGCGCAGGAAACTGTAGCGCGTTGCCGGGACGATGATTGACAACCTGAGGAGTCAAGTATGAAAAATCGCGGTGTGCATCATCTGGGTTTAGCCACCCACGATATGGAAGCGACCCTTGCGTTCTACGAAGACATTCTGGGTTTTGAAACCCGGGTGTGTGATCTAATGCAGGCAAAGGGCGGTGGGGTTATCCGGCATGCGTTTCTCGACATAGGTGATGGAGAAATGATCGCCTTTATGGAGTGCAACGACGTGCCCGGTATTCCAGCGGATTTTGACCCGGGCATCAATCAAGGGCTCGGCATTGCCGGTGGGATCATGCACTTTGCCTTTGCCGCTGAGGACGAAGCTGATCTGCTGGCGCGACAGAGCGCACTCAGAGAAAAAAACGTGGAGGTCACCGATGTGGTCGATCATGGCTGGTGTAAATCCATCTACTTCAAGGATCCGAACAACCTGCAACTTGAATATTGTGTGGTCACCAAGGCGCTGGATGAGGCGGACTTGAGCGATCGTGCGACACCTGGCTGGCAAGCGTTGGCACGGGCATAAGCTTGCAGATTCTTAAACCCATTACCTGGGCGCTGCTGCTAGTGGTGCTGCTGCCCATACAGGGCGTACCTGCTGCGGAACGTCGATCCTTCGATGAAGTGCCTATCGACGAATTGATCCTGGAGGTGCAGCGCACCATGCAGCGGGATCTGGAAAATGCCTTTGTCTGGTGGCTGCCGAAAGAATTCTGGTCTATTGCTCTGCAGAACGTACCCACTGCGCAACGCGGTGCGGTAGAAAATATCGTCAGCGATTACCTGGTGCTGGCTGTAGGCCAGTTTTCGGCCACTCTGACTGGCACCTTCGACTTTTACAGTCGAGAGGAGCTGGAAGACGGGCTGAAAGTAACGCGCTATCGGCCGAACAGAGACCCAGAACGGTTGACGCCACTCAGTTACCTGGACTCGAATCTGACGGAAGTGGTGGAGGGGTTCATGTCTGGCATGAAGGGTACCCTCGGTCCCTTTGGCGAGAGCATGCAGCTGTTTGTCTTTGAAGACCGTTACCGAAGACTGGATGCGCGTCGCGTCGACCCGTACGAGGCAGGGGTTTTGTCGGTTGAGCTCAAAGACCGGTTGGGCGAGATGGTCACCGCAGAATTTCATACACCGTTGAATACTCTGCACCGTCCCAGAATCTGCCCCAATGGAGAGCCGGCCCACATTTCCTGGCAGTACTGTCCCTGGTCCGGAGAAAAACTGGCCGAGTAGGCCGATTCTGGCCGAATAGGCTGATAAAGGAAGCACGATGTATCGTTTTGAAGACTTTGACTATGACGTGGTGGTGGTGGGTTCCGGCGCGGGGGGTGGTATGGCGGCCTACGAACTGACCCGCCAGGGTCAGCGCGTGCTGATGCTGGAAGCGGGGCGGGACTATGATCCCTACACAGAGACCCCCATGTTCCAGGAAAATCATCAGGCGCCGCTACGAGGGGTGCGTACGCCGGATAAACACTTCGGTTTCTATGACGCAACCGTGGACGGTGGTTGGGAGGTGCCTGGCGAACCTTACACGGTGGCTGAGGGTGATGAATTTCTGTGGTGGCGGGCGCGCATGCTGGGTGGCCGGACCAATCACTGGGGACGCTATTCGTTACGCTTCTCCCATCATGATTTCAAAGGTTACAGTCGCGACGGATTAGGTGCGGACTGGCCCATGAACTACGAAGACCTGGCACCGTGGTATGACAAAACGGAAAAAATAGTCGGCGTCTGTGGCAACAACCCGGGGATTGATGATGTGCCGGACTCTTCGCCGGGCGTGCTGCAACCTCCGCCCGCAGCACGGGTACCTGAGCTGTTGGTGCAGGCCGCAGCCGCCAAGCTCGGTATTCCCGTGGTTCCCATGCGGCGTGCGGTACTGACCCGACCCATCGATAATCGGCAGGCCTGTTTCTACGCCACCAATTGCGGGCGTGGCTGTTCCATTGGTGCGGCCTTCCAGACGCCCACTTCTCTGCTGCCGCTGGCACAAGCCACTGGGCGGTTGAAGATCGTCACCGATGCCATGGTTAAATCGGTGGCGGTGGATGACGCCCACAAGGTGACCGGGGTCACTTACGTTGATCGTGCCACTGGCCAGGCGGTTGAGGTTGCGGCGCGTGCGGTTGTGTTAGCCGCCAGCGCCTGTGAAAGTGCACGTATTCTGTTGAATTCGAAATCGGCAGCCTTCCCCCGTGGGCTGGCCAACAGCAGCGGACAGGTAGGCAGAAACCTGATGGATTCCACCGGGCTCGGTATGAGCGCCCATTTTCCGGGCCTGGAAGGTCGGCCGCGCTACAACGAGGACGGTAACACCTCCAATCACATGTTCATTCCCTGGTGGGGGCACGACGCCCAGGCCCGCGGCGAGTTGAATTTTGCGCGCGGCTATCACTTTGAATTCGGCGGTGGCTTTCAGGCACCGGGGATGAGTGTGGGGCAGATTGCCCAGGGCTACGGGCTGGCCATGAAGCGCCAGCTGGAGCAGCGCTACGGCAGCTATATCGGTTTTTCCCTGCGGGGTGAGATGTTGCCGAACGAGCGTTGCTACATGGAGATCGACGAGCAGGTGAAAGACAAGTGGGGCATCCCGGTGGCGAAGTTTCACTGGCAGTGGTCGCAGCAGGAGCTCAACCAGGCCGAGCATGGTATGGATACCATCGAACAGATTGTGGAAAAGGCAGGTGGCCGCCTGCTGACCGAACGTGAAACGCCTGAGTCGATGCTGAAGAAGGGCGGGGAGATTATTCACGAAGTCGGTACCACGCGGATGGGCAACTCGGCGAAGACATCGGTAACCAACGAATTTGGGCAGACCTGGGACAGCGCCAATCTGTTTATCATGGATGGTGGGGTATTTGCCTCCAATCCACACAAGAACTGTACATTGACGCTGATGACACTGGCCATGCGCAACGCCGAACACATGGCCAAAGCCCTCGACCGGGGTGTGATATGAGTGAGCTGAGCCGGCGGGCGGCATTGCGCTGGATGACGGCACTGTCAGGGGGCATGGCCATTTCAGCAGTGGCGCCGGGCTATGCTGATGAAAGTGGTCAATACGCACCCTGGCCGCAAATGAAGCTGGCGCCGGTGCAGGCCGCGGGTTACGGCACAGATCCCGATCTGATCACGCCAGCGCCCGCGCCGTGGCCTCGGCTGTTAACCACTGCGCAACGTCAGACCAGTGCGGTACTGGCTGATATCATCGTGCCGCGCGAGGGTCAGGTGCCGGCGGCTTCGGAAGTGGGCGTGGTCGAACTGATCGACGAATGGGTGAGTGCGCCCTATCCGCAGCAGCAGGGATATCGACAATCGATTATTCCTGGACTTGCCTGGCTGGATGACGAGGCAGGCCTGCGCTTCGGGACAGGCTTTGTGCAGCTGTCTACGGATCAGCAACTGGCCATCGTTGACGATATTGCCACCCCGGGTGAGGCGTCACTGAGTGCTGCCCACGCGTTTTTCGTGAATTTCCGTACCCTGGTGGTGGGCGGCTTCTACACCAGCCCGGCAGGCAGCCGTGACCTCGGTTATCTGGGCAACGTGCCTATTGCCGGTGACTACCCGGGGCCATCCCCGGCAGCCATGGCACACCTCAACGAGCTGCTGGCCGAACTGAAACTATGAATTGAGCAGGTCCATGGTCTGCTCCAGCGCGCTGCTGTAACCCCCTTCGCCCGGCACAATGCGTAAGGTCAGGCCATCGATGCCGGCATCGGCATAGGTTTTAAACCGCGCGCGTACCATGTCGGGCGTCCCCACGGCGCCAAATTCAGTGATCATGGCATCCGGTACGCGCTTGGCCGCTTCATCCCGCTTACCCTGCAACCACAATTCCTGGATGGCCAACGCGTCGTCGGTATAGCCCGCGCGCTTGAAAGCATCGTTGTAAAAGTTGGTATTGGCACTGCCCATCGCCCCCATCTGGAAGGCAACGCCAGGGCGCAGTTTGTCCAGCAGTTGCTCAACGTTCTCGCCGATGGCGACTGTGCAGGCCGCGTTCAGGAATATGTCAGCCAGTGAGCGTCCAGCCTGTTCTGCCCCGCGGCGGATATGCGCCAGGTGGGCATCGGCGTGATCCGGCGAAAAGGATGTGCCCAGCCAGCCATCGGCAGCAGCACCGGTAAACTCCAGTGATTTCGGCGCCAGGGTCGCCAGGTAGATGGGAATCGCCTTGGGCGGATGATCCAGGCGCAGTGCTTTGCCTTCGCCACCCGGGCGTGGCAGAACGAAATGTTCACCCTCAAAGGCCAGCTTTTCGCCGGCGAATGCCATGCGCAGGATCGCGACGGTCTCCTTCAGGCGCCCCAGAGGTTTTGCATAGTCCACGCCATGCAGGCCTTCCACCACCTGCGGGCCACTGACGCCCAGGCCGAGCAGGAAACGTCCCTCGGACAGCTCGTTTAACGACAGGGCCGTCATTGCTGTCATGGACGGCGTGCGGGCACTGATCTGCATGATGCCGGTGCCCAGTTTGATGCGTGATGTCTGGCCGGCCAGGAAAGCCAGCGAGGTTACGGCGTCCGAGCCCCATGCCTCGGCAGACCAGACACTGTCGACCCCCAGACGTTCTGCTTCGACCACCAGATCGACCAGTTCGCGGGCATTGCTGCGCGCGTATCCGCCCACGGCTATGGCTGCTTTGAGCATGTGAATTCCTCGTTGGATTGGGCTAGGCTACTTTAACGCACGTTAGTTTAACGTACGCGACTGAGCCAAGGCTAACCCCGGGGAGGAATTATGCTTACGCAGGTCGACAACGAACGCTTGACCCGTATCGGGCCGGGTACAGATATGGGCGCGGTCTTCCGTGCCTACTGGCAGCCGGCGTTGCTGTCACGGGAGCTGACCGCTGCCGGTGCGCCGGTCAGAGTGCGTATTCTGGGTGAAGATTTTCTGGCCTTTCGCGATGGTAACGGACAGGTTGGCGTGGTCGAACCAAGATGTCCCCACCGCGGTGCCGATCTGTATTTCGGCCGCAACGAAAGCTGTGGCTTGCGTTGCGCTTATCACGGCTGGCAATTTGATGTGCATGGCCAGTGCATAGATGTGCCCACAGCGGGTGATGAGCAGGCCGACAGAATACGCAGCAAGGCGACACTGCAGAGTCTGACTGTGCGTGAACAGGGAGATATGGTGTGGGTCCACTTCGGCCAGCCCAGTGAAGGTGTGCCGCAGCTTGATTTCATGCAGCTACCCCAAGAGCACTATTTTGTGTCGAAAAAACTGCAGCAATGCAATTGGGCCCAGGCCGTCGAGGGTGGGCTGGATACCGCACATTTTTCCTATCTGCATGCCAATATCGAAGAGGGTGAACGGGTAGGTCTGCTGCCCAGTCAGGGTGCTAACGAACCGCCGGAGACGGGTCGTTATCGATGGATGATCGAAGATGCCTCGCCGCGCTTCACGGTGCTTACTCACGATGCCGGGTTGCTGCTGTGCGCGGCGCGTCAGGCAGATGACAATCGGCTCTACTGGCGCATGACCCAGTTCCTGCTGCCCAATCACTCCATGGCCCCTAACAGCTTTCCCGGCGACAACCATTCAGGTAATACCTGGGTGCCTATCGATGATCACAGCTGCTGGATATTCTGCTATGCCTACAACCCGGAGCGCCCGCTGACCGAACAGGAGCGCCAGTTGTATGCCGGTGGCTTTGGCATCTTTGCCGAGGTGGATGAGCACTACATTCCGCGGCGCAGGCGTGAGAACGAGTATCTGCTGGACCGCGATCTGCAGCAGCAGGGCAACTTCACCGGCATTGTGGGTGTGTCAGAGCAGGACGCCGCCATCGCCGACAGCCAGGGTCTGATCGCAGACCGCAGCCGCGAACTGCTGGGCCAGACCGACCTGGGAGTAGTCAGATTTCGCCAGGCCATGTTCGCCGCCGCCGATGCGGTACAGGCGGGCCAGGCGCCGCCCGGCAGCCGCTCACCCGCAGCCTATTGCGTCCGCTCGGGCGATGCCATGTCCGCGTGTGATGCGCCCGCCGACGCCGTCGCTGTGGAGCGGTTTGCGCAACTGGCGGGCCACAACTTACGCCAACTCACGCACGCTTGAGTGGTCCTGACGGGCGCGCCACATACTGCACAATCAGGCCGACACCCAGCACAGTCAGCAGGAAGTTGATGATGCCGCCGATTATGGGCAGGTTAACGGCCACGATAATGATGGCCAGACCTACCAGCAGCACCATAACGTTGCTTGCCGTCCCTTCCGAGTTTGACAGTACCAGTTGGCCCACGGCAATGCCGACCACGATTTTCGCCAGGTAGAGCAGCAGGATCCAGCTGATCACACCGACGAAAGCAAACGGCAGACCCACCAGCGTGATGGCCGTGAGGGCCACCGCAAAGGGCAGGATAATCAGCGAGATAAAGCCGATACCGGCGGATTTGAGACCTTCCAGACCACCGCCCAGGGTGACTGAGGCAAAGCCCGGGAACAGCCACAACAGGGCCAGGCCAAACAGCAGGGCGGCAATCAAGCGAGCAGCCTGCCACATATAGAATCCTACCGTGGCGTAGCGGTTGGTGGGTTTGAAGTCTTCCGGGGTGTCCATAAATTCCAGTTTGCCGTCGATGCGGGCACCCGCAGACCGGTGCAGGTTGTCTTCGGCACCGATGTGCAGATTGGCGTCACCCAGGATGTGGGCCGCGTCCAGCAGTTGTACGCGAGCACCGAAGGCGGACAGGTCGCGAGACAGCGTGCCATTCACCTCCAGCATCTCGGTGAAGGAATAGACGTCCTGTTGGATGACGCCGGCCAGTGAGCCACGTTGACCGGCAACGCCGACATTGCCACCTACCACCGAATCCGTATCGACGCTGACCATGTTACCGGCGGCGAACAGGTTGCCGCCCACCTTACCGCCCAGTACGTCCACGGTTGATCCGGAACCGACCATCAAGCCACCGACATCGCCGCGCACCACCACCGAGTCACCGAAAGCGAACAGGTTGCCGGCGATGCTGCCAGTGACTTCGACCTTGCGGCCAGCAGCGATCACATCGCCGCTGATGTTGCCATGGATCAGCACGGTTTCCGCCGTGGCAATCACCGTGTCGTCGATGCTTTCATCAGCGCTGACGGTGACCACGTTCTGGTCTTTTCTGATCTCCAGCGCTGATGCGGGTGCGGGTGCCAGGGTACTGGCAGCGACCAGCACCAGTACGCACAGGCTGCCGGCTGCGCGATGGCGCCGCAGCGTAAACAGCAGGCCCAGCACGGTCACGGTGACCAGTGTCAGGATAGTTAAGCCAATATATGCTTCTAACATGGCGGTTCCTTCTTGTAGGTAGTAGAGGGCGGTGGTGGTGATTAATTCGTAAATATCGGGCACATAGATTGAAGTCAGCCATGAGGCGGCGTTGACAAACAATTCTCCAAACAGGGTCTTCCACAGAAACTGCGCCAGCCAGATCACCAGACCGGTGGCGATATTGGCCAGGGCAAAACCGCGCAAGCTGGCGGGGCGCTTGAAATCCGGGATAACGATTTCGTCAGGGGCGGTTTCACCCAGGCTGAGCGCAGTCTGGAATGCGGTCAGCTCTGCGCGGGTGGCGTCCAGTCGCGACTGACACGCTGCACACTGCTGCAGGTGCGCCTGGCTCTGAATTGTCTGGGCTTCGTCCAGCTCGCCATCAGCCAGCAGCGAGAGGGTCAGGTCGGTCAGATGTTCGGTAGCAGTCATGGGTTGGGCTGCTCCACGTTGGTGGTACTCAGTTCAACCCGCAGCTGCTTCTTCGCGCGTAGCAACAGCACACCCACATGGTTGCGGCTGATCTCCAACTGCGCAGCGATTTCGTCATAACTCAGCTGGTGAAAGTAGGCGAGCACCAGCGGCACACGGTATTTGTCAGCTAACTGGCCAATCGCCGCATTGATCGACGTGTTGATCCGTTCGTCTTCTTCGGCGGCGATCACTTCGCCCAGTGGGCTGGGTGTCATGCTGGCCACTTCCTCGGTTTCACTGGCCTCGTCGCCAAACAGCGCTGCGCTGCGGTTTCGGGCGCGCAGCTGATCAATGCAGTGATTGTTGGCGATGGTGGCAATCCACTGCCAGAAGGGCTGCTTGGAGTCGAATTTGTTAAAACTTTTGTACGCACGCATGAAGGTTTCTTGAGTTGCATCCTCAGCCAGCTCGGAAGAGTTCAGGAGGCGGCGACACAATCCGAACACTCGGACGTAGTACTCCTTATAGAGGATTTCGAACGCTGTGTGTCTGGCCACTACTTCTTCCGATGCTTCAAACAGGTATACGCTGGCGGGCTGAATTTATTACACGCGCAGCAGAATTTTTTTATCCGTGGCGCTACGCCTGTTTACGACCCTTCTGTTACGCCCTTACATCCCGGAGGGAATCCTTCAGGCTGAGGTCAGTTCGGCATCCAGCGGCGCTTCGACGGTGGGCAGTTTCTTGAGTTCTGGCATCACCTCCCGGGCGAACTGCTGCATGTTGCGCTCGGCTTCCGCATGGGGCATCCCGCCGTAGGAACAGACCGCCATAAAGCCGTCCGCCAGGGTGTTTTCGCGAATGGTCTGAACTTTGTCGAATACCTGATCCGGGGTGCCCCAGACCTGCAGATCGACATAGAAGTCCGTCATCTTCTGCATGCCGCCTGGCGCGTTCAGGCGATCGTACATCTCGCCGTGAAACTCGTATCCCGGGGTGTTCTTCAGATGATCTTTGTTGAATTCATAGTGGTCGATGACCGAATCCCAGTAGGCGCCGATGTACTGTCTGGCCATGGCCTCTGCGCGATCAGCCGAATCATCCACAAATACCCAGCCTGCACAGTAGGGCGCGGGAGCCTCTTCGCCGGTGGCGGCGCGGAATGTGGTGCGGTACTGGGCCAGCTCCTTCTGCACCACATGCCACGGTTTTTGCGGCACGATCAGGATGCCCACCCCCATGCGCGCCATGATTTCGGCTGATTCGCTGGAAACAGCCGCTGCATAGGTGCGGCCTTTGAAGGTCTTGCTGGGGCGCGGCCGCAGGTCGACGCGCGGCTGCTGAATGTATTCACCCTGATACTCACACCAACCCTGTTCCAGGCCGGTGAGAACCATTTCGGCGCTTTCAGCGAAGCGCCCGCGTGCTTCCGGCATGGCCACTCTGAAACCGTCAAATTCAACTTTTCCAGTCCCTCTACCCATGCCGAGGATGGTGCGACCGCCGGAAATAACATCCAGCATTGCCACCTGTTCTGCCACCCGCAGCGGATCGTGCCAGGGCAGCACGGCTACCATCGAGCCGAGCTGGATGTTGTCCGTACAACCAGCCATGTAGGTCAGAAACTGAAATACGTTGGGGCACATGGTGTAGTCGGTAAAGTGGTGCTCCACGCTCCAGATGGAGTCGAAGCCTAACGGCTCTGCCTGGTGTGCCAGCGCCAGATCTTCAGCGTAGACCTGCTGGTCAGACTTTGCTTCGCCTGGATTTTGAAATATGACCGAAAAACCGATATGCATGAATCCCCCTTTCACAACACTGTTATCTTTCCCTGCGAGTATGGCAAGTTCGCGTCCGGCTTGAAAGGCGAACACCATATCCGTTGTTGGTCTTTTCGAATTCGGGCACCATGCGCGTGAGCCGATTGATTAAACAAGGATTGATACCTGAATGAAGCTGACGGTAAACGGAGAAACGATGGAGGTGGATGTCAGACCCGACATGCCTCTGCTATGGGTGCTGCGTGACAAACTCAAACTGAAAGGCAGCAAGTTCGGCTGCGGCATTGCCCAGTGCGGTGCCTGTACTGTGCACGTTGATGGTGTGGCGACCCGATCCTGCGTATTGCCGGTTTCGGCGGTGTCTGGCCCAGTGACCACCATTGAAGGGCTGGCTCAGGGCAGCGATCTGCACCCCCTGCAGACAGCCTGGATCGAACATGATGTGCCTCAATGCGGCTATTGTCAGGCTGGACAGATCATGAGCGCCGCCGCTCTGCTGGCATCCAATCCCAGTCCCAGTGATGGCGACATCGACACTGCCCTGGCGGGTAATTACTGCCGCTGCGGTACCTACACGCGTATTCGGGACGCTGTGCACACGGCGGCACAATTTTACAACGCCGGGTCAGATGGGGAGCAGGGCGAGTGAGTAACAGACAGATGAACCGACGTACATTTTTCAAGGCCTCAGCCACCATTGGTGGGGGCTTCATGCTGCAACTGAATTTTGCCCCCGATGCGACAGCGGCGACCGCCGAGGCGGAACATGCCAGCACGCTGGTGGAGTCCAAAGAACTCAATTTCTATGTGCAGATTGCACCCAATGGCCAGATCACCATCTTTGCGCCCAACCCCGAGATGGGTCAGGGCGTGAAAACCACCCTGCCTATGATCATTGCCGAAGAGATGGGTGCGCGCTGGGAAGATGTTGAAGTGTTGGCCGCACCCGTGGACCAGAGCAGTTTCGGCCTGCAGGGTTCCGGGGGTTCCATGTCGGTACCGCGCCGCTTTGATGAAATGCGACGCATGGGCGCCTCTGCTCGGGAGATGCTGATCAGTGCAGCCTCGCTGTTGATGGAGGTCGAGCGTCAGGAACTCTCGGCTAAAGAAAGCCAGGTGGTCCATACCGATGGCAAGAGCATGACCTTCGGTCAGCTTGCCTCAGTGGCGGCACAACAACCGGTCCCGGCGCCGGAAACGCTGTCTTTTAAAGACCCGCGCTCCTATTCCATTATCGGCACCTCGGTGGGCGGGGTCGACAATCTGGTGATCGCCACCGGCTTAAGTCAGTTCGGCATCGATGTGGATGTGCCTGGCATGAAGTACGCGACTTATACCCGCAGTCCTCGCGAGGGGGGCAAAGCGGTGCGCTTCAACGAGGCCGAGATCAAGGCCTTACCGGGCATCACCGATGCCTTTATTGTCGCGCCCAACGACGATGCTGGTAAGGCTTCGTTTTCCTTTATGGACGGCATGGCGAAACTGCGCGGCGGTGTGGCCATTGTCGGCGACGATACCTGGTCAGTCATAGATGCCAAGCGTCAGCTCAAAGTGACCTGGGACGACACCGGTGCCTCACGCGACGACTGGCAGGCCATGACCAGGGCTGCGCGGCAGACAGCTGAGCGTGATCAGGGTGAAACCCTGAAGCCTGCACCTCAAGTCGCAGACGCACTGGCTGACCCGGACAATCAGGTGCAGGAGGCTTTTTACCAGTTTCCCTATGTGGCACACGTGTGCATGGAGCCGATGAATTGCACCGCTGACTATCGCCGTGGGCGGGACGGTAAGCCGGATACACTGGAAGTGTGGATTGGCAGTCAGTTCCCTGAACAGGTGAAAGAAGTTGCGGCCAACCTGCTCGGCATCGATCCGCAGCATGTCAAAGTCAATAACCTGCGCATGGGCGGTGGCTTCGGCCGTCGCGCGTTGCATGACTACGCCAGTGAAGCGATGGCGATCTCGCAGCGTATCGAACAGCCGGTCAAGCTGACCTGGACCCGTACCGACGACATACATAACGATTTCTTCCGCGTTGGCGGCTTTGAATCCATGCGCGGCGCGGTGGATGCTGAGGGCAAACTGGCGGCCTGGGACCAGCATTATATCGGTTTTGGCCGCGGCGGTAAGCCGGTGATCGGCTCCGGACTGCGCGGTAACGAATTCCCCATGGTGGCGTTGAACAATGCCCGGGTCAGACAGTCACTGATGGATGTGGCGACCAACTGCGGTGCCTGGCGCGCTCCGGGCTCCAATACCAATGCCTTTGTCGAACAGAGCTTTATTCATGAACTGGCCGTGCTGGCGGGTCGCGATCATGTTGAGTTTCTGCTCGAACTGATGGGCGAGCCGCGCTGGATCAAAGAGGGTGACATCAGCGCACTGAATACCGGGCGTGCTCGGGATGTGATTACGCGTGCCGCTGCCGAGGCCGGCTGGGGTAAGCAGATGGCACCGGGAACGGGGCAGGGTATGGCGTTCTACTTCTGTCACGCCGCGCACATTGCTGAAGTCGCCGAGGTGTCGGTGGATGAAAATCGTAACTTCCGCGTTAACAAGGTTACCGTAGCGGTGGATGTGGGCCCGATCATCAACATGAGTGGCGCGCTGAATCAGGTGCGTGGGTCCATTGTTGACGGGCTTTCCACCATGGCTCTGCAGCAGATCACCATGCAGGATGGGGTGATTCAGCAGGACAACTTTCACCAGTACCCGGTGATGCGCATCGCCTCGACACCTGAGATCGATGTGCATTTTATCCAGAGTGATAATCACCCCACCGGGCTGGGCGAGCCGGCGCTGCCGCCACTGGCACCGGCAGTGACCAATGCGATCTTTGCCGCCACCGGTGTGCGGATCAGATCCATGCCGTTGAGTGAAGAGGGTTTCAAGCTGGTTTAGCGGCCTGTATTTGCAGCCCGCATTTGCAGCCCGCAATTGCGGCACCGCCTTTCAGACCCGCAAGGCGGACCTTTAGTCTGCGGTAGCGAAGTGCTCGGTCAGCACCGTGCTCGGGCGGCGCAGAAGTTTTTCGGCGGATGCGACCAGCGCGGCTTGAGAGAACTCGCCTCGCGCGAACAGCTCAGCCAGCAGTCGATCGAAACTGCTGCGGCGGGCCTGTAATTCCAGATCGAGCCGGTGCAGCAGCAGGACGGCTGCCGCGGTATCTGCTCCGCTGGAGGGATCTGCCAGCTTACCTGCATCCCGGGCTGCCCACGCTTCCAGTTGCGTAAGGGTGCGCGCAAAACGCCGCTCAGATGTGCCCCCGCTGCGATGCAGCACAAGCACGCTCAGATATTCAGCGATGCCTTCGACCAGCCAATCTGCACCTTCGGCGGCGGAGTGCACACCGGCCACATGCACCAGTTCGTGAATCAGGGTGGATGTGCCGTTTTCACTGATCAGCGGACGGTCTTCATGCATGTAGAGGGAGCCGGGAGCAGACAGACCGCCGCGCCACATGCCGCTGGGGGCACCCAGGATCAGGATGCGTGGCGGCATGGCGGGCAACAGGTCTTTGAGGTCTGGTAACACCCAGTTGAGGAAGGTCAGCGTATCCATACGCCGGAAGTCGCTGCCAACCGGCGCGGCCACTGCTACCCGGATATCGGCGATGGTGGCGCGCCGGATGCCCAGTTTGCCTGCCAGCAGCCAGCCCAGCGGCCTATTGAAGTTGCGCTCCCCGGCGGGCAACGCCAGCGGCTCCTGCACCGCGCCGTAAGCGGTTTCGAAAGACCATGCTGCAGGCCCGACCAGACTGAGCGTGGCGGAGTTTGTCGCCCCCTTCAGGGTGCGTGCCCGTGCCGCAGGAAACAGGTCACCCAGGCGTGCGATGGCCAGGGTGCTGGTGTGTCTGGCATCTTTTCTTTTCCCGGGCCGTGGGGCAATGTCGTAGCTGTAGCGCAGGGTTCCGCCAGCGGCCGGTGGTTGCCACACCAGGCGGCCCGCGCTCAATTCGGCGGACCCGTCTGCGCTCAGCAGCTGATAGGTGCCGGTGGCTACATTGAAGTCCAACTCGCGGACCACGCGCCGGGCCTGATTGAGCGTGATCTCCACCTCGACCACCGGGCTGTCTTTACTGAAGGTGGCTTTGAAGGCCGTTTTATAGACCGCGGTGGGCGCACTCATCCTGCCGGTATCGGGTGTTTGCTTGCTGCTTGGGGTCGTACAACTGCTCAGCACCAGCGCTGCCAACAGCAATACGCACCGATAGCGCGAGCGCTCATTCAGGATGTCAGTCATGGGTCTGCTCAGCCTTAAGCGTCGTCAACGCGCACGTAGGCGAGCCACTCGGCAACCACGGCTGGAATGTCGTCGTCTTCGATCTCGATGGACACATCGAAGTGCAGCAGCATGCCGTGCAGGTCTTTGGCATCCAGGTGTTTCAGCTCAAAGCGCCCGCGAATCCGTTTGCCTACCTCCACCGGCTGCAGGATGCGGATGCGGTTGAAGCCATAGTTCTGACGGTAGACGATTCCCGGGATCGGCAGGTCCACCGCCTGCACCATGTCTGTCAGGTGGGCGAGAATCAGAAACGACTGGGCGATGGGTTTGCCGAAGGGCGATTCACTGCGGGTACGCTCCGGATCCGTGTGCATCCAGCTGTCGTCGTTGGTACAACTGGCGAAGGTGTTGATTTTGTCCTGCGCCACTTCGATCCAGTCACTGAGCCCGACCTCGTGTCCAACCAGGTGGTGTAGGTCGGCGATGATCTGTTTCACCTTGCTCATACTGATCCTCGATAAGTTGGCGGAATGGTTGCTTGCAGTCGGTGATAGTAGGTAGGCATACCGGGTTAGGCAAGTCAGAGCTGATCGATGATGATCAGATGGTTGGGCAGTTCATTTTTCTGCCGGGTGGCGGGCACGTGGGTCGTCAGAATTTCACCACACTGACTGATCGCCTGGAGAAAGCCTTCGCTGATCTGTCTGGCGTGCAGGCTGGCGGTGAACTCGTCAACGATCTCTTGCCACTGAGCCTCTGGAACATGCCGGTCGATCCCCTGGTCGGCGATGATTTCCACGTAGCGCTCAGTTTCACAGACAAAGATCAGCAGACCTGTGGCGCCAGTGGTGTGGTGTAAATTCTGTTCCAGAAAACACCGCCTGGCCAGATTGGCCGCACGCCCTTGCTTGACCTGAGCGGGGATGATCCTCCGCAGTATCGGCGGGATACGCAGCAGCAAGGCAAAGGCCAGAAAGGTAATCAGTTGCAGAAAAAGGATTTCGCTGAGATCCAGCCAGAACGGGGTCAGCGTGATCAGCGTGGGACAGACCAGCGCAATCAGTGCCGCCCACAGTGTAGGAATGTAGTAATAGTTGTCGGCCTGGCGCGCCAGCACGGTGACCAGTTCTGCATCGGTTTGCCGTTCGACGTGAGTGATGGCCTGAGCGACCTGTGCGGCCTGTTCTTGCGTTAACAACACTTACCAGCCTCCACTCGCGCCACCGCCACCAAAACTGCCGCCGCCACCGCCGAAACCGCCACCTCCGCCGAAACCGCGGCCGGAAGAGCGGCGACCGGCGCTGCCGAGCACACTACCCAGCAGGAAACCACCGAAGAAGCGGCCACCGAATAAATTGGGGAAGATAAAGAACAGCACGATGAAAGCGAGCAGTTTCCAGCCGGAGTTGTCATCGTTCTGGCCGGGACGTTGTACCATCTGGTATTCGCCGCCAAGTGCCTGGATGATCGCCTCAGTGCCAGCTGTGACACCCTCATCGAACTGCGCGCGCTTGAACTGGGGCGTGATAACCGTGTTGATGATGTTACTGGCGATGGCATCGGTCAGCAGACCTTCCAGGCCATAGCCGACTTCGATACGTACTTTGCGTTCCTGTTCTGCGATCAATAACAGCACGCCATTGTCTTCTCCCTTTTGCCCGATGCCCCAGGCCCGGCCGAGTTGATAGCCGAAGGTTTCGATGGTGTAACCCTGCAGGTCCGGCAGGGCGGCAATGACGACCTGATTGGAGGTCGCCTGCTGGTGCGCGGCGCTGAGTTGTGTGAGGTGTGCCTCAGTGGCCGGCGACAACATGTCTGCCAGATCCACCACCCGTCCAGTGAGGGGTGGAAATTCCGGCTGCGCTACGGCCTGACTGCAGGTCAGCAGTAACAGCAGTAGGCAGACGTTGCGGATCAAAATTTGACGGCAGGCGCCGTTTCAGCATTACTGGTGGTCGCTTCGTACACTTCGCGCATTTCCAGATCGCTGTACATCAGGGTATGCCAGATACGGCCCGGGAAGGTGCGGATCTCGGTATTGAACCGCTCCACCGCCTGAATGTAGTCGCGGCGGGCGACACTGATACGGTTTTCGGTGCCTTCCAGCTGGGACTGCAGGGCCAGAAAATTCTGATTGGATTTGAGCTCAGGGTAGCGCTCTACCACCACCATCAGGCGGCTCAGTGCGCCAGACAGTTGTTGTTGGGCCTGCTCGAACTGTTGCAGCTTTTGCGGATCGTTGATCAGTTCCGGCGTGACCTGCATGGACGCCACTTTGGAGCGTGCTTCAACCACCGCGGTTAGCGTTTCTTTCTCCTGGGCGGCGAAACCTTTGACCGTTTCCACCAGGTTGGGAATCAGGTCAGCTCGTCGCTGATACTGGTTTTCCACCTGACCCCAGGCGGACTTAACCTGCTCGTCGTAGGTTGGTATGTCGTTGATGCCACAGCCGCTGAGGAACAACAGGCTCAGCACACAGGTTGAAAGTTTGAGTACAGATTGCACGTGGGTCTCCACTGAATTACGCGACAGATTATACCACCGCATGCGCAGTATCACTGCACGGGTTGGGGTGCGGTTGGGGTCAGGTGGTAGGTCAGTGGGTCAGGTGGTAATGATGACCCGTGCTGCCTGAGGTTCCAGGCTGGCATTTGCAATGTGCGCCAGCGCGGCTTCCTGCTGTTCGACGAAATACTGGATTTCTTCGTCGCGAATGGCGGGATTAACCTTCTGTAGTTGCCGCAGGCGGGTCGCTTCGGTGCCGACGATGTCTGCGACTCGCGCCCTGGCTGCTGATTTGAGCGCTTCTTCACGGCTGGCTGCAAGGTTCGCTGCTTTTTCGAGAATACTGACCAGCGGCGCGCGGATTTCCTTGATAATGGCCGGTCGCGTGGATTTCTTGACATGCTGACAGCGCGCGTTCAGTGCCTCGTGATTGACGGCGGCCGCCAGGTCGCGACCGTTTGCATCCAGCAGCATCCGCACCGGGGTGGCTGGCAGAAAACGTCCGATCTGATACTTGCGCGGCGCGCTGACGTGCATGGTGAAGTAGTACTCCACCAGCAGGGTGCCTGCAGGTAATGCCTTCAGCGCCATGGTGCTGATGTTGGTATTACCCAGTTCAGAGCCCAGCACCAGTTCCAGCAGGCCGGTAACGATGGGTGACTCCCAGGTCAGAAAAGCCATATCCTCGCGTACCAGAGCATGATCGCGATTGAAGGTAACCGTCAGGCCGTCATCGCCGACCTCCGGAAAGGCGTGGGTCAGCATGTGTTCCGTCGGCTTCAGAATCATTGCCTCATCCGAATGTGCTTCAAGCTCAACGCCGAAGGTTTCGCACGCCAGCGAGAGGAATTGTGGCAGGCTGTCATCCGCGTCGGTCTGTTCAATAAATTCGATGATCTCGGCAGCGACTTCGGGTTTGTGCGAATTCAGCTCCAGCAGGCGATCACGACCCTGTTGCAGTTCTTCCTTCAGGCGTGCGGTGAACGCGGCGGTCTGCTCGATCAGCGCGCTGACCTCTTGCTCTGCTGGCGGTGTCGCGCCTGAGATACAGGCGGTCAGGGTCGGACCGAACTCACGCAGCACCGCACTGCCGCCTGCGAAACTCTCAGTGAAGGCAGACAGTCCTTCGTGGTACCAGCGGAACAGCACTTCCTGGGCGGTGTTGGCGATGTAGGGTACGTGGATTTCTATGTCGCTGGTTTGACCGATCCGGTCCAGGCGGCCAATGCGTTGCTCCAGCAAGTCTGGATTCAAGGGCAGGTCCAGCAGCACCAGATGGTGGGCAAACTGGAAGTTACGGCCTTCGCTGCCGATTTCAGAGCAGATCAGGGTCTGGGCGCCAGCTTCTGGATCGGCGAAGTAAGCGGCGGCGCGATCTCGCTCTATGATGGACAGGTCTTCATAGAAGGCTGCACTGCGTACGCCGATGTTCAGGTGCAGATGCTTCTCCAGATCGATGGCGGTCTGCGCCGTGGCACAGATGACCAGTACCTTGTGCTCACGGTGCTGGGCCAGGAAGCCTTCCAGCCAGCTGACTCGTGGATCGCAGCTGAGCCAGTCGATACCGGCGTCGCGCAACGCCTGTTCTGGTTGCAGGCCACTGAAGGACGGGCCGTCGTCAGCAACCTGCAGGCGATGACTGTGCACAAGGCGCTTGGGAAAGCCGGCAATCGCGGCACGGGTGTTGCGGAACAGCACCCGCCCGGTGCCATGCTGGTCGAGCAGTTGTTCGATCAGCGCGTCCCGCTCGGTCGCCTCAACCTCCATGGCAGTCAGATATTGTGTCTGTGCGTCTGTCAGAGACTCATCAGCCAGCAGAGCCTGTACGATGTCGTTCAGCTCGGCATAGTGGGTCTGCTCTTCGATAAAATCGGCCAGCTCAGAAAACCGTGCAGGGTCGAGCAGGCGCAAGCGGGCGAAATGGCTCTCCACGCCCAGTTGTTCGGGTGTCGCCGTCAGCAGCAGTAGACCCGCGCAAGCCTGGGCCAGAGTTTCAATAGCGGCGTACTCAGGGCTCGGCTGCTCAGCAGACCAGACCAGGTGGTGTGCTTCGTCGACCACCAGCAGATCCCAACCGGCAAGCTCTGCCTGTTCGACCGCACCGTCCTGTTCCAGCAGCAGACTCAGGCCGCACAGCACCAGTTGTTCCGTTTCAAAGGGATTTGCTTCGCCGGTTTCGATCAGCGCCTGATAGCGCTCGCGATCCAGCAGGGAAAATTTCAAACCGAATTTACGCAACATTTCCACCAGCCACTGATGCAGCAGAGCGTCAGGCACCACGATCAGCACGCGACTGGCCAGCCCGGTCTGCAGCTGGCGATGCAGGATCATGCCGGCTTCGATGGTTTTACCCAGACCCACTTCGTCGGCCAGCAGCACGCGGGGCGCGAAGCGGGATGCCACTTCATGGGCGATATACAACTGATGTGACAAGAGACTGGTTCTGGGTCCCAGCATGCCTCGGGCCATGGACTGCTGCAGTTCGTAATGATGGTAGAGACTCGCGACCCTGAGCTGAAATTCAGTGGATTTATCGAACTGCCCACTGAGCAGGCGCTGGCTGGGAGAGGTCAGATGCACCAGCGCGGAAATCTGGGTTTCCGGCAGCATGAATTCGCGGCCGTCGGGGTCGGTGACCAGGTAACACTTCAAGCCGTCCAGGTCTTCCACCTGTTGCACCGCCAGCGGGGTCTGGGCCTGATCGTGCAGGGTTTCCCCGCTCTGGTAGATGACCCGCACCAGCGGCGAGTTATTGACGGCATACACCCGCTCTTCTTCGGTAGCCGGAAATTGAACAGTGACGTGTCGACCTTCGATCTCCACAACCATGCCCAGTCCCAGCTCAGATTCGGTCTGGCTGACCCAACGTTGTCCTAGAACAAATTCCATTCAGTGCGCTCTTTTGCCTGCTTCGCTTGGTTACTGCTTTTGACTACTACTTTTGACTACTACTTCTGCCTGCTAAGTGTCTCGACGACGCTTGCTTGACGACTGGCTCAGTCGTGCGGTCGCGGCCGGGGTAGAGTGCTCCGGAATTATCTGGCAAATGGGTACATAGTTCCGGAGTGCCCCGATTTGATGGGTGCCTGCGAGGCGCGAGATTCTAACAGACCAGAACCGTTGCGCCGACTAATTTCCCTGCAATTTGGCTAATTCTTCGAGCTCAAGCCATTGATTCTGGTACAGGGTGTACTGGCCTTTGTTGACCGGGGTGTATTCGTCGATCAGTTGTTTGATGGTGGTGACGGAGGAAGGGTGTCCCTTGGGAAAAGTGACATCGTTGTGAAAGACCACCTTACCTTCGACCGGTACCCCTTGGGCGACAGCCCGCACAGCTGCCAGACGGTCCAGTAAGGCAGGAATCGGATTGGCAAAGGACAATCGCGTACCGCCCTCAGTGGCACTCCACTCCTGCATTTTTTCGCCTGCAAAAACCATCCCGCGCACACTGCGGGGATCGAGCAGCAGCAAGCCCTTGTCGGTGCGTAACAGATGCGCGATGTGTATTTCACCCCCCATGCCATCGGGCAGCAGAATGTCCTGCAGATGAGCATCGCTGGCGATGCGCGCAAATTTTCTGATCTCACGCTCGAATGGGTCCTGACGGCGCCAGATCAGCCAGCCGATAAGCGCTGCGGTGACGGTGAAGACTAAAACGCTGAGGATAATGATTTCCGTGGGCATCACTCGGACCGGTGATCGAACCGGACTAATCATACACCGGCCCAGCGAGAAAGGTGTGCGCCAATTCCGCCGTCGCAGTGCGGCCACCGGCCATGCGTTACAAACCGATTACGATTCCTCGCATCTGGCTACAGGTGGCTGGGCATACTGTGGTCATACTTAGGGAAAACCGACGGGGAAATCCAATGAGCCAGTGCCCATTTCACAGCGATAGCACCGGGATCAGCCAGGATGGCGAAATCGAATCAATCCGATGCAGTCATTGTGGCGAATATCGCATCTCCAGGACGGCGCTTAAGGAACTGAAGCAGCGCCGCACACCGCAAGGTTGGCTCGACATGCTCGCTCATCGAGCGTTGATCTCTACGCGGGACGTACGCGCACTCTCCTGAGGTAGCTTTTGGGCAGTCCTGCGGGCTATCCCGTACAGGCTGCTTTGCGCGTCCCACACAGGCTACCTTACAGGTCCGGCAGAATGCATAATCCCAGGCATTATTCATGGGGGAATGTGTTATGGGGAAACTGCTTGTCGGACTGATACTCACCTGCCTGGCCGTCCAGGGCCTGGCGGCGCCGAACTGCCAACCGTCAATCTGGGGCGCCGCGGATGAAATTGGTAGTGCCAATCTGATCGATGCGGCTTCGGTACTCAAGGCAGCCCGCCTGATCGAAACCGGCCGTACCTACAGTCTGGGCATCACCATCGATGCCGATACCCCCGCCTTTGCGCCCAGAGGGCTCTCGCTGCAGGTGGTCCAACCCGGTCAGCAGGAAGGGGCAAGACCCAATGCTGGTATGACCTACAACGATGACATTTTTCAGGGCTGGTTCGGCATCGGTTCGCAGCTCGATGGTCTGGGTCACCTGGGCTATGACGGTCTCTACTACAACTGTAATCACGCCCGGGATTTCGCCGGCATCGCAGGTTTAACCAAGCTCGGCATCGAAAAAGTACCACCCCTGGTGGCGCGCGGAGTAGTGCTGGATGTTGCGGGCCATTACGGTAAACCGCACCTCGAAGCAGGCCAGTATTTCACCGTCGCCGACGTGCAGGCGATCGAGAAGAAGCAGGGTACGCCCATTCAGGAGGGCGACGTGGTGCTGTTCCACACGGGCTGGACCGAACACAAGCTGGACAGTGATCCAGGAGCGTGGGTGTCAGGCGAGCCTGGCCAGTCAGAAGAAGTGGCTCGCTATCTGGCAAAAAAGAATGTGGTCGCAGTGGGTGCTGACACCTGGGGGCTGGACGTGGTGCCGCCACAACACGCGGATCGCCCCTTTCAGGGCCACGTGATTCTGCTGAAAGAGCATGGCATTTATGTGCTGGAAACCATGAATACCGGTCCGCTGGTGCGTGACGGAGCGTTTGAGTTTCTATTTGTACTGGGTCAGCCGAAAGTGCGTGGTGCAGTGCAGATGTTTGTGAACCCCATCGCCATCGACTGACCGGTAGGATCAGTCTGCGCCTGATTCAGGTGGGGTTGGGCTCGCCGCGCAGCCACGTCAGTGCGTCGTCGTAGGCGTCGAAAACCTGCCATTGCCAGGGCGCCGAACTCTGCGCCAGGGTCTTGCGAACCCGTTCCATATGCCGACTTCCGTCTACCAGAAAGGCGCGCTTCAGCTCGCTGGTTTTATGGTCATCCCGATTGATCAGTGAGCGGGTCAGGGCGGCGTAAACTGCGTCATTGCGCAGAAAATTGGATGCGCGCATATCCCACAGCACATTGCCTGCATTGGCGATGTGCACGAGGTTGTCGATCACGAACTGTTTGGCATCGATCAGATCCCGATTGGAAAGATCGCCTGACAAAGTATGCACGATGACTGACTTGTCGATTTTACTGGTAACCATGCCTGAGTTTAGACCATCTGGCTGAGTTGCTGGTCCATACCGTTCTAAACACGCACGTTTCACTGTGAGTGACTCAAGTTGGCAGCCTCTCCTGAAGCGCCTTACCGCGCAATTTTTTGTACTTTTTAGCCGATAAATATGTACTTCCAGTTTTATATGGTTATAGTTATACATAAATATGTAAACAGCGTATGTGAACATGTTTTGAGCATTCGTCCTATCCTCAGGAACGGATGCAAACTGTGGATCGAAAAACGATCGAATTAAAAAGTTCTTAAGGAGTTAACAAGGATGAGCATCATCACCATGGCAACCACCAAGGGTGGCGCAGGCAAAACCACCGTCGCCCAGATGATTATCGGCGCCGTGCATAACCTGGGTTATTCAATCGGCGTAGTAGACACGGATGAAAATCAGACGCTGTCCAACTGGTTGAGCAGCACCACCAGTATGGCCATCGATCATCGGTTGGTCTTGGAAGAGTCCAAGGTCGTCAGCGTCGCGCAGAAGATGAACCGCGAACACGATCTGGTCATCATCGACACACCTGGGGCGCAATCGCAAAGCACAGTGTTTGCCATCGGTTGTGCAGATCTCGTGATCGTGCCGTTGCAATTGAGCAAGGCTGACGTGCAACAGGCAGAGAAGACCTACCGGCTGGTGCAGAGTACGGCGAATCTGACCGGTCGCAAGATTCCCTCCAGATTGTTATTCACCGACTACACGCCCAAGACCAAGGTGGCGAAGAAAGTACGTGGCCGGGTCAAGGAGTTGGGACTGCCGGTATTCAAGACCCGGCTGCATCACCTGGTGGCCTACAAAGAGCTGACCTTCAGCGGCAAGGTGCCACACAAGGGTACGGCCGGTGCACAGGGTCAGTTGCTGGTGCAGGAAATAGCCGATATGGGTCTGATGTCCTTCTTGCAGGAATTCAGGCAGGCGTCGTGACACCTGATGTGTCTTCGCGGCGTACCAGCGCCGCTAAACGGGCTGGTCGTTCTGCGGAACGCCAGTCCCAGTTTACCCTGCAGATGCGTGAATCACTGCGGCAGGAACTGGCCCGGCGGGCGCTGGAGTCCGGTATGACCATGCGCGGGTTTATCATGAACGCTTTGCGCAAGGCAGGCCTGAACGTCACCGAAGATGATCTGGTGGATCGGCGGAGACGCGATCGGTAACCTGCCGCCATGACAGGCATTCAACCCCAGGGCCGCGTGGGCCTGCTGAGCGGGCACAGCGCGTTGCAGTTGTTGCACCAGTTGCTGGTCACGACAGCAGAGAGTTTCGCAACTGCTTTTGCGCAAACCCCGGTGCCGCAGCTGAAAGCTTTCCGCAAGAGTTACCCGGAATACCTGGCACGCTTTGAAGCCGCACGCCTGGCCAGCGGTCAGGCGTCCAGCGTTGCCCACCATCTGAGCCAACATCTGCAGGATGCCATCGGCTGGTGGCAGCAGGACCGTCCGCTACCTCTGTCAGAAAGTCTCGGGCAGGCGGTGGCTGCGCCGCGTTTTGAGCATCATGAATTTGACCATGCTCCGGGCTGGCTGGCGCAGATCGACTACGCCGAGCATAGCTGGCAGGGTGATCGGTTATCTGAGCTGACCTCCATGCTGCATCAACGCGAGATCATCAATCAGCCCGCTCGTACCGCACTGGATTGGGCGTTCGCCCACATTCTGCGCCAGGGTGGGCTGGATCTGCGTGGCCGCAAAATTGCCTTACTGGGAGCGGGTGCCGAAATGGCGCCGACCCGCCTGTGGTTGGCGGCTGGAGCAGATGTGCTGTGGTTGGATCCAGACCCACCGCCAGCGCACTTGTTGCAGGACAGCGACCTCGCCGGACGGCTGAGCTGGCTCCCGCAAGGTTGCGATCTGCTCTCGGCGCCACATACCGCGCTGGCGGCACTACGCGAGTTTGCCGCAGGAGAGCCATTAGATCTGGGGTTATATGCCTATGCGCCTGGCCAGGCCAGAGAACTGCTGCTGGTGGCAGTCATGAACGCGCTGGTCGAAGCACTGGCACAGGAACAGATCGCCAGTGTCACCATGCTGATCTCGCCGACAACGCCAACTGCACTGGGTGACGCGGAACTTGCCCAGGTAGAACATCGCTGGCACTCGCGACCGAGGTGGCAGCGTATCTGCCTGGGCCTGGGTCTGCTGAGTAACAAGGGCGGTTTTGCGGCGGTCGGCAGCGCCAGAGCCAGCCGCAGTGTGGTCGGTATTCAAGGTGCCAGTTATCAGGCCGCGCAATACATCGGCAAGATAATGACAGCCATCAGCTGGGCGGAGTCGGGCGCACTGCAATCCACGACAGCACCGTTACGCGTGTCAGCCAATACGGCGGCCATTACCCGCACGCGCTCATTGCAGCACCCCGTATTTAACGCTGCCTTTGGTGGCGCTACAGCGTTCGGTGTCGAAACCATGTCGTCCGCGCAGTCTCAGGTGCTGAATGGCATGCTCACCGTCGCCGATCTGTTACGCCCGGAGGCACCGCAGCCCGCAAAAGTCAGGGTTCATGGCGGTATCCATACCTTACCCTATCCATTGGATTCTGCGCTGTATGTCGCCGCTGCAATCGGCTTTGTGCGCCACCCGGCGCTGTTGATGCGTTTGTTAAAAGCTTAGACCTGGCGCTGTGGAGCTGGCTCCGGTCCTGACGCTCATCGATCAGAATGTGTACCAGCTGCCGTCGGGGTAGGGCAACATGCTCAGGTGGCTCCACCAGTACCACCGGCCATGCTCGGCGGGTACTGTGCAGTTGATTTTAGTACGTCCCGGTTTGAACGCCTGGCTGGGCACCAGGGTGGCGGAATACGACTGCCCCCGGTGCGTGACTTCACTGATGTTAAGCGCAACGCCATTGGCGTAACACGCCAGCTCATCGATACGAGCGGGTGGGGCGGAAATGTCTATTTTCACTGCGGGCCGGTCCTCGGATGCCGAAAGTCGCAAGCCTGTGGGTGGATCTGACTGCACCGGCAGAGGCAACATCTTCAGTCTTTCTATAAAGCGATCCATACCGCCGTTCTGTTCATTGAACGGGGTACGCGGCAGGGCAGCTTGCCCGCTGCTTAGTGCGTCGACAGAAATTGCACCACTCTGCTGGGCAAAGCCCACCAGATCCAGCTGCTGAACCACGGCGTCCAGCTCGGGTGTGTATTCGCCGTAGGGCCAGGCGAACAGGGTGGGTTCGATCTCGAGCTGGGTTGTAAGTTGTTGTTGGGCGAGGGCGATGTCTTCACGGACACGCTTTATCCAGGCGCTGCGACTCTCCTCTGGTGCCGGGAATGCCAGGTGGTCATGGCTATGGGAATGATTCTGGATGCTGGCGCCCTGGTCGCGCAGCGTGCGTAGCTCGGACCAAGTCAGATAGGGGCCGGCCCTGGTGGCCACGGCCTGTGTGTTAACAAATACGGTATAGGGCCACTGACGCTGGTTGAGTTCCGGTACCGCAACCTCAAGCAGCGACCGGTAAGCGTCGTCAAAGGTGATGGCTACGGTTTGGGCGGGCAACGGCTCGCCCTGCTGCAGGCGCGCCACAATATCGGACAGCGCCAGTACCTGATAGCCATGCTCGCTCAGATAATCGAGATGACGCTTGAACAGGCGCGGCGAGATAGTGGTCGCTGCGGGCGTGTCCTCAGCCACATGGTGATACAACAGCACCACTGCGTGGTTCTGCGCCTCTGTCGCGGCTACGCTGCGCTCACTCGCGTGGCAGGCTGCGAGCGGCAGCCAGAGAAGCAGCCAGAGAAGCGGCAGTAAGAGGCATCGGTAAGATGTGTTTGTGTGGATAGTTGTCATAAGATGAGTACTACTTTAACTGCACTCCGGAAAGCCATGCGTACATTGTTTTACGTTCTTACCATTACGCTCGCCTGTGGCGCAAGCGCTGCTGAACCGCTGCGGGTACTGACGTCACCGCAGCACGAAGCGCAGAACCTGCCTTTTTCCGAGGCAGTGGAAGCGGGTGGGTTGATCTTTGTATCCGGCCAGATCGCGGCGGTTCCCGGTAGCCTGGAACTGGTGCCTGGCGGGATCGAAGCGCAAACCCGGCAGGTCATGGAAAACATCAAAAGCGTGCTGACCCGCCATGGCTCGTCGATGGCGCGGGTGGTGAAGTGTACGGTCTTTATTCAGGACATGGCCCAGTGGCCGGCGATGAATTCGGTCTATGTGACGTATTTTCCTGATCACAAGCCCGCCCGCAGCGCTGTGGGCGCCAATGGCATCGCCCTGGGTGGGCTGGTGGAAATTGAGTGTATTGCCAGCGCTGGCTGAGGGGCGCCATATGCGTCTGGTTGGACATTCTGTAAACGGTGCACGGAAAGCAGCGCAATTTGTAATGCAATTTTGTATTCTGCAAGGGTAGCCGCGACGAAGCAGATTCTGCAGATTCAGATAAACTGATTACGGATCGGGACAAACCGGTCATTACCGACGCGATCGGGGGTGACGAATGTGAACATACCGCTAAAAACCGCCCGCTGGCTGTGTCTCGGTCTGTTTCTAACTGTGAGTGCTCATTCCTGGGCCTCATCGCCACCTCCTCACCAACTTCTGCAGGAAGCCTGGTATCTGCTTGAGAGCGAAAACTTTTCGTTCATGAGCAACATTGGTGAACAGGATGCACGCTCCACGGTGCAAGAGCTGGAGCAGTTTCGCGCAGTGGTGTTGCACGTGACCGGCATTCAGGTGCCACCCGCCAGAGACAACATCCGGGCCATCGTATTTGCCAATGCCACGCAGTTCAGGCGTATTGCCTACAATCCTGAAGTGGCGGGCTATATGCGCCCTTCACCACGTGGGGATCGGTTGGTAACCGCAGGGCAATCGCAGGGTATCGATTCGCGCCTGGTGTTGTTTCATGAGTATGTGCATTACCTGCTCAGAAGTGCCGCCGATGTGAACTATCCACCCTGGTACGACGAAGGCCTGGCGGATACGCTGGCCACGGTCTATGTCGAAGGCGAAAAGATTATTGTTGGTGCGCCATCGCCGGTCAGATTACAGGTTTTGATGAATAACCCCTATGCCGTGGGTTTGTCGCGGGTGCTTAATCTGCAAGACCTGCACAAAGTGCATGCTTTTCAGCTCGGCTACTATCTCAGCATGTCGTGGGCATTGACGCACTATCTGCACACTGCACATTTTGCTGGTGGGCCAAATCACCTGGCGCAGCTTGAACTATATTTCCGTTCGCGTCGGTCTGAGGGATTGAGTGCTGAACAATTCAAGCAGGCATTCGGCATGAGTCCCCGACAGATGCAGAAGAAAGTACTGGCCCACCAGAAGCGTACCCGCCAGTCGGTGCTGGCGTTACCGCGCGAGCGCTTCGCTTACCACGGCGAAATTGTCCGTTCAGCCATGAGTGCGTCGGATGTAGCGGTGGAACTGATCACTCAGGCGCGTCTCGGTGACCTGACCGAAGCCCACAGGATTGCGGATGCGGCGTTGCTGCACGACCCCGATAATGCGCATCTGCTCAGCGCCAAAGGGGTGACCTACCAGATGGCAGATCAGTTTGTAGAGGCCGAGCCGTTACTGCGTGCTGCCTATCTGCGCGATCCGCATGATCCCATTCTGGCCAGCAATTACGCCCGGCTGCTGGTCGCCCAGGTGCAGTCCAGTTGCCGAACTGCTGAGCAGCAGTCGTGTCGGCTGCGCCTGGAGCAGGCACGTCAGGTTTATGTCGAGGCGCTGCGGTATACACCAGGCAGTACTGAATTGCGCTCCGCCTACGGCACGCTGCTGTTGACCCGTTTTGGTGAATTTGCCAGTGCTCTGCAGCATCTGCGTATTGCGCTGAACAAACAACGCTGGGACTCGTCGTTGCATCTGCGGGTGGGATTAGCCCACCACGGCCTGGGCCAGCGGGATGCGGCGATCAAACAGCTGGAACAGGCGTTGCACTGGGCAGACAGTGAACAGAAGCGGCGTGCAGCGTCGGCGGTACTGTTGCAGTTGGCCGGTACCGACCTTGCTGGGACGAGCGGTCTCAGCGGTGCTCAGCGGGATTGAAAACTTACCAGTCCAGGTCGTCGGGCACCTGAAACTTGGCGTAGTACTCATCGTCCTCCGTTTTAGCCCTGGTGGCGGGGTCATCGGTTTCCTGCTTACCGTGCGCTACGATGATCCGCTTCGGGTCGCGCTTTTCGATTTTGGCAGCCACTTCCGGCGTAACAAAGTGATAGACGCCATCATTGTTGATCACGATTAACTGGCCGTTGCTTAACTTGTCCCGTTCGCCGGGCGTGACATACAGACGTTTAATGCGTTTGCCGTGCACGAAATTGTAAGCCACGGCGTCATCGCCAGGTGACTTTTCACGCACGTCGTTTTCTTTTACCAGCTGTCTGATTTCTGCGCGCAGGGCACGTTCGGCATACTTATCCTGATGTCCCTTGTTCGCCTTCTTGTTTGCTTCAGCTTTCTGTTGATTCAATTGGCGTGCTTTGTCTGCCACCTTGGGCTTGCGCGTCGGACCGCCGGCATCCTGCGGATTGGCAGATTTCTTCGGTCGTCGCTGCGCGCGCTCTTCGGCGCGCTTCTGTTTCTGCGCTTTTTCGGCCTGCGCGCGTGTCGCCAGGCCGGCTTTGATCAGTTGGTCTTGTAGGCTGTTGCTCACGGTTTGGGTATTTGTTGCTGGGTCTGAGCGTTATCTTACCAACATAGTCGCAGCAGGGAATCTGCTTATCTATACTGGGGTGTTTTGAGCCGCAGAAATTTGAACTTGAACACTTCTGAACACGCGCTGGCTGATATAGAAAGCCTTCACCTCGACTCTCCGCACTGGTTTAAAGACTGCTTTGCGCTGCCGCGCGAGTCGGGTTACGTGACAGTTGCGGGTACCGATATTCACTACCTGCGCTGGGGGAATCCAGCATTGCCGGGGGTACTCATGACGCACGGCTTTATGGCCCATGCACGCTGTTGGGCGTTTATCGCGCCACTGTTGGCCGAGCGTTTCTGCCTGGTCGCTTTTGATCTTTCCGGCATGGGTGATTCGGGGTGGCGGGACAAGTACAACGTGGAAATGCGGGCTCAGGAGTGCCAGGCGGTGGCGCAGGCAGCCGGACTGACGACCGATGGGCGGCGTCCTGCGCTGGTCTGTCACAGCTTTGGTGGCAGTGTGGGACTGGCGGCGGCAGAAGCCTATCCTGATGTGTGGCGCAGTATTCTGATCTGCGACATGAGTATGCTGGCACCCGGTGAAACATCGCAGTTCATGCAGGATCGACAGCGTATGGAGAACCGGGCGGTCAGACCCCATCGGATCAGCACGGATTTTGCTGAAGTACGGCAACGCTTTCGTCTGGCACCTGACCAGCCCTGCGCCAACGAATTTCTGCTGGAATACATGGCCTGGCATTCGGTGCAGGCCGTCGAGGGGGGATTTGTGTGGAAGTTCGACCCGAAAATCATGGGGCCAGACAACGAGCGAGACCTGGATTGGTTTCAGAGTATTGCCCCTCGCTTCGCACACCTGGATCTGCCGCGGGCGATTATCTACGGCCAGCACTCAATCATGATGAGTGACAAAGCACGTGCCTATATGGCCGCAGAGACGGGTGGCACGGTGCCGATGGTGAAGATCCACGATGCGCATCACCATCTCATGCTGGATCAGCCGCTGGCTTTTGCTGCGGCTATTGATGCTTTGTTACAGTCTATGAGTGGCTGAAGTCGACGTTACAGCAGCACTATATATACGCCGTAGAGGCTCGCAACAACCAGACAGGTAAACGTGCCGACCATACCGGCCTGACGCAGCTTCAGATTCGCTTCAGCACCCATACCAAACACGTGCAGCAGGCGTGACAGAATAAACACGGCGCTGAGTCCGATCAGCAGGGTCTGGTTAGCCAGCGTTAACTCCAAGAGCCCCAGCAGGATCAGAAACAGCGGTGCGTACTCGGTGAAGTTGCCGTGGGTTCTGATGGCGAACAGCAGATTGGTGTCGCCTTGATCCCCGATCAGTGCATTGCCCTTGACCCGTGCTGCGATGGCGCGCGCACTCAGCCAGACCAGCATCAGACCCAGCACCGATGCGGTTATCAGCGAAATGGGTAGTATGACCATGATCTATTGCCCTCTTGTCGTTGTTAAAGCGCGCTGTTTCACGCGTATGTCCGCCAATGGCAGGTGCCAGAGGCAAGTGCTTACAGGCCGCCGTTGATCACAATGTCCTGGCCAGTCATCCAGCTTGATGCGCTGGATGCAAGATACACCACCGCCGGTGCGATATCTTCGGGCGTGCCGACACGTCCCAGGGGTACACCGAATTGTTTGCCCATGTTTGGAATGTCCGCTTCCGTCATTTTGGTAAATTCCAGGAACACCTCGGTTGGAATCGGACCGGGGGAAACGCTGTTGACGCGAATGCCCAGCGGCGCCATTTCCACCGCCAGTGTCTGGGTCAGGTTGTTAACGCCGCTCTTGGCCACTGCATAGGGCCCATTGTGGGGCGAAGCGCGGCCTGCCGCCTGAGATGAAATGTTGATGATGGTGCCGCCACCGTTGTCCTGCATGATGCGACCCGCTGCCTGAGCCCCGGTCCAGACCGCTTTGAGATTCAGATTCATCTGAAAGTCCCACTGTCGCTCCGGCATTTCCAGAAAGGTGCGCGGGACACGATCATCTGCGCCGCCAGCATTGCTCACCCAGCAGGTCAGCGCACCCATATCAGCAAAGGTCTGCTGTGCCAGCGCCTGTACCTGTTCGATTTCCATCATATCGGTGGTGATGGCCAGAGCGCGACGGCCAAGCTGGCGTACTTTTTCAGCAACCGCTTCGATTTCGTGGGTGCGTCGTGCCGCCACCACCACATCTGCGCCAGCCTCAGCCAGTCCGAGCGCGATGCCTTCACCAATGCCGCGGCCGCCACCGGTCACGACGGCTACCTGACCGTCGAGCCGAAAAGAGTCGAGTATGCTCATCACTGAATCCCCTAAGTTTGCGCTCATGTTACTACGACACACCGCTCACCGAAAAACCCCGTCGCCAAAAATCCGGGTCAGAGACGTTCGTACCATAGACAATGGGGTCAGAGTGCCTGGTGCCAGAGACGATCAGGGTCAGAGTCACTGGTGCCAGAGAGCTCAACAGCGTGAGTGATCTATGATCATAGCGCGATCTCAGGCCTTCTAACTCGATTAAACGGTGTGCACGGATACAGGAGTTGTGTCAGATCTCGCGCTGACAGAACCATCAGTAATTGCTGATCTGGCTCTTTGTTCTTGCCGTAAAAGCCCGCCACAGCTGGCTCTGACTTGCACTCTGGTACCAGTGACTCTGACCCTACTGTCTATGGCACGGCTGTCTCTGACCCCAATCGTCTCTGGCACAAAGCTCTCTGACCCTATTTTTTGAGTTGGCGGTAGAGGAAGAGGAGCAGCAGGGCGCCGACGGTAGCCAGGCCGATGCTGACCAGGTTGATGCCGCTGACGTCGCCGATGTCCAGCAGGGTGCCGAGGAAACCACCGACAAAAGCACCAGCAATACCGATCAGAATGGTGACGATGATGCCGCCGGGGTCTTTGCCCGGCATGATGAATTTTGCCAGTACGCCGACGATCAGCCCTAATACGATCCAACTGAGAATGCCCATGATGCGCCTCGTGTGTTTCCAGATTGTCAGAGTGTGTTGCAGGTGTTGCTGCTTGGCCAGACATGCGCATTGAATTTAATTGACATTTTACTTTCTCTGATTGGTGTTTTCCCCTGACGACGTCTTTACTGAAGGTATGCTTCGCCGCGCCTTTTACCACCTGTTGATTGCGACCATAGCGCTCTTTGCGCTGTGGCGGTGTGTGCTGTTCTACGAACGCTCTGCAGTTGAGGAGATGGTTGAAGAAATCGAACCTGTACAGCAGACATTGTTGGATCTGACCGTGGCCATGGTAGATCTGCGTGGCCGCAGCTTCATATTTGACGGGCCGATGGCGGCACTTCAGGACCAGCAGACCCTGGCTGAACTGATACAAACCCGCGACTTGCAGATTGCAAACTTGCATCAGCTTATGACCGACTTCGGCCTGCTCGAGCAATGGCAGCAGTGGTTAGCCGACTTTCAGCAGACACAACGCAGTCAGCTGCCGCCGCTGGAACAGTTTTTCGAGCAATCCGCACTCGTTGAGCAGCTCGCGCTCCTTTCGGAGCAGGTGTTCTACGAATGGTCAGCACGGGGTAAGCCTTCAGACAGCGTGATGATTGGCTATGAGATGTCAGGTGGTGAATTTCTGCGTCTTTCCAGCAACATTGGCGAGGTGCGCGCACTGGCGAGTACCGCTGGCATGCAGGTGCCCATGAATGTGAACAAAAAGCAGGCGTTGGCTAACATCGAACGCATTGAGATCATGCTCAACGCACTGGCGCGGCGCGGCATCAATACCGGCCGAATAGGCGATGACCTGAAGACCGTCAGCACCCGCATCAGGGCGTCACGTGCGGCACTGCCAGTCGACGACGACAGTGTGATGGGGCCTGATCAGGTGCAGAACGCTTATGCCTATTGGAGCACGCTGGTCGCGGATACAGCCGCAGTGACAGAGTTTGCCCAGCGGTTGGCGGGACAGATCCGCAAGGCCGCCTTTGCCGAGGCTGTCGATGAATTCGTGGTCAGTATTTTGCTGTCCCTCATGGCTCTGGCGTTAATCGTGCTGATCTATCAGCATCTTGCCAAAGCTGATGTTGAACGCGAGCGCATCAGCCACTACCTGAGTCTGGCGGTGAGCGCGACCCACATGGGATTTTCAGTGCGCAACCTGGCAAGCGGGGAAACTTACTGGTCAGATGAGATGCGCACGATCCTTGGTGTCAGCGAAGATGTACCGCCCAGGCCATTGCCTGAATGTGCCCACCCGGATGATAGAAAACTGCTGCAAGAACAGTTGGATACACTGATTCAGGCGCCCATGCAGGCGACCGAGCGTGTCATCAGCGAATCGCGCGTGCTGCGCCCGGACGGCAGCGCAGTCTGGATTCACTATGTGTTCTCCAAGGTGAACATCGCGCCTGGGCAACAGGGCATCGTGGCGGTGCTGCTTGATGTGGATGAGCAGACCAAGACACGTCAGGCGTTGGAGCGGGCAAGTGAGACGCTGGAACTGCGTAATGAAGAACTGCAGAACTTTACCCGCGCGACCGCACACGATCTGCTTGAACCGTTACGAATGATGCGCTCATTTGCCGAACTGTTGCAGGCAGAACTGGTAGAACAGGGCCGCATGACCCCGGACGCTGAAAATTATCTCAATTACCTGACTGATGGTTCAGCACGTGCACAGGAAGCGCTGCAGGCATTGCAGCGTTACCTGAGTATCGCCAATCCCTTACCCGCCGTGCGCGTACCTCTGAACGACGCCGTGACAGGCGCACTGGCGGATCTGGATCTGGCCATCCAGGAGCGCAATGCAGTTGTCGAGGTGGGTTCACTGCCGCAGGTGATGGTTAGCCCGCAGACCCTGAACAGCCTGTTCCAGAACCTGATTGCCAATGCGTTGAAGTATTGCCCGCCCGAGCGCGATCCCAGAGTGACGATCTGCGAGCAGGTCGTTGCCTCACAGCGACTGGTGACGGTAGCAGACAATGGTATCGGCATACCTGATGAATATCTGGAAACGATCTTTGAACCGTTCAAACGACTGCATACGCGTTCAGAATTCAGCGGCACGGGCCTCGGTCTGTCTATTTGTCGGCGGGCGATGGCGAGCATGAATGGAAAAATCTGGGCCAGTTCTGAGCCTGGTGTGGGCACCGTGTTTTATCTGGACTTTGGTCTAGAGTTAGAGGAGCGGCATGACGAAAACTTCGACTCGGCGCGCAGTGCAGGTTCAGCCGAAACTCAACCAAGGTGATGCGATGAAAGACAGCGTTGAAATCCTGCTGGTAGAGGATAACCCGGGCGACGTGCTGTTAACCCAGACGGCCTTCAAACGCAGCCACATCGTGAACAACCTGACCTGTGTTGAAACCGCAGAAGAGGCAATACAGCTGCTGCGTAATGAGGGTGATTACGCGCAGAGTAAGCGCCCGGACCTGGTGCTACTGGACCTCAACCTGCCGCGCATGTCCGGTATCGAGTTTCTGCAGATCGTTAAACACGACGCGACTCTCAAATCCATCCCGGTGGTCGTGTTAACCAGCTCTGATGCGGAAGCCGACATTCAGAGCTCGTACGAACAGTATGCCAACAGTTTTATTACCAAACCGGTTTCGCTGGCGTCCTTTGTTGATGTGCTTGACTGTCTGGAAGGCTTCTGGTTTGAGATTGTGCGCCTACCCGCCTGAAAGACGGATTAGCGGGGGACCTGTTCCTGCAGAAATTTTCTCAGCTTGCTGCTTTCCACGCTCATGATCTTGTTCAGATCCTGCTTCAGCAAATAACCTGCGACACCCAGCGCCATTGCATCCACGACATCCCGTTCATAGTTGGATGAAGTGAGCATGAAGGCGGGTATGGTCGACCAATCAGGCCGCGACCGGACCTGCTTGAGCAGGGTTAGACCATCCATCAGGGGTAAATTGATATCGATCAGCAGTAGCGTGCTGGTCGGGGTCAGCTCTGCGCTGTCCAGCAGCGTCAGCGCTTCCGGACCGCTGTGGGCGACAAACACGCGGTTATGCAGGTCGAATTTCTGCTGGCTGTGGCGAAACAGTTTGACGTCCAGCTCGTCGTCTTCCACCAACAGCACGTCTCGTACCAGCAGCACATCACGGCTGGTGCCGGTTTCGGGGTTGGTATTCGTTCCGAATGAATCGCTCATGAGAGTAATGCCTTGCTGTAGTCCGGCTCGCTGTTGGCAGCGAGCAGTCCGGTCAGGTGATTCAGCTCAAAGTCTTCGGCAGCCATGGGTTTGCCAAACCAGTAGCCCTGTAGAATGTCACAGTTCATCGTGCGCAATCGCTCCGCGGTTTTCTCGTCTTCGACACCTTCTGCGACCACTTTCAGTTCGCATCCGTGCGCCAGTTCAATACAGCAGTTAATGATGGCCAGATCCTTGTTTGAGGTATGCATGTGTCGGATGAAGCTCTGATCTATTTTCAACTGATCTGCAGGCAGGTCGCGGAAATGACTCAACGAGCAGTTGCCGGTACCGAAGTCGTCTATGGAAATCTTTACCCCCACCTCCTGCAGCGCGTGCAGTTGCGCGATCGCACCCTCAGACATCACCCCTCGTTCTGTAAGCTCCAGAGTCAATCGAGCGGGTGCCAGGCCGCTCAGGCTCAGCATATCGTCCACCACGTTGACCAGTTGCGGATCGCTGAGCAGTGCAGGGCTGATATTGACCGCAACATCGATAGGATCCGCCCATTTAAGGCAGCGGTTGATGGCCAGTTTGATCAGGTGGGTGGTCAGCGGTCTGATCAGGTTCGAAGACTCAACCAGTTCGATGAAAGCGCCCGGTGGAATGACCTTTTTGCTCTCGCTGTCCAACCAGCGCACCAGACCTTCTGCGCCAGTCACATTGCCGTAGGTGGCATCGTATTTGGCCTGGTAGAACAGGGTGAACGCCCCCTCTTCCAGCGCCCGCTCCAGCTTAGGTAACATCGCCGGGTCGTGCGGGGGTTTTTCAAGCGTATCTGGTTCAGCGATATGTACGATCTGATTGCGGCGGATGGCCGTTGCCAGGGCAGATTCTGCAGCTGCGATAAGCTGTTTACCCGACATCCGCCTACTGGCCGGTGGCACGATCAGGCCACAGTTGATGTTGAAAAACAGTTGCTCATCGATGATGTCGGCCGGCGGTTCGAAAACACGTTCGAGCTTGGCGGCGGCAAGTTCGACATGATGGCGGTCTGCGACGCCGTGGAACATCAGGCAGTATTTGTCAGGCGCCAGCCTGATCAGCTTATCCACCGGGCGTAGGGCTTGCTTGAGACGATGTTCAAATTCCTCCAGCGCCAGACGATACGACTCAGTGCCCATGGATTCGATCACGGCACCCATTCCGGCGGCGCGCACGATAGCGTAGGCGTGGGATTTAGATGAAGTAGTCATCGGGACTAATACCGTAAGCCTCAGCTCTGAGCTCTCTGACAATCCAGTGGGTACTTACGCTGTCTTTTGATTCCGCGTACTTGTTCAAGTCGATGACGGTCATTCTGGCCAGCTTGCGTTTATCTGCATCCAGTACCAGCACAATTTTCGGACGCAGTCGACGCGCCGGGTTCTGTGCCACCACGACTCCGACCTCGCCAGTGTTCAACTCTACGATGGACCCGGTAGGGAACATGCCAATGGTCTGCACAAAATGTTCGATCAGGGAAGCCTGGAATTGACTGTCTTTCAGGTCGGCGAGTTCCTGCACGGCTTCATAGGAGGTTCTGGCCGGTGCGTGGGGACGCTCGGTGGTCATCGCGTCGTAGCTGTCCACCAGGCCGGCAATACGCGCAAACATCGGGATAGCATTGCCTTTCAGACCTTGAGGATAGCCCGAGCCGTCGTGGCGCTCGTGATGACACACCAGGATATTGAGTGTGCTGCGACTTAACTCTTCAGATCCGTCGAGCAGTTTGACGCCGTACTTGACGTGGTTGCGAATCTCGGTGAGATCAGCCTCGTCGAGTTTGCCGGCTTTCTCCAGCAGTTCCGTAGGCAGTTGGCACATGCCCACGTCCATCAGCGAAACACCCAGCGCGAGATCCATGAGTTCGGATTTTTCCAGGCCCAGGTTGCGGCCGAGCACTGCAGCCCACACCGCGGTGGATAGGGAGTGTTGAAACAGGTAGTCGCCTTTGAGCTTCAACCTGGTCAGGGCGGCCATCGCTTCATTGTTGCGCAGCACGCTGTCGATGAGAGGTGTAATGGCTTGCTTGACGGCGCCGATGTTAACCCGGCGATTAGATTGAATGCGCGCAAACACCTGTTCCATAGCGACACTGGCAGATTCAAAATCGACCTTGGCACGGGAAAATTCCTGTTTGATGCCCACCCCGGGTGGTTTGCCAGGATGACCGCTGCGGGGTTTAAAGCGTTTCTCGTTCAAACCGCTCACCCGCACGGTACGGCGGGTATCCACGTACACGTGGGAACAATGTTTAGCGATGTATTCGATGTCGTCATGGTTGTTGACGACGAAGCCCTGGGTTGCGAAGGGTGTTTCCAGCCAGGGCTTATCAAGCTCGGCTACATACATGCCGGGTGTCAGGTTGATGACAGGCACCTCGATCAACGAGGGGTCCTGCGGAACGTGCATTGTCATTATTATCGGGCGAAATGGTGAACCTGGATAAAGTGTAGTCACTCCAGCGGCATCTCTCTGTTGGGCCGCTCTTTTAGGCCGCAGGGCGGGCCAATTGGTGATCCATTTCACACCCACGGCTGTTCTGGCGCCGATTGGGGCCGCCATATTCACATCGATTTTGTCAACCTGTTTGCGGGTCAGATAGAGGTAGAATTTTGCACCCAGAAACGTAATCCTTGCCCGCTGGCAGTACTGGTACGGGGTGGGAGTTGGCTGAACTGAGCGGGCACGCAGCTTTCGTACTGTTTCTCATCGTCTTTGCGCTGGTGTTGTTTGCTCTGGAACGGATCAGGCTGGAGGCGACCGCACTGCTGGTGCTGATCCTCTTGACCATCGCGTTCACGCTGTTTCCCTATCAGCCGCCGGGGGGCCAAGCTGTGCTGGCCGCCACTGACCTGCTCAGGGTGTTTGGCAATCCGGCGTTGATTGCGGTCTGTGCACTGATGATTCTTGGTAAAGGGGTCGAAACCACTCAGGCGCTGCAGCCGCTGGTCACCCTGGTCTCGCAGCGCTGGGCCGCGAAACCGAAAACCACACTGCTTTACGTGCTGGTGGGTGCAGCCGTGCTCTCCGCGTTTCTGAACAATACGCCCATCGTGGTGGTGCTGCTGCCGGTACTGATCACCATTGCGCTGAAAAACAATATCAGCCCGTCCGGCGTGCTGTTGCCACTGGGGTTAGCTACCATCATCGGCGGCATGGCCACCACCATTGGTACCTCCACCAATCTGCTGGTGGTGGATCTTGCCCGCAGTATTGCGGGTGTTGAAATCGCCATGTTTGACCTGGTGCCGCTGGTGGCGGTGGCGGGGGTGCTCGGGCTTGCGTTTCTGTGGTTGGTGGCCCCCGCGATTACGCCTGATCGTTCGGTTCCTAAGGGTAAGGAAGACGGTGGTGGGGAGCGCGCGTATATGGCCACGCTGGTGGTCGAAGCCGACTCCCGATTAAGCCAGGGCAGAACCGTGGCTGATCTGCTGCGTATCACCAACCACCGGTTAACCATCGACCGCATACGCCACGGCGAAAGCACTTACCGGGTGCCGCTGCCCTCTGTGCAGTTGCACGTCGGCGACCATATTTTTGTGCAGGGCAGCCGTGATGCGCTGCGCGAGGCCGAATTGGAACTGAAAACCTCCATGCGCACACTGGAGCGGGCCGGGGTAGTTGACCCGGAACTGGAGCCTCGGCTGATGGAGTTGTTGGTCACGGAAAGGTCAGAGCTGGATGGTCTTTCATTGCGGCGCAGCGCGTTGTTTGAAAAATTCGGCATTGTCATTGTCGCTCTGCATCGCCCGGGCAAGACGACCCGGCGGGCCAAGTTGCCGCTTAATCGCATTCGCTTGAGTTCCGGTGACGTGCTGCTGTGTGAAGGCACCAAGGAGCAGTTTGAGCGACTGCTGGCTGAAACCCATCTGCTGGCACTCACCGAACCGGTGGATGTGCACCTGAGTCAGCGCGCCACTATCGCGCTGAGCATCATTGGCGGTGTGGTGGCGCTGGCGGCGCTGGACATTCTGCCCATCGCGGTGAGTGCCTTACTCGGCGTCGGCCTGATGCGTGCCACCAAATGCATTGCCTGGCGTCACATCGGCCAGGGTCTGTCGACCCAGGTCATTCTGATTATCGTCGTCAGTCTGGCCCTGGGGCAGGCGCTGATGGCCACCGGTGGTGATGTCTACATTGCCAGCCAACTGGCCGGGGTGCTGCATGACCAGCCGCCGGCGGTGACGCTGCCACTGCTGATGTTAACCATGGTGGTGATCACCAATGTGGTCTCCAACAATGCCGCTGCGGTGATTGGTACGCCCATCGGTATCCAACTGGCGGCGCAATTAGGTATTCCGGTCACCCCGATGGTGTTGGCGGTGTTGTTTGGAGCCAACTTGAGTTTCGCCACGCCTATCGGCTACCAGACCAACCTGCTGGTTTTGAGTGCGGGTGGGTACAAGTTTTCCGACTTTCTGCGGGTCGGCTTACCGCTCACTCTGATCATGTGGGCTGCCTTGTCAGTCACTCTGTTGCTGGTTTTCATCTACTAGCAGAGGGCCGCACAGGTTTCGTTTGCCCCTCTACACCTTAACGCCATATGATGCGCGTTGATCTCCGATGAGCGCAGCATTTGTCACCTCAACAACATACAACTGACGAACCCGCAGATGTCGTGATTATCGGCGCTGGTGCCAGCGGTGCGACAGTGGCCTGGAACCTGGCCGAAACGAAAATGCGCATCGTCTGTCTGGAGCAGGGTGGCTGGCCGGATCCGGCCAGTTATCCCAGTACCGGTCGCGACTGGGAAACCCGTGCCCAATCTGATTTCAGCATCAACCCCAATCGTCGCCAGCAGCCGGGCGACTATCCGGTTAATGACAGCGACAGCCCGATAAAGATTGCCAACTTTAATGGCGTAGGCGGAGGTACCGTGCTTTATGCCGGTCACTATCCGCGCTTTCATCCATCTGATTTCCGGGTTAAGTCGCTGGATGGTGTGGGGGATGACTGGCCCATCGACTATGAAACTCTGGAACCGTTCTACAACGAGAACGATCGGGTCACGGGTGTGTCAGGTCTGGCTGGTGATCCCGCTTATCCCGCCAAACAGTCGGTACTGCCGCCCCTGCCTTTGGGTGCCTCCGGACAGCGCATTGCGGAAGGGTTCAATCAGCTGGGATGGCACTGGTGGCCATCTGATTCAGCCATAGCCACTCAGCCCTATAACGGCCGCGATAAGTGCATCAACCTGGGTGCCTGTTTGCACGGTTGTGCGCAAGGGGCCAAGGCCAGCACCGATATCACCTACTGGCCGGAAGCGATCCGCGCCGGGGTGGAGTTGCGCACCTGGTGCCGGGTACGCGAGATCACCGTTGATGACAGCGGCATGGCTAATGGCGTGGTTTACTTTGATGCGGATGGGCAGGAACAGTTTCAGGCGGCGCATATGGTCATCATGGCCTGTAATGGGGTCGGTACCCCGCGTATCCTGCTGAACTCGACCTCCACTGCGTTTCCCGATGGGCTGGCCAATTCCAGTGGCCTGGTGGGCCGCAACCTGATGCTGCACCCCTATGCCTCGATCCATGGCGTCTTCGAAGAGGAACTGGACGGCTATCGCGGCTCCCCTGACAGCATCTGGAGCCAGGAGTTTTACGAAACCGACCTGGACCGTGGCTTTGTCAGAGGCTTTACCTATGAATTTATCCGCGGGCGCGGCACTGTAGCCACGGCGCTAAGCGGTGTTGCCGGGGGACGTATCCCCTGGGGCCAGGGACACCACGAAGCATTCAGACGGCTGCATAACCGCATCTCCGGCATGGTGGCGATCTGTGAAGATCTGCCTGAGTTGCACAATCGAGTCACGCTGGATCCGGAATTGACCGATGCCCATGGCATTCCAGCGCCGAAAATGTCCTATACCTTGAGCGATAACTCCATAAAAATGCTCAACTATGCGGTGGATCGGGCCAGCGAAGTGCTGCAGGCAGCAGGTGCCATCGACATCATGACCGAAGCACCACTGGCCGCCGGGGGCTGGCATTTGATGGGTACGGCACGTATGGGTAGCGATCCCGCCCGGTCGGTGGTCAATGACTGGGGGCGCAGCCACGATGTGAAAAATCTGTTCATTGTGGATGGCAGCATCTTCGTGACCAGTGCCGGCGTGAACCCCACGCGGACCATTCAGGCGCTGGCCCTGTATGTCTCGGATCAGATCAAAAAACGCCTGGCCAACTTGTTTGATTGAAAGTGGTTGCATCCAAAGTGAATAGTGCGACTACCCTGCAGGTTAAGCGGAAGTAAGGTGAGAAAGTAAGGTGAGAAGGCAGGTGAAATGACCGATGTAATTGCCAGCGACAGTGTCTTTTCCGGCGAGGAGCTGCAGATGATGCGTACCCTGGCCGAGCTGATCGTGCCAGCGGATTCGCAGTATGCTGTCCCCAGCGCGGCGGACGATGAGATTTTCGCGCAGATTCTGAGTGCGGCGCAGGACAACGAAGCACAGATAAAGGCTGCGCTGGAAAGTGCAGCGGAAATGGTTGCCGCCGCAGATGTTGAGCTTACCGAGGCCACACCGCTGTTGCAGGGCCAGCGCGAGCTGGCGCCGTTCGTCACCATTGTCCTGCAGAACTACTACACCGATGATCGGGTAATGCGGTCCTTAGGCAAGGAGCCGCGAGCGCCATTTCCGCAAGGCTTTGAAGTCGAGCAGGGTGACTGGTCGTTGCTGGCACCGGTGCAGGCGCGCGGTAAAATATGGCGCGATGCCGATGACTGAACAACCCGCCTGCCACCCATTGATCAGGCACACGCCAAGGCTGTAATTTTACGTGTTAGCTAAACTGAAATCCGACTGGCCCTTTGCTGCGGCCAGATCGCCGCTGTTTTATGGCTGGATGATCGCGCTGATCTCCACACTCGGGTTTCTGTTCTCGATTCCCGGCCAGACCATGGGTATGGCCGTGTTTGCTGACACGTTTATCGACGAGTTTGAGCTGACTCGTACACAGCTTTCGACCGCCTATCTGCTGGGCACCCTGGGCAGTGCTTTGGTGCTGCCGCGCACCGGCCGTTGGTATGACCTGTTCGGTGCGCGTCTGATGCTGGTGGCATCGTCGCTGGTATTGGCGCTGACCCTTATGTTTATCAGTGTGGTCGATGAAATCGCTCAACTGCTGGCGGATACCATCCGTCAGCCCATGGTCTGGCTCAGCTTTCCACTCATTCTGCTGGGTTATTTTGGTGTGCGGCTGAGTGGTCAGGGCGTACTGACCAGCGCCAGTCGCAATGTACTGCTGGTGTGGTTTGTGCGCCGACGGGGATTTGTCAGCGGTCTGCGCGGTGTGTTTGTTTCCCTTGGTTTTTCCATCGCGCCGCTGGTGCTGGCCCTGATGATGGACCGTTTCGGCTGGCGCGGTGCGCTGTGGGTGCTGGCAGCCGCGGTTGGGTTGGGCTTTGCTTTGCTGGCTTTGTTCATGGTGCGCGATTCTCCCCAGGCCTGTGGGCTGCAACCGGATGGAGATCCAGCTCCATTGGCAGATGAGTCGGATCAGAGCGCGGCCGCCTCGGTGGATTTGACGGCAGCGCAGGCGCGCCTTGATCCGGTGTTCTGGATGTATTCCGCGGCCCTGTCCATGCATGCCCTGTTCGGCACGGCGGTTACCTTCCACATCGTTGCCATCTTTGCCGAGGCCGGGCGTGATCGGGCTGAAGCGTTTGCATACTTTCTGCCCCAGGCCGTGGTGTCGCTGTGCGTTAACCTGTTGGTTTCGACGCTGGCCGACTATGTGCGCCTGAAGCCGATTCTGATCGTTATGCTGCTGGCGTTTCTCGCCGGCGCCTATGGGCTGACACAGCTGGAAACCGAACTCGGCTACTGGCTGCTGGTGGCAGGGTTTGGTGCTGGAGGGGGATTATGGGGGGTGTTGTCGAACCTGACCTTTGTGCGTATGTACGGCGCTCTGCATCTGGGTGAAATCAGTGGCTTGAATACGGCGGTGACAGTGTTTGCCAGCGCCATCGGCCCGGTGGCCTTCAGTCTGGCACAGGACTACTTCCATACCTTTGAAGCAGCCGCCATTGGCTGCATGGTTGGGTTGTTCGTACTGCTGATCACGGCGCTCTGGCTGCGCCAGCCGCGGGATACGTCACCCCGCGCCAGTGTGGCTAAATCGCCTTAAACACATCGGCCCATTCTTCGATGGCGTGCTCATGTCCATGCACCAGCTGAACGGTGATCTGGTCATAACCCCAGTCACGTAGCGCGCGCAGGCGTTCCAGCAGTTCCTCGCGGGTCCCGCTCATGGTGGTGGCCTGCACCAGTTCCGGAGTGATGTGGGTCTCTTCCGGACGTACGAACATCAGATGGCCGCGGTGATTGGTCAGGTAGCGGGCATCGGCGGGTTGGTAGGTTTCGTGTACCGCCAGATATTCGCTCAACAGGTTGCTTAACGGGCCCTGGGGCAGGTTCTGGCCGCCCATAGCGCCTACTTCGTCGGCCAGGTTGTGAAACATCACCGCGGTCAGCGGTGCTGCCTGAGCCATCAGTTTGGTTTGATTCTCACTTTCATCCGAGCCCAACACAGCGCCTAGGAAAAACAGGTTAGCCTTCAGCTCCTCTGGCGAATGACCTGCCTGCTGCCAGGCGACCTGCATCTCCTGCAGGCTTTCCTGCGCCCCCTGGGCGCCGAAGTTCAGCCAGCCCGCGTTCAGTTCTGCCGCCAACTGTTTACCCTTGGGTCCGAAGGCAGAGAGCCACAAGGGCACCGGGTCTTCCACATTGATCAGGCCGAGGTCCGGATTGAGAAACTGAATTTTGCGGCTTTGTGCTTCAAAGTCCCATTCGATCTGTTGTCCCTTGAGGAGCGCCTGTACGCGTTCGATATAGCGTCGGGTGCTGGCCAGATTGATGGCACCCAGCCCCATGGTACGTCTGGCCGTGAAGCCGGTGCCGACACCAAAATCGATGCGCCCGGGTGCCAGTCTGTTAAGGGATGCGAATGCATTGGCTGCCACCGGTTCGATGCGGTTGGAAGGCACCAGTACACCGGTGCCGAGGCGGATTTTTTCGGTCTCGTGAGCAGCCAGGGCCATACAAACAAAAACATCGGGGTTTAAAAGCTGGGTGTCGTAGAACCATGCAGCATGGAAGCCCAGGTCCTCTGCTTTCTTCGCCCAGCGCCAGGAATCGACCTCGGATGCAAATGCGACGGAGTATTTCATTGAGCTGATGTCCTTTGTTCGTCTTGATTTCTGCGATTTCAGATTGCAGGTATGTTCCGCATCCTCAACTTCGATGGTAGGGTGTTGGCGGTATACTGCAACTCAAATAGCTTCACAGGCGGGGTGAGTGATGAAACGAAGAACCTTACTGAAAGGGGGTGCGGTAGCACCATGGCTGGCACCCCTGGCATTGAGCGCATGCTCGGGTAGCGCGGAAAATCGCTACCTCAGTGCCAACTTTGCGCCGGTGGAAGTGGAATCCACCCTGACCGATCTGCAGGTAACCGGCACCATACCCGAGGATCTGATCGGTCGTTTTCTACGCAATGGACCGAATCCCAGATCGGCTGATCAGGGCAGCTATCACTGGTTTACCGGTGAAGGCATGGTGCATGGTCTGCGGCTCAACGATGGTCGGGCTGAGTGGTATCGCAATCGCTATGTTGGGGGCAGTGCCGCCAATACCAATGTTATCGGGCATGCGGGCCGCACCATGGCGATTGTTGAGTCCGGTAGTCTGCCGCAGGACTTAAGTTATACGTTAGAGACTGTTGGTAACAACACGTCCATCGGCACCGGTTATTCAGCCCATCCAAAAATCGATCCGGATACCGGCGAGCTGCATGCCATGTGCTACGACTGGGCCAATCTGCGTGATCACGTGCGCTACGTCGTGGTTGATGCCAAGGGTGAGTGGCTGGAAGAAACCGAGATCCCGCTGCCTGGTATGCCGATGATCCATGACATGAGTCTGACCGAAAACTACGCCGTTATTTTCGACCTGCCGGTCACCCTGTCATTTCTCGCCCTGGGGACCGGGGCCAGTTTCCCGTTTCGCTGGGACCAGGATTACGAACCTCGCGTCGGTCTGCTGCCCCGTGGCGGCGATGCCCAGGAGATTGTCTGGCGCTCGGTCAGTCCGAACTACGCCTATCACCCGATGAATGCCTACGAAGACGCAGATGGCGACGTGGTGATCGATATCGTTCGCTACGACAAGATGTTTGCCGACGACATACTCGGGCCATTTGGCGACAGCCTGGCGCGCCTGGACCGCTGGACCATCAATCCCGACGGGGACAGTGGTCGGGTCAGAGAAGAAATCGTCGACGCACGGGGGCTGGAATTTCCCCGTTGTCACCCGGATCTGAACGGTAAACCCTATCGCTATGGCTACACCGTGGCGGTGGAGAACTATGGCTTTCCCGCCATCTACAAGCACGATATGCGTACCGGTGAGGCCCAACAGTTCGATGTGGGTGCAGGACGCCATGCAGCAGAACCGGTGTTTGTGCCCGGAGCCGGCGCACAGGTCGAAGACGATGGTTACCTCATGACCTATGTCTATGATGAAGCCAACAAAACCACAGACCTTGTTATTCTGGATGCCCAGGATTTCTCCCGTCCAGCACTGGCCAAGGTGCATCTACCCGTGCGTGTGCCGTACGGTTTTCACGGCAACTGGGTACCGGACAGCGTCGTCAGCGCTTAGCGGTCGGGTTTGCCATAGTCGGTTACGCCATAGTCGGGTACGCCATAAATTGTGGCGTTAACCCTCGGGTCGCCCACCACACCCGGACGGAATTCGTAGACGAATACGCCCATGATGCGCGTCTGTTCGCCCTCGACGCGGGTGACGCGATGCAGCGAGTGGGTGCCTTTAAACAGACATAAGTCACCCGGCTGAAGGTCGAGCCGGACAACACCGTCTACCTGCTCGCCGGTCAGTACCTGCCTGACCTGTGCGTAGTTCTGATCATCCTGACTGCGGGTATGGGGTGCCATTTCAAAAACACCACCCATCTGTGCAGGTTGCAGCATCAGCGTCATGGTGAAGGAATTATCCTCGTCAAAGTGCCAGGCCGACTCATCGCCCGGGCGATAACAGACGTAGTTGGCTGGTTGATAAGGGTCTTCGTTGGGGAACAGTTCTCCTTGATTGACAATGCTCTCCACCAGAGTGCGTACGCCCGGAGACTGATAGAACTGTTTCAGCACGGAATTTTCCGCCAGCTGGGCGTAAGAGATCATATGCACGCTGGAGCGGTCCTGCAGATTTCTCGGGTGCTCGTCTGGTAGAGCGGGATCGAGTTCGCGGTGCAGGTAGCAATTACGCCAGGCATTGTTGTGATGGGAACTGCTCTCCAGTGACTGCGCTTCGTCGACCATGGCGTGCAGAGCCTGGTCGGTGACGAAGTTGGGAATCACACAGTACAGATCGGACGCCAGCGCCCGTCGCCAGGTCGCCAGCTGTGGATGTGTCTCGCCCGGCTCGGCGAGTAGCGGATATGGGTCAAGATTGAGGAGTTCGCTCGGTTGCATAGATTTCTTTTATCGCCCTGGAACGCTGGTTGTACGGCAATCCTGCGGTGTTGAAAACCCCTTGTCAGCCACTTGCGATACGTAAACTCTACTGACATCCCCTGTCAGCAGCGCCTTGGTATGCTGGACGCAGTTACGCTTACCAATACCAATACCAATACCAATACCAAGAGAAAGGCAATGACCATGGACACGATGACAGTAGCAAACAGACTGGTGGAACTGACCACTGCAGATAACGATGCACAGGCGCTGGACGAATTGTATGCAGAGGATGTTGTGAGTATTGAAGCGGGTACGCCTGAGGGCGAACCGCAGACGTTTACCGGTCTGGCTGCGGTACGGGAAAAGCATGCCTGGTGGAACAGCGTAGCAACCCTGCATGACACCACTGCGGAAGGCCCTTATGCCGGCACGGGCTCAGACCAGTTCGTGGTCAAGTTCTGGATGGATGTCACCATGGCAGAGCAGGGTCGTTCGCAGATGACCGAAGTGGGCGTCTTTACCGTAGCTGATGGCAAAATCGTGCGTGAGGTTTATCTACCCTTGCTCGGCGGCTGACGGAAAGCGCTACAATCAGCCTTCTTAAGTATCTGTGGGAGGGGAGATGGCTGGAATACTGAACAGGCTGGTGTGGCTGAGTTTTGTCTTGTGTCTGACCTCGGTGGCCACGGCCGCCGACAAAGAGGACGAAGCGGCCCCGGTGGCGGTTAGAAATGCTGTCGCGCAGTCGGGCGAACCGGTCACCACCATGCGTCGCTGGAAAATAAAGAAAGGCGGGTTTGACGAGTTTCTCGCTGCCAGCCAGCGGGGCGTGTGGCCCTATTTCGAGAAGATCGGCGCGCGCGTGGTGGGCATGTGGCAGGTCATGACGGTGGAACCCGCCGACCAGGCGGGTGGCATGTCCAATGCGGGGTATGTGGTGCGCGCAGACAACGGCAAAGACTACGACGAAGTCATCCTGGTGACCCGTTACGCCAGCCTGGATCACTGGCAGGCCACCCGGCACGCGGCCAGCCTGGGCGGCAATGGGCCCGATTATGAGGCACTGATGCAGGCTCTGGCAGTGCGACGCGCGTTGACCATCGATACCGAGCTTACCTTTCTATCCGGCTTTAACGGACCCAATGGGCCGTACTATCTGCCGGGTACGGGCGAAGTCTTCAAACCTGTGAGCCAGTAAACGGAGACGTTATTCGCGGGTAACTTCGTCCCAGTAGACGATGCCGTCGTGGCCTCGATAACTGCCGAAGGTCTGGCGTTCCGCGGGACTGGTGAGTCCTGTGCCGAACCAGTCAAACTGCAGCCAGCCCGGTGCGGCGATTTCGACCAGCACGCTGCCGTCGTTGCCGGCTCCGGGTGCGCTCAACAGCAGCACCGGATCGGGTGCTCCGCCCACCAGCGGCTGGTTGCTCGCCGGTTGAGTGGGTAGCGTTTCACCCGCGCTAAGATTGCCTTGATAAGCCGACAGCGAAACCAGGGTGATGTCATAGGGCGTGCAGTTATCCAGGGTGTTGGTGCGAAAGCCCAGGCCATCCCAGTATTCCGCCAACAGCGGTAAATCCAGGTCAGCAAACTCCGGCGCGCTGCCGGCACCCAGACTGAGACGACCATGTCTAACTCGACTTGGCGGACCCACCGCATGTGCCGTGCAAGTGCCGCTGAGCAGGCAATCGCCGCTGCTGCCAGCGTTCATATCCAGATCGAGCAGCAGCCGCGCATCGGTCGGGTCGAGTACGCGTGCGCCCAGTTGCAGGTTGGAGAATGGACCGTCCGGCGCGACGGCACGACTGAACTGCGCATCGGTCTGACTCACCTGATAGCGCCCGGCCACCCAGTCCGCCGGATCGACCACCAGACGCGCGCCCAGATCAATGCCGCCATCGTTGTCTTCGGCCGCCATCAGCACCTGGGCCAGTGGCAAGCTGCCAAACAGGGTCGCATCATAGTTGTGCACACGATTGCCCAGCGCGTTGTTGGCCGCCAGTTCCATGCTGATGCTGAGTGCGTTCTGACCTGCGTAGGTGAAACCATTGCAGGCCGCGACCACATCGTCGTCGATCATTTCGAAGTGGTCCACGTAGAATCGTCCCACGTTACCACTCGCCACTTCATCCACGGGGCCACTGCCGAGGTAGTCGTTGTCGGCCACTTGGGCACTCAGAGAGATGATCCCCACCTCGTCGAAGATGATGCTGGTCGAGGTAAATTCACCCGCGCCGCTGCGGGCGAAGGCTGTGCCGTTCAATATATCTCCGCTACTGCCATTGCGTCCGCCGGCTGGGGCAAGCAGGCCGTTGCTGAATAGCCGAATGGTCTCTGGTGCGCTTTCCAGACCAAAGTTGGGTGTGATGTCGTGATCTGCATCGCGCGCGGTGACCACCACTCGAAAAGCTTCGCCACTGGGGACGAAGGGGTCTGTGTTGAGACTGGTCGCCCCCGGATTTGGTGTGCCGCCTGCGCTGGTGACAGAGGTAATGTGCAGATAGTCCGGTTGCACGACAAAGGTATTGCTGGCCCCATTGATTGCGGGTGTCTGTGACAGCGCGTCGCTGACCTGCAGACTGATGGCGCCTGCGTCCTTATAACGCATAGTGACAGCCGCCTGACCGGCGCTGAAGGTGACGGTTTGTGGTGTGGCGCCAGCGGCATTGTCGGCAATCGAGTTACTGTCAATGCTGGCCGCGATGCTGCCCGAGGCGGGATCCGAGCGCGACAGCCAGAACGCCAGGTTTCTGGTGCCGGTGTAAGACTCGATCACGCCACAGACCGGATCATCCGGCGTCGTACCATAAACGGACAGATGCACGGGAAAATCGTAACCCGCCTGCTGGGTGGTGATGGGATCCACGATCGGACTGGGTGGTGGATTGGACAGTGGATTTGCGGTGACGGTGAAGCCGGTTGAAGCGAACGTCAGTGTGCCTTCCGTGTCGTCGTCTGTGATGGATGGGTTAGCTGTCAGTGAAACGGCGATATTCAGCGTGGGTGTGCCTTGACGGTAGTCCAGGGCAAACACGGCCTCACCGGCGTCGACCAAGGAGAACTGATAGGTGGCCAGGCCATCATCGAGGGTAGCATCCACCAGCGTGCCGGAGCCGGTAACCAGCGTCCAACTGCCACGCCCGGATTGGGTATCCAGGGTGATTTGCTGACTGGCCCCGGTCAGCGGATTACCGGCGGCATCCAGCATCCTTACCGTGACCGGTTCCGGCGTACAGTGAATGCCCGCGCCGTCGTGTTCAATGCGGATCAGACCCAGGCCAGTGGTCGGGCAGGCACGTGGGGTGCCGTCCCAGTTGTTACCCGCGCGCTGATTGTTGTAGATGGTCTGTACTTCAGCAGCATTCAGGACGGTATCGAAAATCACCACTTCGTCCAACGTGCCGCGCAGGTATTCAGGGGTTAATCCGGTATCTTCGATGCGTCCGAGACTCGAAAAACCGTTACCGATCTGTCCGCTGGCGTCGGTATCACTGTTTTCCAGCACCCCATCCACGTAAGTATTCAGATTGCCGGTAGCGGCATCCCGGGTGAGCACAACGTGGTGCCAGTTGCTATCGTTGATGGGAGTGGTGGAAAAACTGGGGTTGGTGTCACCGGTAGCCAGACTGATGGTGCCGGCGGCGCGAATGTAGCCCCAGAAGATGTCATCAATGCCGCCATTCTCCTCGATGCCGGTAACCCCGGGGGCCAGCCACGCAGTATTGGTACCTCCCTGATCGGTCAGCAGCCAGAAGGACAGGGAGGCGGTATCCCGCAGGTGGCTATCGATGCCGGGTACGTCGACGTAGTCGTTTAATCCGTCGAAGCTGCCTGCGCGACAGATCTGCCCGCCACTTACTGTGTCAGCCCCGCCAATGGCCTGACCTGGCAGCTGACCGTATTCATCCGCGACGGCATTCAGCCCCAGCCAGCTGACCTCATCGAAGCGCCATTCAGCTACGGCGCTGGGTGCGCAAGTGGGCTGATAGGTGATCACTACATCGTCAACGTACAAGCCGCTGGTGGCGTTATTACCGTCGCTGATGAAGCGGATCTGAGTATCGGCGGTCGCATAGCTAGAGATGTCGAAGGATTGAGCGGTCCCACTGAAGCTGGTCTGATTGATTCGATAGCTGGTCAGCGTAGTCCAGGTGCTGCCGCCGTCCGCTGTGATCTCGAGATCGACGGTTTGCGAGCCTCGGCTGTGGCCGGTGCGGTACACGAATGACAGCGTGGCCGCGGTCGCACCTGCCAGATCTACCGCGCGGCGTGCCCCCCGGCCATTGTAGGAAGACCGGTTTGGATCGCCGATTCGCAGGCAGTTGCCGGCGCTGCAATTTGAATTGTTGACCCGCGCAATGCCCGCCGATGGTCCGTCGGACTCGCCAATTTCTATCCAATCTGACAGCCAGGTTTGAGAGCCGGAATTCTGTGTATAAGAAACGCTGGCGAAATCGTCTGCCACGGATTGCTGGCTACAGGTGGCGGCTGCCACGATTTGCCAGTCGGCCTCAAAGCCGCGCGCCCTGGTTCGACCATCTGTCTCTCCCACAATCAGCATGTTGCCGCTCGTTGCGGTAACAGTGGGCGGCAACGAAGTGCCCGTAAAACTGCCCAGCAGTGGCGCCGCAGTGGAGGTGCCATCGTAGATACGCAGGAAATCATCGTTGGCTTCCATGTCGAATGACACAAAGGTGAGCGTGATCTCCTCGCCGCCAGAAGCCTGTATGTTGAAGGTGCAGAATTCGTTATTGCGATAGCGTCCGTTGCCACCTGAATCAGTGAGCGTACCGGCGCTGGCAGCGCTCGATGAATCGCTACACAAACGCTCAGCCTGGGCGACGTTAGCCCATAACAGAACAATGACAGCCGCCAGCCAGATGGGGTAACAGCGCATCATGCTTCCTTCAGCCGCAGCAGAATGGTGCGTTGGGCAGCGACATTACCGCCGTCCTGACAGATGCCCTCACTCTGGATAGTGAAATAACGCCGACCTTCGACCAGCTCTACCCGGCAACTCAGCCGCGCCTGACAGGCGGGCAGGTTGAAGTTGTCCAGCGCCACGGTGCGATTGCTGCAGTTGGCCACGCCTGTCGGCGGCAGCACCGCGTGTGCACCCAGTTGGGCGCCGGTTTCAGCCGCCAGCAGTGCGTTCAGTCGGTGAATATCGGCAGTTCCGGCCTGGGCGCTGGTGGCCACGCTGCGGGTCAGCGCTACCGTCAGCAGCGCAATGACCGTGATGAAAAAAATCGCCCCGATCAGACTGATGCCCTGTTGCGGTCGACGGCTCATGTCTGGTTCCTCACATGCACTGCATGGGTCAGACTGAGCTGATCATCCCCTTTGTTGAGCGTGAGGGTGATGGCCACAGAAGCGTTGCGGGTCAGCGAGGCAGGGGTCAGTGCAAAAAGGGCGCTCCCGGGTTGCAGACCAGACGCCAGCAGGCTGCGGTCAGGCAGCGTTGTCGGCAGGATAGTGGGATCCGGTTGGGTTGCCTGATAGCCATAGTTTGTGTAGCGATACAGGCTGTCGTTGTCCAGGCAGTAAGACACGGGTTGGGTGACCGCAAAGAAGCGTTGCCGGGGCGAAGCTGCAGCAAACTGATGAGCTGCCGCGAATGACAGCGTAACGATATTGTCAGTATCTGGCGCGCTGGCCATCGCCGTGGGACTGATTGCGCCAGGGGAGGTCAGGTTGTACAGGCTTGCGCTGGGTGCAAGGGCCACGCGCCAGGTCGCGGGTGTTGGCGCATTGTCGAACGGCACCACGCGCATGGTGGTGTCCGCATAACCCAGGGGTGCGCTCAGATAGACGGATGCGCTGGCCACGGGCAGCAGTTCCAGACAGGTGCCTCCTGCAGATACACGCAGACTGTTGGGGGTGGCTTCCCGCAGCGTGATACCGATGTGATGTGCCACGTGGCGAAGATCAGCGGCCAGTTCACCCCGCTGGGTGCCGCTCAGATAGCCGCTGGAAGCGTCATTCAGAAAGCGCACGGTGCCGACCGAGAGGATGATCAGCAGCATCATCACCACCAGTAACTCGATCAGGGTAAAACCGTTCGCAGCGGCAGGTGTGGTGTGGCGCCTCATCAGAAATTCGCCCGTACGACGCTGAAAGTCTGTTGGCTGCCGCTGCCATCACTGACCACGATGTCGACGATTTTGGCATCAGTGCTGCTGGCCACGCCCAGCGTGCTGGCCTGAGCGGGTGTCGGGTAGCGCACGTTCACCTGGACGCGATAACTGGCATAGTCCGTCAGCGGTGTGCCATCCAGTTGTCGTGGTGGCGCATCGTCGAGGCCGTCGAAGTCGTCGACATCATCGTAATCCGCGCGGGTTTCACCGTCATCGAAGGCGGCGGCGCTGGAGCAGGGTGTGGTGGCGGTGCTGCAGGCGGGCAGGCCACCCAGTGGGGTGTTCTCATCGTAACGTTTGGCCATGATTTCGTCGCTGTAGGCCTGCACCAGCGCAACCACCTTGGCATCCGTCATGCTGTCTGCCTGATGGCGCATGGCAAAGGCCAGTGCACTGCTGATACCGATGGCGGCGATGGCCAGAATCGCGATGGTGGCGATCAGTTCCACCAGCGTAAAGCCGTGGGCGCGGTCGATATTAACTGCAGGGGGCAGCATCGAGATATCCGGTTGGGTGCAGGCACAGACTGCGACTGGTCTCACCTGCGATGTTGATGTCCAGACCAGCATTGCCGCTGACCAGGCTGCCGCCCAGATTGAGGTCAGACACAGTGCCATCTCCGGCGAAGGTGATCTCGAGGGCGTCCGTGGTCGAAAGTTGAATACTGGTAGCGCCTGCGGTCGCCATCAGAGTCAGGCTGTCTGCGTCCAGGGTAGTGGTGCGGACCACACCGTCGACGGAATTGCGGGTGGTCAGGACATAGCCATCCGCCGCCAGGCTCAGCGCGAAGGTCAGCGCCGCGTCCTGCCGGGCGGTAGCCAGGCTCTGGGCCAGACTCAGTTCCAGATCCAGTTGATGGGCGAAGGTTGATGGTGCAAAGCTTGTGGGTTTGACCAGTCGGGTCATGGCGAAACCGCTCAGAATGGCCAGCAGGATAATGGTGGTGATCAGTTCAACAACGGTGAATCCTGCCGCGCGCGCAGCGTTAACCCCTCGCAGGCGCGAGTCGGGCCGAATAATCGCGCGGGCTGGAGGTTGTGCTCTGGCCATGCAACTTAAAAAACTTCCTGTAGACCTTAGGCTAAGCATAGAACGGCACAGCAAAGACGCCAGTTCAGCCGCCGGTGCGAGGGCTCGCCGGTCGCTTGAGTCTGCGCCGGCAACAGGGGTAAGGTGGACGATGAGTTGGAGAGATGAACTGGAGATAAGGGGAAACCATGGCTTACGTCGAAAATCGCACCATTCACGATGCAGATTCCCACGTGATGGAGTTGCCGGGCACCATCGGCGAATTCATGTCGGCCAAACACCTGGAGGCATTCAAACCCTATATGAGCAAACGCGATGAGGCCTGGGTGCAGGAGGTCACAGCTTTGCATGAAGATGAAGATTTCCGCGCCGGTGCGGAACGGGAAATCATGTTGCGCCGGAATCACCACGCACTGGGTTCGTTCCGCAAACAAGACCGCCCGAAAATGCTGGACTACCTTGGCTTCACCAGCCAACTGGTCTTTACCACGGATGCGCTGTCCAATTATGGTCTGGAAACCGGCCAGACCAATGAACTGGCCTGTGAGGCCGCGCGGGCGCATAACCGTATGATGACGGATTTCTGCGGTGTCGATCGGCGTCTGCTGGCCACGGGCTACGTGCCATTGGTGGATTTCGAAGAGGCGCCGCGCATTGCTGAAGAAGCGCTCAAGCTTGGCTGTAAGGCGCTGATTATTCCTTCGCGGTGTCCACCGGGTCACAGCCCCAGTCATCTGGCCTTTGAGCCGTTGTGGTCACTGGCGGAGGAAGCCGGTATTCCGATCCTGTTTCATGTCGGTGGCGAGCACAAAATGAACACCGACTATCACAACACCGGCGGTCCTCAGGTGCTGGACTTTCATGGTGGTGCGGAAAATTTCACCTCCACCAGTTATATGGCGATTCCGTTGTCGGTGTGGCAGACCATGTCTGTACTCATTCTGGATGGCGTGCTCGATCGGCATGAAAATCTGAAATTTGGTGCCATCGAACTCGGCGCGGGCTGGGTGCCGAGCTGGATGCGCTTTATGGATTCCGGCGCGGCTGCGTTCCGCAAAGGTGAAGAGCGATTGCAGAAGCTGTCTGCCACCCCCAGCGAGATCGTCCGCCGGCAGTTTCGCGTCACGCCTTATCCCCATGAGCCGACCGGTTGGATCATTGCCAATACCGGGCCGGAAGTGTGCCTGTTCTCGTCCGATTTTCCGCATGTCGAAGGAGGTAGAAATCCGCTCAAGCGTTTCGGCGAAGCGTTGACCGATACCTCTGCCGAAGATCAGCAGCGCTTTTATCGCGACAACTTCATCGACCTGATGGGGGCAGGACTGGACAAGTCCCTGCATGACCATCCTGCGTTGACGGCGCAGGCCAGCAATCTGACCTGAGCAAACCCAGTTGATAAGCCGGCTGATAAGGCCGGCTGATTGGAATGTGTACGTTTCAGTTGTAATAGAATTAGAATTCTGATTCTATTCAACTATGGCTATTCGAGCACCCACCCAGACCCGCAGCAAGGTAACCATGGAGCGTTTCATTGCTGCGGCGCTGCGTCTGGTGGAAGCAAAACGCTGGGAAGACATTTCTGTAGCACAGCTGGCGGCGGAGGCGGGCTCTTCGGTGGGTGCCTTTTACAGCCGCTTCGGCGATAAGGAAACGCTGCTGGAGGTCCTCGATGACTACTACGCCGGTGCGATGACGGATTTACTCAAGGAGTTTGCCGCTACGCCGCCAAGTACTTTCGCGAGCAGCGTTGCGGCTTTACTGGGTGATCTGGTGCAACTGTATGACCATCATCAGGGCCTGATCCGTACCCTGGTGCTGACCGCGCGCAATACCGAGCGAACCGTCTATGCCGCCAATACCCGGCGCATGCGTGATACGGTACCGGCGGTAGTGGAGCGCCTGCAGCGATGCCCGGATCTGCCAGCAGGCTGTGACGCGGCGCACCTGGGGACGGCGCTGGCTTTCACCTTCAGTGCGCTGCGCGAACAGATTCTATTTCCTGAAGCTGTGCCGGTCCGCGTGCGGGGTAAGTCGCAGTTGATCAACCTGCTGGCCAGATCCTTTACCGGGACAACCCATGCGCTGGCTGAAACTTAGCCGGCTGCTTGCCGGGTTGTTGCTGGCTTCGCCTGTTGTGGCTGAACCGGTCCCCCACGACTGGCTCGAGGCTGAGGTTCCCGTGCGTATGGCGAACGCAGAGATACCCGCAGCCATCCTGGCCGTGGTGCATGGCGATCAGATACGTGTACTGGCTTACGGCGTCGAAGCCGACGCGGTGTTCAGGGTTGGGTCCCTGTCCAAGCCAGTTACTGCCAGCCTGATACTGAAGCTGACCGATCTGGGCTTGCTTGAATTACACGAAGATGTCCGTGATGACTTTACGCTTTTGCCCATCGCGCCACCGCTGGACCAACCTCTGACGTTGCATCATCTGTTGACCCACACCGCCGGATTTAACGAACGGCTGTTTGGACAACACGTACGTTCGCCGGATGGGTTTCTGCCGCTGCATGACTATCTGCGGCAGCATCTACCGCCGCGCTTTGTTCAGCCAGGTCGGATTATTGCTTACAACGACCACCACACCGCGCTGGCAGGCTGGCTGGCAGAACGCACAACCGGCAAACCCTTCGCCGAGCTGGCCAGACAATATGTCTTTGCGCCTTTGGAGATGGCTGACTCCACTTTCGAACAGGTCGATATTCCGGTGGCAATGGCGCCCCGTCTGGCTCGGAGTTCGCAAGGCTTGCAGGCGCCGAGTTATGACCGTGACTACATTCAGCTGACACCGGCAGCGGGTCTGTACACCACCGCCGCTGATATGGCGCGCTATATGCGTGCGCTGTTAGGCGGCACGCTGGCAGGCAGCGAAGCGCAGCTCAAAATTCAATTCCACCATCACCCGCGTTTACCCGGCCGGGGTTATGGATTCGCCGAGGGTCAGCACGGCGATCTGCAATATTTCTATAAGGACGGCCAGGCCACAGGCTTCAATGCGCGCCTGTTGCTGGTGCCGGAACAGCAGTTTGGTTTGTTTGTGGCGCACAACCGAACCATCTTTGGCCCTCTGGGTGCTATCAACGCCGCGGGCCGTTTCAATCGAGCGCTGGGTATGGCGGTACTTGAGCGGCTCTGGCCCGTGCAGGCAACAGCAGAGGACTCCGCAGGCCCGTCCGATCCGCCGCTACATGACATCGATCTGTCCGCCTATGCCGGTACCTACCGCACCGTGGTGGCGGCAAGGCATACCTGGGAGCGGATCATCAGCCTGTTTGACGAGGCAGTAGTGCAGGCAGCTGATGGCCAGCTGCGGTTAGGTCGCTCTACTTATGTGCCGACAGCGGAGAGTGGGGTATTCCAGCTTTTGCACCACGACAATCGACATATCGTTTTCGACACCCACCAACAACACCTCTTTATTGGTGGAGGTGCCTATGAGCGGGTGCCCTGGTGGAGCAGCCAGGCAGCGCTCTTGTGGGTCATTGGTTTGCCGTTGCTGGGGCTGGTGGTGTCCGCATGGCGTCTGCTGAGTATCGACGGTTGGCGGGTTGTGTTCGGCCAGGGTGGGCTGCTGGTCTTTTTCATCGGTCTGGCGGTGACGTTCTGGTTTACCGATGTACAGCAGTTGTTCTATGGGCCCACAGCCGTGCTGCTGGGTTTGCTGGTTTTGCCGCTGGTTGCGCTGGCGGGGTTTGCGGCCCAACTGGCGGGGTTGCGGCGTGGCCGAAATCTGGCCCGCAGTCTGGGGATCGTCAGTGGGGGATGCCTGTTCCTGTGGCTGAGCTACTGGAATCTGCTCGGCTACTGGTTGGGTTGATGGTGCAGTGCTGGTTTAGTCAGGTAAGCCCAGCACGCGCTTGGCGATGATGTTCAGCTGTACCTCGTTTGAGCCACCGGCGATGGAGATCGATTTGGCTTCCAGCCACAGCCGGGTCATGGCCAGTTCTTCGTCGCTGAAGCTCTCGTCCTGCCAGCCAAGTGCCTGGGTGCCGCGAATCTGCATCTGCAGTTCGAGCTGACTCTTCACGTATTCGGCCTCGACATAATTGAATATCGAGGTGGCTGCGCCGGGGGTGTTCGCTTCTGATTCGTCCACTGCCCGTTGCTGGGTCAGCAGAAAGGCGTGTTTGTGCATTTCATTGTCAACGATGGCCAGGCGCAGGTCCCAGGGGATGTCGCCATGGTCATAGGAGCGCGCCAGTTCTGCCAGCGTCAGGCTGGGGCGGATGCGTTGCATAGGGCCGGCTGTGTCAGCACTGGCGAGTGCCGCCAGTCCGGAGCGTTCGTGTTGCAGCAGACGCTTGGCCACGGTCCAGCCTTTGTTCAGTTCACCGACCAGATCCTGCTTGTCCGCTCTGACGTCGTCGAAAAAGGTCTGACAAAAAGGCGAGCCGCCGTTGATCATCTCGATGGGTTTTACCGTAACGCCGGGATCGTCCATGGAGAACAGCAGGAAACTGATGCCGTCATGTTTCGGCGCATTCGGCTCGGTGCGCACCAGACAGAAAATCCAGTCTGCGTACTGCGCGCCGGAGGTCCATATCTTGCTGCCGTTGACCAGAAAGTAGTCGCCTTTGTCTTCCGCTCTCGTCGCCAGACTGGCCAGGTCTGAGCCTGCACCGGGCTCACTGTAGCCCTGGCACCAGGCCACCTCGCCATGTGCGATCCTGGGTAGATGGCGCAGCTTCTGTTGTTCGGTGCCAAATTCGAGCAGGGTGGGTCCGAGCATGGTCACGCCCATCCCGCCCAGCGGTGGACGGGCCCCAATGCGTTGCAGTTCTTCCAGCAGTACCACAAAGTGATCTTTGTCCAGGCCCGCACCACCATAGGCTTCAGGCCAGGTGGGCACGGTCCAGCCGCGGGCGGCCATGCGCTCGAGCCACAGATAGGCTTCGGTATTGGTGCTTCTGCGTTTGCTGCCGCCGTTGACCTCTTCACCCGGTACCATTCTGGTGCGCATGGAAGCTGGACAATTCTGCTCCAACCAGGAACGGGTCTCGCGACGGAATGCATTGAGTTCTGACATCAGCCTGCTCTCATGGGTCGAAGGCCCAGCATAGCTGAAGATTTCTTGTGGGGCTGTACAAACAGGTCAGTCAACATAGAATGACATGCTTTCCGAAATCACTCTCTACAGGACAAACATGGCACATCCCCAACTCGATTTGAGCAACGACGAACTGCTGACCACCACACGTGCGGTGCGTAAGCGGCTGGACTTTGAACGCCCGGTAGCCGTTGAAACACTGGAGGAATGTCTGCGTGTCGCCACCCAGGCGCCCAGTGGCTCCAATGCCCAGGGTTGGCAGTTCATGTTTGTCATGGATGCGGACAAACGCAAACGTATTGGCGAGCTGTATCAGCAGGCGTTTGAGATCTATCGGCAGATGCCGGCCGCGATTCACAAGCTGCATATGGACAGCGGTGATCCGAACCTGACCAAAAGCCAGACCCGCTCAGCGTCTTCTGCTGACTATCTGGCAGAGCATATGGGCGATGCGCCGGTCTTGATGATCCCCTGTATTGAAGGCCGGTTTGATCAGCCCGAGACCAATAATCTGCTGGTGCAGTCGGCCCTGTTCGGCTCGATCATACCCGCTGCCTGGAGTTTCATGCTGGCGGCGCGGGCACGGGGGCTGGGTACGGCCTGGACCACATTACATGTCATGCACGAGCAGGAAATTGCCGAGCTGTTAGGTATTCCCTATGAACGGTATACCCAGATTGCTTTGATTCCTATCGCTTACACCCTGGGCACAGACTTCAAACCAGCATATCGCCCGCCAGTCAGTGAGGTGATGCACGTCGACAGCTGGTAGGGGCCCGCTAAGGAAGCTCTGATTTGCAGCGTGCCGCTGCAGACACTGCGCTCAGTGCTGATATTCAGTCAGAGCTTTGCTAGATTTTAACCGGGGCATCTACCTGCTGACTGTGGCCGTCTATGTCGAATGACATGATGATCATGTCGCGGTAGTTGCCTTCCGCATCCTGTACGAAATCGGCCATCATCGCCTCGACCACGAACCCCAGGCGGCGGAAAGCTGCCTGAGCGCCGCGTTGGTCGACGGTCATGTTCGCCATCAGCTTCTTCAAGCCCTGTTCACGCGCGATGTCGAAGATCTCGCTGATCAGCACGCGACCCAGACCGCGGGTGCGGAAGGCGGGTGCCACATTCACGCGTATTTCACCTACATGTCGGGTCCAATGGGCGCGATTGGTATGGACGGTGGCGTAGCCGATGAATTCATCCCCATCGAATGCGGCGATGGAAGTCGAGTTGCCAGCCTCCAGATTGGCGATCCAGTTGTCGACTACATCAGGTTCGGTCAGGTCTACGCGCAGAAACAATAGGTCTTCTGCCGGTAAAGCTTTAGCAAATGCCAGCACTGCATCGCGATCCTTACGGTTCATGGCGCGCAGTTGGATGGGGGTTTTGTCAGCCAGGGTGATTTTGCGTTGATAGTTTTTCATGGTTTGTTCTCTTGTTTTAACTTCCGGTTCAGCCGGTCTGCTGCGCGAGTGCTTCGCGGGCCCGGTCGAGCAGTTCGGTAAACGCTGCGTCGGTGAATTCCACCATCTGTTCCAGATCTGGCAACAGTCGTGGCTCGCAGGTGAAATTCAGAATCATCTTCTGGTTGTAGCTGCCCACGCAGATGGCATAACCCATATTGCCGCCCATCATCATGATCGCGGTTGTGTCGAGGATTTCGTGGCCGGCAATGTACTGGGCTACCTGTACCCCTGGGACATTGGTACAGACAAAGTTCACCCCGAAGAAAGGCGGTCGTGGTCCCATGCGCGGCAATACAGGCGGAGGGTTCTGCGCGGAGAACTGAGTCGGGTCAAAGGGTGTGCCGATCAGCTGCAGACCGGCGAACAGCATGGGGGGCGTGGTCATGCCGCTTTCCTGCATCAGGGTCATGGCCTGTGCTTCGCCACCTTCTTTGATGCGACTGGTCTCGGCGCACACGGCCAGGTGTCGCTCGATCAGGTCCATGGGCCAGGCGGGCAGCATTGGAAAGATAGCGGATACCCGGTTGCCCAGCGCGCCGGACTCATTTTCCGTGCGCACGTTGACCGGACACATGATGCGTATCTTCTGGTTGTCGACGGTTTCACCATGGGCGGCCAGATAGCGTGCTGCACCTTCACTGACCGTGGTGAGTACCACGTCGTTGACGGTGCCGCCAAAAGCTTTGCGGATTTCCCGATAATCGCTGAACGGGTAGGTCTGGTAGCGCATTTTACGCCGTGGGCTCAGGGTGCCGGAATTCCAGGGGGTCGCGACGGCCGGCTGGGCAAAGCGCGCCATGGCCTGCATACCCCGGTTTAGCAGGGCCTGATTATCGGAGCTCTGCGAAAACATACGTAGTGGGTTCTGCTCCGCATAGGCACGCACGGTTTCGCCGAACGCTTCGGTGGCCAGTTCGAACGGGTTCGGTATTGGTGCGGGTTGCCACTTTTCTGTGGGTGGCGGTGGTGGTGGTGCGTCGGCCTGATAGTCAAACATCACGGTGGACAGATGGACCGCAGAGGCCCCATCGATCATGGCGTGATGAATCTGCTGCAGCAGTAATGTGTGATCTTTGACCCCGGTAATGACGGTGTACTTCCATAATGGAATATTGCGATCCATCAGCCCTTCGTTGAGTTTGACAGCCGCATCTACAGCGTCGATCAACTCGCTGCCGGGTTCCATTTCATGGTGCACGACGTGGTTGGTGAGGTCGAAGTCCGGGTCATCGACCCATTTGGGGTGGGCGAAATTCATCGGCACCCATACCATGCGCTGGCGGAACCGGGGTACCAGGTGGACGCGTTCCTCGATGTGCTTGAACATGTCAGCGAACGGCACTTCGCCATCAATTATGGCCACCCCTGCGGTTTGCAGAGGCCCACCTGCGCTTTCACCATAGAGAAAACTCGAGTCGCTTTCAGTCAGTCGCATAGCCTGTTCCCCTTGTGATCAGCCGTTTTTACCCAGCCAGTGTTGCGATCATCCGCTGCTTTAAAGGCAAGAGCAAGTTATCATGGACGGCTGGCATCTCCGGGGAGTGAGTGTGAAAAAGTTTCTAATTGGCTTGGCTGTTTTATTGGTTGTGGCGATTATCGCCGGTTATGTTTTTCGTCAGCCGTTGATGCTTGCCATGATGGCAAGCCAGATTGCACCTGGCCATGACTTCGACTCCGCTCTGGCACCTCCCGCCCCTGACTACGGTGATCCGCAGTGGTGGGCGGCGCTGCCCACTAAGACCGACCCGGCGGATCAGTTGCCTGCCGGAGTGGAACGTACCCCGTTGGGGGTGGCGGTATTCTTTGTGCACCCGACGTCGTACTTCGGCCAGGACAACTGGAACCAGCCGCTGCTGCATGAATCTGCCAATTGGGTGGTTGATGAGCGCGTATTGCGTCACCAGGCCAGTGTGTTTAATGGCTGTTGCGACATCTATGCGCCGCGCTATCGTCAGGCGACCTTTTTTTCGTTTATGGATCAATCGGGCAATGGTGAGCAGGCCCTGGACCTGGCCTATGGTGATGTAGAACAGGCGTTTCAGCACTTCCTGAGCATGCTGGAGCCCGGTCAGCCGTTTATCATCGCCGGTCATTCCCAGGGATCCAGACACGCCGCGCTGCTGGTGTCCGAACATGTTTCCGGCACCGAGCTGCAGGACCGTCTTGTTGCCGCCTATCTGGTGGGTTTCGGGGTTACGCGTGATCAGATTGGTGAAGTGCCGGTGTGTGAGACAGCGACTGAGACAGGCTGTGTACTTGGCTGGAATGCCATGGACGGAGAAGGTGCGGGCGCGTTTGGTGGCAATGAGGGATTGATCTGCATCAATCCCTTAAGTTGGCGTGCAGATCTGGAGTATGCCGGTCATGATTTAAATACCGGCGCGATTGGTTTTGCATCCTATGGCCAGGCGGAAGAGGGCGAGAGAGTGGACGCCATGCCTGTAGAAGTCGGTATTGCAGATGCGCAGTGCCAGGCAGACGGCCAGCTTGCGGTCATGGATCTGCGTTCCACCGCGTTTCCCCAGCGTATGTTCGGTAACAGCATGCACGTCTATGACTACAGCCTGTACCACTTCAGTGTGCGGGAGAATGCTCTGACTCGCAGCCGTGCCTGGCTGGCCGCAAATCAGGCGGCGCGCTGAAGCTGCTTTCACCCAGCGCTTACAACTTTCCTTCGCTGTGAGAGGGACGAATTCAGTCAGGTAGTGCGTAGGCGATGACCTTACCACCCTGGCTGGTGTTGGTTCTGCTTTCACCCATCACATCATCTCCTTCGGTGGTCGAGGTGGCTTCACCGGCGACTGTAACGATGACGTACTGTTTGCCTGTTGTCGGGCTCACGTAAGTCATGGGGGTTGCATCTGAGCCACTGCGCAATTCATCCTGCCAGACCAGATTGCCACTCAGCGTATCGATCGCTCGGACCTTGCCGTCTGCCACACCTGCATTGAAGATCAGGCCGCCGGCGGTAACAAACGATCCAGCGGTAGCCGGCAGGCCGATGTCCAGCGGCCCCAGGCCCTTACGCCAGACGATTTCCTGAGTGGTCAGATCGACCACACCCATTTCACCATAGGGGGGCTTGATGCAGGGTAGCGAAAAGGGCGAGGAAAACATCTGCACCCGCGCTGCATAAGGCGTACCCCGCTGGGGGCCACCAATGCCGTAGCCGCGAATAAAGCCGCCGCCCTCTTTGTTGGCGATGAGGTCTTCTTCGCGCGGAATCATGTTTATAAAAAATGCCAGGTGCAGGTTGTTGACCACCAGCAGTTGCCGTTGTTCATCAACTGCGACGCTACCCCAGTTCATGCCGCCAGCCGGTCCCGGATAAAGCAGGGTGCCTTGTACTGACGGCGGCGTCATCGGGCCTTCATAACGCAGTTTCTTAAAGGCCGCGCGACAGGCGATCTGATCATAGGGGGTGATACCGAACATGTCCTGCTCGCGGAGAATCGGATGGGCAAAGGAAGGCATGCCGGTGGAAAAGGGTTGGGTTGCGCTGGTGCGTTCACCGGCAATGTCGGTCTGGGGCACGGGTCGCTCGGTAACTTCGGTCAAGAGCTCGCCGGTGGCGCGGTCCAGCACGAACAGCTCGCCCCGCTTGGTGGGTACGATGACGGCTTTGCGTCGTTCACCGTCGAGGGTCAGGTCGACCAGAGTCGGCTGTGATGGCACATCGTAGTCCCAGATATCGTGATGGGTGGTTTGAAAATGCCAGGCGGTGAGGCCGGTACGGGCATCGATGGCGACAATGGAGCTGGCGTATTTGTCCATCACCGGGGTGCGATGGCCGCCGAAGTAGTCCGGGGTCGCGTTGCCGGTGGGTACGTACACCAGGCCCAACTCGTCATCCGCGGACATCAGACTCCAGACATTGGGCGTGCCGCGAGTGTAATAGCCGCCTTCTGGTGGTAGATCTGTCTGGCCTTCACGGCCCATATCCCAGGCCCATAACAGGTTGCCGGTGCGTGGATCATAGCCCCGCACCACCCCCGAAGGCTCTTCGATCTCCTGGTTGTCGGCCACCCAGCCGCCGACTACCAGTGCGCCACTGGCCACGGTCGGGGGTGAGGTCACGAAATAATACAGGGGTTTGACTTCGCCCATACCCGCCAGCAGCGAGATCTGACCGTTCTCGCCAAATTCCTCGCAGGGCTCGCCGGTGTGCATATCTACGGCGATCATGCGCGCGTCGGTGGTGGCGGTGTAGATGCGCTCGGCGCATTGGGTACCCTTCTCGCGCTCGGGAATATGGTAGTAGGTGACGCCGCGACAGTTGCCCAATATGCCGTAGGCTGGCGTGTTGTTGTCCGGGTCGAAGCGCCAGCGTTCCGTACCGGTATCCGGATCCAGCGCGATCATGATGTTCTGTGAGGTACACAGATACAGGCCGTCTTCAATCTGAATAGGGGTCGCGCTGAAACGACCGACCTGCCTGGTATCTGCTTCCCAGACCCGTTCAAGATAGGTGACATTGTCGGTGTTGATCTGTTCGTGAGGCGCGTAGCGGGTACCAGCCTGATTGCCGCCATAGGCCTGCCAGTCAGCGGGATTCTGCGCTGGCCCGTAGCTGGTGTCTGTTACCGGTTGAACATTGTCACTGACAAAATTCACCGTCATGCTGCCCAGGACTGCAAAACTGGCCAGGGCACAGACCACCACCACCGGGGTTTTGAACAGCGGTCTGGTGGCTTCGCCCCACAAGGCCTCGCGGATTTTGCGGCGGCACATCCACAGCGCGATGAGGCCGATAATCCAGATGCGCGAACCCACCAGCCAGAAATCGGTGCCTGCTTCGTAAACCGCCCAGGCTAACGTCAGCAGCAGCACCCCAGCATACAGGTAGTAGCCGCTGATCTGGTTGCGCCACAGTTGTATTGCGCTGGCGACCATCAGGATACCGGCTGTGAGGTAGTAGAAACTGCCTCCCAGGCTGGCCAGCTCAGCGCCGTAGCCTGCCATTGGCAGGCCGAGCGCGGCGATAATTACGGCGGTAATTTTTACCGTCAGGTTGCGTGCAGCCATGTTGGGTCCCCTTAGTCCGCGAGCAGTGTTTCGAGTTTTTCCTGATCGGCGGCGAAATTGCGTATGCCTTCCGCCAGTTTTTCCGTGGCCATGGCGTCTTCGTTCATGGCCCAGCGAAAGGCGTTTTCGTCGAGTTCAGTCTTAGCCTCAGACTCTGTTCGGGTCGGATCCAGTCGGCGGGGCAGATCACCCTCATCTTCGGCCAGTGCCTGTAACAATTGCGGGCTGATGGTGAGGCGATCGCAGCCGGCCAGGGCTTCGATTTCGCCGGTGTTGCGGAAGCTCGCGCCCATGACCACGGTCTGATAACCGTGTTGCTTGTAATAGTTGTAGATGCGACGCACGGACAGGACCCCGGGGTCGCTTTCTGCGTCGTATTCCTGGCCGGTGTGATTCTTATACCAGTCGAGAATACGGCCGACGAAGGGCGAGATGAGATACACCCCGGCATCGGCACAGGCGGCCGCCTGAGAAAAGCCGAACAGCAGAGTGAGATTACAGTTAATGCCTTCGTGCTCCAGTTGCTCCGCGGCACGAATACCTTCCCAGGTGCTGGCGATCTTAATCAGTACCCGCTCGCGTGGGATGTCGTTGTCGGCGTAAAGGGCGATCAGACACTTCGCCTTGGCGATGGTGGCTTCGGTGTCGAATGACAGACGGGCGTCCACTTCAGACGAGACCCGGCCGGGTATGACCCCGAGAATATCTGTGCCGATGGCCACCGCCAGCTTGTCACTGCAGTTGTTGAGCATTTCGCTGGAACTGCCACCTGCTTCTCTGGCCCAGGCTTTGGCGGCAGTGACGTGTTCGGCGTACTCCGGCAATACGGCTGCTTTCAACAGCAGTGAAGGATTGGTCGTGGCATCCTGCGGCTGGTACTGGCGAATCGCGTTCACATCGCCGGTGTCGGCAACGACATCAGTCATTGCCTTGAGTTGTTCTAGCTTATTCAAGTGTGATCACCCCCCGATGAGTGGGGCGATTGTAGCAAGCACAGCGGCAAAGCTATAGCTGACTATCGTGATCTATGCTCCGCGATGACGGCGGTAAATTTCGTTCACCCAGGCGACCCCCGGGTGGTCGGTAAACTGGCTGACCACATCCGTGACCCGTTGTGGCAGCGGTTGGGGTCGCTTCATATCCGGATGATCCACGCTGGCCACCGGCGCGAGCAAAGCTGCTGCGGTGAGGTCGGCAACGCTGAACTGCTCGCCCACCAGGTAGCCGGTGGCGCTGGTCTGCTCGGCGACCCGGTCCAGCATGGCGAAGGTGGTAGCGATGCAGCGTTCGATATTCCCGGGCGTAGTGACGCCATTGCGCTTGGCGATCAGACCGCGTGCCAACGGAAAGGTGACGCGATAGGCCGTACGTTGCAGTAGTCCCTTGCTGCCCGCAAACATGCGGCACAGATAGCCACCTTCTTCGACCAGCGCTGAGAAAATCACGGTGCGGGTCGCGGGGCCCAGGTCCTGGTCAAATTCGGCCTGCAGCGCCAGCGCCTGATTGCGCGCGTCGGTATCTTGCGGATAGAGAGCCGGGGTGGCGTATTCGCGCTCCAGTAGATCGATGATGGCGGCAGATCCAGCCACATATTCGCCGTCCCGCTCCAGCACCGGGGTCTGTGTTTGCCCGGATATTTTCTTGATGGCAGGCATATGCGGTCCGGGCAGATAGGTTTGGCGTTGGTGAGAAACGTTTTTGAAGTCCAGTGCCCAGCGGGCCTTCTCGTTGAAGTGGGAATAAGCGAATTGGTGCAAAACGGTCACGAGCGCCCCCAGCAGGATGTAATATGTCACGGATCATACTATTGTATTAGATTACGGTCGACATTTAATAAGTATCAGCTGAAGGAAAGATAGATGGCGCGCTACTCACGTGAACACAAAGCACAATCCCGGCAGCGGTTGATTGAGGCGGCGGCCTCGCTGTTTCGCAAGCGCGGCTATGACGGTGTGGGTGTGGATGAACTGTGTGGGGCAGCGGGACTCACACGCGGGGCTTTTTACGGCCACTTTGACAGTAAGGCCGAACTGTTGAGTGCAGTGCTGGGTGGTGCCCATGACTTCGTACGGCGTCTGCGCGCCCGCACTGCGACGACGTATAAGGGTCTGCGTCGGCAAGCTGTGGACATCGCCCAGGACTATCTGGCGCCCGGAAATCGTCGCGCGGTGATCAGCGGGTGTTCCATCGCCGCCCTGGCCATCGATGCAGCCCGTGGCGATGACAGGGCGCAAAAAGAATATGCGCAGGCGGTCAGCGCGGTGCTCGAAGAAATGGATCGGCTGGGGGATAATAGCGCCGCGGCGGGTAATCGAGACGCGGCGCGTGATCCAGATGCGGCGCGTGCCGCGCTGGCGCTGTGCGTTGGCGGACTGCTGATCGATAACGCCTGCGGCAAAAACCGCATCGGGCAGCAGGTCGCCCGCGCCGCACAGAAAGAAGTGGCCAGGCTGCTGGCGTGAGCGACAGTGCTGTCGATAGTTGCTAATGTAGGGCAGCAGGAAGTGGAGGAAAAGTTATGGCATTACAAGATTTGACACCGATCAATGATCAGCTGGCTGACATCATCGTGCGTGCAGATGAACCCTGGATCGAAACCGAGCCTGGCAAGGCCTGGATGAAGGTACTGTGGACCGGCCCGGAGACCGGCCGCTGGGCAGCGCTGTTCCGCTGGAGCAAAGGCTACACGGCTGCGCCACACAAACACCTTTCTGACGCCCACACCTATGTGCTGAAAGGCAAGCTGCAGGTCCGCGATGGCGTGCTGAACGCTGGCGATTATGACTATGAGCCCAACGGCGTCTTACACGGCGCCACCGTGGCCCTGGAAGATACTGAATATCTGTTTATCTGCGAGGGTCCGGTGCTGTTTTATGACGAAGACGGTCTGACCAGCTACTTAGGCTGGGAGGAACTGGCCCGTATCAAAGCGGCGGCAGAGCAGGGCGCAGATACCGCGCTGGAAGTCTCGGCCTGATCAACCACCGGCCAGCTTGACGTTAAATCCGGCGGCTTCCAGCAGCGTTTTGATCTTGTCACGATCCGCACTCTGGATCTCAATGGTGTCGTCGCGGACGGTGCCGCCCACGCCGCACCTGGACTTCAGTTGTTTGGCCAGTTGCGCCAATGCCTGAGGGTCCAGCTCCAGCCCCTGGATCAAGGTTACGCCTTTGCCTTTGCGGCCCTTGGTTTCGCGATGCAGACGCACCACACCGTCGCCACTCTGTTTCAGCGTGGGATGTCTGGTTTTACACACGCACTGCGCCAGGGGGCGCTGACATCCGGGGCAGATTCGGCCACCGTCGGTGCTGTATACCCGGGTGGTTGGGGAAACTTTCTTCATCGGCGCATTATAGGCTAAGCCGCTACACAGGCTAAGCCCTCAGCTCGGTTCGACCCGTTGAACCGGGTGCTGTAGGCTTACGGGTTTTTCCAGTTCAGGAGCAGCATGGACAATCCCTTGAAGGGCGAGCGGGCGGCGAATATTGACTGGTTCATTTTCATCGCCAGCACCGTCATCATCGTGGCGGTCTGTATTCCGCTGGGGCTGTACCCGCAAGCTGGCGCGCACGTACTTAACGACGCCTTTGTTTATGTCACGGAAGAACTTGGCATCGTCTACATCCTGTTCAGCATGGTGGCCCTGGGTTTCCTGCTTTATCTGGCTTTTTCACGCTTTGGCGATGTCGTGCTCGGTGGTAGTGGCCGACCTGAGTTTTCCAATTTCAGTTGGGCGGCGATGCTCTTCTGTGGCGGCATCGGCACCAGCGTCCTCTACTGGGGTACCATCGAATGGGCACACTATTATCAGTCTCCCCCTATGGGTCTGGTGTCGCGTTCGCCTGACGCATTGCAATGGGCCTCGGCTTATCCGATCTTTCATTGGGGTTTTACCGGCTGGGCGTTGTATTGCCTGCCGGCCGTTGCGGTGGCCTATGCCTATCACGTTCGTGGCGTACCCTCGCTAACGTTGAGTGCCGCTTGTGAACCGGTCATTGGTGTCTGGTCGCGGCGTCTGCCTGGTCGCGTGATTGATCTCACCTATACCATCGGTCTGATCGGCGCCTGCAGTACCGGCATCGGGCTGGCTGTGCCGCTGATCGCGGCTTGTCTGGGCTGGATGTTTGGTCTGGCCGACACCTTCATGCTCAAAGTGGTGGTGATCAGCGTGGTGACCGGGGTTTTTGTGATCAGTGTCTGGGTGGGTCTGGAGCGGGGTATAAAGCGGCTCAGCAATCTCGCGGTGTGGCTGGCCTTTGGCCTGCTGGCCTTTATCCTGATCACCGGGCCCACCGTCTATATTCTGGAGTATGGCACAACCACGTTTGGTTTCATGTTACAGAACTTTGTGACCATGAGTACCTGGACAGACCCTTCCGCGGGTGCAGATTTTGTAGAATCCTGGACCGTTTTCTACTGGGCCTGGTGGTTGGCGCTGGGGCCCTTCATGGGCATCTTCATTACCAAGATTTCCGCCGGGCGAACCATTCGACAGGTGATCCTGGGCTCGCTGGGCTATGGCACCCTGGGCACAACCCTGTTTTTCATTGTGCTGGGCAACTACGCCGTTCATCTGGAACTCAATGGGGGGCTGGCCGTCCTGGATACCTTATCGAATCGCGGTGCTGCCACCGCCGTGGTCGATGTCATTGCTTCGCTGCCGTTAAGTGCTGTTGTTGTTCCCGTATTCTGTCTGGTGTGCATTATTTTTGCTGCCACCAGCTATGACTCCGCTTCTTACACCCTGGCCTCGTCAACCACGCGCGCGCTGCCCCGAGAAGCGCACCCGGCGCGTTGGAACCGGGTGTTCTGGGCGTTTGCGTTGGGTCTGTTACCGATCACGCTGATTCAGATCGGGGGGCTGCGACCGCTACAGTCTGCGGTAGTCGCGGTGAGTGTGCCACTGCTGCTGGTGACCACCATGATGACCGTGGGCTTGTGGAAAAGTCTGCATGAGGATGAGCAGCGCCAGATGGCGCTGGATCAAGGCTGAGGCGCTGGATCAAGTGAGGCGCTGGTTCTGGGCTGAGGGTCTAAAGCGCCGGTTTAATCCCAGCGGTCGAAGCGCATGACTTCTTTGACCGGCCGGCGCGAAACCGGCCCGAACTTACCCAGCGGGTAACCCACCGGAATCAGGCACAGGGCGGCGAAAGTTTCCGGCAGCCCCAGCACTTCACGCACCTCATCCTGATCGCGCAGGGCCAGCGTGGTCGGTGCGGCGCCGAGGCCGGCGGCCCGGGCGGTGAGCAGCAGGTTCTGAATGCCGGGCCAGACCGAGCCTGCGCTGCGGTAGACCTCGAGGCCGGATACCTGTTCCGGATAATCAAAGCAGGCCACGATCAATGCCGGAATTTCGTGCATGTGGTCCATCTGCCAGACCACGGCATCCAGCATGCGCTTCTGCTTATCAGTGCTGGGATTCTCCAGCGATGGCGTAATGTAAGGCAGTGCGTGTTTGCGATTGAGATCTGCCAGTTTCTGTTTCTGTGCCGGATCCCGCACCACCAGCCAGCGGGCCTTCTGCGAATTTGATCCTGAGGGTGCCTGATTGGCAGCGTCGATCAGTTCAATCAGTATTTCTTCGGGCACTTCACGTGTGTCCAGCCGACGCATGGCCCGGCAGTTGTAGATCGCTTCTTTAAGACTCATATCCTCAGACATGGTGGCTCCTTTATTAGTTACTGATATTTTTGAGTGTCGGATGCCGGCAGCAGCAGTTAAACAACCGGCGACATGCCGCCATCCACATTGATGGCAGTACCGGTCACGTAGCTCGCCGCGCCTGAACAGAGAAAGGCAATGACGTCGCCCGCTTCCGACGCTTCACCCACGCGCCTCATGGGAATCATGCGGTTGAACACGCCGTAGTGTTCTTCCAGGGTCAGGTCGGGATTTTCCTCGCGGGCTTTCTGCCAGCGCAGTTCGTGCTGGCGGCTTTTCAGAAAGCCGACACAGACAGTGTTGACCCGCACGCCGTCTTTGGCGAATTCGCTGGCCCAGGTTTTGGTCAGTGAAATACCCGCTGCACGTGACAGCGCAGTGGGCTGTGAGCCTGGTCCGGGTGCCTTACCACCAGGTGTGGTGGTGTTGCAGATGCTGCCGCGGGTTTTACGCAGGTGGGGCAGCGCATGGCGGGTGCAATAGATCGCCCCTTTTACTTTGAGTCCGAAGTCGTCATCCAGCTGTTCGTCTGTCATTTTGTCAAAACGCGCGGCTGATGAGGTGCCGGCGTTGTTGATCAGCATGTCAATCCGCCCCCAGCGTTCGACTACAGTTTCCATCAGTCGCTTGACTGATGCTTCATCCCGTACATCCGTGGCAATGCCGATCACTTCCTGGCCCGAACGGGCGCTGATTTCGGCGCTGACCCGGTCCAGGTCAGCCTGGGTGCGTGCGGCGATGGCCACCCGGGCACCTTCCATGGATAAGCGCTCGGCGGCAGCGCGGCCGATGCCTTCACTGCCGCCGGTGATGACGGCAACTTTGTCAGCAACATGTAAGTCCATTGATTACTCCTTAAGGGTTAATGCCAATCCGGGTTGTTGTTCCCCAGCGCGCCGGCATCACTGCCGTTACGCGCGGGTGGTCGACGCTTCAGCAGGTCCGGATCAGTCATGTGGTGCTGCAGCCGTTGGCGATAAACCTGATATTTTGCCATCTGGCTGGCGGTCAGAAAAACAGCCACCTTGTCATCCAGTTTATTCAGTTCGCGGTTGACGGTGGTTTTGATACGCCGCTTCAGGTGAGTCGTATTGTTAGCCCGCAACAGCCTGCGGGTGCGTTTTCCCAGCGCATCGAGGGTCTCGGTCAACGCGGTCCTGAACTGCGCCTGCTGGGTGTCGTCCAGTTGCATGTCAAGGGCCGCCTGCAGCACATCGGTCTGCAGCCAGGCTGGTCGTTGATCAACGTCGTCAGCGGCGTGAGCGGACAATCCACTCAGTCCGGCGAGTATCAGCGCGAACAGGATGAAAGGCATGGCGGGTGGCGTGTAGCGTGTAGGATCGAAAGCACATACTACACCAGTTAACCGTTGGCGAAAGCTGAGTGACTGTTGGACGATACGAATCAACCATTGACAGTACCCGGGGGGCAGTCTATAAGCTACAAATAGGCCTACTGCGGTTATAAAAACGAAGGCGAAGCTGCGCGGCAGTGAAGCTGTAGAAGCTGAAGTACGGTCGGAGAATTGGGGCCTCGGCGTGCGCTGACACCTGTTGGAGGGCGGTTTGCGTGCAAAGGGGATCATGTTGTCGTTGTTGGAGCAGGTCTACCTGAACTATCGACGATTGGGTTAATTTGGGGATTTAATAGTGAAAGCTACTTTCTTGCGCATGAGCGGAAGTCTTCTGTCCGTTGCGATTGTATGCGCCATCGTTCCACTACAAGCTCTGGCTGCTCAGGGCAGACAGATCGAAGAGGTTATTGTCACGGCGGAGCGCAAAGAAGCGTCCGTGCAGGACACCTCTATTTCTATTACTGCATTTACTGGTGAGATGCTCGAAGACTTCGGTATTCGCAACCAGGAAGATCTGCAGAACTTCATTCCAGCAACGACCATTCAGCCTTACGACGCAACGGTGCGCGGCGTAGGCCGTAACTTCCGTGCGTTGGGTGGTGACCCTGGTGTTGCGACTTATATGAACGGTGTTTACTCAGAAGACCTGTTGACCGCTACAGCGGCGACCTTCTGGGATGTTGAGCGTATTGAGGTACTGCGTGGCCCACAGGGTACGCTGTATGGACGCAACGCGGTCGGCGGTGCCATTAACATTCTGTACAAAAAGCCGGACCCCGAGTTTGACTATGCACTGCAAGGCATTGTTGGTAACTACGGTACCGAAGAGTACTACGGCATGGTCAACGGTACGCTGGTCGAAAATCAGTTGTATGCCCGCGCCAACTTCAGTATTCGTGACCGCGAAGGTGTGATTGAAGAAATTGGTCCTGGCAGTGATCTGGACGGCCTTGGCACCAAGAACTACGCCGTGCAACTACAGTGGACGCCAAGCGAAACACTGACCTTCGACGTGCGCTACAACGAGATGGACATCGACCGTCCATTTGGTGGCGCTAACGGTGGTGGTGTGGTCGTGTTGAATGAAGAGAACTTGCCACAAAGAAACACCACGGCCGTGGTGCCTGGCTATCGTGCGATAGATACCAGTAATACCAACCCTGCTAACTTTGCGCAGAACAATTGGTATGACGCCACTCAGCCCATTCTCAACTTCACAAACCCGACCACGGGGGCACCGGTCCAGGCGCAGCATAATCGTCTGGGGGTTGATGTTGCAGAATTTGACGGGTTTAGAAACGCGGCGGCATCATTAAACGGATTTGGTGTGACCAACGCGGCTACCGCTGCACGTTACAACGAATGTGTGTTCGAGGGTGACATTGACGGCGATGATGTCTGTGCAGCGACTAACGGACTCAACTTTGAAAACTTTGATCAGGAAGGTCTGCAGTTTACCCTGACCTGGGATTTGAGCGATTCAGTTGAGATCAAGTATATCTACGGCAGCAATACACTGGTCTATCAGCGCACCACGGATGACGACAATACTGCGAGCTTGATTCAGGATCGCCAGTTTTACGTGAATCACGAAGCGACTTATTCGTCGCACGAGTTGCAGGCGTTTTATGATGTGAGCGATACACTCTCATTTACTACCGGCATTTTCTTCTACGATGCAACTATTGATCAGCGAGGCGACTATTATTCATCTGTGGGTGAAGACCGCTTTATCAATCCTTACAACGATGTTACTGGATTGGATGCTGTGGTTGCCGCCGCGTTACCGGGCGTAATTGGTGCTGGTACCTACAACGGTCAAATGCCAACGCTTCATTCGGCTAAGAACCTGTGTGCCGATCCGGCTACCCGTTTGCCACAATGCGCTGTTAACTATGCCTCTCGAAACCCGGCACCTGCGGAAAACAATAATCTGCACGTCGGTGTTTGGGGCGGTGATAGTGGTCAGAACGGCGATCTAAATGTATCGCATGGCCCAAATACTCTGGGAAGTGATCTGCTTTACCATACTCAGACGAAACGCGATGCCTTTGCTGCATACACTCAAGGCGTGTGGGATATCAACGAAACGTTCACGCTGACCTTTGGTATTCGCTACGCAGAGGACGAGCTTTATTCTGAGGAGAATTTGTTCCGTTACACTGAATTAGCACCTGGGTTCATACCAGCGCTTGCACCGCTGACGGGCATACCAGATCTGTTCACGTATAACCTGGTAAACGGCGGTGTAGTGGCTGATGCGTCGGCCCCGGGTGGTTTTAGTGGTACTCGTCGTGCCGTTAACGGTGGTTTCCCTGCGGCAGTCAGTGTCTACCGCGCTTTTGATCGCACTGACCGAGAGGTGACCGGTCGATTGAATCTGGATTACAACGTCACCAACGACATACTGCTGTATCTGTCTGCTACCTCCGGTTATCGTTCTGGCGGAAACAATCTGGTGTTCTTCAGTGCCACACCCGACTACGACCCTGAAGAACTGATCGCCTATGAATTCGGTTACAAGATGCAGTTGCTTGAGGGGCGTATGCAGTTGAACGGTTCATTCTACTACTATGATTACGAATCCATTCATACAGTTGCGACGGAAGTTACACCGCCGTTGGTTCCCGGTGGCGCACCCGGTACTACCACATCGGTTTTACCGGCACCAGGTGGAGAAATCTATGGGGTAGAGGCCGAACTCACCTGGCTGGCAACCGACTACTGGAGCTTCGGTGGTAATTTCAGCTACACGCCAAGTGAGTACACGGAAGACCTCTTCCTACAGGACCCAGCAGCGTTTGATACACCTGAATCCCTGTTCCCTGAGGTAAACGCGTTGACCAAAAACATCAATGGCAACCAGATTATCCAGGTACCCGAACTGAAATACACGACCTGGGCCAGCTACTTTGTACCGTTTGATAATGGTTCCAAGGTTGAGTTCTTCGCTGCCTATAACTGGATTGATGAAGTTTACTACTCACCCTTCGAATCTGAGGATGAAAAGGCTGAGAGCTACGATCGCCTTGACCTGCGTGCTACCTGGACATCAGGGAGTACCGACTGGATCGTGTCTGCTTTCGTGAACAACGTGTTTAACGATGTAGGTGTGTTGCAGATTCTGCGAGAAGGTGAAGCAGAATTTTTCCGTCATTCAGCAGGTACCACGGTACCGCGTTTGTACGGTCTGGAAGTGACTTACAACTTCAACGGTCGTTAAGCAGATGGCTTAAAAGCAGGTGGTTAAAGCTGCCTGCGACTAAAGAAAACGGCGTCTTCGGACGCCGTTTTTGTTTGCCGTGAACTTGGTTAGAATGCTTGTCCGCCAAATCGAGTAAGGGGCGCTTCAAGTGCTGATGCGACTGATTGCCACCGTTCTGTTCACCAGTCTCTTAATGACTGCAAATGCCGACATCAAGCGCACGCCGTCTGGTAAACCCGACCTTTCCGGTGTTTACGATACCGCGACGCTGACCCCCACTGAGCGTCCCGAATGGCTGGGCAATACCGAGTCGTTATACCCCTGGTTTGCCAATTTCCTCAACTGGGCGTTCCAAACCGTTTCTGAATGGGCGATTTATAACGACAGCGACCCTGATCGAGAAGCGCCACCTGAAGGTGGCGACGGTAACAATACCGCGGGTGCCGGGGGTGTCGGCGGCTACAATGCATTCTGGGTAGACGTCGGCGATGAACTGGGCACGCTGGACGGCAATGTGCCAACCTCCATCATTTACGATCCGCCTGATGGCCGCTATCCGGAAGTGCAGGAAGGCGTGGAAGAACGGGTAGGCGTCTACTATCAGAGCTTCACCCACGAGAACACCGGCCAGGCGACCTGGCTCGATCATGACGGTCCCGGCCCTTTTGATGGTCCGGAATCCCTGGCGCCTTCTGAACGCTGTCTGATTTCCTTCGCCGCCACCGTGCCGACCATTCCGAGCCTGTATAACAACTACAAACGCATCCTGCAGACCGAAACCCACGTCATGATTCTGCAGGAAATGGTGCACGACGCGCGCATTATCCGCATCGACGACGACCACACGCCGGAAGAGAACCGCAAGTGGCTGGGTGACTCAGTAGGTCACTGGGAGGGGGATACCCTGGTGGTGAAAACCCGCGGTTTCAAGGACGTGAATGGGTTACCTGGCGCAGATGAGAATCTGGTGGTGACGGAACGCTTCACCATGATGGAAGACGGCAATCTGCATTATGACTTTACGGTCGAGGATCCCACCGTCTGGAAGGCACCCTGGAGTGGCCGTTATGCGTGGCGGGCTGAGCCGAACAGCAAGGTGTATGAATACGCCTGTCACGAAGGCAACTATGCCATGGGCAATATTCTGCGCGGTGCGCGCCTGTTGGAGTCTGAGTATGAACCGCCGTCAGCCAGCGCCAGTGGAGGCGGACAGGAATAACCTGTCTGCTGGTTTCTGCCTGCTGCCTGCTGCCTGCTGCCTGACGCCGACTGCCTGACACCGGCTGCCTACTGCGTGCTGGCGTCCAGGTCTTTCCAGTGGCGTAGGCCATTGCCCGGGGTGCGGGTCAGACGGATCCAGGCTTCTGCTGCGGTGATGTGAATAACTCCAGCCATCCAGAAGGTGGCGCCAAACAATTCGCCTACACCGATCTCGGTAGTCGCCATCAGGGTGGCCAGTAAAACCCGTTCTGTGGCGATACCCAGCATGATGGAAAAGCTGCGGATCATCCATTCCCGATGCGCCGCAAACTGACGTCGGCGTGCGGTGAGATAGGCACGGGCCAGTACAAACAAGGTATAGCCCGTGATGGCAACCGTCGCCATGGATTCATTGAAACCGTCACCGGTTGCGCCCATAAAGGGATACAGCGCACCGATGAAAAAACCTGTACTGGCCCCCACCACACCGCACACCAGAAAGACCCGCCCACACCAGCGGTGCCGGGTGCGGTAGGCATTGCGCACGCGGCGGATAAACTGCAGCGGGCCGATCAGGACGATCAGCAGGGCGGGAATCAGATGACCGATGGTGGCCACGTAGTGCTCGTAGTAGCGCACATCAAAAGGTCCGTAGACCGACAGTGGATCGGCGCTGGGCTGAGTGATGGCCTCGATGATGAAGATTGCGCGTTCGATCACCGAAAACAGGCCCAGGCTGACCAGCGCCAGTACTACGATCCAGCCGGCCATTTCCAGGCCTTTGCGTAGACCGCGTTGAGCGGCGAACCCTACGCTGGCGGCAGCTGGGATGACTACGGATGGATCGTCTGCGGTAATTTCTGACATGGGCAGCCTTGAGGTGGGTTTAATACTTAAGTCGCACAGTAGGTGAATTTAGTTTCCTGGTAAATGTCGCTGAACGCGTTATATAGTCTTGCTTTAATCAGCAGGGTGGGTGGCATGCAGAACAGGACCGTATTATTGATAGCTCTGGTGCTGACAGCGATGGGCTGTGGGACGGACAAAAACCTGCAGGAAAATACGGCGGAAAACAAAGAGGGACACACGATGCAATCACCTGTTGCGGGGATCACGCTACGACAAATCACGGCCAATGGGCTCAGCATGCGCATCGCCGAGGCGGGCGACAGCGGCCCTGTGGTGCTGCTGGCCCACGGCTGGCCGGAATCCTGGTATTCATGGCGTCATCAGTTGACGGGTCTGGCCGCGGCTGGTTATCGGGTCATTGCACCGGACATGCGTGGCTATGGTGAGACCGACGCGCCTCAGGCGGTGGAAGACTATGACATAGAGCGTCTGGCGGCCGATATGGTGGGTATTCTGGACGCACTGGAGATCGAACAAGCCACCATGGTGGGTCATGACTGGGGGGCCATTGTGGCCGCCCATACGGCGCTTTTTTACCCCGAACGGTTCCACAGCCTGGTGATCATGAGCGTGCCCTACCGCGAACGTGGCGATGTCGACCCGTTGACCGCCATTCGCGCTCAGGTCGGCGATAACTTTTTCTATATCGCCTATCACAACGAACCGGACGGCGTCGCTGAAAAAGAATATGACGCGGATCCACACGGGCTGCTGAGTCGACTGTATCTATCGCCGTCCTCGCCACGTGAAGCGCCAGAAGTGACTGATCCAAAGCGTGCCGCCGGTGGCTGGATTCCGCGTCTGGGTGCCGCCAAGGCGCTGCCAGACTGGCTGACGGCGGATGATCTGGACTACATTGTTGATCAGTTTTCCGCTGCCGGTTTCAGAGGTGGTGTCAATTATTACCGTAACCTGCAGCGCAACTGGCAACTGACGGGCGAGCGCGATGATCTGACCATCCGCGTGCCGACGCTGTTTATTGCCGGCAGCGAGGATGTGGTCATCGGTGGGGCGGATGAGGCCGCTTTAACCGCCGCCATGAAGCCTGTGGTCGCGGATCTGCGCGGTGTTACCCTGGTGCCGGAAAAGGGGCACTGGATTCAACAGGAAGCCCCGCAGGCTACCAATGAAGCCATGCTCAAGTTCCTGAAGGGCCTTTAGTCAGCCGGTCTCAAACAGTTTGGTGTGCAGGGTCTTAAGAGCCTGCGACCAACTGCCGTCCGTACCCTGGCGATAGGCCTGGCTGCCCGGAAACCAGGCTGAACCGGGCTGGTCTGCAGGCCAGCGATAATCGATGGCGTTGACAGCGGTAAGCACCTGACTTGGTTGCCCAAGTGCGGCGCGCAGATGCACGTTGGTATTCGCCACCGCCACGTAATCATCCAGCAGATGCATGATGGCGAGCGCATCCTCCACCTGATCTGACTGACGGGATAGATCGAGTATTTTGTAAGCGTGGGTGTTCGCCGTTGCCGTCAGCAGATCGGCCTCGGTCGAGTCGATGTCCCGCTGCAGTACTACCAGAGTACCCTGAAACTTCTGCAACACCGCCAGCAACTCCGCCAGCGGCAGCTCTTTACGCTGACTCTGCAACGCCTGGGTCAGCCCAGCGCGCCAGGTGATACCGACCCAGGGACGGGGTAATTCATGCAACGGTTGCTGATAGGCCCGCAGTGCCTCGGGCGCGGGCTTGAGGGTGACGGGTGCGGGTAGCTGACTCAGCTCGGTCATGCTGGTCAACCGGGGCAGATCACTCAGGGTATAGATGTGATCGAATGCCCTATCTACGCCGTCCCACAGCGCCACCGTGGCATTGCGTTTGAGCAACTCAGCGAGTTTGTCCGGCGCGGCGTAAGTTACCTCGGTACCCAGCGCAGCCAGACGCGGTGCAAAGCGGAGCAGACAGATCTCATCGCCCAGACCCTGATCGGCCAGCAGCAGGGTACGGCTGTTGGCCCAGGCGGCCGGCAGGTTGTCACTGGGGCGACCCAGTACCGCGCCGCCCCAGGGTGGGCGGATATAACGCTCGTTGTTTAAGGCCTGCACATGCCATTCGTAATCCCGCCAACCCTGCTCGAACTGGCCCAGCGCAAGGTAAGCATAGGCGCGTCGGAAATAGGCGCGGGCGTAGTCCGGTTGCAGAGCAATGGCCTGATCAAAGCAGGGGATGGCTTCGTGATGCTGACCCAGTTCCTGGAAACAGCCGCCAAGGTTGAACAGCAGGGCGACGGTTGCCTTGCCAGTCAGAGTCAGTGCCGCCTGATAGTGCTGAAAGGCCTGCGGGTACTGAAAATCAGCCCGGTAGGCCTCGGCGCAGTTGTTGTGATAGTCAGCGCTGTTCTCACCCTGAGGGCACAAGGCAATGGCCTGTTCGATCAGGCGGGTCGCTTCGCTGTAGTTGCGGCGTTGCTTGGCGATGACACCCAACAGGTGCAACGCATCCGCGTTTTCCGGGTGTGCCTTGAGCACCGTACGGTAGATGGTTTCCGCTGCGTCCAGTTCACCGCGCTGGTGAAACTGAACGCCGCGATTAACGTTTCCCTGGGCTTGTGAGTGGCTCAACACCTGTTGCGATTCCAGCCTGCATTACCTGCAGTCTAGAACGCATGGGCAAAGCCACCAGTCAGTCGCGGATGGTCACGGGCAGTTCGCGGATGCCGTGGATGAAACTGGAAGCGAGTCCCAACGGCTCGCCGGTGACTTCCACCTTGGGAAAGCGCCGCATGATCTCTTCCCACATGACCCGCAGCTGCATCTCCGCCAGGCGATTGCCCACACAGCGATGAATGCCATAGCCGAAGGCGGTGTGCTGACGGGGATTCTTGCGGTCAATGCGGAATGAATTGGCATCTTCGATGGCCTCTTCATCACGATTGCCCGAGATGTACCACATGCACACCCGATCCCCTTTGCTGATCTGTTTGCCACCGATCTCCGTATCTTCGGTTGCGGTGCGCGCCATATGCGCTACCGGGGACTGCCAGCGCACGATTTCCGGTACCATGGTGTTGATCAGCGCCGGGTTCTGCAGCAGTTTTTCATACTGGTCCGGATGCTGATTCAGCGCCAGCACGCCACCGGAAATGGAATTACGCGTCGTGTCGTTACCACCGACGATCAACAGCATGATATTGCCCAGCAGTTCCTGGGGTGTCATGTTGTTGGTGGACGGGTCGTGCGCCAGCATGGAAATCAGGTCGAATTTAGGCGGCTCTTTCTTGCGTGCTTCGTAGTAGCCCTGAAAATAAGCCAGGCATTCAAACAGCACCTTGAAGCCCTCGTCCGGGTTCTCAAATGCTTCGGGGTCGGCCAGATTCTGGATGGTATCTGACCACTCGATCAGCTTGAGCCGATCTTCCTGGGGTACGTCAAACAAGGTGGCCAACATCTGCGCGGTGAGTTCCACAGATACCCGACGCACCCAGTTGAATTCTTCATTGCGTGGCAGATTGTCCAGAATGTTGCCCGCCCGTTCGCGAATAAGCGGCTCCAGATCCTTCAGGCTGTTGGGCAGAAACAGTGGCGTAACCACTTTGCGCTGCTGGTCGTGCAGGGGTGGATCTTCCTGGATAAACATCGGCAGCGAATACTCATCTTCCCGGTCAGGGATGCCGCCCAGAGCGATACCGCCTTTCTTCTGCTGGGATGAAAAGAGGTCATGGTGCGTGTCGACATACATGATGTCTTCGTATTTGGTAACAGACCAGTACGGGCCAAACATACTGTCGGCGTGGTAATGCACAGGATCTTCCGCGCGCAAACGTTCGAAATGCCTGAAGTGCGTGCCGTGCAGAAACAGCGCTGGATGCGAAGGGTCCATCGCCTCCAGCGGTACGTCATAGGGGTCGTAGTGGGGATTAATTGCCCAGGCTTCGGCCATTTCCTTGTTTGAAACGGTCATGTCACCACTGCGTGCACGTTTAACCAGATCGCGGCGTTGTTCGTCGCTGCTGTTGAGGTATATCTGTGCCATGGTCAAGTCTCTTTAACGGTCAATAGATCACAATAGAGTGCCAGCTTTTGTGACGTTTTGCGATGCTATACCGCTCATTTTATGTGTTAGCGAACGCGCAGTATGTCAGCCTCAGCTGCTTTTCGGATGCCAGTAGGTCAGGTATTCCGCGTACAGAGCGTAGCCTTCGACACCTTCCACCTCCACCTGGTGGCAGGTTGTTAACAAGACCTCGCCCCGACCTTTGTCCTGCGCATCCAGCAGGCTGATATGCGAACGCAGACGCACACCATCGCCAATCACCACCGGTTTCAGTACGCGCACCTTGTCTAACCCATAGTTCAAGGGACGTTCGCCATCCTGTGGATGCAGGCCGGAGTCCTGAAAGAAGTGTGACAAGAGTCCCAACATGTGGAAGCCATGCATCAGGGTGCCGCCGTAGGGACCTCTGGCGGCAAACTCCGGGTCGCAGTGACCGGGCGTGCGCCAACGTGTCACTTCACCGAAGATATTGACCTGGATCTGATCGATAAACACCCAGTCGCTGACGCCCAGTTGTTCGCCAATGCGCTGTGGGGCTTCGCTGAGCAGAAAAGGTCGGTCACTGGTGTGGGTCATCAGAATCTCCTTCAGGCTGTGTCAGCCCGCGATCTGGTAGGCCATGGCTTTAAATTCATGGCTGAATGGATGCCAGAATCCGGGCATGCGCTGGGTTGCACACAGACCCATGATGCCTGCCTCCGGTGCCATCCAGGTGTGGGTGCCAGCCATACCACCCCAATGGTATTCATCCTGCATCCCTGCTGGCTCACCCTCCATCAGGGTCTGTTTGAGGGCAAAGCCCAGGCCGAATACGGTGCCCGGCATGGCCCACATGGGAAAGGCCACGCCAACCCCGTCGGCCAGCTGGTTGGTACGCATCAGATTGAGCGTGGTCGGCTGCAGGATTCGAGTCTCCTGCCAGCTGCCACCGTTGACGATCATGCGGATAAACGTCATGTAGTCCGGGATGGTCGATACCAGGCCACCGCCACCGCTCTTGAACGCGCGCGGCTGGTTGTAGGTGCCCTCGGTGGGGCTGTCTGCAAAGACCATACCCGGCTTCATCGGATCCAGCAGATCTTCGGGCGCGTACATGGTGATGAAACGATCCGCTTTTTCCGGTGGGACCCAGAAATCGGTATCCACCATATTCAGCGGCTTGAACAGACGTGCCTGAAGAAACTCATCGAAAGTTTGACCTGAAATTACTTCGATCAGTCTGGCGCAGACATCAGTGGCGACCGAGTACCGCCAGCTGGTGCCTGGGTGGTATGCCAGCGGTAGTTTACTCACCCGGTCGCAGAATTCCTCCAGCGTCAGGGTGGCGTTGCTCAGTACGTCGAGGCCGCCGTTCATATAGGCCTGATCGATGATCGACTCAGGCTCGATAAAGCCATAACTGAAGCCAGCACTGTGGCTGAGAATATGCCGGATCTCGATCTCACTGCGCGCGGGTTCGACATCTGTGGCCGACTCTGCGTCGGGTTTGAGCACCGTCATGTCAGAAAATTCCGGCATGAACTTCGCAAGCGGATCGGTCAGTGCGAATTTGCCTTCTTCAAACAGCATCATCAAAGCCACGGAGGTGACGATCTTGGTGTTGGAATACATGCGGTATATGGCATCGGGGCGCAGCGGCGTTTTGCTCTCTTTGTCCATATAACCGAACGTCTGGTAGTCCAGAATGTCGGTGCCGCGCATGACAAGCGTGCTGACGCAGGACAGAATGTCTTCGTCGATGTAGTGCTGCATGCGCTGGTGCATGGGTGAAAAGTCCAGTTCGTGATCTGCGGTGGTTAACACGGTGTTTAAGGTACTGATGCCTGCGTCTCCCCTGAGTTGCATGTATGATTTCGGCCTGTGAGACTGCCGAAAACCATGATGTTAAGCAAGCGAGGGGAATGACCATGCGGATATCGACACTGATGAGTTATGCCAGCGGCTTCAAGGAAGCCGTGGCCGAAATCAAAGAACTGGAACAGGCCGGCCTGGATGTGGTTTGGGTGCCAGAGGCCTACTCCTTCGATGCACCCAGCGCCATGGGGTATATCGCTGCGGAAACTGAGCGGGTCACCATCGCCTCTGGCATTCTGCCGATTTACAGTCGTACACCCTCGCTGCTGGCCATGACTGCTGCCGGCATCGATGCCCTTTCTGATGGGCGCTGCATGTTGGGGCTGGGTGCTTCCGGTCCCCAGGTGATTGAAGGTTTTCATGGGGTGCCTTATCACGCGCCGGTTGCGCGTCTGCGCGAGATCATCGATATCTGTCGCATGGTCTGGCGGCGGGAGAAGGTGCAGTACATGGGTAAGCACTTTCAGATTCCGCTGCCCCAGGATCAGGGTACCGGTCTCGGTAAACCGCTCAAGCTGATCAATCATCCGGTGCGCGATGAAGTGCCTATTGCGGTGGCGTCGCTGGGTCAGGCCAGTGTGGCCATGACGGCGGAACTGGCCGATGCCTGGTTGCCGGCTTTTTACACCGCAGAAGCGGCCCAGGCTGTATGGGGGGATGCTCTAGCCCGGGGTCAGGCCAAGCGGGACCCGAACCGCGCCCCGCTGGAAGTGTTTGCCGGTGGCATGGTGGCTATCGGGCAGGGTATGGAGGGTCTGCGCGATCTGGCCCGTCCCCAAGCTGCGCTGTATATCGGCGGTATGGGTGCCCGGTCCAAAAATTTCTACAACGACATCTTTTCGCGTAGTGGTTATGCCGAGGAAGCCAGACAGATTCAAGATCTGTATCTAGCGGGAGAAAAGCAGGCGGCAGAAGCCGCCATACCGGAAGACTACCTGGCTAAAAACTCGCTGATTGGCGATGAAGGTTTCGTTACCGAACGCCTACACGCGCTGCGTGAATCCGGCGTGACGGCGCTCAACGTCGGTCTGGCGGGAAAAACCACCGCCGAGCGGGTGGCCCAATGCGACAAGCTGCGTAACCTGGTCGAGAAGCTCTAGTCGCAGTCGGTTATTCCGCGTCGAGTGCGTTCTGGGCGCCAATCTGCGCCCAGGCGTCGATGGCTTGGTCGGCATTGCCGTTATGCCGGTTCATCAGTTCGTCGAACTGATTGCGGTAGGTCAGACCCAGGTTCACACCGTCGAAGATCAGATTGCGTACCTTCCAGCCGTCGGCCTGCTGTGCGACTGAGGCGATGACGGCGATTTTCTGACCGTTCTGCTGAATCACATTGGCATAGGCCTGGCCAGCAGTACTGCGCTTTTCACTGATTTTTGTCTGGGTCACCTTGATGTCAAAGTCGCCAGCGGCTGCGGTGGCGGAACGCAACAGCGCGAACATCGACTTTTCAAACTCGGCTTGAAATCGCGTCCTTTGTTCCTCGCTAAGCGTTTTGCCGTGTTTGCCCAGCACGCCGCGGGTGATCGCAGCAAAGTCGATATGTCGTGCCAGTTCGGCTTCATCAGGTTCAGGCGCGCGAACCACGTCGATGATGGCCGTCAGATTGGCTTCAAAGTCACCGGCCATGTCTGCCAACGCGACCGGAGACGCGCAGAGCGTAGCCAGTATGAGCAGGCCTGCCTGGATTGAGGATATATGTTTCAAGGCGCGCAAAGGGAACCTCCATTTTGTCGATGCGTTACTATTTCTATGCGTTATTATGCCGCCGCGCATTGTAATATAATTGCGCGCCAGGGAAGCTCTGATTAAATCTAAAACTCAGGGTTTCTGACGCTTTTGTGTTTCCCTGGAATTCTGCAAGTATAAATAAGGCCAGCTGTACCGAATATGAACCGTGGATTTGCCTATCTGCAGTGGCCGCGTTTGGTCCTGGCAAGCTGTGCTGTTTTGCTTTTTCTGGCGTTTTCCCAGATGGGGGCGTTCCGCTTTGATGCTTCGTCCGACACGCTGGTGGTGGAGGGAGACCCTGATCTGGCGGCTTTTGAGCAGGTGGTCGAGACCTTCGGTGGCGAAGACTTTCTGTTTCTGACCTTCGCGCCGCATTCGGCGGAGCCCTTCAGTCCTGAGGCCCTTACCACATTGCAGGAGCTGGTGGCAGATCTGCGCCAGGTTGAGGGTGTCAGCAGCGTCTTCAGTGTGCTGGATGCGCCGCTGCTGAAAAGTCCACCGGTGGAGATCACTGCGCTGGTCGACGGCTTTCCGACGCTGATGTCCCCCGCAACAGATCTGGATCTGGCGCGCGAGGAACTGGCCAGCAGTCCATTTTTCAAAGAATTGCTGATCACCCGCAATGCCGATGCGACCGCCATAAAAATTGATCTGCGCGCTAACAGGCCATTGGCCGAAGCCCGTGACCGGCTCGTATCCCTCGGGCAGGAAGGGGCGGATGATGAGCAGCTCGCCGCTGCCCGGGCAGAGCTGAACGCACTGAAGGATACCCAGCAACAGAACCGTACGCAGTTGATCCAGGATTTACGCGATGTTCGCGCACACTACCAGGATCAGGGTGAGCTGCATCTGGGTGGTGTGCCCATGATCGCCGCCGATATGATCACCTACGTCAAAAGCGACCTGCTGACCTTTGGCGGGGTTGTCATCGTTCTCATGATCGTCGCGCTGGCGATCTTTTTCCGACGTGTGCGCTGGGTGGTGCTGCCGCTCTTGACCGCCAGTGCCAGTGTGGTGCTGACTGTGGGCCTGCTTGGGTTTATGGGCTGGCAGGCGACGGTGATCTCGTCCAACTTTATCTCTCTGCTCGGCATTACCACCATTTCGCTGACCATCCATCTGATTGTCCACTATCGTGAGCTGCGCCTGACTGAGCCGGATATGGATGCTCGCACGATTGTTTACGAGACCATGCAGGCCAAGCTCTGGCCCTGCGTTTACACGGCGATCACCACCATCGCCGCGTTCGGTTCGTTGACGGTCAGCGGGATCCTGCCGGTCGCCGATTTCGGCTGGATGATGTGTATTGGTATCGGTCTTTCGCTGCTTACCACATTCACGGTTTTCCCGGCCATTCTGCTGTTGCTGCCCATTGGCGAGTCGGCGGATAACCTCGGGGATCACAACAGTTTTATCCGCGGCCTGGGCGAAATCGCCCGCTGGCGGCCCATGGTGTTTACCGCATCGAGTGTTGTGATTGCGATCGCAGCGGCGTATGGCGTCAGCCAGGTCTCGCTGGATAACCGCTTTGCTGAGTATTTCGACGAAGACACTGAGATTTATCAGGGCATGCGCTACATCGACCAGAATCTGGGTGGCACCATTCCCTTTGATGTGGTGTTGTCTTTTCCGCCCTATGAAGAAACACCCGCAGACGAAGATGATTTTTTCAGCGAGGTGGAGGATGAGTATCCCGAACGCTACTGGTATTCGCGCAGCATGCTGGACCGGCTGGAAAAGGTGCACCGTTTTCTGGATGCACAACCCCAGGTAGGTAAGGTGCTGTCGCTGACGGCACTTGAAGACTTTGCGCTGGAGTTCACCGATGGCAAAAAGCTCGGCAGCCTGGAAATCGTGGCGATCCTCGGCGCAATACCGCCGGACCTGCATCAACAGATCATCGCGCCTTATGCCAATCCAGCCTCGGGTGAGTTGCGTCTTGCCGGGCGTATCATTGAAAGTGCCGACAGTTTCGACCGTAGCGCGTTCCGTCGCCAGATCGTTGAGTTCGCGCAGAACGAAGCGGGCTTTGAGCGTGATGAGGTGGTGGTGACCGGCATGATGGTGCTGTTCAATGGTATGTTATCGCAACTGCTGGAATCCCAAGTCAATACACTGGCCTACATCCTGCTGGCGGTTTTCATCATGTTTCTGGTGCTGTTGCGCTCGCTGGGTCTGGCGCTGTTGGGCATGATTCCCAACACCCTCGCCTCAGCCACGGTCATTGGCGCCATGGGCTTTGCCGGTGTGCCTCTGGACATGATGACGATTACCATCGCAGCGGTCTGCATCGGTATCGGCGTGGATGACACCATTCACTATATGCATCGCTTTCGGGTCGAGTATGCGCGCCATGGCGACGCCCGTGTGGCGATCAGTTTCTGCCACGAAAGCATTGGTCGCGCCTTGTTTTATACGTCCGCAACGGTAGTGGTAGGCTTCTCTGTGCTGTGTTTTTCCAGCTTTGTACCCACGGTGATGTTTGGCCTGTGGACGGCCATCGCCATGGTGCTGGCGCTGGTCGCTAATCTGACCCTGCTGCCGGCGTTGCTGGTGCTGACTCACAGCAAGGCACCGCCCGAACCAGAGTTGCGCTCAGCGGAATAGGCCGCGCACCCAGTCCAGCAGGGTCTTGAACTTGAGGTCGGTAAATTCGCCGGCGTCCAGGAAGATACCCTCGCAGGTATTGCACTGTTCGTACCAGATGTGGCGCTGTTCCGGGTCTGAGTGTTTTTCCATCGGCCCATGGCCCAGCGGGCAGGAGACATCCTTCACCCGGTCAAGCTTTTCACCAATCAACGGACTACCCACGTCCACCAGCGCCTCGGACATCCAGGCCGATTTGAGCTGAGCCAGTTCATCAGGCTTACACCACAGACCAAAGCAGGCATCACAGCGATGCAGTGTGATCTGATCGCGAACACTGATTTCCTCAAGCGAGCCGGTACATTTCGGGCAATCCAAGCCAATTCCTTGTCTATAAAGCAGATTTTATGCAGTGCTTCCAGGCAGCAATTGCTGCGAGATAGCTTCCGCTAAGCAGCGAAAGCTGCGCATTCTATGCGATCTGATTGAGCTTCGCACAGGGTAGTTAATGGTATGAGTTGGGTGGGTCAGTCGACCACGGCGACGGATTTGATCTGCGCCCAGACCTGGCCGTCGACGGCCAATCCCAGATGGTTGACCGAACGCTGTGTCAGCCGGGCTATAAAGGTGTCGCTGCCCGCGCGTAAACGCACCAGCGCGAAGGCTTCGTCTTCATCCTTTTCCACTGCGGTGACTTCGACCTGGAAGCGATTGAGAATGCTACTGTCCTGCTGATTGGACAGGGTGACGCTGATGTCTCGAGCCAGCACCTGTATGCGCACCAGCTCCCCCATTTGCTGTCCACCTGCGCGTACCCAGATGCGGCTGCCGCCGGCGAGTTCAAGTTGATTCAGGTGCCACTGATCATCGTGCTCAATCACCTTACCGGCCAATACGACGCCCAGATCCTGATCGTCAGGTAATGGCAAGTCCTGCCTGGAGAACACCGCGTCCGGACTGCCGTTGGCGACCACGGCCCCCCTGGCCATGAGCAATACACTGTCTGCCAGGCGAGTCACTTCGTCCATGGCGTGGGTGACGTAAAGGATGGGCAGGTCCGTTTCGGCGTTAAAACGGGCGATGTAGGCGAGAATTTCCTGTTTTCGTTCGCTGTCCAGCGAGGCCAGTGGTTCGTCCATCAGCAGCAGCCGGGGTTGACTCATCAGGGCGCGACCGATGGCCACGCGCTGTCGTTCCCCTCCCGAAAGCTGGTGCGGGTAGCGCTGCAGGAGATCACCGATATCCAGCAGTTCGATGATGTGGTCCCGGGCAAAATATTGTTGCCGATACTTCGCACGGCTGGCGGCATAGTCCAGATTGGCGGCGGCGGTCAGATGGCTGAGCAGGGAGGCTTCCTGAAACACATAGCCCAGCGCACGCTTATGGGTGGGTACAAAGGTGGCGTCGTCCTGCCAGCACTCACCCGCAATCACAATGCGTCCCGGGGTGGGTTTTTCCAACCCGGCGATGCAGCGTAACAGGGTGGTTTTACCCGAGCCTGACGCACCGAAAATGGCGGTAATGCCCTGGCCGGGCAGGGTGACATCACAACTGAGCGAAAAGCCTGCACCCGGCAGAGTCAGGTGTGCACTGATGTCCAGCTCAGCAGTCAATGGGGCGGACCGATGCGCAGCGGACGTTTACCCTGGAACAGATAGAGGCCCAGCAACACGACAAAGGAAAAGACCAGTAACAAGGCTGCTAACGCATGCGCGTCGCCATAAGCCAGCGCTTCGACATGATCATAAATCTGCACTGACACCACGCGGGTTTCGCCTGGAATGCTGCCGCCGATCATCAGCACGATGCCGAACTCACCCACCGTATGGGCAAAGCCCAGCACTGCGGCAGTGATAAAGCCGGGTTTTGCCAGCGGCAGCAGCACAGAGAAAAAACGATCCACTGGACTGGCACCTAAAGTGGCAGCCACTTCCAGCGGACGCCGGTCCACGGCCTCCATGGCGTTCTGAATGGGCTGAATGACGAACGGCATGGAATAAAAAAGCGACGCCACCACCAGCCCCCAGAAGGTAAATGCCAGCGAAGGCAGTCCCAACAGGGCCAGGGTGCTGCCGATAATGCCGTCTGGCCCCATGGCCAGCAGCAGATAGAAACCCAGCACCGTGGGTGGCAATACCAGAGGCAGGGCGACGATGGCCGCCACCGGCCCGCGCCAGACCGAACGGGTCCGACTCAACCACCAGGCGATGGGGGTGCCGATAATCAGCAACAGCACGGTCACCGTGGTGGCCAGCCGGATGGTCAGCCAGATTGCCGTCAGATCCGCATCGCTGAAACTCATGGTGTATTGGCAGCAGGCGGCAGGTAGCCGAATTGCTCGATGATCTGCTGCACCGGGGGGGACTGCAAAGCGGCTAGAAACTGGCGGGCAGAGGCATTGTCTGTAGCGCGGCTGAGCAACACCGCATCCTGCTGGATGGGGGGATGCAGGTGTGCGGGTACCAGCCAGGTGGAACCGCCGCTCACCATCGGCAGCTGCGAGCGTGCGATAAAGCCGAGGTCAGCATTACCGCTGTGGACGAATTGAAATGTCTGGGCGATATTTTCACCTGTAACCCACCGCGACCGCGTGGAGTCTACTAAGCCCATGCCCCGAAGCACAGCCTCAGCCGCCACCCCGTAAGGTGCAAAGCGCGGGTTAGCCAGCGCAAGTCTGCTGAAGCGGTCGGTCGCGAGTACGGCGGCACTGTCATCGACGAGGGCGGGGTCAGCAGACCAGAGCGCCAGTGCGCCCGTTGCATAGGTAAAACGGCTGTCGGCCAGCGCCAGCCCTTGCTGCACCAGGCGCTGTGGTTTGTCCTGATCGGCCGACAGGAAGACATCGAACGGTGCGCCCTGTCTGATCTGCGCATAAAACTTGCCGGATGCACCATAGGAGACGACCAGTGACATGCCACTCGTCTCCTCAAGGTGGGCGACAATGTTCTGCATCGGTGCCTGGAAGTTGGACGCTACCGCCAGCCGCACCACTGCAGGTGCGTCGGTGCTCTGGCTGGCGTCACGCTGGCTGGAACCAGGCTGGCCGCAGGCCACCGCGCCAAACAAAAGCGCCAGCAGGCCTGTGCGGATAAGAAGACAGCGCACCGAACGAGGCTTACCTGATTTCGATAAAGCTCTTCAGCTCAAGCACACCGGATACCCGTCGAGCGGCAGCCTCGGCAGCTTCTTTTTCCTCTCTGTTGTCGACAAAGCCGCCCAGCAGCACTGTGCCGCGATTGACCTCAACATCGACCTGCAGGTTGCTCACTGCCCGGTCCCGCGCCAGCGCCGCATTCAGGCGCGTGAACAGCACCTTATCGTCAATGTACTCACCTACCCGTCGGCTGGTGGGCACGATCTGCAGGTTATTCGCCAGGTTGTTGACCCCTCGAATGGCAGAGGTAATGCGCCCGGCCTCGGCCACTTCTTCGCTGGAATCTGCAAAGCCGTTGAGCTGAATACGGCCCTTGTAGCCGCGCACCTCGATATCCAGGCCATCGGTGACCGGATTTTTGAGCAGTGCGGCCTTGATGCGCGTGATGGTGGTCGCGTCATCCACCACGGTACCGGTGGAACGCCGGGTCTCAGTGGCGGTACAGGCGGTCAGACTGAGAACAATGAAGAACAGGAGCGTACGCATGATGAGGTCCTAATGGTGGAGTGATGTCTTGCCAGGGGCCTATCATGGGCTTTCCCGGGGTGATCTTGTAGTACTCCTTTGAGTGAAAATCCTGGCTTTAGTTCAGCAGGTTCGAGTGCTGGCTGGATCACTGCTATAACCTTCAAGGTTATTGATCTGATGCCGTGTCAGGGTTTTACTGGGATCATGAATGGAGGATAAGCCATGGGTGCAACAGGCCAGGATTTCAGTTCGGTGTGCCGCAGCTGGCGCCAGTTCCGCAGACTCTCGCAGCTGGAACTTGCGCTCGCCGCCAATGTATCGCAACGCCATGTCAGCTGGTTGGAGACGGGCAAAAGTCAGCCCAGTCGCGAAATGGTGGTGCGCCTTTCAGAGGCGCTGGATGTGCCGCTGCGCGAACGCAACGTGATGCTGCAGGCAGCCGGTTACGCCGGCACGTTTCGCGAACGCGAGTTGAGTGAACCGGCCATGGAGCCGGCCATGAATGTGCTCAAAACCATGCTGGATCACCACGACCCGTTACCGGCCTTTGTCATCGACCCGTGCTGGAATGTGAAAATGCAGAATGCGGCGGCGGATCGCATGCTCAAGTTCGGCACCGACGCCCAGCTGTGGACGCTGGACGATGATAACAGCGTGCGCAACGTGGCATGGCTGACCCTGCATCCGCAGGGTTTGCGCCCGCATATTACCAACTGGTCACAGATCGCGCCGGACTTCGCGCGGCGGCTGCGTCGTCAGGCAATGGCATCGGTAGACCCGGAGGTACAAGAGGCGCTGCAGCAGCTGATCGCACTGGCCGGTCCAGAGGAAGAATTCGCGCTGGATCAGAGCGAGCTGCATCCGGCTTTACCCATGGACATCAAAGTGGGTGATATCGAGCTGAGCTTCTTTACCGTAGTCTCGGCCTTTGACTCCCCGCTGGATGTCACCCTGGACGAACTGCGTATCGAAAGTCTGTATCCGACCAACGAACAGACCCGCGCGTTTTTTCACGCCCTGGCGGCCTGAACGCGGGTTATGCAGCGGCGGGATTCGCGTACAATGCGGTTTCCCTGAAGTCACCCCGCGAGTCGATGTCTAAATTTTTTAATGCCTTTTCCGTGGTCCTGCTGGGCCTGTGTCTGAGTGCCTGTGCGGACGTAGCTGTAACAGCGAAAACACCGGCGGCACCGGTGCAGGGTTGGCCCCATGGCGCGATTGCCACGACCGCCAATCCCCATGCCACACAGGCGGCCGCTGACATGCTTGCCCGCGGCGGTCATGCCGTGGATGCGGTGATTGCAGCCCATGCCGTACTGGGACTGGTTGAACCACAGAGTTCAGGCCTTGGGGGTGGTGCCTTTCTGCTCACCTTTGATTACCAGAGCCGGGCGATGACCTTCCTGGACGGCCGGGAAATGGCGCCCGCCGGGGCGCGCGTGGATATGTTCATGCGTGACGGCGAGGTTATGGATTTCTTTACCGCCTGGCAGAGTGGTCTGGCGGTGGGTGTGCCCGGAGCTGTGGCTTTGTACAAAGCGGCGCATGACAAGTACGGCATTCTGCCGTGGCGCGACTTGTTCGCGCCGGCCATACGTCTGGCTGAAGATGGCTTTGCGGTGTCTCCGCGACTGGCAGACATGTTGCAACGGCTGAACGGTCGCGGCCGACTCAGTGTCAACCCGCCCACCCGGGACTATTTCTATCCCGGCGGCGTGCCGCTCCCGGCCGGTCACAAGCTGGTCAATCAGGCCTATGCCGACACCCTCAAGCGCGTCGCCGCGGAAGGCCCAGCGGCCTTTTACCAGGGCCCCATAGCCCGGGCTATCGTTGATGCTGTGCAGGCGGAGCCGCTGGGCGGCAGTCTGACCCTGGCAGACCTGGCGGCCTATGAAGTGAAGGCGCGTCCAGTGGTTTGTGGCGTTTTCAGGACCGACAGAATCTGCACCACAACGCCGCCCTCATCAGGTGGGGCGCAGATCATGATCGCCGCCATCTATGATCACCTGGTGGACGCTGACAGCACCCGGCTGGATCGCAAAACCGCCTTTGTGGATGCCCAACGGTTGGCCTATGCCGACCGCGATCATTACTTTGGTGATCCGGATGCCGTTCAGGTGTCACTTGAGGACCTGCTGAATCCTGTCTATCTCAGGCACCGCGCAGAGCAGAAATTCGCCCCTGATGCGCCCGCTGTGCATGGTGACCCGGCAGCCGTCCTTGGACGGGCTGACGCCATTACCTGGTCGGTGGATACCACTCAGGAAGCGGCGGGGACCACCCACTTGAGCATCATCGACAGCATGGGCAACGCAGTGGCCATGACCGCCACGGTAGAAGCGCCGTTTGGCTCGTCGCGCTGGGCACATGGCTTTCTGCTCAACAATGAAATGACTGACTTTGCGCGGGACTATGATGCCGACGCGCCGCCCCAGGCCAATGCCATCCGCCCGCATACCCGGCCGCGCTCATCCATGTCGCCGACCATGATTTTTGATGCCCAGGGTGGGCTGCGCATGGTGACGGGTTCGCCGGGTGGTAACTCCATTCCGGCCTATGTGTCTAAATCCATCCTCGGGGTGATGGACTGGGGTCTGTCGCCACAGGCAGCCCTGGATCATGCCAACATCATCGCTCGGGGTGATCGCATACGTGTGGAAGTGTCCATGCCCGAAGGCCAGACGATTGCTGAACATCTGGCCGGGCTGGGCTACGATGTGCAGCAGCGAGAAGGTGAAAACTCAGGTCTGCATGTCATTGTGATCGACGCTGAGGGTGTGCACGGTGCTGCTGACAAACGTCGGGAAGGCACCGTCTGGCGGGAACACGCCAAGCCCTAGGTAAGCTCCGCCTGAGCAACCCGCAAAGGGGGCTTTAAGCAGATGAGACTGAAGCAGAGCCGCCCTAGTCTGTTTTTGTGTCCAGGCCTTCGATGGGTTTGTAATAAGGCTTGTCGCCCAGGGATTCAACCTTCTTCACCCAGTTACGGCCGGCTTCTTCCGGCGTGTAAGACCAGTCCTGCCGATGGTAATTCCAGCTGTCCGGATTGAGCTTCTGCGCCAGGGCCCAGTATTCGTCGGCTTTGTCTTCGTTGCCCTGGCTCTGGAAATAATTGCCTAATCTGAATGCGGGCTCGGCGCGGGCCTGTTCCTTATCCGGCGCCTTAAGCTTGATCTGCTTGGCGTCCTTAAGGTAGGGGCTTGCGTCACCGCTGTGTGCCCAGTTGACCACCATCGGCGCATAGTCGGCGCGGCCAAACTCAAAATCACCGTTTTTGTGCGTGGTGGCGTATGCACCCTCATCGATGCGGCGCACCTTACCCGTACGGTCAATCCAGACTGCCGAGGGCACGTTAACCAGATTATACAGGGCGCTGATGGTGTGATTGACATCCACCAGGCCGACAAAGGTGATACCCGCCTGTTCATACCAGGGGGCGGCCGCCTTCAGCCCTTCCACGTCCTGGGCTGCGGCGATGATGACAAAGTCTTCGCGGTCGATGTTTTCGTAAACTGCCTGCCAACCTGACAGGTCATAGCGGCAGCCTCACCAACTGGCCCAGCTGAGCAGCATGATGTTCTTGCCCTTAAAGTCGGACAGTGACACCTGGTTACCCTGCCAGTCGGGCAGGGTGAAATCCGGAGCTATGCCCTGATTGTGAAAGGCCTGACGTTGTACCGGGATGGCGCCGAAACTCCAGGTATCGCTGGTGTAGTCCGCTACCACCGGCTGTTGCACCCGCCGCGCGAGTTCGGTGGCGTTAACCCAGCCGTCGCCACTGCGTTGCACAAAAATACTGGAATCTTCCTGCTGTCGGATAGGCACACAGATGTCGTCCAGGCAGGCGCCTTCGGGTTTGAGTTCAAAACCATCAATTTTGGGCAGATCCTGGGTGCGCACCCACAGGTCGGTGGGAGCGGGCAGCGTAGGCGAGATCTCCTGCACGCCATTCATGGTCAGCACGGTCGCTGCCTGAGCGCTGGCGGCAGTTGCCACGTATGTCAGGCCGACACAGGTCAGCAGACGCCAATCCGGTATTTTCACAGGCCCGTCTCCAGGTTGGGTCAGTTCACTGTACCTGGGTTGCCCCAGAGTGCAACTCACTGCACACAGTGCTGCAGGGTTATTTTACGATGCGGGCCTTAACACTACGTGCTTTGATCCGCCCGCGGGCCAGATAATTGAGCGCCTGGGGCGCCGCGGCGCGTGCAATGGCGACATAGCAGTTGGTCTCGCCGATATTGATCTTGCCGATGTCTGCGCCGTCCAGGCCGGCGTCCTTGGTCAACGCACCCAGTACGTCGCCGGGTCTGATCTTGTTCTTACGCCCGGCATTGATTTCCACGGTGGTCATGGCGGCAAACAGTCGGTAGTCCGGGTTCTGATCCAGCGAAGCGTACACGTCGCGCAGACAAGGCTCGCCGGTAAATGCCTCAATGGCTTTAACACGCGAGGCCTCCGCTTCGGTAAAGATGCTGAACGCCTGGCCGCTCTCTCCAGCACGCCCGGTGCGTCCCACCCGGTGGACATAGACTTCAGGATCGCGGGGCAGCTCGTAGTTGATCACCGCCGGCAGGGCCTTGATGTCCAGACCGCGGGCTGCCACATCTGTGGCCACCAGCACCGGACAGCTGTCGTTGCTGAACTGGATGAGTATCTGATCCCGCTCCCGTTGTTCAAAATCGCCGTGCAGCGCACGAGCCTGGATCTTATGGTCATTAAGCAGGGATGCGACCTGGTTGCACTGAACCTTGGTATGGCAGAACACCAGTGCCGAGGTCAGCTGGTAGTGGGCGAAAATAGCCAGCAGGGTGCCGTGCCGCTCGTGCTTGCTGACTTCGAAGAACAGCTGCTGGATGGCTTCACCCTGGGCGGCGATATCGGCCGTGACCATGGCCGGGTTGCGCTGTAGTTTGCGGCTGATCTGCTGTATTTCCGGTGGATACGTCGCAGAGAACAGCAGGGTCTGTCGATTTCCGGGCGCGGCTCTGGCGATGGTGGTCACATCCGGCAGGAAACCCATATCCAGCATGCGGTCGGCTTCATCCAGCACCAGGGTCTTCAGTTCTTTAAGATCCAACGTGGTGCGTTCGATGTGGTCGAGCAGGCGACCCGGCGTGCCGACCACCACATGTACACCATGCTGCAGCGAGTTTTTCTGCGGTCCCAGCGGTTTGCCACCGGTCAACGTCAGACATTTGAGATTTGGCAGGGCTCGGGCCAGGCGGCGTATTTCCTGGGTTACCTGCTCTGCCAGCTCCCGCGTGGGACACACCACCAGTGCTTGCACCTGGTTGCTGCTGACGTCGATGCTGCGCAACAGACCCAGCGCGAAGGCACAGGTCTTACCGCTGCCCGTGCGGGCCTGACCGATCAGATCCTGTCCAGCCAGCATCAGCGGCAGACTCTCGGCCTGAATGGGCGTCATGCTCAGGTAGCCGAGTTCAGAAAGGTTTTTTAACTGCGCGGGGGACAGATCCAGACTGGCGAAATCTTGCTCGGCGGACATGGGCAGGTCACTTGTATCGGGGCCGGCATCATACAGCTAAAGTCGTCCCTATAAAGTAGAATCTCGGTCTACAAACACAGTGAGATACGACATGTTGAATATCGGGGACCCGGCGCCAGAGTTTGAATTGACGGACCAGCACGGTGAGCTGATATCGCTGCAGGCGGAGCTCGCCACCGGGGGCGTCATCCTGTATTTCTATCCGGCTGATTTTTCGCCGGTCTGCACCGCCGAGGCATGCACTTTTCGTGACAACTACGCCGGGGTCGAGGATGTGGGTTTGACCATCATCGGCATCAGCCCGCAGAGTGAGAAAAGTCATGAGCGCTTTGCCGCACAGTACGATATTCCGTTCTCCCTACTGGGTGATCCCGGCAAGAAGGTCATCCGTGCCTACGGCGTAGATGGACCCTTTGGTATGGGCGTACGGCGCGCCACCTTTCACATCGACCAGTCCGGGCTGGTAAAAAACCGGGTGGTGGCGGACTTTTTCGTCGGTTCCCACGTCGATCTGCTCAAACAGGCGGTGGCGGACAGCGACTGAGTCCAGCGTGCTAGTAAATCGTCTATTCGAGCGTCCGCTATCTGGAGTTCCCAGCTTTTAGTGGACATCGGATTTAAACTTCGTATTTGAAGCTTCAAACTCATTAGGACTGACGCCTCCCAAATGCTGATGTCGTCGAGTCGCATTATAAAACGCGTCGATATAGTCTGATATGTCTTCGGATGCGATCTGTCGATTTTTGTAGATTTTCTTCTTGATGCGTTCTTTCTTGAGGCTGCTGAAAAAGGACTCCGCGACGGCATTATCCCAGCAGTTGCCGCGACGGCTCATACTAGGCTCGAGCTTGTTCGATTTACAGAATCTGCGCCAGTCGTCACTGCCGTACTGTGAACCCTGATCGGAATGGATAATAGTCCCATGTGGCTTTCGCTGGCGAACTGCCATTAGGATCGCATCCAGCGCTAACTCCCGGCGCAATGTTTGATGTGCAGCCCAGCCGATAACTTTTCTCGAAAACAAGTCCAAAACAACAGCTACGTAAAGCCAACCTTCCCAAGTGCGGATATAGGTGATGTCTGTGACCCATACCTTGTCTGGGCGTGAGACATTGAAGTCTCGCTTGACCAAATCAGGAATCAGTTCGGCGGGTTTGCCAGCAACGTATCGACGCGTGCGGTATCCAGCCTGGGCCCGAATACCATTTTCACGCATAAGCCGGGCGACACGATGCTTGCTGCAAGTTTCCCCTGCTTCCCTTAGATCCAGAAAAACGCGCGGCGCGCCATACACGCCCTGACTGGCTTTATACGAAGCTCGGATCAGACGAAGCAATCGAGCGTCTTCTTTTTGGCGTTCCGATTTCGGGTGTTTAAGCCATTTGTAGTACCCGCTTGGGGCAACTCCCAACAGGCGGCACATCATTCTAACGTCGTGCTTTCCCTGCTTGGCTTTTATGAATGCATACTTTCGGCGAACTTCGCTGGGCTCTTTCTTTGGCACTGTAGACCTCGCTTCTCATGGCTTGAGCGAAACAGAGTGTCCACTAAATCCTGGGAACTCCAATCGACCCAATCCGGACATATTGAGCCGTGTTGAATGCAATATACTGCGCTAATTCTCCCCTGAAAGATCGTGTACTTAGTTATGGCTGGTTTAAGAGTTTTGGTTAATGAGCATGAAGTTGCATCAGTATCTAATGATGGGCTGAATCTCATTAGTCTCCGGGTGAGTGGCGACGTAGTTGGTGATGAACTCGCTGTTGTCGAGTTAACAGGTGGAAACTATAGCGGAGAAGGTACTACTCACCTGACTTGGATAAGCGGACGTGAACTGTCGGAAGACGACGTGGTGGAAGTTCTTTTTTTAGAGGACATACAGTCGTCACATACCGGGAAAACAATCGAAGAGCTGTTTCCCGACTACGAAGAGAACGAACTACCGAGCCAGTCTATTGACGAGATTTTCAGCGATCTTTCAATAAAGCCGAAGCAGCGTGAGGGACACAAATTTCACCTGACTCTGCCCGATGGCGAAGTGCGGCTGCTTGCTACTGACCAAAAGGACTTTAGCTTCGGTTTTAGCGTCATGTGGAAATGGATTAAGCCCAATGAGGCATCCGTCTGGTTGACATCAAATTCGCTGGAAGGAGTCAGGGACCGGGCGGACGGGACGACCCACGCTAAGCTCCGCCTTCACTATGGAGAGTCGGTTCAGATACGAACCGCTACTAATAAAATATAGGAATGGCGGCTCCTGGCCGAAAGCGGCCGTTCGTACGCGGGTTTACAGTTTCCTAGTCTTCCGGCGGGGTATCCGGCATCGGGTAGTGCAGTCCGGGAATGCCCGCCGATAACGCCTGATACCATTCCGGTCGTGGCTGCACCGGCTCATAGTCGGTGGGCACCATGGGTTTGTCGGTATTCCACTCATGATGGATGGGCGGGATCTGAAAGGTGCCGTTCGAGGCATTGGTACCACCATCCACCAGCAGATCGACACCCGTGATATAGCTGGCCAGATCCGAGGCCAGGAACAATACCGCGTTGGTCACCTCCTGCGCTTCGCCCACCCGGCGCATAGGCGTGCGACTGGCGATCCACTTGTCGATGCCCATGGCTTCCAGCATGGGGCGGGTCATTTCCGTGACGATAAAGCCCGGTGAAACCGAGTTGACCCGTACCCCGCGGTCGGCCCACTCCACCCCGAGCTGGTAAGTCAGGTTCAACAGTCCGCCTTTGGCCGCCGTGTAGCCGATGACATTGTTCTCATTGCCGCCGCTGGCGAGGATGGAGCAGATGTTGACGATGGCGCCACTGCTGCGTTTGAGCATGTGGTGGCCGCAGTCACGGGCGAAATAGAAGGCGCCCACCAGGTCCACCGCCAGAATGCGATTGAAGGTTTCAGCATCAAACTGCTCGGCAGCCACACCGCGTGGATCGGCAATGCCGGCGTTGTTGATCAGCACGTCGATTTTACCGTGCTCGGCCAGGCCGGTGGTGATGACGTTTTTGACATCGGCTTCTTCAGCCACATCGCCGCTAACGACCGTAACCGTGGCCCCGTGTTCGCGACACTTTACCGCCACCTGTTCCAACAGATCTGTTGAGCGGGCTGTCAGGATCAGATCCGCACCACTTTCGGCGAATGCATATGCAAATTGTTCACCCAGTCCATACGAAGCGCCCGTGATCAGCACCGTCTTGTTGTTGAAGTCGAACATACTTTCCCCTGTTTGCTTAGCCTTGTGATTCAGGCATCCTGCCAGTGTAGCGGTATTGGCTGGAAAGATAATGGCTGACATAGAGATTCCCAGGACCATTGACGATGTCACTCCGGAGTGGCTGGGTGACGTGCTGGCGCTTGAGCTCAAAGACATGCAGGTGACGCAGATCGGGCAGGGTGTGGGCATCATGGGTGACATCTATCGGGTGCAGCCGCAAATGGCGTCCGGAGGTGCCACCCCCAGTGTGGTGGTTAAGCTGCCGTCGTCCTTTGAAGAAAACAGAGCCCAGGGTGTGGCGCTGGGCATGTTCGCTGCAGAAGTGCGCTTCTACAACGAACTGGCACCCAAGGTGCCGGTGGGTCTGCCCCATGTCTACTGCGCCACCATCGAGCCGGGGACTGCCAATTTCGTCATCGTCATGGAAGATTTGTGTGATCTGGAAATGGCCGACCAGGTGGCGGGCATGACTCAGGAACAGGCGCTGGCGGCGGTCAAAGTACTCGCCCATGTGCATGCGGTGTGGTGGGACCAGGCCGAAGATGAGGCGCTGGCCTGGATTCCCAGCATGACCGGGCCACGCATAGAGTTCGTCGACACGCTGCTCAATGACCTGATCGAGCCGTTCAGCCAGATGTTCGCCGACCACCTGCCGCCGCGGGGGCTGGACGTTTACCGTGGCTTTGCAGGCAACTACCTGCGGATCAACAAAGTACTCGCCGGGCGCAGCCCCTGGACCCTGGTGCATCAGGATTTCCGCGTCGAAAACATGCTGTTCGGCCCGGACAGCGTCAAAGTTATCGACTGGCAGGGCATCGGCCGCGGTCCTGGCGCCTATGATCTGGCCTATATTCTGGGCGGCTCCATGGCTCCGGAGCTGCGCCGTGAATGCGAGCGTGAATGTGTGCAGGCCTACCTTGATGTCTTGTTGGCACAGGGCGTAGACGGCTACACTTTCGCGCAACTGTGGGATGACTACGGTCATGCCCAATTGATGGGAGGGCTGGCCACCTCCATGGTGGTCGGTGCGGGCATGGATCTGAATAACGAACGCGGCAAAGCACTGGCCATCACGATGGCCAGCCGGCACGTGACGGCCGCGCTGGATCACGAGGGTCTGGAGCGTCTGGCGGATATCTGAACGCGATCTTGAGGGAGAGAAAATTGAGCGTAGATTGGCTGAAACTGGTTTGCAGCGGTGGTCTGTTGCTGCTGAGCCCACTGCTGCTGGCGGCGGAAAATTATTCGCGACCGGTAGGGTTGGACTATCCGCAGAATGTCTATTGGGGCGATACGCACCTGCATACCCGTAACTCGGCCGATGCGTATTCGCTGGGCAACATGAATCTGACACCGGCCGATGCTTATCGCTTTGCCCGGGGCCAGGCGATCATGGCCCACAATGGCATGCAGGTGCAGTTGCGCCGCCCGCTGGATTTTCTGGTGGTGTCAGATCATGCCGAGTACCTCGGTGGCTATTACCGGTTTAATGTAAATGACCCACTGGTGGTCAATACCGATGCCGGCAAGCAGTGGGCTGGCTACATCGCGTCAGGTGACTCAGTGAAAATGATCGCTGCCTTTACCGCAAGTATGTCTGATCCCGAAAACAACTATCACTTTCCGGAAGATGTGCGCCGTACCATCTGGACGGATGTGGCACAGACCTCCGACGACTACAACGTACCGGGTGTGTTCACCGCGTTTACCGGTTACGAATGGACCTCGATGATCAATGGTAACAACCTGCATCGAGTGGTGATCTACAAGGACAGCGCTGACAAGGTCGCGCAACTGCCGCCTTTCTCCGGTCAGGACAGTCTCGATCCCCGTGACCTGTGGCAGGCTCTGGCTGACTATGAAGCCACCACTGGTGGCGAAGTCTTCGCCATTGCCCATAACGGTAATCTCTCCAACGGCATGATGTTCCCGAGCCAGACGGTGGACGGACAACCCCTGACCACGGCCTATGCTGAAATGCGTGAGCGCTGGGAGCCGGTGTATGAGGTCAGTCAGGTGAAAGGCGACGGTGAAGCGCACCCGACATTGTCGCCCCAGGACGAGTTTGCCGATTACGAAAACTGGGACTGGGACAACATCGGTCGCACCCAGGACAAAGAAGAGTGGATGCTGAAACATGAGTATGCCCGCAGTGCCTTGAAGCTGGGTCTGAAGTACGAGCAGGAACTGGGTACTAACCCGTTCAAATTCGGCATGATCGCCAGCACGGACGGTCACAACACATTCTCCACCGCCCAGGAAGATAACTTTTTCGGCAAATTTCCGGAGTCTGAGCCTGGTACTGAACGCACTGAAAACGCCATGGCAGGTAACCAGCTGTGGCAGAACTGGCGCATCGTTGCATCGGGCTATGCCGCTGTGTGGGCCCGCGAAAACACCCGCGAAAGCCTGTTTGCGGCGATGAAACGCCGCGAGGTATACGCCACCACCGGGTCACGTATCAACGTGCGTTTTTTTGGTGGTTGGGAGTTTCAAGCGGGCGATGTAAACCGTCCCAACTATCTGGACATCGGCTACGGCCAGGGCGTACCCATGGGCGGTGATCTGACCGGCGCTCGACGCGGCCAGACCCCGACCTTCATGGTCACCGCTGCCAAGGACCCGGATGGGCCGAATCTCGATCGAATACAGGTGATCAAGGGCTGGCTGGACAGCAAAGGTCAACTGCAGGAGCGGGTCTATGACGTAGCCTGGTCGGGCAACCGCAAACCTGACCCGCAAACCGGCAAAGTGCCTGCCGTGGGTTCCACGGTGAAGGTCGCCACTGCTGAGTACGACAACAGCATTGGCGCGCCATCGTTGGCCAGCGTCTGGCAGGATCCGGATTTCGACCGCAGTGAGCGCGCCTTCTACTATGTGCGGGTCATTGAAATCCCGCGTCCGCGTTGGACAGCCTATGACGCGGCCTATTTTGACCTCAAGCTGCCGGCCGAGGTGCCCATGGTCATTCAGGATCGCGCTTACACTTCACCCATCTGGTATACGCCCTGAAACAGACAGGTGGGGCCAGATCGCGCTGATGCATACTGTGATGAAGGCACTGGTGCGCGAACCACTAACCTGGTTTCTGCTGCTGGGTGGGCTGCTGTTTCTGCTCGCCAGCAATCACCAGGTTAATCAACAGACCACCATCGTGGTCGATGAGGCGCAATTGGTGGCCTACGTCCGCCAGCAGAGCCGCGAGTTTGAACCAGAGCGAGCGGAGCAGCGGGTGGCTCAGGCGAGTCCTGAGGTGTTGGCTGACTGGGTCCAACAGTACGTACGCGACGAAGCGTTGTTTCGCGAAGCACAGGCCCTGGGGTTTGCCGAAAGCGATTATGTGATCCGGCGGCGCCTGATCCAGCGCGTCGAGCTGTTGGCCCAGGGAGTGGCATCCACCAATCTGGAAATCGATGATGACGTCGCACGGGAATACTTCAGCAACCATGCGCAGCGCTACTGGCGACCGGGCCGGGTTACTTTCCGTCATATCTATTTCGCCCACGCCGATGATGCTGAACGCGAGGCTCGGTCAGCGCTGGAACGGTTGCATGCAGAGCCGGCTAGCGTGGCCAACATGGGCCAGCGCTTTCTCTACCATCTGAATTATGTGGATCGGACTGAAGACTTCATCGCCAGTCATTTCGGCACGGCGTTTGCCGAGCAGATCTTTGCCCGGCAGGCCGCTACGGATCGTTGGCAGGGGCCCTTCAGGTCAACTCATGGCTGGCATCTGGTCCGGCTGAGCAAACTGGAGCCTGGGTTTCAGCCTGAGTTTTCAGCGGTGCGCGATCAGGTACTGATCGATGTGCGTCACGCGTATATTCGGGCCGCCAGCGAAGCGGTCATCGACGAGATCCTGTTGAAGTACCAGGTCGACAACCGGCTTATTGAGCCCGGCGGTACTTAAGCCGCGTTGTTGCGTGCTCTGCGTCGCTTTGGTTGACGCTGAGAACCCTCGGGTTTAACAACGTTGCCCTGCGCCTGCAGTTCCTGCTCGCGCGTGACAGAATCGTCAGGCGGTACCAGGGGCTGATAGGGATTGCGTCGCTGACCGTTCGGCTTGCCGCGTTGATTGCGCTGTTTGTTGCGCGACTGATTAGGCTGACCGTTGCCGTCTCTACTCTGGCTGTTGCCGTCTCTACTCTGACCCTGACCTCTGGCCTGTTGCCCTTTCCTGCGTCGTCCCTGACCTTGACTCTGACCCTGTTGTTCTTTGCGGCTGCTGTTGCCATTGCCGCGCGAGTCTTTGTCCTGCTGCTTGTCCGGTACGATGGCCGCCAACCGCTCAAATGACAGGTCCACCACCGGGATGCTCTGTTTAACCAGGCGCTCGATGGCTTTCAGACGCTTGCGTTCTGTATCGTCCACCAGTGACCAGGCTATGCCTTCAGCGCCGGCGCGGCCGGTTCTGCCGATCCGGTGCACGTAGCTTTCCGGTTCATGGGGCAGTTCATAGTTAATGACATGGCTGACAGCATCGATATCAATGCCGCGTGAAGCGACGTCGGTGGCGACCAGTACCCAGCACTTGCCGGACTCGAAGGCCTGCAGGGAACGTACTCTGGCGTTCTGTGACTTGTTGCCGTGAATGGCATCGGCCTCGATGTCGGATTTACGCAGTTGTTTGGCGATTTTGTCAGCGCCATGTTTGGTACGCGCAAAGACAATGGCCTTGGTCACTGAAGTATTGGTTAACAAATGCACCAGCGCACTGCGCTTGTCGGAGTTTTCGACCATCACGACCTTCTGCTCGATCTTTTCTACGGTCATCTGCTTGGGTGCGATGTCGATCTTCTGCGGCTTGTTGAGAATGTCTTCAGCCAGTTCTTTGACCTCTTTCGGCAGCGTTGCTGAAAACAGTAGCGACTGACGGTCTTTGCGGGTCATGGCAACGATCTTGGATACATCGCGAATGAAGCCCATGTCCAGCAGACGGTCTGCTTCGTCCAGGATGAGCATGGACACCTCGTCCAGCGACAAATGTTTCTGTTCAATCAGGTCGAGCAGGCGACCTGGTGTCGCCACCAGGATGTCGATCCCGCCACGCAGGGCTTTAACCTGCGGACCCTGACCGACACCGCCATAAACCGCAGCGAAGCTGAGATCAGTAGGCTGGCCGAAAAACTTGAGTTCTTTGACGATCTGCAGCGCCAGCTCGCGGGTAGGGGCTAACACCAGTCCGCGCGGGTAGCGGGGCTTGGCTTTCTGTTTGGCTTCCTGCAACCGTTGCAACAGCGGCAGGCCGAAGGCGGCGGTTTTGCCGGTGCCGGTCTGGGCGATACCCAGCACGTCAGTGCCTTGCAGCAACAGCGGGATAGCCGCGGCCTGTATTTTGGACGGTTCGAGATAACCAGCTGCGTTGAGTTGATTGTTAAATATTGAGGCAACACCCAGCTGAGTGAAAGCCGATACTGATACTTGATTCAAATGTATTCCTTAAAGCAGACCCGCATGCGAGTTCTGCAACGCGCTACTGCGCAGTCGCCGTATTTCCTACGTGCGATTTAAGGAGGGACGGGGGAGTTATCGATAAAACATTGTCGAACAACAATGCTGCACGTTCGATTAAGACGCGAACCCTGAGGCTTTGCCCCACCAAAGTCAAGGGTATGTTGTACGCTTTGTGACGCCTGTGCAGCGATGGATTGCGCCCGTTGTATCCACTAAAGTGCGCGTTCCGCAACCGTGTGAATTCAAGTGCCGCTACTACAACTGCAAAGCGCCAGCCTGGCGTTCGGCCATGTACCCCTGCTCGACCAGGTGGATTTTGTGCTGGAAGACAAAGAAAGGGTTTGCCTGATCGGCCGCAATGGTACGGGCAAGTCCACCCTGCTGAATGTCCTGGTGGGTAATCAGCAACTGGACGCGGGTAAGGTCTGGCTGGAAGCCGGCACCCGCATTGCCAAACTGGCTCAGGAAGTGCCGGCCAGTGCTGACGCCACCCTTTATGAAACCGTCACCGCCGGGCTGGGTAACCTGAGTTCACTGCTGGCGGAGTTTCACCGACTCAGTCATGCAGCGGGGGATGCCGATTCGCTCAAGGCGCTGGATCGGGTACAGAGTCAGATCGATCAACTGGATGGCTGGGATGTATCTGCGCGGGTTGAGGCGGTACTGGATCAACTGCATCTACCGGCCGATGCCCGCATGTCGGAATGCAGTGGTGGTATCCGCCGGCGCGCCATGCTCGGCCAGGCGCTGATCAGTCAGCCGGACGTGCTGGTGCTGGATGAACCCACCAACCACCTGGACATCGAGTCCATCGCCGCGCTGGAAACCGCCATTGCCGGATACCGTGGCAGTGTGGTTTTTGTCACCCATGACCGCCAGTTTATCGATGGTCTGGCCACCCGCATCGTCGAACTGGATCGCGGTATGCTGCGCTCCTATCCAGGCAACTATGCCGCCTATCAGGCCCGTAAAGCCAGAGAGCTGGCGGCTGAAGAAGACGCAGCGAAAAAGTTTGATCAGCATTTGGCGGAAGAAGAAGTATGGATCCGTCAGGGCATCAAGGCACGGCGGACCCGCAATGAAGGGCGTGTGCGCCGACTGGAAGCGTTGCGAGAGGAGCGGCGTGCGCGACGCGACCGGCAGGGACAGGTCAGGATGCAGGTCGACCAGGGCAATGCATCCGGCAAGATTGTGCTGGAGGTTGAGCAGATATCGTTTGGCTATGACGCGACACCCATTGTGAAAGGTTTTTCCACCACCCTGCTGCGTGGTGACCGTGTGGGTCTCATCGGCCCCAATGGCAGTGGCAAAAGTACCCTGCTGAAGCTGATGATCGGCGACCTTAAGCCGGATGCGGGGGAAGTCACGCTGGGTACGCAGCTCAAGCTGGCTTACTTCGATCAGGAACGGATGCAACTCGACCCCGAGCGCTCGGTGCGCGACAACCTTGCGCCGGGTACCGATCAGATACAGGTGGGTGACCGTCAGCAGCATGTCATCAGCTACCTGCGGGATTTTCTGTTTGCGCCAGAGCGTGTGCGTTCGCCGGTTAAAACTCTGTCCGGTGGCGAGCGTAACCGTCTGCTGTTGGCCAAGCTGTTTGCCCAGCCGGCTAATTTCCTGGTGCTGGACGAACCGACCAACGACCTGGATGTGGAAACGCTGGAGCTGCTGGAAGAGCTGCTGGCCGAATTCAGCGGTACCTTATTGCTGGTCAGTCACGACCGGGCCTTTCTTGACCGCACGGTCACCCAGGTGCTGGTGATGGAAGGTGAGGGTAAAGTAGGCGAGTATGTCGGTGGGTACTCCGACTGGCTGCGGCAGCGGTCTGTAGCGCCGGTGGCGGATGCGCGTCGCAGCCAGTCTGGCGGCCGCCCGCAGTCGAAGACTGACGCGGCTGCAGATAAGCCGGCAAGGGCAGACAAGCTGGAAAAGCCGGAAAAGCCGGAAAAGAAAGCATCTGAGACCCCTAAGCTGACGCAGGAAGAACGTAAAGAATTGAAAGCACTGCCTGGCAGGATCGAGAAACTGGAAGCACAACAGGCTGAATTGACACAACAGATGAGCGCACCGGATTTTTATCAACAGGCCCAATCCGAGATGCAGCCTGTGTTGGACAAGCTGGCGGAGACCGAGGCCGCTCTGGCCGCGGCCTACAACCGTTGGGAAGAGCTGGAGGCTCGTTGAATGGATACCACCCTGTTACCTGAATTTCCCAAAGCACCGCTGCCCATCGCCATCAGCGAATGTCTGGTGGGCGGTGAAGTGCGCTTTGATGGCGGACATAAACGCTCGTCAGTGCCCCATGAGCGGCTGGAAGGCCTGTTTACCTTTCAGTCGGTGTGCCCGGAAGTGGGTATAGGTCTGGGTGTGCCGCGCGATCCTATCCGCCTGGTGGGCGAGCTCGCTGCGCCGCGTGCTGTGGGTGTGAAGGATGCGCAACTGGATGTGACCGAGCGCCTTAAAACCTATGCCCGGAATGAGACCGGGTGGCTGGACGATGTGGACGGCCATATCCTGACCAAAAACTCGCCCAGCTGCGGCCTGTTCCGGGTGAAAGTCTACGGCGGTGAAAAACAGCCTCCGGAACCCAAAGGCAGGGGTATTTATGCCGCTGAGGTGGCTCGCATGCGACCGAATCTGCCGCTGGAAGAAAACGGTCGACTGAATGATGCGGCCATTCTGGAAAACTTTGTGACACGCACCTTTGTGCATGCTCACTGGCGGGCGCTGCGCACCATGGGAATTACCGCGCAGCGTCTGATCGCTTTTCACAGCGCCTATAAGTTTCTGGTCATGGCGCACAGCAATGCCATGTATAAAACCCTCGGACGTCTGCTGTCTGACTTAAGTGGTGATGTTGAGTCTGTAGCCGATGAATACTTTACCGGTCTGATGACTTCGCTGGCCAAACCGGCGACCCGGGGTGGACACGCCAACGTGCTGTCCCATCTGCAGGGCTACATCAAAACCAACCTGTCCAGCAAGGCGCGCCAGGAACTGGCAGAGCTGATCGAAGACTATCGCCGCGGCGTGGTACCGCTGATGGCACCCCTGAGTCTGCTCAAGCATCACCTCGGCGAGCATGAAGCGACCTATGCGTTGAATCAGTTGTACCTGCAACCTCATCCGGCGGCGGCAGGACTGCGACGGCAACTGTAGCCATGGGACGGCTGATCCATCGTGCGCAACAGTTCGATGTGACGCTGGCCAATGAACTGCTGGCTGATCAATTCGGGACCATCACCGCGGTGGACATAGCGCCGCTGGGCGAAGGGGTTGGCCTCATGTCGTCCATTGCCCGGGCGACACTGACCCTGGCGGATGACCGCACAGCGACAGTAGTCGTTAAATACGTCGCCGAAACGGACAACGCGGCGGTTTCCAAAAGTCTGAATTTTTACGCCAACGAGCTGAATTTCTACCACCATCTGGCGGCGGAATGCCCCATTCGGACCCCCAAGTGCCTGTATGCTCATCTGGACCCGGACAGCCAGGATTTCCTGCTTGTGCTGGAAGACTTGGGCAGTGCCGTGGCCGGCGATCAGCTTAAGGGATGTGATCTACAGACCATGGCCATGGCGTTTCGCGACATCGCTGAGCTGCACGCGCGTTACTGGGGTAAAACCAGCGACCTGAATTGGTTGAACTACCACAACGTTGCTGCCACCAATGTCTTTCGTCGGGATGCTCTTTATCTGCCGGGCATCGAACCCACCCTTGCGCTCTTTCCAGAACTCTTTACCGGCAATCTGGAGCACATCATTCGTGAAACCGGACGGCAGTTTGTGGAACTGTTCGAGGCGGCCATGAGCGGACCAACCACATTCATTCATGGCGACTACCGTATTGATAACATGTTGCTGCCAGTGGAAAACGGTCAGCCGGGGCTGGTTGTGGTGGACTGGCAGAACAGTGGCGGCGGCGCGGGCACCCACGACATCGCCTATTTCAGTTCGCAGAGTTGTGGTATCGAACTGCGCGGCGAACCCGAGCTTGCGCAACTGCGCGTTTATCACGACACACTTTGTGCCGGGGGCGTCAGAAATTACAGTTTTGATCAGTGTCTGCACGACTACCGGCTCAATCTGCTGGCCACCTCGCTGACCCCCATTGCCGTGTGTGGCACGTTGGACAAAGGCAACGCGCGTGGCCTGGCGTTAGGCAGAGTGATGCTGGAACGCTCGCTGGCCGCGCTGGTGAGTATGCAGTGTGAAGATCTGCTCTAAGGATCGACGCTAATGATCGACTCGAAGAGATGCTGGACGCTTGCGAAATCTTTAAGGGTTGCTGGACGCTTGCGAACCCTGGTGTGAGTGCCATGCGAGTTGGCCGCGTTGTGGCCCGCAATGCGGGCAGCGGCGGGTGGCCAGGTTCATGCTGCGGCGATGCCGCGTAGCCAGGGTGAGTTCACAGGAGGTACAGACGATGGCCCAGGCCGGTTGCGGCATGGCGATGGATTCCGGCGCGCAGGTCTGAGGTTGGATACCCAGCCTGCGGGCGGTCTGACGCCAGCGTGGGCCATGGCCATGGCCGGGACCGGTGAGCGCATGGGCAATCTCATGCAGGATCACCTCGCGTACCGCAGCGGTATCGTTGAGCCGGGTGAAGTGGCGCGACAAACTGATGCGGCGGGTTGCGTAGTTGCAGACCCCACAGCGCTGACGGGCATGATCGAAGGCGAACGACCAGTCGTTCAGCTCGTGTTGCGCCAACAGGCCCAGGGCAAGTTGTCGGGCGTCGTCGAACTGCATGGCTATCCGGAGGGGGGGATGCCGAGCACCACCTGGCCCACGTATTCGCGGGCCTCGGTAGGGGCAAAGGGTTGCATGAAGGGCCCCGCGCGCACATCGCGATACAGGCGCGCCAGCGGATGGCTGTTGGTATAACCGGCACCGCCCAGTAGATCCATCGCTTTGCTGACAATGTCGATGGCGCCGCGATTGACCACCCATTTGGCTGCCTGATAGTCGCGCATCAGTTCATGAGCTGATTCAAGGGTTGGTTTATCCGGACTGGCCAGGAACTCGTCCATGCGTACCGCCGCAGCGGCGAGAATGGTCTGGCATTTGGCCAGCTCGATGTCCATTTCACCTACCAGCGTCTGTACTCCTGGTGCAGCGCTGACAGGCTGATCGACGCGGGTCTGTTTACTGATGCGCTCCAGGGCCAGACTGTAAGCGGCTTCGGCAATACCCAGAAAAGCGCCCACCAGCGGCAGGTTGGCCAGCGCGCGGTTCATCAATACGCCCACGCTCCACTCACCCCAGGGGCCCAGCTTACGAATGCCGGGTAGCGGTACCGGCATGTTGTCGAATACCACGGCCTGACTGCCGGAGCCCCGCATACCCAGCGCATCCCAGTCGTTCTGTGGGATCAGTCCGGGGCTGTCGATGGGCACCAGGGTGGTGACCAGGTGGTCGCCCTCGTCATCGCGCATGCGCAGATTCATGCCCAGGTGAGTGGCGATGGGTGACATGGTAACGAAGATCTTGCGACCGGAAACGCGCCACTGGTCACCATCGCGTACCGCCTCGGTCAGCGGGTGTAGATTGTCGGTACCGGGTTCTGTGGCTGTGGCGCAGATTAGCATATCGCCTTTGACAATCTGGGTAAGCGGGATGGCAAGACGATCAACCGCAGAACTGTCAGGTGCGGCAGCAGACCAGGCCAGTGCCATGCCGCGACTGACACCGAGATGCATGTTGATGGCGATGGCCGTAGAGGCATCACCGCGTGCCAGGGTGACGATGGTGGCGATCCAGTCGTGTACGGAATTGAGGCCCGCGCCGCCCAGCGCGGCGGGTACAAATGCTGCGGCCACGCCGGATTGAATCAGATCATCATAGTTGGCGCGTGGCATGGTATTGCTCAGATCGGCTTCCGCGGCGCGTGCGGCGAAGGCTGGAATCAACTGCTCAGCGGCCGCCACAACTTGTGCACCAGCTTCGGTGCGGGGACGTAGTTGGAATGTCATCGCGCTAACTTAGCATACCTTACGGCTCCGGGATAAAGCGGGTATTATCGATGGCAAAGGAGGGGGCATGTTGCAGTCAGTTATCTTGTTTGGGCTCGTCGGTTTGGCCTTGGTGGCCTGTTCCGAAGCGCCGCCAGCCCGTCAGCCGGATACCACGTCCGAGCTTGCCACAAGTTTCGAGCCGGTGGTGCTGTCACCGCGCCAGGCGCAGATGTGGTCGCGCAGTTGTGCCCTGTGTCATGTGGACGGTACCGCCTTTGCCCCCCGCATGGGCGTAGACGAAGAGTGGGCGCAGCGGCTGGCCCAGGGGCAGGATGTGTTGCTGCAACACACGCTGGAAGGGTTTAACGACATGCCTCCGCTGGGCTACTGCATGGCCTGTGAACGGGAAGACTTTATCGCCCTGATCGAATTCATGAGCCAGATTGGAGGATCGCCATGACGCGCCTGACCCGCCGTGAGCTGCTGGCCACCAGTGCATTGGCTGCTTTGTTCAGCGCCACACCCGCAGCCCTGGCTGCCAGTGCCGGTACACCCTGGCGTAACTGGTCGGGCAATCAGAGCTGCCTGCCGGCGGGGCGTTTTTCGCCGGCCAATGAAGCGGAGTTGAGCGAATTTCTGGCTGCCACTCGCGGTGTGGTCCGCCCGGTGGGTTCCGCTCATTCGTTTACGCCACTGGTACCCACCGATGGTCACATTATCGTGCTGGACCAACTGGTGGGGCTGAGCGAGGTGGATGCCGATGCCATGACCGCCACCTTTGGTGCCGGTACCCGGCTGGCTGAAATGGGGCCGGCACTGGCTGAACATGGCCAGGCGATGCACAATCTGCCGGATATTGATCGTCAGACTCTGGCGGGTGCCACTGCTACCGCCACCCATGGCACGGGCATTAAATTTACCTGTCTGTCGGGCTTTGTGACTGCGTTGCGTCTGGTCAAACCCAATGGCGATGTCGTAGAAGTTGATGCCGCGCGCGAGCCGGAGCTCTTTGCGGCGGCACGGGTCAGTGTTGGCGCGCTGGGCGTAATCTCGCAGATGACGGTGAAGAACCGCACGCCCTATCGCCTCAAGGCACGTAACTGGGTGGCCAGGATCGAAGATGTACTGGCGGATTTCGACACCTCAGCGGCGCAGTTCCGGCACTTTGAAATGTTTCCGCTCACCCACTCAGACTATGCTCTGACCCTGTCCATCGAAGAAACCGATGAGCCGGTGTTCAATCCACCGCCATCGCCGGAAGAAGCTGCCGCCTTTGGTGCGGCAATGGCCAGCTGGGCTGAAGTGGCGCCGAAAGACCGCAAACCACTGGTAAATGGGCTGGCTGAACAGATTCAACCCACCGAAGTGGTGGATGAGTCCTACCGGATTTTGAGCAACGTGCGTAACAACCGCTTCAACGAAATGGAATATTCCGTACCGCTGGAAAACGGTGCGGCCTGTCTGCGCGAAGTGCTGCACACGATTCAGGCTGAGGAAGTGGATGTGATCTTTCCCCTGGAGTATCGCTATGTGAAACGGGACGACACCTGGCTGAGCATGAGCAGTGGCGAAGAGGATCACGCCGCGATCTCGATTCACCGTACGGCGGGTGAGGACTATCGACCTTATTTCGATCTCATCGAGCCGATCTTCTGGAAGTATGGCGGGCGACCCCACTGGGGCAAGATTCACTCACTGGGTGCGCGGGAGCTGAGCAAGCTGTATCCACATTTTGCTGATTTCCAGGCGTTGCGCCAGGAGATTGATCCCCAGGGTCGCATGCTCAATGACCATTTGCGTAAACTGTTTATTGCGGAGGGTGATGCGTGAAAAGACGAAGCCTGCTGACTGCGGCCCCCGCCCTTGCTGGCGCTGGTTTGTTATGGATGCCGGGTGCCCGGAGCCAGACCCACGATAAGTATTTCATTCATCTGAATCAGCTGCTGAAAAGTCAGGGACCGGGTCGGCCGGTGATGCTGCTGGACCGGCAGCGTATCGATCACAACATCGATCGCATTAAGAAATCTGTGGGCAACAAGAAGCGCTATCGGGTGGTAGTTAAGTCTTTACCCTCGGTGCCGCTCCTTGAACATGTCATGCAACGCGCCGATACCAACGCACTGATGGTGTTCCACCAACCCTTCCTGAACGAAGTGGCCACCGCGTTTCCAAGTAGCGATGTTTTGTTGGGTAAACCGATGCCGGTGCAGGCGGCGCGCACCTTCTACCAAAAACATAACGGCGCAGGTAAGTTCGATCCGGCGACCCAGGTGCAATGGTTGATCGATTCTCATGAGCGGCTGTTGCAGTACCACGCCCTGGCCCGCCAGTTGGGTGTGCAGATGGGCATCAACTTCGAAATCGATGTCGGACTCAAGCGGGGTGGTTTTGTCAGTCCCGCGGCCATGCAGGCGTCGCTTAAATATGTACTGGATCATCCCGAACACCTGAGCGTGCGCGGCTTGATGGGTTATGAGCCGCAACTCACCGGATTAAAGGCCGATCTGACTCACCCGCAGGTGCAGGAAGTACTGGGGATTTATCGGAGCTTCATTGAGCAACTCAAGTCCCATGGTCTGGACCCAAGCGCATTGACGTTGAATGGCGCTGGCAGCCACACGCTCAAGATATACGAGCAGGACGACACCATGAACGACCTGTCCGCCGGCTCGGGTGTGGTGATGCCGACGGACTTTGATACCCACCACCTGCTGGATCATCTGCCGGGGCTCTTTATCGCCACGCCGATTCTCAAGCGCTACGATAAAAATCCGGTCATGGTCAATCCGCCGGAAGACATGCAGCGGGTGTATTACATCTATGGCGGCTACTGGAAGGCTGAGATGGTCTCTCCCTTCCCGATTGGTAAGCCGATTTATGAGAGCACCAACCAGAGCCCGATCACCACATCGGCCAATGTGGATCTCAAAGTAGACGACTACATGTTTCTGCGACCCACGCAGAGTGAATTTGTCATGTTGCAGTTTGGTGATCTGTTGGTTATCGACAACGGCGAACTGACCGATACCTGGCCGGTTTTCCAACAGACCGGCTGACCATATTTTTGACATACCAGAGCTGACAAACCAGGTCTGATACACCAGAGCTGACACATAAGATAACAAAGGAGAAGCGTATGAAAATTGGACTGGCATTTGCCAGCAGTATTGCCATTGACGGAGCGCAGGCACTGGCCATCTGCAAGCGCGCCGAGGATGCGGGGCTCGAATCGGTGTGGGGCGGTGAACATGTCATCATGCCGGACTCGATTACATCGAAATATCCCTATACTCCGGATGGCAAGATTCCCGCCGAACCGGAAACCCCCATTCCAGACCCGCTGATCTGGTTGGCCTTTGCCGCAGCGGCTGCACCGACCCTGCGGCTGGGTACCTGTATTCTGATCGTGCCCCAGCGTAACCCGCTGATTCTGGCCAAAGAGCTCGCTACTCTGGATGTGCTGTCTGGCGGGCGGGTTGAACTGGGTCTGGGTGTGGGCTGGATGAAAGAGGAATTCGATGCCCTGGGCGTGGACTGGGCCCGGCGGGGTGCACGTAACGACGAATACATTGCTGCCATGCAGGCCCTATGGGCTGGTCCTCATGCGGAATTTCATGGTGAGTTTGTCGACTTCGAGCCGGTCACCTGCAGTCCTCGACCGGTCAATGGCCACATTCCTATTCTGGTCGGTGGTGACACCGATGCTGCTGTGCGGCGTGCTGTGCGGCTGGCCGACGGCTACTTCCCCGGCGAGGGCGATGCGGATCGTCTGCAGGCGTTGCTGCAACGGCTGCACAAGGCGACAGAAGATGCCGGGCGGGATCCGGCCAGTATCGAGATCAATGCCATGTTCGGCACCCAGATGGCTGATCCCGAAGCCGGTCTGGAACAGCTGGCGGCACTGGGCGTGGATCGCATTATGATTCCGGCCTTTTTCTTCGCCGGTCCGGACGGGCTCGATAACCTGAGCAAACTGGCCGAGCGGTTAATGCCTATCGCCAAGGGCTGATGTCCAATACCCATGTGGTGATCGCCACCCTGGTGGCCTACCAGCTGGGCCTGCTGGCGGTCGGCTATTGGGCCCGTTCGCGGGCCAGCTCCAAAAGCGGTTACCTGATTGGCGACTACCAGCTGGGGCCGTGGGTAGCGGCGCTCAGTTATGCCGCGGGTTCGTCTTCAGCCTGGTCAATTCTCGGGGTATCCGGCATCGCCTTCAGCCAGGGTCTCAGCGCCTTCTGGCTGCTGCCCGGCACCCTGACCGGCCACATCGTGGTGTGGTTTGTACTGGCACCGCGTCTGCAGCGTAAGGCAAAGACGGCGGGTTGGGTGACCCTGACTGATGTGCTGGTGGAGGGTCTGCCGCCTGCCGCACGACTTCTGACCGCGCGTATTGCGGCGGTGGCCATCCTGTTTTCCTTTACCTTTTATGTGGCCGCCCAGTTTCAAGGCGCGGCCAACACTTTTACTGCCGTGTTTGAGTTCGACTTTCTGTCAGCGCTGTTGTTGGGTGCGGCTGTGGTGCTGGTTTATACCCTGTGGGGTGGCTTCTGGGCGGTGAGCGTCACCGATGCCCTGCAGGCGGGGCTGATGCTGCTGGCCAGCATCGTCCTGCCGCTGGTGGGTCTTTATGCAGTGGGAGGTTTCAGCGGGCTTGTACCCCAAGATGCCAGCGGCGCGTTCTGGTCATGGCAGGGTGGTCACAGCGGCTGGTTTGGGGTGGGCTTTTTCCTCGGCATGCTCAGTATCGGTTTCGGGCCGCTGGGCCAGCCGCATCTGTTAAATCGTATTATGGCTCTGCGCAGTGCACAGGACATTGCCCGCGCGCGACTGATCGCGCTGGTGTGGTTTACAGTCGTGTTGGGTGGCATGTTTCTGCTGGGTCTGATCGGTAATAAGATGCTGGGGGCTGTGGCGGCCAACGAGCAGGTGTTTTTTGTGCTGGTGGATGAACTGCTGCCACCGGTATTGACCGGCGTGTTGATCGCTGCGGTACTGTCCGCGATCATGTCGACGGCAGACAGCCAACTGCTGGTGGCCGGTGGCACCGTGCAGAACGATCTGGGTATGCAGGCCCGTGCCGAAAACGACCCGCGCGTTGCGCGGCTGGCGGTACTGGCGGTTGCCCTGGCAGCGGTTGCGCTGGCCGTGTTGCTGCCGGAATCGATTTTTTCTCGCGTGCTGTTTGCCTGGAATGCACTGGGTGCCGCCTTTGGTCCGTTATTGATCGCCCGCCTGTGGGGTTGGCCTATGCGTAACTGGGCGATTCCCAGTGCGGTGCTGACGGGTTTTGGGTTGACGGTGTGCTTTTACCTGCTGCCCGATGGACCTGGTGATCTGTGGGAACGGGCCATACCGTTTCTGAGTGGTGCTCTGTTGCTGGTGATCGGTGGTCTGCCCCCGGCACGGCAGCGAACTGACTGAACAGGCAGGTTGTCTGGCGCGTGCTAGACCGAGCTCCCGTCCGCAGCACTGGCCACTGTGACGTGCAGGTAGGCGCGTTTATTGAACTTAGCGGTCAAGCGCGCGCCGATATCGGCTAGATGCATCTGCCAGCCGTACTTGCGCCGTAGCGCCTTCAGCGCCTGCTGGATGGCGTTGTCGTCAGCCACCAGCCTGGCGCTGGCGTCCAGCCATTCGCCCTGTAACCCACCTTTAATGTCGCAACGCGCGACCTGCGCACGATCGCTTACCCGCAGGCGTTTGACCTTGCCCGCGTTGCCGGCACTGAAGACGGCAAAGGTGATGACATCTGCTTGTCTTGCCACCTCCGCAAACCACACGGGGGTGTCCACCGCCGCGCCGGACTTTCTGAAGGTGCGTAAGCTGAAATATCTGGCTTCGGCCAGGCGCGCTAATTCGTTCATGTCGCCAAGGTTAGCATGTTAGTATTTTCACCGTCGCGACCTCAAAGGCTCTGGTATGGATACGGGCAGCAAACGATCCGGTTTAACTCACGTTCGCAAGGTTGTGATGCTGTTGCTGGTGGTCTTTATCGCCTATTTGGCCGCGCCGCTGTTTGTCGACATCGTACCGGCACCGCTGGTGGATAACGTGCGTATCGTTAATCACGACATCTATCAGGCCATTGATCGCACCCGCAGGATACCCGTTGAAGTAGCGCTGCCCCATGTGGCCCGGGCCGGCATGACCCAGTTCGTGAAGTTGCTGCCCTTGGACGAGGCGGTGCGGACACGGGTCCAGTCGCGTCTGGCCGGACGTGATTTTGTCGATGAGCTGGTGCCCTTTCTGTTGATGGTCAAAGATATGTACGTCGCCTCGGGTGAACTGGAAGTACAGAAGTTCGATGAGCACTTTCGTGCGCAATACACCGCAGCGGATAATACGCCGGGCATCGAGCACAGTATGTTCAGCTGGCGCCCGCAGACAGATCAGGAGGCAGAACAGCAGGCAGAACAGCAGGCAGAACAGCAGGGCGAGCAGCAGCCAGAGCAGCAGCAAGCAGAGCAGAGCAGCACAGGCAGCGAACAGGCTGAAGGTGGTTTCGGCCTGTCGCTGGATCTGGCCGCAGAACTGGTCACCCTGTATGACGCACTGTATCTGGTGGGTAACGATCAGGCTGAGAGCGTGCTTGGACGTCTGGCCTGCACCGCAGACGAAATCAGCGAGCGGCTGGCCAGTACGGCCCAGCGGGTTCAACCTGCCGTCCGCTCGCTGCTGCAGCAGGTGCGGGGCAGCATGCCCGCCGACGCAGAAATGGGCACCAGTCTGGACGCTATCCTGACCGATGATGTGCGGCTGGAAACCATTACCCTGTCGCTGGTGCACTTTATGGACCTGATGGTGTGCAAGCACTATCAGATGTTTGCCAGCTTCATCAGTCGCGAACTGCAGCTCGGTCAGTGGCTGCACAACGAGCTCGACCAGCCGGGCGGCGGCGAGTTGTGGTCCTACCTCGACTACGCGCAGCATCAGCGTAAATACGGCGTGATGATCGCCGTAGATGGATTACAGGGTCACTTAATAGAGGCGTTGGCCAGTAACGACTATGAGGGCCCCTTTATACAGGCCATCGACCAGGAACAGCAGGCAGGCATGGCGCGGGTAGATGAAGCCAATCAAGAGCGTCTGGCGCAACAGACCGAATTTCTCGAGATGTTCGCCCGCGAGGGCTACAGCGACCCCAACTATCTACCGTTTTTCAGTGACCTCTACGACTATGCCGGCGCCACTGACCCCTTTCACCCTCAGGCGGTCGCGCAAAGTGGCATCTCCACCACACCGACCATCAGTGTGCGCAATCTACCCATTATCAAGACCGGCGCACCAGTGGCGGGTACAGGTGCTACCGGTGTACCAAATTTTCACTTTGTGGACCGCACGTTCGAGCTGGATGGCGAACAGCAGGGGCGGGCGTACTATTTTTTCGGCAATGACGCCCTGCAACTCACCAGCCTGACGCAGGCGGCCGGCATGCAGTCGCTGTTCCAGCGTCTGCCGACGCGCAGCTCTTACAGTTGTACCGCGCAGTATGACGAGTACGCCAACGCGGGCATCGACCCTTTCCTCAATCTGGCCCTGGGTGAAGCGGTGCGGGATTTCGGTGAGGTGCTGTGTTTTCAGGAGTTGAGTCAGCGGGCGGACAATGAACTGCGTCTGGCGGAACTGCGGGCCGAGTTGATGGCCCTGCGCACACGGTTGGGTGCCGATGCGCCCTGGTACAACTGGTATCAGTTATGGAACCGCGATACCGCTCTGACACGTGCGCGACAACTGGTGGATGAGATCGCATCGCTGCAGGCCCGCGCTATGCCGGAGCTGTTGCTGTACTACAACCCCTGGCCGGATCACTTCGCTCATTTCACCGGCCCCTTTGCCGACGAGATCCTGTCGCCATCCGGTGAACTGGCACGCCTGGACTACTGGCTGGGGCAGTTGACCCAGTTGTATCAGCGTGCCGGACTGGGCGATCGTGTGCTGTACGGTATGGCCGGTGATCATGGCCTGTCGCCGGTGTTTGAGCTGGTCAGTCCCCAGGCGCGGGTGCTGGACTACCTGGCCGAGCAGGGCGTGCCGATGAACATCATCAAGATCTCCTCTGACGAAGGCGAAGGACCGAAGCTCACCCACGTGCTGCGACCACCGAGCATGCGCGGCTACGATGTGGTCATCGCCTCTACCGCTGGCGGCAACCTGATGTTCGACTTCTTTGTTAATCAGACCGATCAGTGGGACCAGCAGCCCATCGAAAGTGAACTGAGGACGTGGCAGCCAATCGCCTGGCAGGACGCAGGCAGTGAGCGCAGCATCGACCTGATCGATACCATGGTAGAGCGTCTGGGTGACAGTCTGGAATATCTGGTGGTGCGCACCGCCCGTGGCAATGACGTAGAACGCGCCGACATCGCGCTGTACGGACCAGGCGGGCAGGGCATGATCACCCGCCGCGGGCAACGCGTCATGTATACCTTTACCGGGCGGGATCTGCTCGGACTCAAGCGTCCGAGCCGCTATGACGAATTTGCCGCAGAAGGCGACGCCCGACATCAGGCGTTATATCAGCGCTGCGTAACAGAGGCCGAACCCGGCAACCCGTCGAGTTGGTGTGACGAAAGTCAGTGGCGCGCGCTGGCCTCCTATACCGACAAGCCGGATTCGGTGGTGCAACTGGCCCATCTGTATGATTCCGACCGTGCCGGTACCATCAATCTGTTCCCTGCTGAAGGGATTGCCTACAACAGTATCGTGCCGGGCCGTCATGCGGGCGAATCCTTCCATGAAAAAGATGCGTTTGCCGGCTTGTGGGGTGTACCCGTTGTGCCAGACACACCCGATCGGCGGCTGGGCTCTGTGTTGGGCGGCTCGATTCCCATGTCGATCTACGAATACCTGTCTGGGCGCGAAATCACAGCGCAGGATGAAGGATGGGGCTATCCTTCACTTTCACAGGCAATCAACCTGGCAGTGGATGGAGCCGAGGAGATGACAACAGAGCGCACCGAATGAGCAGCGCCAGCGAGACGCCACCACGTGGTTTGTGGGCTATGGCCCGCTTCATGGCGGTACAGACGCCGGCAGAGCGCAATCGCTATGTAGATTTTCTGCGCGCTCTGTCTATCTGTGCGGTGGTGATCGGCCACTGGCTGGTAGCCGCTCCACATGTGGTCGATGGCCAGATAGTGGGCGATCATCTGCTCGGCCTGGTGCCCTGGAGTCAATGGCTGACCTGGGGTTTTCAGGTGATGCCGCTGTTTTTTCTGGTGGGTGGTTATTCCAACGGTATTTCCTGGTCGGCCACCCTCGGCCGTGGTGGCACCTACGCTGAGTGGCTGGTGGGGCGCATTCAGCGCCTGATCAATCCGGTCATACCGCTCTTTCTGCTGTGGATCGGCTTTGCCGGCTTCGGCCACGGGCTGGGCGTCAGTGTCTCCACCGTCAAACTGGTCTCGCAACTGGCGCTGGTGCCGGTCTGGTTCCTGGCCGTGTATCTGCTGGTGGTGGCGCTGGTGCCGCTTACCTGGCAAGCCTGGCAGCGCTATGGCATGGGTTCATTCTGGGCGTTGTTTGGCGGTGCGGTCGCGGTGGATCTGGCGGTGTTCGCCACCCCCGGTGTGGATCTGGAGTGGGTCAGCTATCTGAACTTCGCCTTCGTCTGGCTGGGTGTGCATCAACTGGGCTATGCCTGGTATGCCGGATGTTTTGCCAGCAAGCTGAAGACCGTAAGCTGGTTTGTGCTTGGCCTGCTGGCGCTGATCGGTCTGGTGCGTTATGGGCCGTATCCCATCGCCATGATCGGTGTGCCGGGTCAGCCGGTGAGTAACTCCATGCCGCCTACGATGGCGCTGTTTGCGCTGGGCATGGCACAGACCGGGCTGGTATTGACGCTGGAGCCGCTGGGGCGGCGCTGGCTGGCTAATGTGCGAGCCTGGACAGCGGTGATCCTGCTGAACGGCATGATCATGACCGTGTACCTGTGGCATCTGACTGCGTACATCGCCGTCACCGCGGTGGCCTATGGCATCGGGGTCGGTCTGGAAGTCTATCCGGGATCGTCAGAATGGTGGGCCTGGCGTCCACTGTGGATGCTGTTGTATGTGGCCATGCTGCTGCCCTTTGTGGCGATCTTCGCCCGCTTTGAGCGCGAAGGCATGCCGATTCCCAGCAGCCTGAGCCGCTGGCGACTGATCGCAGCGGTGCTGTGCGTATGTGTCGGGTTGGCCCTTACCGCCGCCGGTGGGGTGGGTTCTGAAAGCTGGACTGGCGTGCGTCTGTGGGTGGTGACACTGCCTTTGATCGGCGCAGGACTGGTCGATTTCGGCCCCCTGGCCCGGCAATTGGGCTCCCGCAAGGCCTGATCGACCGCCTGCGGGCGTTGTTTTGCCTCGTCCGCAGCGCTTAAATTCGCCCGTCCAACCTCTCTAACTCCCTGATAAATAAACAGAAAGTAGATTTATGAAATTTTTCCTTGCTTAATTAAACGTTGTTCAATAAAGTGCACGGATTCTGAACGATGTTTAATATTTTTCAGAAAGCTTTCAACACAAGAGGAGAAGCGAAAATGGCTTTACGGATCAGGAGATTAGCAGCATCGATCTCAGCAGGGATCGAAGAAGTTGTGACCAAACTGGAAAATCATGAGGCAGTTGCCGATTGCATGCTCGAAGACTTACGGCGGGGTGTCGCACAGATACGCGTCCAGCAGTCGCGTATCGACGCCCAGGCCAAACGCACCGCCGAGCAATTGGCTGCTACTGAGGCCGACGAGCAACGCTGGAATGAGCGTGCACTGCAACTGGCAGACACAGATGAAAACAAAGCACTGCAATGCGTTCAGCGTGCTGAGCACAGTGCCAAGTCAGCGGCCAATCTAAGGGAGCAACTGACCGCCCATCAGGCCACGGTAGATGAACTGGGTGCGCGCATCATCGAGATGGAATCCAAGCTCAGCGAGTTGACCCTGAAAAGGGCCACCTTGAGCTCGCGGGAACTGCGTGCCAAGGCCGGTCGTACCGCCCTGAATCCAGACGGGCTGGATTCAGCCAATCAGCTGTTTGAACGCTGGGAAACCTCGGTGATGACTGAAGAGTACGCCGGTGGCCTGGACAGCCTAGGTGGCAACATCGCCACCGACGTACTGGAGCGGGAATTTTCCGAAGCGGAAAACCAGGCGGCCCTGAAAGCCAGGCTGGCAGAACTCAAAGCTGGTAAATCGGAAGGTGCATCATGAGTGAAGTAGCCATCGACAATGAACCTCTGAACCTGCCCGCAGGTGATGAGCACAACCCGCGCGACGCTAAGTCGCGCTTCGACTTTGCCCAGCTGTTGCGCTGGTTGGGGTGCGGCGGTGTCGTGCTCTCTGGCGTGGTGTTTCTGCTGCAGGGCTTTGACAACATCGATCTGGCCCTGCGTAACTGGGCGTATCTCGGCCTGATGGTCATGCTCGGCGCCGTTGGCGTCGGCCTCAAGTTTGCCTTTGAAGACGGCAAAAGCGCGCGTCTCTTATTGGGCCTCGCGATCGCGGTCATACCCATTCAGTTCGCCCAACTGGGCGGCATGATCCACAGTCTGGTGGGTGGGGCGGCCGCGGCATTTCCTTCCTCCATGCAGGGCCTGATGGAGTTCGGTGCCTTGAGCTGGGGTGTGGTGCTGGCTTCTGGTGCCGCTACGCTGGCACTGGCGTTCACCGTTGGCCTGTTCGGCTTTCGCGTGCTCGCCCGACCACAGGCGATGGCGCTGACGCTGATGAACACGCTGTTGTGTGCGCTGCTGCTGGTCCCTGCGCGGGAAGGCGTGCTGGCTGTGGCCGTTTTTGCCGCCCTCGGCCTGGTGACGCTGTTTACCGATGTACGCCTGAGTAAAGCGCATCCGGTGCTGCGTACCAACGAAGGCCGTGGTGCACGTCTGCTGCTGCTGTTGCCGGTCATGATTGCGGGTGTGCGTGCCAGCTTCTACATCAACGACATCAGTGGTCTGGCGCTGGTGGTGGGCATGCTGTCCATGGCGCTGTTGATCGGCGCATACCACTACGTCAAACGTGGTGCGATACGTGAAACCATGCTCGCCTTCGGCGCGCTGGGTGTCTGTTCAGCGTGGAGTATCTGGATGCTGGCGACCTTTAACCTGAGCACGGCTGAGAGTGCGCTGGCGTTATTCGCTGCAGAAGGTCTCTTTCTGCTGGGCTTAAGCAAGTTCAGCAGCGCTGGTGCACTGTATCGCCTGTTCGGCAGTTTTCTGTTCGGCGGCGCGGCGTTACAGATGCTGTTGGCGGGTGATGGCCTGCAGGGACCAGTCACCGCCATGGTGTTGGGCCTGTTGTTAGGTGGCGTGGGTTACTTCCAGAAATGGCGTATCCCGGCGATCACTGGACTGCTCTTTACCAGTGTCTCAATCGTGCCACTGACCGTACTGGCGCTGGCCGATGTTGAATTCGGTACCTGGGTTGGACTCGCCATAGGTGGCGTCAGCCTGGTGGTACTGGCTTCAGTGGTTGAGCGCTATGGCCGCACCATGAAGCGGGTGGCCTATGCTTCCTGGACCGAGGTGAAAGCCTGGGAGCAGTAAGCCAGCGTTCGAACCTGAGGGGTGCGGGTCAAACCGCACCCCTTTTTTGTTTTACAATCACTTAACTGTGCACGGAGTATCAGCCCTTGGCTCGGCGTAGCGATCACACCAAAGAAGAACTCAGCGAACTGGTGATTACCAACACCATCGAGCTGATCGAAGAACAGCAATCCATCAAGGTGACAGCCAGACAAATTGCTGAACGCATCGGTTATACACCGGGCACTCTGTATACCCATTTTGAAAATCTGGATGACATATTCCTGCACGTGAACGCCCACACCCTGGCGGAGATGCGCCGTTATCTGATGGACCAGGTGGGTGCCACGCAGACGGGCGAAGAGGCGCTGGTGGAGATGGGGCTGGCCTACTTCGAATTTGCGCGTCGTAATCCACACCGCTTTCAACTGATGTTCACACCGCGCATGCCACGCGGCGTGCCGCCACCGGCTTTTCTGCAGGTGGAAATCGATAAGCTGTTTAAACTGTTGAGCGAGCGTCTGCTGGCCGTGCGACCTGCCGACATCGCGGCTCTGGAACTGGGTGCACGGGCGCTGTGGAGTGGGGTGCATGGCGCCGCATCGCTGGCGCTGGCCGATCAGCTGTTTACCGATATGCCCAATGCGGAACCTGCCATTGTTGAACTGTTGATCCGGCAGTTTGCCTCCGCCTGGGCAGCCCAGGCGTAGGCGTCTGGCCGTGGTTGCTTAGACTACGGCGCCGGCTGTGGCGTCGGTATAACCACCGTCCGTATAGGTCACTGCGCCATTCACCAGTACCGAGTGATAACCCTGTGAACGTCGCACATAGCGGCGTGCTTCACCGGGAAAATCATCGACAAACTCTTCCTGGCCCACGCTGACGGCGTCCGGGTCAAAGATGACAATGTCTGCCGCCTTGCCGACCTCCAACTGACCGCGGTCATGCAGACCCCAGTCTTCGGCCACTTCACCGGTCATACGGTAAATGGCGCGCTCCAGCGTCATCTGTCCGGTTTCACGCACGTAGTGCTCTAACAGATGAGTGGTGTCGCCGGTGCCACAGAACTGGGTGATGTGTGCGCCGGCATCCGATGCACCGAAGTGGCACAGCGGATGGTTGATGAGCTTCGCCACTGACGGTTTGTCTGCGTTAATCACGTTTTTGAGCTGAAACTCGGTATCCAGATTATCGGCCAGCGAGATATCCAGAATCACATCGCCCAGTTCCTTGCCTTCGGCCTGAGCGATTTCCATCAGGCTGCGGCCGCGATAGTCCGCATTGCCGGGTGAAAACGTTTCGCCCACGGTCAGGAAGGGCAGTGCACCGCTCATGCCCTGGGCTTCTTTCATTTCGGCAACCAGAACTTCACGTTGGTTGCTGAACTGTTCGGCACGCTGGTCGGCAGGCAGATCCATGATGGCCTTCCACTTAGGCAGCGAGAACAGCAGCATGGAGGTTTCTGACAGCCGCATGTTGAGGTCGAAACAACGCGGCATTACCTGGCCGTAAACCCGCGCGCCACGTTCGTGCTCGGCTTCCAGGCCAGCGATGATTTCCTCTGCCAGCGGTGAAGTGGGCGAGCTCAGCACCGGCTGCAGACTGCACGGTACGCCGGCAGCGAGACTGATCTCACCCAGTTCTTTAATGTTCTCCAGTTCGCGATTGAGATCCGGGAAAAATGGCACGATCTGCCAGATACCCCGGCCACTTTTAGCCATAGCCTTGGCCAGTGCGATCTTTTCGTCCAGGTCGGCAAACTGACTGGGTACGGGGTGCCCGTTTTCATCCATATCCACGTAGGAGCTGGAAATACCCAGCGCACCGGCGGCCATGGCTTCTTCCACCAGTGCGCACATCTCACCGATTTCTTCCGGCGTAGCGGCGCGTTCCTGGCTGGCCGCGCCCATCACATAAAGACGCAGGGCAGAGTGGCCGACCAGCGCGCCGACGTTGATGCCCAGGGAACCACGAATGTGGTCCAGATAGTCGGGGAACGACTCCCAGGTAAAAGGCACCGCCTCATCAAAGGTGCGTTTCTTGATGTCTTCGATCACGCCGAACATGCTGACGATCTTGTCGGCCGCTTTGCGGTCGCGGATCGGTGCCAGACTTAAAGAGCAGTTGCCGGTGACCACTGTTGTGATGCCATGTTCGATAGACGGGGTAGCAAAGCCATCCCAGCACAGCTGGGGGTCGAAGTGGGTGTGGATGTCGATAAAGCCCGGCGCCACGGTCAGGCCGTCGGCATCGATTTCGCTGGCGGCACTGCCTTCGACTGTGCCCATGGCCGCGATTTTGCCATCTTTGATGGCCAGGTCGCCGCGATAGGCTGGCGCATCGGTGCCGTCTATCAGATTGCCGTTCTTAATTATAATGTCATAGTCTGTCATGTGTGTTCTCTCCCCAGAACGGTTTACTTACTGGTCTTCGGCAAATTGAGCGTAGGCCGCAGCCGTGCCCTGCGCCATCTTGTCGCCATCGAACGGAATAGAAAGCTCAGGCGTAAACTCCAGCACCACGCGCTCGGGCGTATCCAGGAATTTCACAAACAGCTCGGGCTTCAGATTGCGGGTAAATTCATTGCCATCATCAGGACGGCCTGCCATGCCCTTGGCCAGCAGCTCATAGAACCACTTTTTGGTCTTATCATCGTCATGAATAACGGTGTGACCTTTATAGGTTACGGTCTTACCACCCCCCATCGGCGTACCCTTGGAGGTAAACACACAAGACGAACGCCCATCCCGCGCAATGGCCTTGATACGCACGCGCTCTCGCGTCGCCGTCATCCAGATCTTGCCATCAACCGGCACATAAGCCGTGATCACGCCAATCGGGTGCCCCTCTTTATTGGCCCAGATAAACACACACTCACCCGCAGTATTGATCAGTTCCTGCTCACGCTCAGGGTCCAATCGATACTGCTTCACATCATCGTAATTGGTTGATTGCTCCGTCATCTCTCTTCCTCAAATTCGGCCGCTCAGTATGCCACACAAAATTGGGGTCAGAGACGTTGGTGCCAGAGACGATTGGGGTCAGAGACGATGGGGTTAGAGACAAGCGGGTCAGAGAGGGTGGCGTTTCAGTCCGTCGCTTTTCCTGCGTCTCCGCGCGACGCGATAAGTTCGTCCAACTGTTTAACTGTCTTCTTGCGGACGATTCTCATCGCTTGTACGAGTTGATCTATTTCCTCGTAGACTGGCTTCAGCCGCTCGAATTGTTGGTCCAGAAATGTCGCAAGTTCTGCACGATATTGTGCTGACTCAGAATCAAATGATGTCAGCCGCCTGTGTATCAACTCATTCCGTTCTTCGACCACGCGCTGGATGGCGGTAAGCAGGCGTTCGCGGTCGCCGCCTCTAAATCTAAAGTTCAACTCAAACAGCTCTTCATCTGCTTCTTCATTCGCTGATGGTTCAGGATAGACAAGGTTGAAAAAGTCCTGCACGGTTAGTCCGAACGACTTTTTACGTAACCCCGAAATATGTTTCTCTCGCGCTTCTTGAATTTCGTCGAGAGTGCGTGCTTTGTAATTGGGCGCCGCTGCGAGGTATTTCATAAGACCTTCCAGTTTTTGAAAACCTACGACGTTTCGCCCGATCTTCCGGAACACTTCGCTCAGTTCAGGATCAGCCACGGGTTACCGTTGAGTGGTGCTCAATACTGAATTTCAAAGGCATACCGCTGCGTACAGGTAACCCGCACTTTCTCCCGGCCGTTGCGAGCCGGTCTGAAGCGCCAATCTTCTACGGCTGCGCCTGCCTGAATCATGAACGATTTGGAGGTGGATCTGACAATTTCTATGTTGTCGGTCTGACCTTCTTCGGTCACGTCAAAGCGGATAACTACTTCACCTGGTTTGCCGTTGTAAAACTCAGCCGCCGGGTAGCGGGGCAGGCGACCGCGCCTGATTTTCGGGCCACGTTCGGTTGCAGGTTTACATTGTTTGAGCTCGACGCGGGGGAGCAGCCGACCGGCTTTGCCAGATCCAACCTGTTTGTCGTTTTTCTCGGCAGCGGAGGAGTTTGCGGGTGAAGCGAAGAGCCAAATCGACAAACAAACGATAGAGAAGCGATGTGACATAGCGTTCCTTGCATGTGTCCAGAGGAGCAGGATACACGATCAGATTGCGCAGCTAAAACGCCGCTGTCTCAGAAGTAGCTGACGATACACCACACTGACGAAACAGCGATGGTCAGGCTGGTTAGCCCGGCACCCAGTCCCCTTAATGGATGAGTCACACCCTTGCCGAAAGCAGCCCAATGCAGACTGCGGCCAGCGATCAGCCCGATGCCCAGGCTATGGCTTACCCATGCAGCCACTCCAGTCATTTCCAGCAGGCTGAAAAGGATCAGCGCGAGTGGTACGTTTTCCACAAAATTGGCATGGCGTCGCATACGCAGCAGCAGCTCGGGGTCACCGCCGTCACCGATGGCGATCCCGTTTTTGGCGCGATAGATACCTGCTGTTGCGCCCAGCGCAATGGCCATGATGCCGAGGATGCCGGCGTAGAGCAGCGTAATATGAGGTACAAGCATGGCGTTCACTCCCTTATTTTCATTGGTATAGGGTTTAGACGTTTCAAACTGCTTGTTGCGGACAAACCTGCAGGGTGAAGTCCGCAAGCCCGGACTTCACCACGGACACAAAGGACCTTAGCCGGGGCGATGAATGCCGCAGATCTTGTGCCCATCCGGGTCCTGGAAGTAGCACAGGTGCATCAAACCCATAGAGCCTTCGCGCGGTCCGGGGGGATCTTCGATGCTGCGTCCACCATTGGCAATGGCGACGTCGTGCAATTCCTTCACCTGCTCGGGTGAGTTGCACACAAAGCCGATGGTAGAGCCGTTCGCCACAGTGACAGGCTCGCCGTTGATCGGTTCGCTGACGCTGAAAGTCGAGCCGTCGTGGATGTAAAACAGCCGCGTCTGACCCGTGTCGTTAACGTGTTCCATCGGCTCGCCGGCGCCCAGCACACCGAGTACCGCATTATAAAATGCCTTAGTTTTCTGAATGTCGTTTGAACCGATCATGACATGATTGATCATTGACCTTCCCCTTAATGATTAGTGATAAGTGCCCCTGGCCAGCCTATCCGTTTACACTTTCCAATGCACCTCTGATAGGAGACACCGGTCCTTCTGCTGCCGTGGCCATCAGTTCACTCAGCGGTGTACCCGCCTCTCTACCAGCCAGCCACGCGTCCGGATCGTATTCCACGCCCACGGGGTTGGCCTCGAATCCGCCGCCATTCATGAACGCAACCGCACTGTCGGATGACTCGAAACAGTCCACCTGAAACTCCATCTGATTGCCGTCCGGATCCTGGTAGTACATGGACGCGGTGATACCATGGTGGACACACCAGTAGGGGGTAATGCCGTGTTCTTTGAGGTGCTTGTAGATGTCCAGCAGGCCATCCATGGACTCATAGGTGTAGGCGACATGATCGACGCCTACCAACCCCTGTTTGTCGGTCTCGCTGCCCTCCGGATCGACTGTGTTCAAATCGATCATGGCAAAGCGATGGTGCTCGTCGTCGTAGGAAAGAAAGGCCATTGCTGGATTCTGATGATGGATCTCCGCGCCGAAGACGGTTTTGTACCACTCCAGCATTTCATTGAAGCGGCGGGTTCGGTAGACAACATGTGCGAATTTAGAGGGTCTTGCCAGGGTCATTTTAGTTTTCCTTCTGTTGACGCGTAAGGGCTTAACGCTGCTTGATTGTGCCGATTCTCAGAGATTGATCAACCGGATTATTGTGCGTGATAACGATAAACGTATAGCAACAACGGCAACACCGCCAGCACCAACGTGAGACACAGACCCAGGTTGCCTGGCGGCAGCAGATACGACTTCGCCGGCCGGTTGGGGTTGTAGTAGACGTCTACACCATCCGGCGGATAAAGCGTGATGCGATTGAGTTGACGTTGCAGAAGTACGCGTAGATTAGTGCTCGCTACAATCACCCAGGATGATACGCGGTGGCCCTCATATGTGACCCCGGCCACCTCATAGCGGTAGTGCGCGGCGAGCTGGTGATCCTGTTCAGACATTACCGGTGCAGTGCTGCCGAATTTTTCTATGCCCATATTGTGCAGCGTGCCACGCACGCTGGGCCAATTGCGCACACGCATTTGATAGACGACGGAATAGGTACACATCAACAGACAGTAAACGCCTGCCCAGAACCAGATACCTTGTACGTTGCCGGCCATGGCCAGGTTCCACATTTCGGTTGCATAGGCTGCCACGTGTTTACGCGCTCAACTTGTCTGAGTTCATTCTGGAGGTGGCTCAATTTCCGGTGGCCACGCCTGATGCTGAGGCAGCCCGTCTGTTATGTCGTGCCACACCGCCTTCGAGCCCGCAAAAACATGTTCGCGCGGGCGCACCTGTGGATCTCCATCAACCGTCGCCAGGACCACTTCGCCGACCTCGCCACTGTGCATGCTCACCAGGGGCGAACCGCAGCGTTTGCAGAAGCCCCGTGTATGTCCCGGCGACGACTCATAGCTTTGCAACTCGTCTTCGCCGGATACCCATTGAAAGCTGCCTGGTTTGAGAATACCCCAGGTTGCAAAGGCGGCGCCGTTAGACTTTCTGCAGATGGAGCAATGACAGTTACCGGCGAATTCGAGAGGTGCTGTGATTTCGTAAGTCACTGCACCACAGAGACAACTTCCTTGCACAGACATGCTTAACCTCCGATATGCAAATACACGCCACCCATTCCCGGCCAATTCATGACGATGATTCTGCTGCGCAACTTAAACCGGTGCTGTCATTAAACAAATACTCAACAATCGGCTCGTACTCCTGAATCAAGCCATCGATATAAGCCTGAAAGCGGGAACTGAACCAATGGTGTCGGCCGCCCCACCATTGCCGCACGCCTGGGTAGCGACTGGTTTCGATCAGCAGCCCGCGGAATCCTGACCAGGTGTCGGCGTCGATTGAGCCTTCATCGGCCAGACGCAACATCTCCTGTAGCTGGTAGTAAGTCGACATGTAATACGCGCTGAATCTGAGACGCTCATCACCGGACAACGCCTGATAGTCCTGTGCGCCACGAATGTACAGGCAGGTGAAATCCGGATTGTCGACCAGCCGTTCCAGTGAGTTGATGTAGCCGCTGACCGCGGCTTGAGTGGTGGAGCGAATCTGTGCTTCGCTGTTCTGTCTGATCTCAACGATGACGAATCCAACGGAGACAATCACGGCCAGCGCGGCAACCAATTCCCCAACCTGCAGCACTTTACTGAATGGCCAGTTCACTTAGTCCAGCACCCCGTGTCTTGCATATTTGATAATTCCTGATTGGAAGCGGTCTGCGGCTACTGCCGGGTGCTACGCAGCTACCTCTGTATGTTCTTTGGCGACTTTACGTACAAACCAGAGCGTTGCGACGGTGCCGCCGACCATCAGCAGGAAGGTTCCCGTACCGATGGTAAAACCAATCGGGTTGGGTACCGGCCAGGGTTCAAACCCTCGCTGGGTCAGCAGATTTTGAAAGTGAATAATCTGGTAGGCGGCACTGGAATAGCGAATGATCAGAATGACTGAGTAGAGACCATACAGTCCGGCAACCAGCGGGTAGGTGTAGCGTTTTATCCGGTGCCCGGCGAAGTGCGCTGCGACGATGACCGCAAAGGAAAAAGACATCCAGATCTGGAACGAGGCGTCCGACAGTGAAAGCGCGCTGTACAAAGCATCGTAGATCATGTCGATGGTCATGAGGTGTTCGTCGTTGACGATCTCTGCATTGCTCAAGCCTATGCGTCCTTTTGTTACAACAGGATGGAGGGCAGGTAGGCCCCCTGAGGCTCATTGTACAGACCCACGCTCATATAGGTCATGGGTTGGATGATTTTCAGGCCCGCATTGAGGCACCAGCGCAGCAGGTCGCTGTTTCGCGTGGGTAGCAGAAACCCAGGACCGGCGAATTCCGGGGCGGCTCCGATCAGCGCCTTCAGATCTGTATTGGTCCTGCCGACGGCATAACCGCCAAATCCAATCATACTCGCATGGCCGGTAATGACACCGTCGTGCTCTACCACCATGGCCGTTCCTGCCTGAATGGCATCCTCCAGTTCACTGTGCCGTGCATAACCGTGAATGGCCTTGCACAAGGCATCACACGCCTGCAGATCATCGGCAGTTACCGGGCGGACAGTGTAGCCGGGAATCTTGACGTTGACGGGTTCACCCTGCATGCAGGACAAGGGCTCGCACACATCGAAGCCGAGCTTGGTGTACAGGCTGAGCGATCGACCATGAAAGGCAGCCTGTACCAGCCGTATGCTGGGGCGGTCCTGTGACCAGGCTCGATCCATCGCGTGGACCATCAGTTCTCGACCGATCTTCGCGTTCTGCACCTGGGGATCGACCGTGATAGGTCCCAGGCCGACCACACTGGCACGCTCGTCGAGAAAGTTGCTGCCCACGATACGCCCATCCGCCTCGGCGACTACGCCGTAGAAGCCCGGGTGCGCCAGCAGACCCGTAAGAAAACCAGTAGCAACCTCGACAGTCGGCCAATCGGGCGGGAAGTTGTGCTGTGTGGAGATCTTGTGGAAGGCGTCGTAATTGATTTTTCCACAAACTTCGGCATCTTCAGGCCGCGCGGGACGAAGGGTTATATCCATTTCAGACATCCTTCAATGCTGTAAAAAGCGAGCTTAGACTAGCAGTTCTGTACGCCGTGTATATCGATTTCAGAGGTTGCGCAAAGCCCGAAAAGCGCCACTGTCGCCACTACTTTGCCTGCTGTTGGATGCCTCGAATCACCGCCAGAAATTCTGGTGTCAGCGCGGATACACCATCGCGCTCGAGCCAGTCGCTGACAAATTTTCGCCTGAACAGTTGGGCGAATCCGGGGAGGGTCAGGGTGGCACGATTCACAACACCTTTCTGTTGATGGTGATTGCTGTTTTCCAGCGCGAGAAAAAAGACCGAGAGCAGTGCCTTGGCCTGATTCGTGTGCTCCTCGGTGACTTTGTCCTGGATAATCTCGTTGAACCAGATGTCCGCCAGGGTCTTGTCAGCGGCCATGGTCGAAAACCAGCCGATAAAGGCGTCGTTGGTGCTCTGATAAACAGAGGATTCAATGAAATGTGAATTCTGACGGATCTGTATGGCGAGATAGGCGAGGGTAGCGAGCACTGCGATTGCACCCATTAACTCAGCGATTGCACCTAATGCGTCCCAGTTCATTGTGGTTCTCCGAGGTTTTCCTGGGGCATGTTCAGATACTGAGACTGATCCTTAATTTTACGATACTCGGTCTTTACCAGGCTGGCCCAGGCAAACCAGGCGCCGACGGAGAACGCTGTGCCAATCAAGATCACCGCCCAAACCTTCAGCGCGAACTCAGGCTCGTTTCGATGGTCGCTGAAAAGAAAGGCGACTCCGGACACTGTGATGAGAAGTGCGTTTAAAGTCCATGCTCTGCAGATCCGCATGCGACTGCGGCCGTATTCGATCAACTCAGACAATCGTTCGGATTTAGTCAGAATCGCCCTACGCGCGTTGTAGTAGTCAGTTTTGGTCGCAAAGAACCTGGGACGCCAACGATCAACCCAGAGCTTTTCAAACAAAACATCCACGATCCTGTCCCATATGATTCCCGCGACATAGGTTATCGCCAACAGCGGGATCGCAGAAGCCAGGAGCATAGCCTCACTGATGGCGAGGGGCGGTCGACCTACAATGGTGAAAACAAGTAGCAGAAGCCAGATCATTACCCCTGCGCCGATCACGACGAGCTCAACAAAGAGATTGGTGGTACCCAATTAATTTCTCCTCAAAGTGCGCAGTTTGCAGCTTCACCCATCGCAAAAACTACGATTATCGGCACGTCATACAGCATGGAAAGCCTTTAGAAACTCGGTTTTAGTCTGCTTGAATCGGAAGTGGGTCTCGTGGTTCAAGTTGCGTCGATTCTGGGTGAAGGCGGGCATCACGTAGCCCCAATTCGAATTTCGCGCGAAGCAGATAACGATGTCCACATTTGAGTTTTTCCACTGATTCTGCAGCTTGTGTGATGCACTGTCAGCGTCCACGGTTTTGATCTGCACGCGATGATAGTTCGGCCCGTCCGACACCAGAATGTCGGTCTTGTGTCCGTTTTCAAGCACAGGTAGAAAGACCTGCCAGCCATCCTGCATCAGCCACGCCACCACCAGGCTTTCGAAGGATGAATTTCTCATGGCTTGTTTGGTGCCGGGTTTAGTGGCGGTTTGTCGTCTTGGCATATGTCCTCAATTGTTAGCTTCCAACAATCCATGGGCCATAAGAAAGGGCTCCAACTGCGCCCACGGCCTGGGGCAATTGTTGTGGCCGCAGGGTGCGGTAACCAGTGTAGCGTTTTGCGCTGCCGATTTAAGCCGCAGACTGTGTTCGATGGGTATCAGCTGATCCTCGCTGCCATGGTAGAGAAAGATCGGTATCTGCAGATCGGCCACGATCGCTTCGTTGTCGAAACGATCCCGCAGTAAAAAAGCAGGCATCCTCTTTTCCGCAACGAGCGTGCTGAGCGATGAAAAGGTGGATTCAAGAATCAAAGCAGCCGCGGGCCGATGTGAGGCCAACGCGGTTGCAGCACCACCGCCGATGGAACGTCCATAAATGATGATCTTCGACGGGTCTACCTCGGGTCTTGAGATGACCTTGTCGTAGGCTTCGATGGCCGCGCGCTCAATGCTATCCCGACTGGGTGATCCCTCAGCACCGCCATACCCCGGGTATTCGTATAGCAGCACGTGGAAGCCGAGATCGTTGAAGTAGGCCATGGGCTCGATAGACCAGAACGCCAGTTCTGCATTGCCGTGGCTGAAAAAGACCAGGGGCTTCTGCGGGTTGCTGCCGAGATCGGACCGCACGAACAGGGCGTAGCCTTCGTTCAGGTCAATTTTTTCTACGTTTGGGGGCAGGGTGCTGGGCAGTTTGCCCAACGGCTTAGGGAACAGCAGGTGTCTCTGGAAGACCAAGAGCAGGAGGAGCACTGCGCCAGCCATGGCAGTGATCAGGATGATGGTTTTGATCACGAAGCTCTAGGGTTGCGAGTTGAGACCTTAAGCACGCGTTCTATACAGGCGCAACCCCACCACGGCAAACCAGGCGAAGAGAGTCAGCAGCATCAGGCGTTGCCATAAACCAGTATAGGAGCGTGATTCCAGCGAACTCACCAAACCCACCAGAAAGACGAAGGCAAGCACGCTTGTGGCAAGCGAATAGATCCACATGCCTTGCCATGCTTTGATTTTTCTAAATCGAAATGCAAACAATCCTATGCCCACGATCGCGGCAACGAACGCGAGCGGTGAAACGCGATCATGGATTGTGTTCTGAAATGATCCCGCACTCTGCGGGCATCCAATGTCACATGAAAAAATTCCCGCCAGAAGTACGCCGACGCCGAATAAGGTGAGTAGTATTCCCGCGAGATATCCGATTTTGTCTTGCGCCAAGTTTAGAGTAACAACAACCCCGAAGATTCCAAATAGTAAGCCTGTTGGGACGAAACCCGCATAGTTCATTAATGTGGCTGTCGCAGTGCCAGATGCGCCAAGCTCACTGATGAACTGATTCAGATGGTCGTAGTCTTGTGTCGACGCTCCGGCAATCAGCACGACGATTATAAAAAGGGCAGGTGCAGCGATTCCGGTAAGATCGATAAATTTCATCATGTGAATCTCGCTTGGTTCTGAGGCTGCACTGGATCGGTGGTGTTCTGAATCTTAAAACATTTTTCAGCAGGCTACGATAATCGGTAAGGTCGCCCATTAGATAGGTCGATCGCTAGCAGGAAGTTCACACATCGTCCTCGTTTTGTGAACGTGAAGCACTTGGTCTAGCGAGGATAAGTCTTGCGAACTGCACCACCGCAAGGAAGTTCTGAAGTACACCTGCGCAACGAATACATCACTTGGTGTGCGCAGGTGCCCTTCCGTCCACATCCTTTCAGTCCATATGCACCTGGAGATTACCCCCTTGTACGGTACCGATGTAATTGATCAGCTCGCCGCCGCCGATGGGCACAATAAAGATCGACACGAAGTCACCCACTATGCCGGAGCCTTCGCCGTTATCGGTAACTCGAACGCTTAACGTGTGTGGCACGCCGTTTACCGTGGCCGTCCCTTCAAACTGCGCGCCACATGGCGTCTCGGCCTCGGGCTCGCAGTCGAATGGCGCCTGACCCGTATAGGTACCGGTCAGATTGCCGCGCACATGCAGTCGCTGGCCGCTGACATCACCATGGTCAATCAGGTTAAAGACACCTTTGGCAGCGACGCAGGGCGTGTCAAAAGGTAGCTGGCACTGGCTGGTAGGTTCCTCAGTTGCCCGGGCGTTGAAGCCGAACGAAACACGATCGCCATCTACATCAATGAGCCAGCCACCTCCCGTCATTTTGTTACATCCAGTCAAACTCAGGACGGCCACCAAACTTAGAATACAGGTTCTTGTTAACTTCATTTTCTTATTCCTTAGTTTCTCAACGTAGTGCCAGTTCAGAATTTGTGTGTGGACGCTTGTGTGAGTGCGTCGCTACGTGGTGTGTGAAAGACTCATTGCCGATCTTGACGACAAGATCTTTCATGACTCCTCGCACACACGTGCGTACGTCGCGGTGGGATTTGATCTGCAGGTAGGTCGGGCAGTAATTTCTAGCCGCCTGCTCAATGCGAATTCGCAGATTTTCCATGCCGGTTTGGCTGCTCAGTTCCGCTTGCGAATAAGTGATGGCATAGCCACCGTCTGCAAAAGCTGGAAGAGAGATCGAGGCCAGGCTGAGCGACAGCAGGCCAGCGGAGAGTTGCAGAAGATATCGTTTTGGTAAGTTCATAATGCGCTCCAGATTAAAATTGCTTGTCAGGCACGAGTGCCTTAAACAATTAATAGCGTCAGGTGCGCAAAATGTGGTTCAACTTTTTTTCAGTATTTTCTCAAAGCCGCACGTCAGGAGGTCACCTCACGCTGCGTAAGCGCTCACGTGCCTCTTCGATACGTGCATCTGTGGCTGGCAGCGTCGCTTCCAGAATCGTTACGCCCTGCTGCATCATTTCTTCTGTCTGTTCGGTGAGGCCATCGCGCCCCGCCAGACATTGACCATGCACGTTCAGGGCTGTGCCATAACGAAAGTGCGCTTCGCCAACCAATTCCCTGATGTCACGTAGTGCTGAGGCGGAGTGCTGGCACGCCGTCGCGAATATACGGTTGGCCATCAAAACCTGTCCGTAGACTAAGGTGAACATCGCGTGTCGTAGATCCGGCTCATCCACATCGCCCAACAATTCAAGTGCTTCGACGATGGAGCGTTCAGTATCCTCAGGGTAGTTGGCCCGCAGCTGAGTCACAGCCAGGTTGTAAAGCGGTATGGCGAGGCTGGTACCGCTTTCACCATGAATAACACGACCCAGTTCCACGGCTTGTGCATAGTTTACGCGGGCGTTTTCCACATCGCCCATGAGAGACTGGTAGTACGCCAGATTATTCAACGCAGAAACCAGCGGACGATGGTAGCTGGCATCGTACTGACTCAGTATGTCTCTCACCCGGGTCTGCACTTCCACAGCACGCGGGTTTTGCCCCAGACTACTCAACACATCCGCCTGAACACCCAACGCGCTGGCCAACTCCAGCGCATTTTCTGGCATGGTCGCGCTGACAATCTCTACCGCTTCCGTACTCAGGCGCAGTGCCTGTTCGTGATCACCACGCTCGTTTTCAACACGCGCCAGGCAACGTAAATTGAAGCCCTGTTCATTATGCAGACCTTCAAACAACCTCCGGTTCATCGCCAGTGCTTCTGCACAGGCCGCCTCAGCCTCATCCAGCCTGCCCATCGTCGCGTAAAGGTTGCCAAGGTTGTTCAATACCCAGCCGAGACTGGGATGATCGCCTTGGTACAGTCGTCGTCTCATTGCCAGACTCTCGCGATAATAGTATTCGGACTTCTCCATATCGCCCAGCCCCCCGTGCGCCCAGCCCAGATGAAAGAGCGTGGAAGCAATCTCTGCATGATCGTCCTCAATCTGTTCACCCAGGGTATGCAGGACATCCTCAAGCATGAGTCGGGCTTGTTCATGATTGCGGGAACTTCTTACCCAGCCAAAGGCAATGTTGTTTTTATGGCGGGCTACTTCAAGTGAATCAACACCGTAATGTTTCTCAAGCGTCTGCAGAGAGTCCAGACTGACCTCATCAGACCGCTCATACTGCAGACTGTTCAGGTTGTACAGATAGGCCAGGTCCGATTGCAGGTTTGCGACCTCCAGAGCATCATCCCCGTAGAGATCAATGGCTGTCGTCAGCGCTGGCTCTAACAGCGCGGCGGCTTCTTCGTAAAGTCCCAATGCGCGATAAACTGTACCTAGCGATTGTTCCAATCGAACGCGAACTTCCGGTTGTTCCGCCAGTTGAGTCTGCACCCGTGCGACGCCCTCATCCACTACTTCTCGTACCGTAATCGTCCGGCCTCTGGCGGTTCCGGGGTCAGATGAAGTGAAGAGTGACACCAGAAACTCGGTTACCTGTTCACTGGTGGCAAGTGCCGCTTCGGCTTCTGCCCGCAGTACTGCCTCGCGCCACACATAGATGAGACCGGTGATCACGATGATGGTTGCGACCGCAACTGGAAGCATGTTGCGTTGAATAAATCTTACACCGCGGTAACGCCACGAAATGCCCACTGCCTGGACCGGTCTGTTCTCTAAAAAATGCGTTACGTCATCAGCCATGGCGGCCACGCTCGCGTAGCGCTTCTGCTGGTCGAGGTGCAGCGCATGCAGGACGATTGCATCAAGATCACCCCGGATACGTCTGCGTTCGGTGCCATGCAGTCGGGAGGACGGACTTGGCGGAATCTCCTTGAGCATTGCGTCTTCCAGCGCGCGCTGATCATTTCCCGCTACGTTGAATGGACGCCCGCCGGTGAGCAACTCATACAACAGCAAGCCCAGCGCATAGACGTCAGACAGCGTTGTTACCTCGCCGCCTAACAACTGCTCTGGTGCAGCATACTGAGGTGTCATAAGGCGCGTGTTGGGTCGCGTGTACGGGCTGTCTGCCTCAGGCTCCAGCAGTTTGGCAATACCGAAATCCAGGAGTTTGACTGTCCCGTCTTCAGTCACCAGGATGTTGGCAGGCTTGATATCTCGATGAATAATGCCGCGTCGGTGTGCATAGCCAACGGCCTGACAGACTTGTAGAAACAGATTCAAGCGTACGTTCAGCGGCTTGTCGGCACAGAACTCAGTAATGGTAATACCTTCGACGTATTCCATCGCCAGATACGCCAGGTCATCTTCTACCCCAGCATCGAACAGGCGGGCAATATGCGTGTGCTCCATTCGCGCCAGCACCTGATGCTCCATTTCGAAACGACGTGCCGCCTCGTCACCTATCAGTGGGTCACGGCGCAGAAGTTTGAGAGCAACCCGCCCGCCCAGATGCTCCCGCGTGGCGAGAAAAACCCGCGACGATCCGCCAAGGCCAATCTCTTTTTCAATGAGATAAGAGCCTACGCGGTCTACCGGTGTAGTTTCGTCCAACCAGTCGCCAAGCAGGTTCAACGAGACCTGCGCTTGTTCAGTTAGATGCTGCTCAGTATTGAGCAGTTCCAACAGGCGCTCAAGCATGTCGGGATCAGTGCAATGCTTATCCAGCCAGTCAGACAAGTCTTCCGACGGCAGATCAACCGCTTCGTGAAACAATTCCTCCAGAGTTGCCCACTGCTCGGGACTGAGATCTTCAGGCATGGTAAGTGGTCAAGTCTTGTTCAGTTCCGCTTGCAGCCACGTTCTGGCGAAACGCCAGCTCCGTTTTACGCTGCTGACTGATGTCTCTAACACCTCCGCGGTTTCTTCAATACTCATGCCCGCAAAAAAGCGGCATTCAATAATACGGCAGTGTTGTGGGTTTCTTTGCTCCAGGCGTTCCAGCAATTCATCTACCTGCAACAGGTTGTCAGGACCCTCATCCGGGACAACCTCCAGGGCATCCGTGTAGGTATTTAAGGTAAGGCCACCACCACGTTTGTCTCTTTGCCGGCTGCGGGCGTAGTCCACCAGCACGTGTCGCATCAAGCGAGATGCAATACGCAGAAATTTGTTCTTCTCGTCTGGAATTTCAGGGAAATGTGATTGCAGCCGCAGATAGGTTTCATTGACCAGTGCCGTCGCACTCAGGGTATGGCCATATCTTTCACGTGATAGTTGTCGACCTGCAATAGCGCGCAGACTTGCATAGAGATCCTCGACCACTTGATCTAGGTCCTTGCCTGTCAGCCGGGCATCTTCCAGTACATCTTTGATGCGCAGTGTGGCCTCTGACACCTTCACCTCGCGTTTCATCGTTCATCTGCGACTACTCTAGCAGAAAGCAGTGAAATTAAGACAATGAGGCACGCCTGCGCTCAGTTCACGCATCGTCCTCTGTCTGGGCAGGTGAAGCATCTGGTCTAGCGAGGATAAGTCTTGCGAACTGCACCACCGCAAGGAGCAGCATCACTACCAGTGAGAAATAGTAGATGATAAACGCATTGCTGCTGATGACAGATATCGCCAGAAGAGTCTGTACGACTAAAAGAACGCCAAAAGTTGATGCTATAGGGATGAATATGTGTAAACCGACCAAGTGTTGGTCGCGCGCGGGGACCTTAGCGCGTGCACGTGGAATTAAGATCAGGAGTAACGCCAGGGCTGTAGCGAAAGCCGCGGCAGACAGTTCGATAGCACTGTCAGATACCTGGATCAGGCCTAATGTGAGGAAGGCGAGAAAACCAGGCGTGAGACTCATTAACAGGAGATTGGTGATCCTGAACTGATCCACGTAGAGCCACTTTCCCGACCGATGCATGAAGGCACCCACTAACCCGGAAAAACCGGCCAGACCAACCGAAAATTCAACTATCGTGCTCAGCAGTTCTGTGGCATCAGACATGGCGCTTCCTTAGCCTCGCGCTATCAAGCACGAGGCTTGCTTGGAGATTGGCTTAGTGCTTTAAGCCCCTTTAAACACTCGGTCCAGATATTCGTATTCAGTCATCCTTCTCCACCTTCCAATAGTCATTCATAAGCTCAGTAGACCAGTCTGGCTGGATCACCTCCACCCGTGGCAGGAACTCTTTCATGACCGGCTTGAGATCGACAACGGGCGTTCCGTCAATTGCATCAAGTTCTTCTACATGAAGTTCCCGCCCATCGATACACACAACGCGACAGATCGTGCTACCCAGACGGTTTGGTCTGTTCTTACCCCGCTGGGCGAAAATACCGATCTTTGGCCATGCTTTATTGTTTCTGGGATGCCTGGCGTCTGAAACGATCTTTGCTGGATCGACTCGATCAAAGACAAAGATCACTTCAACGTGGGAAAAAGAATCCAGCCCAGCGAGCGCTTCTGGCTCGTAGTTTTCACTCAACTTGATGACGGAAATTTTGGACCCCCAGAAATCATCTGTAGCCTGGGTACGGGACGCGCTCACATAGCCGATAGGTTCGATTTCAATGCTCATCACCATGCAGAGTCTGTGATAAACGTTTCAACCTTTTCTTCCAGCCAATCCACCATAGCGATCATGCCGTCGACCTCCATGCGTCCCCCGTGTTTTGTGCGAGTGATCGTAGAAGCACTGACGCCGATTTCTCTTGAGATGTCGCTCCAGGATAATCCCTCTTCCTTGCGCTTGTGTTCCAGCGCTTTGTAGAGGGCTTTGGAGTCGAATCGTCTCATCACTGATGCCTGGATAGTTATTGCGGCTGTTTCGCGAATCGAAGTCGCTCGAACTCTTCCCCTGATATGCGCTTGTAGGTCAGCGTCCCGTCGTCCTGGGTGGCGCCGTGTCCGTAGTAGAGGCCCGACATATCGGTGACCAGTTGCGCAGGGTCAGTGGTGTTCCAATACAGCGAGACGATGCCGACCAGCGTCGCCTGTTTGTGACTCAGTGTGTTGCGATATTCGTATATCAGTTGGCCCTTGGCGTCAGAGCTGTTGTGGAACAGGGTGCCGTCAGATTGCCAGCGATGGGCGTCTCCGTCTCCCACCTGCCAGCCACGCAGGCGTAGCTCCCCGTTGATGCGGTCGATGATCACAATGCGTTCAACGTCGTGTTTTTCTTCGACGGGTGCGTCTTCTCTCTTAGGAACCGGGCGATATTTCCAATAGCCTACTATACGCCGTTGCTGTGCCCAGAGGATGTACTTTGGTGAAGTGAGCGTGATGACCGCTGCGGCCAGTGCGCCAACCAGCGTTGAAGAGATGGTCCACGCTGTCCAGCCCAGGTAAGCGTTGAGCAACAGCGCGGCGAAAATCATAAGCGTCAATAAACCGCTTATGGTCCATCGAACAATAGAAGGCCTGCAGATCAGATTGATCAGCCGTTCCTTCCTGGAAATGACAGGAATGGCGTTTGACGCCCGAATAGAGAAGATTTTAAACGTCGTTGTATTGCCAGCCTCATCTTCGATGTTGGCGGCGATCAGGTTCAGGCCATGATGCTCGCCAGCTTCTTTTCGGCAGATAACCCCCGACGTAGGAGAGAAATTGCCCTCCTTGAGCTGTCTGGCAGCGAATGCAGTATCTTCGGTGGCATTGCGTTGTGCGTTTGGCGCGACCCGATTCAGCGTCGTCGTACACTGGCCGAGCGCCTGAGGATGAGAATAGACGTGGGTAAGTTCCTGTCCGCCAATATCTGCAGACAGTGAATACAGGCAGTGGTGAATGGGTAAATTACAAACACCGTGCTCGATGGCGTCCACATCGGCCAGTGCCGCTGCTGTTTCAGCGACTTCACCAAAAATAGAATTGTGGACTGCGACTACGCCATAGTCGGCTTCTCGTTTGAGCAGGGTGTCGACCACTCTGTTGGAGGTGCGTTTCGGTACAAAACTGACTTCACCAAGATCAAGTAGCTGGGCGAGTTGCTTAGCGGCGAATTCACAATTGCTGAAAAGCTCTCCCTGATAGGCAATCTTTGTCATATCGAATTTTAATGTGGTTGTTTTTATTTTGAAACGTCTTATGGCCAGACGATAGCAGATTGGTCTCGCTTAAGACCATCAATGGAAGAGATTGAGGAGAAACCCCAGGCTCAGAACCACGAAATAGGCCACAACCAGGATTACGCCACCAACCCAGATGAACCGTTTCGTACTTTCGTTTTTTGTCTTATTGCCAAGCGCAATCAGAGTAACTAGAAGCGCCTGCGTGGCGAGCATTGCGCCGGCAAAGATCCTGGCGCCGAGTTGGCCAAGGCCATTCGATATATCGTAGGTGTAGGGCACGGCAATCAGCTGCAATACCTCCAGAGGGTTTACGCCTGCGAATACGGAAAGAATTAAAAGGGCCCCGCCGAAACCAACAAACGTTTTAACGATAGGGTTGTTAAATTGCATGCTCACTTCGCGCTACTGCGCCCATCCAGCGTGTACATCCACTTGCCTTCGATCAGACGCATATGAAACATGTCGAAATCACCGGCGACATACGTCACCAGCGCGAGATCAGGCTCGCCTGGATCGATGTCGATTGTGTATATCTCACCTGGCTTGACCCGGCGATAAAGTGTTTCGAGCCAGCTCGCGATCAGGCGTAGTCTGGTTTCGGAGGTCGCGTCTGCTGAAATATCCATGCGCTGGAGGGTGATCGGATCAGCGGCGACGAAGCGGGCCGCTTCCTCCCATTGATCGGACCTGAGGTGATGCAGGAAAAGATCTGCGCGCTCGCGAACAGATTTCAGTGCGTGTGTTTCTGCGCGGTCTTCACACGCCACCATGATGAGACTCATCGTCAGGAGGACGAGTGTCTTTGTTAGCGGTCTTCTGCAAATAGTATTTGAGCGCAAGGATCGACCCTCCGGCTATGCCCAGACCGTAACATAGAAGGTGCAGCTCGGTGACCGTGATTGCGTCCAGCAGAGTATTGGATTGCGAAAGTGGCACCCAGGGCGACATATCGGCATGCATGATGCCGTCCAGCAGTATGTGACTGAAGGTGCCGAGGAAAGCGCCACAGCATGAAGCGGCCCAGGCGATCCGAGTGTCTGTATATCGAATCAGCTGCAGGAAATATTCGCCGATAGGCTTTCCAAGTAGTGAGGCAAGCACACCAAAGACCAACGCGCCGAGTAAGGTGTGGCTGGGGCCATGAAGCACATCCGCGCCACGGATAATCTGAATGAGGGGTTCGAGATCTATGAGCACCTGTGATCCACCGAAGACCACGAAACTGAAGCGGGGTCCGAGGATGGACTTCAGGAAAGCTGCCGGTCCGAGGTGGATGGGTGTGAATGGCAACGGGGATCTCTTGAGTTGTCTATTTTATTGCGAGAGGTTCGAAGTCCGGCTCAGCCGGTTGTCAGGTGTCGCACTGCTATGCAAATCCAACCTGAAGCCCCACCGTGATGAACCCAAGAATAATGACCAACCACCCCAATACCAGAAAATGAAACCACCTTCGTTCAAAGAGGGTTTAGGCTACGAAAGATGCCGATAGCGACGGACAGGTACTCGAAGTGGCTCATTTAGACGCCTGATGCTGCAACGATTTGTTATACGGCAGCCTCGGCCTCTATTTCAACCCTGGCGTCTGGATGGACCAGCCGCTGAATCCCAAGCAGGCTTTGTGGTGGCCGGATGCCTGCTTCTGCGATCCAGGTGGCGTACACGTCGTAGTTTTCGAGGAAGCCGTCGATATCAGTCGTAAAAAATCGCAGCGCGACAATGTTTGAACGCGACATGTTGGCTTTTTCGAGAATGGCATCAATGTTCGCAAGTGCACACTCGATCTGACCGCGGATCTCGTTAGGCGATACAACGGCTATTCCTAATTCGTTTGAGGGGTCGGGAGTGACTGATATTTGACCCGAGCAACGCAGATACCGACTCGCGCCTTCGACAATTTCGCCTTGATCCATGTGGAATTGGAGGCCCCATTTGGTGGGGTTTATGGATGTTCTTTTCATAGAATTACTTCCTCTATTGAAGTCGTTAACTGGCCAGGTTTGCCGGGGCACTGCGGCAGACCCTCCCGACAGTTCCAATCAAGGTAAGTTGGCTGGATCTTCCTGAATTGTGACGTTGTCCAGCAATTCAGACGTTACCCCTAAAACAATGGTGCACGGTTTGGCGTAATGGCCTGCGTGCAGTGTGTTCTTTGGAACGACACAATAGTCACCAGGTTCCAATACAAGGTCAGGATCGTTTGGATCTAAATCTCGAAACTCACCGTCAATGAGGTAGAGGTGGGTGTCCCATTTGTGCCAGTGTGTTTCTTCGGAATCGCCTGCTTCAGCTTCCTGGACTGCTACGATAAGTCCTTTAGATGCGGCATCTGCCAGGGCTTGCTCTTTAGAAAGCCCCAGTGCTTTCTCAACTTTGATCGCCATTATCGCTCTCCCAGTCGTGCATACACGATTGGACTCTATATGTTGTGGCGGGGTATTTCCAACCGCTAGTTTTGGCGGCGCACTTCAATCTATAGTTGATTTATCTCGGCCATTGACTGTGTTGGCGCGGATACCTTGTAGTACGGCGCGAACGAACTGATATGTAGATACCGCCAACATCGAAACAAGTCCGGCGAAAAAAGCATCGAAGGCTGCGATTGGAACAACCTTGAACATACTGGCTAACTGCAGGGCAATAAGGGCGCCCAGCGCCACGATAATAAATGTGAAGATTCGATTCTGGAGCTGAACTCGTTGAGGCTGTGGCATTTTTACCCGACTTCTAATGGCGTGAAAAATGTAGAGTCCGATGAAGATTATTGAGAACAGCAATGACCAGGTCCATGCATGTGCCTCGTTTGATAAAGCGTGAACCAGACCAAGAGCGATGAAGCCCAAAAACGCCGGTATTGCTGCTCCGAGTAACAGATTTCTTATGCGAAAAAGGTCCAGTTCAAGCATTTCTGATGATCGACCGGAGAAGAGTGCAATGACTCCGGCAAAGCCCGCCAGCCCGATCGAGAATTCGATTACGACACCTATGATATCGGTTGCCACTTGCCTATCCGCCTAACTGCTCATCAGACGTCATCTAAGGCCTCTAGCGCTATCGCGAATAGGTGAGCACGTTCACCAAACCAGCACTGGCCACCTGGTGATGCTACCAGGTCTTGAAATAGAACCCGGTAATGCTCGAATTCTTGTTTGGACATTGCCCCTTCGGTGTAGTGGTTTAACAGAGGTACAACGTTGTTCAGTTGGCGGTCCATCAAGAGAAAATACAGTCTTAGCTGGCTGGAATCGAGTGATTGAGGGTCGGTTGTTCCCGTAATCCATGCCTCGATGGTCTGGCTGTTCGAATACACGCTTGCGTATGCATCCTGTACCAGGCTTGCATAAGATTGAGTGGTGTTAAGTTTTACTTGCTTTGAGTTATCACGAATCTGACGGGCTAGATAAACGACGGTAACCACGACTGCGAGGGCGCCGCCAATTTCTCCGAAGGCACCAATTGCTTCCCAGTTCATGTGGATCTACTCCAACAGCAAGGGGGGCGGCTGGCTGCCGTTCGAAGAGCGCTCATAACAGTTGAACCCCCTCGACCCTGGCGGCGTTTCGATCGAACGTGACCATTGGAAGCATGTCATGGATATGGGCGAGGGCAGCGTGTAGACAGTCGGCAAAGTCTACGTTGCTTTCCCGAAAGAAGTGAACCGACAGTTCGATAGCGGCTTCGTCAGACATCTGAACTTCCTTGGTTTCGAGCAGGCTTACCAGCACCTCGATGAACGCCTCTTTCCGGAAACCGTAGACGGATCTGAGTACCCATTCGGTCTCCAGCACTACTGAAATCGGAATGAACAGTGACTGATCTGAGTTCGTGTGCCCCCCTATGTATTCAGCAGCCTTACGGGTTTGACGGGCATCATCTTTTACCAGGTATCGCACGAGAACGTTGGTATCGAGAGTGGGCATTGTTTAACCGTGCCTCATTTCCGAGACCGCCACTTTCCTACCTGAGTTTCTTAGGATGCCCTCGAGTTCGGTAATGCTTTTCGTTTTTGCACGCATGACGGTCGTTCCGTCGGGGAGCACTGTGAACACAACTCGATCTTTGGTCTTCAGTCCCATGGCCTTTCGGACATCTGCTGGGATAGTAATTTGTCCTTTGCTTGTGACGGCAGCTTCGGCCATGGCACTACTCCTTACAAATACCGATACTGTAAGGAGTTAGCGCAATTTGCACAACCTGAAGACCATATCTTGGAATTGTTGCCAATGCTCCAGCGTAAGGGCTCAGTCAGCGTTTGAGACCACAACATACACGATTGTACCGATAGCCACACCGAGTCCTGTCCCCAATGAAATTCCTATGGCAATGTTGCCAAAAGCAGCGCCGAATGCGACACCAACTCCTGCGCCAAGGGCAGTTCCAATTCCGATCCAGATCGTTGCAGAATCTTTGTCGTCGTTATTTTCTCTTGATCGCTTTTTCATATGGAACGCTCTACTTTTCCGCCTGTCACCACGAAAACATTTCAGTCGCTCTTCTCAAGTCCCTGTAGATAGGCTCTTTGGACTATTGTTTCCAGCACCGTTTCGTCGACATCCTCCAATTTCGAGATGTGCAGACAGCCTCCGCTGAATTTATGTTTACCCAGTTTGTCGATGAGCTTGCCCCGGCCTGGGAAGTTAGACAAGTAAAAAGCGAAGGACCGTGACCTCGGCGCGAAGCCTACATTACAGATCTCGCCAGGCTTTCCGTTTGCGTATGTGTATTGGTACTTGCCGAAGCCAATGATCTTATCGCCCCACATCTTTGGCTTTTCTTCAGTTGCAGACTGCATGATCTTGACGATTTTCCGCCCGTCTTTGCGCTTGTGTTCTTCTGGCAGTGAGGCAATGAATTTGCTCACACTTGCCGAGTTCTGAACTGTTTTGATTTTGGTCACTGTTACCACCTCTTGCGCCATTGCTCTCAATATAGAGGGATGGCACTCCGAATGAACTCTTTGATCATTTCTCCGGCCCGGAGAAACTGGGCAGGAGACCACAGGTGTCCTGCATCTGCCAGGGTTTCACAAGTGAGTCGTTGTACGCTTAATTTTGCTCGCTGACAGTTTTCTTCCGCACTCCCGGCATTAACGCGGTCTTTTTGGCCCTGAATCAGTAACACTGGCATTGTCAGCGCGCCCAACTCGCGCGACGACAACGCTCGTGGAAGAAGTTTACTCACGAGTCTACTTTCCAACATGGCGGAGTTTAAGACTCGAAACAGGAGATCATCAGGTCCCACTGATCCTGCTCCTGTGCCCAGTAAGAACCTGGTCTTTATCTTCTTAATAGGAATGTTCATCGATGTAAGCACTTTCAAAACATAGGCTGGACTCACACTTGCCACCGTTGCTGCAGGTGCCGTGAGAACCAAACTCCTTACCCTCTCAGAATACGCAGAAGCAAACTTGGCGGCGATAAAAGAACCCAGGCTATTGCCAACGAGGTCGAAGTAATCTAATCCCAACCCATCCATGGTTTGCCTAAACCAATGGTCACCATCCTCCGGATTGGACATCACTCTCTTGGGGCGAGAGAGCCCAACTTGGTCAATGAGATCAACACAGTAGATGCTTCGATCAGATGCCAACGTGCTCGCCACATGACCCCACATTGCAGCAGTGCCTTGAGCGCCCGGAACAGAAACTATTGGAGGTGCGCTGGATGTCCCAGCGACCAATACGTGTGTTTCACCAAAATCGGTATTGACCCAGGTTGACGAGACCTCTATCTGCCATGATTTGAGTAGTGTCTCGTATGCGCTCCTGAATCGAGCTTCCGATTCAGGTGAGTTGTACAGGGCAGGATAATCAATCATTCTGAAAAAACTTGTGCAAACCGACGACTGCCGTAAACCCTTTGCTCCAACAACTCATTAAGCGTCATTAATTTTCCTGATGGTGGAGTACTAATCTAAGTATGCAGCAACTGAAAACTGCATCCTACTTCTCGTCGTTTGCACGAATAAAGCGAATCAGCTTTACAACGATGCCAAAAAATCGGATGCCGTTCCAAGCATAGTTAGAGGCATCGTGAAAATGCTGATGAGTAGTGTGACCCGAATCCACTTGTAGGCCCTTAAAAAGAGTCCGTATTCAGGCTCTGCGTGGGGAGACTGCATGTTTCAGCTGCGAGTTTACTCAAAAATTGGCTAGCGTTACTACGCCGCCTAAACGAAAACCATCATTGACGAACTATTTCGTACAGTTGCAATCCTTCACGATAATTCGCAATTCGTCCAGGTAGTCGTTCATCGCACTCTCAAGTATTGGCTGCGATTTAGCTTGAAGTTCTTCGCTAAACTTTGTGATGGCGAAGCGGGCTGACTCGATCTCCTTCTGTCCAAGCTTGGATTCGTAAAATTCGGCCAAAGCGATGAGCTCTTCGTCTGAAAATTGAGGTCCGTAATATGATGCGAAGATCTCCGTTAGTTCCGCTGCTGACCATGGTGATTCTAGTTTAACCAAGAAGTTGTTGAAGGCGTCTGAAAACCGATTCTTAAAAGTTTCATTCGGATTCAGTCGACTGAGTATTTGGCTGAGCATTTGTTCGGCTTGCTGTTGGCCGGCTAACTTTCCGGCCTCCATTTGCTCTTCCCACAACTCAGTTAAGCGTTGCGCCTTAACCAGGCGTTCGACAAGATCGGACTGGCTTTCCGCGAAACTTGAGCTGGAAAAAAGAATGAGAGCAAGCACGAGTATTTTCGACACGACTTTTCCTAAATATTTATCGTTTAAATATGCCATACCAACCTCGGCAGCATTGTGATCTGTGTCTTAGCCGTCTACTCCAACAACACGTCAGGCGGGTACAGGTCAGATTTGCAGTGCGATTCACATTGAGCGGAGCTCGCTACGCCGCTGATTCGCTTTCTATGTCCCAACCAGGAAACACCAGAACAGCGGGGTGACATTTAAGCGCCCTAGCAAGCTGTTTCGCACGCTCAACTCCCAAGTTAATACGATCTCGCTCAATCGCTGAAATGGTAGTTTGGGGGATGCCTGAAATCTCTGAAAGTTGATTTTGGCTCAGCCCCTGTAACTCTCGGATGATACGGACGGAGTCACCAGTTGAAACGTCTATGTCTCGCTTTGCCTTTCGATAATCGTTCATACTATTTTCTCCGATAGTCATGAGCAGTAATGCTGACAACTTCTACTCTAATAATGTCTCGTTCGATCCTATAGATGACTCGGTATTGTTGATTCAGTCTGGAAGATCGATGACCACGCCAATCACCAGTTAAGGACTCGTCGTTGAATCCACAGGTATACAAGTTCTCTGGCGTAAGCCTCCTATCGATTCTCGGAGAAACTGCCTATTTCATGGAGTGTGTAGAGTAGGCTGTACTGATTAATGAAGCTGCTGAAAATGAAACTAAATTGAAACGATGGTTCGCCTGCGAGGTCTTCGGGGGGCTCCAGGCCATTTATGAAGACTGTGCCGGCTGGCGACGAGTAAACTGCGACCATGGCCACGAGAAACACACACGATCATTCGCCATGCGGATATGCATATGTTTTCAATGGAATTGTTCCACAAGAGCTAAGCTCCTGACCAGGTATTGCAGACTGTGATTTTCTTCGATTGATGTTTTAGGGGAGCTGTTAAAGGCAATGACCAATCTCTTATTTGGCGAAATGTACAGGGCCTGCCCCCCCACACCATGTTTTACAAAATCACCGTCCTCAAACACAACGTCCCAATGATAGCTTTGAAACATGGCTCCCTGTCCCTCATATTGTTTTGACCACACCAAATCCCCAAAACCTCCTTTTGACAGAAATAATTTGTGATCACCTTTTCCGATTTCACTTAAATACCGGTCAGATGCAATTTTGCTATCGGCATCCTCAGTAAATGCCAAACCATATCGGGCCATGTCTCTCAAGGTCATCATCATAGGACCATAGCTTCCCGAAATACCCGTACTGGCCATGGTAATGAGCGCATCCCGCTCCGCTCCAATTTTTGACCAAATAATCGAAGACACCAATTCATGGTAAGGCATGTCCGCTATACGTTCCGCAATCATGCTAAGCAGTACGGAATTAACACCGCTATAATCATAAGTATTACCTGGCGCTTCAACCACGCCAAATTCTTGAATGAGCTGAAGGAGGTCCTTTTTTATCCCCCCTTTGGGTTCTGGGAACAGACCTGTTTGTTCCAAAAGCTGATAAAAACAGGTTTCTGGATTTGTAATGGCGGCCATATTGGGCAAATGTTCCCTACAATTGATTCCCGACGCCATTCGCAGTAAGTGCTCTATTGTAATACTCCCAAAACCCGCATCCGTTAGCTCGGGAAGGTAGGTAGTGATCGCATCTTGTTCAACTGTCCTTGGTCGATGAGATCCGCGATGACCGTACCCACGAAAGACTTGGCAATGGATGCTGTAATGTGTCGGTCATTTGGATCCATGTCCGGGTATCTTTCGTACACAACTTTTCCTTTGTGAAGAACAATCACTCCATTTATTGCTTTTCGATCACAAATTTCATCCAAGCTGGTTTCTTTGTTAAAAAAGGGACCAGTAAGCACTTCCTTCCCGAGCGTTTCAGAAAGGTTTTCCTCTAGTTGTTTGGTCTTTGTTCCTTTCTTACTTATCGTGACCGTGGGTAGATAGTATTCAAAGTGTCTATTTAGCTCGGCAATGTCCGGGCTTATCATTGTTGCCCATTCTGGAGATTCAAAAACCACCAGTTGCTTCGAGGCGTCGGGCATATGTCTTGAATTTACCGCTGCTTCGATCCTGTCTTTTAACAATTGACTTTTTGTCTCAGTTTGGCAGCCAATCAGTACTACCGATGCAACAAAGAGAAGACCATATTTTTGTAAGTAATTAATCATAACCCTTTGAACTCCTCCACCTTTTTCAGAAACGATTTCATCACTTCCTGAAAGAATCCGAGCTGTTCCCTATACCATTCCACTTCATCTAGCCGTGTAACACCATGTTGAGCGGCTCCAACTATACGTTAGGCGGGTACTGATAGACTGTGCGGTACATTTCATGATTAGTAGGATCTAAGAGCCGGTGACCTGATTGTAAGATTTAATAATCTTTTCCTTTTTGAAGTTCTGAAGATCTTCTTCCGAAATTGGTGGGAAGGCAAACACACACTCGTCGTCAAAATTATCGTATGCACCAAACAGTAACGAGCCCGCGCGTTCGATTTGGAAATGGATGATCTTGTCGGGCTCGAAGGCAAACGGGTCTTCGAGAACCTCCAGCAGAGCCGATAGTGAATCGGGATTAATATCGAAAACCAAAAAGTCCAGCTTAGGCCGAATCGTGTGTCTGTGAATCTCGTGGGTTTCTTGGTCGGTTAGCCCTTCGAAGGACGATAGATCAAAGCTATCCAGATTCCCTTCTAGAGAAACGCGGCATCCTAGTTCGACATATTTGTGGAGAATTGATTTGGCGAGCCTGTTTGGATCGTCTGATTGGATGCTAAGAGACTGAACCATCTTGTCTAGCCGCCTAACTACTGCATTCACCCGCACTTGAGGGCTGCGCATGGCTACGACAGCAGCCAAAGCAGCGGTCAAGGGTCGGGTGCAATGCAACTGGCAATACTCTAGCCTCAGATCCCGACGTTCCACTCACGTAACGCTACTTCTGGAGTAATGTGGTGAGCTTCAAAGCAGCTAGTCAAGAGCCCATTCGCATTGAGTTCTGACACCATCTTAGCTTTATCAGAATCGGGGCAATGCTCCAGCATGTATCGAATGACGCGAGTCCAAGCGGAACTGTCCACAAAGTTCGGGGCCGCGTTCCTCCACACCGATGAGTTTCTCAAAACTACTGAGAACTCGAGAAATCGCTCGCTATCAATAGCCTGTCTTACGTACTGGTATGGGTTGATTATCCATTCATATGCGAATCGATCCTGGGTTTTGGGAATCCGTCTGGAAAGCTGCTGGTAGGACTTGTGCGATGTGTGCTCTTCGAGCAGCTCGAAAGCGAGCTTTGGGTTCGCATCAAGTCCTTTCTGGAACTGTTCCTGACTGGGCTTTCCGATCAATGCAAATCTATCTATGAATCTCAATCTATATCCTCGGTTAACGTGTAAGAAGCCGCCTGACACCTTGTTGAGCGGCGCTTGAAAGGCAGATGGGTTTGCGGTAGCAAACACGGCTGGCTATCAATGCGCCCGCTCCAACTATTTGTTAGGCGGATACTGGAGATAGAAGCAGAGAGAATCATAGCCCGTAGAATACGCTCGTGACGATGTAGTTCAAACGGATATCTAGCGGATGAACTATTTGCCAACTCCAGTTCTTGGAATTCGATTCCTGATTGTTTTGTCGGTTGACTCCCATGCTGTATTTCTAGGAAGTGGTTTTTGATCGAGAACGTCATGGGCTGCTGGAGCGACGTATGCAACCACTGGCTCAATTCGCTCTGCAGGTATTCTGTTGGATGAAGGTGCGACGGATTTCATAATATTCTGCATATCGTCAGTAAACGAAATAAAACCAGAACGTACCTTTTCGTAGTCTCTGAGAAAAAGCCAGGTTGGAACAATTGCAGTTCCGATGAAAACTCCAATACTTATGAGTAGAGAGCCTCGCAAATAGAGATCTGGAAGCGTAACAAACCTGTAAGACATCGAGTTCAAACTAGTGTCGCCTCGGAAATGGTTGGTGAGTGCTGACTCGATAAGTGCTGCGGTTTCGAAGACTATTTGCGGAATCTCGTCCTCGGCCAAGTCTTCGTCGATAAACACGTCAATTTCCGCAAACTTGTGGAATGCACTTGGGACTGGGAATGTATCGTCAGTTTCTGGCATGACTTGCTCTATCCGCCTAACACCATGTTGAGTGGCGGTTGAGGCAGGGTCGGTTTTGCGGTAGCGAAACCGAACCCTGGGTCAACCGTCCACTCCAACTATACGTTAGGCGGAGACCGATGATCTTTGCAGCTTGTTTCATTGAAAACAGAATGCCCTAGCTTCGCAGGTTATCGAAAGCGAAACTGACACTAGGTTCCGCCGTGCTCTGAGATCGTGACTTTCCCTTCAGAGTCTACGCCAAGGGTGAATGTATGATCGATACAGCATTCCCAAATATAGAACTCCACAGATGATGAGTTGTTAGCGCGTGTAAAAGCGTCTTCGTATCCTATGCGTTGGCTTAGTCGAAATTCACGACTAATAGTCGTTGGGGAGCCAAGAATTTCTATTGCCGATGTGATCTGCGAACCTATCTCGATACTATCGAATGCTTTCTGAACCTGAGTTCTTTCAGAGTCCATATCCAACCAGAAGGCAGCGCCGGAAAATAATATTACCAGCACCACGCTTGAACCCAAGAAAGTGAGAGTGTTGGGGATGGATTCTCGCTTCATTTCCGCCTAACACCATGTTGAGTGGCGGTTGAGGCAGGGTCGGTTTTGCGGCAGCGAAACCGAACCCTGGGTCAACCGGGATGGTTCCCAAAAAGTGGACACGTTTTAGTTAGCTTGTTCATATTGGATTGGCGAAAGACATCCCAGCGATGTGTGAGCGCGAACCTGATTGTAGAACGGTAAGTAGCGTTTGACGACCTGGTGAAGTTGATCGATGGAGGTGTACTTCCGACTGTGGTATTTGTCTGATTTGAAACTGTGGAAAAACGACTCCATGAACGCGTTGTCGTTCATGCGACGTGGCCGATTCATGCTCTGTGTAATCCCTAGTTTGGCCAATCGTTTTCGATAGGCGAAAGCGCTGTACTCAATACCACGATCGCTGTGGAAGATAAGGCCTGGTTTAGGACGTCTGTTTTGCACAGCCCGGTTAAATGCCTTCAGCGTGAGCTTAACGGTTCGGTCTTTACCCCACGCCCATCCGACAATGCGTCTTGAGAATTTGTCCATTACAACAGCCAGAAAGCGTTTTTGTTTGCCCACTCGAAGATAGGTGACATCACCGACCCACACGCGATCGGGTTCAGTGGCGAGTGCATGGAGTGTTTCGTTTTCAAAGGCTCGAAAGAACGCATGATGACCTGGGTTGGGTCGATAAATACGAGAAGAACGCGCTCTCAGGCCATTCTCCCGCATCAGGCGAGCAATACGGTTGCGGCCAATGGTTGGGTGTTGCTGTTTCAGTACGCCGAAGATCCTGGGGCTGCCATAAGACTCGTCACTGGCTTTGAACAGTGTTTTGATCTGGCCGAGCAGTTTGCCGTTCGTTTCAGTTCGCTTTGAAGGCGGACGTTTTCGCCAGGCGTAATAGCCAGATCTCGAGACACCGTAGAGCTCGCACATCTTGTTGATAGAGTTCACTTCTTTTTGGGTGTCGATGAATTCGAAGACATCTGACGTTTTTTGGAAGTGAACTCGATGGCCTTTTTTAGAAGGTCATGCTCCATCTGCAATCGTTTGTGATCCTTCTTCAGCTGCTTGAGCTCTTTGAGCTGCGACTCGACTTCAGGATCCAGGTCGACTTTCTTTTTCGCCACAATCACTCCGTCACGCACTTCCTTACGCCAACGAGACAACATGAAGGGGTGAATGTCTAGTGAATGAGCAACGTCCTGTATTTCGACATTGGCAAGATTGGACAAAGCGACGGCAGTCGCTTTGAACTCATCAGAGTATCTGTAGACTCGACGAACTTTGTTGGCTCTGGGCATAAACACCTCTTTTGGTTGAGGTGTCCACTTTATTAGGGGAGGTTCCCAGTCCAGTTCAACAACTCGTTAGGCGACAAACTGGATATGTAGCAGTATGCACCCAAGACTCGCGGCGGGACGAAGCCGACGTTATTCACCTTTCTCCACTTCCGATTCGTTACGTGGCGTGAAGGCCTGCAGTTTGTCGTTAGCCCGTTGAACAAGTGCCCTCCCAAATGGGTTGATCTGATAGAACAGTGATTCGGTCTCGATGTTGATCGCGGTCGATTTGATACAGCCTTTGGAAATAAGCCTTTCGAGTCCTTGTCTGACTGGACTTGAGGGCTGGTTTAGCTTGGGGAGTGCGAAATCTCGAGCTAGGTCGTTTGGCAGTGCGTCCAAAATTTTGAGAGTGCTGAGTTCCTGTTGCGTAAGGGATTCGACCGCGATTTCTATTCGAGCGTCTGCTGTTAGGTTTGTTTCGACGAGTCTGTCTACTAACGTCGTCCGAAGTGTCTCTATTGCGGACGAAGTATCTGAAAAGTCTATTGTTTGATGCGGAATAGTGCTGACATCGAATAGGAACTTTTCATTGTCATCACGAATAAGTAAAACCTCTGACGGGAGCCTTGATGCCAGAGCCATTCCAACCTCATACATAACGTTACCGTTACGAACTGCCACGTCGCTGTCTTGACCTCGGTCGATTACCGAAAGATCGGCAAGAATTATTCGAGAATGCGCGATCCCGTTTGCGATGTCTGTAAGGATCGAGTCGCCAGATCTAGAGTTATCTACTCGATAGGCGATAAGGCTCTCGCCGACAAGTTCTTCCGACTCGATTGCTGGCCGGACGACATGGTTAAAGCGGTCATCAAACTTTTTGTCGAAACTCATTGCGACGAAAACTTGGGGTAGTGTTTCCGAACGCCAATATGATTTTAGAAAGCTGTTTGGATGCATATCAGACGCCTAACACAATGTTGAGTGGCGCTTGACTGACGGGAAGGCGTGTGGAGACACGCCAAACCGGCTGTCAATGCGTCCACTCCAACTATACGTTAGGCGGGTACTGTAGATCCGAGTGCTGGTGCCGAAGTTCATTCTGCCTCCTCACCTTCAACGTACCGGCCCTCGAGGCCCGGATGGCGCTCTCTCATAGCCGTCATAAAGTACCCTGACAGGCGTTCCATAGACTCTTCGAATTCATAGTCTTCGTCGATAGATAGCCCATTAGCAACGTGTTGAGCAATATCGCTCAGGATGTTTCCCCAAGCCCAGAGTTCATCAGTATCGGAGTCTTCAGCATCCTCGTACATTCGTAGCAGTAGGGAGACATTGGGTTCCCCGTTTGCTAACCAGAATCTAACCATTTCTGTGGCTCGAGGGTCACCGTCTATTCCATCAGGTCGTTGTAGTTCTCGCATTATGGATATATCTCCTCGATGTGCGGACTTATTCGAACTAGCCGCCTAACACCATGTTGAGTGGCGCTTGACTGGTGTGCGGGCGTGCGACAGCTCGCACGCGCAGCTGTCAATGCGTCCACTCCAACTGCACGTTAGGCGGGTTCGGATCACTCTAGCCCAATCCCAATATTGAGACTTAGTGCGAGCAATATAGGCGGAACCACCAGCATTGTCAGAAAGACACTCAAAAAGCGGATTGCAGGTAGCCAGCCGAAATGCCTAATTTTGTAGTAGGGGATTGCAATCATGGGTACAAGAACGACAAAAAATTTGAGTACGCGTGATGGAGTAACTGCTTTTTGGCGAGCGTCCAGAGTAAACCAGAAAAAAATAACGCCGACCATGACAAACGTAGAAAGCGCAGTGTAGCCCGAGCTTCGGACTACTTCTCTAGGAAGTACGAACTCTTCAAACAGAGTAAACCAACATAAAAAGAAGAAAATTCCTGCTGCCACTCGGGAGGCATTTATAAAGCCGCCTAACACCATGTTGAGTGGCGGTTGAGGCAGGGTCGGTTTTGCGGCAGCGAAACCGAACCCTGGGTCAACCGTCCACTCCAACTATACGTTAGGCGGCGATTGGTAATTCTTATAAATAAAGGTCTGTTTCTAGTTGGCAGAAAATTTGAGTAAGTAGCGGACTTCATATATACCTGGCCCTAGCCATTCGGGCTCGTCCTGACGTGTGCCATCGTGTTCCATATTGTGGGATTCATAGAATTCTCTCGCGACAGTGTTGTGCTCTAGAGTCCACAGAAGCATACCTTCATATCCCTTGGATTGTATCTGTGATACTGCTTCCTGAAACAGTAGGTGGCCGACGCCATGCCCAATGTGCTTAGGGTCGATATACAGATGTGATAGTTCAGCATAGTTTGGTGGGGGGGTTGCTACTTCGCGTGCGGGACAAATCAGGATGAACCCCATAGGTTTGTTCTGATCGAGATAAACAGAAATATCATATGAATCCTCTGCGAACCATTCTTTCCAAACAGGTAGTCTTGCTTCTGGTGTAATTGTCGCCAATACGCGAGAGGATAAGATATTTGAATATGCGTAATGCCAAGCTTCAGCATGGATTTCTGCAATCCTAGGAAGGTCGCTCTCTCTCGCCGGTCTGATCACGTATCTCTAGCCGCCTAACACCATGTTGAGCGGCGCTTGACTGACGGGCAGGCGTGCGACAGCACGCCAAACCGGCTGTCAATGCGTCCGCTCCAACTACACGTTAGGCGGGATTGGTATGTCCGGCCCGCGAGAATCATAGACCCAGGACGACACGCGCATCGCTGGCGCATCCCGACATGAGTTCGACTCGTTGGAGTAAGAACTGTCCAGAGTCATGTGAAATGTATTCTAGCTTGAGGCTGACTTCTGATTTCTCGTAGGTAGGGTGCGCGATGAATACGTCTGAACGCGAACTAGCCTTGTTGGGAATAGTTGCTGAAGAGTGAGAAAAGTTGGCGTACGCAAAATCTATGAGTTTTCCAAATCTATTTGCGCACTGAATAAAGGCGGATTCTGATGCCAACCAGTCCTCATGGGCTACTATGGATGGGTCGAAGTATTGTTTGGGATCAAATGAAGAATTTCCTAGCGCCTCGATAAAATCAACGGCTTCCGATTCTACGGCTTCTTCTCTGTCAGTTGCGATATAACCTGAAAACCATATGGCGCTTACGATAAAAGCAATTAGACCGAGTAGGAAGGTAACTTCAAAACCGCGCGAGCGTGAACCAGACTCGATTTCCTCTTTGTTGATAGCTGAATCCTTTGTCATGCCGCCTAACACAATGTTGAGCGGCTGCCGTAAACGGCGCGCCTTTTTGCGAATGCAAAAAGCGTGCGGTTTATGGTAGTCCGTCTCCAACTACACGTTAGGCGGGGACTGACAAAGTTCACAGTGCGAATCCGAAAAAGCCGGTCAATCTCGATCTGACGCGATCATTTCATCTAATGCTCGATTAATAACGTCGATGTGCGACTTACCCATCGCAGCTAAAGATGATTGTTTTGAAACACCATACGAAACTACTTCGGTATTTCTATTGCGTACTTCAATTCTTAGCTCAATTAGATACATGCGCATATCCCAGTACCATTTATCTATATAGGAAACTGTGAAATCCGTATTGCTTGGTTTAGAGCCCGGTTCGCCTGCTGTTGCGTTTAATCCGCGTTTGTTTAGTTCATCAGCTATGTCTTCGTTCAGATTTCGTTGATCCTTTGGCTGACGTTCTACGTAGTATGTCGATGAATAGAACGTGGGATCGAGATTAGTTCCGTCTGTTGTATTTATGCATCCACTTAAAGATGCAGCGAAGATGAGAATTGAAATGAATTTCATGTTTTGTCTAGTTCCATTAGGTGTAGCGAGTATAGTCGGAACCCAGAACCAGCACGACAATCGCCGCCTAACACTTGTTAGACGGACGAATTCCACATAAAACCTGAAGATGTGGAGAACCCAGACTAAGCCCCTGAAAACCTTTTCTTTTTTCTCTCATAATCCCCTTTTTGTCATATCTTCCACTGTCAGTTTAACGCCCCTAAACGCAAATTTGGTGGGAAAAATTCCACCTAAAGTAGGGTAAATACGGAAACGTTCCATATAAAAAAAGTTCGTCCCATCTGTACGAAATCAACGAAACCGTTCCCGATATCGCTCCGCCAGAAACTGCAACTTCTCCCCCAACACATCCTTCTTCACCCCATCCTCATCCGAAAAAACCAACCAGGTCTTGTCCGGATGATACTGCGGCCATTGGTGCAGACCTGAAACCGTCCCATCCCCATTCGGATCCCCAGTTCTGGCGAAGTTAATCCAGTAGTTCGCCATGCGACTGGCCAGGTTAACCACGGCAGGGTCCTTCGACTGCTCGCCCTGAAACAGAAAAAACGCATCCATACCATGTGGGGTGCCCAACCACTGGTCTGCATAGGCCTCAGGTACGAAATCCAAGAAATATAGCCACACCGGCGCATGCTGGCTGGCCGGCCGTGAGGCCAGCATATGCGCACTTAACAGATAACGATTGTCACCAAAAACCCGCCCCCATGCGGTATCGTCAGAGCGCGAAAAATCGTCTGCGTAAAGTCTTCTTACCTCCGGTTCAAAATCAGCCAGCATGTGCTTCACATCCGCCAGTCCCGAGCCCGAGTTAGCAATCACGGTGCCTTCATGGCTGTTGCCGCCGGTAATCAGTGGCACAGCAGGTTTGCGCTGGCTTAGCACCACCGCCGGTTCGTCGGGTAGCAGATCACCATCCACGATGGGTAATTGAAAGCCTTCTAGTGCGCCCACCAGATCGTCTGCTGGTAGCGTGCGTAACGTCTGCAGGTCGTTCGCGCCGCTATGCACTTTGCTGACGAGTTCTGCGCTCACGTCTTCCGCTGAAGGAACCGGTTGTTGGTGCCAATCCAGCACGCCTTTGTTGGTGGCGTTTCGCGTGCGCGGCAGCGGCCAGGTGCTGTAGCCGCTCTGGGCGATGGCTTTGTGAAAGAGTCCTTTTGCGCGCGGTGTGGCCATCAGCATGTTTACTGCCATGCCGCCGGCAGAGACACCGAAGATCGTGACGTTGTCCGGGTCACCGCCGAAGTTTTGGATGTTGGCCTGTACCCACTCGAGTGCGGCGATCATGTCCAGCAGGCCGAAGTTTGCCTGGTTGGCGGGTAGCTCGGGGTGCGCGAAATAGCCCAGCGGGCCCAGGCGATAGTTGATGGAGACCACCACTGCTCCGCGATCCGCGAATACATGGCCGTTGATGTTGCCGCTGCCCGCACGAAATCCACCGCCGTGTATCCACACCATTACTGGTCGCTTGGCTTGGTCGAGGGCGGGTGTCCATACATTCAGAAACAGGCAGTCTTCGCTGGATGGCAGCGCGATCTCGCCTTGCGGACAGGCGGCGCCCAGTTGTGTGGCCTGGCGGATATCCTTATGCGCGGCTACCGGTTGCGGCGGTGCCCAACGGCGCGCCTGCGTGGGTGGCTGGGCGTAGGGTATGCCTTTGAACACCAGGTTCTTCTGTTCGGCCATGCCCAGGTAGGTGCCCTGGGTGGTGTTGACCGCCGGCTCTGGCGCGTCTTGCGCATAAGTGTTGCCGGTGCTGATCAAGGCCAGCAGCAGGAACACAGGTGCTCGGCGTAGTCGTCTTTGTGTGCTTAGCATTTCATCTCCCTCTCGTAGGCAGATTAGTCCGATTTGGCCTGGATAAAAAGTCGCAGTAAGCTCAGTGCAGGGTAACGGGAGAGACCGATGGACAAGATGCGTGCAGCGCGAATGGTAGAGGCGGGCAAAGTGGTGTGTGAACAGGCGCCGCTGTTTGAGCCGGAGGCGGGGCAGGTGGTGGTGAAAAACCACATGGCTGCCATCTGCGGGTCAGATCTGCATCAGGTGTTTTACCAGAGCTATCAGCCGAAATTACCCGCCGAGCCGGGCTGGCCCGGGCATGAAGGGGTAGGTGAGATCGTTGAGTCTCGCTGTGAGGGGCTGAACGTGGGTGACATGGTGCTGACCATTCCTGGTGCCGGCTTTCAGCGCTGCTTTGCCGAATATCAGACGCTGCCGGGCTGGTGGTGTCTGCCGCTGCCGGCCTACGACGGCTCGGTGGAAGACCTGCTGATGGCGCAGCAGTTTGGCACCACCATCTATGCCCTGCGCCGTGGCGCCATGGACTTCGTCGGCAAGACGGTGGCGGTGCTGGGGCAGGGGTCTGCGGGGCAGTTCTTTGCCTGGCAGGCCAAGCATCTGGGTGCGGCCAATGTGGTGGTGGCGGATCTGTCGCCTGCACGGCTCGCGCAGTCGGGGGTATTTGGTGCCGACATTGCGGTGCAGGGCGATGTGGAAGGCCAGGCCATTCGTGAAGCGGTGATGGATGTGTCGGGGGGTAAGGGCGCCGACATTGTCATCGAGGCGGTGGGTAAGCAGGAGACCATCCGCCATGCCGTCGATATTACCCGGCCGCATGGCCAGATCTGCTTCTTCGGCCTGCCGGATACCAATCAGGACGTGCCTTTCAACTATTCCAAATTCTTTATGAAGCAGCTCAGCATGTATGGCGTGGTAGGCGCTCAGGCGGAAGACGATCTGTCTTCCTTTCACAAGGCGCTGGACTGGATCGCACGGCGTGAGATCGACGTCAGTCAGATGGTCAGCCATCGGCTCGAACTGGAATCTATCGATCGAGCCCTGTTGCTGGCCCACGAGCGCGATGAAGACGCGCTCAAGGTTACGCTGACGTTTTAGCCTGCTGGCTTAAGCGCTATAAAAAGCTCGCCAGGGTTGCGCGCGTCGCGGCGGCTTCGTCGCCATTGGTGACAAACTCGGTGGGGGTAAATTCCGTCACACCCGCTTCGGCCATGGCGCGGATGCGGTCTTCCACTTGTGCCCGGCTGCCCACAATGGCCACATCTGCCGGTCCGTCCACGCCTTCGCGGTCGAACATGGCGCGGTAAGAGGGCAACTGTCCGTACATGCTCAAACCCTTGCCGATGCGTTCGCGTATGCCCGCTTCATCGTCGGTCACACACACTGGTAGTGAGGCAATAATCTGCGGTGTCGGGTTGCCGGCTTCTTCCGCTGCGTTGTTCAGCCTTGGTGCGATATGTTCGCGGATGGTCTTTTCCCCCACCCAGGCGAGCACGGTGCCGTCGGCATTGCGGCCGGTGACGCCCAGGGCCTGCGGGCCGAGGGCGGCGACCACCACCTGGAGCGCGTGTGCGGGTTCGCGGAAGTGCTTGAACTTGGCCTGGATCGTTTCGCCCTGGGCGTCCACCTTGCCTTCGCGCACAAGCGGCATCAGCACCGCCAGGTATTCGCGCAGATGGCGAATGGGTTTGTCAAAGCCGATGCCCAGTTCGGCCATCATGGGGGCGTGAGAAAGACCAATGCCCAGGGTCAGGCGCCCCTCAAGCAGGTTGTTTACGGTAATGGCCTGTCCGGCCAGTACCGCGGGATGTCGCGGAAAGGTAGGGATGATCGCGGTGCCCAGTTTAATGGTGGGTACTTTCAGGCCCACGGCCGCCAGCACGGTGAGCGCGTCAAAGCCGCCGGTGGGGTGTTCTGCCAGCCAGTAGCTGTGAAAGCGGTCGTCCAGGGCCTGCTGGGCGTGGCTGACCACCGCGTCGACGGATGCTTTCTGTACCAGTCCGGTACCGTTGATGCCTATTTTCATGTCCAATCTCTAAACTCTCTGAGCGGCGTAGTAAACCACACTCTTGCCTGCTTTATAGAGCGGGGACGACCGGCCGTTGGACAGATGCGTGGCCCTTTGTCTCGCGAGCGACTAGAATCGCGGTTTTTTTGCAGAGGACAATACTGTGAACCTAGACGCCATCCCCGTAGGGGACAACGCGCCGGAAGACATCAACGTCATCGTCGAAGTGCCGGTGGGCGGCGAGCCGATCAAATACGAGATGGACAAAGCCTCGGGCGCGCTGTTTGTCGACCGCTTTCTCTATACCTCCATGCGTTATCCCGGCAACTACGGCTTTGTGCCGCACACGTTGTCAGATGATGGCGACCCGATCGATGTGCTGGTGGCCAACACCCGTGCCATTACGCCCGGTGCGGTGATCAACTGCCGACCCATCGGTGTATTGCTGATGACCGACGAAGCCGGTGGCGATGAAAAGGTGGTGGCAGTGCCCTCAAACAAGCTCACCCGGCGCTACGAAAACGTCAAAAACTATACCGATCTGCCGGAGATCACCCTCGAGCAGATCGAGCATTTCTTTTTGCATTACAAAGACTTAGAGCCTACTAAGTGGGTGAAAGTCGAGCGCTGGGGCGATGCCGACCAGGCCAAAGCCATGATCAAGGCCGCCGTGGAGCGCGTTTCCGGCAAATAACTTGCTGATGCCTTTTGCGTTTTGGTCGCCTCGACCTACGCTTAGGCTATGAACAGTAAAAGATCAGCCGTCGGGTCTATCCCCGCAGGCTTCACCATCGTTGAACTGGTGGTGGTCATTATCATCCTCGGCATCCTCACGGCGATGGCGTTGCCGCGTTTCGTCGACACCACCGACAACGCGCGTCTGAGCCACGCCAATGCCACTACCGGTGCCTTTGTCGAGGCGCTGGTCAGCTATCGCGCCACCTGGCAGGCTAAAAACGAGCCAGCCAACCTGGTGATCGACGGCAAAAACGTGACTTTTACCAACGGCTGGCCACATCCGGCCAGCTTTAACGCCGCCAGTTGCATGGACCTGTGGGATACCGCGTTCCGTCAGTCAGAGCCCATTGAACCCTATTCGAATGGGTTGGCAGCAGAGGACTGGTCCACGCTGCCATTCGGCAGCAGTTGCCTGTTTATCTATCACGACGGTGAAGTCTACGGTGGCTCGAACCTGCTGCCGTTCTTCTGGTACCGACCGCTGAACGGTCAGGTGATTGTGCAGAAATTCAATATGGGTTAGCGCTTACTTGGCGCAGACCGCACTTACCGGTTGCACGTCGGGTGCGCCTGCCAGATGCGGGCCGATGGCGGGGAACAGAGCCGCCACTTCAGGCGCTTTGCCATGGGCTTCGCGGGCCGCTTCACTGGCGTAGCGTTCCAGCATGTAATATTTGCCTTCATTGCCTTTGTACGGTGCGTACAGGATGACACCTTCTTCCACTTCGTTTACCGCAGCGGCCAGGTCAAGCACGGCACTTTCAAAGGCGGCTTCGCTGCCGGCTTTGACGTTGAAGGTGGCAACATAGCCCACTTCTTCGGCGCAGTTGGCGCTGGCGGCGCTGGCCAGTAACAATCCCGCGCAAGCGGTGGCGAGTTTCAGGGTTTTCAGTACGGTCATTTCTCTTCCTCCAGTAAAGCGCCAGACTTTACCCTGCGCGTGGTCTGCTGTGTAGGACTAATTAGTCGTCGACTGATGTTTAAAGGGCAGTAAAGTAACAGGGTAAGCGACTGGCAGGTAATGGGATGAGTGAGGGGTTATGACTGAAGTACTGGAGCTGTTTAAGTTAACGGGGAAAACCGCGGTGGTCACCGGTGGTGGGCGGGGCATCGGTGAGGGCATCGCGGTGGCGTTTGCCGAGGCGGGTGCCAATGTGGTGGTGGCTGCGCGCCGCACGGCAGAGATTGAGGCCGTGGCTGAACGTATCAACGCCAGTGGTGGTGCGGCCATTGCGGTCACGACAGATGTGACCGACGAACAGGCGCTGGAAAATCTGGCGCTGGCGGCCATCGAAGCCTTTGGCCAGCTGGACATCTGGGTCAACAACGCCGGTGGTTCACCCATGCGTATGCCGGCTAAAGACCTGCCTCGCGAAGAGTGGTACAAGACCATCGAGCTTAACCTCTCTGCCATCTACACCGGCTGCCTGACCGCGGCGCGCCATATCAAGCGCGGCAGCATCATCAACATCACTTCCGGCGCGGGTACGGGTCCCGTACCGGGCAGCGCCCACTATGGTGCCGCCAAGGCGGGGACCAACTCACTGACCTGGACCTTTGCCGCGGAGTTTGCGCCTGACATTCGCGTCAACGCGGTGGCGCCCGGTGCTATTCCTACTGAAGTGATGCTCAAGGCGGTGGGTAAGACAGAAGACCAGCTGGACGAGCTGCTGGCGGAGTGGAACATTCCATTGGGCCGGCTGGGCACGCCCCAGGACATTGGTGCGGCCTGTGTGTATCTGGCTTCAGAAGCGGCCAGTTGGGTCAGCGGTGAAATTCTGCGCGTCGGGGGTGGGGCCAAGCCGCGTTAACGTGTCTGCTCAACGAGCATACGGATTGCGCGGGCTTCAGCTCGGCCCGAAGATGATCCAGGCCACCATGCCGACAAAGGGCAGCAGCATGACGATGGCGATCCACTGCAGCTTCAGATTACGCGGTGCACTGCTGCGCAGCGTGCGCAGAATAGCCCAGGCGTTAGCCAGTAACACCATGCCGGCGGCCAGATAAAACGGATTGTCCATGTTCGACACCTGTGCTGTACAGCCCGCGAGAGGGTGCCTAGTATAACTCAGCTGACGATGCAGGTTAGTAAGTTAGGGGAGAATGGGTATGAGAAGAATGGGTATGAGAAGAATTGATCTTGCACGATTAACTTTCATCTGTAGCGCGCTGCTGCTGATGGCGCCGTTGAGTCAGGCCAGTGTGGCGCCTGCTGCGCAGTTCGACTTCCTGATCGGTGAACATGACGTCACCCTGCACGCCTGGACCGGCGATGGCTGGACGCCGGCGCGCCCTCAGAATGCACGTTGGAATGGTCGCCGTGGCCTGGAAGACGGCATCATTTACGATGAGTGGTTCGATCCTCAGGGCGGCAATGGCGTGAATGTGCGCATGTACGATCCCGACGAAAAGATCTGGAAGATGATGTGGATCAGTACCGCCGCTTACCAGGTGCAGGACCTGCGGGCGCAGATGAAGGACGGGGTGCTCACCATGTGGCAGATCTATCCCGACCGCGTCGGCTGGCGTGCAGAGTTTGAAATATTGAACGCGTGTCAGTGGGCGCGGGTGGACTTTCAGGAAGACGAAGCCGGTGAAGCGCCACCACGTTACCGGCTGGTGGCCACCCGGCGTGGCTGCAGCGAATAAGGCGCAGCTGCCCACTGGAGCATACGGCTAAAGCGCTTGGCTGCTCTTGCGCACCTCAAGCCGGGCGTGATCCTGCAGCACCGTGATATCTGCCATGGGGTCGCCGTCGACGATCACCAGATCGGCAAATGATCCGGCTTTCAGTGTGCCTAATCGACCTAGCGGGTCCATGGCTTCGCCGCCATTGCGGGTGGCGCACAACAGCGCTTCGGCGGGCGACATGCCGAACAGTTCCACAAAGTACTGCAGGTCTTTGGCGTAAGTGCCATGGGGCGCGATGCTGATGCCGTAGTCACCGCCGACCACCAGACGGATGCCGGCAGCGCGCAGCTTGGCCACAGTTTCGATGGTGGCTGCTACTTCGGCTTCATAGCCCTGATCCACCACGGTTTGTCGCGATATGCCCAGGGTTTCGCACTGGGCCAGATACTGCACTTCCCAGGCGATGGCCGGCCCCACGGAGATACGGTGATTCTGCGAAGCTAAAAGCGCCACGGCCTCGTCGTCCAGGTAGTTGGCGTGGCCGACAAAGTCGACGCCGGCGCGTACCGCCTGTTTCACCGCGGCGGCTGAGCGGGCATGACAGGCCACCCGCAGTTTGCGGCGATGGGCTTCGTCCACCACCGCTTCGACTTCTTCGTCACAGAAAGACAGTTCGCCCGGTGGATTGGTGGGATTGATGGCTTCGCCATCGATAAAGATCTTCACCACATCCACACCGTCGCGGCGTTGTTCGCGCACGGCTTTGCGCAGGGCCCAGGGGCCGTCGGCGATCTGGCTTAAGCCACCGGGCGAATCCACGTTGCTGGCGGTGGCGCCCAGGTCACGGCCGGCGGCGAGCAGACGCGGGCCAGGCAGTTTGCCGGCGTTGATGCCGTCACGCAGGGCCACGTCGATCTTGTAGGTGGAGCCGAAGCTGATGGCCGAGGTAAACCCCGAGCGCAACATCAGGTCTGCATTGCGTACCGCGGTGATGGTGGCGGTTTCGACTGAGGTGTCGCCAATGGCAAACGGGCTCGCATCGGCAAAGGAAAGATGCGCATGATTTTCGGTCATGCCCGGCATCAGAAACTTGCCGGCCAGATCGATGCGTTCGGCATCTGCGGGCACTTCGGGCAGGCTGTGTTGCGGGCCGCTGTACTGGATGATGCCATCACTGACCCACACCGCCCCGTTGGGGACCACCGCTTCACTGTCGGCGATGAAGAGTGCCGCGTTTTCGTAGACTTGATGGGTGGTGCTCATGCTGGCTCAGTCGGCAAAGAATTCAGTTTTCATTTCGCCGTTGGGGCCGTACACCGGCTCACCGCGTTCTACAAGGTAAGCCTGATTGGCGCTGGAAACGACATTGGCGCTGCCTAACAGTTCCACCATCTTGAGGTAGTTCGGGTGCTGGAAGTGGGCGGCCAGGGTCTCGCTGGAGTCCCATAGTTCGTACACCTGAATGCGGGTGGGCACGGAAGGGTCCGGCGCGAAGCAGTAGTCTCGGCAGCCAGCTTCTTCGACCCGGGTGGCCATCTGTACATCAGCGGTGAGTTCCACGGCTTTATCCCGGTCGGCCTGGTTGGCGAATTCGAGGGCGGCGACAACTATGATCATGTGTGGTTTTCCTTGTGGAGTTTAATTGAGCGACTGTGACCAGCGACGATGTGACGGCCCGGTCGGCCCTCGCGCGGCGCCCGCGTGTTCCGGATAGACCGAGGCGGTGTACAAATCGCCGTGGCTGTCCATAGCGAGTTGATGGATATAGATGGCGATGTTTTCTACGCGGCTCAGCACCTTGCCACTGTCTTCGTCCAGAATCGCCAGGTTGCTCATCTTGTCACTGGCGTAAATCTTATCGCCATAGGTGGCCAGACTCAGGGGCATGATGTGGGTCCACTCATCGATGTAGTTACCGTCGCCGTCAAAGCGCTGGATGCGATGTTGTGCGCCTTCCTCCGGCCGGGTGCGATGTTCTGCCAGCTGACCTGGCACCGTCATGTAATCGTGAAAATTGCCGCCCACCAGATCGGCCACCAGCAGGCGGCCCTGGGAGTCGATGGTCAGGGCGTGGGGGGTGTTGAACTCGCCTGGGCCACGGCCCCAGCTGCCCACAGATTTGATGAATTCACCCTGGGGGCTATACCACACCAGGCGTGAATTCCAGTAGCCGTCTGCCACCACGATGTTGCCATTGTCCTGCACCGCCACCGCCGTAGGGCCGTTGAAGTGGGTTTCGTCATCGCCCCATTCACCAAAGGTACCCAGTTCCAGCAGCAGATCGCCTGCGGGGGTGTACTGGCGTACGCAGTGGCCGTCGCGGTCGGTGGTCCAGAAGGTGCCGTCTTTTTCGATGTACAGCGTGTGCGCGCCCAGGGCGAAACCGCGTTCGTCTGAAGGACCCCATTTGCCCAGGTAATTGCCGGCCCGATCAAACATGGAGATGCTGCTCTTGCCCATCTTGTCTTTCATGGCCAGCGGATGCGCGGCCCAGTGTTCGATGTCGCGGGTAAAGAGGTAGATGACATCGTCTTTGTCTACCGCCACGCCGGAACCCATTTCAAACTGACAATCCGTCGGGTAGTGGGGCCAGTCTTCCGCCAGCTTGTACCCCTGGCGTGGGTCGTTCTCGGTGTTGCCGTTGCCCGCAGGCGCGGCGCCGGTGTTGTCGGCGACGTCGTGTGATGTGCACATAATTTGTTCCCCCACAGGCAGAGTAGCCATACCGTCCACGGGTCGCAAGAGTTGTGCGTGTGGGTCAGTGGTCTCTGTTCACGAACGCGGCCTCGGCCTCAGCGCGGGTGGCGAAGGAAGGCTCGGCGGAGAAATTTTCCTGCACCCACCTCAGCGCGGCCTGCTGGTCCATGCTGGTATCCCAGGGTTTGCCCTGGGGTTGTGCCACATGCCAGGGCGTGTCCCAGAACACTTCCAGGCCGTTGCCTTCCGGGTCGTTGAAATAGATCGACAGGGTGTTGCCATGGGAGAGGGGCATGATTTTGACGAAATCCAGTTCGGTCAGACGACCATGCAGGGTGGTGACATCTTCAAACGATGCCACCCGGAAGGCCAGGTGGTTAAGCGGGTTGCCGCTGGTGTCGCCTCCGCGCACCGGCACCATGGCCACCTGATGATGCTCGTCCGGGTCGTTGCTTAAGAAAACGATCTCCGGCGCATCTGGCCCCAGTGGACCACGGTCGCTGACGGTGAAGCCCAGTACGTTGGTGTAGAAGTCCAGCATCTGATCCAGATCGCGGACGTTGATTACAGCGTGAGACCATTGCAGGTTCATGGTGTTTCTCCAGTTGTGGTTGTGGCGTCGTGCGGCAGCCGCAGGTCAAGTTTACGCCCCAGGGTGTGAATCAGCTCGTGCAGAGCATACGCCTCTGATGTGTGTCCAAACACCAACGCATCGGGTCGCACGATCACGGTGTCGGTGGTTTTGAACAGCGGGTCAAAGCGGCCCTGCACCAGTTGCAGGCCGTCCAGACTGACCACGCGTGCATCCAGCTGTGCAAGCACGGCACGGGCGTGGGCGTCGAGCTGTTGATCTACATCAGGCCTAATGGAGACCACGGCAAACCCCGGGCCGAGCAGGTCATCCAGGCGCGTATCGTCCGTGAGGCCAGGTCCCCGCACGATGGGCTGGGTAAAGAGGCACCCGACAGAGCTGCGCTCGGTGATCTGCTCCAGCATCACCACACCATCGCGCAGTGGCGGTTGTTCGCGGCCCTGTCCGTAGCCGGAAGACTGCAGCTGCGGCGGGGTGGGTGGCTCGGGCAGGCCGGCACGGGCGCAGCGTTCCTGTTCGGCGGTGTGTTCCATCAACTGACCGATGGATACGGCCCAGTCCACCAGATCGTGAGCATGGGCGGCCCGTTCGGCGTAGTAGCTGTCCAGCAGGGTCGGGTCCGCCAGCCCAGCCAGCACCAGCTTGAGTTTCCAGCTCAGGTTGATGACATCCCGCATGCCGGTGTTCATGCCCTGGCCGAGAAAAGGCGGTGTCTGGTGCGCTGCATCGCCGGCGATGAAGACCCGTCCCACCCGCCAGCGTTCGGCGTTGGCGGCGTGAAACTGGTAAACCGCGGCGCGGCGGATGGTGTAGGTGCCGCGCGGCGTCCATGGATCGATCAGCGACTGGATCATGTCTTCATCCAGCATCTGTTCGGCGGTTTCACCGGGCTTGAGTTTGAATTCCCAGCGTCGATAGGGGTCTTTGGTGCACACATAGGTGTGAATGCGATCCGGATCGCACACCTGCAGGGTGTCGTTGGTCAGGGTATGGCCGTCATGGGTGATGACATCCACCACCAGCCAGTCATGGTTGTAGCCCAGGTCCACCCAGCCGATGTCGAAGGTCTTGCGCGTGTGGCTGGCAGCGCCGTCACAACCGATCAGATAGTGGGCCTGGAGGGTCTGGGTAACGCTGTCCCCGGTCGCATGAAAGGTCAGTTCCACATGGGTGGGCTGATTGTCGATGTGACTGGCGGCATAGCCGATGAACGCAGTCACGTTGGCATGACTTGTGGCCTGCTCGCGCAGATAGTTTTCCAATTCTGGCTGGTCGAACATATTCATGGGCTGCCAGCCATTGCGGCCGAAGGCGCGACTTTCGGAGCCAAACAGCCACTCACGGCGCGAATTGGCGAATCCCGCACGGTCACCGGGACGCAGCGGCTGCATCAGGTCCTGCACGGTCTGACCGCGGCCCACCTTCTGCATGGCACGGATGATTTCGCCGTCCAGATTCACGGCGCGGGGCAGGGTATAGATCTCCGGCTCCTGTTCGATGGCGGCGACCTTGAGCCCTGCTTCGGCCAGCAGAATGGCCGCCGTGCAGCCGACCGGGCCGAGGCCAATGATGGCTACGTCATACATTACCGTAAACACTATCACGCCCACCGGCGATCTGCTCTGACTAGTCTGCCCTAATGCTTCTGCTATCATCGGTCGCTTTACAGACTGGGGAAAGATATGAAGCTCTACGGTGTCGCGCTCTCGCCTTTTGTGCGTAAAGCCTCGTTCGCACTGGAACACTATGGAATCGGCTACGAAAGCATCCCGACCTTTCCGGGCGATGAGTCGCCGGAATTCCGCGCTATCAGCCCGCTGGGGAAAATACCGGTGCTGGAACACGATGGCTTCACCATTCCAGACACCAGCGTGATTATCCGCTACCTGGACCGCATCGCCGATGGCCCCAGCCTGTTTCCCGAAGACCCGCTGGAAGAAGCCCGCGCCCTGTGGCTGGAAGAATATGCCGACAGCCGCCTGATCGAAAACTGTGCCGGGGTGTTTCAGGAACGCATGCTGAAACCGAAATTCCTCAACGAACCGACCGATGAGGCACGCCTGAGGATGCTGGAAGAAACCGGCATACCGGCCTGTCTCGACTATCTGGAACCGCTGGTGCCAGTCGACGGTTACCTGGTGGGTGACCGCTTAAGCATTGCTGATCTCTCCATCGTGACCTGCTTCATTCAGGCCCAGTACGGCGAATACGAAGTGGACGGCAACAAGTACCCCAACCTGCGCAGTTACCTGGACCGCGCCTTGGAAAGCCCGTTGGTGACCGACCGGCTGGCGGCGGAACGGGCCAGTATGCCGCCAGGACTATAGGGCGAGGAGAGCAAGCGATGACGGATATATGGCCCAAGGCACTGCATCCAGCCCAGGGACCCATGCGCGCGGACAAGATCGAAGGTGCCGCGCTGGGCATGGGGCAATGGGGGCCGGCGCAGAACACGCTGATTGCAGACGGGTTTCTACCGCCGGATATGATGACGGCTCTGACGCTGTTTATTCTCGGCAATCAGCCGCGCGATCCGGACAAGCAGCAGAAGATTCCCGGTGCGGGTGGTGGGGTCGCTGGTGGTGTGTGGGTGCGTGAGCGCTACACTATTTTCAAGCCGCTGCCCTGCGATGACGTGTTTGTGGTGAAGGGCAACGCGCTGGGGCGGCACGTACACAAGGGCCGTCGCTATGGAACCAACAGCTGTGCGACGTTCGACTCAGCGGGTGTACCGGTCGCAGAAAACCTGACTACGGGGCTCCTCTCCTACAAAGTGCAGGCGGGTCTCGAGGATGAACTGGAAGGCATATCGCCGGACGAAGTAGCAGCACCGCAACCCGGCTGGGCACAGGCGGGGGCCAATCCGCACATGGATGCCTTGCAGAGCATGACCCAGGGTATGCGTCTCGGTGGCGAAGCCATCACCATGTCCCTCAACCTGATGGAGGCGCGGGATACCAAAAAGCCCGACAATCCGATTCACTCTGACCCGGTGCTGGCGAAAAAGGCGGGTCTGTCGCGGCCCATTGCCGGCGGCTCCCATGTGCTGGCCTTTCCGCTGGAGCTGATCATGCAGAAGGCAGGTCGTTATGCGCTGCTGCATGGTGCCAACTTCGATATTCGCTGGAAGGCACCGGTCTACGCCGATACAAACATGACACCTAACGTGCTGGTGACCGACAAGACCGAAGATCGCATCGTATTTACCGTCGATGTGACGCTGGATTCGGGCGATACCGCCATGGTGGGCACTGTTACCGTCCCGCTGGCAACTTGAGGCGCGTCCATGTCTAAGGCGTTTGCCGGGCTGCGGGTGGTGGAAGTAGGCAATCAGAGCGTGGCGCTGGCCGGCCGCATCCTGGCGGATCTGGGCGCCGAAGTTATTCTGGTCGAGCCACCCGGTGGTCAGGCCATTCGCCATGCCGCACCCTTTCTGCACGATGAGGCGGATGTCGAGCGTGGATTCGCGCATCTCTATTTCAATACCAACAAACAGTCTGTGGTGCTCGATCTGCAAACTGAGGCAGACCGGGCAACCTTTGCGCAGCTGGTGGCTTCTGCCGATGTGTTGCTGGAAACCTTTGCTCCGGGTTGGCTGGATGAGCAGGGTCTCAGCCACGATTATTTACGCGCGCTGAACCCCCGACTTATTCAATGTTCCGCCACACCTTTCGGGCTGACCACCCCCTGGCGTGACTGGCAGGCCAATGACCTGGTAGCGGGTGCTGCGGGTGGCCTTATTCAGGTAAGCGGCTCACCCCAGGGTGTACCGGTACAGGGTGGTGCCAACCCTTCCTATACCATGACCAGTCTGGCTGCGGCTTCGGCGATCTGTATCGCCCTGCACCAGCGTGATTTTGCTGCCACGGAAGCCGGCCAGGGCACCGGCAGCGGGGTGCACATCGATCTGTCCATGCAGGAAGCTACGGCACTGGCGGTAATGCAGACGGCCTGTCCCAGTCAGTGGACCTGGCATCATCGTATCCCGAGGCGTCCCGGCTTGTCTGCGGCCATGGCCTGCAAGGATGGCAAGTATGTGGGCCTGCTGGTCAGGCCGGACCGTTTTGATGGTTTTCTTGCCTGGGCGGATGAAGTCGGTATCGATCATGGTATGACCGCGGATGACTGGCACTACGCTCGGCTGGATTCACCACGGCAGGGTAACCCGGTAGCGGAGACCACTCTGGCACTGGCTGCGGCGCTGACTCGCGATGAGTTTGTCGAAGGTGCGCTGAAGGCAGACATCATCTGTCTGCCGGTGCTGGATTTTCCGGACCTGGAACAGCATGAGCAGTACCAGACCAACCAGCAGTTTCTGACCCTCGCCCACGAACGCTTCGGCGCGCTGGGCTATGTGCGCTCGCCGGTGGATGCCATGGCAGATGGCGTGGACTTTGTGCGCGCGCCCTATCTGGGCGAACACCAGGCGTTGCTGCAGAACCTGCCGTCCGCGCAGATAGCGCCTGCGGCGGGTAAAGCGCCCGCGGCGGAGAAAGCCCTACAGCCGGAACCCGGCGGCGCGCTGGCCGGCATTCGCGTGGTGGATTTCGGCTGGGTACTGGCCGCCCCCATCGGCACCCGGCTGCTGGCGAGCTTTGGTGCAGAGGTGATCCGCGTGGAATCTACCGCCAAGCCCGATTCCATGCGCAGCCAGGCAGGCCCAGATGGCAAACCCCATGCGGATCTGGGTGGCTTGTACAACTCGGTGAATGCCGGCAAAAAATCTTTCACTGTGGACCTGAGCAAAGCCGAAGGGCTTAAACTGGTGAAAGACCTGATCGCCACCGCAGACGTGGTGGTGAACAATTTCCGTCCCGGTGCCTTGGAGCGTATGGGGCTGGGTTATGAGGTCCTGAAAGCGCTGAAAGAAGACATCGTGCTGTTGAATCTGCCTGGTGCTCATCGGCGTGGGCCCTGGGCGCAGAATCCGAGCATGGGCAATATTCTGATGGCGGCTTCCGGATTTAACATGCTGACCGGCTTTCCCGGCGAGCGACCACGCGGCATCGGTATCGCCTATCCAGACTTCACCTCGCCTCATCTGCTGGTCGCCACCATTCTTGCTGCCTTGCGCCAACGCAATCTGCAGACGCCTCGACAAGGGCAGGAGTTGCATCTCACCCAGTTGTCCGGTGTGTTGTCACTGCTGGGCAGCGAATGGATGCAGTTCAAGGCCAGCGGGAAGCAACCACCACGCAATGCTAATCGTAATCCTAATTATGCGCCCCACGGCATTTATCCCACCGCCAGGGAATCAGATCCGAATATGGATGCGTGGATTGCCATTGCCGTCGAACACGATGCACAGTGGCAGGCGCTGTGTGGCTGCATGCAGCAGCCAGAGCTGGCGGATGATCCGCGCTTTGCCGACCACGCTGCGCGCAAGCAGCATGAGGATGGGCTGGATGAGATCATCGCCGCCTGGACCGCCAGCCAGGACAAGTGGCAGCTGGCCGCGACCCTGCAACAGGCTGGCATCGCTGCTGCGCCGGTAGAACATCTGAAGGATATGCTGGAGATCGATCCGCAACTGCATCGGCACTACCAGACCGTGCGTCAGCCGGTGGCACCGGATGTGGAAATTCCCATCGATCGGGAAGCAGCGCGTTGGTTCGGCCACACTCATGACCTGATGCGGGCGCCGGGCCTGGGCGAGCACAACCAGCACGTGGTGCAGGATCTGCTTGGCCTGGGCGACGCTGAATTGGTGCAGCTGATGGTTGACGAGATTGTGGTTTAGATCGCCGCCACTGGACCAGTCTCTGTTTGTTTCAAGCCATTTTAATGCCAGTAATGCGTGTCAACGTCTCGGGAATAAACTCCGTGGCGGTGACTTCGGCAAAGCCTGCGCTCTGCAGATAACCGATACATTCGTTGACCGTGTGCGCCAGCCCGGTTGAATGGCTGACTGCCTCGGCCAGGCCCCACAGCGCCGGTGCGATGGGTCCGTTGCGCTCTTCGTTGATCGTTTCGCCGATCAGGTGGAATTCCCCGCCAGGTAACAGAGCATCGTACACGCGTTGTACGACGTCGCCGATGATCTGCCGACTGTACTGAGGCAGGTTAGACGCCATGATGGCCACATCGGCATCAGCCGGCAGCGTGTCGCGGGTGAAGTCACAGGCAGACGCACGCACCTGAGCGCTGACGCCATTTTCCTCAATGAATTCGCGGGTAACTTCAACTACTGCCGGTAGATCCAGCACTTCGGCCTGCAGATCCGCGTACTTCTGCGCGCCCACAATGCAATAGCAGCCCGAGCCACCGCCCAGGTCTATGAGTTTACGCCGCCCGGCGAGGTCTACCTGTTTGTGGAAGCGTCGGGCCGCACCCATGCCCACGGAGTAGGTGGCAGCGTGATAGCGACGTGCCGCTGGCACATCGAAACTGTCGTCGTAGCGGCCGAGGATGCGCTGTTCATCTTCGCGCACCTTCAGGTGTTCGGTCAGTTTGTCCCATTCGCCCCAGCGGGGTTTGTTGAACAGCATCCAGGCGCCAGCGTAGCTGGGTGAATCGGTCACCAGGAAACGAGCCACATCCGGCGCGTTGGTGAAGGTGTCGTCCTCCCGTTGCACCAGTTCCATGGCGGCCAGCACTGTGAGCAGGCGCTCTGCATTGACGATTTCGATCTGCAGCGTGGCAGCGATGTCTTCGACCGTGCGCTGTCCGCGTTCGATGGCGGTAAACACTTCCAGTTCGATGGCGCTGAACAACGCCGCCGATTCCCAGAATGCCTTGCTGATGCGTTGCAGCCGTACCGTATCCACCCGCGCTGTACTCATACCACCCTCCCAGGTCAGTTAACTCGGGTATTATTGCATCGAATCAATGGGGAGGGGCCATGGGCTATCAATCGGGTTTTCGTGCGGGGTTGTTTGCTGACAGTCATATTCTGGTGGCAGGTGGTGGCGGTGGACTGGGCCGCTGTATCGCCCATGAACTGGCGAGTCTGGGTGCGACGGTAGTGCTGGCTGGACGTACCATGGAGAAGCTGGCCAGGACCCGCAGCGAAATTGAAGCGGATGGCGGCAAGGTGGCGGGCTGTTTTACCGCCGAGTTGCGCGATGAAGATGCAGTGCGGCAGCTGGTCACAGATGCCCGCACCAGTGCCGGTGGCCTGCATGGCCTGGTCAATGCGGCGGGCGGTCAGTTTCCTGCGCCGCTGGCCGAACTCAGTCTGAATGGCTGGAATGCGGTCATTAACAACAATCTCACCAGTTATTTTCTGCTCGCGCGGGAAATGTACACCCAGTGTCTGCGGGAAACCGGCGGCAGTATTGTCAACATCGGTGCCGACCACGCCAGCGGCACGGCCGGCATGGGCCACAATGGTGCCGCACGGGCCGGGCTTTCCAACCTCACCGCCAGTGCGGCTTCGGAGTGGGGCAGGGATGGGGTGCGGGTAAATTGCGTGATCCCGGGCTTTATCTCTACCGCCGGTCTGGACCGCTATCCTGAGCAGGACCATGCCGCCATTGCCGGTATCGCGCAACGCGTGCCGCTGGGTCGTATGGGCCATGCGGCTGAAATCTCAGCCATGGTGGTGTTTCTGATGTCAGAGATGGCGGCCTATGTGACCGGTGCGGACTTTCTGGTGGACGGCGGCATACGCCATGGCGCCTCAAGCTTTGTGTTCAAACCCGGACCAGCGCGTAATATGCGTGCGTTTAATGGTTTTCATCGGGACGAACCGGCGCAATTGCCCGGGCAAAAACGCTAGTCAAAAGCGCTAGTCAAAAGCGCCAGGCAGATCTGATCTGGCAGTGCCCCATGGGCGGTGGTATCTTGGCTGAACGCTTTTCACAGGAGCGTCGGGTGCACAACAACTCGTTTGAGGTATTTGCTCGGGAGCTCGGCAGACGCAAGGTCATTCGCTCCGTCATCGTCTATGCCATCGGTTGTTTCGTGGTTCTGCAACTGACCGATGCTGTTGGGGATGCGTTACCGGTGGTGCGCAACAATCTCAGCTATCTGTTGGTGTTGATGATCATTGGTTTTCCGCTGGTCGCCACACTCGCCTGGGTTTTTGAAGTTAAACCGGAACGCGATGCGGCTGACCTGGAACACGGTAAGCTGTCGCGACGTTCAGAAATGGCCCTGTTGGTAGCGGCCTTTGTGATCTGTGGTGCCGTTGCCTACCTGTTGTTCCGCACGCTTGTGACAGACAGTCAGATGTCTGAGCCCCCACAAACCGCTGAGTCGTCACCGCCGGTCATTGCTGTGCTGCCTTTCACCAATCTCAGTGCAGACCCGGAGGATCGCTATCTCGGAGATGGCCTGGCAGAAGAGCTGATTGTCGCTCTGGCTAAAGTCGAGGGTTTACAGGTTCTGGCGCAGAACGCTTCGTTTTACTTTAAAAACAAGGATGCCGACTGGGCGGAAATAGTTGACCGTCTACGCGCCACGCTGATTCTCGAAGGTAGTGTGCGTAAAGTGGGTGACCGTGTGCACGTGACAGCACAGCTTGTTGACCGCAATGGCCATCATATATGGGCGGAAGGTTACCCGGACCTGGACTTTGCTGATCTGCCCGGGATGCAGTGGGCCATCAGCCAGGATGTGCTGATGGGGCTCGGGCTCGGCAGCGAACGGGGCGGTCTGGCCGCAAGCAAACCAACGGAAGACATCCGCGCCTACACGTATTACCTGCAGGGCAAGGACTACTTACGTCGCCCCCGGTCCGTGACCAACTTGGACAGTGCGCAGCACCTGTTCGTGCGTGCGCTGGAGCTCGATACGGGGTTTATTGAAGCCAAGATCGGATTGTGTGATGCCTTGTTGGCCATGCATCGTCAGACCAACCAGCGTGAAGACTACCTGGCCGCAAATGACGCCTGCATCAGTGTCGCCGCATTTGGTGATCAATACCCGGAAGCGTTGATCTCTATCGGCAATCTGAATCGTGCTGTGGGTAACTATGTTGAAGCTGAGCGTCTCTTTCGGCGAGCATCTCTGGGGCTGCCTTATTCTACAGAGGCCCGTTACGGTCTTGCCAGGAGCCTGCTTGCCCAGGGTAAAAACGAGCAGGCTATGGCCGAACTGGAGAAAAACCTCCAAGTCGAGCCTGGTAATCCGAATGTGTATCGACAGATCGGCCTGGTCACGGCGAGTCTCGGAAATCCGGCGCAAGCAGCCGAGTATTTCGCCCAGGAGTCGGATCTGGTGCCGAATAACCCAACCACCCTGAACAATCTGGGTGTTGCACATTTTGCCGCAGATGACTGGGACAGCGCCAAACAGGCCTGGCTGCGTGCGGTCAAAATAAATGCCACCACCACGCTTTTGTATAATCTTGGCAACATTGCCTACTACGAGGGGCGGTTTGTCGAGGCGCTGGAGTATCTGGACCAGGCGCTGGAATCGTTACCCGACAGCTATCGTTACGCTGGCAAACGGGCGGCTATTCTGCGTTTTGTACCTGGTCGAACTGTTGATGCACAGGCTGCGTTCCAACGAGCAAGTCAACTGGCGCAGGAATCGCTGGCGGTTAACTCCGATGATGCGCATGCGTGGAAGTACTTGTCAGGTTATCTGGCCAATCTTGATGATCTGCAGGGCGCGGAAAATGCAATCCAGCAAGCGCAGACACTCGCGCCGGATGACAGCGAAACCAGCTATTTCTATGCCATTGTGCAGTTGCGCAAAGGCAATCAACAAGCCGCTGCTGATGCACTACAGGAAGCCATAGCACGGGGTTACTCGCGAAAGCTGATCGCCCAGGACCCTCAGTTTTCCGCTCTGCGAGAAAGTGGTATCCTGCAGGCAGGCTGAAGCGTGGAGGGGGAACGGATATGAAACATCTGTATCGGATCGCTTGTCTTACCCTGGTACTGTCTTTGACCGGATGCATCAACGTTAACACCTGTTGTCACGGTGTTGTTGCATGCGGTGAGGGGACCAGGGGTGAGCCCTACGATGGATCGGGCATCTACAATGAACACGACGGGGGTGGTTTGTTCGTGCCGCATGACGGCAACGAAGACCGGCGTCACCCGACTTACGTTTGCGTACCGGAAACGCCGCGTAGCTGATCGGCGATATGGCCATGAACACATGGCGTTTCGCAGGTTGTCTGCTCGTGTGTGTGGTTTGCACAGGGTGCGCCGCGACGCGCATAGTCGATATGACGCCGCAACCAGCTTCGGTTGGGCAGCGCGTCTATGTTGATTTAGCTGGTGTAATTGGCCCGTCATCGCTTGAGCCAGGCGCTGCGCTCAAATTTGACGGTATCCCAATGACCCTTGCTCCGAATTCTTCGGGGCAGGTTGGTTTTGTTGTACCCCCGCGTCCGCTCGGGACTTATGCCGTTGAGGTCAAGGACCAACTCGGACTGATTGAGATTCTATTATTCTTCCCGATATTTAAAGACCGCGTGGATACGGCTGAGTTGCAGATTGGTCCGCTGCGCCGGGATCTGGGAATCGGGCATGTGGAAATCACTCAGGGACTGCAGAGAGAAGCCAACGATATACCTCTGGTGCGCGGCAAGCCGACGGTCGTGCGTGTCTATCCAGTTGTTGCAGATACTGGGGCCGATATCGCAAATGTGACCGGTAGGTTGCATGCCTCACGTGGTGGTCTGGTGTTGCCTGATAGTCCGATTACGGCGGACGGTTTACCTGTTGATGTGACGACCACATATGATCGGGCAGCTGTAAACCGGTCGTTGCAGTTTACCCTGGAGCCCGATTGGTTCGATCAGGACACGGATTTGTGGGTAGAGGTCGCCTTTACCGGTGGAACCGACACGGACTCAAGTAACAATCGGTTTCCCTCCGGCACGGAGACCTTTCCTGCGGAATACGCGGATCTCGGTGGGTTAGACATCCGTTACGTAAAAGTCGAATTCTCCAATCCGAACTGGAATGGTGCGACGCTGCCCAGGGACAGAGTGGATGATCAGGCAGCCTGCGACTGGTTGCGGGCAATATTTCCAATGGATCCACTGAAAGTCAGCTATGCACCCTGGCCATCCCCGGTTTTTCCGTTTGTACAGACCACTGGCAGCGACCTGGACTCCGATCAGCTGATCGTCGAGCTCAATGCGCTGTTCGCGACCGAGGAAGATCCTGGCGATCGGCTCTATGCCTGGACCCCGGAAGGCTCGATTTCGTATAACGGACATGCGGACATGCTGGCCAACGGCGGCCAGGGCAGGGTGGCCTGCGGCAATGACACAGATGGGGCGAATCCTCCCCTCACGTCGCGCTATCGACGCACATTTGCACATGAAATGGGCCATTTACGGAACAGCTATGGCTTCGGGCACATTGATCGCCGTTTACTGCTGGATGAGTTCGGCTACGACACGCATGCAGTCGATGCATTTGGCAGGCAGGTCATGCGCAGCTATCCATCGGTGGACCCGGAGTCGCCAAACAGTCTGTTCGATTTTATGCGTCAGGGCGAGACGGAAGCGCATGCCTGGATTACGCCTCCTCACTATCAGCTGATGTTTAACACCGGCTTCGCTGAGCCCCCTGCTTCACTGACGGTTTCTCTGGATTCGCCGGAGATTGATATCAGCGGCAGTTCCGGTACAGACGCAGCTATCAGCGGTGTGTCACGCGACGAAGCCAATGCAGCGTCTGCTTTTCTGGTGGTTGGGGGCCGCGTGACGCGCGACGGCAGCGGTGAGCTGTTCCCGTTCTATGAGATCCCCGCATCAACCACATCGCGCAGGCAGGCTGCGGCGACCCCGACAGAGGGCTCACATACGATTCGATTTCTGAACGCTACTGATGAGGTACTGCGTGAGATCCGTTGGCGCCCCAGCTTTCTTGTCACGGATGGTGCACGTAGTTCATTGCCCTTTACGTGGTTTGTGCCGCGTCTGGATGCCGTGCATAGAGTGGAGTTAAGCGTGTATGACAGGCGGGTAAGCGAGTTCCTCGTGCACCCTGAGGTACCGGTCCTCGCGGACCTGAATCTGGAGGGGGTTGATCCGGTATCGAGGGTAGCGCGCGATGAGGTCCGGGTTTCGTGGTCGGCCCATTCGCGAGCGACACTAGCCCATCAGGTTTTCTACTCTCGGGATGATGGTGTGACCTGGACTTTGCTGCGCTCTAGACTGGATGCGCCGGTCGCGCAGGTCGTCACCAGCCGCTTGCCGGGGTGCGACGCCTGTCGTATTCGTGTGTCGAGCAGTGATGGATACAATTCAGCCGCGCTGGTGTCAGCTTCGTTTGTGGTGCCCAACAAGCCGCCGAAAGGCGGGATTGTGTCTCCATCGGGAGCTATATCCCGCGCACGCGGTGGTGGCGTGCTGTTGATGGGGACTGGTCATGACCCGGAGGACGGCCAGCTTGAGGAAGGACAGCTGGCATGGTTTTCCAGCAGGCAGGGAGAATTGGGGAGTGGTAGTCGGCTTATGGTGCGGGATCTTTCCATCGGCACCCATCTGATCACGCTGCGGGCTACGGACAGCGAGGGTGAGTCGGTAGATTCGGTACCGGTGCGGGTCGAGATTCTCCCTGGCGGGAGAGACCCGAGGCCGTAACTCGCGTCGGGCCCTGGGTCTTTGGGCAGGGGTCAGCCGCGCTCAGTGCGCGTGGCCGTGCTCCAGTTCTTCCGCACTGGCTTCGCGTACGCTTTCAACTTTAACATCGAAATTCAGTACCTGGTCAGCCAACGGATGATTCGCGTTCAGCGTGGCTGACTCGTCACCGATCTTCTCTACCAGCAGGGTCTGTACCTGACCATCCGGACCTTGTGCCTGCAGTTGCATGCCTACACTCAGGTTTTCGATCTGCGCCAGTGCGTCCAGCGGCACTTCCTGAATCAAAGCCTCGTTGCTGCGTCCGTAGGCTTCTTCCGGCTGTACCGCGACCTGGAAGGTATCGCCTGCTTCACGGCCTTCCAGCTCAGCTTCCAGGCCTGGGATCAGGCCCTGGTTACCATGCAGATAGCTCAGCGGCTCGCTGTTGGCGGAGGAATCCAGCGTTTCCCCGGCTTCGTTGGTCAGGGTGTAGTGGATGGCGACGACGCTGTTTGCAGCAATTTTCATAGAGGGCTCCAAAATAAAAGCCGTCGACCATACCCTACGATGCAGACAATTTCACCTAACAGTAACGATCAGTCAGCGACCCAGCTGCCGTGGAAGCCTGCAGGCACCCGTGTGGGCAGATGGATGGTAGCGACCGGTTCATTGCTCATGGTGCTGGCATCAACAATGGTGAGTTCACTTTTGTTGTCGGCCGCGTCATAGACGAAGCTCATCAGGTAGCCGTCGTCCTCGTGGACCGCATTGGCGGCGGGTACAAATACCGGCTCACCACCAAATCGTCCAGCGCCCAGTTCGTGGGCAACAGAGGTCCCTTTTTCGAGGTCGTACTTACGGAACGCAACTGCCGTAGGTAAGCCCGAGCCGAACTCGGCGGTGTAGCCATAGCGGTGCTTCAGACCGATCAGGGCATCGGGTACGCGCGGAAATTCCACTGACTTATCATCCAGCTGATTCTCGGTCACGGTGCCGGCCTGCTGATTGATGGTCCAGCGGTGCATGACCGGGTTGACCTCTTTTGCGCCAGGCTTCATGGAGTGTTCCATGCGGCATACGTCGATGATGATCTTGTCGCCTTCTTCATAGGCGTTCAGCGGGTGATAGACATAGCACGGGTCGATGTCGTACCACACCACGTCGGCATTGCTGCCGTCACGGGGCATCACACCCAGGCGTGCGCCGTAGTCGTCGCTCCAGCCGATGGGTATGCCGTTGGTGGCGGCTTTTTCAAAGTCCCATACCAGTGGCAGGTCCATAAAGATGACGTGATTACGGGTGACGTTGAAGTCGTGCACCATGGTGGCGCCTGGCACTTCGATCACTTCGCTCTGCACCAGTTCGCCCTGGGCGTTGGCGCGATGATAAGTGAGGAAGGGAGGCATCATGCCGTAGGCAAAGAACAGCAGTTCGCCAGTCTCCGGGCAGATCTTGGGATGTGCGGTCATGCCTGTGGTCAGTCGGCCTTCGTAGTTGTGCGGACCGACGGTTTCCAGATCACGCGACAGCTCAAACGGCCAGTGGCCTTCTTCCAGCGCCAGGATCTTACCCGCGTGGCTGATGATGTGGGTATTGGCCAGTGAGCGGCTGAGATCCTGCATGGTTTGCATAGGATCATCGTCGCCTTCCAGCACTGGCGTGCGGACATAGCGGTTGCGATACCAGTTCGCCTTGCCGTCGGCCACCTCAACGCCGTGAATCATGCCGTTGCCCAGGAACCAGTGTGGTGTTTCTCCGGATTTCGGGTTGGCGCCGTTGCGCAGATAGCGGCCGTTCAGCTCGGGCGGAATGTTGCCGGTTACGGCCAGCTCGGTTGCGGTGACTTCTTCGAAGGTGGGCGCAAAGTTGCCGGTCAGCCAGAATGGCTTTTCTTGAATTGCTTCACTCATGGGGGTTCCTCAGCATGGCCTGCATGCAGTCGATGGCTTCTGAAATGTACTCTTCCCGTAGCTCGGGTTGATTGGTTTTGCGCCAGGCGCGGTAGGCAGCGTCTACAACCGCAAACTGCAGTTCTGCCATGATTCTGGGGTTGCCGGGACGCACTTCACCGCGGGCGATGCCGCGCGCCAGGTTATCGGCAATGCTGGCGATGATGATGTCGTTCTGGGCACTGGTCACCATCACATCCAGCTCTGCCCCGGCACTTTGCACCATCTGGTACAGGGCCGGGTTGTTATCAGCAAAGTCGAAGGCGGCGCGCACGACAAATTCTTCCGTCACAATGGTGGCGTCGTCGGGCATAGTGGCAGCAGCCGCCGCTTCGGCCAGTTCTTCCGCCACGCGCAGGAACAGGTTCTTCTTGGAGCCGAAGTGGTGGAATAGAATGCCTTCGGACACGCCGGCATGTCTGGCGATCTGTGCGGTGGATGTCGCGCCGTAGCCCTGTTCGATAAAGAGTTCACGCGCGGCCTCCAGGATCAGATTCTGCTTCTGATCCGGCGCCCGGCGATAGGCCGGTGCGGTGGGCTTGGAAAGGGTCTGCTGCACGTCGAATGATTGCCGGAAGCGTTATTGAGTGGTACTTTATAAAGTATCACTCAATAAGTAAACACATAAAGTAAACACATAAAAAATGGAAGGGATATGACAACCAATACCAAAGTCACATTGGCCGCACGCCCCAACGGCATGCCCACCCTGGATGATTTCAAAGTCGTCGAAGAACAACTGGGCGAACTGCCGCCGGAACATGTGCTGGTCAAGGTCGACACCCTGTCGGTGGATGCCTTTATCCGCACCATGCTGGATGACCGCGACAGTTTTCATGGCGTAACCCCCATCGGTGGGCCGGTGGTGGCGTTAGGTGTGGGGCAGGTGATGGAGTCCAACAGTGACCAGCTTGCGGTAGGCGACTGGGTCAATGGACCGATGATGGCGCAGAGTCATGCGCAGCTGCCGGCGGCCATGCTGCAGAAGATTTCGCCGGCGGATAACATCCCGCCGCGCACCTATCTGGGTGTGCTGGGCCTGACCACCGGCATCACCGCCTGGGTGGGCATGTCCGTGGTTGGTGAGGTCAAGGCCGAGCAGACTGTGGTGGTCTCGGGAGCCGCGGGCGCGGTGGGCAGCGTGGCCGCACAAGTGGCCAAGGCCAGAGGCGCGCGGGTGATCGGCATTGCCGGTGGTCCGGAAAAGGGCGCCTATCTGGTCAGCACGCTGGGTCTGGATGCGTCCATTGACTATAAGAAGGGTAACGTCAGAGACGACCTGAAAGAGCTTGCACCTAACGGCGTGGATCTCTTTTTCGACAATGTCGGCGGCGACATTCTGGACGATGTGCTCGACAACCTGGCAGAAGGCGGCACGGTGGTGCTGTGTGGCGCGGTTTCACAGTATCAGAACATGACCGACGTGCAGGGCCCCAAGCTGTACCTGCGTATTGCCGAGCGCAACGCGAGCATGAAAGGGTTTACCGTCAGTTACTATCCAGAGACTCACGCGCAGGCCGCGCAGGAACTGAGCGAGTGGCTGATGGATGGTCAGGTTAAGCTGCCGGAGCATGAGATCAAGGGCGTCGATAATTTCCCCCAGGCGCTGATCACTCTGTTGTCCGGCGGCCATATGGGTAAGATGGTGGTGGTGCCGTAGGCCACTTTGTCTGCGTCGCATATAAGACGCCGCACATCTAACGACGTCATATCACAAAGAGGGGAATAACATGAGCAGCAACGCATCCGGCGCCACGGCTTTTGAAGTTAAACGAGATGATCTGACCACCAGCCGCGTGACCGAGGGTACGCTGGCACCCGGGGCAGGTGAAATTCAGGTCGCCATCGAGCGCTTTGCGCTGACCGCCAACAACATCACTTACGGTGTGGCGGGCGACATCATCGGCTACTGGCAGTTTTTCCCCGCTGAGGGCGAGTGGGGTCGCATTCCCGTGTGGGGTATTGCCGCAGTGACCGCCAGCGAGCATCCAGAGGTCAAGGTTGGCGATCGCTACTATGGCTACTATCCCATGGCCGAAGGGCTGATCCTGAAGCCGGAACGGATCACCCCACGGGGCTTTACCGATGCCGCAGCACATCGATCTGCCTTGCCGGTGGTTTACAACCAGTACAGCCTGGTCAGTGAAGAGACCGGCTTCGCCGCCGGTTTCGACAACCACGCCATGCTCTATCGGCCTCTCTTCACCACTTCCTTTGTGCTGGACGACTACTTTGCCGACAATGATTTCTTCGGCGCCGAGGCGCTCATACTGGGCAGCGCCTCCAGCAAGACTGCGTTTGGCCTCGCGTTCATGTTGCGCAGACGTGCGGGTAAGCGGGTGATCGGCCTCACCTCTGCAGGCAACAAAGCCTTTGTCGAGGCGCTGGGTCTGTACGATGAAGTGCTGACCTATGATGCGGTCGAAGACCTTGCGCAGGCGCCCAGTGCCTACATCGACATGGCTGGCAACCGGGATGTGCTGGCGCGGGTACACCATCACCTGAATGTCAATCTGGTCAACAGTTGCGGTGTGGGCATCACCCACTGGGAAGCCCGTGATGGGGAAGCACCGGGCACATTACCGGGTGCCAAGCCCACTATGTTCTTTGCGCCCTCGCAGATCGTGAAAAGAAACGAAGAACTGGGGCCGCAGCAGTATCAGCAACTGATCGGCGATGCCACGGCAGACTTCTTTGCGGCAGTAGATGACTGGGTAAACATTGAAGAGCACCCGTTCAGCGATGTGGAGACGGTGTATCGCACTGTGCTGCAGGGGCCCGCTCCTGATCGCGGGTACGTGGTCGTCACTTGAGCTAAGATACCCTGCATAAGACCAGGGGATAGTCGGGGGATTCAGGATGGAGAAAGCTCAGCCGTATCTGGTGGTGCTGGTGGTGGTCGCAATCGCAGGGCTGGTGAGCCTGGCCGCCAACCAGGGCAGTGTGCAGGTAGCAGGGGTGCCGTTATTTGGTTTGTGCGTGGCACTCGCGTTTATTATTCAGTGGGTCGTCTTTGTCCCGGCCTACATCAAGAAAACCGAACGCTTTTTTGATTTGTGCGGATCCCTGACCTTTATCTCTGTCGCGCTCTTTGCCCTCAGCATGCGCGCCGAAATTGACCCGAGATCAGTCGTGATCACCGTACTGGTGGTCACCTGGGCGGTGCGCCTGGGTACTTTTCTCGCTGCGCGGGTCGCGAAAGAAGGTGATCGGCGTTTTAACAAGATGAAACATGAGTTCGGCACCTTTCTGCAGACGTGGACATTGCAGGGACTGTGGGTCACCTTGTCACTGGGCGCCGGTCTTGCCGCGCTGACGTCTGCCAACAGCACACCGCTGGGATGGATCGGGGTGTTGGGTGTCGCCATCTGGGTGTGCGGATTTATTTTCCAGGCTGTTTCCGACCAGCAGAAAAAAACCTTCCGCGCTCAGGAAGAAAACTCAGGTAAGTTTATCAATATCGGCCTGTGGGCCTGGAGTCGGCATCCGAACTACTTCGGTGAGATCTGTGTGTGGACCGGCATCACCGTGCTGGCATTGCCGGCGCTCAGTGGCTGGCAATATGTCACGCTGATATCGCCGCTGTTTGTCTACATTCTGTTAACCCGCATCAGTGGGGTTCCCATGCTGGAGAGGCGTGGTAAGAAGGAATGGGGGGATGACCCGGAGTATCAGGCGTATGTGCAAAATGTGCCTGTGTTGTTTCCCAAGCCGCCGAAGTGACAACGCTGCGATCAGGACAGGCTGCGACATTACTTCCTGTCTTCTAAAGAAGCACTACAAGAACTTTACGTAATCGCAGTCGAGAGTTGTGGCCAGTTTCTTCGCCATGACTTTGCCGATGGGCCGCTTGTTGTGCTCCATTTCAGAGAGATGGTGTTGTAACACACCAACTTTTTTCGCCAGTGCCACTTGGGTCAGATTCGATCGTTGGCGATACAGACGCAAGTAGTAACCTGGAGTCTGATAGTCAGCACCATGGCGTTGACGAGCCGCTTTATGGACCGTGTCTGCAGCGACGCGGTCTTCTTCGGCATATTGGTCCAACGTCGCTCGGATCATCTTCTTCAGACGCGTTTTATTCACTTTACCCGTCGGCACGACCACCACTTCACCCAGGTCGTGTTGTATTTTTAGTGGTTCGTTCATATCCACCACTGCGGGTTGACGCCTTTTTCTTCCAGATCTTCGATGGCGAGATCAGCCAAGTCCTGGATCATCTGTGGCAGCATAGTCAGCTGCCTGCCGGCTTTGCGTGTAAGGTGGATCGTCCTGGTCATGGCGAAACAGTATATACCATTATTTGGTATAATTTTTGAGTTTGACTCAGATTTTGGATTGGTGGTTGAGTCGACACATGGGTCGCCTGTAGCTTGTCGATCGCCACTTGCGAATAGACCTATGTGGTCGAAAGGTCCGAGTGTGAAAGCTTTGAGTGTGGGAATATGTGCGGAAGTAGTTGTAATAAGATCCACCCGACGTGGTCGTATCACTATTTGTCGATAACCCCAACACGATCAGTTACTTAGCTCTCACATTTTCCGATATCGTCGTAGTTTACCGGTTACAACCCCCGATGCACTTTTTCCGTTAACCTGTAAGATCGATTTTGACCTGGTACTTGGAACTGACCCGGCAATTTCTTCAATAGGGTACGACCGCAGTATGGTTCCGTTTGATGCTTGCCCAGAGCACGAGTACAAAACCACGAACGAGTACTAAAACCCCAGTGAATCTCGATCCTGATTCAATTAGTAGCCACCCCTTATATTTCAAGCTGTAAACATTCCCTTTAGAATAGGCTGTTTCAAGTTGTGAAATACTCTTCTCAAGAGATCCAGCGCAACCAAGGTTTGATCCATAAATTCGACCTAGCAACATATTTATTCGCGCGTCCGAATCGTTCGCATGCGGCACTAGGATATCCAATGCCTTACCAATGTCCTGCTTCACACCCTTCCCTTTGAAGTATAGCTTTGCTAAACCAAGTGCTGATAACGCATCACTCGTCTGCTGATAGTGAATTTCGTACCACATTTTCGCCGCTTCAAAGTTCTGCTCAACCCCCCCATTAGATGGGGACGCCAACATTTCGCCCAGCATAAACATCGCAGGTTCATAACCTTTTGTCGCTAAATCATGAAAAATGCTCAGCGCATCTCTGCGATTACCACGATTCAGCGCCTGGTTCGCTGCCTCTAGGTCACGAAACGCTTCCTTAAACTCCAATTTAGCCTCCAGTGGGTGTCTGGACGGGCTGTGGTTGATTAGCTCGTCTGGCCGCCTCTCGCTGCGCTTGACGCATCAAAGCAGCCCTAAGAGCCCCCGTATCCTGAGGGTTTAGTAGATCATCCCCTCTATCAAATTCTCTACAAAATATTGAAGCCGCAAGAATGCCTGCCCGACAGATCTGGTCTTTTGGAGGTAGTTTTGGCTTAGGGCACACTTTTGCAGCTTTCACCACAGCGCCGCCCCCTAACGTACTAAGTATCGGCCCGAAACCCACGAAGTCGTTCACGGCAAAATCTGCAACCTCATCCGCGAATTCTGCAGCATTTCGTCTCGCTTCAGGCGAACCTAGGTAAGTAAACTGGTTTCTAAGTTCGTTGAGCACCGCAGTCGTGTTTGAGCGAGGGTCTCTCGGATCAAGACCTCGCGGATCTGAATATTTTAGTGGGTTCCCACCAACGTAAGCATACCTGTTAAGTCCACCTCTTAATCCAATCGGATCACTCTGGGTGTACCTACCTATCGTTGGGTCGTAAGTCCTAAAGTAGTTGTAATAAGATCCGCCCGACATGGTCGTATCACTATTTGTCGATAACCCCAACACGATCAGTCACTTAGCTCCGGCATTTCCCGATGTCGTCGTAATTTACCTGTTACAACCCCCGATGCACTTTTTCCCATAGCCGCGCAGATGTAACGCAAGCGGTCTAGCCCATTCCGCTTTCTACTCGAAATCAGAAAACTCAGTTTCGATCAATTCTTCGGCTTCTCGGGCATCCAGGTGCCTAGAAAACAACTCGGCACCATGAGATAGCTCGTCATCAATTTGGAATATTCCCCCAAGGCCTGCAATTGTGGTGCTAATGCTTCCACCGTCAGCTGCTTCATAGCTCAAGCATGATTCTCGGCAAATTTCGATGGCCCTACTAGCTGCTTCTTCACTTGAACTAGCTTGGACAAGAACTATCTGTTCTTCTAACGAAATTACCACTCCATCGCTTCTAACTGGTCTCAAGATTACAGACACTGAGTAGTTCATTGTTCACTTCCTAAAGCGTTGCTGGTTCAGTAACTTATCTGCTTTTCTCGCAAACCTATCACCAGCTCGAGCTGCTTGTTTAATTTCTGCACGGGTACTTCCCAAGAACTGTCCGGGGAACTCTTGCCGAACTGACCCTTTACAATTCTGTGCGATAAAATCATCAGCCTTCGTATTTAGTTCATCTAGAGCACGTTTAACCGCGTCTCGTTTTGACTGGGGTGTTGCCTGCAATAAGTTCTTTAGAGCTTTGGTGTCTCCTCTCGCCACGGCGTTCGCAACAGCCCGCGTAAACGAATCCGCCAGGCCAAAAAAATCCGTATGGCTTATCGGATTTCCGCTAACGTACGCATACGTATTCAATCCACCGGCTAACCCAATCGGATCTGACTGGGTATACCTACCTATACTCGGGTCGTATGTCCTAAAATAGTTGTAGTACTGACCAGTCTCCACATCCGCATACTGGCCCGGGAATCTCAATGGAACTGTGACGTCGGTCATATCTCCATCTGGATCTTCAAACGGTGTTGATTCCCCGAACGGATCGCTGTCCCAACGCCACACGATCGTACCATTGCTATTCGTGCCTAGCCTCGGTGTGCCCAAATGGTTGGTATGCAGCCAGGTCGTAGCGGAATCAATCTGTCCAATCGGTGTGCCGTTTGCGTAAACATACTCACGCACCACAATTCCGTCGACGTATTCGCCTAAGAGCTGGCCCTGCAACCCATATATGTAATCGATATCAACAGTTCCGGCCACTTTACGTGCGCGCTGGCCAAGCGCGTTGTATGTGTAGGTACCTACCAAAGCGCTACTGATCGTCACTGTAGAAAGTCGGTTCGCATGACCATAGGTAAATACTCTCGTGCCAGACTGATCACTTAAAGGATTGCCTGCTCCATCGTAGGTCAACGCGAGCCCCGTTTGAGTTATTAAACGATTGTCGCTAGAACCGTATGTGTGCGTCTGCGTGATACCCGATTGAGTCTCTGTCAATCGATTTCCGGTCGCATCGTAGGTGTAAGTCACCTGGGCTGAGCTAGGCAGTGTGTAGTTAGATAACCTGTCAAGCGCATCGTAGCCAAAGGTCTCGTTGCCCGCAGGTTTTGCAATTTGAGTAAGGTTACGCGCAGCGTCGTAGGTAAGAGACCAAGTTTCGTTTAACCCAGCGCTGGCAGCCAAATGAATCTGAGGCGTTGTGTTGCGCACCTGTTTCAGCCAGTCGTCCTGTGCAGTCCGATTGAGGTATACAGTCACCTGATCTTTTTGACGTATAGCTCGTACTTTAGTGTGAGAAAACAACGCTGCTGAATACTCGATTGATTCGTAGTCCCCGTCCTTACTAACGCGAAACAACTCCATGGTTTGCAGTGGTTCATCATAGAGGGCAATCAAGGTACCGGATTCCAACCAGCGATCTAGACTTTTAGGCAATTTTTTGCCATTTACGTGCACAACAGGAGGTGGTTCTTGTCCTTGAATGATGTGTTGTCGGATATCGGCGGGTTGCAAAGCGTAGTCATAGTATGCCACCTGATCGGCACCACCTTCGTCTCGAATGACCCGGAAAAAGCCATCTGTATCGTGGGCAATTACTGACGGCAGGGTTCCCGTTTTGTCCAATACACCGTCAATCCAGATTTCTAGTTGATTTCCACGACGGATAAACGCGTAATGCCTCCAATTGCCGTCATTTAGCCCGGTACTGTATGAACCCAAATAGTAGCCCGACTGGTTCTTATCCCGCACAGTAATACGTCCATTAGAGGTGCAACAACCATTGAGATTCTTCCAAACAAATGGGCCAACTGCTGACGAATCCCAGGAACCGATAATGCTGTTGTATCCGGTATCCGACCACTTGAGATAGGCTTCGATTGTGTAATCACCTTGTGGCTCAAAATCGATATGGGCGGTGTTAGTAACGACAGATCCACCAGCCAAGGTAAGGCTTGAACCCTCCGTTATCGCCCCAGGTTCGGATTGCGTGTACGTACCGTTGTAGGTTGCTATGTGACCATTTCCTGTGGCATCAGTAGCGGTCGTCGTCACATCATCCAAGGGCCAAAAACCGATGGGTGCGTCTGCGAGGACAGCACCGTTGTAACCTTGTGGATGGAGCATGGGATGAGTGTTTGCGGCGTACTCGTCGTACAGTGTCGCGCCATCACCGTCATAGTCTTCAGTTGCGTCACTAGCATCCGTTGCATCATGCCCGTGCGCAATTTCGAATGAGGTAGGTACGGTGTCCAGGTCTTTGTCACCCAAGCTTAGGAAATGCGATTTGATCTGTGCCGGTGTCAACGCTTGCGTATGGATCGCAAACGTGTCCATATCACCTTTGAGCTTCATGTAGCTGTAATTGCGTCCCATCAGGTACAAACCAGTAGTTGTGGTAATTGCGTCCTGGCTTGCAGTTGCGCTGGCATCCAGTTCACCGTTAACCCAAATCTCTAAAGTCTGCCCTCGGCGTACGAATGTGAGATGCTTCCAAGCTCCGTCATTGAGCGCAGTATCGCTGTATAGGTAAGCACTCGGTCCCTCCCAAAAACGGATTTTCCCTGAACTGTGAGTGGTGATGAACACCCCATAATACGGTGAACTCGCTGGGATTTTGTAGAAGATCGCTGCGTACTCTGTACCAGTCCAACGCACAAGTGTCTCGAAAGTGTAATCCCCTGCCATATTAAGATCGGAATGGTGAGGGATAGAGACATAACCGCCATCAAAGCTTACGGCGGTGCCTGTTTCCTGAACGGAGTTGGCTCCTTTGGTGTGAGTGGATACATAACTACCATTGTGAACGCCTGAACTTGAGGCAGCAGTGGAACCCGTTGTCTCATCCAATTCCCAAAACGCGAGTGGATTGAGGGCACTAGTGGCCGCAGCGGTCCCCGAATCGTTTACAAGCGGATCAGTACCCGCCAAATACTCATCATAGTTATCCACCCCATCACCATCGGCGTCTGCCACCGCATCAGCTGCGTCATTCGGGTTAAGCCCAACACTGGTTTCGAGTGTGTCACTTAAGCCATCGCCATCCGTATCAACGAAGCCGGGATCAACCACGGTGACAGTTACCGTGGCAAAGTTCGATGGTCCGGCTCCGTCTGTGACCTGATAGGTGAAAGTTGCCTGATATTCTGTGGAACCGGCAGGTGTGTACTCAATGGTTTGGTCGCCGTTGAGAGCCACAGAGCCGAGAGAAGGCTGTGTTAGGTTGTGAATCGTCAGGTTATCGCCATTGAAGTCTTTGTCGTTAGCAATGACATCGATATCCACAACTGAACCGATAGTCACATTGACAGCGTCTGAGTATGCGATAGGAACTGCATTGTAACTGTCCGTCAATGTATGACTGGACCAGCCACCGGCGTCATCGTACGCAATCACCTGATTGATACCGTTACTTAAGCCCAAAAGCTCAAGGTACCCACGGCCATCGTATTGCACATTGTCGACTAAGTATTCGGTAACCGAGTTCAGTGTGTGGGAGAGCCCAGTCAGTCGCCCTTGCGTATCTAAGGTAGCGTTCACTACTCGACCGCTAGGATATATAGTACTGACGAGATGATCGACTAAGTTATAGCTGTAACCAGTGGTATAGGTTGTGTTGCCGACTACTCGTTGATCCTGAGTTACATTGCCGCGGTCATCGTAGAGATAGCCTGTCGATCCGCTTTCATCAACGAATGAAGAAAGTCTACCAATTCCGTTGGTACCTGCATCGTAGGCGTAGGTTATGTTCTCGCTGGTAGATCCTGGATAGACGACGGTCAACATTCGATTGAGCGCATCATAGGTGTAGTTAGTTACCACTCCTCGTCCGTCGGTTGACTGGGTCAGGTTTCCAGCACTGTCGTAGACATAGGTTGTGGTCCCAGAATCGGCGCTGACCTCCTGAATAAGATTATCCAGACCATCGTAAATATAGGTCGTAACCACTCCCTTAGGATCAGTCACTGTTAGTAAGTTACCGCGCTCATCATAAGTTTGTGTGGTAACGCCACTTGCTGCGTCGGTTTGCATTTCAAGCTGATTAAAGGCGTCGTACGCCATATCCGTTTCGCGGCTGAGTGCATCTGTGATCTGGGTTACATTGCCATTTAGATCGACATCAAAGTCAGTGGCATTTGACAATCCATCGGTTAGGGTGCGAAGGCGAGAAAGCTCATCAAACAATTGGTCTTGTACCTGCAATACTGCGCCTCCTGGACCAACATGTTCGATCTTCTTAGCGTTGCCGGCATTGTCAAGCGTGTATTCAACGCGCTCTTCGTGCTCGTTCTCAATTGCGACGAGCCGGTGCGCATCATCGTATTCATAGGCAAGATACCCACCTGTCGGTAAGTCAATTCTGATCAGCTGACTAGCATCATCGTAGGAGAACGAAGTTACAACGTCACCTTGCCCAGACTTCACAGTTCTGGAGATTAGTCGTCCACGCGGGTCGTATCTAAGTTCGGTTCTCAAGTTGTTTGCGTCATCTATTGCAGTGGGTCGGCCAGCTGCATCTCGACTAACAACTACGGTCACGTGACCTAGTGCATTGCTAACTGTCAGCAAATCGGTATTGGTGTCATAGGTATAAGTTGTTACATCGGAAGCGTCTGTACGCGGACCATCAATCGTTGCGATTAGTCCTTGTGCGTTGTAACTGTAAGTTGTCGTTCGCGTGTTGCCCGTCGTGACGTAAGGGACGGTTTGCGTTTGCGTATCCGTGATTGTGCGGGTGAGTAACCGACCAGAGGGGTCATACGTCAGGTCGATGGTCTGACCCGGTTTGACGATTTGAGTTGGTACATTGAAGTCCGTGTGCCAGGTCGTTGCAGTCGTTACAGCGCCTGACGTGCCGGATGCGTCAGTTTGAGATACCACAAGCCCACGTGCATTGTAGCTGTAGTCGGTAACGTTACCATTCTCATCTGTTTCTGTATCAATAAAACCATTAGTATCATGTGTACGGGCTGACATGGAAGCACCGCAAAGGCTTGTGGCTTGTCCGGATAAACTTGTTACTCGGTTGATGTGGTTGATTTCAGTGAAGGTGTAGTCGGTTAACTTTCCGAGTTCATTGGTTACGGTGACCGTCCCGTTGCCGTTGTACACAACAGAAGTCGATTCCACGCTCCCGACGCGTTCGCTCAAAGTTGCTCGCCCCGAGCTGTCGTAGGTATAGGTTGTGTATCTCACACCAAGCTCATCAGTCATTCCAGTGACTAATCCGGAATCGTTAGAATCCTCATAGTGGTACTGCACTTGGGGGTTGTCGCTCGGTATAAGAGGCGTATCGTCGGGGAATTGAACGTATTCCAGCATGCCATTGACATCGTATAGGTAACTATATTCGTGCCCCATGGGGTCTG
>JAVKCL010000016.1:0-95209 GCA_040222775.1 Pseudomonadales bacterium
GGTCTGGATGGTCACCAGGTTCTTACCGATGAACATGGGCAGCCGGTCAGCAAGATCTATGTAGAAAGCTGTACCGACATCGAAACCGAACTGTACCTCAGCGCTGTGGTGGATCGCGGCAGCCGACGCGTGGTGTTCATGGCATCCACCGAGGGTGGGGTCGAGATCGAAACCGTTGCTGAAGAAACACCAGAGAAAATCCTGCGTGCCACGGTAGACCCGTTTGTCGGCGCGCAACCTTATCAGGGCCGCGAACTGGCCTTTAAGCTCGGCCTCAAAGGGCCGCAGATCCGCCAGTTTGCCGATCTGTTCATGGGGCTGGCGAAACTTTTCGAAGAACTGGACTGCTCGCTGCTGGAGATCAACCCGCTGGTAGTCACCACCGACGGCAACATCCATTGTCTGGATGCCAAGGTCAATATTGACGGCAATGCGCTGTATCGGCAGAAGCGCATCGGTGAGATGAATGACCCCTCGCAGGAAGACGAGCGTGAAGCTCAAGCCGCAGAGTTCAACCTCAACTATGTGGCGCTGGATGGCAGCATCGGCTGCATGGTGAATGGTGCCGGTCTGGCCATGGGTACCATGGACCTGGTCAAGCTGCATGGCGGTAACCCTGCCAATTTCCTCGACGTGGGTGGCGGTGCTACCAAAGAAGCGGTGGCTGAGGCGTTCAAGATTATTCTGTCAGATAGTGCTGTAAAGGCGGTGTTGATCAATATTTTCGGCGGCATCGTCAGTTGCGCCACTATTGCTGAAGGCATCATCGGCGCGGTAGAAGAAGTGGGGGTTGACGTGCCGGTGGTGGTCCGTTTTGAAGGCAATAACTCGAAGCTGGGTCGCGAAACGCTGGCCAACAGCGGGCTGAACATTATTCCTGGCGAGACCCTGGTTGACGCCGTTGAAAAAGCCGTCGCTGCGGCTGGAGGTCAAGCATGAGCATTTTAATCGACAAAGACACTAAAGTGATCTGTCAGGGTTTCACCGGTGGGCAGGGCACCCTGCACAGTGAACAGGCCATCGCCTACGGTACCCAACTGGTCGGTGGTATTACCCCAGGCAAGGGTGGTTCTACCCACCTGGACCGGCCGGTGTTCGATACCGTGCGTGAAGCAGTAGCAGAGACAGGCGCCACCGCTTCGGTCATCTATGTGCCTGCTCCGTTCTGTAAAGATTCTATTCTGGAAGCGCTGGATGCAGGTATTGAACTGATTGTCTGTATTACCGAAGGTATTCCGACGCTGGATATGCTGGCGGTTAAAGCACGCCTGGATATCACTGGTGCACGCATGATCGGCCCTAACTGCCCCGGAGTGATTACCCCGGGGGAGTGCAAGATCGGCATTATGCCGGGTGATATTCACCTGCCCGGCAAAGTCGGCATCGTCTCGCGTTCCGGCACCTTGACCTATGAAGCGGTCAAGCAGACCACAGATCGTGGGTTTGGCCAGAGCACCTGTGTCGGCATCGGCGGTGATCCGATTCCCGGCAGCCACTTCATTGATATTCTCGGTCTCTTTCAGGAAGACCCGGCGACCGAAGCCATCGTCATGGTGGGTGAGATCGGCGGTAACGCCGAAGAAGAGGCCGCGGCCTTCATCAAAGAGAATGTCACCAAGCCGGTGGTGGGTTATATCGCAGGTGTTACCGCGCCTCCCGGTAAGCGAATGGGCCATGCGGGCGCCATTATCGCCGGCGGCAAAGGTACGGCAGATGAAAAGTTTGCCGCGCTGAATGATGCCGGCGTACGCACGGTGCGCAGCCTGGCTGAGATCGGCGATGCGCTGGCGGACATTACCGGCTGGAAATAAGCCGGCAACAGGTTGAAATTGGCTGGGTTTATCCCCAATAAGGGATAAATGCATTTCAGGAATTACGGATAACCCAGCTATGAGTGAAGCTCAAGTCGAAACCCACCAATTTCAGACTGAAGCCAAACAGCTTCTAAAACTGATGATCCACTCCCTCTATTCCAACAGGGAGATTTTTCTGCGCGAACTCATCTCCAATGCCTCGGACGCGATTGATAAATTGCGTTTCCGGGCCATAGAGTCGCCGGAGTTGATCGCAGATGATGCCGATTTTCATATCGACATCACCTTCGATAAGGACGCCAAAACCCTGACCATCGCCGACAACGGCATTGGTATGACCCGAGCAGAGGTCATTTCCAATCTCGGCACCATCGCCCGTTCCGGCACGGCGGAATTTATCGCCAATCTGACCGGTGATCAGGCTAAGGATGCTCAGCTGATCGGTCAGTTCGGGGTGGGGTTCTACTCTGCTTTCATGGTGGCCAGCGAGGTTGAGGTGTTGACCTGCGGTGCTGGTACCACCGAGGGCGTGCGCTGGGTGTCTGCGGGTGAAGACGCTTATGAGCTCGAAGATGTGGACGGTCTGCCCCGGGGCACCCGGGTCATCCTGCATCTGCAGGACGATGCACTGGAATTTGCTGAGGATTTTCGTCTGCGTTCGATCGTGCGCAAGTACTCCGATCACATCGGTGTGCCGGTGCGTATGCCCAAGTCTGCCCCTCTTTCAGATGATGAAGACGACGAAAAGTCGAGCGATGATGTGCCAGAACTGGAGGCGGTAAACTCGGCTCAGGCTCTGTGGACCCGTTCCCGCAGTGATGTCAGCGAGGATGAATACAAAGAATTCTACAAGTCCATCAGCCACGATTTCGAAGACCCGCTGAGCTGGAGCCACAACCGCGTAGAAGGCAAGCTGGAGTACACCAGTCTGTTGTATCTGCCCAAGCGCGCACCTTTTGATCTGTATAACCGGGATGCACCCCGTGGGCTCAAACTGTACGTCCAGCGCGTATTTATCATGGACGATGCAGAGCAGTTTCTGCCGCTGTATCTGCGCTTTATGAAGGGCGTGGTGGACTCCAACGACCTGCCGCTGAATGTCTCGCGCGAAATCCTGCAGCAGGACGAACGAGTCACCAGCATCAAGAACGCGCTGACCAAGCGTACCCTTAACATGCTGGAAACCATGGCGGACAAGCAGCCTGAAGATTATCAGGCTTTCTGGGACGAATTCGGCGAAGTGTTGAAAGAAGGCGCCGGCGAAGATTTTGCCAATCGTGAAACGCTGGCCAAACTGCTGCGTTTTGCCAGTACCTCAGGGGACGGTGCGACCAAATCTGTTTCTCTGGACACCTATCTCGAGCGCAAAGTCGAAGGCCAGGACAAGATCTACTACATCTGTGCAGAGACCTACGAAACCGCCAGCCGCAGCCCGCATCTGGAAGTCTTTCGGGACAAGGGTGTAGAAGTGCTGCTGTTGTTTGACCGTATCGACGAGTGGCTGATGAGCATGCTGACAGAATACGAAGGCACCCAGTTCGTGGATGTCATGCGTGGTGATGTCACGCTGCCGGGCGAAGGCAAAGATGATGAGACAGACGCGGACAACGACGCTGAAGAAAAGGATACGCATCCGCTGGTCGAGCGGATCGAGACGGTGCTGAAAGATCAGGTCGAAGGGGTACGTACCTCTAAACGTTTGACCCAGTCACCGGCCTGTCTGGTACTTTCAGAGCAGGCGCTGGGGGCCCAGATGCGCAAGATCATGGAGCAGACCGGCCAGTCGATGCCGGATGCCAAGCCCTACTTCGAATTCAATCCGGACCATCCGCTGCTGGCCAGGCTGGATCAGGAAGCCGATGAAGACCGGTTTGCCGAGCTGGTGCAGGTGCTGTTTGACCAGGCCAGTCTGGCCGAAGGCAGCCCGCTCAAAGACCCGGCTGGCTATGTTGAGCGGCTCAACCGCCTGCTGCTCGAACTGCTGAATAAGGACTAGCAATGCCTCGCGTGGGCGCGGTGATTGATGCGGTCCACGCCCGTTTTCAGGCAGCTGATCTCTACTATGGCCACGGCACTGATAACAGCTGGGACGAGGCGGTAGCGCTGGTGCTGGGTGTTACTGAATTTGCCGACGATGATGCATCGCTGCAGCTCACGCTCACTGCCGATCAGGCGGATGAGATTGAGCGGCTGGCTGGATTGCGTATCGATGAGCGCCAGCCGCTGGCCTACCTGTTAGGCAAAGCGACCTATCTTGGACTGGAATTTCACCTGCCGCCCGGCGTTGTGGTGCCACGCTCGCCGCTGGGTTTTCTGCTGCCGGATGGCATCAGGCCCTGGCTGGCCGACGACGTCACCAGCATTCTGGATCTCTGTACCGGCAGTGGCTGTCTGGGCATCGCTGCCGCGCTGATGTATCCCGAAGCGACCGTGGAACTGGTGGATCTGGATCCACTGGCCTGCGCCACGGCGCAGCAGAACGTGGACCGCTACGGTCTGGCAGATCGGGTCAGAGTCACCCGCGGTGATGTAACCACCATGCCGCTGCCTGCGGCTGACCTCATCCTGTGCAACCCACCCTATGTGAATGCGTTGGACATGCGCGGCCTGCCCCCTGAGTATCGCTATGAACCCGAACAGGGTCTGGCCGCGGGGGATGACGGTCTGGATGTGCTGTTACCGCTGCTGGACCGCGCGGGCGAAATACTCAAACCCCAGGGCGTTCTGCTGGCAGAGGTGGGTGCCAGCGCACCGGCGCTGGTGCGGGCGTTACCGGACCTGCCGCTTATCTGGCTCGATCTGCCCCAGGGCGGCGAGGGTGTATTTCTACTTGAAGCCAGTGCGCTGAATTCCCATACTGCGCGCCAGCATTAACACAGGTTTCTTATGGCGGGTAACAGTTTCGGCCAGCTCTTCAGGGTGACGACGTTCGGTGAAAGCCATGGGCTGGCGCTGGGTGCTGTGGTGGACGGCTGTCCGCCGGGTATGGCGCTCAGCGAAGCCGATATGCAGGGTGACCTGGACCGCAGACGACCCGGTCAATCCAAGTTCACCACGCAACGCAACGAAGCGGACCAGGTGAAGATTCTGTCCGGCGTGTTCGAGGGCAAGACGACCGGTACCGCCATCGGCCTGTTAATTGAAAATCAGGACCAGAAGAGCAAAGACTACTCTGAAATCGCCAAGGTTTTTCGTCCTGCGCATGCGGATTTCACCTATCAGCATAAGTATGGTGTGCGGGATTATCGCGGTGGCGGGCGTGCCTCGGCCCGTGAAACCACCATGCGCGTGGCAGCGGGAGCCATCGCCAAGAAATACCTGCGTGAAACAGCGGGCATTGAAATCAGAGGCCATCTGTCGGCCATCGGCGAACTGAAACTGGCGGCTCTGGATCCCGCCTCGGTGGAGGAAAACGACTTCTTCTGCGCTGATCCGCAGATGATCCCAGCGATTGAGGCGCTCATCACTGAACTGCGGCGGGATGGTAATTCAATAGGCGCGGAAGTTTCTGTGGTTGCCAGCGGTGTGCCGGTCGGCCTGGGTGAGCCGGTCTTCGCCAAACTGGATGCCGAGATCGCCGGGGCGCTGATGGGCATCAATGCGGTCAAGGCCGTAGAAATCGGTGATGGCGTCGCGGTGGTTGCACAGCGGGGCACCGAACATCGAGACGAGATTCGCAGCTCAGGCTTTTTAAGCAATCATGCCGGCGGTATTCTCGGCGGTATCTCATCCGGTCAGGATATCTGCTGTCGCATCGCCCTGAAGCCCACCAGCAGTCTGACCACACCGGGTCGTTCCATCGATGTGGATGGCAATGAAATTGATGTGGTCACCAAGGGACGCCACGACCCGTGCGTTGGTATTCGCGCCGTGCCCATCGCCGAGGCAATGCTGGCGCTGGTGCTGATGGACCATTACCTGCGTCACCGGGGTCAGGTGGGAGAGCCGTCCGCATAGAGACTGAGCGCCTCCAGAAAGGCGGAGGCGGCATTGGACAGCTGTCGTTCCGGATGCGTCACTACACCCAGATTGCGATACATCGGCTGGCCCAGATCGGTGACTTCAATTTCTTCCAGCTCGCCGCGCATACTGAGGGGCAGCACGCTCCAACCGATACCCACACCCACCAGCATATGGATGGTCTCCAGATAATTGGTGGACATTTCTGCGCGCAACTTGATGCCCGCCTGCTGAAAACGCTCGACTACAATTCTGCCGGTATAAGTCGCAGTACCGGGGATGACGCAGGGGTGTTCAGCCAGTTCCGCCATGGTGGCCCGCCAGCCGTGCTTGGCCATAAAGACCAGAGGATCATGCCAGATCTGGGTTGAATTCAGGTCGGCGCTGCCGCGTGGGTCGAGGGTGGCCACGGCCAGCTCAATTTTCCCTTCGCGGACCATGTCGTGGGCGACTTCAGAGTCCTCGAAGGTGATGTTCAGCTCGACCTCCGGGAAGCGGTCGCGATAGGTGTGCAGTACCGGCGCCAGGCGATGCAGGCCGATATGGTGGGAGGTCGCCAGGTTAAGTACGCCGGTTACACTGTCCGCCAGATCGCTGAGCTGTTGCCTGGCGCTCTGCCAGGCCTGCAGAATCGCCTGGGCCTGAGGCAGGAACAGGCGGCCAGCCTGATTTAACTGCAGGCGTTTGCCGACCCGGTCAAACAGGGGTGTGTTCAGAGCGCTCTCCAGCGCCTGAATGCGACGGGTCACCGCAGGCTGGGATACGTGCAGTTGTTGTGCGGCGGTCGAGGTTGATGCAACCTCGGCCACGGTAATGAAGGTGTCCAGCTCGGTGCTGTTCATAGATACCAAAAATGCATTTAATGAATAAAAATAATGCATTTGTTTTATATATTGTCAAGTCCTAAGATAGCCGCAACTGGCTGCACTACCATTGACTACGGCTGCAAAAGAAATGAGTAAAACACTCTACGACAAGATCTGGGACGCCCACTTTGTGGGTAAGCGGATGGATGGAAACAGTCTACTTTACATAGACTTACAGCTTTTACATGAGGTCACGTCTCCGCAGGCATTTGAGGGCCTCAAACTGGCGGGCCGACCGCTGTGGCGTACCGATGCCAATCTTGCGACCCCGGATCACAATGTGCCGACCACCAATCGAGAGGCGGGGCTGGCAGGGATCACTGACCAGATCGCGCTGGAACAGGTGGTTACACTGGATGAAAACTGCCAATCCTTCAAAGTCCGCCAGTTCGACATCAACGATGTGCGCCAGGGCATTGTGCATGTGGTCGGCCCGGAACAGGGTGCCACTTTGCCAGGTATGACCATCGTCTGTGGCGATTCGCACACGTCGACCCACGGAGCCTTTGCCGCGCTGGCCCAGGGTATCGGCACGTCTGAAGTGGAGCATGTGATGGCCAGCCAGTGCCTGGTACAGAACAAAGCGAAGAACTATTCGGTGCGGGTAGAGGGAGACCTGCCGAGCGGGGTAACGGCCAAGGATCTGGTGCTGTATATCATCGGTCGACTTGGCACAGCAGGCGCCACCGGCCATACCATCGAATACCGTGGCGCGGCCATTCGTGCGCTCAGCATGGAAGCGCGTATGACGTTGTGTAACATGTCAATCGAAGCGGGTGCCCGGGCAGGACTGGTGGCAGTGGATGATACGACGCTGGATTACATCAAAGGTCGGCCCATGGCGCCCAGCGGTGAGCAGTGGGATGCAGCGGTGGCATATTGGCGCACGCTGGTGTCTGACCCGGACGCATTCTTTGATGCCGAACTCATCATCCAGGCGGATGAGATTGAACCGCAGGTGAGTTGGGGGACATCGCCCGAAATGGTTGCTGGTGTTTCCGGCCAGGTGCCAGACCCTGCAGCCATGCAGGACCCGGTGCAGCGCGAAGCGGCCGAATACGCGCTGAAGTACATGGGGCTGAAGCCCAATCAGGCGATTACCGACATTCGACTCGATCGCATCTTTATCGGCTCCTGTACCAATGCGCGGATCGAAGATCTGCGCGCGGCCGCTGCAGTACTCAAAAGCCGCAGCGTAGCAGCCAGCGTCAAGGAGGCGATTGTGGTACCTGGCTCCGGTCTGGTGAAGGCCCAGGCCGAACAGGAAGGCCTGGCAGAAATCTTTACCGCAGCGGGATTTCAATGGCGTGCGGCGGGCTGCTCAATGTGTCTGGGCATGAACCCGGATCAGGTCGGTCCGGGCCAGCATTGTGCATCGACTTCCAATCGCAATTTTGAAGGTCGCCAGGGGCATGGCAGTCGTACCCATCTGGTCAGTCCGGCCATGGCAGCAGCGGCGGCCGTCGCTGGTCACTTTGTTGATGTCAGGGAGATGGTGTAATGCGCTCTTTTAACAAACATACCGGCTATGCTGCGCCGTTGGATCGGGTCAACGTAGACACCGACCAGATCATTCCCAAGCAATACCTCAAGTCCATCAAACGTACCGGCTTCGGTGACTACCTGTTTGATGGTTGGCGCTTCCTCGATGAAGGCACCATAGGCATGACGCCCAATGAACGGCAGATCAATCATGACTTCATCCTTAACAAGCCGTCCAGCCAAGGCGCGTCGATTCTGCTGGCGCGGGATAATTTCGGTTGCGGCTCATCCCGGGAGCATGCTGTATGGGCGCTGCTGGAGTATGGCTTCCACGCGGTGATCGCGGTCAGCTTCGCGGATATTTTTTACAGCAACTGTTTCAAGAATGGCCTGCTGCCGATCGTGCTGCCGGAAGATCAGATCGACCAGCTGTTCAGCGAAAAAGGTCAGATCACCATCGATCTGGAAAGCCAGCAGGTCAGTACCGAACAGGCGACTTTCAGATTTGATATCGACCCGATCCTGAAAGCCAAGATGCTGTCCGGCATGGATGACATCGACATGACCCTGGCGGAGCGGGAACTGATCGAGGCCTTTGAAGCGCGCCATCGAGAAGCACAACCGTGGCTGTTTGACCGTCAGTCGCCAGTTTAAAGTTACGAGGAATTGTTATGAGTGTGAAAAAAGTCCTGCTGTTGCCGGGCGATGGCATTGGCGCAGAAGTGATGGTGCCGGCGCAGGCGGTGATGCAGGCGGCGGCCGACAAAGTCGGCTGTGAAATCGCTGTCAGTGAAGCGCTGGTCGGTGGCGCTGCCATCGATGCCGAAGGCTCGCCATTGCCGGCCGCGACGCTCGCCCAGGCCGAACAGGTGGATGCCATTCTGCTAGGCGGTGTCGGCGGACCTAAGTGGGATGATCTGCCCACCCAGCAGCGACCGGAAAAAGGTCTGCTGGGTCTGCGACAGGGGCTGGGACTGTTTGCCAATCTGCGCCCGGCGCTGTTGTCGGCGCCATTGGCCGATGCCAGTTCGCTGAAAGCCGAACTGGTGGCGGACCTGGACATCCTGATTATTCGTGAGCTGACCGGCGGTATCTACTTCGGTGAGCCACGGGGCATCGAGCTGCGTAACAATGAACGGGTGGGTTTCAACACGCTGGTTTATTCGGAGCACGAAATCGAACGCATCGCGCGGGTCGGTTTTGAACTTGCACAGAAGCGTCAGGGTCGTCTGTGTTCGGTGGACAAGGCCAATGTGCTGGAGTCTTCACAGCTGTGGCGGGAGGTGGTGATCCGCGTTGCTGCCGACTACCCGGATGTAGAGCTCTCACATATGTATGTCGACAACGCCGCCATGCAACTGGTGCGTGCGCCCAAGCAGTTTGATGTGATTGTTACCGGCAACATGTTCGGGGACATTCTGTCCGACGTGGCTGCCATGCTGACTGGTTCGCTGGGTATGCTGCCGTCGGCATCGCTGGCCGCTTCAGGCGTTGGTCTGTACGAACCGGTGCACGGTACTGCGCCGGATATTGCCGGTCAGGGGATTGCCAATCCGCTGGCCATGATTCTGTCGGTGGCCATGATGTTCCGCTACAGCCTGGACCAGGCCGCAGCCGCAGATGCCATTGAGCGTGCGGTAGGTGAGGTGCTGGCAGCAGGTTTTCGCACGCCGGATATCCTGGGCAGTGGTGGAGAATTAATCAGCACCCAACAGATGGGTGCAGAAGTGGTAGCGAGAATATGAACAAAGCAGAGGCCTACAACGTCGCAGTCGTCGGCGCCACCGGGGCGGTTGGTGAAGCCCTTATTGAAATTCTGGAAAGTCGCAACTTTCCCGTCAAACAGCTCTTTCTGCTGGCGTCGGAACGCTCCGCTGGCAAGCGGGTGCAGTTCAAAGGCAAGAGCATCATGGTTACCCGGCTGGATGAATTTGATTTCAGCCAGGCGGATATCGGCCTGTTCTCAGCAGGCGGTGACTTGTCTGCCGTATATGCGCCTAAGGCCGCAGCCGCCGGCTGTGTGGTGATCGACAACACGTCGCAATTCCGTTATGACGCTGATGTGCCGCTGATTGTGCCTGAAGTGAATGCCCACCGTCTGGCTGATTACAAAGCCCGCAATATCATTGCCAATCCAAACTGTTCAACCATTCAGATGGTGGTGGCCCTCAAGCCGATTCACGACGCTGTAGGCATCGCGCGCATCAATGTCAGTACCTACCAGGCCGTGTCTGGTGCAGGCGCAGGTGGCGTGCGTGAACTTGCCGGCCAGACCGCCAATCTGCTGAATGGCAAAGAGATTGAAACCAGGGTGATGCCTGTACAGATTGCGTTTAACGCGATTCCGCAGATCGACAAGTTTCAGGACAATGGCTACACCAAGGAAGAAATGAAGATGGTCTGGGAGACCCAGAAAATCCTCGAGGATGATTCGATCATGGTCAATCCGACCTGTGTTCGGATTCCTGTTTTCTATGGTCACTCTGAAGCGGTCCACATTGAGACGCGCGCAGAAATTTCACCGGTCCAGGCTGCCGAGTTGCTGCGCGTGGCCCCCGGGGTTCGCGTGTTTGACGACCAAAGCTATCCGACCGCGGTGGAACATGGGGCAGGTAAGGATGACGTACTGGTCGGGCGCATTCGCAAAGACATTTCCCATCCCATGGGGCTGAATCTGTGGGTGGTTTCTGACAATGTACGTAAAGGTGCGGCGCTGAACAGCGTGCAGATCGCTGAACTGTTGATTCAGGACTAAAGCCGACAACTAAATTACCAACGTGGTGTTTATTCGTCACTTTCGGGACGAAAGTGCTACCTATGCCACCTAAATTATTTCATTCTGGGTTATCTTTAACATCTGCGCGTAAACCCCTGCGGTAGTGCGGTTGCGTGGGAACAATTAAGTAATAATTGGTAGGACACAAGGACTTGTTAGAGAAGCAGATGGCGGATGTCACGCTGAACGTTGAATTCGCCCGGAATTTCACAAAAGGACTCAAACACGTACGCACACACCGCAGGCCAGGGGAACCCGCGGCTGTGGGTACCCGAAGAGAGATCAATATCCCGCAACTTAACCTGGTAAGGAGGGTCTTGCTTATGCTGATGCGCAAGTGCCGGTGGCTTCGTTTGGCACTACTGGTTCCAATCATCTCGTTCGCGCCCATGCAGTTCGCCTGGTCGCTCGGACTTTCAGAAATTGAAGTCGAGTCATCGTTGAACGAGAAGTTCCAAGCAACCATCGAGCTGATGGATGTAGGGGACTTATCGGAAGACGAAATTCTGGTCAGTCTGGCCAGCCGTGAAGACTTTGAGCGGGTAGGGGTAGAGCGATTTTTCTATCTGACCGATCTCAAATTCTCGGTAGACGTCAAAGGTGGTGGCACCGTCCACGTAACCAGTTCACAAACGATTTCTGAACCCTATCTCAATTTCATCGTTGAAATTCGCTGGCCCAAGGGACGCCTGTTGAAGGAATTTACCGTCCTGCTGGATCCGCCCACTTTTTCTACTACGCAAGCACCAGCTGTCAGCGCGCCTGCGGCGCCGTCCAGTCGGACGACCCAACCCGCCCGTGCCGCTACGGGCGATCGGGTTACGTTGACTACCCCGCAACGCAGTACACCGCGCCCCACCCGCCGCATAGAAGCGGGCGAAGGGGAGGTGGTTTCCACCACGGACGATACCTTGTGGAAAATTGCACAGCGCACGCTACCGTCCGATCGGGTATCCGTAAATCAGCAGATGCTCGCATTGCAGAAACTGAATCCCAATGCCTTTATCCGCAACAATATCAACTTGTTGAAAGCCGGCTACGCCCTGCGGGTACCGACAGAACAAGAGGCCCTGGCGCTGGATGAAGCCAGGGCAGTGGCGGAAGTCCGCGAACAGGAACAAGCCTGGCGGAATCCTGACCAGCAGGCGATTGCTTCCCGTCCGGCACCGGACCGCGCAAGCGACACGCCCAGCAGATCACAGCTCGACGCGACACCCGCCGGTGGCACGAGCGAAGAGACGGGCGCGGGCAGCGAACAGGGTCAGGTACGCATCGTAGCCAACAGCGGTGAACTGGCACAGGGTTCTGCCCTGGAAGGTGCCGAAGTGCCAGCGCAGTTGCTGGAAGAAAGAGAGACGCTGGCACGCCAGGTCGATGAACTTTCCTATCAGCTGGATCGTGAAAAAGAACTGGCCGCGTCGCAGATCGAACTGAAAGAACGTCAGCTGGAGGTCAAGGACCAGGCTTTAGCGCAACTACAGGAACGTGTTGCGCAACTCGAGGAAGATCTCAACGCGAACAGCCAGCAACAAACCCAAGATGCTACGCAACCCGCTGCGGAACTGCCCTGGTGGCAGTCTCCCATGTTACTGGGCGGAATTATTGGCGTTTTAGTTTTGTTACTTGCCTGGATGATGTTTGCCCTGCGCCGCAACCGTGAAGATGAAGAAATTCAGGATTACGGTCATATTGAAGTCAACGAAGATGACGACGCGGATGAGGCTTATGGCGATGATCTGCGCGAACCCAGTATGAGTGCCGCGGCAGCTGAGGTGGATGATCAGGAAGACGAAGATACATCGGCAGCGGACGACGACGATTTCCTGATCGACGAAGATGAGGACGCCGTCGACGAGGCAGACGATGATCATGACCATGCCCCGGAGTCCGGCGGGGATGTGATTGCCGAAGCTGACATTTATATTGCTTACGGACGCTACGGCCAGGCGGCCAGTCTGTTGTTAAGTACGCTGAGCAGTGAGCCTGATCGGCACGATGTGCGTTTAAAGCTCCTGGAAACCTGCGTTGAAGGTGAAGATCCCGAACAGTTCGCTGAGCATGCTGAATATCTGGTAGCCAATTGCGATGACGAAGATGTGTTACTCGCAGTGCGCGAACTGGAAGCCAGAATGTCCGACCAGGTGTCCGACCTGGATGCCATCGCCACCGACACCGATGCGGGCGATGACGATTTGGAACTGGATGTCGATGCTATTGGCCTGGACGATGAGGCCGAGGCGGGTGTAGAGGCCACTGCAGATGATGCGTCGGAAGATGATTTCGAACTGGAATTTGACGGCGACGAAGCTGCCACGGACGACAACGAGACCATCAGCGATGATCTGGGTGGCGACCTGGGGATGGATTTCGATCCGGACCGTGAGGAAGATGACGCCGAGATGGAATTTGAGCTCGACATCGAAGATGACCTGGATCTGGACGACGACCTGTCGCTCGATGACAGCGCGGAACCGCAAGTTGCCACAGACGATGAATTCGATCTCGATGCCCTGGATCTGGAGTCGTCGTCGGACGAAGCACCGGCGGACGACAGCCCGGCGGATGATGATGCGGCGGGGCTGAACGATTTCGATTTTGGTGCAGACGGCGACTCTGACGTCAACACGACCAAGCTGGACCTGGCTGAAGCCTATGTTGATATGGGTGACGGTGACGGTGCCCGCGATATCCTGCGGGAAGTGCTGGAAGACGGTACTCCCGAGCAGGTAGCCAAGGCGCAGGCGTTGCTGGACAGCCTTAAGTAGCGAATCTGCTTGCGATGTCGACCTGGGCGTTGGGCATTGCCTATAACGGCAAGGACTATCATGGCTGGCAGCGCCAGCCAGATCGGACCACCGTGCAGGGAGAGCTGGAAAAAGCACTCAGTCGTATTGCCGACCAGCCCGTTACTCTGATAGTGGCGGGGCGCACTGACAAAGGTGTGCACGCGACCGGCCAGGTTGCCCATTTCAAAGCGGATGTATCACGTAGCGACCATGACTGGTTGCGCGGTCTGAATGGCCTGACGCCACCCAGCATGCAGATCACCTGGGTCAAGCAGGTGGCAGAGGGCTTCCATGCGCGTTATTCGGCAGTGTCCCGCAGCTATACCTATCTATATCGCGAAGTCTCACAGGATGTTTTTCTCGACGATTTTGTCTGGTGCATCGATCCGGTGGATGTGGACCTTATGCACCAGGAAGCTCAGACGCTGTTAGGCGAGCATGATTTCTCGACCTTTCGTGGCAGTGGTTGTCAATCGGTGACGCCTATGCGGCGTGTGAATCGCGCCACGGTACGCCGCGAAGGTGCTTTTGTGGTCCTGGAAATTGAGGCCAATGCCTTTCTCCTGCATATGGTGCGTAACATCGCTGCTGCGCTCTATGCCCGGGGTTGTGGTGCGGAAAAGCGTTCCATGCAGCAACTGCTGGCTTTGCGCGACCGTACACAAGCCGGTCTGACCGCACCGCCGCAGGGTTTGTATCTCTCCCGGGTGAGCTATCCGGACTATCAATTGCCGGCGCCTGCGCCGCTGTCCTGGTTGTCGCCAAATAGCACTTTTATACCTCCCGCTGTGCCGCTAGACTAGCGGCCTTTTCAGACCTGAGGTCTAGCGCTTTAAATCGTGCAGGCGACCACCATGCAGTCTCAACTCTGGTGCAAAATTTGCGGCATCACCAACAGCCAGGATGCGCTCGCCGTACAACGTGCAGGGGCGGACGCCATGGGGCTGGTTTTTTATCCGGCCAGCAAGCGCTACATCTCTCTGCAACAGGCTGCCGAGATCAGCACGGCCGTGGATCGGGTGACTAAAGTCGGGCTGTTTGTTGATCCTGAGGCCGATGACGTGCGGCGCAGTATCGATGCTGCAGGGCTTGATCTGCTGCAGTTTCAGGGTGAAGAGCCGATGGCCTTCTGCGAACAGTTTGGTCTGCCCTATATGAAGGGTGTTCGTGTTGGCATGGCAGGCTTGGATGCTGAGGCGGTTATCGAAGCTTATACCTCAGCGTGGGCATTTTTGTTAGACACCTATGTGGATGGCGAGCATGGTGGCACCGGGCAGAGTTTTGATCGCGCCTTGTGGCCCGATCGTGCGGATGCACGCCTGATCCTGGCGGGTGGGCTCGGGCCTGACAATGTGGCCAGCGCCATAGCTGACATCGCCGGTCGTGGCGGTCGGCTGTTCGGTGTTGATGTCAGCAGCGGTGTGGAGTTGAACATAGACGGGCAGCGGGACAAACGGAGAAAGGATCCCGTCGCCATCGATACATTTGTAAATGAGGTAAACCATGCCCACCGATAAGCCAGGCAGTAACTATGCGCAACCCAGCGAGTCCGGGCACTTCGGTGAGTTTGGTGGCCGCTTTGTGGCGGAGACCCTGACCCACGCGCTGGATGAACTGGATGCCCTGTACCGCAACGCGCAACAGGACCCTGAGTTTCAGGCCGAAATGAAAGCCGATCTGACCCACTACGTGGGTCGCCCGACACCGCTGTACTTTGCGCAGCGGCTGAGTCGCGAACTGGGCGGTCCGCGCATCTATCTGAAACGTGAAGATCTGAATCACACCGGTGCGCACAAAGTGTGTAACACCATTGGTCAGGCGCTGCTGGCGAAGCGTATGGGTAAACCACGGGTTATTGCCGAAACCGGTGCCGGTCAGCATGGCGTGGCAACCGCCACCGTGGCCGCCCGTCTGGGTCTTGAATGCGATGTTTATATGGGGGCGGAGGACGTTGAGCGGCAGAGTCTGAACGTTTATCGCATGAAACTGCTGGGTGCGCGTGTCATCGCGGTCAATTCCGGCACCCGCACCCTGAAAGACGCCATGAACGAGGCCATGCGCGACTGGGTGACCAACATTGATAACACGCACTACATCATCGGCACGGCGGCCGGTCCGCACCCGTATCCGACCATCGTGCGGGATTTTGCCTCTGCCATTGGCACCGAAGCGCGCGCGCAGATACTGGAAATGGAAGGGCGTCTGCCCGATCTGCTGGTGGCCTGCGTAGGCGGTGGCTCTAATGCCATCGGCCTGTTCTATCCGTTTGTAGATGATGTGGGCGTGGAGATGGTCGGCGTTGAAGCGGCCGGTCATGGTCTCGACACCGGCCAGCATGCAGCACCGCTGAATGACGGCAAGATCGGTGTGTTGCACGGCAATCGAACTTTCCTGATGTACGATGAAGATGGTCAGATCCAGCCGACCCATTCGATTTCAGCCGGTCTCGATTATCCGGGTGTCGGCCCGGAGCATTCTTATCTGAAAGAAATTGGCCGGGCGCGCTATGGCGCCGCTACCGACGATGAGGCGATGAGTGGCTTCCGTCTGCTGAATCGCACCGAAGGTATTCTGCCGGCGCTGGAATCCAGTCATGCCATCGGCTGGCTGGAGACTAATATCAAGCAGTTCGACGCGGATCAGATCATTATCGTCAATCTGTCCGGCCGGGGTGACAAGGACATCAACACAGTGGCAGGTATCGACGGGATCAAACTGTAGTGGGTCGTATTGCTGATAAATTTGTTGCTCTTGATGGGCAGACTGCGCTGGTGTCGTTTGTGACGGCGGGCGATCCGACGCTGGCACACACGGTACCTGCCATGCACGCGCTGGTGCGCGGTGGCACCGACATCATCGAGCTGGGCATACCGTTTTCTGATCCCGAGGCTGAGGGGCCGACCATTCAGGCGTCCAGCGAGCGCGCGTTGGCCAACGGTGTCACGGTGGCGAAAGTGCTGGCCATGGTGGCTGAATTCAGACAGCAGGACAGCACAACCCCGGTGGTGCTGATGGGCTATCTGAATTCCATTCTGGCCCAGACTGACTTCGCGCAGGCCGCCCATCAGGCCGGCGTTGACGGTCTGATTATGGTCAATCTGCCACCTGAAGAAGCCGATGAGCTGAAGCGGGCGCTTGAGCCAAAGGGTATTGATCTGATCTTCCTGATCGCGCCAACCAGCGTTGATCAGCGCGTCGACTACATCCTCAAGCAGGCCAGCGGTTTTGTCTATTACGTGTCGCTGAAAGGCATTACCGGTGCCAGCAATGTAAAGACGGATGAAGTAGCCGAGCGCCTGGCGCATATCCGCTCGAAAACAGACTTACCGGTCTGTGTGGGCTTTGGCATCAAGGATGAAGCGACGGCCCGCGCGCTGGGTGCCCACGCAGATGGTGTGGTGGTGGGCAGCGCGCTGGTCAACATCATGGCTGACCATGCGGATCAACCTGCCGCAGCGGCTGCTGCGCTGGAAGCGTTTGCCCGCACACTCAATCGAGGTGCCAAACAGAACTGATGACAGCGCAAGCTTTGACGAGCCTGACGCAGTGGCTTGAATACATTGATGTCCACACCTGGCAAACCGGTGACATCGGTCTCGATAAACTGGAGGTCATGCTCGAGCGTATGCGCATCGAGCGGCCAGCCCCCTATGTCATCACGGTGGCTGGCACCAACGGCAAAGGCACCACCTGCTATGCCTGTGAAGCCATACTGCTGGCCCATGGTCTGTCTGTGGGTACGGCGATCTCACCCCACATTGACCGTTTCAACGAACGTATCCGGCTGAATGGTGAAGAAGCGACCGATGCGCAGATTGTGGCCGCACTGCAGGCCGTGGAGGACTGTCGTGGCGAGCTCAAGCTGACCTATTTTGAATATTGCGTGATGGCCTCGTTCTACCTGTTTCTCGAAGCCGAGGTAGACGTTGCCGTGCTCGAGATCGGGCTCGGTGGACGGCTGGACGGGTTCAATGTGGTGGCGGCCGATTGTGCCGTGATCACCAGCATCGGCCTCGATCATCAGGCCATATTGGGCGATACCCTGGACGCCATCGGTAGAGAAAAGGCCGGCATATTGCGCCCGCAACAACGGGCGGTGCTGGGACGTGATCTGCCGGAGAGCGTCTATCAGATCGCCGCCGAGCTTGAGGTCGAGGAAATCCGCTTCGGGCGGGAGATCGAAGTGACCGTGGGCGATGGCCACTGGCAGCTGCGTGCGCCTGGTGTAGCGCTCAACGATATCAAACTGGGCGCGCTGGCCACCCACAATCTGGCGCTGGCGTGTGTTGCAGCGGCCGGCAGAATCGAACTGGATCCGACGCTTACCCGGCAGGTGCTGAGTGAGCTGCGCATTCGAGGCAGGCTGGAGCTGCGACGCTGGCGCGAGCGCCAGCTTATACTGGACGTTGCTCACAACCCCCATGGCATCGAGTTCCTGTTTGCCGAACTTGAACAGCGGCAGATCCAGCCCACGGTCATCTGCTGCGCCATGCTCAAGGACAAAGATCACCTCGGGGTTTATCGGGCGGCAACCCGCCACGTCGACGCCCGCTGGTTATTGTTCGACAGTCATGGCGACCGGGGCATGCCGGCCACGGACCTGCGAGAAGCGCTGGGCGGGGTAGGCGAGTGCTGTACAGGCGATCTGCAGGCGTTTCTTGACTCGGCAACCCGTCGCGCAGATGTTATCCTCGCGCTCGGTTCATTTAGCATGGTTGAACAATTGCTGATCGGAGTCCCCGAGCGTGCTTGAGCGTACGCGCTATCGCATCTCAGGATCATTGTTTCTGCTGGCACTCGCGGTGATTTTCCTGCCCATGATCTTCGACGGCGAGGGTTATCCGGCCGAGCCGATTCCAGCCATGCCGCCCCCCGCGAATACTTCTACCCCAGTCGCTGCCTATGACGAGGTTGTGCCTGCCACCAACGTGGTGCAGGAAGTTGCGGAGTTGCGTGCAGAAGTCGACGATTTTGGTTTCTCCACCGAAACCGGTGAAAAGTTTGGTGAGCCGATGCTGCTGCCCGCCACCGAAGAGACCAGTATCTGGGCGGTGCAGGCGGCGAGCTTTGCCAAAGTCGGCAATGCACGCAGTCTGCGTTCTGCTCTGCGTGAAGCGGGTCTGGAGGCGTTTATCTCTACTATGGTGGATCCCACGGACACAACGTCGACACCCTTGCATCGCGTCGCAGTGGGCCCACTGCTGGCCAAAGCCGACGCCACCGCCATTGCCACCCGCATCGAAGAGGAATTTTCCGTCGAACCCCAGGTTGTGGAGATGCGACCCTGATGCCCATGTTGGACATCATTATCCTGGTGGTGATTCTGTTGTCCGCGCTGATCGGTCTGGTCCGCGGACTGATCAAGGAACTTCTATCGCTGGCCGCGTGGGTGGCGAGCTTCGTGATAGCGCTGCTCTTTGCCAGCCAGGCTGCAGAATATGTTCCTTTCAGCTGGGGGAATGAAAATATCCGCACCGCGATTGCGTTTGTCGCTTTGTTTATCGCGACGTTGATCGTCGCCGCGCTGCTGCAGTGGTTACTGGCGCAACTGGTTCGCAGTACCGGATTAACTGGTACCGACCGTTTTCTGGGCTTCCTTTTTGGGGCTGCCCGTGGGGTGCTGGTGACCATTATTGTGCTGATCGCAGTGCGTGATCTGGCGCGGGATGCTGACTGGTATCATGCCGCCAGCATTCCACCTGAATTGCTCGCGTTTGAAGACGAAGTACGGGATTTGCTCGGCGCGGCAAGAGAAATCGTGACACCATCGACACTTGATGCGCTGTCCACTGCAAATGACAACTAAACTCAATAGATCGAACGTGCTAGATTGCGCGAGCAGCTACGAGCACAGTTTCGATGACCATTAACGGGAAAGGCATATGTGCGGAATTGTCGGACTAGTCACAGAGGGTCAGGTTAACCAGGAAGTGTACGACGCACTCACGGTACTGCAGCACCGCGGACAGGATGCGGCAGGCATGGTGACCAGCGATGGCAGAACCCTGCATCTGCGCAAAGGCAATGGCCTGGTGCGCGATGTATTCAACGAGAATCACATGCGCCGCTTGCGGGGTAACATCGGCATTGGCCATGTGCGCTATCCCACCGCCGGCAGCGCCAGTTCCGCTGAAGCGCAGCCCATGTACGTCAATTCTCCCTACGGCATCACGCTGGCGCACAACGGCAACCTGACCAACGCCCAGGCCCTGCGGGCGGATCTGTTCGCTCAGGATCTACGCCACATCAATACCACGTCAGATTCTGAAGTTCTGTTGAATGTACTGGCCCACGAACTGGCCCAGCAAAAAGTCCATTCCCCGACGCCCACCGAAGTGTTCAACGCGGTAGCCGGTGTGCATCGGCGCTGTAATGGGGCTTTTGCCGCCATCGCCATGATTATCGGCGTGGGGGTACTGGGCTTTCGCGATCGGTTCGGTATCAGACCCCTGGTGTATGGTCAGCGCGAGACCGACAACGGCTTTGAATACATGATGGCATCAGAGTCTGTCGCGCTGGATATCCTGGGTTTTGAACTGCTCGGGAACGTGCAACCCGGCGAGGCTGTTTTCATCAGCAACGAAGGTGAGTTATTCCGTCAGGTCTGTGCCCAGGACACTCATCTGGTGCCGTGTATTTTTGAACACGTTTATCTGGCTCGACCTGACAGCATCATCGACGATATTTCCGTCTACAAGAGCCGTTTGCGTATGGGTGAGTACCTGGCGGATGGCATTCTGAGTCACTTTTCTCAGCACGATCACGACATTGATGTGGTCATTCCGATCCCCGAGACTGGTCGTACTGCTGCCATCCCGCTGGCGCACCGACTGGATGTGAAATACCGCGAAGGGTTCATAAAGAATCGCTATATCGGGCGTACCTTCATCATGCCCGGACAGAGTCAGCGGCGGAAATCAGTACGCCAGAAACTGAACGCCATTGAGCTTGAGTTCCGCGACAAAAACGTACTGCTGGTGGATGATTCAATTGTGCGCGGCACCACCATCCAGCAGATTATTCAGATGGCCCGCGATGCGGGTGCGCGTAAGGTCTATGTGGCTTCTGCCGCACCTGCCTTGCGCTATCAGAACGTGTATGGCATCGATATGCCGTCCCGCGAGGAATTTGTCGCCCATGGCCGTACCGACGAGGAAGTAGGGCGTGTTATCGGTGCCGACAAGTTGTTTTATCAGAACATTGACGATCTGCAAGCCAGCGCCAGTGAGGGTAACCCGGGCATCACCGATTTTGAGTGTTCGACCTTCAATGGCCAATACGTGACTGGCGACATAGATGAAGACTACCTGAACCAGCTATCCTTAGCCCGCAACGACCAATCTAAGCAACGCCTTGAAGCCCAACGAAACACGGATTCCAACGTTCTCGAGCTCCACAATCACGCCTGATGAGCGTGCCGGGGTCAGGTTGACGTCAGGGCAGGTTAAGCCCCTGATTGAGAACCTCATCACAACCCTGAACAGCGTCCTGCTCGGTAAGGAACACCAGATCAAGCTCAGCCTGGCCTGTCTGTTTGCTTCCGGTCATCTGTTGATCGAAGACCTGCCGGGTATGGGTAAGACCTTGCTCAGCCATGCCCTGGCCCGCGTGCTGGGCCTCGGCTACAACCGCATTCAGTTCACTTCGGATGTGCTGCCGTCGGACATCATCGGCGCGACTATTTTTGATAAGAACGAAGGCACTTTCCGGTTTGTAGAAGGTCCGCTGTTTACCCAGGTGGTGCTGGCGGATGAAATCAACCGCGCGACACCGAAAAGTCAGAGTGCGCTGCTGGAAGCCATGGAAGAGCGCCAGGTGACCCACGATGGCGTCACTCGACTGCTGCCTGAGCCGTTCTTTGTCATTGCCACCCAGAATCCATCTACCCAGACCGGCACCTTCCCCTTGCCTGAATCGCAACTGGACCGCTTTCTGATGCGCATTCAGCTGGGCTATCCGGAACCCGCCGCAGAACGTGAGTTACTGCTGCATGGTGACCGCCGCGAGCGACTACCCGGACTTAAACCACTGCTCGACCTGGCCGACCTGAAATCCATCCAGCAATCCGTGCATAACATTCAGGTGTCCGAACCGCTGGTGGACTATGTACAACGGCTGGTGACCTTTACCCGCCAGGGCAATGAATTTGCCTATGGCCTGTCGCCCCGGGGCGCCCTGGCGCTGATTACCAGTGCCAAAAGCTGGGCACTGTTGCACGACCGGACCCACGTGGTGCCGGAAGACATTCAGGCCGTCCTGCCCAGCGTCGTTGAGCATCGTCTGCGTGAAGATGCCGATTTCACCGGCCACGGCGGTGGTGCGCTTGCGCAGCAGCTGCTGGGCAGTGTTGATGTGGTCGGTTGACAGTCAGACCCTGCTGACGTGCGGCCAGGCGGGACAGCCGCGGTCTGCGTCAAGGGCTGAAATCCAATGACAGAGACCGTTGCCACTTCGCGCATGATGCTGAGTCAGCGTTTTGCCAGCTGGCTGGATCGACGCATCCCGCCCGGTTCGCGCATCAAGCTGAGCCAGGCGAATATTTTCATCTTTCCGACCCGTTCCGGTTTTGCCTTTGTTGGCTTGTTAACCATGCTCATCCTGGGGGCGATCAACTATCAGAACTCGCTGGTCTACGCGGTGGCCTTTCTGCTGGGCTCCATGTTTGTCGTCACCATCCTCTACACCTTCCGCAATCTGTCCGGCCTGGTGTTGGAGTTGTCTGAAGCCCAGTCGGCCTTTGTCGGTGAAGACCTGGAATTCCAGGTACGCGTGGAACGCCCGGCAGGGAAGGGCCGTGAAGGCATTCAGATCGGCTGGCCCGAAGGCTATAAGCAGTGGGCGGAGATATTCGACACCCAGGCGACAGTAGTGCGTCTGTATGTCCGCGCGGAACAGCGCGGCTGGCTGAACCCGGGTCGTATGCTGATCGAGACCTATTACCCACTGGGTCTGCTGCGGGCCTGGACTTGGGTGGACATCAACGCCCGGGGGCTGGTCTATCCGCGTCCGATTTTTGCCGATTCGCACAACATACAGGTATCCCGCCGGCGGGATGACGGTGAACTGCTGGATCCGCTGGGCAGCGATGACTTTGTCGACATTAAAGAGTACGCGGCAGGCGATCCCATCAAGAACATTCTGTGGCGTTCCTTCGCGCGCTCGGATGATGTGGTGGTCAAACGCTATGCCAGCTATATAGAGCCGCGCCTGTGGTTTGATTTTCAGGATCTGCCGGGTGATACCGAAGAAAAGCTCAGCCGTCTGACCGGTCTGGCCCTGCAGGCCACCCGCCTGGAGCGGGAGTTCGGGCTGCGCCTGCCGGGTGTTGAAATCAGCCCGAGTATCGGTCAGCTGCATCTGGAAAAAGTTCTGCGCGAACTGGCCCTGTACGGGCTGGCCGAGGCGTCCTGATGGAAGCCAGCGTCGCCGCCCCCCGCCGCAGCAAGTCCAGATCGGTCGGCATTGCCCAGCAGATTCCGCGCAACTCGCTGGCGTTGCTGATGGTCTCGCAACTGGCGGTGATGGCACCCTTGGCGGTGCACATCTCGCCCTGGATCGTGGCCGTCTGTCTGTTCTGTGGCTATTGGCGCACGCAGGTTTATCGCGGACGCTGGGGTTTTCCACCGCCCTGGGTCAAATTTGTGCTGGTGGTCGCATCGTTCATTGGCATTGGCCTCAGTGGCTATCGCTCATTCACGCTGGAAGCCGCCACGTCTCTGCTGGTGCTGGCCTTTGCGCTGAAACTGGTGGAGATGAAAAACCGGCGTGATGCCTATCTGGTGATCTACCTGTGTTACTTCCTGGTGGCCACGGCTTTTCTTTTCAGCCAGCCCATTCTGCTGGCTGCCTACGAACTGGTCGCCATCACGGTCGTGACCGCCGCCCTGGTCGGACTCAATCAGATGCAGTCGCGGATCCGACCGGTGGCGTCCATGTGGACCGCTGCCGGGCTGGTGCTGCAGGCGCTGCCGCTGACTCTGGTGTTGTTTCTGTTGTTCCCGCGTATCGGTCCGCTGTGGTCCATCCCCATGCCCAGTGCCACCAGCACCGGCTTGAGTGACCGCCTGACACCGGGAGACATCGCCAGCTTGTCTCGCTCTGATGAGCTGGCCTTTCGCGTGATTTTCGACGACCAGATGCCGCGCCAGCGCGATCTGTACTGGCGTGGGCTGGTGTATTCAGAGTTTGCCTACGGCACCTGGGCCGTGGCTGAACCCCTGCCGAGCAAGGGCAAGGAGCCGCTGGATCTCGATGCAGGCCTGTCCTATCAGGTCTTTCTGGAGCCCACCCAGAGTCGCTGGTTGTACAGCCTCGATACGCCAGTGGACTATGGCAACAACATGAATCTGCTCGGTGACTATCGACTGCTCAACCGGGAGCCGGTGCTTTCTGTGTTGCGCTACCCGGTGGTCAGTCACCCGGACTATGTTATGGATCCAGTGTTGCCGGAACATGTGCGGCAGCGGGAAACAGCACTGCCACCCAACGATAATCCCCGCATACGTGACTATGCCCGTCAACTGCTGGCTGACAGTGACGGTGATGTGGAGCGCATGATCGCGAACCTGATGAGCGAAATCCGCACTGGCGAATACAGCTATACATTGAGTCCGCCGCTGCTGCCGCGGCTGGGCAGTATTGATGCCTTCTGGTTCGACAGCCGTGCCGGCTTCTGTACCCATTACGCCGGGGCTATGGTGTTCGCCCTGCGCGCAGTGGGCGTTCCGACGCGCATGATCGGCGGCTACCAGGGTGGCGAAATCAACCCGGTGACGGGCCATCTGGTGGTGCGCCAGTATGAAGCGCACAGTTGGGTGGAAGCCTGGTTACCCGGTCAGGGCTGGCGACGCTTCGATCCCACCGCGGCCGTCGCCCCTGAACGGGTCGAGAACGGCCTCAACGCGGCGCTCTCACAGGAGGATCGGGACGCGCTGTCGTTGCTCAGTGCCACGCGCATGTCCAGTGAGGGACTCATGCACGACCTGCTCAACTGGACGGATTCGGTAGAGCATCAGTGGAATCTGTGGGTGGTCGGCTACGACGCCACAGTGCAGACTTCGGTGCTGAAGGACCTGCTGGGTTCCATCACCGCGGCGCGGGTCGGGTTTGCTATTGTCATCGGCGGCGGCGTCAGTCTGCTGCTGGTGGCGTTGAGCCTGTTCTGGCGGCGTGGCCGGAAGCGCCGCCATCCCATTGAACGGGCACTGGTGCATTTCGATCAGCGCATGCGCAAACTGGGTAATCCTCGCCATCCCGGTGAGACGCCAGCGGCCTATATCCGCCGCTTGACCGAACAGGCCGGTATCAACGGTGAGGCGCTGGCCATGCGTATTCAGGACACCCTCTACAACCCAGACCAGAGTGTGACCCAGTTGCAGGTGCAGGCGATCCGTCAGGATTTGCGAAAATTACAATTTAGACTTGCCATTCAAGGGGTGCGCGCCGCATCCTAGCAGGCGTATTCGTAACGCCTGACTTTACCTTGGTAAGAACAAAATCTACGCCCTGTGTCGGCATCTGCTCGACCACCTATGGTGATCTGGTATGCCGTGGTTGCAAACGCTTTGCCCATGAAATCGTAGCCTGGAACGGCTACGCGGCTGAGCAGAAAGCGCACATCTGGAAAAGGCTGCATGGCTTGCGCGATCAGGTAGTCACCCAGCTGCTGCGTGTGCAGGACACCGCGCAACTGGAGGCCTATTGCCAGGCTGCAGGTCTGCCGGTCACCGCAGAGCCGGCTAACGTGCACCAGGTGTTGGGGCATCTGGTGGCGCGTGGTGGCATGCTCAGCGAAGCCGGGTTGGTCTGTTCAGAAAGCCAGCATGATGTCGCTGCCCTGGAAGTGCTGCAGCGCCTGGATGCGGAAGTCTTCAGCCGTTCGGTAGCCCACTACGAGCGTAATTTTCGCGTGACTTCCTGATATGGCCCGTCCGGACAAGCAACCGGTGCTCGACTTTCTGACCGCACCCACACCCAGCGCATGGTTCGATGCGGCAGCGGAAAATCTGCCCACGCTGCTCATCGACCACGCCAATTGCGAAAAGAAAGCCGCCAGTTCCGCCATGGCGCTGATGTATCGCTATGTGGACCACCCCGAACTTTTGCGCCTGATGTCACGCCTGGCACGGGAAGAACTGCGCCACTTTGAGCAGGTGCTGGATCTGATGGAGGCACAAGGGGTCTGCTACACCCACGTCAATTCTTCGCGCTACGCCGCCGAACTGCACCAGCTGGTGCGCAAGGAAGAGCCGTATCGGCTGGTTGATCAGTTGATTCTCGGCGCTGTGGTTGAGGCACGCTCCTGTGAGCGTTTTATCGGTCTCGCCGAGGTGTTGCCGGCGTCGGTGGCACAGCTTTATACGCAGTTGGTTGATTCCGAAGCGCGTCACTTTCAGGACTATCTGCGACTCGCCGAACGTCAGCAGGTGACAGATCTGGCCGATCGGGTGACCTTATTTCTCGAGCGGGACGCGGAGTTGATTACCTCAGCCGATGCAGAACTCAGGTTCCATAGCGGCGTGCCAGGCTGAACGCTTCCAGTTGCAGTTGTTGCTCCTGTTGACGAGCGAGCCAGCCCACCCTTTCCCACGCGCCCAACACCCAGCGCTCATGATTATCCGCGCGATGTGTGCCAGGACGATGGGTATGCCCATGAATGAGTAGCCGCGTTTCATGCTCGCGGCAGCTGGTGTGCACCGCATCGGCGTTCACATCCATAATGTTGGTCGCCTTGTTAGCATTGCTGTTCCTGCTCTGCGCACGCAGCATCTGCCCCAGCGCTTTACGCTCATCCAGTGACTTGCCGAGGATGTCCTGTTGCCATGCCTCGGAGCGGAACAGCGTGCGCATGGCCTGATATTCCTGGTCATCGGTGCAGTACTGGTCGCCGTGACTGAGCAGAATGCCTTCTGCGGTCAGGTGTGGGTCACTCAGCAGCGTCACGCCGGTGGCGGTGGCAAATTCATCGGCGAATAGAAAGTCCCGATTACCGTGCAGCAGCAGGACCGGACAGTTTGCGGTGGTGGCAGCAAGCACAGCATAGAGTTCGCTGGCGAGTTGCGAGTCGTCGTCGTCGCCGATCCACATCTCTACCAGATCGCCGAGGATATAGATTTCATCGTTGCGGGTGGCCTCCAGTGCAAGGCATTCCTTAAAACGCAGAAAAGCAGGGGCAGCAGGGTCTTCCAGGTGCAGGTCGGAGATAAAAATACGCTGCAAGGTCAGTCTTCCAGGCCCTGGTGAATTTTCGCTGCCTGCAGGGTGTTCTTCAGCAGCGCCACGCGGGTCATAGGTCCAACGCCACCGGGCACCGGCGTGATCCACGAAGCCACTTCCTTAACCGCATCGAACTGCACATCGCCATACAGTTTGTTGTTTTCTCCACGGGTTATACCCACGTCGATGACGATGGCACCGGGCTTGATCCACTCCGCCGGAACCAGCCCGGGCTTGCCCACCGCGGAGACCACGATGTCTGCTAACTGCACCTTGGCGGCGATGTTGCGGGTGAATTTATGCACGGTAGTCACCGATGCGCCGGCCAGCAGCAGTTCCAGGCCCATGGGTCGGCCGACATGATTGGATGCGCCGATAATAGTCGCGTCCATGCCTTTGTATTCAAGGTTGAGCGTATCCAGCAGCATCATCACCCCTTCCGGGGTGCAGGAGCGGTAGGCTGGACGGCGGATCGCCAGCCGACCGATGTTGTAGGGGTGGAACCCATCTACGTCTTTACCCGGGTCGATACGGTCAATAATGCGATATTCATCGATATGCTCAGGCAGCGGGGTCTGCACCAGAATGCCGTCGATGGTGTCATCCTGGTTAAGCCCTTCGATGAAATCTTCCAGATCTGCCTGCTGAATATTGGCGCTGACGTGCTGCACAATGGAATGAAATCCCACTTCGTCGCAGTCCCGTCGTTTGCCTTTGACGTACACCTCGGAGGCCGGGTCGTCCCCGACCAGGATCACCGCCAGACCCGGCAGGCGCCGCCCCAGCTCTCGCCAGGTACTGATTTCGGCAGCAATTTCCTGCCGAATCTGTTTAGCGATGGCTTTGCCATCTAGAATTTGCGCGGTCATACAGCAACTCAAAACGCGTATTCTAATGGCAAGGGCCCTGTGAATGCAGCAATGTTGCGCACTCCGGGCAGAGAAAAAAGTGCCCCTCGTCCCAGCTGGTTGAAGAACGTGTTGACCCAATGGATTATGCGGGTATCATGCCGCCGCACAGTTCGGGGTATAGCGCAGTCTGGTAGCGCGCCTGCTTTGGGAGCAGGATGTCGGGAGTTCGAATCTCTCTACCCCGACCACTTTTCACCTGAGCCCCGATGCGCCTGTAGCTCAACTGGATAGAGCATCGGCCTTCTAAGCCGAGGGTTGAAGGTTCGAGTCCTTCCAGGCGTACCAGCCGGTCACTGTCGTTCGCTATGCTCACTTAGCGAGTTTTTCGCCCTTGGCGAAAAACGTCGTTGTAGGTCGCTGTCGCTCACTTCGTTCGCTTATCGAGTTTTAGCCAGAGGCGAAAACACGTCGCTCCTTGAGTGTTTGCAGGCATCTGGAAGTCGGACTGCAGATAGCAGTCGAGCTATAGATAGATGTCGAGCGCTCGATTTCGGTGACTACATCTTCAGTCTGGCATTACGCTGCTACCTGGTAGAAGGCGGGATGGTATCGATTTACACCGTACCGGAGGCTCGCGGACAGGAAGTCCGCGCGCCAGCGGCCATGGATGGCGAACAGCGTTCCGGGACGGTGTAAATCGGCACCGTCCCGCCGTACTCTCAGCTCAGAATCTCAAAACTCCAGATTAGAAACCCGTACCCGCAATCTGTAGGCCGCGCCTTCAGATCAGAAAACGCCTCCGCTAACACCAGGTAACCAGAAAGTCGTCTTGACGCTTCTTAACCTCGCCAGCACGCCGAGTCTTGCGCGAGCGGTCCGATTTACTTTGAGCAACAGTTTTAGGGATAGATAGATGTCGAGCGCTCGACTTCGGTGACTACATCTTCAGTCTGGTATTACGCTGCTGTCTGGTAGGAGGCGGTATGGTGCCGATTTACACCGTACCGGAGGCTCGCGGACAGGAAGTCCGCGCGCCAGCGGCCATGGATGGCGAACAGCGTTCCGGGACGGTGTAAATCGGCACCGTCCCGCCGCACTCTCAGCTCAGAAGCTCAAAACCCCAGATTAGAAACCCGTACCCGCAATCTGTAGGCCCCGCCTTCAGATCAGATAACGCCTCCGCTAACACCAGGTAACCAGAAAGTCGTCCTGACGCTTCTTAACCTCGCCAGCACGCCGGGTCTTGCGCGAGCGGTCCGATTTACGTTGAGCAACAGTTTTACGCGAGGAGGAGGGCTTTCGAGTACGGCTGGGTTTCATGACAAACTACCTCTCATGAGCCGCAGTTGAGTCCACGGCGGTATACATTCAGTGTCTCACTTTCGCAGTCCGGGGTTGTGCAGGGTTGTAAGCGTTGTGTGTCCGCACTGAAACCCGTTGAATTTCTCCTAGCGAAGTCATGCCCGCATGAATATAATTCGCGCCTCTGAAAACTATGGTGGGCGTAGCTCAGTTGGTAGAGCTCCGGGTTGTGATCCCGGCGGTCGTGGGTTCAAGCCCCATCGTCCACCCCAATTCTTGCCTAAGACTTAAAAATGAACGTATCTATAGAAACCATGAGTGGCCTGGAACGGCGATTAACTATTGCGCTGCCCAGTGAAGAATTTGAAAGCCAGATCACCTCGCGCCTGGAACAGGCGCGCGGGCAGGTCCGCATTCCCGGATTTCGCCCCGGGAAGGTGCCGTTGAAAGAAATACGCCGTCGCTACGGCAGTGCCGTACGCGCAGAAGTGGCGGGTGAATTAATGCAGTCGAGCTTTGTCGAGGCGGTCCAGCAGGAGTCATTTAACCCTGCCGGTTCGCCCAATCTCGAAGTGGTTAAGATGGAGCCCGGCATCGATTTTGAGTTCACGGCGACTTTTGAAGTGTTCCCCAACATTGAGCCGGTTTCGTTTGATCGCATTGCGGTCAAGCAACCCCAGGGTGAGATCACCGAAGAAGATCTGAACAACATGGTCGACCGCCTGCGCGAGCAGCGCAAGACCTTCGTTGACGTCGATCGCCCGGTGGCCGAGGGCGATCAGATCACGGTGGACTTCGCTGGCAGCAAAGACGGTGAGCCGTTTGACGGTGGCACGGGTGAAGACATGTCCTTCGAAGTCGGCAAGGGTCAGATGATCGCCGATTTCGATGCCGCGGTGGTGGGGCTGTCCGTTGGTGATGAAAAAACCTTCGATGCAACTTTTCCCGATGACTATCAATCCGAAGATCTGCAAGGTCAGACGGTGTCGTTCTCGATCAAGGTCAAAGCCGTAAAGGAAACCCAGCTGCCAGAACTGAATGATGACTTTTTCAAGGATTTCGGGGTCGAAGAGGGTGGCGAAGAAGCGTTCCGCGAAGAAGTCCGCAATAACATGCAGCGCGAGCTCAAAAATGCGATTAAAAACCAGATAAAACAACAGGTTATGGATGAAATCGCGAAATTACATGATTTTCAGCTGCCCCACGCTGTGGTGCATCGCGAAATCCACGCGCTGAAAGAACAGATGCTCGGCCAGTTTCAGATGCCGGCTTCGGCCGAGGCCCCTAACCTGCCCGATGAGTTGTTCCAGGATCAGGCCGAAAAGCGCGTCAAGGTGGGTCTGGTGGTCAATGCCATCATTACTGACCGGGACCTCAGCGCCGATGCCGAACGGGTGGATGCCCAACTGGCGGAACTGGCAGCCAGCTACGGAGAGCCGGAGCAGGTGATCGAGTGGTACCGCTCACAACCGGAACAGATGCAGAGTTTGGAGATGGGGGTACTTGAAGATCAGGTAATTGACCTCATATTGTCTGAAGCTTCGGTAGAAGTGGTAGAGTCCAACTATGATGATATTCTGAGTGGTAAGGCTGTTCCCATGCCCGAAGAGGCTGAGGTCGCGGATACAACCGCGGCCGCGGAAACAACCGCGGCAGCCGATGACACTGAGACCAGCAGCGCAGAGACAGAAACCGCGCCAACCGAAGGAAAAATTGATGACTGATATTCACGACCCATACCGCGCTCCGGTGCAGAACCTCGGCATGGTGCCTATGGTTGTCGAGCAATCTGCTCGGGGTGAGCGCGCCTACGACATCTACTCACGGCTGCTTAAAGACCGCATCGTGTTCCTGGTAGGCCCGGTGGAAGATCACATGGCCAACCTCATCGTTGCCCAGCTGCTGTTTCTCGAGTCTGAGAACCCGGACAAAGACATTCATCTGTACATTAATTCTCCGGGTGGCTCGGTGACCGCAGGTATGTCGATCTACGACACCATGCAGTTCATCCGCCCCAACGTCAGCACCCTGTGTGTGGGCCAGGCGGCCAGCATGGGCGCTTTCCTGCTGGCAGCAGGCGAGGCCGGTAAGCGATTTGCGCTGCCCAATTCACGTATGATGTTGCACCAGCCAAGCGGTGGGTCGCGTGGCGTGGCTGCAGATATTGAGATTCAGGCGCAGGAAATTCTGCTCATGCGTGAGCAGCTGAACCGCTTGATTGCGCACCATACCGGGCAAACGGTTGAGCGCGTGGCACATGATACTGACCGCGATTTCTGGATGAGCCCTGAGGCCGCCCAGGAGTACGGACTGGTCGACAAAGTGCAGCAAAACAGACGCATGGATGCCGAAAACGGGGCCTAGATACCTAAAAACGCTTTAAAACTGTTTACACTGTAAACTTGCAATATTTCTCGCATACCAGCAATGTATGCGGGCTTATGGCTGTGGTTACCCAGCACAGCTGAGAAAAGCAATTTCGAGAAATCATTCGAGGAACATATGTCGGACGAAAGCGGCAAAGGCGACGATTCAGGAAAACTCTTATATTGCTCCTTCTGTGGCAAAAGCCAGCACGAAGTGCGCAAGCTTATTGCTGGTCCGTCGGTTTTTATCTGTGACGAGTGTGTAGAACTCTGTAATGACATCATCCGCGAGGAAGTGTCTGAGACCGCACAGACCGGCGAAAGCAGCAAGCTGCCGGTACCTACCGAAATCAAAAATATCCTCGATGAATATGTCATCGGCCAGGAACACGCCAAGAAAGTGTTGTCGGTAGCGGTTTATAACCACTACAAGCGTCTGAATTACAACGGCAAGAAAGACGATGTAGAGCTGTCCAAGTCCAACATTCTGCTGATTGGCCCGACCGGTTGCGGTAAGACCCTGCTGGCCGAGACCCTTGCCCGACTGCTTGATGTGCCCTTCACGATTGCCGATGCAACCACCCTCACCGAAGCAGGCTATGTGGGTGAGGACGTGGAAAACATTATTCAGAAGCTGCTGCAGAAGTGTGACTACGATGTGGATCGAGCCCAGGTCGGTATCGTCTACATCGATGAGATCGACAAGATTTCCCGCAAGTCTGATAACCCCAGCATTACCCGGGATGTCAGCGGCGAAGGCGTGCAGCAGGCGCTGTTGAAACTGATTGAAGGCACCGTTGCCTCCGTACCACCCCAGGGTGGACGCAAACATCCGCAGCAGGAATTTCTGCAGGTGGATACATCGAATATCCTGTTTATCTGTGGCGGCGCTTTTGCCGGCCTGGATAAGGTCATCATGGACCGCTCAGACAAGTCAGGCATCGGTTTCGGTGCAGAAGTGAAAGGTGAGTCCGAGCGCAAGAGCATTGGCGAAACCCTGCGGGGCGTCGAGCCGGAAGATCTGATCCGTTATGGTCTGATCCCTGAGTTCGTAGGTCGTCTGCCGGTTGTCGCAACGCTGGAAGAGCTGGACGCGGATGCGTTGATCCGCATTCTGACCGAGCCGAAAAACTCGCTGACCAAGCAATATACTAAACTCTTTGAGATGGAAGACGTTGAAGTCGATTTCCGTGAAGACGCCTTGCGCGCGGTGGCCGACAAGGCCATGGAACGCAAGACCGGTGCACGTGGATTGCGCTCGATTCTCGAAGCCGTGCTGCTCGAGACCATGTACGATCTGCCCTCATCAGAATCGGTAAGTAAGGTCGTGATCGACGAAAGCGTCATTAAGGGCGAAAGCGATCCGATGCTTATCTATGAAAACGTGGATCAAGCGAAGGCTGCTCCTGAAGAGTAGCCATCTGTTCGAGGCAGCCAGCGGCTGCCGCAACAACATAGATTCGCTTGCTCCGAAGCGTCGGCCTGAATCACGCCAGGAGTGGGTTTGGGTTGGACGGTTAAGCGCAAACTAAGTTGGTGATCTGTTGATTAAAAATATTCCCGTTCTGCCGCTCCGCGATATGGTGGTTTATCCCCATGGCGTGCACCCGCTGTTTGTCGGCACCGAAAGTTCCATCCGCGCACTGGACGCTGCGATGTCCGATGACAAGCAGATTCTGCTGCTGGCCAAACGGGACGCGGAAGTCAATGAGCCCGCCCAGGACGATCTGTATGACGTGGGTACTATCGCCACCATTCTGCAGCTGCTGAAACTGCCCGATGGCACCGTAAAAGTGCTGGTTGAAGGTGGACAACGGGCTGTGTTGAAGGAATTGCAGGTCGGCGAGCAGTACCTGACAGCAGACATCGAAGCAGCGCCAGAGCCGGAGATGGATCTGCGCGAAGGCGAAACCGTAGCCCGTACTCTGCTGGCCCAGTTTGAACAGTACGTTCAGGCCAGCAAAAAAGTACCTCAGGAAGTGCTCTCGTCGCTGTCCAGCATCGATGACCCGGCCCGTCTGGTGGATACCATCGCGGCGCAGATGTCGCTCAGCATCGCCGATAAACAGGCGGTACTGGGTGCGTTTAATCTGAAAGATCGCCTGGACCTGATCCTCGAACTGATGGATGCGGAAATTGACGTACTGGAGATGGAAAAACGCATCCGTGGCCGCGTCAAGAAGCAGATGGAACAGAGCCAGCGCGAGTACTATCTGAATGAGCAGATGAAGGCCATCCAGAAGGAAATGGGTGAGCACGAACAGGGCGAAGTCGAAGAGTTGCAGCGCAAGATTGAAGAATCCGGCATGCACAAGGAAGCCCAGGAAAAAGCCCAGGCAGAACTCAACAAGCTCAAGCTCATGGCACCCATGTCCGCTGAAGCGACGGTGGTGCGTAGCTATCTTGACTGGGCGCTGTCGGTGCCTTGGAAAAAGAAAAGTCGCGTGCGCAAAGATCTGAATGCCGCACAGAAAATTCTCGACGCAGATCATTACGGGCTGGAAGAAGTTAAAGACCGCATCATCGAGTACCTGGCGGTTCAGAACCGTGTGCCCAAGATGGGTGGTCCGGTGCTCTGTCTGGTGGGTCCTCCCGGCGTAGGTAAGACCAGTCTGGGTGAAAGTATTGCCCGTGCAACCAATCGTAAATTTGTCCGTATGGCGTTAGGCGGGGTACGGGATGAAGCAGAAATCCGTGGTCATCGCCGCACCTACATTGGCTCCATGCCGGGTAAGATCGTGCAGAAGATGTCCAAGGCCGGTGTGTGCAACCCCTTGTTTCTGCTGGACGAAATAGACAAGATGGGAATGGACGTTCGGGGTGATCCCGCCAGTGCGCTGCTTGAAGTGCTGGATCCGGAGCAGAACAACACCTTTAACGACCACTACCTCGAGGTCGATTACGACCTGTCCAACGTATTCTTCATCTGTACGTCCAACAGCATGAATATCCCGGCGCCGCTCTTGGATCGTATGGAAGTTATCCGTCTGCCCGGCTACACGGAAGATGAAAAGCTCAATATTGCGCGACGCTATCTGGTGCCCAAACAGACCCGCACCAACGGTTTGAAGAAAGGCGAGTTGACCATTACCGATGACGGACTGCTGGACCTGGTGCGTTACTACACCCGCGAAGCTGGGGTCCGCGGTCTCGAGCGTGAAATTGCTAAACTCTCCAGAAAAGTTGTTAAAGAACAAGCGCTTGAAGACAAGACGAGAGAGATCATCGAGATTGGCGTGGATGATCTGGAGCACTACAACGGCGTTCGCAAGTACAGTTATGGGCTGGCGGAAGAAGAAAATCAGATCGGCATCGTCACGGGGCTGGCATGGACTCAGGCGGGTGGTGAACTGCTGAACATTGAAGCGGTGACGATGCCCGGTAAGGGGCAGCAGACCAAGACAGGCTCACTGGGCGATGTCATGCAGGAATCCATTCAGGCTGCCTGGACCTTTGTTCGCAGTCGCGCGCAGGCGTTGGGACTGGAACCCGATTTCCACGAAAAATTCGATCTGCATATTCACGTGCCGGAAGGCGCGACCCCCAAGGATGGGCCGAGTGCCGGGATTGGTATGTGTACGGCCGTGGCCTCGGTTGTTACGGGCATTCCCGTGCGCGCAGATGTTGCAATGACAGGCGAGATCACGCTGCGGGGACAGGTGCTGCCGATCGGCGGGCTGAAAGAAAAGCTGCTCGCCGCGCATCGTGGTGGGATCAAGCACGTGGTGATTCCACACGAGAACGAAAAAGACCTGAAAGAGATACCTGATAACGTCAAACAGAATCTGGTGATCCATCCGGTTAAGTGGATGGATGAAGTGCTGGAGATTGCGCTGGAAAGAATGCCGACGCCGCGCATTGCTGAGGAAGCCGTTGATGGCAAAGAGCCAGCAGTCGAACCGGCGGCGATCAACAGTAACAGTGGTATCAGCCCGCACTGATTGCGCTTGCACGGCGCTGGCGGTGTTGGTATAAACCTTTGATCCTGTATGGGATTGAGCATCGTGAGGCACGCCAGAGTCGTTGGCGTTGTCTTGTTAAGGAGTTTCGCTCAAATATACCGTCGCTGATGAGCGTCGTTGCGAGACGACCGATAAACCGATAAACCGATAAACCGATAAAGGTAAAGGTAAAGGTAAAGGTAAAGAGAGACCGTCGCTATAGACAGTCATTTAAAGTCAACAAGGGGCACAATGTGAACAAATCCGAGTTAATAGACCATATCGCTGAATCAGCGGACATTACCAAAGCTGCTGCAGGTCGCGCGCTGGACGCAACCGTAGAAGCCATCACTCAGTCTTTACAGAATGCTGAGTCCGTATCACTTGTTGGCTTTGGCACGTTTTTAGTACGTGAACGTGCTGCACGCCAGGGGCGCAATCCACAAACCGGTGCGACCATCCACATAGCGGCGGCTAAAGTACCTGCGTTCAAAGCTGGCAAGGCCCTGAAAGACGCGCTTAACTGAAGCGGTATACTGTCATATTAGTTCGATAGGCTTTAGAATCCGGTCGCCCGATAAGCGGCTGGCAAAGTGGCTGGCAAAGTAGCTGGCAAACTAGAGTAGGGCGCGGTGAGCGCCCTTTTTTAATGCGCAGAATAAACCCGTTTCTGACGTAACTTAAAACTTCAAAATCTAACCAGACAAAATCTAACTAAAAGAGTACGAATCAATGTTGCAGAAGCTGCGTGACCAAACCCAGAACACGGGTTTCAAAATACTGGTCGGAGCAATTATTGTCGTGTTGACCTTGTTCGGGTTTGGCGCGACCAACTTATTTACTGGCGCTGATCCGGAAATTGCCGCCGTGGGTGATTTCAGCATCACTCAGAATGTGCTGGCGGTTGAAACGGAAAGAGAGCGCATGCGGATCCTGAATCGCATGGGGCCGGAGTTTGATCCCGCCAACATTGACCGTCAGCAGCTCTCTGAGTATGTCATCCAGCAGGTGATCAACCGGCAGATTATTTATCAGACGGCAGAGGAACTGGGTATTCAGGTTCCCCAGGAAGAGGTTAACGAAACGCTCACCAGTTCGCCCGCCTATCAGGTCGATGGCCAGTTCAACGAATCCATTTACCGACAGACACTGCAGACTCTGGGTTACAGCCCGGTTGAATTTCTGCAGGAATTTACCAGCGCGCTCAGTTCGGAAACCCTGCAGCAGGGTGTGAGCGAATCTCTGGCTATGACCGACTGGGAACTGGGTGAACTGATTCGCGTCATCAACCAGCGTCGCGATCTGGCCTATCTGCCCCTCACCGTTGCTAACTATCTCGACCAGGTCGAGGTGAATGATGAGGAAGTGCGTCTGCGCTATGAGGAGGATGAAGCAACCTTCATGACTGAGCTGGCACTGGACGTTGAGTACCTGTCATTGTCGGTGGATGCACTGGTGGACGCTCTACAGGATGACGAGCGGCTGACTGTTACCGATCAGGAGCTGCAGGTTCAATATGACGAAGAACGCGCCAGTGCGTTGCGCGATGAGCAGCGCGACAGTTCGCACATCCTGGTGTCAGTCAATGCTGAGCGCGACGATCAGGCCGCGCTGGCGCTGATTGAGGACGCCGCCCGACGCATCGCTGCAGGCGAGGATTTCGCTGCCGTGGCGGAGGAGATTTCGGAGGATCCGGGCTCGGCTCAGGCTGGTGGTTCGCTCGGTCCGGTCGGCAAGGGAATCTTCGACCCGGCATTTGAAACCGCGTTGTGGGCACTGGCTGAAGCGGGTGACATTTCTGAGCCGGTCAGGTCTTCCTTTGGTTACCACCTGATACGCCTGGATGAGATCGTCGACAAGGAATATCCCTCGCTGGAAAGCCAGCGAGAAGCTCTGACCGAGACTATTCAAAGAGTCAAAGCACAGGACATATTCGCTGACATGGCGCGTGAGCTGGAAGAGCGGGCCTATGACGAACAGGTGTCTCTGACCCAGACGGCAGATGCGCTGGAACTGGAACTGCAGGTTGCCCGTCAGGTCACCCAAGCCACCAGCGAAGGCAAGTTGAGCGTGCCTGCGTTACAGGATGCCGCCTTCAGTGAAGCGGTGCTGGCTGGTGAAAACAGCAATGCCATTGCGCTCGGTGAGGATGAAATGGTGGTACTGCGCGTAGCCGAGCAGTATCCGCCTGAATTGAAACCCTTCGCCGAAGTTGAGGCTGAGATTCGTGACAATCTGCAACGGGAAAAAGCACTGGCACTGATCGAAGAATATAAAGCCAGAGGTCTGGAAATGCTCGAAGCAGGTGCGAGCACAGCGGAAATTGCTCTGGAACTCGGCTCCAGCTGGGAGACCTATGAAGCCGCCGGGCGTTCGCCGAGCAATGCGCAGGAAGCTGAGTTGCCCAATGAAGTGCGGACCTTTGCCTTCAGCCTGCCGCGCCCCCCACAGGGTGAAAAGTCCGTAGGTGTGGTGGACCTGGCTGACGGTGCTGCACTGGTGACCGTAACCCGGGTCGTGCAGGGTGATATCGATTCAACCCTCGCACAGGAAACCGAAGAGCTGCGGCGTGCAGCGGTCAGTCGTGGTGCGCGGTTGGACTTCCAGAGCCTGCTGCAGGCCGCCGAGCAGAGCCTGGGTGTGGAACGGCCAGCGCTGCTGAGCAGCACTGATCTGGAAGACAGCTGAGAAGGAATCTCAGCCTCTGAGACTTATTCCTCAACCGCCCACGACATTGACGTGCAGCACCAGGCCCTGGCCTGGTTGCAGGTAACGATTGGGGTCCAGGCGGTTCCAGCTCGCGATCTGTTTGATGCTGACGTTAAATTTGCTGGCGATACGCGCCAGTGAATCTCCCCGCCGCACCTTGTAACGCACGGTGCGAACCACTTTGTTGCTGGTATGTTGCCCGGGAATGGTCAGTTTGCGCCCTATGGACAGCGGGTCTTTCGGTCCAATCTGGTTGCTGATCATCAGCTTGCGCAACGACACCTGGTACTGCTTTGCGATGGTCCACAGAGATTCGCCAGCCAGCACAGTGTGGCTCAGTCCCTCACTGCTGGCGGCGAGCGTGGGTGGTTGCGAGGTATCCGCGCCTGCCACCGGGATCAACAGTTTACGTCCAGCGCGCAAGCGCGAGTCGCGCAACTGGTTGGCACGTTTCAGCGACGCGGTGTCGGTGTTGTAGCGTGACGCCAGGCCGCTCAGGGTATCCCCGGGACGCACTTTGATTTCCTGCCAATCCACCCGTTCGGTGGCTGGGATCTCGCTGATCTTCACCTGGATTTCCTCCAGATCGAGTGCCGTGGGCAGCACGATATGATGAGGTCCCTTGGGCGAGGTGGCCCAGCGTGCATAGGCCGGGTTCCACTGGGTAAATTCTGCTGCCGACAGGCCGCTGGCGGCAATCAGTTTATCGATTTGAAACTGACCATGAATGTCCACTTCGGCGAAGTGCAATTCATTTTCGATGGGTGGCAGGGTGAGCCCGTAACGCTCCGGTTCCTTGATCACCGCGGCCAGCGCCAGCAGTCGGGGCACATAGGCGCGGGTTTCCCGCGGCAGCGCCAGCTCAAAATAATCCGCTGAGGGTTTCTTACGTCGTGCTCGGTCGACGTTGCCCTGGCCGGCATTGTAGCCAGCCAGTGCCAGGTACCAGTCGTCATAACGCTGGTGCAGATAGCCAAGATAGTCCAGCGCTGCATTGGTACTGGCGATGATGTCGCGACGTCCGTCGTACCAGTCGTCGATGGTCAGGCCGTACTGGCGGGCGGTGCCCCGTACGAATTGCCACGGACCGGCCGCGCCGCCATGGGAAAAGGCGTAGACATCCAGTGCGCTCTCAACAATGGGCAGCAGCGCCAGTTCTGCGGGTTGATTATTGAGTACCACCTCTCGATATATATAAGGCAGGTAAGTTTGCATTCTGTCCTGCAGACGGTGCAGGTAACGCGGGTGACGCTTGAGCCACGCCAATTCCTGCTGCACACGCCGGTGCTCAAGATGCAGGGGCAGGTGCATATCCTTGCGCAGGTGAAACCAGAAATCGCTGATGACCAGCGGCTCTGAGAGCGCCTGTGGTGGCTCTTGAGCGCTTACCGCAACATAGTCCGCCGTGGGGAAAGGTTGGGCAGGAGCGATGGCTGCGGCTTCCTGAGCGGGCTCTGGCGCGGGGGCGAGGGTGGTCTGCACGGCGCAGCTGGAGAGAAACATCCCGGCCGCCAGCAGTACGCCGCAGGTGGAGCGCCAACTCTGCCTGCGCAGCTCTGCAGTTGCGATTGCGGGCAGCGACTGGTCTACTGCAGTTGTGTGCGGTAAAGCACGTTCCTTGTTTTGTGCGGTCATCGCCTTCCCGTTCGTTGCGTCCTTTGCTCTGCGAAGGATAAAATTGAATCACTTTGTCCCATCGGCTTTATTTTGGCAACCAAACTCACTCGACTCCGTGACTGGCGTAGCAAAGCGGCACAACCCTTGTGGCAATCGCCGCTCGGCACCCGCGTCAATCAGATAGAACGGCAGATGATGGCAACTGCCTTGTCACGTTTGCATGGCGAGCGGGTGCTGTGGATAGGACAGGATGCCACATGCGCAAATCAGCTGAAGCGCCGCTTGATCAAAGCTCCGGTGTTTCTGAGTACCCACCCGCTGACGGCGGATGGGCCTCATCCGCTGGTGGCCCAGGGCGACGCCGATGAGCACCTCTGCGGCGTACAGTCGCTGATGGACCAGCTGCCGTTCCAGACCAACAGCATCGATGGCGTGGTGTTGCATCACAGTCTCGAAGAGCACACCGACCCACGTCTGGTGTTGCGCGAGGTATTCCGCGTGCTGGCTCCTGGCGGTCGTCTGATCGTGGCGGGTTTCAACCCATGGAGCCTGATCGGCCTGCGCCGTGCCTACGCCAGATATTTTACCGACGTCATGAGTCAGCAACGGCTGGTGAATCCGATTCGTCTGTTTGACTGGTTTACGCTGCTGGGCTTCGAGCTGGATGCGCCGCCACTGTATGCCGGGCTCAATCTGTTCTTTAATCGCAGCGGTGAATTGAATACTCAGCCAGGCCACCAGCTGCCGTTCGGTGGCCTGCTGGTGACCAGTGCGGTCAAACAGGTGAACAACTATCACTTCCGCATGCAGCGCAAGGTGTCATCGCCACGATTGGCGCCGGTCGCCTATCCACACATAGCCAGTTGGACGGAGCGTAATTTTCACGCTGCCGATGAACAGGACGAAAATGGTTGAGATTTACACCGATGGTGCCTGCCGGGGCAATCCAGGCCCGGGAGGCTGGGCCGCTCTGTTGCGTCTGGGTGAGCATGAAAAACTGGTGAAAGGCGCAGAACCCAATACCACCAACAATCGCATGGAGCTGATGGCGGCCATCGAAGGGCTGCGTGCATTGAAAAAGCCCAGCATCGTGACGCTGACCACCGACTCCCAGTATGTGCGCCAGGGCATTACCCAGTGGATTTCAGCCTGGAAGCGCAATGGCTGGCGTACCAGTCAGAAGAAACCGGTTAAAAATCAGGATCTGTGGCAGTTACTGGATGAGGCCATGGCCCAGCATCGGGTAGACTGGCAATGGGTCAAAGGTCACAGTGGCCATGTGGAAAACGAACTGGTCGATCAGGCGGCCAACGATGCCATTGACGAAATGATGAATTCACAATAGCGGAGATTTGATGCGGCAGATTGTGCTGGACACAGAGACGACGGGACTGGAGCCCAACATGGGCCATCGCATTATCGAAATCGGTGCGGTGGAAATAGTCGATCGCAAGCTGACGGGTCGTCACTATCATGAATATGTAAACCCAGAGCGTGACAGTGATGATGGTGCCCTGGAAGTGCACGGTATTACCACCGAATTTCTGGCCGACAAACCGTTGTTCGCTGAGGTGGCGAAACCCTTTCTGAGCTTCATTGAGGGTGCGGAATTGATCATTCACAACGCCGCCTTCGACGTGTCCTTTCTCGACTACGAACTCAACCTGGTGCCCGGCAATATACCGAAGATTGCGGATGTGTGTCAGATCACTGACTCGCTGGCTCTGGCGCGCCGCAAGCATCCGGGACAGAAGAACAATCTGGACGCCCTGTGTCGTCGTTATATGGTGGACAATTCCCAGCGCGAGCTGCATGGCGCGTTGCTGGATGCGGAAATCCTGGCGGATGTTTACCTGTTAATGACAGGTGGACAGACGGCGTTGTTTGGCCAGTCGGAACAGAGCAAAGACGAAGAGAACGCCACTGCAGGCCACTTCTCTCTGTCTGAGTTAAACCTCAAGCCGGTGCTGGCGAGCCTCGACGAAGTCGCCGCGCACGAACGCTATCTGCAGAACCTCGAAGCGACGGCATAGCCGCCGCGTTACAGAATACCCATTACAGAAGATAGGTAACGGCAACCCAGCCGGTGATGCCCATGGTAACGGTGTAGGGCAACGCCATAACCACCATCTTCATGTATGACAGTCTGATCAGTGGTGCCACCGAAGAGGTCAGCAGGAACAGGAATGCTGCCTGGCCGTTAGGCGTGGCGATACTGGGGATGTTGGTACCGGTATTAATGGCGACCGCCAACAGATCAAACTGCTCGCGGGAGATGACATTGTCCTGGAAGGCCTTAGCTACCTCACCGATGTAGACCGTGGCCACAAAGACATTGTCACTGATGGCAGAGAGCACGCCGTTGGCAATGTAGAACATGCCCGGCTGAGCGGCTTCCGGCAGGCTCAACACGTAGTTGATGACGCCCGAAAAAAGGTGTTGTTCGTGAATCACAGCGACGATGGCAAAGAACACCACGAGCAGCGCGGTGAAGGGCAGCGCCTCTTCAAACGCGTGGCCAAGCTGGTGTTCTTCCGTGACGCCGTTAAACGCAGTCTGCAGCACAATGATGGTCAAGCCTATGATACCGACTTCAGCCAGGTGCCAGGCCAGTGCAACGACCAGAAAGAGTGCCGCGATGGCCTGGATCACCAGCCTCGCTTTGTCGCGGCCGGTGCGGATATCCGTTTCATGCTGATCAAATTCCACCAGAATGCCGCGTACGCGTTCCGGTAGTTTTGCACCGTAGCTGAACCAACCGGTCTGTTCCAGAATGATGCAGGTGATCATGCCAACAACAAACACCGGCATCGTGACCGGCGCCATGCGGTAGAAAAACTCCATGAATTCCCAGCCCATGACACTGGCAATCAACAGGTTCTGGGGTTCGCCAACCGTGGTGCAGACGCCACCGAGCGCTGTACCCACCGCAGCGTGCATCAGCAGGTTACGCAGAAAAGCACGGAAGTCCTCAAGTTCTGAGCGACTTGACTCCTCGATTTCGTTGTCCTCACCGTGCTCGTGAAGATCGCCAAAGCTCTTGCCTGATGCGACTTTGTGGTAAATGGAATAGAAGCCAACGGCTACCGCGATAACAACCGCGGTCACGGTCAGCGCATCAAGAAAGGCCGACAACACCGCCGACACTGAACTGAACAGCAGTGCTATGACAGTCTTGTTACGGATCTTGAGCAGAATTTTGGTGAAGGTGAAAAGCAGCAATTCCTTCATGAAGTAGATACCGGCCACCATGAACATGAGCAGCAGAATGACCGAAAATGCGCCGAAGATTTCATCTTTGATGGTCGCGGTCGAGGCCATGCCCATCAGCACGGCTTCAAAGGCAATCAGTCCGCCGGGTTGCAACGGATAGCATTTCAGCGCCATGGCGAGGGTAAAAATGAACTCCAGCACGATAACCCAGCCGGTGATATAGGGACCGGCGACCTGCTGCAGGATCGGATTTATGACCAGAAAGGCAACGATGGTGAGCTTGTACCATTCCGGGGACTGGCCCAGAAAATTCATGGTAAAAGAATTGAGCGAGAGTCCCTGCTGCGGTGCGTTCATTAATTACCAGTATCTATTAGTTTTAGCCAACCATAGCTCGACAAGTGGTATCACCACAAGATCTCTCGAGCACCCTGCATAGAGTATAGGAGGATTGCGGCGAGTTGTGATAATTTGTGATTTCCCAAGAGTATGAGAGTCAAGTATGTGGCCAAGTGAGCCGGATGAGTTTGTGCCTCATCATGTTGCTTCTGAAGAAGCAGATGCGGGCGATGCCTGGTATTTCGTGTTTACCAGGGGCGAGCTGGTCTGCAGCAAAGCACAGGGTGTGCCGGAACCGATTACCGCCGATGACTTCCGCTGGTTCGATATGGAAGTGTCGAGCAAGCATTTTCTAGGTCACTATCTCAACCGACCCTGCTGGGCGGTAGCTGCACAGGGCAGCGTCGCTGAGGGATTTATCACCACTGGACTCAGAGGTCTGCTGGGCCGCACCAACCAGTCCCTTTTTTACCTGGCGGGACGCGCACAACAGATTATCGAATGGCACGAGTCGCACAAATTCTGTGGTCGCTGCGGCGAACCCATGCAGGACCATCATATAGACCGCGCCAAACAGTGTGGCAGCTGTAAACTCATCTGCTACCCACGGCTGTCACCGAGCATCATTGTGTTGATCACCAAAGGCAAGGAGATGCTGCTGGCGCGCAACGCTGCCTGGCCTAACGGCATGTATTCAACCCTGGCCGGTTTCGTTGAGCCGGGTGAGTCGGTGGAGCAGTGCCTGCATCGGGAGGTCTACGAAGAGGTCGGTCTGCGGGTAAAAAGTCTGCGTTACTTCGGTTCGCAGAGCTGGCCTTTTCCCAACTCGCTGATGCTTGGTTTCCATGCGGAATATGACTCCGGTGAGATCGTCTGTCAGGCAGACGAGATTGCCGATGCACAATGGTTCAGTGCCGACAATCTGCCGCAGATTCCACCCAAAACCGCCATTTCTGGATGGCTTATTGAAGAGTTCATCCAGTCCCTTGGGGACTGAACATACCCAGTACCTGAAAAGTCCACAGGATGTAACCCGAACTCCTGAAGCGTTGTTCACGAAAAGCGATGAGTGCCTGCTGCATGTCGCCCAGCACAGCGCTGAGGGTGTGCTGGTCAGCGAAGTACAGGGTGAAGTCCGGTGCCTGGGAGGAAACGCTGAGCTGGCCCTGGTGGATGACAAAGCTGACGGTTTCCTCGCCCACGGCGAACTGCACCGTGGCATCCAGGCTTGCCTCACCAGCGGCGAAACGGCTGCTTAACAGATCGATCAGTTCCTGCATGCCGCTACGCTACTGCGAATGACGCAGCTGGACAAGTGAGCTTCCCTAGACGGGCAGGGGGTCCACCTATAGAGTATGCGCGAATTCAAGCAACAGACTCATTCATGGAATTTTTTTACGAGTATTTAGTGTTTCTGGCCGAAGCGATCACCATCGTGATCGCGATTCTGGTGGTTGCCTCGGCGATCTTTGCCATGAGTCAGCGCAATGTCATCCACGACAACCGGGGTCGCTTGCGGGTCGAGAAAATCAATGACCAGCTGACCGATATCAGGCACGCCATGGAAGAAGCGGTTCTGCCGGCTGACCAGGTGAAAAAGCAGCATAAGGCGGAAGCCAAACAGGCCAAGAAGTCCAGTAAATCCGACAGCCAGGCCGACAGTGACGAACCAGCACGCAGACTCTTCTGTCTGCGCTTTGAGGGCGATTTGAAAGCCTCCGCTGTCGACCATCTGCGCGCCGAAGTGAGTGCTATCCTCACCCTGGCGAAACCTGTTGACGAAGTGGTTGTGGTGGTGGAGAGCCCTGGCGGCATGGTGTCAAATTATGGCCTGGCTGCCTCGCAACTCTGTCGCTTTCGAGATGCTGATATCTCATTGACCGTGGCGGTGGACAAGGTTGCCGCCAGCGGTGGCTACCTGATGGCGGCCGTGGCCAACAAGATCGTTGCCGCGCCCTTTGCCCTGGTGGGCTCCATCGGGGTGGTCGCCCAGGTGCCCAATGTTCACCGGTTGCTGAAGAAGAATGATGTGGACGTTGAAGTACTGACCGCAGGCAAGCATAAACGCACGCTGACGCTGCTGGGTGAAAATACGCAGGAAGGCAGGGAAAAGTTTCAGCAAGAACTGGAAGAGGTGCATGGCCTCTTTCAGAAATTTGTCTCTCAGTATCGGCCACAGCTGGATATGGATGTGGTGGCCACCGGCGAAGCCTGGTATGGCACGCGGGCCATCGAGCTGCAGCTGGTGGATGAACTGGCCACCAGCGACGACTACCTGATGCGCGCCTGCGACTCCGCCGATGCCTATAACGTGAAGTGGGAAGAAACGAAAAAACCCCTGGATCGGCTGATGGAGCGGGTCAATGGCATTGCGCAACAGATCGAATCAGCAGCAGCCAGATTTGCCGGTAACGATCGCAACAGCGTCGCTTGACGCACCACTGCCGCCTCGGCAGGTGATTACCGAGCTGCGGGCGACTCGGCTCGCCAAACCGAGATAACTAGCCAAACAGAGATAACAAGGAATTAGAACGATGACAGTATTCACGGCATTTCAGGTCACCAAAAACGAACAAGGATTCTCCCGCACCATTGTCGAACGGCAAGTCGATGAACTGCCTGCGGGTGATGTATTGATCGAGGTCCGCTACTCCTCGCTGAACTACAAAGACGCCCTGTCTGCTACAGGCAACCCGGGTGTCACGCGTAATTTCCCGCACACGCCGGGCATTGATGCGGCCGGGGTGGTGTTGCACTCGGATGATGTGGCCTTCAAAGCAGGCGATGAAGTGGTGGTGATCGGTTTTGACCTGGGCATGTCCACTGCCGGTGGGTTTGCCCAGCGCATTCGCGTCCCCGCAGGTTGGGTAGTACCGATGCCAGCCGGGTTGGACCTGCACGGGAGCATGTTGCTCGGTACGGCTGGTTTTACTGCGGCCGAATGCGTGGACAAATTAATCAATGCTGGCATGACCCCGGACAGTGGTCCAGTACTGGTTACGGGTTCAACCGGTGGTGTCGGCTCGGTGGCGGTGAAGCTGTTGAGTCAACTGGGTTACGAAGTCGCGGCGGTCACCGGAAAAGCAGACCAGCATGATTTCCTCAAAAGCCTGGGGGCCAGTACGATCCTCAGTCGGGAGGAGGCCAACGAAAACGGCAATCGGCCAATGCTGGCAGAACGCTGGGGCGGTGTGGTCGATACCGTGGGCGGTGAAATGCTGTTCAATGCGGTAAAAAGTCTACGCTATGGATGCAGCCTGGCGGCTTGTGGCCTGGTCGGGGGCGCTGATATTCCTGCCACTGTGTTGCCGTTTCTGTTGCGGCACGTCAATCTGCTGGGTGTGGATTCGGTGCAACTGCCGCTGGCGGAAAAGACCCGTATCTGGAACAAACTGGGCAGCGAGTGGCGCATGGACCTCAGCATGCTGGAAGAGCCGCTGCAACTCGCAGACCTTTCCGATGCGATTGATCGCATACTGGCCGGCAAAATGGTCGGGCGTGGGGTTGTGCACCTGCCGACCTGAGGGTCGATCAGTCCCGGCGCAAGCGCGCGCTGGGTGCGATCGGGCTGGGATAGCGGAATATCACGAAGTAGCTTGAGGCGATCAGCGTCAGCACGGTAGCAAACTGCAGCACCAGCGCTGCCTCATCGCTGATCAGCGCGTTGGTGATGGCGATATAGCTCAACAGCAGTGAAAATTCCGAAGCCTGCCCCAGGCGGTAGCCAACTTCCCAGCCGGTTTTGGCGGTCTCGCCCTGTACCTTTAACAAAACGGCAAACACGACTGGCTTGATCGCGATCAATGCCGCTGCCAGCACTACAGCCGGTAGCCAGAATTGCGGAATCAAACCGATTTCCAGGCCCGCGCCAACAGAGAAGAAAAACAGCACCAGAAAAAAGTCGCGCAACGGGCGCAGGCTCTCTGCGATGTATTGGGAGATAGGAGAAGTCGCCAGCGAGACGCCCGCCACGAATGCACCGATCTCCAGGGACAGGCCCATGGTTTTGCCCAGGGTCGCCATGCTCAGACACCAGCCGATGGCGATGAGGAAAATATACTCATGGAAGGCATCGAACTTGGCAATCAGCTTGAGTACCACGAAGCGCACGCCGCCGTACGCCAGCAGTGCCAGGGCCGGTAAACCGAGGAAAACACTGCCCAGACTGGCCAGCATACCGCTGGAGCCTTGTCCCAGCCCGGTCAGCAGCAGGATGGCAAGAATCGCCAGCAGGTCCTGAATCAACAGCAGACTGACAACGATCTCACCGATGTGGCGATGATGCAGTGCTGTGGTGGGCAGCAGCTTGATGCCAAGGATGGTGCTGGAAAAAGCGGCAGCGATGCCGGTAATGGCGGCTTCTGCCAGACTGAACTCAAACAGCAGCATGACGGCAAAGCCGATGCCGAAAAATGCCACGCTGGTGCCCAGCCCGGTGAGCAGACTGGCAGTGATCATGTTCTTCAGTTTTGATGGTTGCAGGTCGAGGCCGACCAGAAAGAGCAGGAAAATGATGCCGAACTCAGCGATCTCGGTGAGCAGTCCCGGATCATTGACAAAGGCCAGGCCGAACGGCCCCAGCAGACAACCCACCGCGATATAGGCCACCAGCATGGGTTGGCGCGTATACAGCGCTACCGTCGCCAGCGCTGCGGCGCCGGCAAAGATGAGGAAAAACGACTCGATGATACCTAAGTGGGGCATACCGAGGATTCTACGCGTTGCTGCCCCTCTCTACACGTCGAAAACTCGGTTCCGGCACTAAAACCGAACTCTGGTAGTAATCGCTGTACGGTTTGATGAGCTTGAGCGCGGCATCCACGTCACAACCATCGGGTAACAGGATCTTGTTGATGCCACAGCGGATCATGTAATGCAGGATGTCCTGATGCACCGCGCCAACGGCATACAGATCGCCGCCGAACTTCAGGCGCGTTCTCAGCAACACAGCCAGTGACAAGCCACGGCCATCATTGAAGGCCGGGAAGTTGATGCCAATACGCTGTACGTTCAGGTCACCTTCGGTGGGCTCCGCGTCTACTTCCAGCAGCAGACCGCCTGGACTGTCCCAGTCGGGCGGTGTTTCATCGGCCGCGACCCATTGGCCGTCAACCTCATGAATCAGTTGCATACACGCGCTCCTTGAAGGGGTCGATGCCGGTGCGTCGAAAACAGGCAAGGAACGATTCGCCTTCGCTGAGCCGGGACTCACGATAGACGTCGAACAACTGGCCGATCACCTGGGTCACTTCGTCACGGGCAAAGGAGGGGCCCAGGATCTGCCCTAGGCTGGCCTCTTCACCGCGATCACCGGAGTGGCCACCGATGGAAATCTGGTAAAACTCCGCGCCTTTCTTATCCACGCCGAGAATGCCGATATGGCCGACGTGATGGTGCCCGCAGGCATTCATGCAGCCGGAGATGTTGATGTCGATTTCACCCAGATCGTGCTGGTAGTCCGCATCGTCAAAAGCTCGTTGTATGGCTTCTGCTACCGGGATGGACTTGGCGTTGGCCAGCGAACAGTAGTCACCGCCGGGGCAGCAGATCATGTCGGTCAACTGGCCGACATTGCTCAAGCCCAGATTGTGAGCCTCGGCCAGTTGATACAGTTCGTACAGATCCTTTTGCGGTACATGGGGCAGTACGAAATTCTGCTGGTGGGTAATGCGGATCTCACCGAAGGAGTAGCGTTCGGCCCAGTCGGCCACAGCTTCCATCTGTACATCGGTTACATCGCCCGGCGGAATACCGGTCACCTTGGTTGACAGGCAAACGCACGCGTAGCCGGTCTGCTGATGAGGCTGAACGTTGTTGGCCACCCAGCGATTAAAAGCCGGGTCGGTCAAGCGCTGGCTTGCCAGTTCGTCTTTGTAGTCTGCCAGATCGGCAAAGTCCGGCTTGGAAAAATGTGCTTCCAGGCGTTGTAACTCGGCGGTGGTGACCGTGTTGGCGCTGCCTTTGAGGTGTTGCCACTCATCTTCCACGCGCTCGCGAAAGACATCGGTACCCAGCGCACGCACGAGGATCTTTATGCGCGCCTTGAATTTATTGTCGCGACGTCCATAGCGGTTGTAGGTCCGCATGACCGCTTCCAGATAGGTCAGCACATCGGCAATGGCGATGTTTTCACCGATCAACTGGCCGATCACCGGCGTACGTCCCAGACCGCCGCCCACGTAGAAGTCGACTACTGGACCATCTGCGCTGTTACGCATGGCCAGGCCGATGTCATGCACGGCGATGGCGGCGCGGTCGAATTTCGCACCGGTGACGGCAATCTTGAACTTGCGAGGCAGCCAGTCGAACTCGGGATGCGAGCTAGACCATTGACGGATCAGTTCGCAGTAGGGGCGCGGATCGATGTCCTCGTCCGCGTGGGCACCAGCATATTCATCCGTGGTTACGTTGCGGATACAGTTACCGCTGGTTTGAATGGCGTGCATCTGCACGCTGGCAAGATCTGCCAGAATATCCGGCACTTCAGACAGTTCCGGCCAGTTGAACTGCATGTTCTGGCGGGTGGAAAGGTGTCCGTAGCCACGATCGTAATGGCGTGCGATGTGCGCGAGCATGCGCAACTGCCGGGCAGCCAGTGTGCCGTACGGTACAGCTACGCGCAGCATGGGTGCCAGTCGCTGCACATATAAGCCGTTGCGCAGGCGCAGTTGCAGGAATTCATCTTCGCTCAGTTGTCCTGCCAGATAGCGCTCGGTCTGATCCCGATAATGCGCCACTCGCTGGTCGACGAAGGTCTGGTCAAAATTGTCGTAGCGGTACATGGAAGCTTCTATTAGAAAATGCGGCAGGACAGTAGCAGGGGCACTGCAATGATTCAAACTCCATTGGATATAAGCTTAGAATCCCAGGTGCGATTCAACACGGCCCACAGATGCCAAGTCGACACTGGTAGGCCTCTACGAACCGCGTATAATGCGCGCGTTTGCCCAACTCGCTGGATATAGCTGGATACAAATGTCTGATAATCAAACCGAACAAATGGCCACAGATCAGGTGGCAACCGAAGAGTCAGAAGAAGAACTGGATCAGCGCGCCGATGTAAAGGTGGTACTGATTGTATTTACCACAGCCGTAATCATGGCTGTGCACTTTATCTCCGGGTTCACCGTCGACTTCTAAGCCGCTAGTCCGCCAGGCTCGGTCGCAGCAACTGGGTGGCTGCGTCCAGCGTGATGCCTTTGCGCTGGGCATAATCTTCAACCTGGTCCTGGTCGATCTTGCCCACCCCGAAGTAACGACTGTCCGGGTGGGAAAAATACCAGCCGCTGACTGCTGCCGCCGGCAGCATGGCGTAGCTCTCGGTCAGGGTGATACCGGTGTTGTGGGTCACATCCAGTAACTCAAACAGCTTTTCCTTCTCGGAATGTTCCGGGCAGGCCGGGTAACCGGGTGCTGGCCGGATGCCAGCATACTTCTCTTTGATCAGGTCTTCCGTGTCCAGTTGCTCATGACTGGCATAGCCCCAGTATTCAGTACGGACTTTATGGTGCAGATATTCAGCAAACGCCTCGGCCAGACGGTCGGCCAACGCTTTGACCATGATCTGGTTGTAATCGTCATTGTGGAACTTGGCCAGTACCTGCTCAATATTGATCCCTGCGGTGACGGCGAACCCACCCAGATAGTCGGCCTTGCCCGCGGGCGCGATATAATCCGCCAGACACAGATTAGGCGCGTCATCATTCGGCTTGGGAGCCTGCTGACGCAGGTGATGCAAGGTGGCCAATGTTGTGGCTCGCGTCTCGTCGGCGTAGAGGGTGATGTCATCGGTATCGCAGCGGTTGGCCGGCCACAGACCGACGACCCCGGCAGCCTGCAGCACGCCTTCTTCGATCAGATCTGCCAGGCAGGCTTCTGCATCGGCGAACAGGTTGCGTGCAGCTTCGCCGACCACCTCGTCGGAGAGGATCTTTGGATACTTTCCTGCCAGTTCCCAGGTCATGAAGAAAGGGGTCCAGTCGATAAACGGCACCAGTTCGCTTAAGCGTGGGGTAACTTTCTGCACCCCCAGCAGATTAGGCGTGGGTGGCGTATAGCCCGACCAGTTCAGATTTTCCGCATTGTGACGCGCATCGGCGAGACTCAAAAACGCGCGCTTGCTGCGTCGCGCCGAGACTCGGTTGCGTACCTTTTCATAGTCAGCGGCAATTTCACGGCTGAGGCTCTGATAACTTTCCTCGTTACTCAAAAGGGCCGATGCCACGTTGACCGCCCGCGAGGCATCGCTCACGTAGACGGTGGTGGCATTGGGGTACTGCGGTGAGATTTTCACTGCGGTATGCGCCTTGGAGGTGGTCGCACCGCCAATCAGCAGCGGGATATTCATGTCCAGGCGCTGCATTTCCGCGGCGATATGTGCCATTTCATCCAGCGACGGGGTGATCAGCCCGGACAGACCGATGGCCTGGGCGTTTTCCATTCTGGCGGTTTCCAGAATCTCTGTTGCGGGCACCATGACACCGAGGTCGATGACGTCATAGTTGTTACATTGCAACACCACGCCAACAATGTTCTTACCGATGTCATGCACGTCGCCTTTCACCGTCGCCATGACGATCTTACCCTTGCTCTGGGGTTCGTCGCCCTGTAACGCTTCGATGTAGGGAATCAGATGAGCAACCGCCTGTTTCATTACCCGTGCGCTTTTCACCACCTGTGGCAGAAACATCTTGCCTGAGCCGAACAGGTCACCGACCACGCCCATGCCGCGCATCAGCGGTCCTTCGATGACATCCAGCGGGTGTTTTGCGTTTTGACGCGCTTCTTCCGCGTCGGCCACGACAAACTCATTAATGCCGTGCACCAGCGCGTGGCTCAGTCGATCCTCGACACTGAGTTTGCGCCAGGCGTTTCTGTCCCCAGCATCGGCAGAGTTCTGCTTGCCGTTGGCCAGCTGATCAGCAATTTCCAACAGGCGTTCGGTGGCGTCCGCTCGCCGATTGAGGACCAGGTCTTCCACTCGTTCTCTGGCCAGGTCGCTCAGGTCTGCGTAGTTACCCAGTTGACCGGCATTAACGATGGCCATGGTCAGGCCCGCCTGTACCGCGTGGTAAAGAAACACGGCATGGATCGCCTCGCGAACCGGGTTGTTGCCGCGAAAGGCAAAGGAGACATTGCTCAGCCCGCCGGATGTTTTCGCGTGCGGCAGGTTGTCACGAATCCACGCTACCGCATTGATGAAATCCACCGCGTAGTTGTTGTGTTCCTCGATGCCGGTGCCGATGGCGAAGATGTTCGGGTCAAAGATGATGTCCGACGCCGGCATGCCGACCTGTTCGGTTAAGAGCTTGTAGGAGCGCTCGCAGATTCCGATCTTGCGTTCGTAGGTATCAGCCTGGCCTTCCTCATCAAATGCCATCACCACCACAGCGGCACCATAACGGCGACACAGCCGGGCGTAGTGCAGAAACGCCTCTTCACCTTCCTTCAGGCTGATGGAGTTGACGATGGCTTTGCCCTGAATACATTTCAGGCCGGATTCGATGATCGACCACTGACTGGAATCCACCATGATCGGTACCCGCGCGATGTCCGGTTCTGATGCGATCAGGTGCAGAAACTCCACCATGATCGCTTCGCCATCGAGCATGCCTTCGTCCATGTTGATGTCGATAATCTGCGCGCCGTTTTCTACCTGCTGACGAGCCACAGCCAGCGCCTCGTCCAGCTGGCCTTCACGTACCAGTCGGGCGAAACGTGCAGAGCCGGTGACATTGGTACGCTCGCCGATGTTGACGAACAACGAGGTCGGCTCGACCCGCAGGGGCTCCAGACCAGACAGCGCCAGCGCCGCGCGGCGCTGCGCCATGGCTTCGCAGTCCAGTTGTCGGGGCTTGAGGTCGGCGACTGCATCGACAATCGCTGCTATGTGCGCCGGCGTAGTGCCACAACATCCACCCACGATGTTGAGCCAGCCCGCTTCGCCAAACTCGCGGATGATCGCAGCCATTTCAGCAGGGGTTTGATCGTATTCACCGAAGGCATTGGGCAAACCAGCGTTCGGGTGAACACTGACGGCGGTCGGGCAGATTTTTGCCAGTTCCCCCACATAGGGGCGCAACTGCTCAGCCCCCAGGGCACAGTTCAGGCCTACCGCCAGGGGTTGGGCATGGGCGATGGAATACAGGAAGGCTTCGCCGGTCTGACCCGACAGAGTGCGGCCACTGGCATCGGTGATCGTGCCGGAGATCAGAATTGGCAACGGTGCGGGCAGTTGTTCATTGACTTCCAGCATGGCGAAGATGGCGGCCTTGGCGTTCAGCGTGTCAAAGATGGTTTCCAGCATGAATAGATCCGCGCCACCGTCCGCCAGCGCCAGTGCTGCCTCACGATAAATGGCAACCAGCTCATCGAAGGAAATATTGCGGAATCCAGGTCGTTCCACATCAGGCGACAGGCTGGCGCTGCGATTGGTCGGGCCAATGCTGCCGGCCACGAAACGCGGTTTGTCAGCGGTCGAAAACTCGGCCGCGACCTGCCTGGCGATCTGCGCACCAGCGCGGTTGATCTCTGCTGCCAGGGACTGTGTACCAAAGTCTGTCTGTGCCAGGCTGGTGGCGCTGAAAGTATTGGTGCTGAGAATGTCGGCACCCGCTTGCAGGTAGGATTTATGCACTTCCTGCACCACCCCGGGGCGGGTGAGGTTGAGAATATCGTGATTGCCCTGCAGAGGATGGCCGTGGGCGGCAAAACGCTCGCCGCGGTAGTCGTCTTCGTTCAGGTGATAGCCTTGCAGGGCGGTACCATAGGCGCCGTCCAGCACTAAAATTCTGTTTTTGAGTTGCTCGCTTATCATGTTTTATTGCGTATTCAGGTCTTTTTTGAGGTTTTTTCGAGGCACGGGGCAGGTACGATCAGGGGGCATGCTAGTTGGGCGGGATAATGAACACAATTGAAGTTTAGCCAGATGACCTTGCATGAAATTCATGACAAGCGTTAAAATCCTATATCCGACTAAAAGAGTCGGGTATAAGCTATTGCAACAGACATTGGATAATTGCCCAAGACCAGGCTAACTCAGGTAAAGCGACCAGCATGATAGAAATTACTCCCAATGCGCAGACGTATCTGCGTGATCTTCTCGCCAAACAGGAACAGAGTGGCACGGCCATTCGAGTATTTGTTGCCCAGCCGGGTACGCCTCAGGCAGAGACCTGCATTGCCTATTGCCGGCCTGGTGAAGAGCAGGAGGGTGACCTGCCGATAGAATATGAAGGCTTCCGTGCCTGGATCGAAGGTCGCAGCGAGGCCTATCTGCTGGATGCGGTTGTGGATTATCAGGAAGATAAGATGGGTGGCCAGCTGACCATCAAGGCTCCCAATGCCCGGGTGCCTAACGTCAGCGAGGATTCACCCCTCGAAGATCGGGTCAATTACATCCTTTATAACGAGATCAATCCGGGGCTTGCCGCCCACGGCGGTATGGTGACTCTGGTCGAGATCACCGACGACATGGAAGCAGTACTGCAGTTTGGTGGCGGTTGCCAGGGCTGCTCAGCGGTGGACATCACACTGAAACACAGCGTCGAAACCACGCTGCTGGAGCGCATCACCGAACTCAAAGGTGTGATTGATCACACCGACCACACAATGACAGAGAACGCCTACTACTCCTGAAGCGGCTCCTGCAGCGACGCTGTCAATTGAAACGGCGGGCAATGTCCTCGTGGAAACTGTGCAGCATGGTCTCAGTCTGCGCCCAATCTACACAGGGATCAGTCACCGACACACCATAGGTCAGGTCTGGCCCCAGTGCCTGTTTACCGGCATATAGATTGCTTTCGATCATCACACCGGTAATCGATTCATTGCCCTGGGCGATCTGACGACCCAGTTCAGTGAGCACTACGCTCTGCTGGTTGTGGTCTTTGTTGGCGTTGGCGTGTGAACAATCCACCATGATACTGAGCGGATGATCGATACTGCGCAGGGCGTCCTCCGCCTCCTTGATGTGTGCCTCGCTGTAGTTTGGTCCGCTGCTGCCACCGCGCAGTACAATGTGCGCGTGAGGATTGCCACGGGTATGAATAACGCTGACCTGACCAGCTGGGCTGATGCCCAGAAAACTGTGCTGGCTGGTGGCCGACTGTAGCGCGTTAATGGCCACCGCCAGCGAACCGTCTGTACCATTCTTGAAGCCCACCGGACAACTCAAACCAGAGGCCATTTCCCGATGGGTTTGTGATTCTGTGGTACGGGCACCTATCGCCGACCAGGAAATCAGGTCCTGAATGTACTGGGGCGTGATGGGATCCAGCGCTTCGGTGGCGATGGGCAGGCCGGAGGCGGAGATCGAAAGCAACAGCTTGCGGGCGATCTTCAGGCCTTCATCCACGCGGAAAGAATCATCCAGGTAAGGATCGTTGATCAGACCCTTCCAGCCCACCGTGGAGCGGGGTTTCTCGAAGTAGGCGCGCATAACCAGCAACAGCCGGTCACTCAGCTGGCTGGACAGGCCAGCCAGCCGCTCGGCGTATTCCTGCGCGGCCTGTGGGTCGTGAATTGAGCAGGGACCGACCACCACCAGCACGCGTGGATCGCGCTTTGCCACGATGTTTTCCACCGCCACACGCGCATCCGCAATGAAGCTCTGTACCGCTTCAGGCAGCGGAAATTCAGCCTTCAAATGTTCCGGGGTGATGAGCACGTCCAGTTTTTCCACGTTAATGTTTTCTAATTGCATGCCAGTGTCCTCGTTCGTCCAGCTGTCTGGGGTCGTTACGTTTGCTTTGTGCCGTGGGCTTTAACGCGATTTCAGGGCGAAAAAAAACCTCGTGCTTTACCGGGTCTGCCGGCTGCTACGAGGTTGTTCGTGCGGAAGGCAGAGCCGCCTTCCTGTATTTGAAGGCTGACGTTAAGCTGGAAAAAAATAAAAGCGTCGCCAGCCCCAGGTACGGCTCGTACCTGCAGGGTGGGCGCAGCCTGCGCTCGTGCGTAAATTATTTTCTTGGCTCTTGGTCATGAGGCGGATGGTACAACCCTTACTTGAAAATGCAACACGCTAGTCGACCACCTCCAGTTGAATGCGGTCGGTGAACAGGATCGCGGTACGCACCGGCTCGGGATAGTAACTGGAGATCACCCTGGCATAGCGCTGCAGTTGTGGACGGTAACGGGCAATCAGCGCACTCATCGGCGCGCTGTCCAACTGGCTGGTTTTGTAGTCGATAATCCAACGCTGGTCGTCACACACAAACATGCGATCGACTACAATGGAAAGCAGTTCACCCGCGTCCGCCATCTGATAACCCGCCTCACACTCGTGTTGTGGATGAGCGGCCAGCACCCACTGTCCCAGTTCGCTGTGCAGCAGTTTTTGTACCTGTGCGCCAGCGGTAGCCAGCGCCTCGACATCAGCAGTGGGTGCCCACAGCTCGAACAGACGGGTGAGTTCGGCATCGGGGATAGTCGTCATCGAACGCTGGGCCAGATAGGCCAGAGCCTGGTGCACCAGGTTGCCGACCTCCACTTCCAGGCGGTGGGCAATGGGATCGGTTGTGACGCCCGGCTGCGGTTCATAGGGTAGTGGCGATACCGCTGGTGGTGCCCAGCGATATTCGACAGGCAGTCGCTGCAACGGACGGGTGTTGAAGAGTTCCTGCTGCAGAGGTGGCGCAGGCTGGTTCAGCTCTGTATCAGCCTCGGTCTGGGCAACATCCATCAGGTAATTGGCCAACCCACCAGGCCTGGCTTGCTCTGCCTGGCAGTAGGACAGAAAGAGTGTTCTTCTGGCGCGTGTACAGGCGACATACAGCAGCCGTAGTTCTTCCTGTCGCGCTTGAACACGATTCTGTGCCTGCAGCCAGTTGTGCGCCTGATCGCCCTTCAGCCCCAGCAGCAATCCGGAGCGGGTCACCTGCCACAGCAGCAGGCTGGCTTCGTCGGAACCGGTACCGGCGTCCAGTCGCGGCACGATGACATGGTCGAATTCCAGGCCTTTGGCTTTGTGCATGGTGAGCACATTTACCCGACTTTGATGCGGACTCTGGGCAAACAGGCGCTCCACTGCAGCGGTGATGTCGGCCAGTGTCTGCTGCTCAGGTTGCAGCGTGTCCAGCAGTTCGAAAAAGACTGCTGCGTTTTCAAGGTCACTCGTTTGATAAGCATCTGCGCCGCCGCACCGCAGCCAGAATCCTTCCAGGGCTTCACGCAGAGATAGTTCGTAAAGATGCTGCTGTCCCCAGCGGTACGCCGCCCGCAGTCGATCGATGTAGGCGGGGGCCTGACGCTCGAGGTAAGTGGCAAAGTCAGCGTCGCCGATCGCCAGCAACTCGTTCAGAGAAGCACCGAACAGCGGGCTGCGCAGCAGGGCGAACCAGGCCAGGCGTTGACTCGGGTCGAGCAGCAGGGTGAGTGCTGACATAAGGTCGCTGACCACTGGCGCGTCTTTTAACAGGTCGATGTCGGTCGCCTGCCAGCTGATGTTACGCGCCGCCAGTTGGCGCAACAGCGGTATCAGGTGCGTCCGCGAACGGCACAATATGGCGACGCTGGATGACTCGTCCCGCTGTAATACATCCTGTAAGTGAGCCAGACAGGCGTTCAGTTCGTCGTCTAAACGGGTAAATCTGCTGCAACGGACGTTGGCATCCGGCTGGGCTGCGACCATGGGGTCCGCATGAGTAGCTGTCATCGGCTGCGCTTGCAGATCGGGGCTGTCGTGGAACAGTTTGTTGACCCACTCAACCAGGCGCGGATCCGAACGGAAATTGGCCGCCAGGTAACAGGGATGCAGGCGGATTGCGCCAATGCCCGTCTGCTTGACCTCGTTGAAGATCGACACATCCGCATCGCGAAAGCGATAGATCGACTGCATCGGATCGCCGACGGCGAAAAAGCTCTTCTGCTCATCGGCCTGCCAGCCGTCGATCAGCAGCTCGAAGAGTTCGAACTGCCCACGGGACGTGTCCTGAAATTCGTCGATCAGAATATGGTCGATCCGATAATCCAGCAGCAGGGCCAGATCGGTAGCATTGCCTTCCGGGTCCTTAAGGGCCAGTTTGGCGTTGAGCAGCAGACCGGTGAAATCGGTCAGCCCGTCCTGGCGGAAGCGTTGTTCCAGTTCCAGCGCTGCCAATGCCAGACAGATACAGCAGTTGTGCAGCATATTACTGTTTGCCGGCAGGTCATCGACCTGTGGCAGTCTGCCGAAGTGTTCCAGCGGATGGCTCAAACCGCGCTCATACAGGCTTTCCAGCCAGCTGCGTGCGATCTTGCGTTCCGCCTTGTCCGGCAACAGGGCGGTGGGGATCACCTTGCGCAGGGTGCCGCTTTTGGTGAGCAGGGTAGACAGGCCCTGGCTCCATTGTTCGACAGGTGCCGTCAGGCGGCTCAGCCAGTAGAGGTCATCGTCGCTCAGCACAGTGCGCAGTTCCGCTTCTGCCTGGGCCCGCATATCCGCCACCGTCGCGGCCAACGCGTCAACCAGTTCCGCCTGGGCGTCAGCGTGACTGACCGACTGCACCAGCGCCAGCCACTGGTCCCGCTTGGCCAGCATGGCGCTGATCAAGCGGATGAAACTTTGTGGGTCGTTGTCCAGAAAGGCCAGAAAATCTGCAATCAGCGAAGCGGTCGGGTCGTCGTCAATCACCCGCAGCAACAGCGCTTCGGCGGCACCCACGTAACAGGTGGCTGGATCTTCGACGATGTCGTAGCCCGAGACGTTGCTCGGCCCTGGCGCGCGGCGCGCAATCTCCAGTGCGAAACTGTCGATGGTCTGTATTTTCAGCGTGTTGGGGTTTTCCGTAATGCGCCAGTTGAGTCGCTCAGCACGCTGACGCACGCGTCGAGCAACCGGCTCATCCTGCGCCAGCAGATCAAGAACCCGGGCCCGCATTTCGGCCGCTGCCTTGATGGTAAAAGTGATGGCCAGAATCTCTTCGGGGTGCGCCACGACTTCCAGGAGCGCCAGGTAGCGCATGGCCAACAGTGTGGTTTTACCTGACCCTGCCGGCGCCTGCACCAGACAGGAGTTGGCGGGGGTAATCGCAAAATTGCGCGCCGGCTGATCGTTGGGCAGCATGTTAATCGACCTCTATCGCGTCTGAGGACGAGGCTTTGATACGGCACAAGGCCTGCAGATGGCAGTGCTTGCAGGCGTCTGGGGCAATGGGATTTACCTCAGCGAAACCACTGCGAAACTGCTGGGCGATGCGCTCCAGTTCGTTGTACCACAGTGTTTTGAGGGTCTGCCAGTCCCCCCGGGTCGCGCCGGCAGCAACATTGTCCTCGGCGCTGAACCCTCGTAGTTGTGGCTTGTCGTGTAACAGACCGTAGAAGACGCCATGCACATCCAAGCCATCGATGTGGGCGTAGACCGGCAACTGCGGCCGTGTCAGCGGACGGCCGGACATGCCGGTGAGGGTCTGGTTGCCGGTCTTGTAGTCGATGATGATCACCCCATTGTCAACCACATCCTGGCGGTCGACCCGTACTCTGAAGGTAATGTCGGCAAACCGGCTGGCGTGAGTCTGTTCCACCGCTGCAATTCTGAAATAGGGTCGCTCCAGCTCCAGCTGCAGCCACTGCTCACACAGTTGCGTGAGTCGGGCTGTTTCATGACTGCGAAACTTGTCGGGCAGGGGATAGCCCAGCTCATTGAGTGCCTGTTCTATGGCCAGCGACAAATCATCCGCAGTGAGTTCCGCTACCGCCGTCTGATCGGCACAGGCGCGCAACAGATGAAACAGAACACTGTGCGCGGCATTGCCGCGCCCCAATGGATCGACAATCAGACGGGGTGTGCGTTGTTCGTCCAGACTCAGCCGGTAGACCGCAAAGCCTTTAAATGCGCATGCTGCCTGTTGTTCCAGTAAACGTACGCCGGTGCGCGCTGGCTGCTCGGTAATTGGGTCGGCCCGCTCATCAGTGAAGGTCTCCAGTTGAATTTCACTGCGCTGCCAGTCCGGCGGATTCGCTGGCAGAAGAGCGTGCGATGCTTCGTTAAGAAAGTAGGAGGGCGGAACCTCCGCATCCAGTTCCAGGCGTACGTAGCTGCACACCAGCTGTTCCGCGTGGCGCTGCCAGCCGTCAAGTTGATGGGCACAGAATTCCGTTTCCGTAACCTGGGTTGCACGCGGGATGCCGTAGGCTTCGGCCTGCGCGGCCTTGATGAAACTGTGGCGTGCTGGCTTGGCGGGAAAATTTATGGCGTTCATGCCGGTCACCCACAGGTGTGAGAAACGCAGCCCGGTGGTTTCCAGGCGTCCCAGCACCTGGATGTCGGCAGCTGGCCGCTGTTCAGAGAACATGCGTTCGCTCAGCACGTGGTCGATGCAGGTGAGCGCGGCTAGTGCGTCAGTTTGTTGTGCTACATCGGTTGCCGCGTAACCGAGATCGTCGAGCGCCTGGTTGATCTGCTGGAAGGCCTGGTACTGAGTGCTGTCCAGACTGGCACTGTTCGGCCAGCCTGCCACGGCCAGTGCCTGTCGCAACAGGTCGATGGTTGAGCCGAGCGTTCTACTCTGGTTCAGCTCAAAGATCAGCTCAGTCAGGCGTTTGCCGGGCTCGCTTTTCTGGGTCTGCAGAAACTCAATCAGGGTGAAAGCCCGGCCTAATTTGCGCGGCCATGGTTGCACCGTGCCGAGGGCTTGCAGGTTGAAAAATGGCGAAGGCCACAGGCCGGTCAGGGTCGTGTGGTCCGCGCGTTCGATGAGCGCAGTACAGAATCGCCGCGCATGTTGCCAGACGGGTTGAGCGTACAGGGCTTGTCCGCCGGAGATATCAAAAGTCGCTGAACGGCTGCCCGCATAGGGATCGAGCACGGTGCCGACGGTACGACGCACCATTGCATGGTGCTGGGTGAGGTCTGGGACCACGATGCCGATGGTGGCGTCAGGCTGCTGGAGTTTGATTTCTCTGGCCCAAAGCGCTGCGGCAGTCAATTCGTCGTGCTGTGAACTGGCTGCCCAGACCTGCAGACCCTGGGTATCGGGCCAGGCGCCGGGGCTCTGCAAAGCGTCGCTGGATTCAACCAGGCGGGTAGTGCCGTCATCCTGCAGGGCATTCACCACGCCCTGTTCACACAGCCACTTAAGGTAGCGCGCCTGGGGTCTGGTCAACTGTTCCAATGCCACGCAGACAAGCGGTCTTGGCGGGATATGTTTCGCTTCAGTCAGACGCGCGCCAACCGCATACGGCGACAGTGCCATACTTGCCTGGATCTGCACTTCCAGGTCAGTACACCAGGTTTTGAAGAGCGTGCCGCTTACGGCTTCGTGTGGAATCTCATACTGCTGCATGAGGGTCCAGTTGGCGATCAGATTGGCAACCGCGTTGCGGGCAAGCCCGGGTGGTGCGGCGCCATGAGCCATGCGGATCAGTTCATGCTGCGTCAGCACCCGCGGCCATTGCGCGTCCTGCTCGCGCAGCGTCGCATAACTTTCGAGCAGCAGTTGCTCAAGGCTCTGGATACGTGGCGTAGGCCATGCCAGGCCGTCTTTGTTGCGCTGTGCGAGTTCGTAGCCACGGCGATACTCACGCGCCAGCCGCTCGTTCGGCGTAACCAGCGTGTGGGTTGTTAAAAGCTCGATCAGCCCGGATGAAATTTGGACAAAAGAATGCAGCACCGAGCCATTGTACTGGAATATAATGAGCGGTTGAGCGCTTATCAGGTCGGTTAACTTGTCGAATGAAAATAAAGTCGGTTTTGTGAGTCTCGGTTGCCCCAAGGCGACCGTGGACTCTGAGCATATTGTCACTTCACTGCTGGATCGAGGCTACGATGTAGTGGATGCAGAACAGGGTTGCGAGCTGGTGGTGGTGAATACCTGTGGTTTTATCGATGCCGCGCGCGATGAGAGTCTGCAGGCCATTGACGATCTGCTGGCGCAGGGCAGCAGAGTGGTGGTCACCGGTTGTCTGGGTGCGGAACGCGCTCAACTGACACAGCGTTTCCCGCAGTTGGAATATATATCCGGTCCGGCGGATGTTGCACCAGTGCTGGCGGCTGTTGAACATTACCAGCCCCGCCCGCCAGCCCCGGATCTGATGGCGCAGTATACTGGGCATGAGCGGGTCCGCCTGACACCCGACCACTATGCCTATCTGAAAATCTCCGAGGGCTGCAACCACAAGTGTTCCTTCTGCATTATTCCCAGTATGCGCGGCAAGCTGAACTCGCGTGGCCTGACGGACATCGTGCAGGAGGCGCATGCCGCGGTAGAAAATGGCGCCCAGGAATTGTTGCTCATTGCGCAGGATCTCAGCGCCTATGGTCTGGACCTGCGCTACGAGTCCACTGATCAGTCGGGTGAGTCGGTGACCACCGATCTTTACCATCTGGTGCAGGCGCTCGGGGGTATCGCGCCCTGGTTGCGGCTGCATTATGTCTATCCCTATCCAAGCGTGGACAAGCTGATTCCGCTGATGGCCGAGGGCAAAGTCCTGCCTTACCTGGATATGCCGCTGCAGCATGCCGCACCGGGCATACTGAAAGCCATGCGACGCCCGGCGGCAGCCGAAAAGACGCTGGAACGCCTGTCACGCTGGCGTGAGATCTGCCCGGAACTCTCCATACGCAGCACCTTCATTGTCGGCTTTCCGGGTGAGACGGAAGAGGACGTTGGCGTGTTGCTGGATTTTCTGAGCGAGGCGCAACTGGACCGGGTGGGGTGCTTTACCTACTCGCCGGTGGACGGTGCGCGGGCCAACGCCCTCGATGGGCATCTGGATGAGCGGGACAAGCTGGACCGTCAGGAATCTGTCTACGAACTGCAGGCCGGCATCAGCGCCAGTCGGCTGCAACGTCATATAGGTAGTCGTATGCGAGTGCTGGTGGATAGCGCGGAGGGCGATACAGCGCAGGGTCGAAGTCAGTTTGATGCGCCGGAAATCGATGGCGTGGTCTATCTGGACCAGGCAGAGGGGGTTGCCGCCGGTGAGTTTGTCTGGGCCAACATTACCGCGGCGGATGCACATGATCTGCATGGCGATGTGCTCGGGACGGAGTTGTCGCTGCACTGAAGTACAGCGGTGAATGTTGTAGAGGTCAATGTTACAGCGGTGTGACATGACAACCCACATTGGGACTACTGCAGATCGTCAATGCGCGCTAGAATAAGCGTTTTGCAGACCCGACATCGGTACAAACTATGTGGTATCTCATTGAAGACTTTTTCGAGCAAAGCTGGTTCATGAAAGGGATCCTTGGCCTGGGCTGGTTATCTGTGCTGATCATGTTCATGAGCCTGATCGGACCTTTGCTGGCTTAACACGCACCTGATGTGGCTGAACGCACTTTCTACTGACCAACGCAACGCGCTCATGCGTCTGGCTCACAACGTTGTGGTGTCAGACGGTCTACTCGATCCAAACGAAGAAGGCATGCTGGATGAGTTCCGTGCAGAAATGGATCTGGCCAGCACAGAAGTCGAATATCTGGAACTGGATGGTATTGAACAGATCTTCGACGATCGTCGATCCAAAGTCATCGCGGTGCTGAATCTGCTCAAGTTGAGCTATGCCGATGGTGCGTTCGAAATCGAAGAAGAATGTCTGCTGAAAGAGATCTGTCGCACGCTGCAGATCGAAGATGCGGAATTTCTGTTACTGGACAACTGGGTAAAGCGCCTTTATGCGCTGGAAGAAGAAGCCCGCCATCTGATTTCCGGTTCTACTTAAGCACTTACCGGCTGGCGCATAAAATCCTGTTCCAGCTGTTTCAGGCGCTGTTCGGTCAGATTGCGCTCATCCTGCAGCGGGGAGCCGGTACGGAACTGAATACCACAACGATAGGCACTCTCGCTGGTCACGCAGTTATGCACCACACCCACGATGTTGTCGATGCGGGTTTCGGCGGACACGATAGAGAGATAAACCACAGCCTCTTTGTTCAGCGGCTGGTCGGTGACGATAGCCAGACCGTAGCGATTAAAGTCGACCACGATGCCCATCATTCTGGCCAGACGGCCCTTTCGACGCACCAGAACGTGAACCCCGTCAAGGTGCAGACGTGAAGTTTTGCGTCGTTCAAGAGCGGAAGGTGTGGGCATGTCATCACAATAGCCTGAAGTACAGGAATGCGCTGTGAAATGGTGCTCACTGTGGCTCAGATCGCGGCTGTATCTATACCCGCGAGACAGTATGATAGGTGCCATTAAAGAGAGGCTTTACCGTTGAACCCTACAGAGTTGCAGGCCTGGTTGGACGAAATTCGCGTCGAACACCGCGACCTGGATGTCGTGATCGAACACCTGCAGGAAAGTCGACACCACGACCTGATGCGCATTCAGCGACTCAAGCGGCGTAAGCTGAAGCTCAAGGATATGATCACCAAGCTCGAAAGCGGGCTGATTCCGGATCTGGACGCCTGACATGCTGGCCAAACCCCTGACCGTTGCCATTTCCTCTACCGCGCTGTTTGACCTGTCTGAGTCAAACGATCTGTATAAGGCCCAGGGACTGGAGGCCTATCGGCGCTATCAGATCGAGCATGAAGAGGACATCCTGGAGGCAGGTGAGGGTTTTAATCTGGTTGGAAAGTTATTAAATATCAACAAGTTAAAGGCTGATCAGCCCAGGCTTGTTGAAGTCATTCTGCTGTCCCGCAATTCAGCGGATACAGGTCTGCGGGTGTTCAATTCAATCAAAGCCCATGAACTCGACATCACCCGTGCGGCGTTCTGTGGTGGCGATTCTCCCTATCGGTACATCAACGCCTTTGCCTGCGACCTGTTTCTGTCGACGGATGCTGAAGATGTCCGCCAGGCGCTGGATCAGAACGTGGCAGCCGCCATGCTGCTGGGGGGCTATCGCAAGAATGCGCCGGCAGGCGGCAATGCCCAACTTAAACTGGCCTTCGACGGTGATTCGGTGCTGTTTTCTGATGAGGCCGAACGGATCTATCAGGCACAGGGGTTGACTGCATTCAGTCAATCCGAAGCCAGCAACGCACAGACCGAACTGCGTGGCGGGCCGTTCAAAGCCTTTCTGGCAGCCCTGCACAGCCTGCAGTCAGAGTTTGCTGAAGGCACTTGTCCCATCCGTACGGCACTGGTGACGGCACGCAGCGCGCCAGCCCACGAACGGGTGATCCGCACCCTCAGAGCCTGGGACATCAAACTGGATGAATCGCTGTTTTTAGGAGGCATGGACAAAACTGAATTTCTGCGTGCCTTTGAGGCAGACATTTTCTTCGATGATCAGGCCGCCCACTGCGAGCGCGCGGCTGCCCATGTGGCCACCGGCCATGTTCCCCATGGGGTGGTGAACACTTAGTTGTTGCATGCGGCTCTGATTTCTTCGATCATTTGTTATGGAAGCGCTGTTTTTTATAACTCACGGGTATTTATGCCCCGAATGCGCCACATCCACGCGCGGAGCAACAAATGAAACTGCAACAACTTCGGTATATCTGGGAAGTCGCGCATCATGATCTCAATGTGTCGGCCACGGCACAGAGCCTGTTCACCTCCCAACCAGGCATCAGTAAACAGATCAGGCTGCTGGAAGACGAGTTGGATGTGGAGATCTTTGCCCGCAGCGGCAAGCACCTGACCCACGTCACCCAGGTCGGCGAAGTGATCATCGCCATGGCCGGCGATATCCTGCGCCAGGTGAATGGCATCAAGCAGGTGGCGCAGGAGTATTCCAATCAGAAAGAAGGCAGTCTGACCATTGCCACTACGCATACCCAGGCACGTTATGCCTTACCGTCGATCATCGATAAGTTCCGTCAGCAATACCCGGACGTAACCCTGCACATGAATCAGGGCTCGCCGGAACAGATTGCTGAACTGGCCGCCTCGGGCCAGGCTGATTTTGCCATCGCCACCGAAGGTCTGGAGCTGTTTCACGATCTGGTCATGATGCCTTGTTACCGCTGGAATCGCGCCGTGGTGGTGCCGCGCGATCATCCCCTGACAAAGCTGGAGCGCATTTCCCTGGAGGACGTGGCAGAACATCCCATCGTCACCTACGTATTTGGGTTTACCGGCCGCTCCAAACTGGATGAGGCCTTCCGCGCCGCTGATCTGACCGCCAATGTGGTGTTTACCGCCACCGATACCGACGTGATCAAAACCTACGTACGCCATGGCCTGGGGGTAGGGATCATCGCGCAGATGGCGCTGGACCCGCAGATGGATGATGACCTGGTGGCAGTGGATGCTTCGCATCTGTTTGAGTCCAGCGTGACCCATATCGGCTTTCGCCGCGGCACCTTTCTGCGCCGCTACATGCTCGACTTCATCGCCGCCTTTGCACCACACCTGACCGAGGAAGTGGTGCACGATGCAGTGGCGGCGCATACCCGCAAGGAACGCCAGGCGCTGTTTGCCGGGTTCAATCTACCCGTTAAGTAAAAAGTACAGAGGAGTACATAGTGGACATCTTATGTCTGGATCTGGAGGGTGTGCTGGTGCCGGAAGTCTGGCAGGCGGTGGCGCGTTCTACGGGTATTGAGGCGCTGACCAAAACGACGCGTGATATTCCTGACTACGACGAACTCATGCGCTATCGGTTGAAGATCCTCGCTGAACATGATGTTGCCTTGTCCACCATCCAGGCGCAGATAGAGCAGCTGGCGCCGTTAGAGGGTGCCAATGAATTCTTAGCACAGGCGGGCAGGGATTTTCAAATTGCCATCATCAGCGATACGTTTTATGAGTTTGCCGGTCCGTTAATGGCACAGCTCGGCAACCCGTTCCTGTTGTGCCACAAGCTGGTGATTGAAAATGATCGCATCGTCGACTATCGCATCCGTCAGCCGGATCCCAAGCGTTGTTCGGTGCAGGCTTTCAAGAGTCTGGCTTATCGTGTGTTTGCAGCCGGGGATTCGTTCAACGATGTGTCCATGCTGGAAGAAGCAGACCACGGCTTTTTCTTCTGTGCGCCGGCCAATGTCACGGCCCAGTATCCGCAATATCCATTGACCGCTGACTACGACGAGTTGCTCAGCGCGTTGCACGCCGCACAGGTGCAATCACAAACGTAATCATAGGCGTAATCACAGACGTAACAGGCGCAGTTCCGGATCTTCCTTGCTCTTATCCCAGGCGCTGACAAAGGTTTGTCGAAAGCGTTTGGTCAGCACCTGATCGGCGTGATAAACCCCTACGTATTGTTCGAATACCGGCAGCAGCCAGTAGTGGCTGAGATCCGCGCAGGCGAATGATGAGGTGGATTCCGTAACTTCTTCATCGTGCCAGCGGATCTGAATCTTCTGGTCCAATCTTCTGGCCAGTTCGACCAGTCGGTGACCGCGATCCACGGCAATCTTGCTGGACATCAGCAGAATGCGGATTTCCGCGCGGGGTGCGCGCCGGGCAAAGCTGGAAAAGGCCTCGACCACAGGTTCCTGGTCCAGCAGGTCGTGGTCCAGCAGTGGACTTAACAGATAGACCTGCCGTCTGGCCTGGTTGAGCAGGGTGATGAGCGCGTCCCTGGCGCCCTCCAGGGAACTGAAGCGCTCGGCAGGGGTATCTAGCGGTTCCGCTTCTTCGTCTTCCATACTTTGCGGATGCGGACGTACGGCCGGACGGGTATCAACTTCTGGGGCTTCAAATTCCAGCGGCAGCCTCATTTCCATGGGCAGGTGTCGGATGCCGACTTCTTCGAATTCCGGCCCACAGACCACAAAGCCGGCCTTGCGATAGAACGCCTCGACATAGGCCTGGGCATGCAGGAAAACCCGATCCATCTTCTGCGCGCGGGCATCTGCTACTGCCGCGGCCAACAGGCGTTCACCCAGACCGCGACCGCGATGTTCTTCCAGTACGGCCATGCGCCCGATCTGTCCACTGGCGACCAGACGTGCGCAGCCCAACGCCTGACCGGCTTCGTTCAAGGCCAGGAAGTGCGCGGCGATGGGGTCCTGATCATCCCACTCTTCAGCAGGGTCGACTTCCTGCTCGACGACAAAAACCTGGGTGCGGATCGCCTGCAGCGCGGCCTGCTGTTCCTGCCATGTCACCTTGACAACGTGGACCTGCATGTCAGTCGGCTCGGTTGCTGGCCAGTTCAGTGGCCAGACCCAGGTAAGCTGCCGGGGTCAGATCTTTGAGTTCGTGCAAGGCGGCCGCGGGCAGCTTCAGTTCAGTGAGGATGTCCTGATAGACCTGTGCATCCATGGCGCGTCCACGGGTGGCGGCCTTCAGCTGCTCATAGGGCTCAGGCATGCCGAACTTGCGCATCACGGTCTGCACCGCTTCGGCCAGCACTTCCCAGCTGCGGTCGATGTCGGCGCGCACCATGGGCTCGTTCACTTCCAGCCGCGAGAAGCCCTTCATGGTCGCCTGATAGGCAATGCTGGAATGGGCCAGAGCGGTGCCGATGTTGCGCAGCACGGTAGAATCTGACAGATCGCGCTGCCAACGGGAAATGGGCAGCTTCAGCGCCATATGATCCAGCAGCGCGTTGGCGATACCGATGTTGCCTTCGGAATTTTCAAAATCGATCGGGTTGATTTTATGCGGCATGGTGGAGGAGCCGGTCTCGCCTTCGACCTTGCGTTGAGAAAAGTAGTTGATCGAGATGTAGCTCCAGATGTCCCGATCCAGGTCCAGCAGGATCTGGTTAAAGCGCATCAGGCAGTGAAACAGCTCGGCGATGTAGTCATGCGGTTCGATCTGGGTGGTATAGGGGTTATAGGTCAGCCCCAGGGTTTCGATAAATCCCTGGCTCACCGCTGGCCAGTCAACTTCAGGGTAAGCCAGCTTATGAGCATTGAAATTACCTACCGCACCGTTGAATTTACCCAGTAGCTCGATTTTTTCCAGCTGTTGCAGTTGTCTTGTCAGCCTCGCGGCTACGTTTTTCAGTTCCTTGCCCAGCGTGGTCGGAGAGGCAGTCTGTCCATGGGTACGGGACAGCATCGGCAATTCTGCGTTGGCCAGTGCCAGTTCGTCGATGGTCGCGATCAGTGCGCGCATCTGTGGCATCAGCACCTGATGAACTGCGCCCTTGAGCATCAGGCCATAGGAGGTGTTGTTGATGTCCTCTGAGGTACAGGCGAAATGCACCCATTCCACCAGCTTTGCCAGTTCTGGTTTTTCGCTGACCTTGCTCTTAACAAAGTACTCAACGGCTTTAACGTCGTGATTGGTGGTCTGTTCGGTCTCTTTAACGGCTACCGCGTCTGCCAGGCTGAAGTTCTGTACCACACCTCGCAGGTACTGCACCTCGGCCTCGCTCAAGGCGCGCACTTCAGTGATTTCCTCCGTGGCGGCGAGTGCGATCAGCCACTCAATTTCTACGTTGACCCGCTGTTTGATCAGGCCGAACTCACTAACCCATGCAGTCAGCTCCTGCACTTTATTGTGATAACGACCATCAGCCGCACCGATGGCGAGCAGTTGATATTCCATAGCGGAACCGGGTTTGAGGGCAGAGTTGTCTGTCATGGGACCTGTATTTCAGTTGAGTTGTAGGGCGGTGTTGGCGGTGGCCTTGATTTTGGCACCACCCAGCAGTGTCGCGCCCGCATAAAAGGCGATGAACTGACCGCAGGCAATGGCCCGCTGTGGCTGCTCGAATCTGACCAGCAGGCTGCCATCTGCCGCTGGTGAGATTGTACAGGCTTGATCCGCCTGTCGGTGGCGAATTTTCGCGTGACAGTGCAGGGGTAATTCCACCGGTATCAGCCAGTTCGGTTCGCTGGCGCGCAGCCACTGACCATCCAGCAGGCCCGGATCCTGGGCCACCACCAGGCGGTTACGGCGCAGGTCTTTGGCGACCACATACCAAGGCGCTTCGGGCCGGTTCTTCAGGCCACCGATCTTCAGCCCCTGGCGCTGACCCAGGGTAAAGTTGTGTAAGCCCCCATGTTCGCCCACCACGCGACCCTCGGGGTCGGTGATCGGACCCTGACTGCGTTCGATGTAGCGCGCCAGAAAATCCTGAAAACGACGCTCGCCGATGAAGCAGATACCGGTGCTGTCTTTGCGCTGATGGTTGTGTAAGCCAGCCTGTTGGGCAATTTCCCGCACGCTGGATTTCATCAGGTGGCCGATGGGGAACAGTGCGTTGTCGAATGCGGCACGGGGTACCGCCTGCAGGAAATAACTCTGATCCTTGCCTGGGTCCGTGCCTTTGCTCAAGCGAGCCGATCCTTCGCCTTCGCTCAGCCACTGTACGTAATGACCAGTCGCGATGTAATCAGCGCCGAGGGTGCTGGCGTAAGCGGAAAAATGCTTGAATTTGATTTCTCGGTTGCACAGCACGTCCGGATTCGGTGTATGACCCGCGCGATAGTCGGCGAGAAAATCCTCGAACACATTGTCCCAGTATTCGGCGGCAAAATTGGCGGTGCGCAGTTCGATACCCAGTTTGTCGCACACCGCCTGGGCATCGGCCAGGTCCTCAAGTGCGGTGCAGTATTCGGTGCCGTCGTCCTCTTCCCAGTTTTTCATGAACAGGCCTTCCACCGAATAACCCTGTTGCAGCAACTGGTGGGCAGAGACTGCGGAGTCGACTCCGCCGGACATGCCGATGATGACTTTGGCGCTCATGCTCTGGTTATTGGCTGGCTGAAAAAGCGAATTCTAACACTGGAGTTCTGATCTTGGTGCATAATAGGCCGTTGTATAGATAAGAGCGCCAGAGCATGAGTCAACTGAGCCATATTAATGCTGCCGGTGAGGCAAATATGGTCGATGTATCTGATAAAGCCGCTACCCAGCGTATTGCGCGGGCCGGTGCCGAAGTCAGAATGCAGCCGGCAACCCTGGAAGCCATCAGGAACAACACGGTGGCCAAGGGTGAGGTGCTCGCTGTTGCCAGAGTGGCTGGCATCCAGGCCGCCAAGCAGTGTGCGACCCTCATTCCGCTGTGCCATCCGCTGGCGCTGTCCAAGGTAGAGGTGTCTTTTGAGTTTACTGACCATGGCGTACAGGTAGAAACCCTGTGCAAGCTGCGCGGCCAGACCGGTGTCGAAATGGAAGCGCTGACTGCCGCCAGTGTTGCTGCGCTGACCATCTACGACATGTGTAAAGCGATGGACAAAGGCATGGTGATCAGCGAACTCAAACTGCTGGAAAAAACCGGCGGTAAATCGGGGCCGTGGCAAAGGGATGAGTCTACCGATGGCTAGTGTGCGGGTGGTATTTTTTGCCTCGCTGCGCGATGCCACCGGAATGGCGGATTGTCAGGTCGAGGCCAACAGTCTGCCGGTCTTGTTGGACAAGATGCGCAGCATGTTTGTGGCTGAAGTCATGACTGCGCTCACCGCAGACAACGTGCGCATTGCTGTGAATCAGCAACTGCTGGCCGGTGAACAACATGATTTGACCTTGCAGAATGGTGATGAAGTCGCTTTTTTGCCGCCGGTCACCGGGGGCTGATTTGATTCGAGTTACCATACAGGAGGACGACTTTCAGCTCGACGAACTGTACGGCGAACTGCGCGAACAGTCCGCTGCTGCGGTCGGCGGTATCGCGATCTTTGTCGGCCTGGTGCGGGACCGCAATGCCAAGGCGGGCACGGGAGATGCGGTCAGTACGTTGACCCTGGAGCACTATCCCGGCATGACTGAGAAGAGCATTGAGGGGATTGTCGCCACTGCCCACGACAAGTGGCCATTACTGGACACCATTGTTGTCCATCGGGTCGGCCCGTTGGCGCCTACGGATCAGATCGTAGTGGTGCTGTGTGCCTCGGCCCATCGGGACGCGGCCTTCGCCGGCGCACAGTACATTATGGATTACCTCAAGACAGACGCGGTGATCTGGAAGAAAGAGAGCACCGCAGCAGGGGATATCTGGATTGAAGCCACCAGTGATGACCGGGATAAGGTGCGCGACTGGCAGGCCCGTCGCGAAGGCTGAGGTTCAGCCTGAGGAACTGGCGTCCGCAGCGCCTGAGTCGATGCTGTCAGACACCGCATCCTGCTCTACATTCAGGTCGACAGAAACGCCGATCTCACGACCTTCATCGGCTTCTTCGCCCGCCCCACTGGCATCTTCGGTTTCACGAATGGCTACCGCGTGCAGACCTTTGGGTCCTTCCACGATATCGAACTGTACCGGTTGACCCGCCTTCAGGGTCTTGTAACCTTCCATTTCGATCGCAGAATAGTGGACGAATAAATCTTCGCCGCCGTCATCCGGCAGAATAAAGCCGTAGCCCTTGGCATTGTTGAACCACTTTACCGTACCCAGTGCCATCAGATTGCCCCCCGCAGTGCACATCCGCCCAATTTTCCCTATCAGGCCTGACTTTGGGCAATTTGGCGAGGATAGTCAAGTCAGCCTGCTTGACTTGAAAAGTAGCAATTTGCCCCTACATAGATAGGGTAGCGATCTGAAGATGTGGAAAAGCCAAGACAGAAATGCGCCGAAGCGGGTATCATCTTTTGGCCAACGAGTGAATTGCAACTAACCTAATGAGTACAGGTCTAATTAATCAGACGTCGGTAACGATCGAGTGTAAAGAGATCGGGTGTAGAGAGATCAGGTGCGCAGACGGAGATGACGATGCACCAGAGAAGGATCACGAAGGTGGTCTGGCGACCGCAGCTGCAAAGCCCGCCTTAAAACGGCCACCGATGTACAAGGTGCTGTTGTTGAACGACGACTACACACCGATGGAATTTGTGGTTCATATTCTGGAGAAGTTCTTCGCCATGAACCGGGAAAAAGCGACGCAGATTATGTTGACGGTGCATACTCAAGGTGCGGCGACGGTAGGGATCTTTACCCGCGATGTTGCTGAGACGAAATCCGAGCAGGTGAATTTGTATGCTCAGGAAAACAATCATCCGCTCATGTCGACCATAGAGATGACCGACACAGAATGACGGATACAGAACGACGGACACAGAATGACGAATTGGAGTAACAGCTGAATGCTTAGCAAAGACCTCGAAGCGACATTGAACGAAGCTTTTCGTGCGGCGAAATCCAAGCGTCATGAGTTTATGACCGTTGAGCACCTCCTGCTGGCTCTGCTCGACAACGATATTGCCATCAACGTGCTGAAGAAAATCGGCGGTGACATCGACAAGATCAGAAGCGATCTTGAACAATATATTGATTCCACCACACCGCTGATTCCGGCCGGTGATGGCGAACGTGAAACTCAACCAACCCTCGGCTTTCAGCGGGTGCTGCAACGTGCCGTCTTCCATGTACAGTCCTCCGGCCGCAAAGAAGTGACCGGTGCCAATGTGCTGGTGGCCATCTTCAGCGAACAGGAATCCCAGGCGGTCTACTTTCTCAAGTCCCAGAACATCGAGCGCATCGATGTGGTGAATTTCATTTCCCATGGCATCAGCAAGGTGCCCGGCGAAGAAGGTGAGTCGGAAAACCTCGGCGTGGAAAGCGAAGAAGAAGCAGGCGCAGAAGGTCAATCCCAAAGCCCGTTGGAAGCGTTCGCCACCAACCTGAATGAAGAAGCCAAGGCTGGTCGTATCGACCCGTTGGTGGGCCGTGATGCAGAACTGGAAAGAGTCATCCAGGTGCTTTGTCGCCGCCGCAAGAACAACCCGCTGCTGGTGGGTGAGTCCGGTGTGGGCAAAACCGCCATTGCCGAAGGTCTGGCCAAGCGCATTGTCGATGGAGATATTCCGGAAGTGGTGCAGGACAGCGAAATATTTTCCCTCGACCTGGGTGCGCTGTTGGCTGGCACCAAGTATCGCGGTGATTTTGAAAAGCGTTTCAAGGCGGTACTCGCCGAGCTGAAAAAACGTGAAGGGTCGATCCTGTTTATCGACGAAGTACACACCATCATCGGTGCGGGTGCTGCATCCGGTGGTGTTATGGATGCCTCCAACCTGTTGAAGCCGTTGCTCACCTCCGGGCAGATCAAGTGCATGGGCTCAACGACCTATCAGGAATACCGCGGCATCTTTGATAAAGACCGTGCGTTGTCACGTCGTTTTCAGAAGATTGATGTGGTCGAACCGGATGTGGAAGACACCTATCGCATCCTCAAGGGTTTGAAGACCCGGTTCGAAGAACACTACAACCTGCGTTATACCGACAAGGCATTGAAAGCAGCTGCAGAGCTGGCGGCCAAGTACATCAACGACCGCTTTATGCCTGACAAGGCCATCGACGTAATCGATGAAGCCGGTGCTGCCCAGCAGCTGCAATCGGCCAGCAAGCGCAAGAAGAGTATCGGCCAGAGTGACATTGAAGCGGTGGTAGCGAAGATTGCCCGCATTCCCTCGAATCAGGTCTCCAGCAGCGACAAGAAAGACCTCAAGGATCTGGATAAGAAACTCAAAATGGTGGTGTTCGGGCAGGATGAGGCCATCGATCAGATGTCCAATGCCATCAAGTTGTCCCGTGCCGGCCTGAAGGCGGGTGAGAAGCCTATCGGCAGCTTCCTGTTTGCCGGTCCTACCGGTGTCGGTAAGACCGAAATCAGCCGACAGCTGGCCAATATCATGGGCGTGGAACTGCTGCGCTATGACATGTCCGAATACATGGAACGTCATACAGTGTCCCGTCTGATCGGCGCACCTCCGGGCTATGTCGGTTTTGATCAGGGCGGTCTCTTGACTGAAGCCGTGACCAAGCACCCCCACTCAGTGGTGTTGTTGGATGAAATTGAGAAAGCGCACCCTGAAGTCTTTAACCTGCTGCTGCAGGTCATGGATCATGGTTCGCTGACTGACAACAATGGTCGCAAGGCCGATTTCCGCAACGTGGTGCTGATCATGACCACCAATGCCGGTGCCCAGGAAATGGATCGCACGTCGATCGGTTTCACCGAGCAGGACAACCGTTCTGATGGCATGGAAGTGATCAAGCGCATGTTTACGCCGGAATTCCGCAACCGTCTGGACGCCATCGTCCAGTTTGGCAGCTTGCCCATGGAAGTGGTGAAAACGGTGGTGGATAAATTCCTCACCGAACTCCAGGCCCAGCTCGACGACAAGCGCGTCACCCTGGAAGTGGAAGACGAGGCTTTGGAATGGCTGGCGAAAGAAGGCTACGACGAAAAGATGGGCGCGCGGCCCATGCAGCGTCTGATTCAGGATAAGATCAAGAAGCCGCTGGCTGAAGATCTGCTGTTTGGTCGGCTGTCTAAGAACGGTGGCACCGTACGCATCGCGGTAGAAGATGGCGATCTGCAGGTGGAAGTACTGGATCCGGAGGCGGTTGAGGCGTAACCGCCTGTCTACATGCGAAAGGTGATGCGGCCCTTGCTCAAGTCGTAAGGGGTTAACTCGACCTTGACCTTGTCGCCGGTCAGAATTCGAATGTAATTTTTGCGCATCTTGCCGGAAATGTGTGCGGTCACCACGTGGCCATTTTCCAGTTCTACTCGAAACATTGTGTTGGGTAAGGTGTCGACCACCGTACCGTCCATCTCAATCTGCTCTTCTTTAGACATAAAGTCTCTGGTTGCTCATAGAAAGGCGCGCATTCTGCCGAAATACGCGCACTATGGCTAGTACTGAATGAGCAGGCATGGATTATTGCAGGGTCAGCCAGCGACCCTGCAGAAAGACCTGTGCGGGTCGATATTCGGTTTTGTAGTTCATTTTTGCGCAGTCACGAATCCAGTAACCGAGATACAGATAGGGTAAATCCCAGCTGCGGGCCAGCTGGATCTGCGACAGGATGCTCATCACGCCCAGACTGCGTTTGTCTTCATTAGGTTCAAAGAAGGTGTAGATGGCAGACAGACCGTTGTCCTGGCGGTCGGTGACGGCCACGCTCAGCAGTCGATTGCCATCGTAGAGCGACAGAAACAGGCTGTGCGACCACTGACTTAACAGGAACGAACGAAACTGATCTTCGCTGGCCGGGTACATATCGCCGTCGGCGTGGCGCAGACTGATGTAGCGTTCGTAGAGGTGGTAGTGGCGTTGGCTGAAGGCGGCGGGTTCAACCTTGACCGTCAAGTCGGCGTTGGCTTTCGCGACCCGACGTTGCGATCGTCGTGGCTTGAAGTCCTCTACCTGTATGCGCGTCGGCACACAGGCGTTACAGGCCGGGCAGTGGGGCCGATACAGATGCGAGCCACTGCGGCGAAAGCCCTGGTCGGTCAGGGTCTGGTAGATTTCCGGGGTGACGGTAACACGCGGGTCGAAAAACAGGGTCTGCGCGTTTTCACGTGCGATGTATGAGCATGGATGGACGGGCGTCAGAAAAAACTGTGCTTCGTCGTTGGATTCATCTCGCATAGTCCAGCAGATTAGCCGACGTCAGCCACTTTTGCCAATTGCCGATACGCGTTTCATCCAGCGGATTACGCTGCAGAAGTTGCAGAAATTCCACACGCGGGATGGCGCTTACCCCGAGCGACTGCAGGTGCGGGTTCATGATCTGGCAGTCGATGGTGAGAAACTGCCACTCGGCCAGCACGTTCTGCATAGCGAAGAAAGCCACCTTGGAGGCGTCGGCCATGCGGGAGAACATGGACTCGCCACAGAATACCCGGCCTAACGCGATACCGTATAAACCACCGACCAGTTCGTCGCCGTGCCAGGTTTCAAAGGAATGGGCGAGGCCATCGCGGTGCAGGTGGGTATAAGCGGCGGTCATGTCCGGCGTGATCCAGGTGCCGGAATCACTGCCCGGGCGCTCACTGCAGCCGTCGATCACCGCCTCGAATTCGCGATCCACGGTCACGCTGAAACCCGCATTGCGTATGCGTTTAAGCAGGCTGCGGGGGGTGCGCATGTGGCCCGGTTGCAGCACCGCACGTTGGGCCGGCGACCACCACAGCACGTGTTCGTCGTCGCGGTCAAACCAGGGAAATATGCCCCGCGCGTATGCCTCGATCAGCCATTCGGAAGTCAGGGCTCCGCCTGCAGCGAGCAGGCCATCGGGTTCTTCCAGCGCCTGTTCGGGGTGTGGAAACCCTACCGGCGACGAAGGCAGTAACGGAATCGGCACCGCATGCTATCGGTCTAGGATGGCGATGAACGGCGCGCTTTTGCGATGGGTACTGATGACTTCGCGCAGGGTTTTGCCATCCTGACCTCGCGCCTCGGTGTCGCCCCCGCGGGCCTTGAAGGCATCGATAAAACGGGCGAAATCGTCGGGCCGCATACTGCGGTAGGCGTACAGAAGCTGACTGAAGGCGGGGTCTTCATCACCGAGGGGTGCTTTGTCTAAAAAGCTCGCAATGCGTGCGTCGTCCCATACTTCGTCGACGACGACTTCTTTATCTGCTCGCATCTTTCAGTCTTGGTTCATGAAGGAGGGCGTATTGTAAGGTTACGAGTCGGAAAGTCCATGCTCCCGTTTGAGTTGAAGAAACACGATTAACAGATTGATTTAGATGATAAAAGTACCAATTACGGTTTGTTTCCACTGTGCCACATGCGTAGAATCGGCCTCGCTCGTAGATTCAAGGACAATCTAATGGCCAGCTCGGTCTCGGCTAAATCCAGCGCTAAAATCACCACCCGCATTTTGCCGCTGCGGGAAATCAGCGTGCTTGCTCTGACGACATTGGCGATTTTCATGCTGCTCGCGCTGGTGTCTTATTCAGCGACCGACGCAGGTTTCAGCTTTTCTTCGGCCAACCCCGAAGCGCAGAATCTGGTCGGTACCCTGGGCGCCTATTTTTCCGACCTGGTGTTCTATGTCCTTGGCTGGGTGGCTTATCTGTTGCCGTTGGCACTGGTAGTGGTCGGCGCACGCCTGCTGCTGGCCCCGTCGGTGGAACTGGATTGGTTGTTTGCCGTGGTCCGGCTGTCCGGCTGGGTTGGGTTGCTGGTCAGTACCTGCATCCTGTTTGCTATGCATTCCGCTCAAGGTACGCTGCCTGCGGGTCCCGGTGGGATTTTCGGCCAATGGCTGGCGGGCGAGGGTGTGACCGTCTTTGGTCTGGTTGGTCTGACTGTGCTGGCCGGTGCGGGTGTGTTGATCGGTTTGCAGGCTGCAACCGGTCTCTCGTGGTTGGATGTAGCTGAAAATACCGGCCGTGGCCTGCACCAGGTGGGGCGTTGGTTGCTGGGTGTCAGCGATCGTCTACGTGACCGCTGGGCACAGAAACGCGCGTTGCGGGCAGAACGCAAACGTAACAAAGTCGTGGCCGCGAACATCCCATCAACGCCCCTGATTCAGAAGCAGGGCAGTGCCAACGGCAAAACCAGGCAGGAAAAAACCGCACCCACGATACTGCCCGCGGCGAAGAAATCCCCAGCCGCTAAGGCTGCGCTCAAACCGTCCTCCCAGGGTCGTCTATTCAAGTCCGAGACCGTCGGTGAATTGCCTGATCTTGATCTGCTGGATGCGCCTACCGATGACGAAGGTCTGGGTTTTTCAGATGAATCGCTGGAGGCCATGTCGCGCCAGCTGGAATTGAAGCTAGCCGATTTCGGTGTGGAAGCCAGCGTGGTATCGGTATTGCCCGGACCGGTGGTCACCCGTTTTGAAATTCAGCCGGCTGCCGGCGTAAAAGTGCAGAAGATCAGCGCGCTGGCCAAAGATCTGGCCCGCTCGCTGGCGGTGATCAGTGTGCGCATCGTGGAAGTGATACCGGGCAAATCCGTGGTCGGGATTGAGATTCCGAATGAACATCGTGAAATCGTGCGGCTCAAGGAAGTGATCGATTCCCAGACTTTCCAGAATGCCGCCTCACCGCTGACCCTGGCCATGGGTAAGGACATTGCCGGAGCCACTGTGATCGCTGATATTGCCAAAATGCCACACCTGTTAGTGGCGGGTACCACCGGCTCGGGTAAATCTGTCGGTGTGAACGCTATGCTGCTCAGCATCCTGTGCAAATCTACCCCGGATGAAGTGCGCCTGATTCTGGTTGATCCGAAGATGCTCGAGCTGTCGGTCTATGAAGGCATTCCGCACCTGCTGGCACCGGTGGTCACCGACATGCGCGAAGCTGCGCATGCGCTGAACTGGTGTGTTGCTGAGATGGAGCGCCGTTATCGGCTGATGGCCGCCATGGGTGTGCGCAACCTGGCTGGCTTCAACCGCCAGATCCGCGAAGCGAAAGAGCGTAAACAGCCGCTGGTGGATCCGTTGTGGACCGATGAGGTCGAGCCGGCCCCGGAACTGGAGCACCTGCCCGCCATCGTGGTGGTGATTGACGAATTCGCCGACATGATGATGATCGTCGGGAAGAAAGTGGAGCAATTAATTGCCCGCATCGCGCAGAAAGCGCGCGCCGCCGGCATTCATCTGGTGCTGGCCACCCAACGCCCGTCGGTGGATGTGATTACCGGCCTGATCAAGGCCAACATCCCGGCACGGATCGGCTTTCAGGTGTCGTCCAAGATCGATTCGCGCACCATTCTCGATCAAGGCGGAGCGGAGCAACTGCTCGGCCATGGCGATATGTTATTTCTTCCGCCTGGCACCGCGCTGCCGCAACGTATTCATGGCGCCTTTGTTTCGGACGATGAAGTGCACCGGGTGGTGGAAGACTGGAAGCGCCGCGGTGCGCCGGACTATCTGGATGAAATTGTCAGCGGTGAACTTGAAGGTGAGCCCTTTGTCCAACTGGAAGGCAGTGGTGATACCGAACAGGACGACGAACTCTATGACGAAGCCGTACAGTTCATACTGGAGAGCCGCAGAGCCTCCATTTCGTCAGTGCAGCGCAAGCTGCGGATCGGCTACAACCGCGCCGCACGCCTGATAGAAGCCATGGAAGATGCGGGTGTGGTCAGTTCAATGAACAGCAATGGTAGTCGTGAAATACTGGTTCCTAATCGCGAGCATTAGCCTCTTAAGTCTGGCGGCGTTTGCTGCCGAGACCCAACCGTCTGTAGAACGCCCGGCAGCGGCGGATGCCGCGCGCCTGTCTGACCACCTGGCCGGCCTGGAAGGCTATCGACATCCCTTTGTGCAACAGGTTTATTCTCCCCGCGGTGTGTTGATTGAGTCCAGCGAAGGTGAACTGGCGGTACAGCGGCCTAAGGCGCGTTGGGAGATCAAAACCCCTTTTCCGCAGACCGTGCTGTTGCTGGATGATGAACTGCAGATTTACGATCCCGACCTGGAACAGGTGACCAAACGCGCGCTGGCTGACAACTGGGCAGACGTACCCCTGGCGATGCTGGTAAACGGCGGTAGCGTGGGTGACTATTTTCAGGTGGTCGAATACGAACCGGGCCTGTTCAGTCTTCACCCGCACGCGGATGATTCGTTGCTGGAAGAGATCCGGCTGGAATGGCGGGATGAACGGCTGCTGTCGCTGCAGATCTATGATCAGACCGGGCAATTGACCTTCATTCAGTTTGAACACCAAAGCGTACGCCAGATGATACAATCCGGTTACTTTGATTTGGTGTTGCCACCTGGGACTGAGGTTGTTCGAGGATGATGATAAACCGCAACTGAGCTTCCCCTCGGATTCATCGGTAGCCGCATCGGCTCCCCTGGCAGCGCAGTTACGGCCCAACAAACCGGCTGACTTTTTCGGTCAATCTCACCTTCTGGCTGAAGGCAAACCCCTGCGGCTGCTGATCGAGCAGAAGTCCATTACCTCGATGATTCTGTGGGGTCCACCGGGCACCGGCAAAACTACCCTGGCCAACATGCTGGCCGCCAATGCGGACGCAGAACTGATTTCCTTATCGGCGGTGTTGTCCGGTGTGAAGGAGGTGCGCGCAGCAGTGGCCCAGGCCCAACAACGTGCGGCCTCTGGTGTACGTACGATCCTGTTTGTCGACGAAGTGCACCGTTTCAACAAAGCCCAGCAGGATGCTTTTCTACCCCATGTGGAGAAGGGCACCATCATCTTTATCGGCGCCACCACGGAAAACCCGTCTTTTGAAGTTAATCAGGCGCTGTTGTCCCGTGCCCGGGTATTTGTACTCAAACCATTGACCGACCAGGACCTGCATGAAGTGCTTACTCGAGCTGCCGAATTTACCCAGGCTCAGGTGAACGCCGATGCCGCCACGCTGATGGTCCGACAGGCAGATGGCGATGCGCGCCGCCTGTTGAACCTGTTTGAGCTGGCCTTGCAGTTTGCCGACGGCGAAGTGGACGAAGTGGCGGTGGTGGCGGCGTCTGGAGACACGGTCACCCGCTTCGATAAAGGCGGTGACGTGTTCTACGAACAGATTTCGGCGCTGCATAAGTCGGTGCGTGGTTCGCACCCGGATGCCGCCCTGTACTGGTTCTGTCGCATGCTGGAGGGGGGTGCCGACCCGCGCTACCTGGGCCGCCGGCTGATCCGCATGGCCAGCGAAGACATTGGTAACGCAGATCCCAGGGCGCTGGACATGACGCTGTCCGCGCTGAAAGCTTACGAGCGCCTGGGTAGCCCGGAAGGGGAACTGGCACTGGCCCAGGCGACCTTGTATCTGGCCTCGGTGTCCAAGAGCGATGCCGCCTATACCGCTTACTCAGCAGCGCGTAGTTTTGTTGCCAGTCATCCCAGCTATGCGGTGCCTATGCATCTGCGCAATGCGCCCACCGGCCTGATGAAGAATCTGGGTTATGCCGAAGGTTATCGGCACGCCCACACCGAACAGACAGAAGAGGGTGGCTACGCAGCCGGGGAGACCTACCTACCGGAAGAAATGGAAGCAGCGCAATTTTATCAGCCCACCGATCAGGGGCTGGAAGCCAAAATCCAGGCGCGCCTCGCTCGGCTGCAGAAGCTGGACCAGAGCGCCCGTGCCAGCCGTCGACAGAAGACCTCATGAGTTGGACGGCGGCGCTCATGGTTTTTGTGGGGGGTGGCCTGGGTTCACTGCTGCGCTTCAGTGCGCAGCTCCTGGTGTCCGGCGGACAGCTGTTCCCTTGGGCCACGCTCGGCATTAATATAGCCGGCTCGTTTGCCATCGGACTGGTCTGGGCAGCTCATGCAGACACACACTGGTTTTTAGACTGGGGCCGCTATCTGCTGGTGGTAGGTGTGCTGGGTGGGTTCACCACTTTTTCGACGTTTTCACTGGATACGCTGCTGCTGTATGAGCAGGGCCGCTTATACGCGGCAGCGGGCTATGCGGCGGCGTCGCTGTTGTCCTGTGTGCTGGCGGTTTATGTCGGCCACCGACTGTTAGCTTAATCAACCTGGACCGTGGGATATCATGTTAGACATCCGTAGCTTGAGAGAAGACCCCCAAGCGATTGCAGATCAATTGAAGTTGAAAGGCTTTGACTTCGACGTGGCGCGCTTTCAAGCGCTGGAAGATGAACGCAGTAAACTGCAGCAGCAGACCGAAACGTTGCAGGCAGAACGCAACGCCAAATCGAAAAGCATTGGCAAGGCCAAGTCTGAGGGCATTGATATTGCACCACTGGTGGCCGAGGTAGGTGATCTGGGAGATCGCCTGAGCGAGGCCAAGGCCGGATTTGAGGTGGTACAGAACGAGCTCAATGCACTGCTGAGCGGTGTGCCCAATCTGCCCGATGCCAGTGTACCGGCGGGTGCTGATGAAGATTCAAATGTTGAGCTGCGTCAGTGGGGCAATCTGCCGGAATTCAATTTCGAACCGCGTGACCATGTTGATCTCGGCCAGGCAGACATGGACTTCGATGCGGCGGCCAAAATCTCCGGCAGTCGTTACGTGGTGATGCATGGTGCTACAGCGCGGCTGCAGCGTGCGCTGACCCAGTACATGCTTGATCTGCATACCCAGCACCACGGTTATCAGGAAATCTACGTTCCCTATATTGTTAACGCCGACAGTTTGCGTGGTACCGGCCAACTGCCGAAGTTCGCTGAGGATCAGTTTCGCATCCAGGGTGAGGGTGAAAACTATCTGATCCCCACCGCCGAAGTGCCGGTCACCAATCTCTATCGCGACACCATCATTGCTGGTGAGCAGTTACCCATCAAACATGTCTGTCATACGCCCTGTTTTCGTTCTGAGGCCGGCAGTTACGGGCGTGATACCCGCGGCATGATCCGTCAGCATCAGTTTGAGAAGGTGGAACTGGTACAGGTGGTGCGGCCACAGGATTCCTGGTCTGCGTTGGATGAGCTGGTCGGCCATGCTGAAGCAGTGCTTCAGGGTCTGGAGCTGCCGTATCGCGCGGTCGTGCTGTGTGGCGGCGATCTGGGCTTCTCTGCCGCTAAAACCATCGACCTGGAAGTGTGGCTGCCGGGGCAGAGTGCCTACCGGGAGATCTCATCCTGCAGTAATTTCCTCGATTTTCAGGCGCGCCGTATGCAGGCGCGTTATCGCACTGAGCCCAAGAGTAAACCCGAACTGGTACATACCCTGAACGGCTCGGGTCTGGCGGTGGGCCGCACCCTGGTGGCGGTGATGGAAAACTATCAGGACGGCACCGGCAAGGTGGCCGTACCGGATGCGTTGCGGCCTTATATGGGTGGCCTGACCTCTATTGAGTTTCGCCAGTGAAACTTGCTCTGCCGCTTGTGCACAATTTGGACGGGGTACCCTGTCTGGTCGTCGGTGCAGGTGTGCGGGCCGCACGCAAGGCCAGGTGGCTGATCGCCGCCGGCGCACAGTTAACCGTGGTCGCGCCAGCAAGGAGCGAAACTTTCACCGCCGAGATCGACCCGGCAGCTTATCGCTATATCGAACGGGCCTATGCGCCGGATGATCTGCAGCCCGGCACTCGTCTGGTGGTGTGCGCGACAGACAATCGGGCTCTCAACGGCGAGATCTACACTCAGGCCCAGGGCATGGGGGTGCTGGTGAACTGCGTCGATGATCCGGACCACTGCAATGTGACCTTTCCGGCCATCATTGATCGCAGCCCGCTGATCGTGTCGGTATCCACCGGTGGCGTCGGACCCGCGTTTGCACGTGTGGTACGGGGCTGGATCGAAGAATTACTGCCGCTCTCGCTGGGTGAGGTGGTACAGCGGGTGGCTGGCCTGCGACCCTGGTTCAAGGCGCAGTTCAGCGATCTGGATGAACGGACCCACGCTTATAACGCGCTGCTTACACGGCCCAGCCTGCAGGCCATGGCGACTGAAACCGACGACGAGATTAAGGCGCGAATTCTGGGTAAGGACAGTCTGGCCGATGTGGTGCTGGTGGGTGCCGGCCCGGGCGACCCTGATCTCATCACCGTGAAAGGCATGCGTGCGATCCAGTATGCGGATGTGATCTTCTATGACCAGTTGGCAAACGTAGCGTTGCTGGAGTATGCGCGCCGCGATGCGGAGCTCGTCTACGTGGGTAAGCAGGGCCCCAAACCCGGTGAGTCGCCCGCGCGTAAGAATAATAGGAGTACCCAGCAGACCTCGATCAATGAGCAGATTGTGGCTGCTGCAAGCCAGGGTAAACGTGTCGTGCGCTTAAAAGGCGGCGATCCGTTCATTTATGGCCGGGGTGGGGAAGAAGTCGAGGTCATCACCCGGGCGGGTTTCGATGTGCAGGTGATCCCAGGCATTACCGCGGCGTTAGGCGCGGCCAGCTATGCGGGCATTCCGCTCACCCATCGCGATCACGCCCAGTCGGTCAGATTTGTGACCGGGCATCGTGTTGAGAATGCGGTAAATCTGGACTGGCCAGAGCTCGGCAAAGCGGATCAGACGCTGGTGATCTATATGGGGCTGGTGGGCCTGGCGCAGATTACTGCCCGGTTGATTGAATTTGGCGCATCGCCCGAGCGACCGGTGGCACTGATTGAGCGGGCGACGTTGCCCGAGCAGCGCATCGTTACCGGCACCCTGGCGACCATTGCCCAGCTAGCACAAGATGCCGGGCTGGATGGGCCGACATTAGCGATTGTGGGAGATGTGGCCGCATTCGCTGGCAATCGACTGGGGCGCTCTTAACCCCAACTACCCGCAAACATAGCAGGTTACAGACAGTTGGTGGGTCGTGGCAGCCCAGCGATCTTGGCTGCAGTTTTGGCCGGGCTGTCACCGAACAACTGCATCAACGCAATGCTGGTGCCAAACCCTTCGCCCAAGCGCTCACGCATGATTTTGACAAACGGCCGCATGGCGGGGGATACGTCTGTTTCAGCGTAAAAAGCCCGCAACGTTTCCAGTACCCGCCAGTGCGCAGGGGTGAGGGTGACGTTCTCGTTGGCCGCGATGGTTGCTGCTACCGCGGGGGTCCAGGCGTCCAGGTCCCGCAGGAACCCTTCTTTGTCATACGCCAGTTTGACCATGTTCAATTAGCCCAGCTCACGATCGGGCAGTGCGCCACCGTCAAATCCACCAGCTCTTCACGGGTGACGACGTCTGCCGTTGTGACACCGCGCAGCGCACAGTCTTCGTGCAGCGCTTTCAGGCCCTCGGTCTGGGCGTGGTGATAAACCGCATTTCCCATGAGGATGACCGGCTCGTCCACGGCACGCACACGCAGACAGGCATTCAGTCCGGCTTGATTAAAGATCAGGTGCAGGGTCGTCATTAGCCGTTCATCACAATGTCATGCCCGGCAATGAGCTGCTGAATTTCACTGTCGGATAACGCGGTGACCGACCATTGGTTAGCTGCCGGTGTGTCGAGCACACCCGCTGCGCTAGCGGATGACTCGCACACATAGAGCTTGTCTATTTCATAGCTGGCCAGTGCGCCGACCATTTTGAAAGGCGAACGACCCGCAGTCTCCGATCCATCCGGCGTGCGCAGTATGTTCACCGCTGCATCTCGAAACAGAATGCTGGTAGGCAGATCAAATGCCTGGGTGACCATGGCGGCTTCCAGCGTTTCCGCAAAATAAGCGCCCGCGTAAGGCGCGCGGGACAGGATCACCAGCACGCTTTTCATGCCGGAAACTCAACATAGCGGTCGGCCACGATCATGGCGTCCACCAGTTGCCCCAGCCCGACAATGGTAAATCCCGGCGCGATGGTTGCAGCGCTCTGTTCGTAGCGCTCAGCTTCGCCCTCATCCAGCACCCCACGCTTGATGGCGTTGGCAATGCACACGCACAACTCGAACCCCTGGGCGGTGGCCAGTTCGTGCCAGGCGCTCTGCACATCGGGTTCATCCTGTGGTGCGACATGGCTGCCGAGCGCACCATAGACACCCTCATGGTAGAAAAACACGCGGCTGATATCGTGACCTTTAGCGCACACAGCCTGGCAATAGGCCAGTGCCTGGTGCTGGCTGTGCGAGCCATACGGTGAGCCGTGCACTGCGATGGTAAATTTCATAAGATCATCTGCAAAAAGCGCTGGTATCCTATCAATTTTAGGCCAGGCTTGGCATGGCGATTAACGAGTGAGCATCGGCACATGAGCATAGAGATAGAACATGACTTCGCCGCCGAGGCGGACCAGGTATGGGCCATCGTTGGCGTGCCAGACCGGGTGGACTGGGTGCCGGGCATCGAAGGGTGTGTTTATGACGGTGAAGTCCGGCGATTCAACCTGCCAGGTGCCGGGCAACTGGCCGAACGCATTGTGCAGTTGGATAACGAGGCACGCTTTATCAGCTACAGCGTGATCGAGTCGACGCCACCGCTGGATGCACACCTTGCCTCTATTCAGGTCGTCGCCACCGATGCCGGTTGTCGCATGGTCTGGCGGACTGAGGTCGAGCCCGCGGCGGTAGAGCCGTTTATCGAGCAGAGCATGCAACTGGCGCTGAAGCAGATTCAACACATTCTCGAGGGTAACTGAATGAAAATAGCCTTGTTGATCGCCCTTATTCTGGTCCTGGGCGCGGGTGCCTATGTGGCAACACAATGTCCGTGTGAACGCACGCCAGGCATGTGGCTGAGTGGTGATCTGCAGACCGCGCTGGTAGATGATTGGTCTTTCGCCAACGACCGCTCAGTCGCACCCTTGTGCCAGATCGAGGTTCGCTCCTGGCGTCCTCACAGCATCAACCTGAACTGCATGGCTGATGATGAGGGCCGCCTGTTTCTGAGCTGTGCTCAGTGTGATGGCAAGACCTGGTCAACCATGGTGCTGAATAACCCGGAAGCGAGGATCCGCATTGGTGAGCGCCTGTTTCCGGTCAAGGTTCGGCGCGTGACCGATGAGGCTACCCTTGATCTGGCCTGGCAGGCCCGCGCGCGCAAGGTAGGCAGAGAACCGACACCACGGCCACCGCACTGGTGGTCGTTTGAACTGGTGAGTTCCAGCAACTGATGCGCTGCAGTGTAGAGGTGCTTAGCATTGGATGAGGTGGCTGAACGGTCAGTATCCTGCCCGTATTGTGGCGAGGTAATTTCGGTGCTGGTCGACCCACAGGAGCACGGCCAGGAATACATCGAGGATTGCCAGGTGTGCTGTCGGCCCATCGTCTTTGTTGTGTCGGTGGATGGCTCAGAAGTGTTGGTCCGCTCGGAGAATGAACAACGCGGGCGAATTTACCTGAGTTTTACTTCTGCTCCTTCCCCTGCGGCGACATAAGTGAGACTCTTGCCGCTCCACACATCATTCAAAGGATAGACAGCACATGGCAGGGAAGTTTGAAGTATACAAAGACAAAGCGGGCGAATTCCGGTTCAGACTGAAGGCGGGCAATGGCGAAGTCATTCTGACCGGCGAAGGTTACGCCGGAAAGTCTGGCGTCACCAACGGCATCAAGAGCGTGCGTGAAAACGCAGTGAAGCCTGAACGCTTTGAAAAGAAAGAAACCAAATCGGGTAAGCCCTTTTTCGTACTCAAGGCAGGCAACAGCCAGGTGATCGGTCAGAGCGGCATGTACAGTTCAGCGTCGGCTTGCGACAAAGGCATCGCCTCTGTTGCTAAGAATGCACCTGATGCAACCGTGGATGATCAGGCCTAGCTATGAATATCATGGATCTGATGAAAAACGCCCCAGGCCTGCTTGATTCAATTCAGGAAGCCGGGGTGCCCGCGGACAAAATCGGTTCGTTGGGTTCAGCGTTAGAGGGGCAGTTAGGTGGAAGTGATGGTTTTGACTTCACCGACCTTCTGGGTGGTCTGGACCTCGATGGCTTTCTATCGAAGATTGATATCTCGTCGCTTGCTGACCAGGTGGGTATTTCACCGCAGGTTGCTGAAACGGTGATTGGTCTGATCGGGCCGAAGGTTGCTGATTTTATGCCCAGTGGGTTGGGTAGTGTGGGCAGTGCGCTTGGGAAGTTGTTCGACTGACTAGGTGTTTACTCGTTGGAGTGCGTGTGCCGGGGAATGTGTAAAGCACGTGTCCGGTACAGACCAGAGTTTAATGGCGGAGGGGCAGGCTGCCAAAAGCCCCATCGCATAGCAGCGCGATTAATCGCATAAATCCAATAAATAACGGTAGTTTCAGCCCTTAAAGCTGGCACGCGAGAAAAGCGCCGAGAAGCGCGAACAGATTTGGGGCGGCATTGCCCCGGTCTTGGAACGACAATACCTTAGAGAAAATCAGATCTGCGCAGTGACGATCGCGCACCTTCGCAGAATGTACAGGAAGCATTACTGGCACGTAAGTTGCCTGCGTGGCGTAATCCTAAACATGGTAAGGAGTGACGCCCATCCACCGAGCGGTACGCGTCTCGGGCTGGGGTCGTGCATCGTCCACGGATTGCGTCAATTATATCTCGCCGGTAGTGCGGATCCCCTTCATGTCCCCACGAAACCGAACCAGCAAAACCTTCCCACAACCTGCTATTTTAACGGACGCCAACCTTCGTCCCATCTTTTTAATTTTATTGTTTTTTCAGATTGCTTGTTTAGTAGTTCCTCAAAGACACTCACTCTGGATGGATCAATAGACTGCAGATATTGAAAGTAGTCCGTCGGTTTTGGCAAAACTCGGTAACTTGCCGTCGCTATGCCCGTGGCGCTATCCACAAGCAATTCTTCTAGTTCAATACGCCCGTCCATGTGAGTATAGATGCACAACTCGCCATAGAGCGGATAGTCCTTCTCATCCGTTATCTCCATTTTCTTCACATGCACTAAACCGGACGCAAGAATTTCTTTGCCTTTATCGGTTAGAGCGAAGTTAGTCAGATTCTCAGACCCGTCGCTTCGGGCTTTCAAGAAACCCTGTTGGACTAGCCGATCTATCTCCTCGTACAACGGATCATCCGACGGGAAATAATGACGTGTTCCAGACCAGCTTTTTACTACATGGCTACCCCTAATGCATCCCTGATAAATTCTGTCCTTAGGCAGCCCTTCCGCTTCAGTAATAAGGCGAACAGCCTCTTTCTCGGAAAGGCTATTTCCGCCACCTCCGCACCCAGACCCCGATAAGACCAAAAGGAGCAATCCACACCAATGAAAACCAAAACTCTTAGACACTCAAATTCCCCTGCCAATCATGTTGTTCCACAACTTAACGCACTATTTCTGAATGTAAACTGACTCGGCACAGTTAAAATCTGGAAGATAAGATCAAGCTTGGCGATTTGGCGGACCCGCCATCGCGACTTTCTGGTGAATTCCATTCAGAGCGCGACAACAATGGGTCGAAAGCGGAAATAGAGTTGTGACCCGCAATGGTGACGATCTCTTACGGCTTCCAATCCCGATCTACACCTTTGATACGTAAAGAGCCACCGAGCCTCAAGTTGATCAATCTTGCTGGGTTTCAGGCGCAGCCGCAGCCAGTGCTCGATTAATCCTGCTGGCAAATTCGAATAGTTTCTCGTCCATTCAGGCACACTGCAGGCCTCTCTAGCTTGTATCGACTCGCACCGCAGGATCCTCGAGGTGATCGTGCGCGATTGGTGCTAGTGTTGTTGGAAAGCCTTGGTTAGCAAAGGCTCTATGATGAAGTGCAGGGATTACTCACATCGCGCTATTCGCGCGATGTTCGCCCTGCGGGCTCTCATCGCGCCACCCCTTCGTCGTTGCATAAAAAAGCCCGCTTTTAGCGGGCTTTTTTATGCAATGGCGGAGGGGCAGGGATTCGAACCCTGGGAGGGATTAACCTCGCTGGTTTTCAAGACCAGTGCTTTCGACCACTCAGCCACCCCTCCGAGGGTGCGGTTCGAAGGGTGCGAATAATGACGATTTGTTCGTGTTTTCTCAAGCCTCATAACCCATTGGATGCGACTTTTGCCAACGCCATGCATCTTCGCACATGCGCTTGAGGTCATATTCTGCCTGCCAGCCGAGTTCCTGGCGCGCTTTAGAAGGATCAGCATAGGACGTGGCGATGTCGCCGGCACGGCGGGGGGCTATTTCGTAGGGTATTTTGACGCCGCTGGCGGCTTCAAATGCGGCGATGGCTTGCAGTACGGAATAGCCTTTGCCGGTACCCAGATTGTGGATATGCAGGCCTGGGTTGGCCTGCAGGTAGTCGAGTGCCTTCAGGTGGCCGCGCGCGAGGTCGACGACGTGGATATAGTCGCGCACGCCGGTGCCGTCGGGGGTGTCGTAGTCGTCGCCGAATACGCTTAGCTTGTCTCTTCGACCCACCGCCACCTGACTGATGAATGGCATCAGATTGTTGGGGATGTCGTTGGGGTCTTCACCGATCTCGCCGCTGGCGTGGGCGCCGACCGGGTTGAAATAGCGCAGCAGTGAGATGCGCCAGTCCGGTTCTGCGTTGACCAGGTCGGTCAGTGCCTCTTCCACCATAAGTTTGGTGCGACCGTAGGGATTAACCGCGCCGGTGGGGGCGGCTTCGGTGATCGGCATTTCCTGTGGCGTACCGTATACGGTGGCGGAACTGGAAAACACCAGCGTCCGACAGTCGGCCTTGGCCATGGCTTCCACCAGCGACAGGGTGCCAGCGATGTTGTTGTCGTAGTATTTCAGCGGTTGCGCTGCGGATTCGCCGACGGCTTTCAGGCCGGCAAAGTGCAGTACGCCTTGAATGGGGTAGGTGGCGAATAAGTCAGCCAGCGTGGCGTTATCGCGGATGTCGCCTTGAACGAAGGTCAGCTTTTTCTGTGTGATGCGTTCTACCGCATCGATACTCTTACGGCTGGCGTTACTCAGGTTATCCAGCACCACCACATCGTAGCCGTTCTGCAGCAGTTCCGTGGTGGTGTGGGAGCCGATGTAGCCTGCGCCGCCAGTGACCAGTATGGTGGCTTTATCTTTCGGTTCACTCATTTGTCAGACTGCTTAAACCTTGTAGTAGTCGCGATACCATTTTACGAATTCACGAATGCCGTGCTCGATGGGGGTATCGGGTTGATAGTTCATGTCCGTGACCAGATCACTGACGTCGGCAAAGGTATCGGCCACATCACCGGGCTGCAGTCCAAGCAGATTCTTCTCAGCGGTGACGCCCAGTTCCTGTTCCAGCACCTCGATGTAGCGCGACAGTTGGATCGGGTTGTTGCTGCCGATGTTGTAGATGCGAAACGGCGCGTTGGAGGTGGCTGGATCAGGCTTGGAGGCATCCCAGTTCGGGTCGGGTTGAGCCGGTTTGTCCAGGGTGCGGACAATGCCTTCCACTATGTCGTCGACGTAAGTGAAATCCCGGGTGTGATGGCCGTGGTTGAACACATCGATGGGTTCTCCGGCCAGCATCTTGCGGGTAAACAGAAACAGCGCCATGTCAGGTCGGCCCCAGGGGCCGTAGACGGTAAAAAAACGCAGGCCGGTGCAGGGCAGGTCAAACAGGTGGGCGTAGTTGTGCGCCATCAGTTCATTGGCTTTCTTGGTGGCGGCGTACAGGCTGACCGGGTGGTCTACGCCATCGTGTACTGAGAACGGCATATTTGTGTGTGCGCCATAGACGGATGAGGTCGAGGCGAACACCAGGTGCTCGGTGCCCTGATGACGCACGTTTTCCAGGATGTTGAGAAATCCCGTGACGTTGGTGTCGATGTAGGCCTGGGGATTCTCCAGCGAGTAGCGCACGCCCGCTTGCGCCGCCAGATGCACGATACGGTCTGGCCTGGTCTTGTCGAACACCTCTTTGAGCCCGCCGGCGTCGCAGATGTCTGCGCGATGGAAATCGAAATTGTTGTGCGTCAAGCGTGCCAGTCGGGCCTCTTTCAGTGAGACCTCGTAGTAGTCATTGAGGTTATCAATGCCGATCACGGTATCGCCTCGAGCAAGCAGTTTGTGGCTCAGAGTTGAGCCGATAAATCCGGCTGCACCGGTAACTAAGACTTTCATATTCTTCCCTGCGCTAAAGTCGTTCGGAGACGATGTTACGGTCGAGGACGCCTTTAACATCGTAGATCACATGGTGATCTTTGACGTAATCCAATGGGTTGAAGTGGTCGGTGGTGAACTGTCGGTGCGCGACCGCGAGCACCACTGCATCATAGGCTGCCAGTTCCGGCTGCTGAGTCAGCTCGATGCCGTATTCCGCCTGAGCCTGCTGTTCATCCACCCAGGGGTCGTGAACGTCGACACTCAGATGGTAGGTTTGCAGCGTGTTGATGACATCCACCACCTTGGTGTTGCGGATGTCCGGGCAGTTTTCCTTAAAGGCCAGGCCCAGTACCAGCACCCGGGCACCCACGGTGCTGATGCGGGACTGCACCATCAGTTTCACCAGTCGGTCAGCGATGTGTTCACCCATCTGGTCGTTGATGCGTCGTCCCGACAGGATAACCTCAGGATGATAGCCGGTAGCCTGAGCTTTGTGGGTGAGGTAGTAGGGGTCTACGCCGATACAGTGGCCGCCTACCAGTCCCGGCTTGAAGGGCAGGAAGTTCCATTTTGTGCCTGCCGCAGCCAGCACTTCGGCGGTATCGACGCCGAAGCGTTGAAAGACCATGGCCAGTTCGTTGATCAGCGCGATGTTGACGTCCCGCTGGGTGTTTTCGATGACTTTGGCGGCCTCCGCCACGGCGATACTGGAGGCGCGATGGGTGCCGGCAGTAATAACCGCGCGATAGATCTGATCGATGTAGTCGGCAGCTTCCGGTGTGGAGCCGGAGGTAACTTTGACGATATTCGGCAGTCGGTGCTCCTTATCGCCAGGGTTGATGCGCTCCGGGCTGTAACCGGCAAAAAAGTCCTGGTTGTATGTGAGGCCCGAGACTCGCTCGATGGTTGGCACGCAGACTTCTTCCGTAGCCCCCGGGTAGACGGTGGATTCATAGATCACCACGTCACCGGCGCTGATCACCTGGCCAATGGTTTCGCTGGCGCTGATCAGGGCATGAAGGTCTGGGTTTTTGGACTCATCGATCGGGGTCGGTACGGTGACAATGTACGTGTTGCAGTCGCGTAAGGCATCGAGCTCTGAGGCGAAGGTCAAATTAGCTGCACGGGCAAAGTCCGCCGCTTCCACTTCCAGGGTGCCGTCGTGGCCCTGTTTCAGCTCGGCGACCCGTTGTGCATTGATGTCGAATCCGACGGTGGGAAAGCGCGTGCCCATCTCGATGGCGAGGGGTAATCCCACGTAGCCAAGACCGATCACACCGATGTGGGGTTTATATTCGGTAAAGTCCAATATTCAATCCATGTAAACTGCGGCGAGGTCGCGGTTATTATGCCTGAAAGCGTTCTGCCAGGATTGGGCCACAGATCATCAAAACGGCGTTAAATGTGTATTTTTGTCGCACTATTTACATGAAAATACACTTAATAACGGATTTAACGCATACAATAGGTTGATTAGAATTTTGAGTTGTCGATGAGCACAATTGAGAAAGCTGCCGCTCGGTTGGTGAAGAAGCGGATAACCGAAGGCCGTGCGGACAAACAAGTTGACAAAGTTGCGCCAGCGACCACCCGGGAGTCGACCATCGCGAAGGCGGTGGGATCATCAGCGGACGGTTTAAACGAGACTGTTCAGGCGCGCGACGCAAGTCGTTCGTCTAGTCTTGGTGGGCAGATCCAGACCAGTGCCAGCCCAGTGCTGCCGGTGGTAGAAGAAGCGCCGCTCGCCGATCATGAGGTCGAATACCTCAAGTCCTGTGAACTCGACTTCCCCTGGCTCAGCGACAATGGCTTTCTGGTACCGGGTCATAAGAATCACCGGCAGAGCCAGGAATTTCGCCGCATCAAACGCCCTTTGCTGATGAATCTGCAGCAACAGATTGCGCAGAATTATGTGCGGCCTACCAATGTGATCTTTGTGACCAGTGCGCTACCCGCAGAAGGCAAGACCTTTGTTTCGTTGAATCTGGCATTGAGCCTGGCCGGTGAAGTGGACCGCTCAGTTCTGTTGGTGGACGGTGACGTGGCCAAGGGTGATCTGAGCCGCTGGATGGGCATCTATGAAGAGCCGGGGTTGGTGGATCTGTTGAACAAGGGCAAGGGTCGTACCAGCGCGGAGTCAAACGTCATCGAAACCAACGTGGATCGGCTCAGCGTCATGTCCTGTGGTAAACAGATCGATAATCTCGATGAGTTGTATGCCAGTCAGATGATGACCAGTCTGATCGACAAGATTGCGACGCACTCTGCTGAGCGGATTGTGGTGGTCGATGGTCCGCCCTTGCTGCCGACCACAGAAGCGGCGGTTCTGGCTAACCTGATGGGCCAGACCATCGTGGTGGTGGAGGCCAACAAGACCCCTCAGGCTGCGGTAGAGGATGCGGTTGCGCAGCTGAAGAACGCTCAACTTATCAGCATGCTGTTGAACAAAGTGCCCCAGGCACAATCAGAAGGATATGGTTACGGGTATGGATACGGGTACGGTTCTGAACGACCGGCTGGCGCGACAGACGAAAGAGTAGAGGTTTAACATGTACGAAGAACATTTCGGGCTGACCAAGAAACCTTTCCAGCTGTCGCCGGACGCTAATTTTTTCTTTCCCAGCGCAGAGCATTCCAAGGCGCTTTCGTTTCTGCAATACGGGCTTAACCAGGGTGAGGGCTTTATCGCCATCACCGGTAACGTGGGTACCGGTAAGACCACGCTGGTGCATGCGCTGTTGAGCGATCTGGATGAGTCCGAGCTTTCGGTCGCAACGCTGGTGACTTCTAATCTGGGCGAACTCGATCTGCTGCAGATGGTGGCCAACAGTTTTGGCGTCAATGCCAGAGATGTCGGCAAAGCCACGCTGCTGCAGGAGTTACAGCACAACTTCACCCAGCAGGTGCAATCCGGACGGCGCATTCTGCTCATCGTTGATGAGGCGCAGAATCTGCCGGCAGCGTCTGTTGAAGAGCTGCGCATGCTGTCGAACTTTCAACTGGACGGCCGTCCGCTGGTACAGATATTTCTTCTCGGTCAGCAGGAATTTCGCTCTACATTGCTGTCTGAAGGCTTCGAGCAGCTGCGGCAGCGTGTGATCGCGACCTATCACCTGAATCCGTTGAGTGAAGAGGAAACGCGCACCTATATCGAACACCGCCTGACGATTGCGGGTTGGCAGAACAATCCGGAATTCTCTGCCGATGCTTTCAGCATGATCT